>NZ_VENN01000017.1:0-1617 GCF_008087365.1 Bacillus sp. E214 | reverse complement strand
CTAAACCAGCTAATAGTTTGTCAAACATTTCACTCAATCTTATAATTTAAGCATGTTATACTGAAATTAAGGCATGACAAATAAACTTCCTTTATTGATATGGAAGTTCCTTGAAGATATGTGAAAATCTATTTTAAGCGACATCTTGGAAGGTTGATTTGCTTTTCAAAAGAGCGTATATCCAATGTAAAAGTTTGTTTGCACAGGCAATAATGGCTACTCGATAAGGTTTTCCTTCTTCTCGCTTTTTGTCATAAAACTCACGTAATCTTTTATTTCGAGGGATGAGTTCCTTGGTCGTTCGGGCCTTACGTGCATCTCGAATGGCACAACGGACAGCTGTGAATAAGGCATGTCTTAGCCTGCTGGATCCTCTTTTTGTGATGTGATTCTTGGTACCTTTGAAGGTACCTGACTCGAATACACTGGGATCGATTCCCGCAAAGGCTACCAACTTCTTAGGGTGATTAAACCGATCTATTTCTCCAATTTCAGAAATAATCGTTGCCGCGATTTTTTCACCGATACCAGGAATGGATTGGATAATCTTATATTCTTCTATATTTTTTGCTAAAGCATCTATCTCTTCCTCAAGTTTGGATAGATGCTTTTTATATTCCAGAAGAATGTTAATAAGCATTTCTAAACTAATCAGATGACTATGGTATAGGGTCTGTTGAAAAGGGTTCTGGCCAGCTGCTTTCACGAGTTTGTTTGCTTGATTACAGGCCCATTGTCGAGATCGGCTCTTGCACAAATCATAAATCTTCTTAGATAAAATCTCTTCACCAGCTTCTAATACCTGTTTAGAGGTAGGGAAAGCCGATAATGTACGTAAAGAAACATCTGAATATAATTCTCCAAACACCCCTACATACGCTGGAAACACTTGATCCAGTACGGATTGAAACTGTAACTTCGCCTGTATGAACATACCTGTCAAATTCTCATGTTGTCTCGTCAGATTACGTAAGTTCAAAAGCTGGATGCCACGCTTTTTATAAGGCTCTAAATCCTCTTTATAATACAGCTCGCAGAGATGGTGGGCATCAATGACGTCTGTTTTGACTTTACGTAAACTTGAACTTTTTGCCTTGTAAGAAATGAGTGGATTCACAACGATTAACAGATACCCTCGTTTCTCAAAATACTGTACAACTGGTATATGATAATGCCCTGTGGATTCCAAAACAAGAGGTGGCTTTGATCCAGACACTGTTTCCACTTCATCGATAAATTCTTGAAGTTCCTGTAATCCATCCAGTGTATGTGCGACTTTAAAGCTCTTTTTGTAAGGCTTCTTTTTCTCCAAGAATGCTTGAACCTGACTTTCACCTTTTGCCACATCCAGACCAATGACTGGATTCATGAGTATCTCCTCCTCATTATTGAATTAGCTGGTAACCCCTATATGGCTCCTTATAGTGTCATAGCTTCGCTTGTTATACGAGATCTGTGTCCCAACCAGCTTCAATCATGTTTCTATAAGTAGGGGGCGAACGGTTTAGTTGTCGGGATGGAATCCCACGGGGGCGGTCGTTCTACCCCAGCTACCTCTAGTATTCTAGACCTAAAAGAAAAAGGTCAACCAATAACTTGGTCAACCTTATAATACGA
>NZ_ML701734.1:0-467 GCF_008087365.1 Bacillus sp. E214 | reverse complement strand
GATTGGGGTGAAGTCGTAACAAGGTAGCCGTATCGGAAGGTGCGGCTGGATCACCTCCTTTCTAAGGAAAATAGACTTATTGGCCAGTAGTTTTGTTTAGTTTTGAAGGAGCAATCCTTCATAGAAAAAGATTGACTCTTTTTTTATGTGAACATGATTTAAAACGGGATAGGGGCCTATAGCTCAGCTGGTTAGAGCGCACGCCTGATAAGCGTGAGGTCGATGGTTCGAGTCCATTTAGGCCCACCATATAAACCCATACCCATAAAACGGGGCCTTAGCTCAGCTGGGAGAGCGCCTGCTTTGCACGCAGGAGGTCAGCGGTTCGATCCCGCTAGGCTCCACCAAAATCGTTCTTTGAAAACTGGATAATGTAATGTAAGGCAAAGTAAATGCGTTTTAATAAAAACCGAGTAAGAGTTTTTTAACGGTTAAGTTAATAAGGGCGCACGGTGGATGCCTTGGCA
>NZ_VENN01000014.1:0-3060 GCF_008087365.1 Bacillus sp. E214 | reverse complement strand
AATCGTTCTTTGAAAACTGGATAATGTAATGTAAGGCAAAGTAAATGCGTTTTAATAAAAACCGAGTAAGAGTTTTTTAACGGTTAAGTTAATAAGGGCGCACGGTGGATGCCTTGGCACTAGGAGCCGATGAAGGACGGGACTAACACCGATATGCTTCGGGGAGCTGTAAGTAAGCTTTGATCCGGAGATTTCCGAATGGGGAAACCCACTGCCCGTAATGGGGCAGTATCTTACACTGAATTCATAGGTGTATGAAGGCACACCCGGGGAACTGAAACATCTAAGTACCCGGAGGAAGAGAAAGCAAATGCGATTTCCTGAGTAGCGGCGAGCGAAACGGAATCAGCCCAAACCAGATGGCTTGCCATCTGGGGTTGTAGGACACTCATTGTGGAGTTACAAAGGAACGGGGTAGATGAAGCGACCTGGAAAGGTCCGTCAGAGAAGGTAACAACCCTGTAGTCGAAACTTCGTTCCCTCCCGAGTGGATCCTGAGTACGGCGGGACACGAGGAATCCCGTCGGAATCCGGGAGGACCATCTCCCAAGGCTAAATACTCCCTAGTGACCGATAGTGAACCAGTACCGTGAGGGAAAGGTGAAAAGCACCCCGGAAGGGGAGTGAAAGAGATCCTGAAACCGTGTGCCTACAAGTAGTCAGAGCCCTTTTATGGGTGATGGCGTGCCTTTTGTAGAATGAACCGGCGAGTTACGATCCCATGCAAGGTTAAGTTGATGAGACGGAGCCGCAGCGAAAGCGAGTCTGAATAGGGCGTTTGCAGTATGTGGTCGTAGACCCGAAACCAGGTGATCTACCCATGTCCAGGATGAAGTCCAGGTAACACTGGATGGAGGTCCGAACCCACGCACGTTGAAAAGTGCGGGGATGAGGTGTGGGTAGCGGAGAAATTCCAATCGAACCTGGAGATAGCTGGTTCTCTCCGAAATAGCTTTAGGGCTAGCCTCGAGTTTAGAGTCTTGGAGGTAGAGCACTGTTTGGACTAGGGGCCCTCATCGGGTTACCGAATTCAGACAAACTCCGAATGCCAAAGACTTATACTCGGGAGTCAGACTGCGAGTGATAAGATCCGTAGTCAAAAGGGAAACAGCCCAGACCACCAGCTAAGGTCCCAAAGTATACGTTAAGTGGAAAAGGATGTGGAGTTGCCCAGACAACCAGGATGTTGGCTTAGAAGCAGCCACCATTTAAAGAGTGCGTAATAGCTCACTGGTCGAGTGACTCTGCGCCGAAAATGTACCGGGGCTAAACGTATCACCGAAGCTGTGGATGCATACCGTATGGTATGCGTGGTAGGAGAGCGTTCTAAGGGCTGTGAAGCATGACCGGAAGGACATGTGGAGCGCTTAGAAGTGAGAATGCCGGTATGAGTAGCGAAAGAAGGGTGAGAATCCCTTCCACCGAATGCCTAAGGTTTCCTGAGGAAGGCTCGTCCGCTCAGGGTTAGTCGGGACCTAAGCCGAGGCCGAAAGGCGTAGGCGATGGACAACAGGTTGATATTCCTGTACCACCTCTCTTCCATTTGAGTGATGGGGGGACGCAGTAGGATAGGGTAAGCGCGCTGTTGGATATGCGCGTCCAAGCAGTTAGGCCGATGAGCAGGCAAATCCGCTCATCACATAAGGCTGAGCTGTGATGGCGAGGGAACTAGAGTACCGAAGTTCCTGATTCCACACTGCCAAGAAAAGCCTCTAGCGAGGAAGAAGGTGCCCGTACCGCAAACCGACACAGGTAGGCGAGGAGAGAATCCTAAGGTGATCGAGAGAACTCTCGTTAAGGAACTCGGCAAAATGACCCCGTAACTTCGGGAGAAGGGGTGCTCATTAGAGGTTTATAGCCTCGAAGAGCCGCAGTGAAAAGGCCCAGGCGACTGTTTAGCAAAAACACAGGTCTCTGCGAAGCCGCAAGGCGAAGTATAGGGGCTGACGCCTGCCCGGTGCTGGAAGGTTAAGAGGAGCGCTTAGCGCAAGCGAAGGTGCGAATTGAAGCCCCAGTAAACGGCGGCCGTAACTATAACGGTCCTAAGGTAGCGAAATTCCTTGTCGGGTAAGTTCCGACCCGCACGAAAGGCGTAACGATCTGGGCACTGTCTCAACGAGAGACTCGGTGAAATTATAGTACCTGTGAAGATGCAGGTTACCCGCGACAGGACGGAAAGACCCCGTGGAGCTTTACTGCAGCCTGATATTGAATTTTGGTACAGCTTGTACAGGATAGGTAGGAGCCTTTGAAGCCGGAGCGCCAGCTTCGGTGGAGGCATCGGTGGGATACTACCCTGGCTGTATTGACATTCTAACCCGCACCCCTGATCGGGGTGGGAGACAGTGTCAGGTGGGCAGTTTGACTGGGGCGGTCGCCTCCTAAAGAGTAACGGAGGCGCCCAAAGGTTCCCTCAGAATGGTTGGAAATCATTCGCAGAGTGTAAAGGCACAAGGGAGCTTGACTGCGAGACCTACAAGTCGAGCAGGGACGAAAGTCGGGCTTAGTGATCCGGTGGTTCCGCATGGAAGGGCCATCGCTCAACGGATAAAAGCTACCCCGGGGATAACAGGCTTATCTCCCCCAAGAGTCCACATCGACGGGGAGGTTTGGCACCTCGATGTCGGCTCATCGCATCCTGGGGCTGTAGTCGGTCCCAAGGGTTGGGCTGTTCGCCCATTAAAGCGGTACGCGAGCTGGGTTCAGAACGTCGTGAGACAGTTCGGTCCCTATCCGTCGTGGGCGCAGGAAATTTGAGAGGAGCTGTCCTTAGTACGAGAGGACCGGGATGGACGCACCGCTGGTGTACCAGTTGTTCTGCCAAGAGCATAGCTGGGTAGCTACGTGCGGACGGGATAAGTGCTGAAAGCATCTAAGCATGAAGCCCCCCTCGAGATGAGATTTCCCATAGCGCAAGCTAGTAAGAACCCTGAAAGATGATCAGGTTGATAGGTCCGAGGTGGAAGTGTGGTGACACATGGAGCTGACGGATACTAATCGTTCGAGGACTTAACCAAATGAATCAAGCATACTTGCCAAACTTACATTATCCAGTTTTGA
>NZ_VENN01000013.1:0-3419 GCF_008087365.1 Bacillus sp. E214 | reverse complement strand
AGCAAGCTCCCTTAGATTCGCTCGACTTGCATGTATTAGGCACGCCGCCAGCGTTCGTCCTGAGCCAGGATCAAACTCTCCGAAAGATGTTTGATCTAGCTAAATTTTAAAGCAAATTGACGAGATTTTAAAAATCTCTTGTTTTTAGACTTGCTTGGCGTTTCGTTTTGTTTAGTTTTCAAAGAACAATCTGTCGTGTTAGCGACTCTTATATCATATCAATTCAGTTAGCTTTTGTCAAGCATTTTCTTTTTGATATTATTCACTAACAATCTCTCAAAATGTTTCGCGTTGCAGAAGCAACTTTTATATAATAACTTATATTTTTTATGAATGCAACCCTTTTTATAAATTATTTTTTATAAGTTTGCATTCAAGGATTTATCCGCCTTCTATCTCATAGCGACTTAATTATAATACCACTATTTCGAGTAATATAAAACTGGAATTTATATGTATTTTTCTATCTCTTCGGATCTCCTCTATATTTAGCGATTCTATCTGTATTTCAGTTCACGTCGAAACTCTCAGCTTGTTCAAAACTACTTCTACAGGAGGCGGTTAGCATGCATGAGATATTTATGCTCACTTTACGATTTACCATATCAAGAAGAAACGAAGCTAATTAAACGCAAAATTGATATTTCTATAATGCAGAAAAAAAGATCGGTTTTTTTACATAACTCCGTTAATCACACAGTTAGCTTGTCTTATTTATATATGTATAAAGAGATGGCCAACACAGAACCATAAAAAAAATAGTGGATTTCCTTAAACAACCTGGTAAGCATCTTCTCGGAAACTTGTTATTTTATATTAGATGGTATACCTTCTTTCAGTGTGACAATATACTTGCATGAGACAAAGTATATATAGGAATGTTGATATTACTCTAATTACTATATAAAACGTTACTTACTGATACTTTCTTTTTCTTCTATAGAATAAGACAATCTTTTATTACTGATGGATCGATTGATTCTCTTCTTTATAATGATGCAATCTTTCCAGAAAGCTTTCGTACCTTCACTAAAACCCAGCAATCCAGCCGATAAACTTATAAGAGTATAGAACATCTTCTTTTTTAATCAACCCAACATTCAACATATTCAGCTCCGGTCTTTCTTTTAGATCCCCTGATTAATTAGTTCATGACTGGTAAAGTTATACTTCGTTTTTAATATCCAGTATTAAACCTTATGTCATATGCTATTTACTTTGAATTTCTTCACTGGTTTTCCCGTCCAGTGAATAGGATCCTCCGAGCATATCATTGTGTTTGGAATAGGGGAACGAGGTTCCTCCAATCACTTCTCGGTTCCACATCATGACCGTTACACTTATTTTCCCCTCCTGGAACTCATTATCTAATGGATGACCTTTAACGAAAAAACGGACTAAATGAAACTCTTTATTCAAATAGGGCTCGGGTTCGATGGATTGGACAGCCCAGTCCTGTTTAGCGGGAAGTTTCGTTAAGTCACTTATCGTATACGTCCTAGTCCTCTCTCCTTCATAGGACAGCTCATCATATCCTTTATCCTCTAGAATCCTTTGCAAATTCTCGCATTTTCCGTTAATGGTAGTTGTTCATCGCTTTGTGCGCACCCAGAGAGCAACAAGAAGATTAGAAAATACAGTGGTTTTTTCATTTCATCCCTCCTTATTTACAGATGATCCTCTATATTTAAAGGCATGAGAGCTCTGATTGTACCTTTCCTTTTATCATAGTATAGATAATTAATTAACCTACTACCCCCTTTTGTTTATATAACATACTAAATACAACACTGTATAAGTGACTTCCTTCATCCACTAACCTGTGCCCCGTTAGCTGCTTTTAAAAAAGCTAATCACTTAGTTTTTGCAATGGTGAAGTGTATTGAATCAATAAAAAAGCGAACCTAACATTGATGGGTTCGCTAAAATAACGGTGGTATTCCGAAAGGGAAGAATATTGGAGCTATGTAGATAAAACATAATAGTAAAATTAATAAAAGAGACATGACTATTGAAAAGACAGATCTAATGATCACTTTCTTATCATTTTTCCTTTCTAGCGGCAGCCCAACTACAGCTATACTCAGTGATACAAGCGAAAAAGGAATAAGGTAATACAATACACCCATGTTTCATTTCTAAGTCTGCTATAAAAAATCTAAAGAATGCAAATATGCAAAGTGCTATTAGCGTTATTCCAAAAGGCCATTGATTAGTTAAAAGTTTAAGACTCCTCTTGGCCACTCTCAATACAGCCAACCTTCCAAATATATCCTTTGTGTTATTGTAAGCCAATCTTTTTTCCTCATACAAGTGATAATTCTGTATTAAGGTTTAGTTAAAGAACTATCTTGATTTTGAATATGGATGCTTATTTTTTTATTTAGGAGCACCACCCTATGCAAATAGCCTTTAAATGAGGAATCGCCAATTAAGAGCCCATATTCATTGAATTATACGAACCTTATCCTTAATCTCTTTGCATAGTTAATAAAAATCATCACCAAAATAAACGGCAACTAATTCTCCTGATGAAAGAGGAAACTGTTCCTCTTCTTACAAAGAAATATTTAAAACTCGTGACATGCTCTAAAGATGTTTAGTTCATATATTTCTTTCACTATAATATGCAATATTTCATTAACCTTTCTCTATGTAAAGATGAATCAATTATGTTGTGTTCAAGCAATAGAGTGAGTATAACGGTGAGATTTTAGCAAGGATTTCTTTTAATCAATCGATTAGTTAACTTGGATACATTCAGTAAGTATATATCCATGAGCTTGTGATTAAGAAGAAGTGAAGAACCAATTCTCTTACGTTTTCCTGACCTTCTTCCCTATAGATTTTGATTAAAAAGGTTTAGGAGTCTCCCAGCTGAAATCCCAGGTTGAGTCCTTAATATATGTTTTCCAATTTTATTATTATCTCGTATGTTCACTAATAGGTGTGTTATACATGTTTTCTTACGGCTTTCCTCCATACTTCACCTACCTATGAAGCACCTTTAACCCGGCATAGGTCAGGCATAGGTAGGGCATAGGTAGGGCATAGCTGCTTTCCTCCACACTTCACCTACCTTTCAGACACCTTTTATCCATAGATCAGGCAAAGATGTCCCATAGGTGTTGAATAGCGCAGCTTTTCTATAGCTTCCACACGTCTTTAAGGTAGTACCCTTGACGAAAAATCCTTCCCGATCTCATCAAGCCCAAACAAGTATAAATGATCTCTCTTGGTCCCTAAAAAACCGCACAAAAAAACCAGCTCATCAACTGAACTGGTTTCTTAAATTGCCCGGCAACGTCCTACTCTCACAGGGACTCGCGTCCCAACTACCATCGGCGCTGAAGAGCTTAACTTCCGTGTTCGGAATGGGAACGGGTGTGGCCTCTTCGCCATCATTACCGGACTATTTG
>NZ_VENN01000012.1:0-12535 GCF_008087365.1 Bacillus sp. E214 | reverse complement strand
AGATTCGCTCGACTTGCATGTATTAGGCACGCCGCCAGCGTTCGTCCTGAGCCAGGATCAAACTCTCCGAAAGATGTTTGATCTAGCTAAATTTTAAAGCAAATTGACGAGATTTTAAAAATCTCTTGTTTTTAGACTTGCTTGGCGTTTCGTTTTGTTTAGTTTTCAAAGAACAATCTGTTTTGTTGTCGTTTTGGCGACTTAACTATCATATCAAGTTAGCAACCTTTTGTCAACAACTTTTTTATTTTTTCTTTATCGCTTGCTTCATGTTATTTACTGCAGCAGCGACGTTTATTAATATATCACTTACATATCTATATTGCAATACTTTTTTTCAAAAAAAGTTAGACTGCTGATTGCAGCCTAACTTTTCAGGAGATAATCCATTTTTGAATTACTATTAAAGCTGCAACTCCAGGGAATCCTAAAATTCCAGATACAAGAGTAGTGGATGGATTAATCGGGATATGCATCCCATATTTTCCGCCTACTATATTAACAATATATAATATAACGGCTCCCATAATCAGCTTGACTGAAAAACGTCCCAGCATCCTTAATGGCTTAAAAGGTGTTCCAACTAGGAATAATAAAAGAATCATACCGACAACAACAGCAATAAATACACCATGTTCCAATTAAACCCCTCCCAAGTATTTGTTCATACTGTATGAGACAGGCCATTAAATTAGAACAATCATTTAGTGCTCAACACCCTATTTGACCGATATTTTCCGTTTCCGCGCTTCTTTAAATAAATAATAATACTTTAATTCACTCAACTTTGCTTGGGAGATTGTATCAAATGAAGGATCGTAACTCGTCTCGATAAGGCTTTTATGGTTAAACCAATTCACCTTCATCGTACCGATATCCTCCAGAAGCTTTTCATCAAATTCCTTGCGCAGCTTTCCTTTTCTACGAAACAACAAGGTATTTCCTCCTTACAATCGTTACAATTCTCTTCTACCCTCGATAGCTTTTGATAAGGTAACCTCATCTGCATATTCCAAGTCACCGCCAACTGGAAGACCGTGAGCAATACGAGTGACCTTTATACCAGTTGGTTTTAGTAGTCTGGAGATATACATAGCTGTTGCTTCTCCTTCAATATTAGGGTTTGTAGCCAGAATAACTTCCTTTACCGTTTCATCCTGCAATCTCTTCAATAGGCTTGGAATATTTATATCTTCGGGTCCTATTCCATCCATTGGAGAAATACTGCCGTGCAACACATGATAAAGTCCATTAAATTCTCTCATTTTCTCCATAGCAATTACATCTTTTGGTTCTTGTATGACACAAATAATAGATTTGTCTCGATAATTATCATCACAAATATAACAAGGATCTTTATCAGTAATATGACCACATACAGAACAATACATTAAATTTCTCTTTGCATTAACTAATGCTTTTGCAAAGTCCAGTACTGTGTCTTCCTTCATGTCCAAAACAAAAAATGCCAGTCTGGCGGCCGTTTTCGGGCCAATACCTGGCAATTTCATAAAACTGTCTATTAATTTGGATATCGGTTCAGGATAATGCATAATTTTTCTCCTTACATGAATCCTGGCGGTAAATTTAACCCTTTAGTGAATTGACCCATTGTGTTATTTGTCATTTCATCCACTTTTCTTAATGCGTCATTTGTAGCTGCAAGCACAAGGTCCTGCAACATTTCGATATCGTCAGGATCCACTACTTCTTCTTTGATTTTCACATCAACGATTTCTTTATGGCCTGTAGCTATAACTGTCACCATGCCTCCGCCAGCTGTACCTTCGATTCGTTTTTGACCAAGCTCTTCTTGAGCCTCCGCCATTTTCTTTTGCATTTTTTGCATTTGTTTCATCATATTTTGCATATTGCCCATTCCGCGCATATTGTTACCTCCATAAAATTAATCTTTTATTTCTAAAAGTTCATCGCCGAAAAGTTCTCTTGCTTTAAAAATCAGCGGATCTTCTGTTTCCTCATTTGTCTCTTGAGATTCCGGTTGGTCTTGTTTTTGAGTAGAAACAAACTCCTGGCGAATTTTATGCCAGCTTTCTTCCGGAATGCCAACAATATCGTATAGATTGCCTGTCACTTGCTGTAGTGTACCCTTTAAACCACTGATGAACTCCTGATTATTCATAGCCATTTGGCAATGAATTTCATATTTGAATTTTAACACAAAAGCATCATTGGAGGCAGCTACAGGTTCTGCATCATTTAATAATGCCGCCTGTGATTTTTTCAGCGATTCAAGCATTCCACCCCAATTGCTTTTTATCTTTAATAAATCGGGCTTGGTTGCTCTTTTTAATATATCGTTAACTCGTCCTACCGGCACTTTAAAGGATCGGTTTGTTGTTACTTTAGCCTTTTCTTTAGCAGGAGCTGAGTCTTTATTAATCGCAACTCCATTTTCACGTATGGTGTTTAACTGAGTTTCCAGTTGATTGATTTTATTCATTAGTTTTTGAATCGTGTCGTCTGTAACTGAACTCTTGCTGCTTTCCGGTTCACTTTGGCAAAGCTTTACCAACAAAACCTCCAAAAATATTCTAGGGTGACTGGACCACTTCATTTCCTGAATAGAACGATTCCATTGATCAATCCAAAAATGAAGTTGATCTGACGAAATGTTTTCAGCAAGTTCTTTAAAATCTTGATCTATATAAACTCTTTCCATTGAATCCTCGAGCTCTGGTGCCGCCTGAAATAGGAGCATGTCCCGAAAATACAGAATCATATCTTCAACAAAACGAATTGGATCTTTCCCTAAAGCTAGTAATTCCTGGAGTTGATTTAATGCTTCGGCTGTCTCTCTCTTATAGATTGCACTTACAATCTTAGTTAAAAAGGATTGTGAAACAGCTCCAGTAACGGTCAGTGCATCCTCTAATGTAATGTTGTCGGAACCAAATGATATGGCCTGGTCCAGCAAACTCAAGGCATCCCTCATACCGCCTTCTGCCGCTCTTGCGATAACCAATAATGCATTCTGATCGTATGAAATGCCGGTTTCAGTTAAGATTCTTTCCATCCTTCCGACAATATCCTGTGGAGTGATGCGTTTGAAATCGAAGCGTTGACATCTTGAAATAATAGTGAGAGGAATTTTATGTGGCTCGGTAGTAGCTAAAATGAATATAACATGAGCCGGTGGTTCTTCAAGTGTTTTCAGTAAAGCGTTGAAGGCCCCAGTTGACAACATATGGACTTCATCAATGATATACACTTTGTACTTAACCGATGAAGGCGCATATTTTACCTTATCACGTATATCTCTAATTTCTTCAACTCCATTATTGGAGGCTGCGTCAATTTCTAATACATCAGAGATCGAACCATCTGTTATACCCCTGCATGATGCACATTCATTACATGGCTCCTGAACTGGGGCATGCTCACAGTTAACTGCTTTCGCTAATATTTTCGCTGCACTTGTTTTACCTGTCCCACGTGGACCTGAAAAAAGGTAAGCATGGGATATTTTTTGGTGCAGCAGGGCATTTTGGAGCGTTTTAGTAACATGTTCCTGACCGATCACATCTTCAAAAGCCTGAGGACGCCAAACTCGGTATAATGCTTGATAACCCAATATTCCTGCCCCTTCCTTACATAATCCCTTATATTATATCGTAAATAGTGACATTTACAAACGGCAAAAATGCATAAAAAAAACCATTCTTTAAACGAATGGTTTTAATCTTTTTATGTAAATAACTGCCGTGCACCCTCCGTTGATAGATATCCATAAGCGGAACCAGTGCAGTTAGCTCAGTCCAGGCTGCCCTGCGGCACATGAGAGGTCTTACTTACTGCTGCTTCCTTCCGGACCTGACAGGGTTCATAAGTTCCCATTGCGCAGGACCCAGACGTCAACACCACTTACAAAGGTCAGACCCTACAGAGTACCTACCGAGGGAGGGAATTCCGTCTTGCTAGAGCGGATTGCAAGTACAGGACACCGCTACCTTCCCACCTAGCACGGCAAATTTGAAACCAATATTAGGCGTCTTTACTGACGCATAAATTAGTATACCTATAAATAAATAAAAATGCAATATCTTGAACCTGTAAATTCATCCATTGTTTTCCGACTGTCTATTTCTCTTTGCGAGTTTCTTCTTTTCCCTTAAGTCTCTAAAAAAGGATGTTAATAAGTGACTGCACTCCTCTTCACATACCCCTGTAATTACCTCACATTGATGGTTAAAACGTGAATCATCGAGGAGATTCATAAATGTTCCCGCACAGCCTGCTTTTGGATCATTTGCACCATATACTACCCGATCAACACGAGACATCAAAATAGCACCGGCACACATCGGGCAAGGTTCCAATGTAACATATAGGGATGCCCCTTCAAGTCGCCATGTACCCAATTTCTCGCAAGCATTCTGGATTGCTAGAATTTCAGCATGGGCGGTAGCACTTTGATTCGTCTCTCTCAGATTATGCCCACGAGCAATGATCTTTCCATCTTTAACAATAACCGCTCCAATCGGAACTTCATTACTGTCTTGTGCAGCTTTTGCTTGTTCAATTGCTTCTTGCATAAAAAATTTATCATCATTCATTTTGCTAAAACCCCTTAAACAGTAGGATTATAAAAATATGGACTTTATTTATCAATATTATTTATAATGAATTCTTAAGTCTATATGGTACAATAATACTCGGTCTTTAGAAAAGAGTAACATAAAGGTAAGGAGGACCTCATATGAACCATACCCCATTTATTACTGTTGAAGGTCCCATTGGTGTGGGGAAAACTTCATTGGCGAAAGCAATAGCCAGCCATTTTCAATATAAGCTGCTAAAGGAAATAGTTGATGAAAATCCGTTTTTAGATAAATTCTATGATGATATTCAGGAATGGAGCTTTCAAACAGAAATGTTCTTCCTATGTAATCGTTATAAACAATTAGAGGATATTCAAGTAAAGTATATCCAAAATAATCAACCCGTCGTAGCAGATTATCATATCTTTAAAAATCTCATCTTTGCCCAAAGAACCATACAAGAGTCTCAATTCAGCAAGTACAAAGACATATACTCCATACTAACTATGGATATGCCAAGACCTAATATGGTCATTTATCTGGACGCAAGTATTGAAACGCTAATGCATCGAATTGCACTCCGCGGCAGAGAATTTGAGAAAAATATAAGTGAAAAATATTTAATGCAGTTATCAGAAGACTACGCTCAATTCATGAATGAATTTGAAGCAGCTCATCCTGATATCCCGGTACTTCGCTTTAATGGTGATGAAATGGACTTCATCCTAAGAAAAGAAGACCTGGATTTGATCTTAACGTCTGTATCTAATCAACTGCAAAAAGGAGTTTGTTCATGATTCTTCATCCTAAATATCAAATCCCTAAAAGTGCTGTTATTACTGTAGCCGGTACTGTCGGCGTTGGAAAATCTACATTAACAAAAGCATTAGCAGAAGAACTCGATTTTCGTACTTCCTTTGAAAAGGTAGATACTAATCCTTATCTTGACAGTTTTTATGCTGACTTTTCACGTTGGAGCTTCCATCTTCAAATCTATTTCTTAGCAGAACGCTATAAAGAGCAAAAACGTATTTTCGAATATGGCGGTGGTTTTATTCAAGACCGCTCTATTTATGAGGATACAGGCATCTTCGCAAAAATGCATTATGACAAAGGAACCATGAATCCAACAGATTATGAAACCTATACAAGTCTTTTTGAAGCTATGGTGATGACTCCATATTTTCCGCATCCAGATTTACTTATTTATCTGGAAGGCTCCCTGGATGATATTCTTAACCGTATTCAATTGCGCGGCAGAGAAATGGAGCAGCAAACTCCTGTAGAATATTGGGAGGAAATGCATGGAAGATATGAAAAGTGGATTAATTCCTTCAATGCTTGCCCAATATTGCGATTAAATATTAAAGATTATGATTTAGCTGAAGATCCAAATGCTGTTCACGATATTCTTGAACGTGTATCAGAACAAATTCAGCAATCTGGAAAATTGAAAAAGGTATTTTAAAAATATTACATTTTATACTACCTAGAAGGTTTGACCTATTAGGGCTGCTTAAAGGACCTGATTTCGCTATTCTTACCGGAATCAGGTCTTTAATTTTATCTTCATTGTCATTCTACTATTAGATATAGTCCGCCAGTTATTTCTCAAAATCCCTATCCTACGTGCTCTCCCCACCCACCTAAAACAGATTGAGCTATTCCTGCGCTTAAGGCTATATAACTTATTCGAATCCAATTAAATATATTTTGACCACTTCAATGCATTATCTCCTATTAAAAAATATCTATATAAACATCCCTTAAAAGGCAGATTAATGCCTAACTTTTAAGGAGCACTCATTTTTATATAAAAAGGGATATCCACATGCCAAACTTGGCGGATGTGGATATCCCTTTGTTAGTTATACTTATTATTTGGCGAAGGGATCGATTCCAACACAGTCCTTCAAATGGACTTTAGCACCCTTCCCCATATCAGCAGTTTGTGAATGCTCTTCATCTTAAGCTTTTGTGATAACTTTTTTTCCACCCATATAAGGTTGAAGAGCTTCTGGAATTAATACAGATCCATCTTCCTGCTGATAATTTTCAAGGATTGCAGCAACAGTACGTCCAATCGCTAGGCCAGATCCATTTAATGTGTGAACATGCTCAGGCTTAGCGTTTATATCTCTGCGGAAACGAATATTGGCACGACGAGCCTGGAAGGCTTCAAAATTACTGCAAGAAGAAATTTCACGATACGTCTCATAGCTTGGAATCCAAACTTCTAAATCATATTTTTTAGCTGCTGTGAAACCAAGATCTGCCGTACACATTTTTAACACACGGTATGGAAGCCCAAGCAATTGCAGAACTTTTTCCGCATGGCCTGTTAGTTTTTCCAATTCTTCATAAGAATCCTCTGGTCTTACAAATTTAACGAGCTCTACTTTGTTAAATTGATGCTGGCGAATTAATCCACGTGTATCACGACCTGCAGATCCTGCTTCAGATCGGAAACAAGCACTGTAAGCAGCATAGCTTATTGGCAGTTCATCACCAGATAGTATTTCATCGCGGTGATAGTTCGTAACTGGAACTTCAGCAGTAGGAACTAAGAAGTAATCCTCACTGTTAATTAAGAAAGCATCCTCTTCAAATTTAGGCAGCTGGCCCGTACCTGTCATGCTTGCACGATTAACTATGTAAGGCGGAAGCATTTCTGTATAACCATGTTCTTCAACGTGTAGATCTAACATAAAGCTTGCTAAAGCACGTTCAAGTCTTGCTCCTAATCCTTTGTAAAATACAAAGCGGCTTCCTGTAACTTTTCCAGCGCGTTCAAAATCAATGATTCCTAAATCAGCAGCTATCTCCCAGTGTGGCTTTGGCTCGAATCCAAAGTCTCTCACTTCTCCCCACTTTCGCGCCTCAACGTTTTCATCCTCAGAATCTCCGACAGGAACACTTTCATGCGGGATATTAGGGATAGTCATCATAATTGAATCCAGTTCTTCTTCAATTGTACGCAATTCCTGATCGAAGCCTTTTATTTTTTCGCCAACCTCACGCATTTCAATAATTAACGCATCGGCATCCTTTTTCTCTTTTTTCAGCATAGCAATTTGTTGGGAGACTTCATTTCTTCTGCTTTTTAACTGTTCAGTTTCAACAATTAATTCTCTGCGGCGTTTATCGAGATCCTCAAATTTATCTAGATCATTCAAATCTTCCCCACGGTGTTTTAGCTTTTCCTTAACTTCTTCAAGGTTTGCACGCAATAGTTTTACATCAAGCATACTAAATTCCTCCTTTTAAATTATTGTAAACAAACAAAAAACTCCCGTCCCTAAAAGGGACGGAAGTTTTATCCGCGTTGCCACCCTAGTTATAGGCATTTTATATAAATGCCTACCACCTCATAAGATAACGGCTTTTAAAACCGAGGATATTTATTCTCCTTTAAGATTTCGATATCCTGCTCCGAGATGGATTCATCAGACGATATCGCCAGTTTGCACCACCCACTGGCTCTCTTCAGATATGCTACTCTGATTACTGGTTCTCATCAACGCTATTCGTTTATTCATTTAATATTCTATTAACTATCATACACTCTTCGCGCAACTATATTCAATCATAAAAATAAAATTTTAGAATAAACCTTTAACTGCTCCAGTGATACTATCCCACATATCACCGAAGAAGCCTCCGATTGCTCTCATGGATAATACAAACCAGTTTGACTTTTCAACAGTTTCAGCAGCTACAACATCAACGCTGATATTCTTTTGCCCTTCCTCTGTTAAGAAGCCAAGATCACTCTTGTCGGATTCAAGAGTTAGATAACCAACCTTATCTCCTTTTTTCACTGGAGCCACCAGGTTGCCATCTTCATCAAGCTTGTCCTTATCTAATACTAGTTTAGTCTTAAGATTTTCCTTTTCGCCATTTTTTACAATAAGGTTAATTGCCTTGTTTGTCTCAATAGCTACAGACTTTTCTTTCCCTTTTGCAACAGGTAGTGTTTTTTGACCTTTTACTTGATATCCTTTTTCTACAATCTCCTCTGTGGAGAAGTTATTAAAAGCATAGTTAAGTATTTTTTCAGTTTCTGAAAAACGTGACATTTTACTGTCTGCTTTCATCACAACTGAGATATATCTTTTTCCATCTCTTTCAGCTGTTGCAGTGAAACAGTTGCCGGCGAATTCTGTAGAACCGGTCTTTAATCCATCTACACCATTATACTCTGCAATCAATCCTGGCAACATCCAGTTGAAATTTTTATATGTTTTGCCATCTTTAAATTTTAATTCTGGCTTTTTAGCAGTATCTATCACCTCAGGATAGTCTGTTACTAAATGATATGCCAACTTAGCAGTTGCACGTGCTGACATAAGATTTTCATCATTCTCTTCACCTGCAGGATGCTGGCCAAGCAGGCTTGAGTTATTTAAACCGGACGAGTTAACGAATTTATAGTCTTTCAAACCTAACTCTTCGGCTTTCTCATTCATTAATTTCACGAAATTCTTTTCAGTACCGCCAACCACTTGTGCGAGAGCTACTGTAGCAGCATTACCTGAGAATATGGCCATTGCCTCGTAAAGCTCTTTAACAGTATAAGTTTCACCTTGTGTCAAACCTATATTCGATAAACCTGGAGCTCCTGAGAGTTTATGTACATATTCGTCAATTGTAACAGTTTGATCCCACTTAATTTTCCCGTCTTCAATAGCTTCTAATACAAGATACTCTGTCATCATTTTTGACATGGATGCTACGCCAAGCACCTTATCAGAATTTTTTTCGTAAAGAATCTTTCCACTAGTCGCATCTATTAGTATTGCTGCCTCAGCACTCAGTCCTAGCTCGTCTTCGGCATATGCAGTAGTATTCGTGAATGGAAAAACAAATGTAACAAGTAATGTTAATACAGCAAGTAAAGAAGTTAATTGTTTTGCCTGTCTCAAGTATATCCCCCCTGATTATCAATGATTGTCGATTAAACACTTTTGTTATTGTATCATAAAAGGACTAAAAAAAATAGACAGAGTATAAAGATACTCTGCCATCTTTTCTTTAGTGCTTGATAACTTAGTTATAGGAATAGTTCGGTGCCTCTTTTGTAATTTGTACATCATGCGGATGACTTTCTTTTAATCCAGCTCCAGTCATTCTGACAAATTGTGAATTCTCTCTGAGCTCTTCTAAATCTTTCGTTCCGCAATAACCCATACCTGCACGAAGACCACCGATAAGCTGATAAATCGTATCAGCTAATGGACCTTTATAAGGAATTCTTCCTTCTATACCTTCAGGAACAAATTTCTTCGCATCTTCCTGGAAGTAACGATCCTTAGATCCTTTTTCCATTGCTGCTACTGAACCCATGCCTCTGTATACTTTAAATCTTCTGCCTTGGAAGATTTCAGTGTCTCCCGGACTTTCAGTCACTCCTGCTAATAAGCTGCCCAGCATAACGGCATGTCCGCCTGCTGCTAATGCTTTAGCAACATCACCAGAGTATTTAATACCACCATCTGCAATAATCGACTTACCGTGCTTTCTTGCTTCAGTTGCACAATCATAAATGGCAGTGATTTGTGGCACACCTACACCAGCAACGACCCGTGTTGTACAAATAGAACCAGGTCCAATACCTACTTTTACAATATCAGCTCCAGCCTCAATTAACGCTCTTGTACCCTCAGCAGTTGCAACGTTCCCTGCAATAATAGTCAACTCAGGGAATGTTTCTCTAATTTCACGTACCTTATCAAGTACACCCTTAGAGTGGCCGTGCGCTGTATCCAGTACAATCGCATCTACATCTGCGCTAACCAGCATCTCTACCCTTTTCATAGTATCAGATGTAACACCTACAGCAGCAGCTACAAGTAATCTTCCGTATTTGTCTTTTGCTGATCTTGGGAATTCAATTATTTTTTCAATATCTTTAATAGTGATTAAGCCTTGAAGTGTACCCTCTTCATCTACTAGAGGGAGCTTTTCAATTTTATATTGCTGTAGAATTTTCTGCGCCTCTTCTAGATTAGTTCCCACAGGAGCTGTTACCAAGTTTTCCTTTGTCATAACATCATCAATACGCATGGAGTAATCGCGAATAAAGCGCATATCACGGTTTGTTATAATACCTACCAATTTCTTTTCTTCCTTGTTGTTAACAATCGGAACACCAGATATTCTATATTTGCCCATTAAATGCTCCGCATCGTAAACCTGGTTTTCTGGAGTTAAGAAAAATGGCTTTGTTATGACACCATTTTCGGAACGCTTTACTTTATCAACCTGTTCAGCTTGTTGTTCAATAGACATGTTCTTATGAATAACACCCAGTCCGCCTTGTCTAGCCATTGCTATAGCCATCTCAGACTCAGTTACTGTATCCATACCCGCACTAATTATAGGAATGTTTAGGGCTAAGTTGTCTGCTAAACTCACCTTTAGTGATACATCCTTAGGTAACACTTCAGATTTACCTGGTATAAGTAATACATCATCAAAGGTTAAGCCTTCTTTGGAAAATTTATCTTTCCACATATTATGTCCTCCATTCCCAAAAAAATTTATTTGTAGATTAACAATTGGACAAACTACTGTCAAGGAAAAAGTAACTAGTTTAAATATTCAAACAATTAAAGAGGGGTAGTTATGTCCAAACAACAATATGATTATAATCATCTGTTCTCACCTTATTATTCAACAAACTACACACAGAAATACTTAAAAAACGCCTATAATAAATTAGGACTACTGAATGCTGATACATATAGTTACGATAACTGTAACAAATTTATATCTTATCTTGAGACTGGAATACTTTATTTTAAACAGTTGGATACTCTTCCTATTCAGCTAAAACCGCTTCTTTTATACTATGGGTTTACTCATTTTTTAAAGGCATGTCTATTAGTTGTTGATCCGCTTTATCCGGAAACAACCGCTGTCTTATCTCATGGGGTATCCACAAGGAAAAAGAAAAAACAACAATACGAATTTCTTTTTGATGAAATTAAAATTCAGCGCCATGGATTATTTACTCACACAGCCGAGAAGATATATGGAATAAAGCAATTGGAGAACGAAAAAATAGCAATGATTGATATACTTCAGGAAATCCCTGAGCTTGGAATCCTTTTTAAAAGATTAAAAAATAAATGTACAAGTATTGAAGTTCTTTTTAACAAAGAACACACTGTAGTCCATCTACCGACTATCGTTTTGGATCAGTATAAAATGACCTCAGAACGTTTTAAGGACTTTCTTAACTCCAAGTGGGAGCTACCTATACAGGAAATACATCAGGATGGAGAGAAGAGATTGCATCTGCATTTTAAAAAAGCATACCTTCCGATACTTGGGGATGTACCTTTTAGATTTAATATACATTCGGACACATTCCATCTTTCCTTACAAAAAGAAGGATTAGCCTCTACCTTACCAGATCTTTTAATACTTTATTTACTATTGTATAACCTCAGTATGATTTCCCGATATGAAACGGAGTGGTGGTCAGACTTATTTAAGGAGATGCCCTTTTATGATCTTCCCTTTATCAATAGCTTACTGAGTATAGCTGAAATTAAAATCCCATTCTTGATATCGGAGTGGTTAGATTGTATATAGAGAATGTCTAATAAATAGGGTCAGTGTGGCAATGCAAAGGGTTTGATAGTTAGGAATTAAGTAAAAATCGTTTATGCCATGTTTCCCTTTCTATTCCCTGCATCCGTCCAATATGAATCATACACACCTTTCTGCTATTTCTCATAACACTCGGTACCTTCTTCTCAACAAACGTTTGAAGGTATCCTTCAGTCTTAAAAACAACACAAAAAAAACCAGCTCATCAACTGAACTGGTTTCTTAAATTGCCCGGCAACGTCCTACTCTCACAGGGACTCGCGTCCCAACTACCATCGGCGCTGAAGAGCTTAACTTCCGTGTTCGGAATGGGAACGGGTGTGGCCTCTTCGCCATCATTACCGGACTATTTG
>NZ_VENN01000011.1:0-48644 GCF_008087365.1 Bacillus sp. E214 | reverse complement strand
TTTTCACATATCTTCAAGGAACTTCCATATCAATAAAGGAAGTTTATTTGTCATGCCTTAATTTCAGTATAACATGCTTAAATTATAAGATTGAGTGAAATGTTTGACAAACTATTAGCTGGTTTAGTTCAATAAGGAAAAGAGAAGCAATCTTATTCAACAATTGCGCCTTTTAATTGAATAACAATCAGCTTTTAAGCTCATTTTCTAATTTGTCTAAGAAAGTATTTTTTTATTTTCAGCAACGTAACGGAGGCTAGCGCTTTCTATTTCAATAATCAACTTTAACAGAGCTATTAATTTTAATAAAAAAACCTACGTTTAAGTAACGTAAGTTTGATTAACTATTAATTTTGCTGAATTTTATATTTGAAAATAAAAATCGAAAGACTAAAAAGGACAGCTGCATAAACTACCACAACATATAAATGGGGAAACATTGCGCTAAAGTCTTCTGCCACAATTGCTCGAACTAAATCAACAGCGTGGACGAATGGCAGGGCATAAGCGACTTTTTCAAAAGCTCCTCCAACTAACGATAAATCTAACCATGCGCCAGATAAAAATGCTGTTAAGTTAGTTAATAAAGCTCCGCATAAGCCTACTGCTGCCTTTTCGTTAAATAAGGAGCCACATAACAGTCCGATTCCTATGAAAATAGTAGATGTAATGAGTAAGGCAATAAATGCAAATACATGGTTGAAAGATAGCTCCAAACCTAAAAAGTAAGCGGTTATAAAACAAGTAATACTTTGAAGCACAGCAAATATCCCTAAAGGAAGCGTATATCCAATAATAAAATCACTTGCTTTCATAGGAGTAGTTAGCAATCTTATTAAATAAGAAGTAGAACGGTCTTTTCCTAACGTTTGTGCTGCAAAGAAAGCAATGAAAGAAAGGCTAAATACTGCGATGCCAGGTGTCAAATGTTCAATATTAAAAAGTGCTTCTGGAACATTGCGATTAATCGCAGTTAAAATCATAAGTAAAATGATTGGAAAGACTATACCAAAAAATAATGAAATCGGGTCACGTACAATTTCTTTCGTACAACGTCCAGCAAATGCCAATGCCCTCATTATAATTCGCCTCCTGTTACGAAATGCACAAATGCATCCTCAAAGTTTTCTTTACTTGCTGTTGTAAGGAGCTCGTCTACTGTACCTAGTGCCTTTATTTCGCCATCCCTCATAATACAAATGCGATCACACAATGCTTCCGCTTCTTCTAAATAGTGCGTCGTAAGTACAATTGTAGTCGTCTCTCTCAGTTTATTAATCATTGCCCATAGTTCCTGGCGGCTAATAATATCTAACCCTAATGTAGGTTCATCTAAAAATAAAATTTTTGGATCTGCAATGAGAGCCATTGCAATACTTAACTTTCGTTGCCAACCACCGGATAATTTTTTACCACGTTGATGTTCGTAAGGCTGTAGTGAAAACTGGCTAATTAAAGCCTCCGTTTTTTCAATGGACTCATCCTTCGAAAAGCCGTGAATGCGTGCCATTAATAATAAATTTTCGCGCACAGATAAATTTGGTGCAATGGACGTTTCCTGAGGTGAGACAGCGAGTAATCCCCGAATACTTGGCAACTCTTTACTAAGCGAATGCCCAAGTACAAGCGCATCTCCTGAAGTCGGTTTGGCAAGGCCACTTAACATATTGATAACTGTCGTTTTACCAGCACCATTTACTCCAAGGAGTCCGAATAGTTCACCTTGGTTAATCGTAAGTGTCATCGGAGAAACGGCAACTTTTTCTTTAAAGCGTTTTGATAAACCTTGAAGTTCAATTGCAGCACTCATTAATTTATTCCTCCTCTTTTTGATGATTTTTCACCATATTTAAAAACTGTTTAATCATTTTTTCAGGTGCTAACGCCAACCCACGATCCTCATCCCCTATAATAACGACTGAATCACCTGGGGTAATTTGAAAAATTTCACGGGCTTTTTTGGGAATTACAATTTGACCACGTTCCCCTACTGTTGCTGTCCCAAAAAAATGCTGGCCTTTGGGTGGAATATCTATACCCATTTCTTCTGGGTTATGGTTTACTAACGCATCTAAGGTTACTCCGAAGAAATTGGCAATATTCATACTATGGTGTAAATCTGGTGTCGATTCGCCTTTTTCCCATTTTGCAATTACTTGACGTGAAACATTTAATTCTTGGGCTAATTGCTCCTGAGTTAGATTATGACGTTTTCTCATCGAGCATAAATTCATATTAATCATACTTTTCATCCTCTCATATGTAATTATAAATACTATTTTAGTAGTAAATCTACCAACGGAGTATAACATTAATGTTATTATTCGTAGCAAAATGTAAAATGAAAATAGATGTGAATGATAAACCCCACATTCTAACAAACCGTAAAATTTTTAAGACTTTAGCTCTGTTAAAATTGAATGTTAAGAAAAAGAGGGATAGCCTCCTTTACGGCTATCTACAATTATTTAATAAGAAAATTAAATCTACTACTAATTACCACTTAAAATCTTCTCTCATTTTTCAACGTTGAAATTTAACATATCCTAATTAAAATATCTACCTGAGATGCTGACTAAACAGCATCTCAGGTAGATATTTTATAATTCCGTACTTACTTACGATACGGTCTTACCTGATGTAATGCTATACAAGTAAATATTTACTTGACAATATGGACCGATTGTTGAACATAAGTTTAATATCGATCTTCAACTAACCTGCCCCTTTAGCAGCATAGAAAAAGACTCAATCGACCAATTATATAAATTGATTGAGCCAATGAAATTAAACAAGTCATTAATCCTTTTCTTTGTTTAATGACTTGTTTAATTTTCTTATTTCTTTTGTTTGATCAATAATATTGTTATTCAAAACTCTTAAGGCATTATATATCGCAAAAATCCCAGCGAACAATAAACAAAACATCAATAAATCCAAATTCCACACCTTCTTAAATCAATGATATTTCAATGGTAATGTAAGTGGTTAAATATGTAAATAACAATGAGCATTTAAAGCTAACCTGCCCCGATACTTCTATAAGAAGTTCAACAGAAAAGAGCACCAATCCTCCTTGATCAATGCCCCTGTTAGTTTAAGTGTATTTATTAACAATAATTCAATAGAGAAACTCTCTAATCACTAAAAAACCACCTATAATTTGATATTTCATTTCCCAATCAATTTCATACTCCTAACATCTAAACCGATAAAATAGTATATTTTAAAAAAATGAAACCTTTTAACATATATCCACCTCTAATGAGTGAAAGGAGGGAAAAAAGTTGGATGAGTTGATTTTAATCAGAAAAGCGATTCAGGGTGATTCAGAAGCATTTGAACAATTGCTAATTGTACATAGCGATCGCTTATATAGAACAGCATATCTGTATGTTGGAAATCGAGATGATGCTCTAGATGTCATACAAGAGACAGCTTATAAGGCATTCTCCTCCATAAAGCAATTAAGGCACAAGAATTTTTCTTAACTTGGATAACAAGAATTCTCATTCACTGTGCGTATGATGTTCAAAAGAAAAGGCAAAATGTAGTTGCTTTAGCAGAACAATTCACCTTACCGAGAGAAAAAATTGATGAAAAGATAGACCTTACTGAAGCGATAGGGAAATTACCAGAAAAATATCGGACGAGTATTATCCTTTTCTATTATAACGATATGAGTTTGAAGGAAATTTCCAAAACCTTAGACACACCTGAGAATACCATTAAAACATATTTGAGCCGTGGAAAAAAACTGTTACGAAAGTTATTAGGAGGGGATTATTTTGATGGACAAAAACACATTCTCTAACAAAGTTAACGAAGTCGATGTACCAAAAGAAGATGTTTTACAATCAATAAAAATGGGGATTAGTCGATCGGTAGAAGAACAACGACCTAAGAAAAGGAAAAAATCTATTTTAAAGACTTGGCTTATGACAACTGCTGCTGCGGTAACCCTAATGTCTTCTAGCTTCATCGTCCCTTCTTTTTCAAGAGTGTTGGCGGATGCACCAATAATCGGAGGTTTGTATGCAACCTTTAACGATATGGTTGGGAGGAACTTAGAAAAGCAAAATCTAGTGAAGGAGCTCAATCAGACCTTTACAAGCAATGGTGTGGATGTTGCGTTAACAAGTGCATACTATGACGGATATCTAATTGGAATTACGTTTGATGTGAAAGGGAATCTCCAGGAGAAAGATGGATATTATTATGCATTATATGAATTGTTTAATGGCGACCCATTGGCGGATGAGACAAAGGAACTGACTACTTTGACAAAAACGAGAGATGGATATACTGGACATATCCGAATTGTTTATCCATATAAGGACCTGCCTAAGAATGATACCATTCCCATTTCCTTTGAAGAAATAGGGATGAACAAAGGCAATTGGCAATTTGATGTACCTGTGCAACAAAACCCAGTCGAGGAATACGTGTTTGAAAACAAAGAAAGCACGAATCCAGAGGGCGATGTGGTATTTAAAGTGGATTCTGTTATAACTGGTAAAGCTTCTACTGCCATCATTTATAGCGTAACTTATCCAAAGGGGAAATTAGATTCCTCTTTTGCAATGCTGAATGTTGACAGTAATGCTAAATTAACAGAGGAAGGAACAAGTGATGGGAAAATCGATCAACTAACAAATGGAGATGAGACAACTATTGTTAGAAAATTAGTTATTCCTAAATTGCTGCGAAATACAACTTTAACTGTTTGGCCATCATATGCTGAAACACATTCACCTGTAGAACCAATAATAATAGATATCCCTTAAACAAAAGGCGTGCATAGAATAATCTATCGCACGCTTCCTCATTTTCTTCTTTAACTAAACTGCCCCGTTTGTTCAATAAGAAATTCAACACAAAAAGGCATTAATCCTTCTTCTTGGATCAACGCCCCTGTTAGTTTAAGTACAAACATTCACAATGTTTATTATGTGAATTGGCATAATTCCATCATTTTT
Organism: Bacillus sp. E214; assembly: GCF_008087365.1. Lineage (NCBI taxonomy): Bacteria > Bacillati > Bacillota > Bacilli > Caryophanales > Bacillaceae > Bacillus > Bacillus sp. E214. Next base: position 43,665 of record NZ_VENN01000011.1, on the reverse strand, counting down.
CTGTATAAAAAGGAAAGGCAGCTAAAATATAGCTGCCTTTAAATGAAAAGAGAGGTTATCCATAATCTTCAAAGAAAAATCCCTCTATTGAGGAGATTGTCCAAGACCATTCAGTATAAAAAATATGGCTTCCTCAATTTCATTTTCGCTAACCGAATGTTTATTTAACAATGCAAAATTAGAAATAAATAATCCACCTATTACAGTGCCTAGCATTTTTAAAATTATTTCATTCGGTATATCTCTAATTTCGCCCCGTTGTTTAAACGCTTCAATCACTTTTATTAAGTGATTGGATCCAACTTCTAAAACAAAGGGAAGGAATTCGTTTCTAAGTTCCTCTTTATAAAATATTTCCTTAATGAACACCTGAAATATTTCTCTATTTTCCGCAAGAAAAGCACTACGATTTGTTAAAAGAACTCTTAAGAATTCCTCAAAAGAACGCTTATCATTCATTAATTCCCCAATGAGTTCATCTGCCATCGTAGGAAAAAAATCTTTTAGAAAAGGAACCATTATAGATAACAATAAATTTTCCTTTGTTCCATAATGTTTGAAAATTGTTCCTTCTGCTACGCCTGCTTTTTTAGCTATTTCAGATGTTGATGTATTTGAATATCCTTTTTCCGCAAAAGAGGTGCTAGCAACCTCAATAATTTTCTTTTGCTTAACCGTTTGTTTATTGGATTTTTCAAGTATTTTAGCCATTTCATCCAGTAGATTATTATTAACCATTTAAATCACCATCTTTGCGTAAAGCTGTATCGCTTCCGTATTATAGCTTACGATACTTTTTCAAAGCAAACAAATTTAAAACGATAAATACTGCTGCAAAAGACAATAGAATATATAGATTACTACTAATTTCAGATAAACTTAAGCCCTCGTACATTACTCCTTTTAATGCATCTGCTGCATAATACAACGGCATAAAGTTTGCGAATACTTGTAGCCAATCCGCCATTCCCTCAATGGAGAAAATACCTGAGAAGAATATTTGTGGCACAATAATAATTGGTATGAACTGAATCATCTGAAACTCGGAACTTGCGAAAGAAGATAATAATATTCCAAGTGACAAGGCTACAAGGGCGATGATGACATTGATTAACATAACAGTCCAAATGGAACCAACTAAAACCATATCTAATACATTTATCGCAAACAAAACGATTATAACTGTCTGTATCAATGCCAGTAAACCATAGCCAACAAGGTATCCTGCGACAATCTCTCCTCTTTTAATAGGGGTTGCTAATAGTCGTTCCAACGTGCCAGTTGTTCTTTCGTTTAATAAGCCTATGCCAGAGATTAAGAAGACGAAGAAGAAGACAAAGAACCCGACTAAAATAGGACTAAAGGTATCAAAAAGCTCTGTTTCACTGCTGCCATAAACATAATTTGTGTTCAAGGAATCTTGTGAGAGCAATTCACTCTGTATTGCGTTAGTCCCCATCAATTTTAATTGCTTTGCTTGAGTATCAATTTGCTTTACTTTCATTTCTAAGCTTTTTGCTATTGTCGGATCATCATTCAGTAAAGTTAAGGTTGTTTGATCGCCTTCCACTTGTAAAAAACCATCTAAATCTTTATCAAGTATCATATCCTTAACATTAGAAACTTTGTTATATTCTTTTACTACAATATCTGCGTCTTCTAATTTTTCGATGATTTGCTGATTCCCATTAGCAACTCCTAAAACAGGATCAACGGTATTTCCATTAAAGACTAGGTTCATTAGTGTTAATACTAATAATGGAGCAACAAAGAGAAGAGCCAATGTACGCTTATCTCTAAGTATTTGCAATAAAATCCTCTTAATAAGTGCTACTGTTCTCATTGTACTTTCCTCCCAGCATCCAAAAATACCTCATCTAAACTATTGACATTATATTGTTCTTTCAATTGGCGAGGTGTGCCAGATGCTATGAATGAACCATCTCTAACCATTGCGATATAATCACATTTTTCGGCTTCATCCATTACGTGAGTCGTTACAATAATCGTTTTGCCTTCCTCGTTTTTCAATCTTAACAGCTCATTCCAAATACTTAATCTTAATTCAGGATCTATTCCCACAGTAGGTTCGTCTAATATCAAAACTTGGGGATCCTGAATTAAAGCGATTGCAAGAGATAATCGACGTTTCATACCACCTGAGTACGCTGACACTCTTTTATTAAGATCTGCGGTCAAGTTAACTAATTGTGCTGCATAGGCAATCCGTTTCTGTTTTTCAGTTTTGTTTAATTTAAAGAGCGATGCGAAAAACATAAGATTTTCTTTACCAGTAAGTGCTTCATATAAGGCATCTGATTGTGCCATATAGCCAATTTTTTGCAAGATGTTTAAATTAGGCATTTTTTCACCTAATAAATGGACGTAACCTTCATCAGGAAAATCCATTCCAACAATCAACTTTATCAAGGTTGTTTTTCCTGCTCCTGAAGGCCCTATAAAACCATAGATACTACCTTGTTTAATATCTAAGTTGATATCTTTTAATACCACTTTTTTGCCGAAACTTTTCGTTACTGCTTGTATTTGAATAGTATTAGTTTCATTCATTATGTAATCCTCCTTTCAAAAGTGAGCGTTTACTCACTTAGGTTGATTATAATTCCAAGTTAACTGGTTTTCAATAAAAAAAAGTGAGTAATTACTCACTTTTTTAAAGGGTTTATATATTATATTTCTTATGCAACTAACCTGCCCTTTAGCTCTATAAGAGGTTCAACATAAAAAGGCATTAATCCTTCTTGGATCAATGCCCTTGATCGTATCAGAAAAACTTTTTATATAACTCCCTTCGCAATGCCCCACTTAAATAAGCGTAAATTTTAGTCGTTTCGCTCTTTTCGTGTCCCATCAAATTTTGAATGACTTCTAAAGGTGCCCCATTATTCAATAAAGTAGTGGCATAACTATGTCTCAACTGATGGGGGTGAATACTTTTATTGATGCCAGATCTTTTCGATATCTGTTTTATGATATATCTCATTTGAGCTATGCTCATACGATGAGGAGCACGTACGGTTACAAATAAAGCTTCTTGATCATCTGTTCTCTCATCCAGGTACCTCTTCAACCAGATATCACACCTAGTATTAAAGTAAACTTCTCTTTCTTTATTTCCCTTACCTAAGACAATTACGGACTGGTTAGAAAAATTAATAGATTGTCGATTCAAATTAACGGCTTCCCCAATTCGACAACCGGTTGAATACATAAACTCGAACAATGCATTTTCTAATGTTGTATCACAAGCTTCTCTTAAATGCTCAATTTCTACTTCAGTTAAAAACTTTGGTATGCGGACATCTAGTTTCTGTTCCTTAATTTTCGCGGCTGGATTACCATTCAGGACATTTACATCTTGAGCCCATCTAAACAACGACTTTATAAAACGTATCCTATGACTCAGGCTAGCAGCCTTTAATTGATCAGCAACATTCCCAAGATAAAGCTTTAATGAATCGGTGGTTATTTCATCAAGGGATCGATCACCGAGATTCCGGATTAACAAGTTTAATTGGACATTATAGGCTTTTAAAGTCTGAAATGAATATCCTTGGATCTGTTTATCAGCTTTATATAAATCCCACGCTTCAGATAGTATCATCCTATTACTCTCCTAATCTATTTTTATCAGTATAGACAAATAGAAAGGAAGTAATACTCCAATTTTATTAAATGATTTCTTATGAAACTTTTTTATAAAAGATAAGATTTATAAGGTTTTATTTAAAAACCACGAGGGCAATTCTATTACTTAACTCCACAGGTACTACAAATTTTTGTAGAAAAATTACTTGTAAATCTAGTGAGGAAATTAGGATTAAGTATCACTTCGTAATTCCTTTGTAAGAAACGAAAAAAGGCAGTGCCCCCTATTTAGAGGGCTTACTGCCTTATTTTAAAATAAGTTGCGAGACACACTCTACGTGTGTGGAATGTATGTGGCAACACAATGGGATGTTGGTGGGTTTATGTTCAACAGCTTCTCTCTGCAGACATTAATAGTTAAAAATTAAATTACAGAGATCTGCACTTATAGTTGAGTAAGGAAAGGTACAATAACAATCGTTACAGAAGAATTTAAATATAATTAACGAAATATATTAAATATAAAAATATTTTTGTCTATTTATTCACATAAGCTTGAAATTATATTATTCTAATATAGTAAAGGTGATTAGGTTTTTTCTTTTGTTGTTCTCAATACTTCCTACTATCACTTTAATAAAGTTACTAGCTCTTCTTTTGTTCAAACATATCCATTTAATCAGAATGGCCATTAGCAGGAACCTTACAAGTAATATATAGAAATCCCTACAGTTTGAATCTACTACTTAAGTAGATAGGAAATATTTCCTTTTTTTATTCTAGCTTTCATTTCTTTTTTTCATTGTTATTTATTTTCTTCCCTTTAAGAATAAATATTTCACAACAAAATAACACCGCTCACTATAATTTAAAAACATCTATGAAAGGAAGAACATCGTGCCTAAAGTTAAATTATTTATTATTGGAGCAGCTTCTACAGCAATTCTTGTAGGATTATTTTTAGTGTTTTTCGGAGACTCTGAAGCAAAAGAAACGATTATAGCCCCACTAGGGAAAGACATCTATAAAATTACTGAATTAGAGGTTGGAGCTATACAAGATATCGTTAAAGAGACTTACATAGCAGGTAACCCAGTGACAACTACTATTAAACCTGTTGATAAACAAGGGAACTTTTTCTATAACGAGGTTATGGGAATGCAAAAGGTAGTTGAATTGAAATATAAGGCCATAGTTAGATGGGGGTATAAAGGTGAGTTTGATGAAAAAACAGTAGAATACAATGAGAAAGAGAAGATACTAACAATTAAAGAGCCTCAACTAACTGCATTTTACGCAAAAGAATTAGTTGAATCTGATGAAAATTTAGGCTGGGTACAATCCATACTCTCTCCGACTTCCTATGATGAAGCAAAAATATATGATGAACAAGCTAACACAGTTATCGAGCAGACAATTAGAGATAATATTCAAACAGGTAGAGAAAAAGTGCAAGGTCATTTAAAAGACGAAATAAACAAATTAATTGAAAATGAAACAATCAAAGTTCCTATCAGAGATATCAAGTTCGAAGAATCGGAAGAAGAGCTAGATTTAGTTAACAAAGAACTAGAAGATCTTTAAATCATTAACAAGAATCTGGATAAAAAACTGAATGAAAATAAGGATAATAAGGCAGTGCCCTGTGGGGCACTGCCTTATTTCAATACTAATTTTGCTACACACTCCACGTGCATCGTTTGCGGGAACATATCCACAGGCTGCACTTCCACCGTTTGATATCCATGCTCCTCCAAATACATTAAGTCACGTGCCAATGTTGCTGGGTTGCAGGAAACATAGACGACTTTTTTCGGCTTCATTTCTGCGATGGTGTTTAAGAGATTTTCGTCACAGCCTTTACGTGGTGGATCGACAACTAATACGTCTGCTGTGATTCCTTCTTCATACCAGGCCGGGATGACGGTTTCAGCACTGCCTACCGAAAAGTCGACATTGGTGATGCCGTTTAGTTCTGCGTTCTTTTTGGCGTCTTCGATTGCTTCTGGGACGATTTCGACTCCATATACCTTTTTGGCTTTTTGTGCTAAAAATAAGGAAATTGTACCGATTCCGCAATAAGCATCAATAACCGTTTCGTTACCTGATAGATTCGCATACTCCAGCGTCTTATCATAGAGAACCTTCGTCTGAGTAGGATTCACTTGATAGAAGGAACGCGGAGAGATGGCAAATTTAACATCACCGATATAATCATAGATCACTTCTGCTCCCCATAATACTGTTGTTTTCGACCCAAGAATAACATTTGTCTTCAAGGAATTCACATTCTGAATAATGGATTTAACCCCAGGAACTGCATCAATAATCTCTTTGATGATTTCTCTCGCATGCGGGAGCTCAGGTGTTCTTGTTACAAGGACAACCATAATTTCACCAGTCACTTGTCCATGACGTACCATAATATGACGAAGCAATCCTTTATGATTCCGTTCATCATAGGCACGGACACGGTACTTTTCGCAAATATTCTTCACTGTGCGGATCGTATCGTCGTTTTCTGAAACCTGAATCAGACATTCATCCATATTAATAATTTCATGTGAACGTTTAGCATAAAAGCCGGCAACTAAGCCGCCTTCCATTTCTCCAACAGGTACTTGGGCTTTATTACGATAGTTCCATGGCTGTTCCATACCAAGTACTGGATGGACCGGTACATCAGGCAGTTTTCCGATTCTCGCCATAATTTCCCGAACCATTTTTTCCTTTGCTTTCAGCTGGCCTTCATAGGATAAATGCTGAAGCTGGCAGCCTCCGCACTGACGATAAATTGGACAGGGAGGCTCTACTCGATCAGGACTTTCTTCCAATAGCTCCATCAAGCGGCCAAAGGCATAGCCTTTATTAATTTTGGTCACTTTAATACGGGCTTTTTCTCCCGGTAAACCAAACGGAACAAAAATAGGATACCCTTCCACTTTTGCAACTCCGGAGCCTTCATGAGTCAGATCTTCAAATACAACATCTATATAATCATTTTTTTGAATTGGCGCTTTTTTCTTTTCAGTCATTCTTTGCTAACCTCGATTTTTTATTGAGTACTCATGATTGTATCATAAAACAGGACAGACAGATAACCCATGGATTTTACCATAAAGTGAAACTTTGCTCAAACGGGTTTTCATTCATCTCCCATTGAGGAGTAATTGACTACTCAGGTTCTGCTGGCGCTTATCTTCCAATTTAACTTCTGCTTACGTTTAATATAGAGGTGTCTATGCTAGTTTGAACGGGATAAAAAAACCAACCTCTTAAAGAAGTTGGTCTAAATCTGGCTTCTCAAATACGGCATCGTCTGAAACAAGTATATGCCGATCTGTTATTTTCTGCTTTTCGTGTACGCTTTCCGGCACGAATACATCCAAATGACGATAGAGGTTAACAAATTCAGCAGGTGCCAAACCGCCAAACTCTCCATCTAAATTTAACTGCAGCTTTTCGGATGAATGTACTTTAATGCGGTTCGCCTTCACATATATCACAGACGGATCATGAATATGCTCTCCTCGTAAAGCCAACGCTGCGATCCGTACAAAATCTGGCAGGTTAATTTTCTTTAGAATTAAAAGCGTAAACATACCATCATTGAGGGAAGCATCTGGTGCTAAGCGTTCAAAACCAGCAACTGAGTTCGTGTTAGCAACAAGGAAAAGCATTGCATCACCTTCAAACAGTTTACCGTCATATTCTATTGACACCGGAGTCGCCTTAAGAGACGGAAGCAACATTTCCAACCCTTTCATATAATAGGCCAGCTGTCCCAGTCTGGTTTTCAGCTTGCTTGGCACTTCATATGAAAGCTCGGTTAAGCGGCCACCAGCTGCTATATTGATGAAATAACGATTATCCATTTTTCCAATATCAATTGGAATCGTAAGCCCTTCTGCAATAGTTTCAGCAGCTTCAAGTATCGATTTCGTTGATATACGTAAAGCGCGAGCAAAATCATTTGTGGTACCTACTGGGATAATTCCCAATTTAGGTCGGTATTCCTGTTCGGCCAATCCATTTACCACTTCATATATCGTTCCATCTCCACCCGCTGCAATAACCACGTCATAGCGCCTTTCCACAGCAATTTGTGCCGCTCTTGTCGCGTCGCCCGCTCCAGTAGTTGCATGACAGGAAGCTTCATATCCAGCCTTCTCTAAAATTTCCAAAACCTCAGGTAACTGTCTTTTAAATGCTTCTTTCCCGGAGGTAGGATTGTATATTATCCTTGCCTTTTTCATAATCAATCATCATCCTATATTACAAATTCGGAGTTAATATATCTGTCAAAAAAAATACCTCTACTATTATACATCCGTGATAAAACAATTGCTAATTTTACTTATCTTCGGGCAGATTTGATGATACACTGATCAAAATGGCATCCCCATTACTGCCGACTTTTATATTTGCATATTTAGCATTCTGTTCTACTTCTATCCCCGTGCCTTCTTCAATGAAAAAATTCTCAATGCCATAGGTAATCGTATTTCCATTTGCTTTTCCTGTAACAATCACTTGATGGTCATCTGTTCTTTCTTTTTTAGCTTCTTCTATAGTATCATATATCCCTTTCATTTGATAAATCCCTTTTGAATTCTTTTCCACAAGCACATATACACGATCATAACGTTCATCGGAATCTATCTGGCTAATATTATAGGATAATTGAACATAATCCCCCTGTATAATAGAACGCGGGTCAACCGGCTCTACTTTTAAGATAATATCTGTCCCATTCCGTAAGATCGTTTCCTTCTGAAAAATAATCACGATCAGGATGATTAGCTGAACGAATACAATTGGTACCCATTTACGCACACTCCTTAGGACAAATTCGAATCGCCCCGTGCTATTGTTTCTTTCTGTTTTCTTATCCAGATAAATTGCTATAAAGAAGAATATTGCTCCTACAATCGCAAAGGTAATCGACTTATGGAGCAGTGTCCAAAATAAATCATAGTATTTATAAGCGAGGTATCCGATCAGATAAAGAATAGCGGCATACTCTAACCAGTGATTTCTTTTATGTACAACACGGTATGTAAAATAAACCAGGAAGAAAAGATAACTGAAATTGTAAAGGTAGTAAAGCACACTGTTTTCCGAGAAAAATGTAAGAATGAGCCAAAGTGTCAGAATCGCAACCAGGTTCCATCCTTTTGTATATGGATTTTTTAGCCAAAAGTAAAGTCCAAAGGCTAATGCAATCAGTAGTATGACGACCAACTCACCTGATATTCCTGAGAATAATTCATAGAGCAGAAGTACCACTGCATAAATCGTCCCACCTAAACCCAATGGGTATATGATTCTCTCTCTTTCACGCCAGGTTGTATAGCCAATCAGGAGTAAATAGATGATTAGAACAACGCTTGAGTGATACCACAGAATCGAAGATGAAATAAGCCAGCCCGTCAACATCACTGTGTATCGAAGAATGGATTGCTCCCTGCCAATATGACTGCCAATTGGAACGAGAATGACCATACTCACCATTAACCATGCGATATCCTCACCTAATCCAATCAAATAAAGCATACCGATTAAAGAGGAGGATAAAAGTAAAACTGCCAGGAAAACAAAGACTAGCTTAATAAGTGTTGGGAGAAAGTTATTTTCATCATTTGTTTTGGAAGCAGTGAATTTAGCCAGCCATTTAGAGCCCAAAATAATGAGGGTGATTGCAATAAGTAACCCAACAAAATATGCTAAGAATCCATTTATCCATGATGAAACCATGATAAACTGCGCTATGAGATTAATTGAAATTCCTAAAGAAACAATGACAATAACTACTTTATTCTGTCTGTTATTCATATAGTCATAGAAAATCCAGCCCGAAATGAGGGCAACTGCCAGATAGACAAAGATCCCGATATAAGAAAAAGCATGCTCCTCATTAAATAAATAGATAGATGTCCACCGGATAGTCAGTTCAATAGATAATAACTGAATCCAGGCGCTTGATAAATAAGAAATAAGCCTTGGTCCTCTTTTTGAGAAGCCATACAGACAAGCAATGTTTAACATAATGACTCCCAGAAGAATTAATGTGTGCTCTGTATTACTTCTATCAATCCAGCTATTTAAAGGAAAGAAATACGTGTATACCGTTATATTCAAAAGTATGTAGGATTGAACAAAAAATATCGGATATTGGGTAAACACAGCTAACAGGACAGAGGGAATCAGCCACACTAAAAATAATGTATAGCTATCAGCGTGTGAATTATATACCTGCCCCAAAAGTGCTACCACTACTCCAAATGCGATTGATCCTCCCCAGAATATCCAGGCTCCTACGTCCTGCTGATGCTGCTTCCATTTTGAAAAGCCATAGCTTACTCCGTAAAATAAAAGCATTAAAATTACGATTAATGCTATTTTCACATAGCGGTCCATTCCTCCCCAGTTGGCCGCAAAAAAATAAATGATCGCGCTCAACCCAAAGAGCAGCCCAATCAGGTAACTTGTTTTCGTCATCTTTTCATACTTCAATCCTTTCACCCCTTTTCTCTATCATGTATATTCTTTCTACTCATCAAAAAAACCTCCACCTTACCAAAGTTGTTAACACCTAAATAACTGACTAATCTGAAAATATGTATATATCTACCATATCAAACTTTCCGACAGAGAGGAACCTAAAAAAAGCCGACAAAGACTGTTGGCTTTCCAGTGATACTTAAAAAGCCTCCCATACATATAGGGAGGCTGTCAGTTACCATTTATCTTTTTTGAAGCTCTTCCATGATCAATTTATTGACCATTTGCGGATTGGCTTGCCCTTTTGTTGCTTTCATCATTTGTCCAACAAGGAATCCAACCGCTTTTTGCTTACCATTTTTAAAGTCCTCAATGGATTGAGGATTCTTATCCAATATTTCTGTGACGATTGTACGTAAGGCTCCCTCATCAGAAATCTGTACAAGACCTTTTTCCTTTACAATCGTTTCAGGATTTCCACCATGCTCCACTAATTCTTTAAATACAGTTTTAGCAATTTTCGAAGAGATTGTACCATCCGTAATCAATTTGATTAAGCCAGCTAATCCTTCTGGAGTAAGAGCCGTGTCATGCAGTTCTTTTTGAGACGTTTTTAAGTAAGCTGAAAGCTCACCCATAATCCAGTTGGAAGCCTGCTTAGGTTCAGCACCGGCAGCCGTTGTTGCTTCAAAGAAATCGGCTGTTTCCCTTGTAACAGTTAGCACACCCGCATCATATGCCGGCAGTCCGAAATCTTCTGTATAACGCTTGATCCTTGCATCCGGCAATTCAGGAATTTCCGCACGCACACGGCTTTTCCATTCATCATCGATATATAATTCAACTAAATCTGGTTCAGGGAAATAACGATAATCATCAGAGCCCTCTTTAACACGCATCAAAAGGGTAGCACCTGTCGCTTCATCAAACCTGCGAGTTTCCTGCTGGATTTCTCCGCCTTCATTCAGTACTTCCGCTTGTCTTTGTTGTTCAAACTCAAGTCCTTTACGAACAAAGTTGAAGGAGTTTAAGTTCTTCAATTCCGTCTTCGTACCAAACTCTTCCTGACCATATGGGCGTAAGGAAATATTCGCATCACAGCGTAAGCTTCCTTCTTCCATCTTACAATCAGACACACCTGTGTATTGAATTATCGTTTTTAGTTTATCAAGGTAAGCATACGCCTCCTCAGGTGTACGAATATCCGGCTCAGAAACAATCTCGATAAGCGGTGTTCCCTGTCTGTTATAATCACACAAAGAATAGCCATCAGCAGTGTGTGTCAATTTCCCGGCATCTTCTTCTAAATGAAGACGAGTAATTCCGATTTTTTTCTTCTCACCATTTACCTCAATTTCAATCCAACCATTTTCACCAATCGGTTTATCAAACTGTGAAATTTGATAAGCTTTCGGATTATCCGGATAGAAATAGTTTTTACGATCAAATTTTGTATCAGTCGCCACTTCACAGTTCAGTGCCATTGCTGCTTTCATAGCATATTCAACTGCTTTTTTATTCAACACCGGTAAAACACCTGGATATCCTAAGTCGATAACGGATGTATTCGTATTAGGCTCCGCTCCAAATTGGTTCGGAGAGGAGGAGAATATTTTTGATTCGGTTTTTAATTCAACATGGACCTCAAGCCCAATGACTGTTTCGTATTTCAAATTACTCCACCTCCTGTAGAGACGGTTTTTGTTTATGAAAATCTGTTGCCTGTTCATAGGCATGGGCAACTTTATAAACCGTACTTTCGTCAAAATGCTTCCCAATAATTTGTAAACCAAGCGGTAAGCCTTTACTAAATCCATTAGGAACGGAAATTCCCGGCACTCCAGCAAGATTGACAGGGATAGTTAAAATATCATTCATATACATCGTCATCGGATCATTTGTGTTTTCACCCAATTTAAATGCAGGTGTCGGTGTAGTTGGTCCTACAATGACATCATACTGATCAAATACGTTTTCAAAATCCCGTTTAATTAATGTACGTACTTTTTGTGCTTTCTTGTAGTATGCATCATAGTAACCGGAGCTTAATGCAAAGGTACCAAGCATAATCCGTCTTTTTACTTCATCCCCAAAGCCCTCGGCTCTCGATTGTTTATACATTTCAAGCAAGTTCTGTGGGTTTTCCGTTCTATGTCCATAACGAACACCGTCAAAACGAGAAAGGTTTGCAGATGCTTCAGAAGAAGACAATAAATAATACGTTGATAGAGCATATTTAGAATGCGGCAGAGATACCTCTTCATATGTTGCTCCCAATTTCTCCAGAACTGCCAATGAATCGAGGACTGACTGACGTACTTCCTCAGTCACGCCTTCGCCAAGATATTCTTTCGGAACAGCAATCCTAAGCCCCTTTACATCACCAGTTAATGCCCTTGTAAAATCTGGCACCTCAATATGCGCTGAAGTTCCGTCCATTGGATCCAGTCCGGCTATGGCATTTAATAAATAAGCATTATCCTCTACATTACGTGTAATCGGCCCAATTTGGTCCAATGAAGAAGCAAATGCTACTAAACCATAACGGGATACACGTCCGTATGTCGGCTTCATCCCTACAACCCCACAGAAGGAAGCCGGTTGACGGATAGAACCGCCTGTATCTGACCCCAGGCTAAATGGGACTTCACCAGCCGCAACCGCAGCCGCTGATCCACCTGAAGAACCTCCAGGCACACGTTCTAAATCCCATGGATTAGCTGTTTTTTTGTAACCTGAATTTTCTGTGGAAGAACCCATCGCGAATTCATCCATGTTCAACTTACCAATTGTGATGGTTTGCTCTTGTTTTAACTTTTCCACAACTGTTGCGTCATAAATCGGGTTAAAATTGTCCAATATTTTGCTGGCACAGGTCGTGCGAAGATTCTTAGTTACAATATTATCTTTAATTCCAATTGGCATTCCAAATAAAGGACCGCCGATTTCTCCGGAAACTAGCTGTTCATCCAGTTTTTCAGCTTCTTTGTATGCATTTTCCTCATTTAATGTTAGAAATGCATTTACATTGTCTTCAACTTTTTTTATTTTAGAAAAGGATTCTGAAACTAGATCTGTTACTGATAATTCCTTTTTACGAAGCGACTCATGCAAGTCCGCTATTTTACGATCAAATAAAGACATGATTTTCCCTCCCTGACTACTCCATTATTCCCGGTACACGTATTTGTCCATCTTGATGGTCAGGAGCATTTTTCAGTACTTCTTCCCTAGGCAATCCTTTAGATGCCTTGTCTTCTCTCAAGACATTCTTCATATGTAAAACATGTGTAGTAGGTTCGATATTTTCAGTATCTAACTCATTCAATTGTTCAGCAAACGTAATAATTGAATCCAACTGTTTTTGTAACCTTTCAGTTTCTTCTTCTGTAATAGCTAATCTTGACAAATTAGCAACATGATTTACTTCTTCTTTTGAAATGCGAGTCATTTCATACACCTCCATTTTGCTACGTGCTCCAAATACAATTATTATGATAATACCAAACTTTCGCGCGTTAAAGCAATCGGAATTAACCACAGAAACTAGCTTATAGACAATTAAATAAAGAAAGATGGAATTATTCCCCTGATCACCGAATTATTGCCCGGGAAAAGTTTGTCGTGATTTGAAAAATCCATTAATCTCAATTGTTGATAAAATACGACATACTACACCTTTTTATAAATCAATCTTCCTTCTTTGACCAGTCACTTATACATTTCTTTCAAAGACCCGATAGATAACTCAACCTTTTTCCACCTATGACCTGTTTTTTGTCAGCAGAATAGCTCGAAAATACTTCGGTTATTCAAATAGTTTGGAGATTCATTTTCCAAATATAAAAAAAGGAATCTGAATAAGTTTCAGATTCCTTTTGTATATTAGGCTTCTTGGAATTGCTCTTCTTCCGTAGAACCTTTTAGGGCCGTTGTAGAAGAAGTTCCTCCAGTAATAACCTGTGCTACTTCATCAAAATAGCCAGTTCCTACTTCACGTTGGTGTCTTGTTGCTGTGTAGCCGTATTGTTCGCTTGCAAATTCATTCTGTTGCAGCTCAGAATAGGCAGCCATTCCGCGCTCTTTGTATCCTCTTGCTAATTCAAACATGCTATGATTCAGGGCATGGAATCCGGCAAGTGTAACGAATTGGAATTTGTAGCCCATTTTCGCGATTTCCTTTTGGAAGTTTGCAATGGTATCATCATCCAATTTTTTCTTCCAGTTGAAGGATGGTGAACAGTTATAGGCTAATATTTTATTTGGATATTTTTCATGGATGGCATCGGCAAATTTCTTCGCATCCTCAAGATTAGGCTCAGATGTTTCACACCAGATTAAATCTGCGTATGGTGCATAAGAAAGTCCCCTTGCAATTGCTTGATCAATGCCTGCCTTCGTACGATAGAATCCTTCAGGAGTTCTTTCACCTGTGATAAATTCCTTATCAGTAGGATCAATATCACTTGTGATTAAGTCAGCTGCATCCGCATCCGTGCGGGCAATCAGAATAGTTGGGACACCCATTACGTCTGCAGCAAGACGAGCTGCAATTAGGTTTCTCACTGCTGTTTGCGTTGGAAGAAGTACTTTACCGCCCAAATGGCCGCATTTCTTTTCAGAAGATAGCTGATCTTCAAAGTGAACACCTGCTGCACCTGCTTCAATCATGCCTTTCATCAGTTCAAAACAATTCAACTGACCGCCAAAGCCTGCTTCAGCATCAGCAACAATCGGTTGGAACCAATCGATATCTTCTTTACCTTCTGAGTAGTGGATTTGATCCGCACGTTGAAGCGCCTGGTTTATACGTTTTACGACAGCCGGTACGCTATTGGCTGGGTATAAAGATTGGTCAGGATACATATTTCCGGAAAGGTTCGCATCTGCAGCAACTTGCCATCCGCTTAAGTAAATCGCTTTTAATCCTGCTTTTACCTGTTGGACAGCCTGATTACCTGTTAATGCACCTAGCGCATTAATATAATCCTCTGTTTTAAGGTAATTCCAAAGCTTTTCGGAACCTCTTCTTGCTAAAGTGTGTTCAATTTGCATGGAACCACGCAGTTTTAATACATCTTCTGCTGTATAAGAACGTTCAATTCCTTCCCATCTTTCATCTTTCCACTCAGCCTCTATTTGTTTAATCAGTTCTTCTCTCATCTTTTGTACTTCCTCCTTTTATATGAAACCTAATGATTTGTTTTATAGAATTTCGTAGGCAGGTAAAGTCAAGAAGTCATAATACTCATCACTGATAATCAATTTATCAAAAAGCTCTGCTGCTTCGGTGAAACGCCCATTCTCAAAACGTTCTTCACCAAGATCCTGTTTAATCTTTTGCAGCTCTTCTTCTTTTAATGTTTTGTACATCTCCATATCAATCTTGCGTCCATCATCCAATACACCTTTAGGATGACGTAACCATTGCCACACTTGAGCTCGGGAGATTTCAGCAGTAGCTGCATCCTCCATCAGATTATTAATCGGTGCTGCACCTCTTCCATTAAGCCAGGATTCTATATATTGAATTCCAACATTAATATTAGTCCGAACACCTTGCTCTGTGATGGAGCCCTCTGGCACCTCGAGGAGATCAGTTGCTGTAACCTGAACATCGTCACGCTTTTTATCGATTTGATTCGGCTTCGGCATATAGTGGTCAAATACTTCCTTTGCCACTGGTACAAGAGCAGGATGGGCGACCCATGTTCCATCATGGCCATTTTTCGCTTCGCGTTCCTTATCAGCCTTTACCTTGGCAAAGGCCTCTTCATTTGCTTTTTCATCATTTTTAACCGGGATTTGTGCAGCCATGCCGCCAATAGCTGGTGCATTCCGTTTATGGCAGGTTTTAATGGCCAACTGGGAATAGGCAGACATGAATGGCACAGCCATTGTGACAACAGATCGATCCGGTAGAATGATAGAATCATGGTTTCTGAATTTCTTCAGATAGCTGAAAATATAATCCCATCTTCCACAGTTTAAACCGGCTGAATGATCCTTCAATTCATACAGAATTTCATCCATTTCAAATGCTGCAAGGATGGTTTCAATGAGGACAGTTGCTTTAATGGAACCTTGTGGAATACCTAGGTGATTTTGTGCATAAACGAAGACGTCATTCCATAAGCGTGCTTCCAGATGACTCTCTATTTTAGGCAAGTAAAAGTAGGGACCGCTTCCATTTTCGAGTAAGGTCTTTGCATTATGGAAGAAGTAAAGTCCAAAGTCAAAAAGTCCACCGGAGATCGGCTGTCCTTCCAACGTGACATTTTTTTCTTCCAAATGAAAACCTCTTGGTCGAATGATGGGAACAGCAGTTTCTTCATTTAATTTATATTTTTTACCGTTTGGATTTTCAAAAGTAATTGTACGGTTTACAGCATCGCGGAGATTAATATGGCCTTCAATATTGTTTTTCCATGTTGGGGAGTTGGCGTCTTCAAAATCAGCCATAAAGCATTTAGCGCCTGAATTTAAAGCATTAATCACCATTTTCCGATCTACAGGTCCTGTAATTTCAACTCTTCTATCCTGCAGGTCCTGTGGTAAAGGTGCAATTGTCCAATCACCTTCACGAACACTTTTTGTCTCCGGCAAAAAGTCTGGAAGTTTACCATTATCAATTTCTTCTTGGCGCTTGGTACGCTGCTCAAGCAATTCCTTTCGCCTTGATCCAAAGTGCCTTTCCAGATTCTCAATGAATTCAAGAGCTTCCGGAGTCAATATCTCATCAAAACCATTCTCCATTTTTCCAAGAATATTGATTCCATTCGTTTGTACTGCCATGTAAGACATTCACTTCCTTTACCTGTATGTTTTGTTATAAAACAGAAAAATTATTATATTTTGTATTATATAACAGTTTGTGGTTTTTGCAAACTATTTTGCAGTAAAATTTTGCATATTTTATAAAATAGGGTAAAACATCTCACAAACTAAGGAGAAATGTAATATTTAGAGATTACAGGTATAGTATGAATTTCATAGACAATAACCATTTTGATATTCTTAACTTTATCTTGAACACAAGACGACTGATTGATAATCTCGCTCAATCAAAGTAACAATCGCTAAAAAACTATGATTATCACTCATTAGGATCTATTTCCGCTCAATAAAAACCTATTCGCTCATAAATTTCTGTTTCCGCTCAATTCCTACCAAAATCCGCCCAATAAAGTGCTCTTTCGCTCATTTCTCCATTAAAAGTCTTAGTTTTCTTACCCAAGAAACTCAAAAGCTTATTATTTTTGATAGTTTGCTTAAAAAATTTGATTTCCCCCTCAATCAAATTTTTTATGTTAATAGACTCTTATTCCTCCTGTTAATAAAAAAGATCCCCACCGAAAACAATCGGAGAGGAGCTTTAATATAGCCATATATATTAATAGGTTTCAGATGTAGTTTTAGCTTGCATATGCAATGTTAAGTAGTCAGGACCGCCTGCTTTTGAATCCGTACCGGACATATTGAAGCCGCCAAATGGTTGGTAGCCGACTATCGCACCTGTACAGCCTCTATTAAAGTATAGGTTTCCAACATGGAAATCTTCACGGGCTTTTTCTTGGTGTGCACGATTTCTAGTAATTACAGCGCCTGTCAATCCGTAATCTGTATTATTAGCTATTTCAATTGCTTCATCAAAGTTACGGGCTTTGCTGAATGCTACAACAGGACCGAAGATTTCTTCTTTCATAATTCGAGCATCAGGTGCCAAATCGGCTATAATGGTCGGTTGAACAAAGAATCCTTTGGAATCATCCGATTCTCCGCCTGTCATGAGGCGACCCTCATTTTTGCCAATCTCAATGTACTCGGTTATTTTCTTGAATGCAGAAGCATCCACGACTGGTCCCATAAATGTAGCAGAATCGGTCGGATCTCCTACAGTCAATTCTTTTGTCAATTCAATCGCTCTGTCCAGTACTCTATCATACACATCTTCTACAATAACAGCTCTTGAACAAGCAGAGCATTTTTGTCCGGCAAATCCAAACGCTGACGCAACGATTGACTTGGCAGCCAATTCAAGATCAGCATCTGAATCTACGACAATTGTATCTTTACCGCCCATTTCAGCGATAACACGCTTCAGCCAAATTTGGCCTTCTTGTACCTTAGAAGCTCTCTCGTAAATCCTGGTTCCAACTTCACGGGAACCTGTGAAGCTGACAAAACGAGTTTGCGGATGATCAACAAGATAGTCTCCCACTTCACTTCCATTTCCAGGTACAAAGTTAATAACGCCTGCAGGAAGACCGGCCTCTTCCATAACCTCTACGAACTTAGCAGCCACGACCGGTGTTGTGGAAGCTGGTTTTAGCAATACTGTATTACCCGTAACAACAGCTGCTACGCATGTACCGGCCATAATCGCAAATGGGAAGTTCCATGGGGAAATAATAATTCCCACTCCCAGTGGTATGTAGTCATATCTATTATATTCATTAGGACGGCTTTGTACCGGCTGCCCATTCTTTAATTTCAACATTTGTCTAGCATAGTACTCAAGGAAATCAATTGCTTCAGCTGTATCCGCATCCGCTTCAACCCATGGTTTTCCCGCTTCTCTTACCATAATGGCAGAAAATTCATGCTTTCTGCGGCGAATAATGGCAGCTGCTTTAAATAAAACATCTGCACGCACTTCAGGTTTCGTTTTACTCCAAGTCTTGTAAGCTTTTAGTGCCTCCTGCATTGCCTTTTCTGCTAAATCTTTATTTGCCTTGGAAACGCGGCCTACTACTACTTTTTTATCTGATGGGCTAATGGAAACAATTTTATCATCTGTAGATACTCTTTCTCCACCGATAATCAAATCATAGTCCTTGCCAAGATAGCTATCTACTAATCCCAAAGCATCCTCAAACGCTTTTTTGTTTTCGCTTACAGAAAAATCAGTAAGTGGTTCGTGCTTATATGCTTGTACCATTTGATTCCCTCCCTATATTTCTGTAGTAACCCCTTTTTATTCTACTCTATTGGAAGCTTGTAAGTCATCTAATATAGTTTATATTCAAAATCTTCACAAGAAACTAACTACATATCTATATCCACAAAAAAGCTACCACAATGGGTAGCTCTGTTTATTCATTATATATATACACATCTGGTTCTTTGGAATTTGCCTTTTTCACAATGAGTGATTCCTGTCCATTGGAAGATGCAATTTTTGTCTCCACCGATAAATATTCAGGGAAACTCGATTTCACCAATCCAGCCACATATTGTGTAAATCCAATAACCTCTGTTTTTCCGTAAAACTGCATATCTATGGAGATGGTCAGCTTTTGCAATTCTTTATTCACATAAAAGGCTTTTCCAATTACTCCATTAAAATTAGGGAAGTATTCTTCAACATCCTGCTTAAAATTAGCAAAGGTCGTTGCATCATCACGGAAATCCTTTGTTGCTTTATTGGATGGGAACAAATAATACTCTTCTTGTACGTTTGTCCATTTGGAAATCTTATTACTTTTCTCTCCTACTTTTGTATAAGAAATAAAATTCCCAGGCACAACCGCATCCTTGCTTCCTTGTTCAAATAAAGCAACCATAATCGGAACGGTTTCTCCGCCTTCCATTGTTCTAATTCGTTTCACAACTTCAGCTGCAATTTTTTGACCTTCTTCAAGCAGTTTATCTTCTTCAATTTTTATTTCGTACGTTTCCCCATACTTTTCCTTTTGATAATAAAATACTGAATTCAAGGCAAGCCCTATCGAAATGCCGCCCAACTCAACTTTATTATCATCTGTTTTGATCAGATAATCATGCTCTAAAATATGGGCAAGATATTCTGGATTTTTCTCATATCTTTCCTCAATATCACCCTTCCCATCATCTAAAGGGTTTAAGCCGACGTTGTCCTCAGCAGTCAGTTTGTTCTCTTTCAACTGCCCTTTTGTATATTTACGATTCAGCCAGCTTTTAATCGTTTTCGTGTCCAATAACTGACCTTCTCTAAAAATATATTCCTCCGTTGAGAATGGGTCATGAGACAATCTCATCAGCCCTGTTTCAAACTCTTCCAAATCAAGTCGCGTATTAATGTTTGAAACCACAAGACCTCTGGAACTGCTTATCTGATAAGGCAGCATCGTTTGATAATAATTGTCGGAGATTTGATATTCGGGAATAATGGAAGACTCTTTCTTGGAATCTTTCTCGGTATTATCCTCTACTACCTCATCCTTATCAAATTGTGGTGCGCAGCCTACAAGCATAAGTGCCAGTACCATGGTTATTGCTATCAAACGCTTCATCCCTACACCTCTATCCCTGCTTGCCCAGTTCTTCCAGTAAATTGCTTTCATCCCATATTTCAATTCCTAAATCCTGGGCTTTTTTTAATTTTGATCCGGCATCTTCTCCGGCTATTACTAAATCTGTCTTTTTACTTACGCTACCCGTTACAGTTCCACCTAAAGCTTCAATCAACTCTTTTGCTTCAGTTCGTCCGTACTTTTCCATCTTTCCTGTAAGTACAATGGTTTTTCCAGAAAAATAACTATCTGTAGCTTCAGCGATATTTTTCTTTTTACCTTTATAGAGCATATTAACCCCAGCATTTTTTAATTCATCGATCAATTGCTGGCATTCTTCCTGATTAAAATAAGTCACAACCGCATCAGCCATTTTGTCCCCAATTTCATTAATAGCTGTCAATTCAGCTACATTTGCCGACATTAGACGATCCATGTCTTCAAATTCTTCCGCGAGGATTCTTGCAGCCTTAGCACCAACATGGCGGATTCCCAGTCCAAATAAAAGGCGCTCCAATGAGTTGCTCTTAGATGCTTCAATAGCGTTCAAAAGATTGTTCGCTGATTTATCCCCCATACGCTCCAAATTAATCAGCTGGTCATATGTCAATTTATAAATATCCGCTACATCCTTAATTAACGATTCATCGAATAATTGAATGATGACTTTTTCACCCAGACCATCAATATTCATGGCATTTCGTGAAACAAAGTGAATCATCCCCTCTTTAATCTGAGCTGGACACTTTGGATTGATGCAGCGCAAAGCTACCTCTCCTTCCAAACGAACAAGCTCACTATCGCAGTCAGGGCAATGCGTTGGCATATGGAATTCCTTTTCTTCCCCTGTCCGCTTATCAAACAGAACATTGACAACCTCCGGAATAATATCACCGGCTTTTTTGACGACAACATGGTCTCCAAGCCGAATATCTTTTTCACGGATTAGGTCCTCATTATGAAGGGAAGCCCGTTTAACTGTTGTACCTGCTACTCTTACCGGGTCCAATAAGGCGGTTGGCGTAATAACGCCTGTACGACCGACAGTCAATTCAATATCGCGAAGAATAGTGATGACTTCCTCTGCAGGGAATTTATATGCAATCGCCCATCTTGGACTTTTTGCAGTATATCCTAATTCCTCTTGTTGAGAAAGTGAATCGACTTTGATGACGATTCCATCAATATCATAATCAAGCTCAGGCCTTTTGGCTGACCATTCCTCAATATACTCTAATACATCTTCAATCGTAGCACATCTTCTGCGATGCGGATTGGTTTTCAATCCTAATTTTTGAAGAAAGTCAAGTCCTTCACCATGGGATTCAACACCTGTTTCTCCTGTTTCACCAATCCCATAAAGGAAAATATCCAAATTCCGCGAAGCAGCTATGCGTGGATCAAGCTGACGCAAGGATCCTGCTGCTGCATTTCGTGGATTGGCAAATGGCTCTTCCCCATTTTCTTCCTTCTTTGCATTTAAGGAAACAAACGATTTCTTTGGCATATATGCCTCACCGCGTACCTCAAATGTAACTGGTTCATTCAATCGGAGTGGGATGGAACGAATGGTTTTAAGATTAGCAGTAATATCCTCACCAATTGTTCCATTTCCTCTTGTAGCCCCTTTAACAAATAGCCCTTCTTCATAACGCAGGGAAACTGCCAGTCCATCTATTTTCAATTCACATATATAAGAATATCGGTCTGTACCAAGCCCTGAATTTACTCGGCGGTCAAAATCGCGCAAATCACTTTCGTTAAAGGCGTTACCAAGACTTAGCATCGGTGTAATATGTTCTACTTTTGCAAACGTATCAAGCACTTGTCCACCAACTCTTTGAGTAGGTGAATCTGGGGTTTGCAGCTCCGGATATTGACTCTCCAATTCCACCAACTCTTTATACGTCTGATCATATACAGAATCAGGAACTGATGGCTGGTCGAGAACATAGTATTCATATCCATATTGGTTTAATAGTGATTGAAGCTCAGCCACTCGTTTTTGCGCTTCTTTTATATCCATATTTTCAGCCCTCTCTACTCAATGTTTCTCTTGCGGACTATTGTTTTGTGATTGGTGCAAATTTGGCAAGGAGTCGTTTGATACCCATAGATGGGAATGCAATATCCAGCTCCAGACCGTCTCCGCTTCCTTTTACGCTGACAACTGTACCTACGCCCCATTTACCATGGGCCGCTTTATCGCCAACCTGCCAGTCGAGTTTTTCTCCGCCGGACTCATTCATCATCGATCTTCCGACAGTTTTAGGTCTTGCTGCACCATTGATTCCTGAATTGTTAAGACCGGCACCATTTATACCCGTTCTAGTTCTTGTACCTGAACCTGAATGCATAAAGGAAGGTCTTGACTGCCTTTGCTCTTCAGGCGGATTTAACAGTTCAATTAAATCCTGTGGAATTTCTTTAATAAAGCGAGATACAGGGTTCAGATTAGTACGTCCATATAATGTACGCATCTGTGCATTCGTAATAAATAATTCACGTTCAGCCCGTGTGATCCCAACATAAGCAAGCCGTCGTTCTTCTTCCATTTCCGCTTCTTCCATTAAGGCACGGCTATGCGGGAAGACACCTTCTTCAAGTCCAATCAGGAATACAGCAGGGAATTCCAGCCCTTTTGCCGAGTGAAGTGTCATTAATACAACGCCATCTGTCACGGCTTCATCCTCATCCATACGGTCAATGTCCGCAACAAGAGCAAGGTCTGTTAAGAAGGCAACCAGGCTCTTATCATCACTGCCCTTTTCAAAGTTTTTCGTAACAGATAAGAACTCATCAATATTCTCTAGGCGTGTTTCTGCTTCAATCGTCTTCTCAATTTCCAACGACTTTCGATACCCTGATTTTTCAATGACTTCTTCTATTAATTCTGTAACAGACAGGAATTCCTGCATTTGCGTATAGTTTTTAATTAGGTCCCTGAATTCAGCAGCCCCATTATAAGCTTTACCGCTAAGTCCAATAAATTCAAGCTCCATCATAGCCTGATACATAGAAATATCATGATCGGCAGCATAATTAGCAATTTTATCAACTGAGCTTGCTCCAACTCCACGCTTTGGAACATTGATGACCCTGCGCAAGCTAATATCATCGTCCGGATTGGCAATGAGTCGCAGATAAGCAAGAATATCTTTAATCTCTTTACGATCATAGAACTTAATACCGCCAACAATCGTATATGGAATATTGGATTTAAGCAGAACTTCCTCCATTACCCTTGACTGAGCATTCGTACGGTACAAAATGGCAATATCAGATAGCTTCTTCCCTTGCTGTTCTGTCAGCTCTTTAATCTTTCCAGCAACGAACTGTGCTTCACCTTGTTCACTGTCCGCACGGTAATATGCCAACTTATTCCCTTCCAGGTTTTCTGTCCACAAATTCTTTTCCTTACGATTCAGGTTGTTGTTAATTACTCCATTGGCAGCCGCTAAAATCCGTTTTGAGGAGCGATAATTCTGCTCAAGCAAAATAACATTGGCATCAGGATAATCCTTTTCAAAGGAGAGAATGTTGGCAATATCAGCACCACGCCAGCGATAGATGGACTGATCGGAATCACCAACTACACATAGGTTTTTAAAACGCTGTGCCAATTTCTTTACAAGCATATATTGTGCACGGTTCGTATCCTGATACTCATCCACGTGAATATATTGAAACTTTCTTTGATAGAATTCCAGTACTTCCGGAACCTTATCAAAAAGTTCAAATGTCTTCATAATCAAATCATCAAAGTCCAATGCCTGATTTTTACGGAGTCGCTTCTGATACTCTGTATAAAGATGAGCTACTGTTTGCTCATAGTAATTGCCTGCACTGTTCGCAAATTCCTCATAGTTGATCAATTCATTTTTGGCAGAGGAAATGGACCCAAGAATCGTCTTAGGATCGAATTTCTTCGTATCAATATTCTTCTCTTTCATTATTTGCTTAATAACCGTTTGCTGATCACCTGGGTCAAGAATTGAGAAATTGCGATTCATACCAATTCGGTCAATATCACGGCGCAGGATTCGCACGCACATTGAGTGGAAAGTAGAAATCCAAATATCCTCTGCAGCGCCGCCTAGGATTCCCTGAATTCTTTCCTTCATTTCTCTTGCTGCCTTATTGGTAAACGTAATGGCAAGAATATTCCACGGTGCTACTTCTTTTTCTACAATTAGAAAGGCAATGCGGTGGGTAAGTACCTTTGTCTTCCCACTGCCCGCTCCGGCCATAATTAGCAAAGGTCCATCCGTAGCTTGTACAGCCTCTTTTTGTTTATTATTTAATCCCGTTAACAGTCGATCTGTTAAGAATTGCATTATGACACCACCCTAACGAACATTTGTTCTTATTATACTTCATCCAATGGCTTTAACGACAATTTTATTTATTCTTTTTGGCAGAATCTACTGTCAAGAGAGCCGTTTTTAAATCCTCATAGACGAGGTTTCCGACTACAATTACATCTGACAAGCTGGACATTTCCTCAGCTTTTTCGATGCTTGTAATCCCTCCGCCGTAGAATAGCGTTGTATTCATCAATGTATTTTTAACGGTCTTGACAAGTGCTGGATCCCCATACTTTCCGCTGTATTCCAAATAAAAAATAGGCAAATTTAATACTTTTTCTGCCACAAGAGCATAGGCTGCCGCATCTTCTTCCGTCAAATCGGTATTGGCATCCGTTAAATCTGCTGCCTTACAATCAGCATTCATGATGCAATATCCTTCCACATGCATTTCGTCCCAATTAATCATGTGGCCAAATTCTTTAATTGCTTCTTTATGCAAACCAAGAATCCAATCCGGATTCCTGCTATTTAAAACAGATGGTATAAAATACAAATCAAATCCCGGGGTTATGGATTCTATATTTGATACTTCAAGCACACAAGGCAATGTATAACGCCTAACGCGGGCCATTAAGTCCAGAACATTTTCTAGTGTAACACCATCTGTTCCTCCGACAATAATAGCATCCGTACCCGATTCACAAACCTTTTCGAGTGCTTCATCTGAAATTTCCTTATTAGGATCGAGTTTAAACACATGTTTCCACTCGCGAAAATCGTACATGCAAAACAGCCCCCATTCTAATTTCCATTTAACCATTATAGCATTCCTTTTAGAGTTCCCAAAGAGTTAGAAAATTCATATGCACAACTGTTATCTAACTGGTTATAAATATGTGTTCTACTCTGGTGCGCGCCTACTTAATTGAAAATTAGAGGATACGTTCATAGACAAAGGTGTACATATAAAAAAGCAAGCAACCGATGTGCATATTCCACGCGGTCTGCTTGCTTTTATTTATTTCAGGCATTATCTTCCTTTAATCTTCCAAGTGCCATTGAGTACGCATCATTCCCGTAATTCAAACAACGTTTAACCCTTGAAATAGTTGCAGTGCTTGCTCCGGTTTCAGTTTCAATCATATGATACGTTTTACCTTCTTCAAGCATTCGGGCAACCTCGAGGCGTTGGGCAAGAGATTGTATTTCATTCACCGTACATAAATCATCAAAGAAACGATAACATTCATCGAGATCTTTCAAGGATAATATCGCGTTGAATAATTGATCCAACTCTTTCCCTTTTAGTTTGTTAATTTGCATATATCCAGGTTCCTCCTAATCATTTGAGAGTTTGACACTATTATTTAAGCCCGGTTGATCCGGAATAATATTAATCCATGTTTTTCCCTGCACCAATTTTACTTCCGTTTCACCGGATACAGGTACAATTCGACCATCTTTACTTACCCATTGAATCTCCAGGCGTTTACCTTTTTGCAGTAAGTATGCATCTCCGCCCGCAGTTAAATCAATACTCCTGCGGCCTTTATCATCAATCACCTTATGAATAGCTTCCACAATAAGGATATTATCCAGTAGAACGGGATCTTTCGTATCTTGATCTTCCGTGCGTACTCCCGCTGTATGGCGTGTATACTTTTCACTCGCCGAATCATACTTATAGGTCACATCATAATCTAGAGATCCATAAGATAGAGCAGCAACTTTATAGTCATCACCGGAAATTAATCCTGTTTCATCGTCGGAAAAAAAGCTATACGGCGGGGTATTCTCTTCCATTGAATAACCTTCTTTTTGTGCACCCTCTAAGATATTTTCATAGGTGATATAGGAATTATGCGGCGCTTTTCGATCAGAAGATCGTTTGAAGAGTGTCCCGTCATGGTTAAGTCCGTTCAAGTGGTCTATATAATCAGATTGAATCAGCTTTTTCGCATCAGGACTCCAGCCATGAAAAATATACAGGCTTTCATATCCTTTGGCAAGCTCTATATAATAATCTCTCGCACTTCTAATTGGCCCAATGTTTTCGGGAAATTCGCTTTGGTAGATAGCCAAAAACCTAGTTATATTACTTTCAGCTAAAACCTCATATACGACATCTGCTTTAGATAGGCCAGACTGTGGTCTTGCTTTGGGATGATTATTGACCATAACCGATACAGCCCTGTGGTTGACCTCTTCGTCCGTTCCCACACCCGTTAACGGATACGTATTCACCGGCTTAGCAGCTACCTCTTCTTTATCAGTTTGAGGTTTATCAATAATGGTTTCTTCCTTATTCCCTGAACACCCTGCCAGAAGGACAAAAACTAAAGCCACCATGAACCCAGCTTTCCTCAACATGCCCTACACCCCTTAAAGTGAAATTAACCCACCATGATCTACCTTTTATTTTTCTCTATTCTTTATTATTTTAACGCATTATAGTCGGAAAGAGTACAGATTTATTCATAACGTCATATAATCCTGCCTGTGTTACCCTTATATAAGGTAAATGAGTAGAGGAAAAGAACAGTAAAGAATAAATCGGATCCTCGAATGGGTATCCCTTTTCAGTCAATATTTCTCGCAATCTAGTTTCTTCTTCTATTAAAATCGGGAGTTCTTGATTAGACATCATTCCTTGCAGCTCCAGAGGCATTTCGAACAATATTTCACCTTTCTCTGCAATCACAATTCCCCCACCGATTTCTTTCATTCGGTTAAAAGCCAGTCTCATATCTTTCTTACTTTTTCCAATCAACAATATATCCCCAGAGTTAGAAAAGGATGAAGCAAATCCATACAAACGGTTGGCAAACCCCTTTAATATCGTATTGATTCTGAATTTACCATCTCTTGTTAGGTACGTAAAAAAGCTCTCATCATGGTCTTCATCCAAAACTTCTCTTGAAATATCAATATGAATCGAATATGGCTTAGTGATGACGCTATTTTCCATATTGATGCCAAATGGCATTGAGTATTGGAAGTCGTAATCTGTAAGCTCCCAATCAAGCTCCAGAGGGCTAAGGCCAAAGTCTTTCCAGGCGATCGATGTTCGATTCGTTTCAACCTGTCTTCCATCCCTTTTCACCCACTGCCCTTTTGATAAAACAGAGTGAGGAGTAGGCTGATCCTTGGCAGACAGGAAGTTAATATTGGCTACTCGTCCTGTCGCAATATTTCCGTGTAAATAATCGATATTATAATAGCGGGCTATATTTAAGGAAGCCATATTATACGCATCAATAATAGGCACACCTTTTTCAATTGCTATCGAGATTAATTGATCCGTAAATCCATCTTTATAAAATCCAGGTGTTGAACCATCTGTATTAAAAAATAATCGATCATAGGAGTTCAATTCGTATTCTTTTAAATCATCCAAAATACGGGGTAAATCCGGACGAATGGATGAATGCCTCAAGGACACATCATATCCCTGCATCAGTCTGCGAATGACTTCTTCTCCTGTCATAGCCTCATGATCACAATCCGCACCAAGCAGCATTAATTTAGATAATGTTTTTTCAGAAGCGCCCGGGAAATGTCCTTCAATTTTCTTTCTCATTCTTTTTGCTTCCTGTATCCAGTGAAGCATCATGTCATCTCCATCAAGAAGACGCGGCCATCCTGTTAGCTCTCCAGCCTGCAGGACTCCATCGTGCTCAAGCCAGCTCTTTACATTAGAATGCGAGAATACCATCTCTTCATTTCTCAGCTCAGTTTGAGAATCCAATCTGGCCCACCAATACATGCTGATTGGAAGATGACGTAATTCCTTCAGCAGTGCAAACGCTTGTCTATTGTCCAAAAGAGTAAACAAAAGCATGTTATCATTGATTAAGGTGGTTGTTCCATATTGAGCAGCATGCATGCCAAGAGTAGCCGGATTATATAATTGATATGGATGGGCATGCGGTTCAATATAACCTGGTACCAGGTATTGATCCGTACAGTCTACAATCTCATACCCGTCCTGTATAACAGGCATGTTATCCCCGACATATACAATTCGATCTTCATAGATCCATATATTCGCCTTCATCCACTTTTTAAACACCTGATTCAAATACACGGCATTCGTTAAAACAAGAGTTGGCGCTACTTTACCATCTATCACATGAACATGCTCGCGCAGTTGTTTATTTTTCCATCTATATCGTTGTCCAAGCATAAAAATACCCCCTTCGCAAAACATCATTTCTTATATTTAAAAAAACGGAAGCATCGCCCTTCCATTTTTAAAATTAAAATGTAAGCCTTTTCAATATACTAACATATTTTTATTATTTAGAGCATTAAAGAATGAAATTAATTTGTAATTCTTTACATTTCAGCATTATTAAATAACTATAAGTATTTTTGGATATATGACTTTTACGTATAATCACATTAAAAAGTTCCCTTTAATAAAGGAAAAAGATTAGACAACCCCCAAATAGACTCTTCCCTTGCCCCTTTAAACTAAACCTGTAAAGCCGCATTATTTATTTTATCGCTCTCAAGATGCAGGGATACAAAAATGTATATGGATAGGAAGTATCCTATACTTCTTCAAAAAACATCATTTCTCTTTAAAAAATGATATCTTTTTAGTAATTTTTGTCGCAAAGAACAAGTTAATGATTTTTCTAGTCTAATATTTAAGAATATTATTGTTTTTTAAAGGTATATGAGCGAATTTATTAAACTATTGAGCGATTTTAAAAATAAATGAGCGAAAACAAAGATTATTGAGCGATTTTAGAGGATTTATGAGCGAATTTCAGAGAATAGAGCGAATTATACTGTGATTGAGCGATATTAATAGATTTTACGCGAATTCCCTTCTGATTTGTTGAAGTTTGTTTGAAGCGATTTAAAATTTATCTTATTACTAAACATAAAGTGATTGGATCACTTTTTGCCAACGTTAACCATGCTCCTCTGCATACCTTTTTGGCATATGAAAAAGGCCGACCTCTTCAGGTCGACCAGTAGCCAATTTAATGTTCCTTGCATTACTAACTAGCTAATAAACAGCCTCTAACCGTTATATTTTTCAATAGCACGCTCTCCAATATCATGGCGATAATAGAGACCATTACATTGAATTCCCTCTAGCTCCCGATAAGCCTTTTTCTGGGCAATCTCCAGTGTTTTACCGAGTGCAGTTAGTAAGAGGACTCTTCCTCCATTTGTCAAAAACTCACCCAGTTCATTTTTATTTGTCCCTGCGTGATAAATATGTGTATCGATATCAACATACTTTAAGCCTTTTATAATACTGCCATTTTCATACTCACCTGGGTAGCCATTAGCTGCCATGACGACTCCAAGGGCGCTTTCTTCAGACCATTCCAAATCCATATCGACAGAATTCAGAACGTTTTCAACCACATCCATAAAATCTGACTTTAACCTTGGTAGGATGACCTGTGTTTCCGGGTCACCAAATCGGGCATTAAACTCAATCACCTTTGGACCCTCAGCAGTAGCGATTAATCCGGCATAAAGGACCCCGGTGAATGATTTACCCTCTTTCACCATTGCCTTTGCTGTCGGTATCAGAATTTTCGCTAACGCCTGGCTAACCATGTCTTGACTGATGTGCGGAACAGGAGAGTAAGCTCCCATTCCACCTGTGTTCGGACCTTTATCACCATCAAAAGCACGTTTATGATCCTGAGCAATTTCCATCGGATAGACCTTTTCTCCATTTACAAAAGCCATAAAGGAGAACTCCTCCCCAATCAAAAATTCCTCAATCACAACTTTTTTAGAAGACTCTCCAAACCTTTGATTGAGCAGCATTTCTTTCAAGGCACTGAGCGCATCCCCTTCCGTCATTGCGACGACTACACCCTTGCCTGCTGCAAGACCATCCGCCTTAATAACAATTGGTGCACCCTTTTTCTTTACATATTGGACTGCCTTTTCATAATCCGTAAATGTTTCATATTCTGCTGTA
This sequence comes from Bacillus sp. E214, assembly GCF_008087365.1. NCBI lineage: Bacteria > Bacillati > Bacillota > Bacilli > Caryophanales > Bacillaceae > Bacillus > Bacillus sp. E214. The sequence continues at coordinate 13,006 of NZ_VENN01000011.1, read as the reverse complement.
GGAATATCATATTTTTTCAGCAAATCCTTCGTAAAAGACTTACTTCCTTCTATTATGGCGGCAGCTTTGGTGGGTCCGAATACGATTAGGTCATGGTCCAGAAATTCATCTACAATTCCGTTCACTAAAGGAGTTTCCGGACCTATAAATGTTAGTTCTATTTCATTTTCTTTCGCAAAATCAACTAATCTGGTATGATCTATCTCCTGGATATCCACAATCTCAGCAACATCTGCCATTCCGGGATTGCCTGGTGCTACAAATACTTTTGTAACGCGCTTGCTCTCAGCAAATTTTCTGGCCAATGCATGTTCGCGACCTCCACGCCCTATAACAAGTACTTTCATCATCTCGTGTCTCTCCCTCTTAATGTTTGAAATGCCGTACTCCGGTAGTAACCATCGCAATACCATACTCATCTGCTTTTTTTATAGAGTCCTCATCTCGCTTTGATCCGCCTGGCTGAATGATAGCGGTAATCCCGGCTCTGGCCGCGGCTTCCACTGTGTCATCCATTGGAAAGAATGCATCTGATGCGATAATGGCGCCTCTCGCTTTTTCACCAGCCTGTTCTAAGGCAATCTTCGCAGCGCCGATACGATTCATTTGACCAGCACCTACTCCCAGTGTCATTTGCTCATCTGTTACGATGATTGCATTTGATTTAACATGCTTTACGAGTTTCCATCCAAATTGAAGAGCTTTCCATTCAGCTTCAGTAGGTTCTCTTTTTGTAACAACCTGAAGCTCTGCATCCTGTATAGTTGCCTCATCTGACTCTTGGACAAGTAAACCGCCTGTAATGGAAGATAGTTTTTTCTCCCTTTTCTCTCTTCCCTCAAATTGAATAGTAAGTAAGCGAATATTTTTCTTAGATGTTAAGACCTCTAATGCCTCGTCAGTAAATGATGGGGCAATCACAATTTCCAAGAAAATTTCATGAAGCAGTTTCGCCGTTTCAGCATCTACTTCCCGATTTAACGCAACAATACCGCCAAAGATAGATGTAGGATCCGCTTCATATGCCTTTTGGAATGCTTCATAAATAGTGTCTCCAGTTCCTGCGCCGCAAGGATTCATATGCTTCACAGCAACAGCAGCCGGCTGTTCAAATTCCTTCACGATTTGCAGGGCAGCATCTGCATCATTGATATTGTTATAGGATAATTCCTTACCATGCAGCTGCCTGGCTGCTGCAATTGAAAAAGTAGAGCCAAGTGGTTTTGCATAAAACGCAGCTTTTTGATGAGGGTTTTCACCGTAGCGAAGTGGTTGCTTTAACGTGTATGTAACAGTATAGTTTTCAGGCTGATCCTCTTCTGCCAAATTTGTCATGTATTCAGCAATCAGGGCATCATAAGCCGCTGTATGGCGAAAAACCTTTGCCGCCAGCTTTCTTCTATCCAATAAGGAAAGTTCTCCATTACGGAAACCATTAAGTACTTTTCCATAGTCAGCAGGATCCACCACAACTGCTACAGACTCATGGTTTTTAGCAGAGGCCCTCAGCATTGCAGGACCGCCAATATCAATATTCTCGATTGCCTCTTCAACTGTCACGCCTGGTTTAGCAATCGTTTCTTGGAATGGATAAAGGTTCACACAAACCAGCTGAATAGGAGCAATCCCTTGTTCTTCAAGCTGAGCCATATGGGATTCATCGTTTTGTTTTCCAAGGAGACCCCCATGAATATAGGGATGTAAAGTTTTTACGCGCCCATCCATTATTTCCGGAAAACCTGTCACGTCACTGACGCTGATAACTGGAATACCATGATCCGACAATGTTTTTTTGGTTCCACCTGTGGAAATAATCTCAAAGCCCAGCTCCGTAACTCCTTTGGCGAATTCTACAATCCCCTCTTTGTTTGATACACTGATCAATGCCCGCTTTTTCATACTTTCTCCTCCTGTTCGTTGCTTAACTGCTCTATAATGCGTGGATATAGGTTATGCTCTACCTGCTGAATTTTCCTGTGGATCTCCTCCACGCTCTCCCCTTTATGTATCGAGACGGCTCTCTGTGCAATAATCGGTCCCGTATCCATGCCTTCATCTACATAATGAACCGTAACCCCCGTCACTTCGACGCCTGCTTCTATCGCCTGCAAAACGGCATTTTTTCCTGGAAAGGCTGGCAATAAAGAAGGATGAATATTAATAATGTGATTAGGATAGGCCCTTAACAGCACTGAGCCAATTAATCGCATATAGCCTGCCAAAATAATCATCTCGACTTCTTTCGCCTGCAACTCCTGTAAAATTTGCTGTTCATAATCCTCTTTCAAAGGAAAATCCTTTGGAGAAAAGGATAATACCGGAATATTTAACTTTTCCGCCCTATCTATACAGTAAGCACCTGGATGATCACAAATCAGCAATTCTATCGAGGCATACAATTTTCCTTTTTCCACCGCTTCTGCTATCGCTTGAAAGTTACTGCCATTACCTGATGCAAATATAGCAATTTTTTTCATAGCTTCTCCCTTAGTCTTATATGATTTCAACTTAATAAGCTACTAAATTGTCTTTGCCTTTTTGTAAATCAACGGAAATGCACGCCTTCTTTTTGAATCACCCGACCGATTCTTTTTGCGTCTTCCCCCAATTGATTCAGGGTACCAATTAGCTCACTCGCTTTTTCAGCCTGTACAGCTAGAACCATGCCAATCCCCATATTAAAAATCGAATACATGTCATCCTCTTCAAGTGATCCTTTATCCTTTATAAGGTTGAAAATCGGATTAATTTCCCATGTTCCTTTTTTAATTTCCGCCCCAAATCCATCCGGAAGCATGCGCGGTATATTTTCGATAAATCCTCCTCCGGTAATGTGGGCGATTCCATGAACTGAGCCGGACTTCAAAACTTCAAGGATGGGTTTTACATAAATCTTAGTTGGACGCAGTAATTCTTCTCCAAGCATACAATCCAACTCTTTGATAAATTGATCCAATTTCATTGACGATTCATCAAGTAATACCTTTCTCACTAGCGAAAACCCATTGCTATGAATCCCACTTGAAGGCAGCCCAATTAATACATCGCCATCTCGTACAAGGCTTCCATCAATCAGCTTCCTTTTTTCTGCCGCACCAACCGTAAAACCAGCCAGATCATATTCATCTACAGAATACATTCCAGGCATTTCAGCCGTTTCACCGCCAATTAAGGCACAGCCTGCCTGCTCACATCCATCCGCTATTCCTTTTACGATTGCCTCAATTTTTATCGGTTCTGCTTTTCCGCAAGCAATATAGTCAAGAAAATATAATGGTTCTGCACCTTGGGCAATAATATCATTTACACACATGGCAACGCAGTCAACACCAATTGTATCGTGCTTATCCATCATCATAGCGAGCAACAATTTAGTCCCGACTCCATCTGTTCCCGAAACGAGTACAGGCTCCTTAAGGGACAATGCCGACAAATCAAACATACCTCCGAACCCGCCCAAAGCACCGAGTACCTCTGGTCTTTGTGTACGGCTTACATGCTTTTTCATACGTGAGACGGATTCATAGCCTGCTTCAATATCCACTCCTGCACGTTTATATGCGTTCGCCAAAGTGACCATCCTTTCATACTTCCTGTCAATAATCTATTGCCGTTACTTTATTTTTTCATATGCCTGATCATCGGTGGCATAAATTTCAGTTGGATAGTTCCCCGTAAAGCATGCCATGCATTGACCTCGATACTCGCCACCAAAAGGCCTGCCAATTGCCTCAACCGTCCCCTCCACACTTAAAAAGGTCAGAGAATCTGCTCCGATCATCTCCCTGATTTCCTCAACCGAGTTAAACCCGGCAATCAGCTCTTCTTTGGACGATGTATCAATTCCATAAAAACAGGGATTTTTGATTGGAGGAGAGCTAATGCACACATGTACCTCTTTTGCGCCGGCTTCTTTAAGCATCGTCACAATCCTCCTGCTGGTCGTTCCCCTTACAATCGAATCATCCACCATGATGACCCTTTTGCCCTCGACCACACCGCGCACTGGGGCCAGCTTCATTTTCACCCCTTGCTCACGTAGAGATTGGGATGGCTGTATAAAGGTCCGTCCCACATATCGATTTTTAATTAACCCCATCTCATATGGAATCCCGCTTACTTCGGCATAACCGATAGCTGCCGATATACTTGAATCCGGTACACCTGTGACAACATCCGCTTCAATTTGCGCTTCAATAGCCAGTTGTTTCCCCAGGTTCTTCCTGGCCGTATGAACGTTAATACCATCTATATTGCTATCGGGTCTTGAAAAATAAATATACTCCATACTGCACATGGCTCTGCCCTGTGATTCAGCAAAATACTCTGATTGGATGCCGTCATCATTAATCGTCACCAGCTCTCCGGGCCGAACATCCCGAATATAATCAGCACCTATTAAATCGAAGGCACATGTCTCAGATGCAGCTACATATCCTTCACCGATTCGTCCGATGGAGACAGGACGCAATCCATGTGGGTCCACAGCAATCATCATTTCTGTTTCTGTCATGACCAGAAATGCATAGGCCCCTTGGACGAACGATAAAGCCTGCTTTATTCGCTTCTTAAAACAAGCTGAACCAGAGCGCCTAATTAAGTGGGCCAGGACCTCTGTATCCGAGGTTGTATGAAAAATGCTCCCATCTATTTCAAGCTGATTTTTTAATTGGGTTGCGTTTACCAAATTTCCATTATGAGCGAGAGCAAAACTACCGACAGTCTGAGAATTAAACAAAAATGGCTGAACATTTGCCACTCCGCCTCCTCCTGCTGTCGCATAGCGAACATGGCCGATTGCGCTCCGTCCCTTCATATCCTCAATGATCTTTTGATTGAAAACTTCATTCACAAGTCCTTCTGCTTTATGCGATTTCAATACTTGGCCATCTGTAACGACCATTCCCGCTCCTTCCTGTCCACGATGCTGCAGACTGTGTAAACCATAATAGGTTAGTTGAGATGCTTCAGTATGTCCCCAGATTCCAAACAATCCACATTCTTCATTTAGTCCACGGATTTCAGCAAGCATGGTATGGCTCCCTTCCAGGCTATCAGTAGTTGTTTTGCTTCAATATCAATAACTGTCTCTTCCTGGCCGGCATGAATAACGTATTTTTCTGTATCTGTTACAATACCTATTTGAACCGCTTCCGGAATAATTTCTTTGAAAGGTCCGACTTGTTCAGGCGATACAGTCACAAGGAAACGGGATTGTGATTCTGCAAACAACCGGGTGGCCAAATCCCCCTCTAAATTCACTTCAAAACCAAGGTTTTCTGCGCCAAACAATCCTTCTGCAAGTGCTATGGATAATCCTCCTTCTGCCAGGTCATGAGCTGACTTTATTACACCTGCCTGAATCGCTTTCAACAGCTTTTCCTGCCGGTCTTTTTCAACCTGAAGATTCAGATGGGGCGCTTTACCAAAAATCCGTCCATCATTCATGAATTTTTGCAGCTCACTACCGCCGAATTCAGCATATGTTTCTCCTATTAAGTAGATTAAATCTCCCTTTTCTTTGAAGGATTGAGTGGTGATATGCTTGAGATTATGAACAAGTCCAACCATGCCAACGACCGGTGTCGGGTAGATCGCTTCTCCATTTGTTTCGTTATACAAGGAAACATTCCCACCAATCACCGGTGTCCCTAGTACACGACATGCTCCACTTAATCCATCTGCCGCTTTTTCGAGCTGCCAGAAAATTTCAGGCTTCTCCGGATTCCCGAAGTTCAAACAGTCTGTAATCGCCAACGGTTCACCGCCTGAACAAATAATATTACGTGCTGCTTCAGCCACCGCAATTTGACCGCCTGTTTCCGGGTCTAAATAGAGATAGCGGGAATTGCAGTCTGTTGTCATCGCCAACGCTTTTTCCGTGCCGCGAATACGAACGACGGCTGCATCAGAACCTGGCCCTACAACCGTATTCGTGCGTACCATATAATCATACTGGTCATAAACCCATTCCTTACTCGCTATAGTCGGTTGTGCCAATAACGATAGCAGAGTTTCTGTATAGTTGTTGATGACAGGTACTTCATCTTCCATCGCTTGAAACTCTTGAAAATAATTAGGCTCTTTGGACGGTTTATAGTAAACTGGCGCCTCCTCAGCTAGTGCATCTGCTGGTACATTTGCCACCACTTCGCCTCTATATGTTAAGCGAATCATTTTATCTTCCGTTACAGTGCCCACATCGACCGCTTCAAGGCCATACTTTCCAAACAGCTCTTCGATTTCTTGCTCCCGTCCTTTTTTGGTTACAATCAGCATTCTCTCCTGTGATTCAGATAACATCATTTCATAAGGTGTCATTCCTGTTTCTCGCTGAGGAATCCTATCTAAATTCATTTCAATTCCGGATCCCGCTTTGGAGGCCATTTCTGCAGAGGAACTGATTAATCCAGCTGCGCCCATATCCTGTATTCCTACAAGTGCATCCGATTTTACAAGCTCCAGGCATGCTTCAAGTAAAAGCTTTTCCATGAATGGGTCCCCTACTTGTACGGCTGGCCGTTTGGAATCAGAATCATCTGTTAATTCCTCCGAGGCGAAGGTTGCTCCATGAATGCCATCACGACCTGTTTTTGCCCCGACATACATAACTGTATTTCCAACTCCATGCGCCTGACCCTTCTTAATATCCTCATGATTGATTAAGCCGACACACATCGCATTTACAAGAGGATTCCCCTCATAGGAAGGATCAAACTGAATCTCACCACCAACAGTTGGTATTCCGATACAGTTTCCATATCCGGCAATCCCAGCTACAATTTCCTCAAACAAATACTTCATCCGTGGAGTTGTTAATTCTCCAAAACGCAAGGAGTTCAGCATGGCAATCGGTCTAGCCCCCATGGAAAAGACATCGCGGATGATTCCACCCACGCCTGTGGCTGCACCTTGATATGGTTCGATTGCGGAGGGATGGTTATGGCTTTCAATTTTAAAAACAACCGCTTGCCCGTCACCAATATCCACAATACCCGCACCTTCTCCGGGCCCTTGCAGTACACGTTTACCTGTTGTTGGGAACTTCCTTAATACAGGCTTTGAGTTTTTATAGCTGCAATGCTCAGACCACATAACTGAAAACAAACCAGTTTCTGTATAGTTTGGCAAGTGCCCAAGAATTTTTTCTATCTTGGCAAACTCATCATCCGTCAATCCCATTGTGGCATAAATTCGTTCTTCTTTAATCATGGTTGGACTTGGCTCAAGCATTAACGACATTTGTTTCCCTCCAGTATTGAACAATCGATTTGAATAACTTGATTCCATCGGCACTGCCAAGTAAGGAGGAAACAGCCCTTTCCGGATGGGGCATCATCCCAAGAACATTGCCTTGCTTATTCATAATTCCCGCGATATCCTGATGACTGCCATTTGGATTTCTATCATACGTAAACAGAATTCGATTTTGTGTCTTTAACTGTTCCAGCGTCTCCTCATCACAATAGTAATTTCCCTCGCCATGAGCAATCGGGATAGTGATTTGTTCATTTTTGGTATAGGAGCTCGTAAAAGGAGTTTCGTTGTTCACAACATTCAACTTTTGCGGTCTGCAAATAAACTTCAAATCAGCATTACGCCGCATAGCTCCCGGCAGCAATCCCGCCTCCAGTAATACCTGGAATCCATTACACACACCGAGGATCGGAATACCATCCAATGCCGCTCTTTTCACAGCCTCCATAATGGGTGAAAATTGGGCAATTGCACCGCACCGTAAATAGTCACCATACGAAAACCCTCCAGGCAGCAGGATAGCATCAAAGCCTTCGAGACTCGTTTCCGTATGCCAAACATATTCCGCATCTTCTCCAACCTCATCACGAACGGCATGATACATATCAATATCACAATTGGATCCCGGAAAGACGATTACGGCGAATTTCACTGTCCGATTACCTCCTCTATGCTGTATCGATAATCTTCAATGACCGTATTGACTAACAATTTTTCGCACATATTGCGGACCGCCTCATCAACATCAGCAGTAGATTCAGAGAGTTCCAACTCCATATACTTGCCAATTCGCACATCCCGAACCTCCGGGAAATTCATGGCATTCAATGACTTTTGTACAGCAGTTCCCTGCGGATCCAATACACTTTCACGAAGAGTGACATAAACCTTTACTTTATACATGTTGAACGTCCTCCAGCTTAGCAAGAATTTTTTTATAGGCATCTGTTAAACTGCCGAGATTCCGGCGGAATATATCCTTATCCAACTTTTCATTTGTATGCGAATCCCAAAGACGGCAAGTATCCGGTGAAATTTCATCCGCAAGCAGGACATGGTCCTTCTCATCTTTGCCAAACTCAAGCTTAAAATCTATTAATCTGATGTCCATAGAAGCAAATAAGCTTCGCAACATTTCATTGATTTGCATAGACTGTTTTTTTAATATTTCGACTTCTCCAGCTGTAGCAAGGTCCAGGACGTTAATATGATCTTCTGTTAATAGCGGATCACCAAGCTTATCGTCTTTATAATAAAATTCCACGATCGGCCTTTTAAGAGGTGTTCCTTCCTCTACACCCAATCTTTTAGAAAAACTGCCGGCAGCAACATTGCGGACTACTACTTCTAAAGGAATAATGGTGACTCGTTTAACGAGCTGTTCTGTTTCTGATATTTTTTTAATAAAATGCGATTCAATACCCTTAAGGTGAAGCCATTCGAATAGCAGGCTCGTGATTTGGTTATTCAGATGTCCCTTCCCCTCAATCATTGCTTTCTTTTCCCCATTAAATGCAGTTGCTGAGTCCTTGTATCGGATTAGGACGATTTCCGGATTATCAGTTGCATAAATTTGCTTTGCCTTGCCTTCGTAAAGAAGTTCATTCTTCGCCAATTGGATATCCTCCTATATGGTAATAATCCTGATAAGCCAAACACGGATGGAATTAATGTAAAAGGGGCACCCCTCAACCTTTATTAAGTAGTGCCCCTCGTTAAAATTACAGCCCCATACGTTCAAAAATGAAATCTACATTTTTCAAATGATAATGGTAATCGAAGCAATCATCCAATTCTTCAGTAGACAGGTAGGCCGTAATTGTTTCATCCGCTTCTAGCAATTCACGGAATTGAATCTGTGTTTCCCATGCCTCCATCGCCTTAGGCTGAACGGTATCATACGCTTTTTCACGAGACAATCCTTTATCAATTAAAGCAAGCAATACACGCTGTGAATAAATCAGACCATAAGTGCGGTCCATATTACGCTTCATATTATCAGGGAACACCGTTAAGTTTTTCACGATATTACCGAAGCGGTTTAACATATAGTTCAATAAAATGGTCGCATCCGGGAGGATAATTCTTTCAGCAGAAGAATGTGAAATGTCCCGTTCATGCCAAAGTGAAACATTTTCATAGGCCGTCATCATGTGGCCGCGAATCACACGGGCCAACCCAGTCATATTCTCCGAACCGATTGGATTGCGTTTATGCGGCATAGCGGAAGAACCCTTCTGCCCCTTCGCAAAAAATTCCTCTACTTCACGTGTCTCACTCTTTTGCAAACCACGAATTTCAGTTGCAAATTTTTCAATAGAAGTCGCAATCAATGCTAATGTAGACATGTATTGTGCATGTCGGTCGCGCTGTAGGGTTTGGGTAGAGATTGGAGAAGGTTTGATCCCAAGATTTTCACACACAAACTTTTCTACAAATGGATCAATGTTCGCATATGTTCCAACAGCACCGGAGATTTTACCATACTCTACTGTATCTGCAGCTTCTTTTAGTCTTTTTAGATTCCGCTTCATTTCTTCATACCATAATGCCATTTTCAAACCAAATGTCGTTGGTTCAGCATGGACGCCATGAGTACGTCCCATCATAACCGTATATTTATGCTCCTTCGCTTTTTCTGCCAAAATTGTAATAAACCGCTCCACATCAGCGATTAAAATATCATTGGCCTGCTTGAGCAAATAAGATAAAGCCGTATCGACTACATCTGTAGAAGTCAGACCATAATGAACCCATTTCCGTTCTTCTCCCAGCGATTCTGAAACGGCACGCGTAAAGGCAACCACATCATGTCTGGTTTCTTCTTCAATTTCTTTGATACGATTCACATCAAAGGAAGCACGCTCTCTCATTACTTTTACATCCTCTTTAGGGATTGCACCAAGCTCTGCCCAGGCTTCACAAGCCAAAATTTCTACTTCGAGCCATGCTTGAAAACGATTCTCCTCTGTCCAAATCTTTCCCATTTCCGGTCTTGTATAACGTTCAATCATTATTTCATATCCACCTTTTCTTTTTTGTCTCCTGTTTGTTCAGTCCATATATTTGATTGATTAAGCATCTCTAATATTTCCATCGGATGCTCTCCTAAGACTGTAATATGCCCCATTTTTCTATCTTTCTTCGCTTCACGCTTCCCATAAATATGTACTTTCCAATCAGGCTCATTCCCTAAAGCCTTTATAACCGGTTCTAAATGCTGACCCAAAACATTGACCATTACCGCACTGGAATGTAATTCAGTATGACCAAGCGGCCAATTACACACCGCTCTTATATGTTGCTCAAATTGAGAGGTTTCACAAGCCTCAATCGAAAAATGTCCGGAATTATGAGGTCTCGGCGCTAATTCATTCACCAAAATATCATCCTGGTCGAGCAGGAACATTTCAACGGCTAATGTACCAACCACCTGTAATGATTCTGCCAATTGTACAGCCGATCCGATTGCATGGATTTGGGTGTTTTCATTGATTCTCGCCGGGACAATCGATTGATGCAAAATATTATTGACGTGAATATTCTCTGCAACAGGAAACACCCGTATGGAACCATCCAATTTTCGAGTTACTATCACTGAAATTTCCTTTTGAAACGGTATAAAACTCTCCAAAACACAAACTCCATGGCTCAGCAATTCAGAGCCTTTGGCTAAATCTCCTTTATCCCGTATAACAAGCTGTCCTTTTCCATCATAACCACCTCGCGCTGTTTTCAAGACAGAAGGATAGCCAAGTTTAGAAATAGCTTGACGAAGATCCTCAAAACTTGCAATGACCTCGAACGGGCCAACTTTGACACCTGATTTCTCAATCGCCTGTTTTTCAAGAACCCGATCCTGCGTAATTCTTAATATATCCGTACCCTGCGGAATATATGGATTACCCGTTAGTTGATCTAACGCATCAGCATCAATATTTTCAAATTCAAATGTGAGTACATCACTTATCTTTGCCAAGCGCTGCAGAGCCTCTACATCATTAAATGGGGCCGTGATTTCCATATCCGCAATTTGGCCGCAAGGACTGTTGGGCGTTGGATCAAGCACAGCTATCTTAAAACCTAAATTTCTGGCTGCCAATGCCAGCATTCGCCCCAACTGACCGCCACCTATTATCCCAATCGTCTGGCCAGGTAAAATAACTGGTGCCTGCTTACTCAAGTTCATCACAACTTTCAATTGATTGTCTTTGAATTTTTAATCTATATTGTTCAAGTTCTTCAGCCAATTCTTGCTCGAAGGTCCCTAATATCTGTACTGCTAAAAGACCTGCATTTTTTGCACCGGCTTTGCCAATCGCCATCGTTGCTACAGGAACACCACCCGGCATTTGAACAATAGACAGCAAAGAATCCAAACCGTTTAGAGCGTGGGATTGCACAGGCACACCAATTACAGGCAAAGTGGTTTTGGCTGCTACCATCCCAGGTAAATGGGCTGCTCCGCCTGCACCGGCTATAATCACTTTTATTCCACGACTTCGCGCGCTTTGGGCATATTCAAACATTAAATCAGGCGTTCTATGAGCTGAAATTACTTTTTTCTCATAAGCCACCTTAAAATCATCCAGAATAGTACATACATGCTTCATCGTTTCCCAGTCTGATATGCTTCCCATGATTACTCCAACCTTAAGGTCATTCATCATTTTCGCCTCCAAATAAAAAAGCTGCATGAACACACTTTCAAAAAAGAGAAAGCAGTCCACACAGCTTATATGCTATGCCAAACCGAGCACTTAGGACAAGTACTATGCCCTCACATATAAGGTGAGGTCCGCTTTCTCTCATAGTCCAAAAATTTATTCGGTCTTTGGGTAGAAACTTGCAGGCCATATCCCCGCTATTATATGAGAGAATTATTTATTTTAATGCTTATTGTTCGTACCTATCTTACCAATAGGGCTAATTGTATGTCAACTAAAAACCGAACACTTCTGTTATTTAATGCAATATCGTTCGGTTTTCAATCAATTGATTTGCCTTCAAAAATAATCTGGCGTGCAACCGGAATATATTCTATCTGATCGCCATTCTTCACTTCCTTAAAAATTGGTTTCTCCATACGTCTTACGGGAAAGTATCCTTCCTTTTTCATACGCTCCAAGCATTCATCAATGCTTTCATTCTCCTGCAATTCAAACTTTTGTTTCTTTGGCTTAGCCAATCGACCCTCGTCCTTTCTGTTACTTACTCTACTAGTAGTGTATCCCATTTAGTACTCTTTTCGGAAGTTTTGTTACAGAATTTTATGTGACTGGTGTAAGCGTAGACTGGCAAAAGTTTTCTTCTTTATGGATAGGAATTTCAGTTTAACACTGTGCCGTCTCACACCTATTCTCCAGCAAAAACACATCAAAGTATGTACGGTAAGACGTATATAAGTGATGTCAGAATCTGAGCTGAAATGTGCTTAATATGAATTGTCATGGGTAGATATAACAATTTTAAAAAGCTTGGCTTTCCCTCAGATTTTACTCATCTTTGTCCCATTTTTTCAACTTATGTCTTCTTTCCAGCCTACTAATCATGCTGATAACTCAACCTCAATCCCAAAAACCGCACAAAAAAACCAGCTCATCAACTGAACTGGTTTCTTAAATTGCCCGGCAACGTCCTACTCTCACAGGGACTCGCGTCCCAACTACCATCGGCGCTGAAGAGCTTAACTTCCGTGTTCGGAATGGGAACGGGTGTGGCCTCTTCGCCATCATTACCGGACTATTTG
>NZ_VENN01000010.1:0-52364 GCF_008087365.1 Bacillus sp. E214 | reverse complement strand
CAAATAGTCCGGTAATGATGGCGAAGAGGCCACACCCGTTCCCATTCCGAACACGGAAGTTAAGCTCTTCAGCGCCGATGGTAGTTGGGACGCGAGTCCCTGTGAGAGTAGGACGTTGCCGGGCAATTTAAGAAACCAGTTCAGTTGATGAGCTGGTTTTTTTGTGTTGTTTTTATAGGGACCAGGGAGGATTTTGGATACTTGTTAGAGCTGGATGGGTGAGGAGTCGGGAAGGATCTTTCGTCAAGGATACTACCTTAAAGACTTGTGGAAGCTATAGAAAAGCTGCGCTATTCAACACCTATGGGACATCTATACTCGGGGGAAGGTGGGTGAAGTGTGGAAGAAAGCAGTTATGCTCCACCTATGAAGCATCTATGCCCGACCTATACCGGGGTATAGGTGGTTGAAAGGTAGGTGAAGTATGGAGGAAAGCAGCTAGCTATGCTCCACCTATGAAGCACCTACGCCCGATCTATCACCTACCTGCTCCCCACCTATCCCCGAAATAAAGATACGAAATAGACAAAGGAAGCCACCTATCAAATACTAATGATTCCCCTTTCCTGGGGTTATGTAATTAAAGCTACGAATAGTTGAGCTATGCCAATTTCAAGAACACACCCCAGCATTTTGCTACAACATTTAAGCCGTGAATTCCAAAGGTTTCTACATGAATTATTCCTCAAAGATATTTATATGTTGGACATTTTGAAAGACATACAACGAAATTCACTTGTGGGCATAGAATAATATATAAATTTAAAATATTGTATACAGTTTGTGGCCGGGGGCGATACTAAGAGGTATGGAGGTGTAGTAAATGGCCAACTGCGAGCGTGAAACAAATGATCATCTTAACGAAGAATGTGCAATCTGTGAATCGACGAAAAAAAAGGGAATGCATCTATATAATATTTTTATTTGCTCGGAATGTGAGGATGTGTTAATTCATACAGAAACAAATGACCCTTTGTATAATGAGCATGTAGAGAAGTTGAAGAAAATGAATATTTCCAGTATTTACTCATAAAACTTGAATACCGCTATACTCCATCCTTATAATATAGTCAGCTGGCCCCTTCAACCGGAAGGAGCCTTTTTATTTGTTGGAAAAGGAGGCGTGTATGAGTGGCGGAAAAAATAATTAAAGTACCAATATTAGATATGCTGGAGAAACACCGAAATAAGAAGTCCATATCCATGCATGTTCCAGGCCATAAAAATGGTGTTGTCCTGCCTATTGAGGCTCCTCCGAGTTTTAGTTCGGTCCTGTCATGGGATGTGACAGAACTTGCAGGATTAGATGATTTGCATGAACCAGAAGAGGGTATTAAAGAGGCTGAAGCATTATTAGCGAAGTTTTATCAGACTAAAAAAAGTTACTTTCTTGTGAATGGAACAACTGTCGGTAATCTTGCGATGATCTTGGCTAGTATTGAGCCTGGAGATAAAGTCCTTGTACAAAGGAATTGCCATAAATCTGTGATGAATGGATTAAAACTAGCTAAAGCTAACCCAATATTTCTGACGCCTGTTATAGAATCTGATATTTCAATTGGTGTTCCATATGAAACAATTTATAATAGTTTGAATGATCATCTGGATGTAAAAGCAATTATTCTTACATATCCTAATTATTATGGGTTGGGAGTAGATCTGGCATCTATCATTAAGCGAGCTCATAAAAAGGGTATTCTAGTTTTAGTTGATGAAGCGCATGGTGCCCACTTTGCGGCAGGTGCTCCTTTTCCGCCATCTGCTGTCAATTTGGGGGCAGATATAGTTGTTCACTCAGCTCACAAAACCCTGCCTGCTATGACAATGGGCTCCTATTTACATATAAACAGTGAATTGGTAAACCAAGAGCGTGTGGAAGGGTATTTAAGAATGCTGCAATCAAGCAGCCCATCTTATCCAATTATGATGTCTCTAGATTTAGCGAGGGCTTATTTAGAGAGCTATTCAGAAAAGGATAAGGAATATTTAATAGAGCAAATTGAGTCTTTTAAACAATATTTACGAAGGCATGAGGAACTGTGCATTTTCGAATCAGAAAACAGCGATATTCAGGATCCTTTAAAGCTTGTTCTCTATCATAAAAACGGAATGTCAGGCTTTGAGCTGCAAAAATTAATGGAGCAAGCAGGGATTTATTCAGAGCTCGCAGATGAGCTGCATGTACTGCTTGTTCTGCCTTTATTAAAGAAAAGTCAACCATATTCTGTTGATGATATTATACAAAGGCTAGAAAGGATTAATTGGATTACAGGAGAACAAACACGAATAAGCCTGGCTAGTAACCCATTAAAAAATAAACAACAACATATGGAGAGTGTCCTAGCAATATCCTATGAGGAAATGGATATAATGCCGCGGAAAAGAATTTCTCTTGCTCATGCATGTGGAGAAATCTCAGCAGAAACAATTGTTCCATATCCTCCAGGTATTCCGCTCATTCAAAAGGGAGAGATTATTACCTATGACATGGTGCAGAAATGCACATCCTTACTAACTCAGGGGGCTAAAATCCAAGGAGGAGTTTATTTAAAGCAACAACAAATTGAGGTCTTTGTGTAAGTCACATATGATATACTATCTAGTAGTTACAATATTGGAGGTTACTGCCTTGAAACGTGGAGTTTTTATAACGGTAGAGGGTCCTGAAGGGGCTGGGAAAACGACCGTACTAGCAAGAGTGGGAGAGCAGCTTGAAAAGGAAGGCTACTCAATTGTACTGACAAGAGAACCTGGTGGAATTCCTATTGCAGAACAAATCCGGCAGGTCATCTTAAATCCTGATCATACTGAAATGGATTCCAGGACAGAAGCACTGTTATATGCAGCAGCGCGCAGACAGCATCTTATGGAGAAGGTGGTACCTGCATTAAATAAAGGCTGTATTGTCTTATGTGACCGGTTTGTAGATAGCTCATTGGCTTATCAGGGGTATGCAAGAGGTCTTGGGATAGAGGAAGTCAGAGAGATCAATCGCTTTGCTATACAGGATACCATGCCAGAACTTACATTGTTCTTTATGATTGATCCTGAAATTGGCTTGAAGAGAATTGAAAATCATAAAAGTCGGGAAATAAATCGTTTGGATCTTGAGAAGCTCAATTTCCACCAAAAAGTATATGAGGGCTATCAACTATTAATAAAAAATGAACCTGATAGAATAAAGGTAATTGATGCAAATCAAAGCTTTGAAGAAGTTTATCAAGAAACTCTTCAACAAATTCGGACATATATTCACAGGAGACCTTAAGGCAAATGCTTTAAGGTTTTATATTTATCACTTGAATTGCTTTATGGTTACAGAATAACTGGTATAATGGATAAGTAAAGCTTAAATACGCACCGTCATTTTTTCTTTATAATCCTTATAGGAGGTTTTAGCCATGAAACTTATAATAGCAGTAGTACAAGATAAAGATAGTACTAAATTATTAGGTGATTTGGTCGACAATAACTTCCGAGCAACTAAGTTGGCTACAACTGGAGGATTTTTAAAATCCGGTAATACTACCTTTTTGATAGGTACTGAGGAATTAAGGGTGAATAAGGCTCTTGAAATCATAAAGAAGAACTGCAAATCCAGAGAGCAGCTTGTAGCACCAGTTACTCCAATGGGTGGTAATACAGACTCTTATGTACCTTATCCAGTAGAGGTCGAGGTAGGAGGAGCAACAGTTTTTGTAATGCCGGTGGATAAGTTTTACCAATTTTAACAATTTATACAGTCAGTGAGGATGAGAGGAAATAAGCATGATTAACACGTGGGATCAATTAGCCAATCAACAACCAAGAGTATCAATGATGCTCAAGAATAGCCTAATGAAGAATCGTGTGGCCCATGCTTATCTTTTTGAAGGAGAGCGTGGTACCGGTAAAAAGGATACAAGTATTCTTCTGGCTAAATCTTTATTTTGCCATAACCGAGAAGACGGTTTTCTTCCCTGTGAGGAATGTACAAATTGTAAAAAAATTGACCATAAAAACCATGCGGATGTCCATGTTATTGAACCGGATGGTTTATCGATAAAAAAGGAACAAATTCGATTGCTTCATGAGGAATTTCAAAAGAAGGCAGTTGAGTCATCACAAAAAGTTTACATTATTACGCATGCACATAAAATGACTGCTTCTGCGGCCAATAGTTTATTGAAATTTTTAGAAGAACCTCATGCAGGGACAACAATTATTTTGCTTACAGATCAAATTCACCGCATGCTTTCAACCATCCTATCCCGTTGCCAAACGTTATCCTTTATGCCGTTAAATCCAAAGGAATTAAGTAAGCAGTTAATACAGGCAGGAGTACCTGTCACGAAGGCTCCCTTGATTGCGAGTTTGACGAACAGTGTCGATGAAGGTTTGTCGTTAAATGAGGATGAGTGGTTTGCACAAGCCCAAAAAATAGTGGTAAAATTATTTGAAGCAATGAAAAATCCTGTGGATGGTATTATGGTCATTCAGGAGAGTTGGCTTTCGCATTTTAAAGAAAGAGAACAGACAGAAATAGGCTTAATGCTCCTATTGAATATATATCGTGATCTCCTTTATATACAGCTGGATAAGCCGGAAGAGATTGTATACAAAGATATGGAGGAAAGGCTTCGCCAATTGGCCATTCAACATTCCCCCAAAAAATTGGCGTATCAAATGAATCAAATATTAGAGTCAAAACGAAAAATTTCGGCTAATATAAACCCACAGCTGTTAATGGAGCAGCTTGTGCTTAACCTTCAGGAGGGGTTTACACTTGTATGATGTTGTAGGAGTCCGCTTTAAAAAGGCGGGTAAAATATATTATTTTGACCCAGGTGATTTGGAAATAGCCAAGGATGAATACATCATAGTTGAGACAGTACGCGGAGTAGAGTTTGGAAAAGCTGTTATACCCAGAAAGCAGGTTGGGGAAAATGATGTAGTTCTGCCCCTGAAAAAAGTTATTCGAATAGCTGATGAAAAAGACCGGCTGATTGTGGACGAAAATAAACAAATCGCTGAACAGGCATTTCAAGTATGCAGCGAAAAAGTGGTTGAGCATCGTTTGGAAATGAAGCTTGTAGATGTTGAATATACTTTTGATCGTAATAAGGTGATTTTTTATTTCACAGCAGATGGACGAGTTGATTTTCGTGAGCTGGTTAAAGATCTGGCAGCTATTTTCCGAACACGTATTGAATTAAGACAGATTGGTGTCAGGGATGAGGCAAAAATGCTTGGAGGCATTGGACCTTGCGGCAGGATGTTATGTTGTTCTACATTTCTTGGGGACTTTGAACCGGTCTCCATTAAAATGGCTAAAGACCAAAACTTATCATTGAATCCCACGAAAATCTCAGGTCTATGCGGGCGTTTGATGTGCTGTTTAAAATATGAGAATGATGAATATGAGAGCGCAAAAGAGCAGCTTCCAGATTTGGGAGAGTACGTGGTTACACCGGTTGGTCGCGGTAAAGTAATCGGTCTTAACATTCTTGAAAAAATCATGCAAATAGAATTGCAGGGTAAGGAACGAGTAGTTGAATATACGCTGGATGAGATGATGGAGGAAGGCACCTTCTCGATTCAAGCCACAGATTAATAAGGTGGTGGGTGTTGATGAATAAAAAGGAAATTTTCGATTCGGTTAGCAGTATGGAAGCTCAAATTGGAGATTTGTATAAGCAACTTGGAGATTTAAAAGAACATCTCGCAGAAATATTGGAAGAAAATAATTCCCTCAAGTTAGAAAACGAAAATGTAAGGCGTCGCTTGCTGGATTTAGAAAAGACAAAGCCTGCGGTTTCTCAGAAAAAGCAAGCAAAAAAAGGCAATAAGCTAATGGATGTCGGAGAGGGCTACGATAATTTAGCGAGACTATATCAAGAAGGTTTCCATATTTGTAATCTGCACTTTGGAAGTCCACGTAAAGATGGGGATTGCCTGTTTTGTCTTTCATTTTTAAATAAGAAATAAAGATAGTCTTTCCTATCGATAGGAAAGACTATTTTTATAATTGATTTTTTACTGTATATAGGTAGGAGCGGATTGTAGAGTGTATATATTAAAGGATGATGAGCGTCTGGATTATTTATTGGGAGAGCCACTTAGGATTATTCAAAGCCCGAGTGTCTTTTCTTTTTCATTGGATGCTGTTTTATTATCTAAATTTGTATATGTTCCCATTCAAAAAGGGAATTTGGTCGATTTATGTTCTGGAAATGGTGTCATTCCACTCTTGCTCAGTACACGCACCAAGGGGCGTATATACGGAGTGGAGATTCAGGAGCGACTATATGATATGGCCGTTAGGAGTATAGGCTACAATAAGCTGGATGATAGAATTGAAATGTACCATGAGGATTTAAATAAAATTATTCCAATTCTCGGCCATGATAAATATGATGTTGTCACCTGTAATCCACCCTATTTTTTGACACCAGCGAAGGAAATTCAAAATGAAAATGAACATTTTGCCATAGCCAGGCATGAAATTAAATGTACATTGGAGGATGTAATCAGAGTGAGCAGCCAGCTTTTAAAGAACGGCGGTAAAGCGGCCTTTGTTCATAGACCCGGTAGGCTGCTTGATATTGTAACGTTAATGAGAAAGTATAGATTAGAACCAAAACGTCTTCAATTTGTGTATCCAAAGGCAAATAAAGAGGCAAATACAATCCTGATTGAAGGAATAAAAGGCGGAAATCCTGATTTAAAATTATTGCCACCATTAATTGTGTATGATGAAAATAATGAGTATACCAAAGAATTGAGAACCATCATCAATGGACAAGAATAATCACTATTTTTATGTACTTGAATGTGCGGACGGCAGTTATTATGCTGGGTATACAAATGATGTAAATAAGAGAGTGAATACACATAATGATGGGAAAGGTGCCAAATATACACGAGGGAGAAGGCCTGTGGTGCTTCGCTATGTCGAGGAGTATCAGACAAAGACAGAGGCTATGCAGGCTGAGTATCGCTTTAAACAGCTAAGCAGGGGCGCCAAGGAAAGGATCGTACAAATGGGAGGAACAGATAATGAAGGCCCAAAAAAGCTTTGAAAAAGAGAATGAAGCAGTTCTCTATTTAGTACCAACACCAATCGGTAATTTAGATGATATGACATTTCGCACAATAAATATCCTCAAGCAGGCAGATTTAATTGCGGCAGAGGATACAAGGAATACAAAAAAACTGTGCAATCACTTTGATATTCAGACACCGTTAGTCAGTTATCACGAGCACAATATGAATCAGAGCGGGGAATCCTTGATTGAGAAAATGAAAAGTGGAAAACAAATTGCCCTCGTAAGCGATGCCGGAATGCCTGCTATTTCAGATCCTGGCTATGAGTTAGTCCAGTCCTGCATAGAGGAGGACATAAAGGTCGTATCATTGCCTGGTGCAAATGCGGCACTAACGGCACTGATTGCTTCAGGTATAGTCCCGCAGCCATTTTATTTCTATGGATTTCTAAACCGAAGCCGTAAAGAAAAGAAGAAAGAACTGGAGCGATTAAAAATAAAGGATTCAACCATAATCTTCTATGAATCTCCTCATCGTTTAAAGGAAACACTTACGATAATGTATGAGTATTTTGGAAATCGAAAAATAGTATTGGCAAGAGAGCTGACAAAAAAGTTTGAGGAATATATTCGAGGGACAATGTCTGAGATTATACAATGGGCTAATGAACATGAAATACGCGGTGAGTTTGTGATCATAACCGAGGGGTCAGATAGGGAAGAGTTAGATGATCTAGGAACAGCCTGGTGGACAGAGATGGAATTGAAAGAGCACGTCGATTTTTATATTGAATCTGAGAACCTTAAACCGAATGAAGCGATAAAAAAGGTTGCGAAAGATAGGGGTCTTCAAAAAAGAGAAATCTATCAGGCTTATCATGTTGAAGAGAATTAAATTAAAAGCTAATCAAAAAGCTCCCCGAAAGGGAAGCTTTTTGATTAGTTGTTTACAACCAAGTTTTCTTGAATCTCTTTAAGAAGCTGTTCTGCTCCTTCACGGCTAAGGATTAATTTACCGTCAGCAAGTGTGAAGTTGTTGTCGGATACTTCACCTGTAACTTGGCAAGTCATATTCGGCTTATATTTTTTTAGAATAATTTTTTCATCGTCAACATAAATTTCTAAAGCATCTTTTTCTGCGATTCCTAAAGTACGACGAAGCTCAATTGGAATTACCACCCGTCCAAGCTCATCTACTTTACGTACAATACCTGTGGATTTCATAAAAATACTCCTCTCATAGTAAAATATTTTTTTAATAAAATTCGTCATTATTCGACAAAATTTAAGGATGTTTTCATAATACCAAGCATTCCCAAAACCGTCAATGTTTTTGGATTGCATAATAATAGTAGTTTATTCCATATTTAGTGAGGTTTTATGAAAAAAACAGTAAAAAAACGATATAAATTTACATAAATATACATTAAATGAATCATTTACATGGACAAATTGACGATAAATTATAAAAGATTCAAAATAAATCAAATATATTTTGCGCATATTTGTAATTTTATTACAAAATTAAATATATTCATATAATTAATACATCTTGTCTACAATAATTATTTGTGAAAAAGATTTCAATATATAAGTGTAATAAAATTTTCCAAAAGCGCCCCGGGTTCATATGTATAAAAATAATTAAAATTCCTTTATAATGTACTATTATGTAATGTATTTATAAGCAAATCTTACGTACTTTATTGCAAGGCCTTTAAGGAGTGGAAAAGATGAAGGAAAAATTAAATACTTTTTATATTACTACCCCAATTTACTATCCAAGTGGAAATCTTCATATTGGACATGCATATACGACAGTTGCAGGAGATGCAATGGCTCGTTATAAGAGAATGCGTGGATATGATGTTATGTACCTAACTGGTACAGATGAACATGGGCAAAAGATTCAGCAAAAGGCAGAAGAAAAAGGAATCAGCCCGCAGGAATATGTTGATGGTATGATCAGAGACATCAAAATACTATGGAACAAGCTTGATATTTCTTATGATGATTTCATTAGAACCACTGAAGAAAGACATAAGAAGGTTGTTGAGAAGATTTTTAAACGCTTGCTTGATCAGGGCGATATTTATCTTGATCAATATGAAGGCTGGTATTGCACTCCATGTGAATCATTTTTCACAGATCGTCAGGTAGAAGAGGGCAATTGTCCTGATTGTGGACGTCCAGTTGAAAAGGTAAAAGAAGAATCCTACTTCTTTAAAATGAGTAAATATGCTGACCGATTATTAAAGTTTTACGAAGAGAACCCTGAGTTCATTCAACCGGAGTCACGCAAAAATGAGATGATTAACAACTTCTTAAAGCCTGGTTTAGAGGATTTAGCTGTTTCCAGAACAACTTTTGACTGGGGCATAAAGGTGCCGGGTGATCCTAAGCATGTTATCTATGTTTGGATTGATGCATTATCTAATTATATTACGGCTTTAGGTTACGGTACTGATGATGACTCCAAGTACATGAATTATTGGCCGGCAGATGTCCATTTGGTTGGTAAGGAAATCGTTCGTTTCCATACTATTTACTGGCCAATCATGTTAATGGCACTTGATCTACCTCTTCCTAAAAAAGTATTTGCACATGGCTGGCTATTAATGAAAGACGGCAAAATGTCTAAATCTAAAGGGAATGTTGTAGATCCTGTAACGCTCATAGATCGATATGGTTTGGATGCCCTTCGTTATTACTTATTGCGTGAGGTTCCATTCGGAGCGGATGGCGTATTTACTCCAGAAGGCTTCGTTGAAAGAATTAACTTTGATTTAGCCAATGACCTTGGAAACTTATTGAACAGAACTGTTGCAATGATTAATAAGTACTTTGAAGGAAAAATACCAGCTTATAAAGGGTCAGAGCGTGAATTTGATCAGCAGCTGCTGCAGGCTAATAAGGAAACGGTAGTAAAATATGAAGAGGCAATGGATGATATGCAATTCTCTGTTGCGTTGTCTACTATATGGCAATTGGTAAGCCGCACAAATAAATACATTGATGAAACTCAACCATGGTCCTTAGCGAAAGATGAAGCTAAAGTTGACGAGTTGGCATCTGTAATGGTTCATTTAGCAGAATCCTTAAGAAGAGTTGCTATCATGCTGAAGCCGTTCCTAACTGTAACTCCTGAAAAAATATTTGAACAATTGGATTGTCAGGATCCTTTATTACAAAGCTGGGATAGCTTGAAAGAGTTCGGATTGATCTCTGAAAATTCAACTGTTAAAAAAGGACAGCCTATCTTCCCTCGCCTGGATATGGAGGAAGAAGTTACTTATATTAAGGAAGCGATGCAAAGTACGGCACCAGCTGCACCGGTCCAAGAAGCGAAAAAGGAAATCGAACAACCTACAGAGGTAGAAGAGATTACGATTGATGATTTCAAAAAGGTGGAGCTCAGAGTAGCTCAAGTAATAAAGGCTGAGCCTGTGCCAAAAGCAGACAAACTGTTAAAACTTCAATTAGATCTTGGATATGAGCAGCGTCAGGTTGTTTCTGGCATTGCGGAGCATTACAAACCAGAAGAATTGACTGGTAAGAAGGTTATTTGCGTAACGAATTTAAAACCGGTTAAACTTCGCGGTGTACTATCTCAAGGGATGATTTTAGCTGGTAGTCTTGATGGTCAATTAGCGTTGGCCTCAATTGCGGAATCCCTACCAAATGGGGCACAGGTTAAATAATTGATTTTGAACGTAGGGATGTTACATGTGAAACATCCCTATTGTTTTGGGTATAGAGAGGTATTCTAGGCAAATGGTAAAGGAGTGCTAACATTGTTATTTGATACACATGTGCATTTAAATGATGAGCAATTTGATAATGATTTGGAAGAAGTTATCAGTCGAGCCAAAGCGAATGGAGTAGAGCGGGTTATCGTTGTTGGTTTTGATGAGAAGACCATTAAACGAGCAATGGAGTTAATAGAAACTTATGACTTTATGTATGCAGCGATTGGTTGGCATCCGGTAGATGCAATCGATCTAACTGATGAATATCTTGAATGGATTGAGGAGCTGACCAAGCATCCAAAAGTGGTGGCAATTGGAGAAATAGGCTTAGACTATCATTGGGACAAATCACCGAAGGATATCCAAAAGGATGTATTCCGCCGTCAGATTCGTCTTGCTAAAAAACTTAAGCTTCCTATCATCATTCATAACAGGGATGCTACAGAGGACGTAGTAGAGATCCTTAAGGAAGAGCATGCAGAAGAAGTTGGCGGAATTATGCATTGCTTTAGCGGCAGTGTGGAAACGGCACAGGTATGCTTAGACATGAATTTTTATATTTCTTTAGGCGGACCGGTTACATTCAAAAATGCAGTTAAACCCAAAGAGGTTGCAAAGGCCGTGCCGTTGGAAAGATTATTGATTGAAACCGATTGTCCTTATTTAGCCCCTCACCCGTTTAGAGGGAAACGAAATGAACCAGGCTATGTCAAACTTGTTGCTGAGGAAATAGCAAGGTTGAAAGAAGTTTCTTATGAGGAAGTTGCTGAAGCAACAATGAGTAATGCCAAAACACTTTTTAAATTGATTTAAAGACAGATTCCCCCATTTTATTGGATGAAAATATACGTATATGGATAGGTAGACTGGATGTCATTAACTGCTTCGAGACAATCCTTACTCTAATAAGCATGAGAGCGGTATTATTTGACAAGCCTATTTATATATTTATATAATGCATTCAGTGAAAAGGGGGTAATTTTTTCGTGAATAAATACATGAAAAACCTATTTTCCAGGCCGCGGCAAACGCCAAAGGTAATATTAATGATGACTAGTATCGCTGTATTTCTATTAGCTTCCGGAGTTTTATTTTTTGAAGGAACAAAGAAGACAGTGGCACTGAGCCTGGATGGAGAAAAGCAAAAGGTAAAAACCCATGCTGATACCATAAGTGAATTACTTGAAGAACATGACATATTAGTAGATTCGAAGGACTATCTCAGTATACCTGAAACGACTAAAATAAAAGATGATTTACACATTGTGTGGGAGCCTGCTGTTGATATAAAGGTCATAATAGATGACAAAGAGCAGAGCTTTGCTACGACTGCGAAGACAGTTGAAGATGTTTTAAAAGAGGAAAATATACAGCTAAGGAACGAGGATTTCCTGTCCCATGATATGAATGACAAGATAGAAGCCGGTATGATCATACATATTGAGAAGGCTTTTCCTGTTACCGTAATTGATGGTGAGAATGAAAAAATACTATGGACAGTCTCGACCCCTGTGAAGGACTTTTTAGATACTGCCAATATACATATTGGTGATTTGGACCGTGTTGAACCTGGGATAAACGAGCAGCTTAGTAAGAAAGCATCCTTGTCTATTACACGAGTTGAAAAAGATACGGAAGTAGTGGAAGAACCGATTGCATATGAGACTATCAAGCGAAATGATCCCGCATTAACCTCAGGAAAACAGAAAGTAACCACTGAAGGCGTTAACGGTCTCATAAGTAAGAAATATGAGCTTATTAAAGAAAATGGGAAAGTTGTGTCCAAAAAGCTGATTTCAGAAAATGTTATTAAGGAAAAAACTGATCAGGTAATCTCCGTTGGGACAAAACAAAAACTACCTATAGCAAAGCCAATGTCTAATGTAAAAAAGAACGTGCAAAAGGCTAGTGATAGTGATGAATATTATGTTACGGCTACTGCCTATACCGTTGACTGTGATGGCTGTTCGGGTAAAACTGCAGTTGGCATTGACCTGCGTGCAAATCCGAACAAAAAGGTTATCGCTGTTGACCCTAACCTAATACCGCTTGGCTCAAGAGTATATGTAGAAGGCTATGGTTATGCAGTTGCAGGAGATACAGGTGGCGCCATAAATGGGAATAAAATTGACGTCTATGTTCCTACATCTGCCGAAGCCCATAACTGGGGTGTAAAAAAGGTCAAAATAAAAGTTATTCGTTAAATATTACGGTAATTTATACAGTGGATTTCGTATCCGCTGTTTTTTTACGTTATAATAGGCAGGGTTAACCGTAAATAAATTAATATTACATTAATATTACAAAAATAACACAAATATATCAATTGTAAATTACAAATTTTAGATAAAATTTTTTGGAGGGAAAATGAAAATCAAAGAAATTATTGTCGTTGAAGGAAAAGACGACACCACGGCCATCAAACGCGCTTTAAATGCTGATACAATAGAAACGAATGGTTCAGCTATTAATCAGGAAACATTAAATAAAATTCGCTTGGCGCAAAAGGTCAGGGGAGTGATTGTTTTTACTGATCCTGACTTTCCGGGAGAGAGAATAAGACAAATCATTTCACAGGAAGTACCCGGATGCCAGCATGCGTTTCTGCCAAAGCACTTGGCTATCCATAAGTCAGGGCGTGGGCTGGGTGTTGAACATGCGTCTGATGAAGCCATCAGAGATGCATTAAAAAATGCGAAACTAATGGATTCGGAATTAAAAGAAGTAATCAGTAAGGATGATTTGGTCTTATTTGGTTTAGTTGGCGGTCCAGGTTCCGCTGAGAGACGGGAAAAGTTAGGTCGATATCTGAATATCGGCTATGCAAATGGCAAACAGCTATATACAAGATTGAAGATGTTTGGAATCTCAAAGGAAGAGTTCATGAAGGCAATCGAACATATAAATGGAGTGGAAATAAATGAATAAAGATATTGCAACCCCAATTAAAACAAGAGAAATACTGGATAAATATGGATTCTCCTTTAAGAAGAGTCTTGGCCAGAACTTCTTAATTGATACAAACATACTACGAAATATTGTTCACCATTCGGGTGTTCACTCAGAGAGCGGAGCAATAGAAATTGGGCCGGGTATTGGCGCGTTGACAGAACAATTAGCAAAGAACTGTAAGAAAGTTGTAGCCTTTGAAATAGATCAACGCCTTTTGCCGATCTTAAAAGATACTCTTTCAGCTTATGATAATATCCAAGTTATTCACGAGGATATACTGAAAGCAGACGTAGCAAAAGTGATTAAGGAGGAGTTTACTGGTCAGGTAGATGATCTTCATATTGTAGCGAACTTGCCATATTACGTTACTACGCCGATTATCATGAAACTACTTGAAGAACGTCTGCCCCTTGAAAGCATAACGGTTATGCTTCAAAAAGAAGTTGCTGATCGTATGGCAGCAGCTCCAGGAACGAAAGAATATGGGTCATTGTCGATTGCAGTCCAGTATTACACAACAGCTGCAGTAGCCATGATTGTACCGAAAACGGTATTTGTGCCGCAGCCTAATGTAGATTCTGCTGTTATCCATCTAAAGGTCAGAGATAAACCGGCTGTAGAGGTTGAAGACGAAGGTTTCTTTTTTGAAATTACGAGGGCAAGTTTTGCTCAAAGAAGAAAAACGATTTTAAATAACTTAGTTTCCCAGCTTCCTGATGGAAAAGCAAGAAAGGAACTGATTCTCCAAGGGCTGGAAGCTGCGGGTATAGATCCGATTAGAAGAGGAGAGACATTATCTCTGCAAGAGTTTGCCGATTTGAGTAATGCTCTTAAACCTCATTTTAAATAAATATATTAAGCAAAAAAAGCCAGTTCAAGTTGATCTGGCTTTTTTCTGTCTTCACATCTGACCCTTGATCTGCATAGCCTATGTTGAATCCATTGATTAGTTGCAGTGACATAATATGGAGTGAGGCTTTCATGATAAAGGTTAATGATATAGTTGGTCGGAAATCGTATGATTGCGATATCTATTTTCGTGTTATAGATATTTTGGAGCATGATGGCGGAAAAATTGCGATCATATTTGGTGAAGATATACGTTTGGAAGCAGATGCACCCCTCTCGGATCTAAAAGTAATAGGCGAAGATGAGAGAGCTACAAGAAATATGTATACAGATACTTTGGTGAATCAATCAAATCATCTTATATCACAGGAATTTGAGCGATTGCGTCATAAAAAAGAATATGAAGTCACAGATGGGTACCGACAGCCTGTTGATTATTTTCAAATCCCTGGAAAGGTGCTGCATCTTGATGGAGATCCTAGTTATTTGGAGAAATGCCTGACCCTTTATAAGCGCATTGGAATTCCTGTACACGGAGAACATTGTAAGGAGCGTGAAATGCCTTATAAGGTTGGAGAATTATTGGATCAATACAGGCCTGATATCCTTGTCATCACAGGCCATGATTCCTATTCGAAGTCTAAAGGAGCCATTAATGATATAAATGCATATAGGCATTCAAAGGACTTCGTAATGGCCGTCAAGGAGGCTAGGAAAAAAATTCACCATTTGGACCATTTAGTTATCTTTGCAGGTGCTTGCCAATCTCATTTTGAATCATTAATCGTTGCTGGTGCTAATTTTGCCAGTTCTCCTTCCCGTGTGAATATCCATGCATTAGATCCGGTTTATATTGTTGGAAAGATAAGTCTTACGCCTTTTATGGATCATGTGAATGTATGGGAGGTTCTTCGTAATACTTTAACGGGTGAGAAAGGGCTTGGAGGAGTTGAATCGAAGGGTGTTCTTAGAATCGGAATGCCTTATCATACAAACGAGGCGAAGGAAAAGCTTGAAACAGATGACTGATTGTCTAACCCATATCATATGGTTTTTTAAAAGGTTCTTACCTATCTCTCAACTCTTGAATTAGTACTATTTATAAGCAGATTCTTAACAGAATGATTGCTAATGCCAAAAGTACCGATGGTTAATGATCGGTGCTTTTTTTATATTCACCAGATAAAGGGATAAAGTCAGTATTGATCCCTGCTAAATTGATTCCGCTGACTCGTGTTTAGTGAAGGGTAGAATGTTTTGTAGAAGTGGCTCTCCAAGATAGTTTTATTCAACAAAATAAATCATTTATCCTCTCTATAATCTTAAACATAATGTAATTGGAATTTACATACATATCTATCTGTCGAATAGGGTAGAATAAAAGAGAGAAAAAAACGGTATTTTTCTTGTGAAAAACATTGACAAACAAATTTGATCACTGATATAATTTATTATTTTATTTGACCGTCATTAGTCTATGTGATATACTACTTTTAGTGAGGTGGACGAAGCATGCCAAAAAGTTTGAATGATATTAAACAGATTTTGGATTCCCATTTGGGACAGAAGTTGCTACTCAAAGCGAATGGCGGTAGAAGAAAAACTATCGAACGTTCAGGTGTATTAGCTGAAACTTATCCCTCAGTATTCGTTGTCGAATTAGATCAGGATGAGAACTCTTTTGAAAGAGTTTCATACAGCTATGCAGATGTATTAACAGAAACGGTAGAATTAACATTTACTGAAGAGACATCAGGAAAAATGGCGTAACGGCAGTGAACAATAGTTCTCTGCTTTTTTATTTGCCTACATGAATATATTGGCTGTTATGAAATTTAGTTTTAGATAAATGATATAAAGGTCGTACCGATAAAAAGGAGCTGTTAAACTTGGGCAGAAGAAGTATGATGTCTGAAAAGTTTAAAGAAGAGCTTGCTAAGGAACTTGGTTTCTGGGATGTAGTGCAGAAAGAAGGATGGGGCGGAATTAGAGCCGTTGATGCAGGGAATATGGTGAAAAGGGCAATTGAAATAGCAGAGCAGCAATTAGCCAATCGATCATAAATGCTGTGACATTCGACTTTCCGAAAACTAATACTTGTTCGGTACGGCAATTAAACCCCAGGGATTTATATCCTGGGGTTTTCTTGTTCGCCACAAATTAAAGAGAAAAATTTATACGAATAGTGGCGATTGGTGTTACGAAAATGTACAATGTGAGAAGGTAACAAAAGGATAAGTAGGTGAACAGAATGAAATGGATGGAGAAAGCACCTGCTAAGATTAACTTGGCACTGGATGTTTTATATAAAAGGGAAGATGGCTTCCATGAAGTTGAAATGGTTATGACGAATGTCGATTTAGCAGATCGGATCGAACTGATGGAACTAAATAACAATACCATAAAAATTAACTCGCATAACCGCTATGTGCCGGATGATAGTCGGAATTTAGCTTATCAGGCAGCAGCATTATTGAAAAAGAAATACGAGATTAATACAGGTATTGAAATAACCATTGATAAACATATCCCTGTGGCAGCAGGTCTTGCAGGTGGCAGCAGTGATGCTGCAGCAACATTAAGAGGGTTAAACCGCATTTGGAACCTTGGCCTTTCTATGGACCAGCTTGCAGAGCTTGGAGCTGAGATAGGATCAGATGTATCATTTTGTGTGCATGGTGGTACAGCAATCGCAAGAGGCAGGGGAGAAAGAATTGAGCATTTGCCAGCACCTCCAAACTGCTGGGTAGTTTTGGCGAAGCCGACAATAGGGGTATCTACAGCAGATGTCTATCGTAATTTGAAGATAAATGAATTGGCACACCCTAATATAAATTCAATGGTAGAGTCTATATATAATCAAAATTATGAGGCTATGTGTCAAAGTATGGGAAACGTTTTAGAGAGTGTAACGTTAAAAATGTATCCTGAAGTGAAAATGATTAAGGAACAAATGAGCAGGTTCGGAGCTGACGCTGTGTTAATGAGTGGAAGCGGACCTACAGTATTTGGCTTGGTTGAACATGATTCACGTATGCAAAGGATTTATAATGGGTTAATGGGTTTTTGTGAACATGTTTATGCAGTTCGCCTGCTTGGAAACAGGCTGGATATTGAATAAGCACGGACATTAATATAAAATCATAATAAAATATTCGTGTTCTGGGGGTAAAAATGAAATTGCGCAGAAGTGAACGTCTTGTAGATATGACAACCTATTTGATGGATCATCCCTCCACCCTTATTCCACTATCCTTTTTCTCAGAAAGATATCAATCTGCGAAATCTTCTATCAGTGAGGATCTCGTGATTATTAAACAGACCTTGGAAGCAATGGGGAATGGAACGTTGGTTACTGTCCCTGGAGCGGCAGGCGGAGTAAAGTATATTATTGGCGTGAGTATGGAGGAATCTGACCAAATCATCAAGGATTTATGTGCTTTGATGGAGACACCGGAAAGGCTGTTACCAGGCGGCTACCTTTATATGACGGATATTTTGGGTCAGCCAAAAATAATTGGTAACGTAGGAAAACTAATTGCCTCACATTATGCAAACCAAAATATTGACGTTGTTATGACAGTAGCAACAAAAGGTATTCCTTTAGCATATTCAGTAGCTCACTATTTAAATGTTCCGGTGGTTATTGTCAGAAGAGATTCATTAGTAACAGAAGGCCCGACATTAAGCATTAATTATGTGTCAGGCTCAAATAAAAGAATTCAAACAATGGTCTTGTCGAAGAAAAGTCTTAAAAGGGATTCGAAGGTTTTGATTGTGGATGACTTCATGAAAGCCGGCGGAACCGTAAACGGTATGATTAACTTAATTGAGGAATTTGATGCAAATGTAGCAGGGATTGCTGTGTTAGTTGAAGCTGAAAATTCTGAGGAGCGTCTTGTCGATGAGTACCTATCTTTGATTAAATTGACGGATGTGAATATGAAGGACAAAACAATTAAGGTAAATAAAGGGAATTTCTTCCGATCTAAGTAGGAAGTAATCGGCATAACCGATTGGATGTTCAGTGCCTTTTATACTGCGATTATATTCAGTTATTAAAAAGTTTCACAATTATTTCTATATTTTTCAAAAAAAAGAAGGAATATCATAATTTTTGTGGAAATAGTTTAGTAATTCGCATTATAAAAGGTGGTGACATAGATGGAAGTGACTGACGTAAGATTACGCCGCGTCAATACAGATGGTAGAATGAGGGCGATTGCATCCATTACTTTGGATAATGAATTTGTTGTTCATGATATTCGAGTTATAGATGGGAATAATGGCCTGTTTGTGGCAATGCCAAGCAAACGCACACCAGATGGAGAGTTCCGTGATATCGCTCATCCAATCAATTCTGGAACGCGCGGTAAAATCCAGGAAGCTGTTCTTGCCGAGTATCACCGTATTGGTGAAATGGAAGAGGTAGAGTTAGAAGGAGCAGGAGCATCTTAATAGATAGAAAATTTAAAATCAACATCTAGAGCCGACCATCTGAGAGGCTCTTTTTTATTTTTCTTCACAAATTCCTCTAATACTCTCCAGTGCATTTCTCTTCACAAATTTATAAATTAATTCATGGTTTTGACTCCACTTCTTGAAAAGAACATGGAGTTAAGGTATATTCGTAATGGATAAAAAGGTAAACGGAGGGCAATCATGACGAACCGAAATGCTGTAATACTAGCTGCGGGAAAAGGGACGAGAATGAAATCCAGCTTATATAAAGTATTACATCCCGTATGCGGCAAGCCGATGGTAGAACATGTTATAGATAACGTATCATCCATTAAGGCGGAGAAAATTGTAACGATTATTGGTCATGGCGCTGAAGAGGTTAAGTCAGTCTTAAAGGACAAGACTGAATATGCACTGCAAGCAGAACAATTAGGAACTGCCCATGCGGTTATGCAAGCACAGGACCTACTTGGTAGTGAAGAAGGCACAACTCTTGTGATTTGCGGAGATACACCTCTTATTACAGCAGAAACGTTAGATGCATTATTAAATCTGCATGCTGAGCAAAAAGCAAAAGCTACAATCCTCACGGCACGAACAACCAATCCTGCTGGTTATGGTCGTATCGTGCGAAACAAAGAGGGCTTGGTTGAGAAAATTGTAGAACATAAAGATGCAACTGAAGAAGAATTGCTTATTGAAGAGATTAACACTGGCACTTACTGTTTTGATAATAAGCTCTTATTTGATTGCTTAAAGAATGTTTCTAATCATAATGCACAGGGTGAATACTATTTACCGGATGTTATTGAGATACTAAAGAAACAGGGAGAAATTATTTCTGCATATGAGACACCTGATTTTGCAGAAACGCTAGGTATTAATGATCGAGTAGCACTGTCTCAGGCAGAAACATATATGAAGCGTCGTATTAATGAACAGCATATGCGTAATGGAGTCACTATTGTAGATCCAGAAAACACATATATCCATAAGGATGTACAAATAGGAACGGACTCATATATATATCCAGGTACGACTATTACTGGTCATACAGTAATAGGAAGCGGCTGTAAAATAGGGCCGAATACGGAAATCGAAAATTGTAATATCGGAGATAATACGGTTATTCGCCAATCGGTTGCACATGATAGCCA
Source organism: Bacillus sp. E214 (assembly GCF_008087365.1). Taxonomy (NCBI): domain Bacteria; kingdom Bacillati; phylum Bacillota; class Bacilli; order Caryophanales; family Bacillaceae; genus Bacillus; species Bacillus sp. E214. Next base: position 32,171 of record NZ_VENN01000010.1, on the reverse strand, counting down.
AATTGGATCTGAGGTTCAAATAGGACCTTTCGCCCACATTCGTCCTCAATCCAATATTATGGACGATGTTAAAATTGGAAACTTTGTTGAAATCAAAAAAACCACCTTTGGTAAAGGAAGCAAGGCATCTCATTTAAGTTACTTAGGAGATGCAATTGTTGGAGAAGGTGTAAATGTTGGATGCGGAAGCATCACGGTAAATTATGATGGTAAAAATAAATTCCTGACTACGATTGAAGACGGAGCTTTTATCGGTTGTAACTCGAACCTGGTTGCTCCTGTAACTGTAGGCAAGGGAGCATATGTTGCCGCTGGTTCAACGATTACGAAAGATGTTCCAGGTGAGGCATTATCAGTTGCCCGTGCACGTCAGGTAAACAAAGAAAATTATGTAGGCAAGTTAAATCTTAAAAAATAGTCTTGGAGGCCCATAATGTCAAATCGATATTTAGATCCTAATTTAAAGGTTTTTTCTCTTAATTCGAATCCCGGATTAGCAGAAGAAATTGCTAAAGAGATTGGCGTTGAATTAGGAAAATGCACAGTGTCGCAATTTAGCGATGGTGAAGTACAAATCAATATTGAAGAAAGTATTCGCGGATGTGATGTTTATGTCATTCAATCAACAAGCCAGCCTGTAAATGAACATCTAATGGAGCTGCTAATTATGATTGATGCGCTGAAAAGAGCGTCTGCTAAGACCATTAATATTGTTATGCCTTATTATGGTTACGCGCGTCAAGATAGAAAAGCAAGAGCACGTGAACCTATTACAGCCAAGCTTGTAGCTAATTTATTGGAAACAGCAGGGGCATCACGTGTCATTACACTTGATCTTCATGCTCCTCAAATTCAAGGATTCTTTGATATTCTGATTGATCACTTAATGGGTGTGCCAATTCTTGCGGATTATTTCCAACAGAAGAATTTGGAGGATATCGTTATTGTATCTCCGGATCATGGCGGAGTAACAAGAGCCCGTAAAATGGCTGATCGCTTAAAAGCACCTATTGCTATTATTGATAAACGCCGTCCAAGACCAAATGTTGCAGAAGTAATGAATATTGTTGGCAACATTGAAGGAAAAACAGCTATCTTAATTGATGATATTATTGATACTGCCGGTACGATTACACTCGCTGCCAATGCGTTGATTGCAAATGGAGCAAAAGAAGTATATGCCTGCTGTACACATCCAGTACTATCAGGTCCGGCAATTGAAAGAATTCAAAGCTCCAAAATTAAAGAACTGGCTGTTACAAACACCATTGCACTACCAGAAGAAAAAAGAATTGATAAGATCGTAAATCTATCAGTGGCTTCTTTAATTGGAGAGGCAATTATCCGTGTTCATGAGGAACAATCAGTAAGTACATTATTCGATTGATCAGAAGTCTGCCATAAGGCAGACTTCTTTTAGTTATCATTCAATGTAACTTACCCATAGTGATAAGTGAATTGTTTCGAGTTCGGGAGATTAGGGAATAATGAAAGGGTGATATTTAAAATAGATTAGGATGGTGAAGCAAAATGGTTACAAATTTAACAGTAAGTGAAAGAACAGATTTGAGACACTCATCTTTAAGAGAATTAAGAGCAAAAGGTAATTTCCCTGCAGTAGTATATGGGAATCAAAAAGAAGCGAAGACAATATTTGTAGATGAAGGTAGTTTTTTAAAGGCGATTAAAGAAAGTGGACGCAATGGCGTACTATCACTTGAGATAAATGGTAGTAAGGAAAAGGTAATGCTTACAGAGTATCAACAAGATCCTATAAAAGGGCATATTATGCACGCTGACTTTTTAATCGTAAATATGTCGCAGGAAATGGATGTAGAAGTTAGGATTGATCTTGTTGGACAGGCAGAGGGTGTAAAATCCGGCGGTATGCTGCAACAATCTCTGCACACAGTAACTGTATCATCTAAGCCTGATGATATTCCAAGCTCAATCGAATATGATGTTTCTGAATTAAAAATTGGCGATTCCATTATCATCGCTGATTTAAATGTTGAAGGTTCTTATACCATTTCACAGGATGAAGATGAAGTCGTTGCATCTATCCTTCCTCCTACAGTTGATACGGATGATGATGCTGAAGAAAAGGAAAGTGCCGAGACAACAGATAATAAAGAAGACTAAGATTAAACTAAGATAGAGCAATATAGGTCGTGAATTAAGAAGGTTGTTGAGAACTGTCGTTTCTCAGCAGCCTTTTTTATCATGACAAAAAAGAGAAGAGGACATGCTAAAAAAATCACAAATTTTTGTTATCCTTATTTTCCTTTGAGGATGAAACAGTATAAAATGTTAAGAGGAAACTAATTAGTTTGATATTCACAAGGATGTGTAAAGGTATGAAGTTGATTGTAGGTCTTGGAAACCCAGGATCACAGTATGAGCGAACACGTCATAATATCGGGTTTTTAATCATTGATTATTTGGCTGAACGCTGGAATATTAAAATGAATCAAAGTAAATATAATGGCTTATATGGAACAGGAACCGTTAATGGAGAAAAGGTCGTTTTATTAAAGCCATTGACATATATGAATCTTTCGGGGGAAGCCATTGCTCCGTTAGCCCGTTTTTATAAAATAGGTCTGGATGATATTGCAGTCATCTATGATGATCTTGATTTACCAAGGGGTAAAGTTCGACTCAGACAAAAGGGAAGCGCCGGCGGTCATAATGGGATGAAATCAACCATCCAGCATTTGGGCGGAGATAGTTTTAACCGTATAAGAGTTGGAATTGGCAGGCCGGAAGGAAGAATTCCCGTACCCGATTACGTTTTAACCAATTTCAAGGATGATGAATGGGAAATCATGAAGGAGGCAATTGATAAATCCTTAAAAGTCTGCGATCAATGGCTTAATGAGCCATTTTTAAAGGTAATGAACTCATTTAATGGGCAATAATCATATCCATCCACTAGACTGAATAAACAATAAGATAATGGTGCATACTAGCGGTATATAATAAAGCGGAGGGTATGATATGACGCTACATTATTGCTGCAGGCACTGTGGGCACACTTTAGGTGAGATTAGCGAACAGCAGGATGAATTATATCAATCGGTTTATGATTTTCTTTCAACCGAGGAAAGAAAAGAGATTATTGAATATGGTGAGAATGGAACTATTCGCATTCGATCAATTTGTGAAAGCTGCCAGAATACGCTGGATCAAAATCCAGACTATCATTTGCTTGAACACTTAATACAATAAGACAGTGGACTGCTTTGGATGAAAATTCCAAAGCGTTTTTCTGTTTATTATTTTCACATAGCAGACCAACTATAAATATATAAATTATGTAGAAGGCTGAAGGGAGGACGGATTATATGAATAAATTGCAGCAACTACTTACAGATAACAAAGATATTCGATCCATTACAGATGGGCTACAGGAAGGTCTGAAGGAACAATTATTAGCCGGTTTAACAGGTTCTTCGCGTTCTCTCTTTATGGCAGCGCTATATGAACAAACAAATCGGCCCCTTCTAGTGGTGGTACCGAATCTTTTACATGCCCAAAAAGTATATGAAGACCTAACGTCGATTTTAAATAAAAATAAAGTATTTCTATTTCCAGCAAATGAATTGATTGCTGCTGAATTAAGTATTGCCAGTCCTGAACTGCGTACACAGAGAATAGAAACACTTAATTATCTTGCAACAGAGGAAAAAGGCGGAGTTATTATTGCTCCGATTTCCGGTATTAAAAAGGTGCTTCCACCTCGTTCTGTTTGGAAGGAATCCTTGATTGAATGGAATGTGGGCGATGATCTGAATATCGAGAGCGTATTGGAGAATTTAATCTCGCTTGGATATTCGAGAACGGATATGGTATCGACTCCAGGTGAGTTTTCTCTTAGAGGCGGAATATTGGATATCTATCCTCTGACAGAAGAAAACCCTTTCCGGATTGAATTGTTTGATACAGAGATTGATTCCATTCGTATATTTTCAGCTGAAGATCAAAAATCGCTACAAAAGGTAGAAAAGGCATTTATCAGCCCGGTCAATGAAATTATTTTGAATAAGGGCAATGTGGCTAAAATAGCAGAGCATTTAGAAGCCGGCTTAAGCCAATCCTTAAAGAAGATTAAAAATGCAGATGCACAACAGCGGATGGTTCAGCAAATCGAGCATGAAATTGAAATGCTTAGAAGCGGGAATAAGTTTGACCATATCACTCAATATATGTCACTGGCCTATGATAAACAGGCTAGTTTGCTAGATTATATTCCGACAGAGAGTATCGTCATTTTTGATGAAATCAGCAGAATTCAGGAGATGGGTGAACAGCTGGATAAAGAAGAGGCTGAATATTATACAACTCTACTTGATGAGGGGAAAATTATTCATGATATTACTCTATCTCATTCACTCTCTTCACTTATGAGTCAACATAAATATCCGCATATTTATATGTCATTGTTTTTAAGGCATGTACCTCAAACAAGCCCTCAAAACATCGTAAATATCAGCTGCAAGCAAATGCAGGATTTCCATGGGCAGATGAATTTATTTAAAGCTGAGGTAGAACGCTGGAAAAAAGGAAAATACACAGTTGTTCTTATGGGTGCCGATGAGGAGCGGGTCAAGAGAATAGAGCGTATCCTAGAGGATTACGAAGTCGATGCAAGCTTTGTACAAAATAAAGATGATATTAAGATAGAATCCCTGCAAATTATGGAGGGGCAGCTACTGACTGGATTCGAGCTTCCTATGCAGAGACTAGCACTCATTACGGAGAAAGAACTGTTTAATAAGCGAACAAGAAAATCAGCCAGAAGGCAAAAAATGTCCAATGCCGAACGTATAAAAAATTATTCGGAATTGAAGCCTGGCGATTATGTTGTCCATGTAAATCACGGGATAGGGAAGTTTATTGGTATTGAAACATTAGAGATTAATGGAATTCATAAAGATTATCTTCATATTCGCTATCAGGGAACTGATAAGCTTTATGTGCCAGTAGATCAAATTGACCTGATTCAGAAATATGTTGGTTCAGAAGGTAAAGAACCTAAGATGTATAAGCTTGGCGGTAATGATTGGACACGCGTAAAAAGTAAGGTTCAATCAACGGTCCAGGATATAGCTGATGATCTAATCAAATTATATGCAGAACGAGAGACCGCGAAGGGCTATGCTTTTATGCCGGATGGAGAAATGCAGAAGGATTTCGAAGCCTCTTTTCCATATAAGGAAACAGAAGATCAGCTGAGATCTATTGTTGAAATCAAGAAGGATATGGAACGTGAACGTCCAATGGATCGTTTACTATGCGGTGATGTAGGATATGGGAAGACTGAGGTTGCCATTCGGGCAGTATTTAAAGCTGTTGCTGATGGTAAACAGGTTGCCTTTTTAGTGCCAACTACCATTCTTGCACAGCAGCACTATGAGACCATGCGTGAAAGGTTTCAGGATTTCCCAATCAACATCGGCCTTTTAAGTAGATTCAGAACAAGAAAACAGCAGAATGAAACAATTAAAGGTCTAAAAAACGGAACAGTTGATGTGGTTATTGGAACACATAGAATTTTATCTAAGGACATCGTTTATCGAGATCTTGGTTTACTTGTTGTAGATGAAGAGCAACGATTTGGTGTAACACATAAAGAAAAAATTAAACAACTAAAAACAAATGTAGATGTTCTGACTCTGACAGCTACCCCAATACCAAGAACCTTGCATATGTCCATGCTTGGTGTGAGGGATCTTTCAGTAATTGAGACACCTCCGGAAAATCGTTTCCCTGTGCAAACCTATGTAATGGAATATAATCCGATGCTAGCACGGGAGGCAATTGAGCGGGAGATGGCAAGAGGAGGACAGGTATACTATCTGTATAACCGTGTAGAAGATATTGAAAGAAGAGCTGAAGAGCTGTCGATGCTAATCCCGGATGCCAAAATCGTGACTGCGCATGGAAAAATGACAGAAAGTGAGCTTGAATCTGTCATGTACAGTTTCCTTGAGGGTGAGGCTGATGTGTTGGTAAGTACTACCATAATTGAGACTGGAGTGGATATTCCTAATGTAAATACACTCATCGTTTATGATGCAGACAGGATGGGCTTATCCCAGTTATATCAACTACGGGGAAGGGTTGGAAGATCCAATCGTGTAGCATATGCGTATTTTACTTATCGGCAGGATAAGGTATTGACAGAGGTTGCAGAAAGAAGATTGCAGGCAATAAAGGAATTTACAGAGTTGGGTTCAGGCTTTAAAATAGCAATGAGGGATCTGACCATTCGAGGTGCAGGTAATCTTTTGGGTGCGGAGCAGCATGGCTTTATCGATTCTGTTGGATTTGACCTTTATTCCCAAATGCTCAAAGAGGCAATTCAGGAACGAAAAGGGGATACCAATAAAGAAGTCCATAATCTGATTGAAATTGATCTTAAAGTAGATGCATATATTCCGGATTCTTATATTTCTGACGGCAATCAAAAAATCGAAATGTACAAACGTTTCAGAAGCATATCAACTTCTGAGGAATTGGATGAACTTCAGGAGGAAATGCTTGACCGATTTGGAGAATTTCCACAAGAAGTTACCTACCTGTTTAAAATTGCAGAAATTAAAGTTCTTGCCATTCGGGCAGGTGTAGAATTAATTAAACAAACAAAAGATGAAGTTACTATTATCACCTCTGAAAAAACAAGTAAAGAAATTGATGGACATGTATTATTCAGATCTGCTTCAAAGTTTGGTCGTATGGTCGGACTGGGTATGGAGGCTAATCGCTTGAAAATGGTTCTTTACGTAAAGAAAGTACCGGTTCAGGACTGGCTCAATGCTGCCTTTGAATTAGTTTCTGAGTTGGAACGTAACAAAAAGGTTAAAGAAAAGACTGAATAGTAAAATGTGAACTATGTGCTTTTTAAAGCAATCAAGTGTACCAATGCCCTCCTTTTTATGGTGATACATAAAGAAAAAATTTTCTTTATGTATAGAAGTTACCATTAGAAAAATACTATGTACAACATCGGCGGCATAGTCGATTTGGGCAGCAGGATGTGTCGCAAAAAATCAACCCGATGAAAGAGAGGCAACATAGAATGAAAGCAACTGGTATTGTTCGTCGTATAGATGATCTAGGACGCGTTGTTATTCCAAAAGAAATCAGAAGAACATTGAGAATCCGTGAGGGAGATCCTTTGGAAATCTTCGTTGACAGAGATGGCGAAGTAATTTTAAAAAAATATTCTCCTATCAGTGAACTTGGAGACTTCTCTAAAGAATATGCAGAGGCACTTTATGATAGCTTAGGAAACCCAGTTCTAATCTGTGACCGTGATACATTTATCGCAGTAGCAGGAAGCTCTAAAAAGGAATTCCTTAATAAAGCAATCAGTGACTCTTTAGAGAAAATTATGGAGGATCGTAACTCAGTTCTACATACTCAAAAAGGTTCTTTTTCACTTGTAGATGGCGTTGATGAAGAAGTAGCATCCTACACAGTGGCTCCAATTGTTGCAAACGGCGATCCAATCGGCGCAGTTGTGATTTTTGCTAAAGAAGCTACAGTTGGTGAAATTGAATTAAAAGCAATCGAAACAGCTGCAAGCTTCCTTGCGAAGCAAATGGAACAATAATATATTATTGTTTAACGGTTAATTGTGAAAACTCCAAGGAGTCTCCAATTAACCTTTTTTTGTCTCCTAAAAACAGGACATGACTATGAAAAAGAGGCAACCAATACTCCAAATAATGATTATTTTTGCTTATGTTATAATGTTTTGGAAATAGATAGAGAGGTGCTTTATTTGGATGAGCCGTCAGAATGATTCTTCACACAAAGTTTTAAAGGGCGCTGTTATTCTGACAGCAGCAGCTTTAATCGTAAAAATATTGAGTGCTGTATACCGAATTCCTTTTCAGAATATGGCTGGGGACACGGGTTTTTATATTTATCAACAGGTTTATCCATTTTACGGAATAGCTGTTGTTCTGGCTACTTATGGATTTCCAGTTGGTATCTCTAAGCTACTGATCGAATTTAACAGGTCTGGTAATGATAAAAAAGAAAAGAATAAAATAATAGCAGCTTCTTTTATATGGGTTGCTCTCTTCGGAATTATATTGTTTTTATTCTTGTACTTGGGAGCGGACTTGATAGCGAAGATTATGAATGATATTCAACTTGCCCCGTTAATTCGTATGGTGGCCTTTTCCTTTTTGCTAATGCCCTTCATTTCCATTGTAAGGGGTACTTATCAGGCGTCTGGAAATATGCTTCCAACTGCACTTTCCCAGACCTTTGAGCAGCTATTTAGAGTTACCTTTATTTTGATTGGTACATATTTGCTTATGAAATTCGAATATTCTTTATACACTGTTGGAAAAAGTGCGATAGCAGGGTCGTTAATTGGCGGTATTGCCGCTATGGGGGTTTTGGGACTTTATTTATGGAGAGAACGCCGTGATTATTTTCCAACCCTGATGCCAGAAAAGGAAATATTGATCAAAACGGGAGCAGTCCTTTTATTTCAGGGGTTAGCTTTTTGTTTAAGTAATATGTACTTGCTCCTTCTTCAACTAATTGATTCCTTCCAACTGTATACGAATCTCCTGTCTCAAGGGATACCTGCAGAGGAAGCGAAAGCGATGAAGGGTGTTTATGACCGAGGGCAACCGTTGATACAGGTAGGGCTTGTTGTAGCCACTTCACTTTCTTTGTCAATTGTCCCGGTATTAACCAGCTTGCAAAAAAGTAAAGCAATTGAAGAAGTAAAGAAAATGTGCCGTTTGGCTATAAAAATCAGTTCTGCTATTGGGGTTGGAGCAGCTATTGGGTTGGCTGGAATTATTCAGTCAGTAAATATTATGCTTTTTAAAGATGATGAAGGGGTTGGAGCTTTAAGCGTTCTCGCTATTTTAATATTGTTCGCATCCCTCCTGGTGACATGCTCAACTATTTTGCAAACAATGGGGTTTTGGAAAGCATCAGTTATGGTTATTCTGCTATCGGTAGGGATTAAAGTCCTTTTAAATCCTTGGTTGATTGCCGGAAGCGGAATAAAAGGGGCTGCCTACGCAAGTCTTCTTGCGCTGATGGCTGCTTGTATCCTGCTGCTTTATCTGGTAGGGAAATATATAACTGGAAGGAATATGGAATTTCATCATATAGCAAGCCTGGTGATAGCCGGAATTGTCATGTATATTGTATTAAAAGGCTATTCAGCTTTACTTTCCTTTTTTGTGGGGGAACTTGGTCAGTCAAGAATACTGGCCTCCATACATGCATTAAGTTCCGTTGCAATCGGAGGAATGATTTATCTGTATATGCTGCTTAAAATGAATCTATTTGAAAATGATGAATTGGCCCATCTACTTGGAGGACATCATTTGATAAGAATTATGAATAAAGGGAAAATCAAACGTTAGGAGAGCTGAAGTGTGACTAACCAAATCACAATTATAGGTTTAGGGGCAGGAGAGCTTGATCAAATGCCTTTGGGCATTTATAAATTACTGAAAAATACAGAGCTCGTATATGCGAGAACTATTGAACACCCGGTATTGAAAGAATTGGTGGCTGAGGGTCTGAAGGTTGAGAGCTTTGACTCCATCTATGAGGAGCATGATCAGTTCGAAGCAGTTTATGAGAAAATTGCAGAAATTCTAATTCAGAAGGCTAAGGTCCAGGATGTAATCTATAGTGTGCCGGGGCATCCGCTAATCGCTGAAAAGACTGTACAAATCTTACTTTCGGAAGGTGAAAAGAAAGGGATACCTGTACATATTAAAGGCGGCCAAAGCTTCCTCGATGCCATGTTCACATCCATTAAAGTGGATCCGGTTGAGGGTTTTCAATTTCTAGATGGTACGGACCTTTCATTGAGGGATGTCAATATCACTCAGCATATGATTGTAAGTCAGGTTTATGACGCCTTTGTTGCTTCCGAAGTGAAACTGACCTTAATGGAAAAATATCCGGATGATCATGAAGTTTATTTAGTGACCGGTGCGGGGATGAGCTCCGAATCAGTTGAACGTATGCCACTTTATGAATTGGATCGTGCCATGCAATTGAGCAATTTAACGTCAGTCTATGTACCTCCGATTCAGAAGGAAGAAAATCAATATAAGGAGTTTTGGAAGCTGAGAGAGATCATTGATAAACTCAGATCTCCGGAGGGATGCCCATGGGACAGAGAACAGACTCATGAATCGCTAAGGAAGTATTTACTGGAAGAGGCTTATGAACTGATTGATGCAATTAATGAAGGTGATATTGATCACATAATTGAAGAGCTTGGTGATGTATTACTTCAGGTGATGTTACATGCCAGAATCGGGGAAGATGAAGGGTACTTTTCCATTGATGATGTCATTCAAGGGATATCTGAAAAAATGGTGCGCAGACATCCCCATGTTTTTGGTAATGAAAGGGCAGAATCAGCAAAAGATGTAGAGGAAACCTGGCAGAGGGTTAAAAAGGAAGAAGGTTCAAATACCTCTGATTCCATTTTGAATGTCAGCACCCATTTTCCGAATCTTATACAGGCTTATGATATTCAGAAGCAAGCCTCTAAATTGGGCTTTGATTGGAATGATGTTTCACCTGCCTGGGAAAAGGTTTTTGAAGAACTTGATGAATTTAAAGCAGAGTGGAATAAGAATAAACCAGACACCCATAATATAGAATCAGAGTTTGGAGATGTTCTGTTTGCCCTTGTAAATGTGGCTAGATTGTTAAAAATCAACCCTGAAGAGGCGCTACATCGGACAAATCAAAAATTTAGAAAGAGATTTTTGTTTGTAAATGATTGCGTAAGGGAATCAGGAAAAGCATGGAGCGATTATACACTTAAAGAGCTTGATGAGTTTTGGGAACAAGCCAAAGAGTCAGGTATATAAAGGAATAAATGGAGGTTGAATACATAGTGAGATTAGATAAGTTTTTAAAGGTTTCCCGGATTATTAAAAGGAGAACAATTGCAAAAGAAGTTGCAGATCAGGGAAGAATTAAAATAAATGGTAAAGAATCCAAAGCTTCAGCCGATGTAAAGATTGGAGATATTTTGGATATCAGATTGGGGCAAAAAGTACTGACTGTCCGTGTAGATAAACTTCTGGAGACAACGAAGAAGGATGAGGCAGCAGGAATGTATACCCTCATAAAAGAAGCAAAACTATCAGAGTCGTTTTAAGCATGGTCTAATTCCTATCATCCTATCATACACTTGTACAAATGTTTGATAATGGGGGATTAGGATGAACCAATATTATGATACAAACCAAACGAGTAAATCAGCTGGACCTGATCACGATATTAGCATGAAGGGTAGAAGGCTTCTCGATATATCAGGTGTTAAGCAGGTAGAGAGCTTTGACAATGAGGAGTTCCTTCTCGAAACGGTCATGGGGTTTCTTTCGGTCAGAGGGCAAAATCTACAAATGAAAAACCTGGATGTCGATAAAGGAATTGTATCAATTAAAGGTAAAATACTTGAAATCAATTACTTGGACGAACATAGCGGGGAGAAAGCTAAAGGATTCTTTGGCAAACTGTTCAGATGAGTCTGGACACCCAGTTTGTAACCCTGTTATCCATGATTGGCATGGGTATTTACTTTGGAGCAGCATTTGATACATACAACCGCTTTTTAGTTAGAGCAAAGAGAAAAGTATGGTTTGTTTTTATTAATGACATCTTATTTTGGTGCATTCAGGCCTTGCTCATTTTCTATGTTTTATACGAATCCAATCAGGGAGAATGGCGCTTTTATATCTTATTGGCACTGCTATGCGGTTATTCCGCCTATCAAGCCCTTCTTAGAAATTCATATAAAAGATTGCTGGAAATGACTATTTATTGGGTTAATAAATTCAGTAAATTCCTTGTTAAATTGGGAGCTCTCTTATTCATTCGGCCAATAAAAGGGTTAATTGCGCTAATTATTACTGTTATATTGCTTATATTTCAAGTGTTGCTAAAGTTTGGCAATCCTCTATTATGGCTTGCCAAGTATCTTTTAAAGGCATTAATATCGATAGTAAGGGTGATTTTCTATCCCTTTACTAGTACAGCGTCATGGCTTTGGAAGACAATTCCGGGCGGTGTGCGATCACCTGTCGAAAAGTTTTTTGATAAACTAGCAGGAATTGGAAAAAAGTTGAAGAATACTATCAATAAATTATTAAAAAAATGGACAAATAAGTCTTAAAGGAGGAAAGGAAATGGGATCGCTTGATAAAAAGAAGGAAAATATCAAACAAATCGATACGCCATATGCCCAATATCAAGAGAAACGAACCCAGTCCTTTGAGAAAAAGAAATTAGGATTGACAAGAAGGCTTGTAATATTTGGGCTTTTTGCCATCATAACAACTGGGATCGTTCTTACAACACTCTTTTCTCAACATTCCGCTTTGAAGGCTAAAGAAGAACATAAAAGTGAATTGAAAGTGAAATTGTCAGATCTTCAAAAGGATGAAGCAAGATTAAAGGAAGAAATCATTAAATTGAATGATGATGAATATATAGCAAAGTTTGCGCGTAAAGAATATTTTCTATCAGATGATGGAGAAATAATATTCAATCTTCCCGAAAATGAGGGCAAGTAGATATCCCTCACGTTGACACATATTTTTTTAAGTGATTATAATATAAGGGGAAGCTATAACTTCCATTATTTTATTTTTTTAATTTCTTAAGGAGGAGCAATTTTTTTATGTCAATCGAAGTAGGCAGCAAGTTACAAGGTAAGGTAACAGGAATCACTAATTTCGGAGCATTTGTTGAGCTGCCCGAGGGTTCAACAGGACTTGTCCACATCAGTGAGGTTGCTGATAATTATGTAAAAGATATTAATGATCACCTAAAAGTGGGAGATCAAGTTGAAGTAAAAGTCATAAATGTAGAGAAAGATGGCAAAATCGGTCTTTCTATAAAAAAAGCTGTTGAGAAGAAGGAGAGCGAACAACCTGCGCAATCATCTTATCAACAACGACCTCGTTATAACAGAGGAAACGATTCACGTGGTGGAAGAAATGACTCTCGGGGAGGAAGAGGAGGACATGATTCCAGACCGCCGCGAGAAAGCTTCGAACAAAAAATGGCCCGCTTCTTGAAAGATAGTGAAGAGCGTATGTCATCTCTTAAGAGGAACACAGAATCCAAACGAGGTGGCAGAGGCGGAAGACGCGGCTAAACCTTGCTGCTGAAACAAAATGGCAATTTATATAACAGACCAACATCAGTTGTTGGTCTGTTTTTGTTTTTTACATTTGATTATCAATTGATATAGGGATTATATGGCATAGATAGGGTAGTATAATCCTGCTGTTTAAAGGATTTGACTAGAATGAGCATGTCAGTAAATGTTGTTCATTTAAAAATCAATAAAGCCATCATGTTAAAAATGTTTGATTGTTGAGTGTTCTTATAGATGGAATAGTATGAAGTGATAAATCTAGAAGAGTTATATTCTTTATAAACACAAAAAAACCAGGGATATATCCCTGGTTTTTTGTATAGATGACCCCTACGGGATTCGAACCCGTGTTACCGCCGTGAAAGGGCGGTGTCTTAACCGCTTGACCAAGGGGCCTCAAAATAGCGGCGGAGGGGATCGAACCCCCGACCTTACGGGTATGAACCGTACGCTCTAGCCAGCTGAGCTACACCGCCATAATCAAATATACTTTTAAACACAAAAATTATCTTACAATCTAGTAAATACTTTGTCAATGGTTTAAATATTTTAGCCAATAATTAGAATATTACATTTAAATAAGTATCTATTTCTTCTATCTTCTAGCCTTTCCTACAAAGTAGTTTAATAAAATATTCTCCTTTATGATTCCTTCGATAACCTTTGTGTTTTCTTCTGCCCATTCACATGGAATGCCGTCGAACACTTTATAAAAACTCATCCTCCGTTCTGACAAATTTAGGATTATATCCCCTTTATAATAAAAGACAATCACCTGTTAGGGAGTGGTAATGTGGATAAAACACAAAGTACAATGTATGGATCGGTAACGGATGTTCAATATGATGCTGGCAAATGGAATCCTACTCAATTAGTGGACAAGTATGTAACGAAGCTAGAGGATTACTTCGTGAAACAAGGATATATATTAGTAGTTTTGGGATTTCTCCTGGGAAGGGCGCTTATCCTTTCACAGTTGGCTCCTTTTTCTCTCCCATTCTTTGCAGCAGTATACATGATGAGGCGGGAACGTTCTCCGCTTGTTATGGTCGCCTCAATAGGAGGTGCGTTAACAATCTCCTGGTCAGCAGGTTTAAGTTTATTTGCTTCATGTGCCTTATTCCTCCTCTTATATAAGCTAAGACAGCCATCAGTGGAGAATCAATTTAAAGTTGTTGGTGTATATGTTTTAATAGCCATGGGAATTGCAGGAGCAACGGAACGCTATTTGAAATATATGAAGTTTGAGATATACGATGCCATGATGATCGGTGTTGAAGCAGGTTTAGCTCTTATTCTTACCATGATTTTTATTCAATGTATCCCACTGATTGCTATGAAAAAAAGTCCACAGGGACTAAGGACAGAGGAAGTTATCAGTTTGATTATCATGCTGGCCTCTGTTATGACCGGTACGATCGGCTGGTCGATTTATCATATATCTCTTGATCATACATTGAGCAGATACTTAGTTCTCCTTTTTGCAGTCTCTGGAGGAGCCTCAATTGGATCGACAGTAGGAGTGGTAACTGGTTTAATATTCAGTCTGGCCAATCTGAGCAACCTTTTCCAGATGAGCTTATTGGCCTTCTCTGGTTTACTAGGAGGCCTTCTTAAAGAAGGGAAAAAAATAGGGGCATCATTAGGTTTAATAATTGCCACATTATTAATTGGCCTTTATGGGGAAGGGAGTCAAAATATATCAGTAACTCTATATGAATCTTTATTGGCTATTGCTTTATTTTTTATGACCCCTGCTACCCTTATTTCAAAAGTAGCCAAACATATTCCTGGAACAGCAGAGCATACGAATGAACAGCAACGTTATGTCAGGAGGGTCAGAGATGTTACTGCGCAAAGAGTGAATCAATTTTCATCTGTTTTCCAGGCTTTATCGAATAGTTTTTCACAGATGGAGGAACAAACAACGAAGGAGGTAGAAAAGGAACGTGAGTTGGATTATTTTCTTAGCAATGTGACTGAAAAAACATGCCAGACCTGTTTCAAAAAGGATCATTGCTGGGCGAAGAATTTTGATTATACGTATGGAATGATGGGAGAGTTGGTTGAGAGTTTACAGGACGAGTCCGGGCAAGTTCCGCAGGCCACGCAGAGAGAATGGAAACGGTTCTGTACAAGATATGATAAAGTGACGGAGGCGATGCTTCAGGAGATCTCTTATTACAATGCAAACCAAAAATTAAAAAAACAAGTGAGAGAAAGTAGAAAGCTCGTGGCAGATCAACTCCAGGGAGTTTCAAAGGTAATGGAGGACTTTGCTAAGGAGATTACAAAAGAACGCGAAAATCTCCATATTCATGAAGAACAATTACTGGATTCCATACGGGGGTTCGGTTTGGATATCCACCAAATAGAAATTTATTCCCTGGAACAAGGGAATGTTGATATAGATATGCAAATCCCAGATTGCGAGGGAAGTGGTGTAGGTGAGAAATTAATTGGCCCCATGCTCTCAGATATATTGGAAGAGCATATCATTGTTTACAAAGAAGAGTGCAGTTCGTTTCAGGGAGGTTTATGCCGCTTAACATTCCGTTCTGCCAAACGCTACACAGTAGAAACTGGTGTAGCCCATGCTGCAAAGGGAGGAGGGCTTGTATCAGGGGACAGTTACACCATGATTGACATCGGAAAAGGGAAGCATGCGATTGCCATTAGTGATGGCATGGGAAATGGAGAAAGGGCCCATAATGAAAGCTCAGAAACCTTAGGGCTACTGCAAAAAATACTAGAGTCTGGAATAGAGGAAAAGGTAGCTATTAAATCGATTAACTCGATTCTCTCATTGCGGACTACAGATGAAATCTTTTCAACACTTGACTTATCGATGATTGATTTGCAGGATGCGAGTGTGAAATTTTTAAAAGTGGGTTCAACTCCAAGCTTTATAAAGAGAGGGCAGCAGGTTACGAAAATCCAATCTAATAACTTGCCAATTGGTATTATCAAAGAATTTGATGTGGATGTGGTTCATGACCAATTAAAGGCCGGTGACCTTTTAATTATGATGAGTGATGGAATATTTGAGGGGCCAAAACATGTAGAAAATTATGAAGCATGGATGATTAGAAAGATTAGAGAAATCGGGACTGACAGGCCACAGGAAATAGCTGATATTATTCTCGAGGAGGTAATCAGGACAAGCTCAGGAAAAATTGAAGATGATATGACAATTGTCGTCGCACAAATCAATCATAATATTCCAAAATGGACAAGTATACCTGTCGGTGCCAAGAAGAAAAAAGCTCAATAATAATATCCTCCTAATCGTATAAAGCGCCTATATATAGGCGAAGATGGAAATAATAATAGCGGTATAGGAGGATGATGAAATGAAGACAGGTACAGTTAAACAAATATTATTGCTGACAGACGGCTGCTCCAATCAGGGAGAGAGCCCGACAGCGATGGCTGCACTAGCACGTGAGGAAGGAATTACTGTAAATGTAATTGGTGTTATGGATAAGGACATTATAGACGAGGGGGGAATGCAAGAGATTGAGAATATAGCATCATCTGGTGCTGGCATTCATCAAATCGTCTATGCTGAGCAATTATCACAAACTGTACAAATGGTCACTAGGAAGGCAATGAACCAAACGATACAGGGCGTAGTGAATAAAGAGCTTCAGCAAATATTGGGGAATCATATCACTATGGAAGAATTACCACCTGATAAACGCGGCGAGGTAATGGAGGTAGTGGAGGATCTGGGAGAAAAAGTAAAAATGGAGGTTCTTGTATTGGTTGATACAAGTGCCAGTATGAAGCATAAGCTGCCAACGGTTAAAGAGGCGCTTATAGATTTGTCTATAAGTCTAAATGCGAGAAGTGGTGAAAATCAGTTCTCAGTTTTTATATTTCCCGGGAAAAGAACCGAAGTGGAAAGAGTAATGGATTGGAGTCCTAGACTTGAATCTCTTTCTAAAATTTTCGCCAAATTAACGACTGGAGGGATTACCCCGACTGGTCCGGCTATTCGTGAGGCCATTAAGTATTTTAATAAAGAGTCTTCTATAAGGAGAATAGTAGGCGACGATGATCAATACTTCGAAGAAACCATGTAGCTTCCCAATTGGATCAGTAATCAGGGGCAAATGGCATCATAAGAGTTATATCATTCGAAAAGAATTAGGGTATGGCGCTAATGGAATTGTTTACCTCGCAGATTCTTCGGATGGATCAGTAGCAATCAAGTTTAGTGATAACAGTGCTACTATTGCTGCAGAAGTAAATGTATTAAAATCATTTGCAAAGGTCCAGGGAATATCCCTAGGACCTTATTTGATAGATGTGGATGATTGTATAGGGAGTGGAAAAATTATTCCTTTCTACGTGATGGAGTATATTTCCGGAGATTCCTTTCTAACGTTTGTGCAAAAAAGAAGTTCAGATTGGCTTGGTGTACTCATGCTGCAGCTTCTAAACAGCCTTGAGGAAATGCATAAGCTAGGATGGGTTTTTGGGGATTTAAAACCTGAAAACTTGATAGTACAATTACCCGATTTTAAAGTCCGTTTTATAGATGTAGGAGGAACCACGCAAATCGGTCGTGCGATTAAAGAATACACTGAGTATTTTGACCGGGGATATTGGGAGCTGGGGGGCAGAAGAGCAGAGCCATCATATGATTTATTTGCGCTCGCTATGATAGTGATCAATGCAGCCTATCAAAAAAGGTTTAATAAAAACGGAGAAGGAATTAACCAATTAAAGGAATTGGTGAAAAACAAGCAGGAACTCAGAGAGTTGGAGTCCATTCTTTTAAAAGCTTTGAAGGGTCATTACATAACGGCAACTGATATGAAAAAGGAAGTCATATCTCATTTACACACAAAACAAACCGCTACCCGCACCGCTGTAAAAAAGAATACTCCAGTTAACACCAGTCGAGTACAGATGAGGAAACGAAAATCCAATGATAAAAGCAGTTTCTTTGAAACGTTTTTTTTAGTTGCTATCATTACTTTGCTTTATGCATTTTATATGTTTGGTCAAGTTGTATAAGTTCACAACAAATACAAACAATAACGCTGTCTCTACCGTTTTTTTTTGAAAGATAATTTTTGGATTCCATTTGTAAGAGTGGTACGATAATAATTAATTGAAAGCAACGGTAGAAAGGAATATTTATGTTAGAGGCGAAAGTGACTGCTTATATTAATAAAAAACAATTGATTAATCATAATGACACGATTTTGGTTGGTGTTTCCGGTGGGCCGGATTCATTGGCATTGCTTGCTTATTTAAATAGCATAAAAAAATCCTATAATCTAACCCTTGTGGTTGCCCATGTAGATCATATGTTCAGAGGTGAAGAATCATTTGAGGAGTATTTATTTGTAGAAAAAATATGTGAGGAATGGGGAATCCCATTTGAAGGAAGTCGGATAGATGTCCCAAAATATATTAAAGATACAGGTAAAAATCCACAACAGGCATCCAGAGATTGTCGATATGCATTTTATAGGGATATAATGGAAAAGTATGCGGCGCAAAAATTAGCTCTTGCTCATCATAAGGATGATCAAGCGGAGTCAGTCTTAATGAACCTTATTAGAGGGACTTCTGGGATGGCGAGGATTGGAATTCCTCTGAAAAGATTATTCGGGGGTGGATGGATCATACGTCCTTTTCTTGCTGTTACAAGAGAAGATATTCTGGAATATTGTACAGAGATGAATCTCAACCCACGCATAGATCCGAGTAATGAAAAGGATATTTATACCCGAAATCGATTCCGCAAATACATATTACCGATGATAAAAAAGGAAAATAGTAAAGCGCTTGATCATATTCAACGGTTTAGCGAGGATTTGGAGCAAGATGAAGGGTTTTTGATGGTGTTAGCTGAAAAAGAGTATAATTCTCTTGAATTAACTGAAAAGGACGGGATTTTAAAAGTTCCCATATCTTCTCTTGGAAAGGTGCCAAAACCTTTACAAAGGAGGGTGATTCATCTAATATTAAACTATCTTTATCAAGTGAAACCTTATGTATTTTCATACGTACATATAGAGTGTATTCAGTCTTTATTGACAGAATCCAATCCTTCCACCTCCGTGCAATTACCTTCTGGGCTTCAAGTTACGAAAGCATATGATCAGTTGCTTTTCCATTTTGGAAGGCTGCCATCAGTAACTTTATCAAAGGAACTCCGTATACCGGGGAAGACGGCTCTTGCGAATGGCGCCGTTATTGAAACAGTACTGCTGGATCCCTTATCTGAAAAATGGGAGCATGCATCTCGATATACATGTATTTTACCTTTAAGTGAAGAGGACTTACCATTAAGGGTGCGGAATAAGCGGGATGGAGATCGTTATCAGCCTAAAGGCTTCACGGGCCATAAAAAACTGAAAAAGCTGTTTCTTGAACACAAGATACCTGTGCATGAGCGGGAGAGTTGGCCAATTATTGTTAATAAGAATGATCAAATTGTTTGGATACCAGGTCTGCAAAAGATTAATTTAGAAAAGACCCCGATGCCAGCCATCATGATAAAGTATGTTGAATAATGCTCTTCTAGGAGGACTACCGAATGACGATTCATAATGATATTGAGAAAATTTTGATTTCAGAAGAAGAAATCCAAGGCAAAATTAAAGAACTCGGGGCTTTGCTTACAGAGGAATACAAGGATCTTAATCCATTAGTGATAGGTGTGCTGAAAGGTGCAATGCCTTTTATGAACGATTTATTAAAGCATGTAGACAGCTATTTGGAAATGGATTTCATGGATGTTTCCAGCTATGGTACTTCTACGGTTTCAAGCGGTGAAGTTAAAATCATTAAAGATTTAAACACATCTGTAGAAGGCAGAGATTTGCTGATTATTGAAGATATCATAGACAGCGGTCTTACCCTCTCTTATTTAGTGGATTTATTTAAATACAGAAAAGCTAAATCCATCAAGCTTGTCACATTATTGGATAAGCCATCCGGAAGAAAAGCGGATATACATGCGGATTACGCTTGCTTTAATGTACCTGACGAATTTGTTGTCGGATACGGGCTTGACTACATGGAAAAATACAGAAACATTCCATACATTGGCGTGTTAAAAAGGGAAGTTTACGAAACTGCCAAATAGGGATATAGATGATTAATAACCGCTATTCACATAATAGACTGTGCTATGATCTTTATATAAAATATATAAGTAACCTGATTGTAGATACGAATACTATATTTAGTTTTTTGGGAGGAGGTTAGGGATGAACCGTATTTTTAGAAATACCATATTCTATTTACTTATTTTTGTGGCGATTATCGGAGTAGTAAGTGTGTTTAACCAAAATTCCGAGCCAACTAAACATATTTCTAATAATGAGTTTATTGAAAGCCTTGAAAAAGGTGAGGTTAAATCCGCTGATTTACAGGTGGAACGCGGAGTATATGCTGTTAAGGGTCAATTAAAGGATGCTAAGGAAAATGAGTATTATTTAACATATATCCTTGCAGAACAGGCTGAAGAGGTTACTGACTTAATTGATGAACAGGGTGTAAAATCTACAGTTGCTCCAGCAAAAGAAACAAGTGTATGGGTAACATTCTTAACTTCAATTATTCCGTTCGTCATTATTTTGCTATTGTTCTTCTTCTTGATGAATAGTGCGCAAGGTGGCGGAAACAAAGTAATGAGCTTTGGTAAAAGTAAAGCTAAGCTTTACAGTGAAGAAAAGAAAAAAGTGCGCTTCAAAGATGTAGCAGGTGCTGATGAGGAAAAGCAAGAACTGGTTGAAGTTGTTGAGTTCTTGAAGGACCCTCGTAAATTTGCTGAATTAGGTGCGAGAATTCCAAAAGGTGTACTTTTAGTAGGACCTCCGGGAACAGGGAAAACCTTGCTTGCAAGAGCAGTAGCTGGTGAAGCAGGTGTACCTTTCTTCTCTATCAGTGGTTCAGACTTTGTTGAGATGTTCGTGGGTGTGGGTGCTTCCCGTGTGCGTGACCTTTTTGAAAATGCGAAGAAGAATGCACCATGTATTATTTTTATCGATGAAATCGATGCAGTTGGACGTCAGCGTGGAGCTGGCCTTGGCGGGGGACACGATGAACGTGAACAAACCCTGAACCAATTGCTTGTTGAAATGGATGGTTTCGGAGCAAATGAAGGTATCATTATCATTGCTGCTACAAACCGACCTGATATTCTTGACCCGGCTCTTTTACGTCCAGGCCGCTTTGACCGACAAATTACGGTTGACCGTCCTGACTTAATTGGAAGGGAAGCTGTACTTCGTGTACATGCACAAAACAAACCGCTTGATGAAAATGTGGATCTTAAAGCAATTGCGATGAGAACCCCAGGTTTCTCCGGTGCTGATTTAGAAAATCTCTTGAATGAAGCTGCTTTGGTAGCTGCAAGACAAGATAAGAAAAAAGTAGATATGAGCGACATTGATGAAGCAACGGATCGTGTGATTGCCGGTCCTGCTAAAAAAAGCCGTGTCATTTCTAAGAAAGAAAGAAATATTGTTGCCTTCCATGAATCCGGACATACGGTTATCGGGTTGGTACTTGACGAAGCAGATATGGTCCATAAGGTAACAATTGTTCCGCGTGGCCAGGCAGGTGGTTATGCTGTAATGCTTCCGCGTGAAGATCGTTACTTTATGACTAAGCCTGAACTGTTCGATAAGATTACCGGATTATTGGGCGGACGTGTTGCTGAAGAAATTGTCTTTGGTGAAGTGAGTACAGGAGCTCATAATGACTTCCAACGTGCTACAAGTATTGCCCGCAAAATGGTAACTGAATATGGAATGAGTGATAAACTCGGACCGATGCAATTTGGCCAGGCTTCAGGAGGCCAAGTATTCTTAGGTCGCGATATTAATAGTGAGCAAAACTATTCTGATAAGATTGCTTATGAAATTGATATCGAAATCCAAAATATCATCAAAACTTGCTATGAACGTGCAAGAAAAATTCTTACTGAAAACCGCAGTAAGTTAGACTTAATTGCTAATACATTACTTGAGATTGAAACGTTAGATGCTGAACAAATTCGCCACTTAGCGGATTATGGTAAGTTGCCTGAGCGTAAGGTAGCGAGCGATGTTACAGTGAATGTATCAGCTAAAAAGGAAATTCTGTCTGAGGATCTATCCAAAGACGATACAATATCCGAGCAAAGAGAAGATGATCAAACTCCTCCTACACCACCGGATATGGAAACAAACGATCCTAATAAATTGTAAGAATTCTGAGTGTCCCATCATATGAATGGGGCACTTTTTTTGAAAAGGGATAGAATGCTAACAGGAAGTTGGTCATGAAGGCGTTGCCACAGGATGTGGCGTACTTAGTCTTTGTTCGTTAAATAAGGGGCTTCAGCTTTTTGATTAATCCAGCTTCAGGGCCTAGGAGCTCGGGACATAAGCATGATCTCTGCGGGAGGAAAGAGCACCTCCCTCCGAGTATTCGTCTTATGCTTGTCGCTCCTGACCAGTCGTCTCAGCTTTTTGATGTAATCTAGCTTCAGGGCCTAACCGCTCGAGACATTAGTGTAGCTGCTGCGGGAGAGAAAAAGCGCTCTCCCTCCGCACCTCCTCTTATGCTTGTCGCGGTTGAGCAAGGCCCTTTAGCTTTTTGATGTAATTTAGCTTCAGGGCCTAACCGCTCGAGACATAAGTGTAGCTGCTGCGGGAGAGAAAAAGCGCTCTCCCTCCGCACCTCCTCTTATGCTTGTCGCGGTTGACCAAGGCCCTTCAGCTTTTTTGATAGGGGGTTTTTGCATGTTATTGGTGATGGATGTGGGGAATACGAATATTTCGATTGGTGTTTATAGGGATGATGATCTTTGTTTTCATTGGAGAATTGGTACGAATCGGGGAAAAACTGAAGATGAATACGGAATGATATTTAATCAGTTGTTGAGTCATGTTGGGTTAACCTTCCATGATGTAAAAGGAATGATTCTTTCCTCTGTTGTGCCTCCCATAATGTCTTCACTTGAAAGAATGTGTACAAAATACTTTCAACTGAGGCCTTTGGTTGTTGGGCCTGGTGTTAAAACGGGATTAAATATAAAATATGATAATCCTAAAGAAGTTGGGGCAGATCGAATCGTGAATGCTGTGGCTGCAATTCATGATTATGGAGCGCCAATCATTATAGTAGACTTTGGTACAGCGACAACGTATTGTTATGTAAATGAGTATAGCCAGTATTTAGGAGGGGTGATTGCCCCGGGAATTGAAATTTCTACAGAGGCGCTCTATTCGAAGGCTGCTAAACTGCCCAGGATAGAGATTGTTCGTCCTGCCAATATCATTGGGAAGAATACAGTAAACGCTATGCAGTCCGGCGTTTTATATGGTTTTATTGGACAGGTAGAAGGAATTGTAACCAGGATAAAAAAACAGAGTAAGCAGAATCCTATGGTTATCGCTACTGGCGGAAGAGCATCTATGATTGCAAATGAAACATCCATAATTGATGTTGTCGATCCGTATTTAACATTAAAAGGTCTGCAAATCATCTATTCAAAGAATATACAACGATAATCCTGTAATGGATTTGGAAGGAGTTTATCATGAACGATTATTTAGTTAAAGCACTAGCATTTGATGGACAAGTAAGGGCGTATGCAGTCTCAAGTACGCAAACTATTGCAGAGGCACAAAGAAGACAGGATTCTTGGCGTACAGCATCTGCTGCGTTGGGAAGAGCAATGACAGCGGCTGTAATGATGGGAGCCATGCAAAAAGGCGAAGCAAAGATTACTATTAAAATTGAGGGTGATGGTCCGATTGGTCCGGTTATCATTGATAGTAATGCAAAGGGTGAGGTTAGGGGATATCTGACAAACCCTCATGTTGATTTTGAGTCTAATGAACATGGAAAACTTGATGTAAGACGTGCTATTGGTACAAATGGTACGTTAACTGTTGTTAAAGATATTGGATTAAGAGATAATTTCTCTGGCCAAGTTCCTTTAATTTCAGGCGAGCTTGGTGAAGACTTTACTTATTATTTTGTTGCCTCTGAGCAAACTCCTTCATCTGTAGGAGTCGGTGTTTTGGTTAATCCGGATGACTCGATTCTTGCTGCGGGTGGATTTATTATCCAGCTAATGCCCGGCACGGAAGAAGAGGTTATAGAAAAAATAGAGAAAGCTCTAGGATCAATTCCGCCTATATCCAAAATGATTCAGGATGGTTTAACTCCGGAAGAAGTACTTAATAAAGTATTGGGAGAAACAAACGTAAAAATATTAGAAAAAATGCCAATATCGTTCCAGTGTCAATGTTCCAAGGATAGGATAGCAAATGCTTTAATCAGTCTTGGAAAAGAAGAATTAGAAGATATGATCGAGACAGATGGTCAGGCTGAAACCCAATGTCATTTCTGTAATGAAAAATATATATTTACCAAAGAGGAGCTTCAGGAGCTAAAAGACACAGCTAAGTAATTTATTGGAGGAGTTACTTTGTCAAGTAAGCAATGTTGGTCCATTATCGCCGGTTTAATTCTATTGAATATTGTGACTGTCCTTTACTTTACGGTGGGGGAAAATTCAATGAAGGAAGATGCAACGGAAATTGTTGCTGCAGTAGGGGATGAAGAGATTAGCCGTCCAGACTGGCTCGCTGAATTGGAAAGGATACATGGCAAAGATGTATTAACTACAATGGTAAATGAAGAAGTTATTCTTCAATTGGCGGCTAAGCATCAGCTGACTGTTTCTGAGGATGAGATGAAAGTGGAGGCTGTTCTTCGGCAAGCGTTATATGGTTTTACTGGAAATTCACCCGCTCATATAAGTGATAAGGAGCACAAAAAGAAACTTGAAGTTTCAATTCTGCTTGAGAAGTTGTTGACAAAGGATGCCGTTATAACAGACAAGGAAGTTGAGTCTTACTATAAAAGTAATGAAAGCTTATTAAAGTTCACTGATCTCTATCGTCTATCCCATATCGTACTTAGTGAAAAGGCAAAAGCAAATGCGATTATTAAGGAATTGAAGGCGGGAACTGATTTTGCTGCAATGGCAATAGAGCGCTCGGAAGATAAATATACGGCCAATAATGGTGGAGAATTAGGGTATATATCTTTAGATTCCGAGTCTGTCCCTGAAGAATATAAAGAAACTGCGGCTTCATTAAAACCAGGGGAATGGAGTCAGCCAATTAAGATCAAGGATGGATATGCGATACTCTATTTGCGTGATCAGATTGGTAAATCCGAACTATCCTTTGGAAAAATAAAATCTAATCTTAAAAGAAAGACTGCAATGGAACAAATGAATATACCTGTATCTGCAGATATGCTTTGGGAACAGTATGATGTGGATTGGATTTATGGAAAATAGAGTCATGTGCTCTATTTTCTTTTATATACTGTAAATGAGCCATAAAGATTATTTCACATGGTTAGATGCGAGAAAATCTGGGAATTTAGAAGTATAATAGTTGACAGAAAGCGTAAAAATAGCTAAATTGTATATAAAACCAATGAAAATACTATGGATTAGGGGTGGATAAGTTGGGTAAAATAGCAAATAATATTTCTGAATTAATAGGTAATACACCTGTTGTTAAATTAAATAAGATTGTAGAAGATGGATCTGCAGAGGTTTATTTGAAATTGGAATATATGAATCCGGGAAGCAGTGTTAAGGATCGTATCGCACTTGCCATGATTGAAGATGCCGAGGAAAAAGGTCTTCTAAAGCCGGGTACAACGATAGTTGAACCAACAAGCGGTAATACAGGCATTGGGTTGGCATGGGTTGCAGCAGCAAAAGGGTATAAAGCTATATTGGTAATGCCGGATACAATGAGTATGGAACGCCGTAACTTATTGAAGGCATATGGAGCCCAACTTATTCTTACTCCTGGTAAAGATGGAATGAAAGGTGCAATTGCTAAGGCGGAGGAACTTGTTAATGAACATGGGTACTTTATGCCGCAGCAGTTTAAAAATGAGGCCAATCCAGAAGTCCATAGAAAAACAACCGGTAAAGAAATTGTAGAACAAATGGGCGATCAATTGGATGCCTTTATATCCGGTATAGGTACAGGCGGAACTATTACGGGTGCTGGAGAAGTGCTGCGTGAGAAATACAAAGATATTAAAATTATTGCAGTTGAACCAGCGGATTCACCGATTCTATCAGGCGGTACTCCAGGGCCTCACAAAATTCAGGGGATTGGTGCAGGCTTTATACCTGATACATTAAATACAAATATTTATGATGAAATTATAAAAGTTGAAAATGAACAAGCCTTTGAACAAGCAAGAAAAGCTGCTAAAGAAGAGGGTATTCTTGGTGGTATTTCTGCAGGGGCAGCTATTTTTGCAGCATTGGAAGTTGCCAAAAAACTTGGTGCCGGCAAAAAAGTTCTAGCAATCATCCCGGATAATGGTGAAAGATATTTAAGTACACCATTATATAACTTTGAAGATTAATCGTATAGAAGAGTAAATAAGCTAAACATATGGAGGAGGCTAAATGCCTCCTTTTGTTTTGGTTTTCTGTGTTTCTTTCTTTTTTACAAATAACATGTGGTATAGTGATTTGCATAGAGTAATTTCGGAGTCTAATTAAAGGAGCAAATTATTATGGAACTACCACAAAAAAAGATGATTCTAGAATGTGGACAATATAGATTGGAACTTGGACAAAGCACTAAGATTATGGGAATTTTAAATATCACTCCGGATTCGTTTTCTGATGGAGGCCAGTTTAACAAAGTAGAACAAGCGGTTTTGCGTGCAAAGGAAATGATAAAAGCTGGAGCAGATATCATTGATATCGGTGGTGAGTCGACGAGACCTGGCCATCAGCGAATTTCGTCAGATGAAGAATTGGAGCGAATCATTCCTGTTATTAAGGAATTAACAAAAGAGATCAATGTACCGATCTCGGTAGATACATATAAAGCGGATGTGGCAAAAGAAGCACTTCATGCAGGGGCAACTATCATAAACGATGTTTGGGGAGCTAAAGGTGATGAGGAAATGGCCCGTGTTGCTGCCGATTCAGGCGCTCCGATCATCCTCATGCATAATCGTAAGCAGGCTTCCTATGATCATTTTTTGCGTGATGTTTTAAATGATTTATATGAAAGTATTCAGATTGTTAAAGATGCTGGAGTTAGTAACGATAAAATTGTGCTGGATCCAGGTATCGGCTTCGCGAAGTCACTGGAGGAGAACTTGCTGATGATGCGAAATTTAGACATATTGACCAGCCTGGGTTACCCCGTCTTATTGGGAACATCACGTAAATCAATGATCGGCAGAACACTTGATCTACCAGTAGAGGAAAGAATGGAAGGTACAGGGGCGACAATATGTTTAGGGGTTCAGCAGGGGTGTCAAATCATAAGGGTGCATGATGTGAAAGAGATGTCCCGTATGGCCCGTATGATGGATGCGATGCTTGGAAAGGTGAAAGTAAATGGATAAAATAATTCTTGAAAATATGGAATTTTATGGATACCATGGTGTTTATGAAGAAGAAAATAAGCTTGGACAGCGTTATAGAGTAAGTGCAGAATTGTATATGGATCTGCAAGTCGCCGGAGAAACAGATGATCTGAATAAATCGGTTAATTATGCTGAAATATACACTTTATGTAAGGCTATTGTGGAAGGAAAGCCATATAATCTAATCGAAGCAGTGGCAGAAAAGATATCAGCAGAAATTTTAGGCACATATTCAATTATTCGTTCATGCAAAATCAAGGTTGTGAAACCAGACCCACCGATACCGGGTCACTACGATTTTGTTGCAGTTGAGATTATAAGGGAGCAAGAGCAGCATGATGAATAAAGTTTATATTGGATTAGGTACAAATGTAGGGGATAGAGAATCGAATTTAAAGGATGCCATAAGCGAATTGGCAGCAGTACCTGAAATTGAGATTATATCTTTATCATCTATATATGAGACAAATCCAGTAGGCTATTTAGAACAAGGTAAATTTTTGAATATGGTTGTTTGTATAAACACAACTTTCGATGCACAAACACTATTGGTTACCTGCATGAAGATAGAACAAATTCTTGGCAGAAAAAGGGAAATTAGGTGGGGTCCGCGAACAATAGACCTTGACATTTTGTTATATAATCAAGAAAATATTGTAACGAAAAACCTAATTGTCCCTCATCCGCGGATGCTTGATAGGGCCTTTGTGGTTATCCCGCTCGTGGAGATAGATAAGGACATCATTCTGCCTAATATGGAAAAACCTATAAGGGAAATCATGGATGATATCCCCGAAAAAGAAGGGGTTCGGATATGGAAGCGGAAAAATGGGGAAGGCGTATTAGGGCATTTAGAAAGCTGAAAGGTTTTACTCAAGAGGAATTTGCAAGGGAGTTATCTGTCTCTGTCTCAATGCTTGGCGAGGTAGAAAGAGGCAACCGAATACCCTCTGAGCGCTTTTTGCAGGATATTGCAAATCAGTTGGACATTACAGTGGAGGAACTAAAACCTCTCGTTAAATAGATTTAATGATAAGTGCAAGTAAAGGATAGGGAGGAATTGAATTGTTGAAGATTGGCAATGTCGAAATGAAGAATCCGGTTGTACTTGCACCTATGGCCGGAGTTTGTAACTCAGCATTTCGTTTAACAGTTAAGGAATTTGGGGTAGGGCTTGTTTGTGCAGAAATGGTTAGTGATAAGGGAATAATTTATGGAAATGAAAAAACCCTCAACATGCTCTATATTGATGAACGAGAAAAGCCATTGAGCCTTCAAATTTTTGGTGGAGAAAAAGAATCGCTTGTTCAGGCTGCTCAGTTTGTGGATAAGAACACCAATGCAGATATAATTGATATTAATATGGGCTGTCCTGTTAACAAGATTATTAAATGTGAAGCGGGAGCCAGATGGTTACTAAATCCGGATAAGATTTATGAGATGGTTTCAGCTGTAGTTGATAAAGTAGATAAACCGGTTACGGTTAAAATGAGAATTGGCTGGGATGACAAGCATATATTTGTTGAAGAGAATGCAAGGGCAGTTGAAAGAGCGGGCGGAAGTGCGATATCTGTCCATGGACGTACTCGGGTTCAAATGTATGAAGGAACGGCAAACTGGGATTATATCCGTATGGCAAAAGAAGCTGTCAATATACCGGTTATTGGAAATGGGGATGTACAGACTCCGCAGGATGCCAAGAGGATGCTTGAAGAAACTGGCTGTGATGGAGTCATGATCGGTCGTGCTGCACTCGGGAATCCGTGGATGATGTACCAAACCGTTAAGTATTTAGAAAATGGGTTCCTTTTGCCGGAGCCATCTGTTCGTGAAAAAATCGATGTTTGCGTCCTGCATCTTGACCGCCTTATTGCATTGAAGGATGAGTTTATCGCTGTGCGTGAGATGAGAAAACACGCAGCTTGGTATTTGAAAGGTATTAAAGGAAGCGGTAGAATCAGAAATGAGATAAATGAGTGCAACACACGTGAACAATTGGTAGGGCTGCTTTATAATATGGTGGAAGATATTGAACTCCATGAAGCCGTTCGTGCAGTTTGATGATTTGACAGTACCTGATATACTGTATAATAAGTATGTAGAAACTGCCGGTAAAACCGGCAGTTTTTATGATACTTTTAAAAGGATAATGATATTTTTTATATATTAGGTTCTAAGGTTGTGTAAAATAAAGGAACAGTATATACGTGATAGAGATGGAGTGGAAATAAGATGAGCAATTATGAAGAATTAAACGACCAATTAAAAGTCAGACGTGACAAAATGAACCGCATCCAAGAAATGGGCATAGATCCATTTGGCAAAAGATTCGAACGTACACATTTGGCTCAAGAAATTAGCAATGAATATGCAGATGTGGAAAAAGAGGATTTAGAAGCAAAGAATGCGGAAGTATCTATAGCTGGCAGAATTATGACAAAGCGTGGAAAAGGAAAAGCAGGCTTTGCTCATATTAAAGATGTGAGCGGTCAAATTCAAATATATGTGCGTAAAGATGCTATTGGGGAAGAAGCTTATGAGCTATTCACTATGGCTGACCTTGGCGATATTGTAGGTATTAAAGGAACGGTATTTAAAACTAAAGTGGGAGAGCTTTCTATAAAAGTAAGCCAGTTTACATATCTTACTAAGTCCCTTCGTCCTCTTCCGGAAAAATATCATGGATTAAAAGATATTGAAGAGCGCTATCGTAAGAGATATTTAGACTTAATTACAAGTGAAGAAAGCCAAAAAACATTTGTAACACGCAGTCGTATCATTCAGGCAATGAGACGTTACTTTGACGACCAAGGATTCCTTGAGGTTGAAACACCAATGCTTCATTCAATTGCTGGTGGTGCATCTGCACGTCCGTTTATAACGCATCATAATGCGCTTGATATGCCTATGTATATGCGTATTGCCATTGAATTACACTTGAAAAGGCTAATTGTTGGTGGTTTGGAAAAAGTATACGAAATCGGCCGAGTATTTAGAAATGAAGGAGTGTCCACAAGACATAATCCTGAGTTCACAATGCTTGAGCTTTACGAAGCTTATGCTGACTACAATGATGTAATGGACTTGACTGAAAATGTCATTGCTTATATTGCAAAAGAAGTTTTAGGAACAACTGTCATTCCTTACGGTGATTATGAAGTGGATTTAACACCAAAATGGACAAGACTTCATATGGTAGATGCAATTAAAGAATACGTAGGTGTAGATTTCTGGAAAGAAACATCAGTTGAAGAAGCGCGTGCGCTTGCTAAAGAACATGATGTCCAAATTACTGAATCTATGACATACGGTCATATTGTTAACGAATTCTTCGAGCAAAAAATCGAGGAGAAGTTAATACAACCAACCTTCATTTATGGTCATCCGGTAGAAATTTCTCCGTTGGCTAAAAAGAATGAGGATGATCCACGCTTTACTGATCGTTTTGAGTTATTTATCGTGGGACGTGAGCATGCGAACGCCTTCACTGAGCTAAATGATCCAATTGATCAGCGTCAACGCTTTGAAGCGCAATTAAAAGAGCGTGAACAAGGTAATGATGAAGCACATATGATGGACGATGATTATATAGAAGCATTGGAGTATGGTATGCCTCCAACAGGAGGTCTTGGAATTGGTATGGACCGTCTAATTATGCTACTAACTAATTCACCTTCAATTCGTGATGTACTGTTATTCCCGTTAATGAGACATAGATAAGATTTTAAAGAAGAAGCTGCCGATTAAGGGCAGCTTCTTCTTTATTTTCTTTCATTCGTATAATTGATATATGAAGATAAGGATATAAATCTAAGCTTCATAGTATAAGAAAGGATAAAAACAAAAACTTTTATAAAAAAGTATTGCAAAATAAAAAACAAGGTGGTATATTAATAAACGTCGCTGCTGCAGTATTAAATACGAAGCAAGCGATAAAGAAAAAAATAAAAAAAGTTGTTGACATGAGGTTGCTAACTTGGTATGATAGTTAAGTCGCCAAAACGACAACGAAACAGATTGTTCTTTGAAAACTAAACAAAACGAAACGCCAAGCAAGTCTAAAATAAGAGATTTTTAATCTCGTCAATTTGCTTTAAAATTTAGCTAGATCAAACATCTTTCGGAGAGTTTGATCCTGGCTCAGGACGAACGCTGGCGGCGTGCCTAATACATGCAAGTCGAGCGAATCTAAGGGAGCTTGCTCCCGAAGGTTAGCGGCGGACGGGTGAGTAACACGTGGGCAACCTGCCCCTAAGATTGGGATAACTCCGGGAAACCGGTGCTAATACCGAATAGTTTCCAACACTACATGGTGTTGGAAGGAAAGTTGGCTTCGGCTAACACTTAGGGATGGGCCCGCGGCGCATTAGCTAGTTGGTGAGGTAACGGCTCACCAAGGTAACGATGCGTAGCCGACCTGAGAGGGTGATCGGCCACACTGGGACTGAGACACGGCCCAGACTCCTACGGGAGGCAGCAGTAGGGAATCTTCCGCAATGGACGAAAGTCTGACGGAGCA
>NZ_VENN01000009.1:0-62281 GCF_008087365.1 Bacillus sp. E214 | reverse complement strand
AGTCCGGTAATGATGGCGAAGAGGCCACACCCGTTCCCATTCCGAACACGGAAGTTAAGCTCTTCAGCGCCGATGGTAGTTGGGACGCGAGTCCCTGTGAGAGTAGGACGTTGCCGGGCTATTTTTTATATTGGAGGATTAGCTCAGCTGGGAGAGCATCTGCCTTACAAGCAGAGGGTCGGCGGTTCGATCCCGTCATCCTCCACCATTATTGTGAGCCATTAGCTCAGTCGGTAGAGCATCTGACTTTTAATCAGAGGGTCGAAGGTTCGAGTCCTTCATGGCTCATTTTTTATAGATAAATAAGCGAGTGAGCAGGAACGATAACCTCATTGGCCTAAGTTCTTATCACTGCTTTACTGTATAATGCGGAAGTAGTTCAGTGGTAGAACATCACCTTGCCAAGGTGAGGGTCGCGGGT
The DNA here is from genome assembly GCF_008087365.1 of Bacillus sp. E214. NCBI lineage: Bacteria > Bacillati > Bacillota > Bacilli > Caryophanales > Bacillaceae > Bacillus > Bacillus sp. E214. The sequence goes on along the minus strand of NZ_VENN01000009.1, from coordinate 61,860 downwards.
TCGAATCCCGTCTTCCGCTCCAATGCCAAGTTATATGCCGGGGTGGCGGAATTGGCAGACGCACAGGACTTAAAATCCTGCGGTAGGTGACTACCGTGCCGGTTCGAGACCGGCCCTCGGCACTCTATATGCGCCCGTAGCTCAATTGGATAGAGCGTTTGACTACGGATCAAAAGGTTAGGGGTTCGACTCCTCTCGGGCGCGCCATTATATCGGGAAGTAGCTCAGCTTGGTAGAGCACTTGGTTTGGGACCAAGGGGTCGCAGGTTCGAATCCTGTCTTCCCGACCATTTTAAAAATTTGGGGCCTTAGCTCAGCTGGGAGAGCGCCTGCTTTGCACGCAGGAGGTCAGCGGTTCGATCCCGCTAGGCTCCACCATAGTCCGGTAATGATGGCGAAGAGGCCACACCCGTTCCCATTCCGAACACGGAAGTTAAGCTCTTCAGCGCCGATGGTAGTTGGGACGTGAGTCCCTGTGAGAGTAGGACGTTGCCGGGCAGCCAAAACCAGTTCAAATTGAACTGGTTTTTTTGTATTTTAGGGAAAAAAGATCCTTTTTACAGGAAGGTTTCAGGGTTTTAAAAAAGGAAATTTGGGTAGAATTGAAGTATTGGTTTTTTATAAAAAGGTTAATTGTGCAGTATACATATAATAAGTTAGAGTAAAGTATAATGATTGCCAAATTGAGGATGCTTTTGTATAATTATAGTCAAATATAGTCAAAGTCAAAACAGTGAGAGGGGGAGCCTATATGAAAAATATATCCGATATTATTGAAAATTATTTGAAGAGCGTTCTCGATATAAGCGAGAAAGAATTGGTAGAGATAAAAAGAAGCGAAATTGCTGATAAGTTCCAATGCGTTCCCTCTCAAATTAATTATGTGATCAATACTCGTTTTACAATCGAAAGAGGTTATCTGGTAGAAAGTAAACGGGGTGGTGGGGGTTATATTCGTATAATGCGGGTACAGTCCCATGACAGAGCACATTTAATTGAACAAATCAGTAATTTGGTTGGACAGCGTATCTCTCAAAGTAATTCTGAAGATTTAATTGGCAGATTAGTTGAGGAAGAAGTTATATCTTCACGGGAAGCAAAAATCATGTTGAGTGTAATGGACCGTTCTGTACTCCATTATGATTTACCTGAACGAGATGAATTGCGCGCGCGAATCTTAAAAGCGATGTTTATGACATTAAGGTATAAATGAGTTGCTACGGAGAGGGTGAAAACAATGCTTTGTCAGGAATGTAACGAAAGACCCGCTACGATGAAGGTTACAAAAATCGTTAACGGCAAACAAATGGAAGTAAACCTTTGTGAATATTGTGCTGAAGAAAAAGGCGATTTTTTTTCATTCAATAATCTGTTAGCAGGTTTATTAAATATGGGATTAGGTATGAAATCAGCCGACTCTAAATCGCCCTTTAGTAATGAAGATCAACTGATATGTCCCCATTGTGGATTAACATACCGTGAATTTGTTAATATCGGTCGGTTTGGATGTTCGGATTGCTATAAGACATTCAATCCATATTTGGAATCCATATTAAGAAAATTGCATGGAGGGAATGTTCATCATAACGGAAAAATTCCTAAACGTGCTGGCGGAACTTTACATATAAGAAAGCAAATAAATGATTTAAAGGCTCAAATCAATGATTATGTTGAGGCAGAGGAATTTGAGAAGGCAGCAGAAGTCAGGGATCAGATTCGTTCATTAGAGAAGGAAATTGAAGCCTCTCAAGAAGGGGGCGAACAAAAATGACAATTGAACACTTTATGGAGAATGCCATCAGCTCATGGATGAACCAGGAAGGGCCGGAATCGGATATTGTATTGAGCTCAAGAGTCCGATTGGCCAGAAACGTAAAAAATGTCGCCTTTCCGATCGTTTTTTCACAGGAAGAAGCCAAAAGATTACTAAAAAAAGTTGAAGATCGTATTGGCGGTCAGTATCTTTCAGGATTAGGACATTTGGAAATGGTAAAAATGATAGATCTAAATCCATTAGATAAGCAAGTACTGGTAGAAAAACATTTAATAAGCCCTCTGTTGGCAAAACATAAAGATGTAGGTGCCTGCCTTATTTCAGAAAATGAAGAAGTCAGCATAATGGTTAATGAAGAAGATCATATCCGAATTCAATGTCTATATCCTGGACTGCAAATTTCTGAAGCTCTCGAAGTAGCAAGCAGAATTGATGATTGGGTAGAGAGTGAATTGGACTATGCATTTGACGAAAAGATTGGATATCTAACAAGTTGTCCAACGAATGTTGGAACTGGATTAAGAGCATCTGTCATGGTTCATTTACCGGGCATTGTGTTAACAAGACAGATAGACAGAGTGGTATCTGCTATTAATCAATTAGGATTGGTTGTGCGCGGTATCTATGGTGAGGGCAGCGAGGCACTGGGAAATATATTTCAAATATCCAATCAAATGACGCTCGGAAAGACCGAGGAAGACATCGTTGATGATTTAACCAGTGTAGTGGAACAGATTATTATGCAGGAAAAGGCAGCAAGGGACACATTAGTACAATCATCAAACATACAATTGGAAGATAGGGTTTTCCGTTCACTTGGTATACTGTCTCATGCCAGAATCATTGAATCCAAGGAAGCGGCAAAATGTTTATCAGATGTTAGATTAGGTATTGATTTAGGTTACATTCCTAATATATCTAAACATATATTAAATGAATTAATGATTGTTACTCAGCCTGGATTCCTTCAGCGATATGCAGGAGGGGAGTTAAATTCAAAAAACAGGGATATTCGAAGGGCTACTTTAATCAGGGATCGATTATTGATGGAAGATAAAACACAAGATGAATAGGAGGAAAACATAATGATGTTTGGTCGATTCACAGAAAGAGCACAAAAAGTATTGGCACTTGCACAGGAAGAGGCAATTAGGCTTGGGCATAATAATATTGGCACTGAACATATCTTGCTTGGTTTAGTGAGAGAAGGGGATGGAATAGCTGCTAAAGCGCTCTATGCTCTTGGGTTAAGTCCTGAAAAAATTCAGGAAGAGGTTGAGAGCCTGATTGGTAAGGGATCTGAGACTGTACAAACTATTCATTATACTCCTCGTGCTAAAAAAGTCATTGAATTGTCTATGGATGAAGCCAGAAAGCTGGGACATTCTTATGTAGGTACTGAACATGTCTTATTAGGGTTAATTCGCGAAGGCGAAGGTGTAGCAGCCCGTGTTCTGAATAATCTGGGTGTAAGTTTGAATAAAGCAAGACAACAGGTATTACAACTCTTAGGCAGCAATGAAGCAGGTATTCATCAGGGAGGATCATCTTCTGTAGCAAGCACGCCTACCTTGGATAGCCTTGCCCGGGATTTGACTGCGATTGCGAGAGAAGGCAGCCTGGATCCGGTAATAGGAAGAAATAAAGAAATACAACGGGTTATTGAGGTATTAAGTCGTCGTACTAAAAATAATCCTGTGCTTATTGGTGAACCGGGAGTCGGTAAAACAGCAATTGCAGAAGGACTCGCCCAACAAATCATTAATAATGAAGTTCCTGAGATCCTTCGAGATAAAAGAGTTATGACACTCGATATGGGGACAGTTGTTGCCGGTACGAAATATCGCGGTGAATTTGAAGATCGCCTTAAAAAAGTGATGGATGAAATTCGTGCTGCAGGTAATGTTATTCTGTTTATTGATGAACTCCATACCTTAATTGGTGCAGGCGGAGCCGAAGGAGCAATTGATGCCTCCAATATTCTAAAACCTTCATTGGCTAGAGGGGAATTGCAATGTATCGGAGCCACAACACTTGATGAATATAGAAAATATATTGAAAAAGATGCAGCTTTGGAAAGACGCTTTCAGCCAATTCAGGTTGACGAGCCAACAATTGAGGAATCTATCCAAATACTTAAAGGCTTGCGCGATCGCTATGAGGCACATCACAGAGTATCAATCACAGATGAAGCAATCGATGCTGCAGTTAAGCTATCTGATCGGTATATCTCCGATCGGTTCCTACCAGATAAGGCAATTGACCTGATTGATGAATCAGGTTCCAAGGTAAGACTCCGTTCCTACACTACGCCGCCTAATTTAAAGGAACTTGAAGTTCGCCTGGAAGAGGCACGAAAAGAGAAGGATGCGGCTGTTCAAAGTCAGGAATTTGAAAAAGCGGCATCATTGCGTGATATCGAACAAAAATTACGTGAAGAACTTGAGAATACAAAACGTGAATGGAAAGAGAAACAAGGGAAAGAAAACAGCGAAGTTACTGTAGAAGATATTGCGCACGTTGTATCGAGCTGGACTGGTATACCGGTTACGAAGCTTGCACAAACTGAATCTGATAAGCTTCTGAATATGGAGGAGATTCTCCATAACCGTGTGATTGGTCAGGAAGAAGCAGTTATAGCTATTTCTAAAGCTGTGCGTAGAGCAAGAGCTGGACTGAAAGATCCTAAACGTCCAATCGGGTCATTTATCTTCCTTGGTCCTACAGGGGTTGGTAAAACAGAATTAGCTAGAGCACTGGCCGAATCAATGTTTGGCGATGAAGATGCAATGATTAGAATTGATATGTCTGAGTATATGGAAAAGCATTCAACATCCCGCCTTGTTGGGTCACCTCCAGGATATGTTGGGTATGAGGAAGGCGGACAATTAACAGAAAAGGTTCGTCGTAAACCATATTCCGTTGTGCTTCTTGACGAAATTGAAAAAGCGCATCCGGATGTCTTTAATATCCTGTTACAGGTATTAGAAGATGGACGTCTGACAGATTCAAAGGGTAGGACAGTTGATTTTCGTAACACAATTTTGATTATGACTTCCAATGTCGGAGCTCACAGTTTGAAAAAGAATCGTTATGTTGGGTTCAATATGCAGGATCAAGGCCAGGATTATAAAGATATGAAAGGCCAGGTTATGGAAGAATTAAAACGTGCTTTCCGTCCAGAATTCCTAAACAGAATTGATGAGATTATTGTGTTCCACTCTCTGGAAAAAGAGCATTTGAAATCGATTGTTACGTTGCTGGGTGACCAGCTGATTAAACGCTTGGCTGAGCAGGATATTAATCTTGAATTGACGGAAGCGGCAAAAGGAAAAATTGTAGAAGAAGGCTATGATCCTGATTATGGAGCACGTCCTTTGAGAAGATCTATCCAAAAACATGTTGAAGACTTCTTATCAGAACAACTGTTGAAAGGAAAGATTGAAAAAGGTAAAAAAATTACTATCGATGTGGTTGATGGTGAGTTTACTGCCAAAACAGGGGATGAAGTAATAGCTGCTAAGTAAGAAATATTGGTTTGAGGGCACTGCCATAGGGTTGTGCCCTTTCCTTACAGATAGCTATAAATACTTTATAATGACAAATAATAAGAATAAGAATAGCGATATAATCCGTAAAATAAAAAGAGAAGCACATAATTAGTTAATTTATTCCCCGGAGAGGATTAAAGAAATATGGCAAAAAAGAAAACGAAATTTATCTGCCAAAGTTGTGGATATGAATCAGCAAAATGGATGGGGAAATGCCCTGGCTGTAATGAATGGAATACCATGACAGAGGAAATTGAAATAACAGCTAATAAAAATCAGAGACGTACAGCTTTTACCCATTCGGATCAGGCAATGGCGAAACCTACATCGATTACTTCCATAGGTACGGAGCAGGAACCTCGCGTATTGACAGATTCAAATGAACTCAATCGTGTTCTTGGAGGAGGAATTGTACCTGGGTCCTTATTATTGATAGGTGGAGATCCAGGAATTGGAAAATCTACTTTATTACTGCAGGTTTCATCCCAGCTAGCGAATAATAATTACGATGTTTTGTACATATCTGGCGAAGAATCAGTGAAGCAAACAAAACTGAGGGCTGTTAGACTGGGGGTATCTTCAGACCATCTCTATGTTTATTCTGAAACAGATATGGGGATGATTGAACAAGCTATCAATGAAATGAACCCTAATTTTGTCATAATCGACTCTATTCAAACAGTATTCCATCCTGATGTAACATCTGCTCCAGGCAGTGTATCACAGGTTCGTGAATGTACAGCTGAATTAATGAGACTGGCTAAGACAAAGGGAATTGCAATATTTATTGTTGGCCATGTTACAAAAGAGGGTAATATTGCCGGACCGAGACTATTGGAACATATGGTGGATACCGTGCTCTATTTTGAAGGGGAACGTCATCATACTTATCGTATTTTAAGGGCAGTCAAGAACAGATTTGGTTCTACAAATGAAATGGGTATTTTTGAAATGAAGGAAGAAGGATTAGAGGAAGTTTTGAATCCTTCGGAGATATTCCTCGAAGAACGTTCTCAGGGCGCAGCGGGTTCAACTGTCGTAGCTTCGATGGAAGGAACACGGCCCATACTTGTAGAAATACAAGCCCTCATTTCTCCATCTATCTTCCCTAATCCAAGAAGGATGGCAACAGGAATTGACCATAATCGTGTCTCTTTGTTAATGGCTGTTCTGGAGAAAAGAGTTGGTCTCTTACTTCAAAACCAAGATGCATATTTAAAGGTCACCGGTGGAGTAAAGTTGGGTGAGCCTGCTGTAGATTTGGCTGTAATTGTCAGTATAGCTTCAGGCTTTAAAGACGTACCTACTAGAGCAACGGATTGTATTGTTGGTGAAGTTGGATTAACCGGTGAAGTTAGAAGGGTATCGCGGATAGAGCAAAGAGTAAAGGAAGCAGCGAAGCTTGGATTTGAGCGTATTATCGTGCCTGCCAATAATTTGGGTGGCTGGAAACCTCCGTCAGAAATCAAAGTGATTGGAGTCAATTCGGTAAGCGAAGCTTTAAAATATGCATTAGGGGGTTAAGGTAATGGATAAAAAGGCAGCAGAAAAAGCCAAGGCGCAAATCATTCAATTGGTATCCCCAGGCACACCCTTTAGAGAGGGCCTCGATAATGTTTTGCGTGCCAATACGGGTGGATTAATTGTGGTTGGATATAACGATAAAGTTAAAGCCCTTGTAGATGGAGGATTTAAAATCGGCTGCCCTTTTTCACCCAGTTATCTATATGAATTAGCTAAAATGGATGGAGCCATTATCCTTAATGAGAAAGTAGAGACCATTATGCTTGCGAATGCCCATCTTGTACCAGATAAAACGATACCTTCAATGGAAACCGGAATGAGACATCGAACAGCCGAGAGAATTGCTAAAGAGACGAAGGCATTGGTAATAGCCATTTCTCAACGAAGAAATATCATTACTCTTTATCAAGGAAACTTTCGATACGTGCTGAGGGAATTGTCTGTGATATTAACAAAGGCTAATCAAGCGATGCAAACACTTGAACGATATCGTTCTGTTTTGCAGGAAAGTATTCATAATTTAAGTAAGCTGGAATTTGAAGAGATGGTAACATATGCGGATATTCTATATGTAATGCAGAGGCTTATAATGGTTATGAGAATTAAAACCGAGCTTTTGATTTATATGAATGAATTAGGTGTTGAAGGAAGGCTGCTGCGTTTGCAATTACATGAAATGCTGCATGTGGTGGAACAGGAGGTAATGCTTGTCTTAAAGGATTACACAATTGATTCGGAGGGCCTTAAGCCAGAACAGGTTTTTCAGGCATTTGTTGATTTATCCTATTCAGAATCTGTTGAGGACACAGCTATTATGAAAACTCTTGGATATACAGGGTTTGTACCGATGGAACAGATCGTCTCACCCTGTGGGTATCGGGCCCTTCATAAGATACCAAGGCTGCCCTTTAGTATCATCCATAATCTCGTAAAGAGGTTTGGCAAGCTATCTAATTTGTTGAATGCAAGCGTAGCGGATTTGGATGACGTAGAGGGTATAGGAGAAGTAAGAGCTAAAAAAATCCACCATGGGCTGAGACATATAAAAACAGAAATTGGGCAGCACAGCTTATAAGATAAGATAAAATATGGAAGTTCTGACATCTGTCTGACGTATAATCAGGTTATAATAATAGATAATGCATAAAAAGGCTGATATATGCTTTTTGTTACAGTGTAATTACATCTTCTTTACAGCAAGTTAATTAATGGGTAAAAACTATTAAAGCAGGAAAGTCCTCGTTTATAATTATTAATGGGAGGTGAAGGAATGTTAAAAAGAATTATACAACTGTGTTTCTTAATCGTAGGAGGAGCTATAGGAATCATCGTATTGCCAGATTTATTTTCATTAATTACTGATAATTCATTTATTACTAATCCTATTTTTACTGGTTTCGCAGGTGCAATTATTTTTTATATCATTACTTTCTGGATGGTTGATCATGTAGTACATTTCATTAAATGGGTGGAAGAACAATTAATTATTGCTCCCATCACGGATATTATATTTGGAAGTATGGGGCTTTTACTTGGCCTTCTATTGGCCTTCCTTATTGGTCTTCCGCTGAATTCAATTCAGTTACCGATCATCAACACAGTCGCTCCAATTCTCTTGACTTTAATATTTGGTTATTTAGGCTTCCAGGTGGGCTTTAAAAAACGGGATGAGCTAACCAACCTTGTGACTAACTCGGTTAAAACAAGGAAAAAAGGTACAGAGCAAGATGGCGATACAGAAGCTGCTCCATCCAATATAAAAAGGAAAGTTCTCGATACAAGTGTAATTATCGACGGACGTATTGCAGATATTTGTAAAACTGGCTTTTTGGAGGGACCTATCGTTATTCCGCAATTTGTGCTTGGTGAATTGCAGCATATTGCTGATTCTTCTGATGCATTGAAAAGAACAAGGGGAAGAAGAGGGCTCGATATTCTGAATAAAATCCAAAAAGAGCTTCCAATTGAAGTCGAGATGTATGAAGGTGACTTTGAAGACGTACAGGAAGTAGATAGTAAGTTGGTCAAATTAGCCAAGGTATTGGACGGTATTGTTGTAACAAATGACTTCAATTTGAATAAAGTCTGTGAGTTCCAAAATGTCCAGGTATTAAATATTAATGATTTAGCAAATGCAGTTAAACCGGTGGTTATTCCTGGTGAAGAAATGCTCGTCCAAGTTATCAAGGATGGGAAAGAGCAAAATCAGGGTGTAGCGTATCTGGATGACGGAACGATGATTGTGGTTGAAGAAGGCCGAAATTATATCGGTAAGAAGATTGAGGTCATTGTTACATCCGTTTTACAGACTTCGGCTGGACGTATGATATTTGCGAAACCAAAATTATTGGAAAAAGCATTATAAGAGAAATAGCTATCGATGATATAGGAGTAGAAGATGGATTATGAAGTGATTATCCCTGCAGCTGGGCAAGGGAAAAGAATGAAGGCAAGTAAAAATAAGCTTTGGATTGAACTGAAAAATAGCCCGATTATCGCACATACCTTGTCTGTGTTTGGCACGGATAAGCATTGTAAACAAATTATTTTGCCAATCAATCCTGCTGAAAAAGAAGAATTTAATAGGCTGATCAAAACATTGTCACTACCGACTCCTATTGTATTGATAAATGGCGGCAGCGAGCGGCAATATAGTGTCAGTAATGGGTTGAAAGCCTTAAGTGACGAGGCAGAAATCGTCCTCGTGCATGATGGAGCAAGACCGTTTATTAATCATTCTATGTTAAGAAATTTAATTGCTGATGCAAAAGAGTTCGGTGCAAGTGTGTTAGCTGTACCTGTTAAGGATACGATTAAACAAGTCAGAGATACCATGGTAGAGAAAACAATCGATCGATCAAGCTTGTGGGCAATTCAAACCCCGCAAGCTTTTCGTGTGTCTCTGTTAAAAGAGGCACATGAGGCAGCGGTTAGCGCAAATTACCTTGGAACAGATGATGCGAGTTTGGTTGAGCAGATTGGGAAGAGAGTAGCCATAACAGAAGGAAATTACGATAATATTAAAATTACCACACCAGAGGATCTATATTTTGCTGAAGCGATTCTGGAGAAAAACTTAAAAGGAGACCGTCATGTTTAGAATAGGACAAGGTTTTGATGTACATCAATTAGTAGAAGGACGACCATTGATTATTGGGGGTATTACTATTCCTAATGATAAAGGATTGCTTGGGCATTCTGATGCGGATGTTCTGCTCCATACTGTAGCAGATGCATGTCTGGGTGCTGTCGCAGAGGGAGATATCGGCAAGCATTTTCCGGATACTGACCCGGCTTTTAAAGATGCCGATTCTAAAAAGCTTTTAACTCATGTATGGAAACTTGTAAAGCAAAAGGGATATAAGCTAGGCAATATTGATTGCACAATCATTGCAGAGCGGCCGAAAATGCGCCCTTATATCGATCAAATGCGTGAAGTGATAGCCGGTCTACTTGAAGGTGACATGGAACAAGTAAACGTAAAAGCTACTACAACTGAAAAGCTTGGATTTCCAGGCAGAGGTGAGGGCATAGCGGCTCAAGCTACGGTTCTTTTAATAAAAGAATAGAACTGGTGGTTTTAAACCAGATTAAAATAGTGGTAAAATGAATCCTACTTAGGTACTTTATCATTTGGGAGGAAATATTAATGACTAGCAGTATACGTGTTCGGTACGCTCCAAGTCCAACTGGACATCTTCATATCGGTAATGCCAGAACAGCTTTATTTAACTATTTATTTGCACGCAGCCAGGGTGGCAGCTTTGTTATAAGGATTGAAGATACAGACCAAAAAAGAAATATTGCCGGTGGAGAAGAAAGCCAATTAAAGTATTTGAAATGGCTGGGCATGGATTGGGACGAAAGTGTCGATGTACCTGGTGCATATGGACCTTATCGCCAATCAGAACGTACTCATATTTATGAGGAATATTATCGTGATCTTATTAAAAGAGATATGGCTTATAAATGCTATTGCACAGAAGAAGAACTAGAACAAGAACGTGCGGAACAGATGGAACGTAATGAAACTCCGGCTTATTCGGGTAAATGTCGCCATCTGACAGAAGAAGACCATGCAAGGCTCGAAGCGGAAGGCAGAAAGCCAAGCATTCGCTTTGTTGTTCCAAAAGGTAAAGTATACACATTCAATGATATGGTTAAAGGTGATGTATCGTTTGAATCTGATGGCATTGGAGACTTTGTCATTATTAAAAAAGATGGAATTCCTACGTATAACTTTGCAGTAGCAATTGATGATCATTTAATGGAAATATCTCATGTACTTCGCGGAGATGACCATATCACCAATACGCCTAAGCAATTGATGGTTTATGAAGCCTTTGAATGGGATCCTCCTGTTTTTGGCCATATGACATTGATTGTCAATGAGAGCCGTAAAAAATTAAGTAAGCGTGATGAATCCATTATTCAGTTTATCGAGCAATATGAAGAACTTGGCTATTTGCCTGAGGCTCTGTTTAATTTTATTGCGCTTTTAGGATGGTCTCCAAGCGGTGAGGAAGAAATCTTCTCGAAGGAAGAATTTATCTCAATCTTTGATGCAGACCGATTATCTAAATCACCAGCTTTGTTTGATAAACAAAAGCTTACGTGGATGAATAATCAATACATGAAAAAGGTTGATACGGAACGAGTGCTTGAATTGGCGTTGCCTCATTTACAGCAAGCAGGTCTTGTACCAACTGAAATGTCTGAGGAAGAACATCATTGGGTACAAAAGCTTATAGCTTTATATCAGGATCAAATGAGCTACGGAGCAGAAATCGTGGACCTATCAAGCATCTTCTTTAAGAAAGAGATTGTTTATAATGATGAAGCGAAGGAAATACTGGGAGAAGAACAGGTTCCTGAGGTATTGAAGGCCTTCCTTGATGAAGTAAAGAGTATGCCTGAATTTGTTGACAGTGAGATTAAGGCAGCAATTAAACGAGTGCAAAAAGAAACAGGCCATAAAGGCAAAAAATTATTTATGCCTATCCGTGTAGCGGTAACCGGACAAGCTCACGGTCCTGATCTGCCAAAAGCAATCGAGCTTTTCGGCCGCAATCGAGTGATTTCTCAATTAGAAGAACTTTTACGTTAACATTTTAACCGTAATATAATATAGTATAATTAAACATTCATACTTAAAGTGATGAATGGGGATAAGTAGGATTAAAGAAGATGTTTATTAGAGAATAACCATCATTGGCTGGAAATGGTTATAACCTCTCTTAATCTGAATGCACCCCTGAGCCCTTCTTTGAACGCCTGGTAATTTAGGTCAGTAGAGGAAGGCGGCATACCCACTGTCGTTAAAAAGGGGAAAGTTGGAGCTCGATACTTAAGCTCAAACAGAGTGGAACCGCGCCTATAAGCGTCTCTGTCTTTTGGACAGGGCGCTTTTTTTATGCAGAAAAATGGCCGATGATGGGAGAAACAGGATGTTTATTATACGATCTTTAGGAAGGATAAGTTACCGTGTTTCCATCTTTCGTAAAGTACATCTCTAGAGAAGAGAAAAGTACTGCTTGTTTTTGCTTTTATGCGTTTAAGGAGGGGTAACATCATGTGGAAACGGTTAAAAGAAGATATAGACGTTATATTTGAACAGGATCCTGCAGCAAGATCGACAATTGAAATCATCCTGACGTATTCAGGTTTACATGCTATCTGGAATCATCGAATTGCACATTTTTTTTATAAGAGAAATTTCAAATTTATTGCCAAGGTCATCTCCCAGTTTAGCCGATTTTTAACCGGTATAGAGATACATCCGGGAGCGACAATCGGCAGGCGCTTTTTTATTGATCATGGCATGGGTGTCGTTATTGGAGAAACTTGCGAGATTGGTGATAATGTGACTGTATACCAGGGGGTTACACTTGGAGGTACAGGTAAAGAGTCAGGCAAACGTCATCCAACAGTTGAGGATAATGTATTGATTGCAACGGGGGCTAAAGTGCTCGGCTCCATCGTCATAGGGGAAAACTCGAAGGTTGGAGCGGGTTCAGTGGTTTTAAAAAATGTCCCTGCCAACTCAACGGTAGTCGGCATTCCCGGTAAGGTAGTTATCAAAGATGGCGTACGATTAAAACAAGATTTAAATCATCGGGACCTTCCTGACCCTGTAGAAGATCATTGCAATCGAATGGAACAGGAAATTGATATATTAAAGAAAGAGATAATGGATTTGCGAAAGGAGTTAAATAAACGTGAGCGTTCAAATTTATAATACACTGACAAGAAAAAAGGAAACCTTTCAGCCGATTGAAGAGGGAAAGGTTAAGATGTATGTGTGCGGTCCGACTGTATACAACTATATTCATATAGGGAATGCGAGACCGGCGATTGTATTTGATACGGTCCGCAATTACTTACAATATAAAGGCTATGATGTAAAGTTTGTTTCTAATTTTACAGATGTTGATGACAAGTTAATCAAAGCAGCTCGTGAACTGGGAGAAGATGTACCGGCTACAGCTGACCGGTTCATTAAAGCTTATTTTGAGGATGTTGGAGCACTTGGATGCAAAAAAGCTGATGTGCATCCAAGGGTAATGGAAAATATGGACTTAATCATTGAATTTATTCAGGCCCTAATAGATAAAGGAATGGCTTATGAATCCAGTGGGGATGTGTACTACCGTACAAGAGATTTTAAAGATTATGGAAAGCTTTCGCACCAGTCCATTGATGAGCTGCGGGTAGGCGCGAGAATAGAAGTAGATGAGCGGAAACAGGATGCACTTGATTTCACTTTGTGGAAAGCGGCTAAAGATGGTGAAATTTCTTGGGATAGCCCATGGGGCAAAGGAAGACCGGGTTGGCATATAGAATGTTCTGCGATGGCTAAAGAATACTTAGGTGATACGATTGATATTCATGCTGGAGGACAGGACTTAGCATTCCCTCACCATGAAAATGAAATTGCACAGACAGAAGCTTTAACCGAAAAGCCATTCGCAAATTATTGGATGCATAATGGCTATATTAATATTGATAATGAAAAAATGTCTAAATCTCTCGGTAATTTTGTAATGGTACATGATATTATTAAGCATCATGATCCGGCAGTATTAAGATTCTTTATCCTGTCCGTTCATTACAGAAATCCAATTAATTACAGTGAAGAGTTATTAGAGTCAACGAAGATTTCATTGGACCGCTTGCGAACTACTTACGAAAACTTAAAACACCGCCAAACGGCAAGCACCAATATTACTCATAACGATGCGGAATGGTTCGAGAAAATCGGAGAATTACATGCAATGTTTGAAGAAGCAATGGATGATGATTTCAATACCGCAAATGCTATTTCGGTATTGTTTGAACTATCAAGGCAAGGAAATTATTATCTGTTAGAAAAAGTGACCTCCGATGCAGTTATTGAAGCATTTTTAAATGAGTTTCGTATTTTATTTGATGTACTCGGTATTAAGCTTGAGGTTGAACAATCGCTTGATGCTATGGTAGAAAAATTAATTGAAGAACGTAATCGGGCAAGAAAAGAACGTAATTTTACTCGCTCTGACGAGATTAGAGATGAGCTAAAAGCAATGAATATTATTTTGGAAGATACTGCCCAAGGTACACGCTGGAAACGGGGATAAAAAGAATGCTTGAGGACTTAAAGGAATTAGATGTAACGGCTTTGGGAAGTCTGGCTCTGGCCTATATTGGAGATGCGGTATATGAAGTATATATTCGCCATCATCTGCTATCTATTGGACAAGTAAAACCAAACAGGCTTCATAAAGAAGCAACGAAGTATGTATCTGCTAAATCACAGAGTGCAGTCGTACATTATTTATTAAATGAGCATCTTCTAACTGAAGAGGAAGAAGCTGTTATCCGCAGAGGGAGGAATGCTAAGTCAGGCACAATCCCAAAAAATACAGATGTGCAAACATATAGATACAGCACAGCTTTTGAAGCATTAATTGGTTATCTATATGGGAGCAAGAAACAGGAACGTCTTGATGAAATTATAGAGTTGGCGATTCAATTTAAAGAGAGGAGTGAAGTGCAGAGATGAGCGATGATTTAATTATGGGACGTAATACCGTCTTAGAGGCATTGCGATCGAAACGCGATATTCATAAGATTTGGATTGCAGAAGGAGCTACGAAAGGGCAGATTCAGCAGGTAATCGCGGTTGCAAAAGAAAATAAAATTATGATACAAACAGCACCAAAGAAAAAACTGGATCAAATGATTGAGGGGAATCACCAGGGAGTTATTGCTCAGGTGGCGGCCTATCAATATGCAGAAATTGACGACATGTTTAAGCTGGCGGAATCCAGACAGGAAGACCCATTCATTCTGTTGCTTGATGAATTGGAGGATCCGCACAATTTGGGTTCTATCTTAAGGACAGCTGATGCATCCGGTGTTCATGGTATCATTATTCCCAAGCGGAGAGCGGTTGGGTTAACAGCTACAGTTGCTAAATCATCGACCGGGGCAATTGAGCATATCCCGGTTGCACGCGTAACGAATTTATCACGCACGATAGAAGATTTAAAGGAACGCGGTGTATGGATTGCTGGTACAGATGCGAAGGGAAGCCAGGATTATCGGTTGATGGATGGAACGATGCCTCTTGGGATTGTAATTGGTAGTGAAGGGAAAGGAATCAGCCGGGTAATCAAGGAAAAATGCGATTTCTTATATCACTTGCCAATGGTGGGGCATGTTACCTCTCTCAATGCAAGTGTGGCAGCCAGCTTGCTAATGTATGAAGTATATCGAAAGCGATATCCGTTAGAGGGATAAAGATGGAAACCATACTGGTGGTAGATGGCTATAATATCATAGGTGCATGGCCTGATTTGCGCAAGCTGCGCGATCAGGACCTTGCTGCCGCTAGAGACCGTTTAATTGAAATGATGGCTGAATTTCAAGGTTTTTCCGGACACCGGGTTATAATTGTATTTGATGCTTACTTCGTACAGGGAATGGAGAAAAAGTATAGAAATTCAAAAGTTGATGTTATTTTTACAAAGGAAAATGAAACAGCTGATGAATGTATCGAAAGGCTGGCTTCTAAATTAATAAAAATAAATACTCGTGTGTATGTTGCGACATCAGATTACACGGAGCAGCGAACCATCTTTGCGCAGGGGGCTTATCGGAAATCTGCCCGTGAACTGTTGCAGGAGATGGAATATGTAGAAAAAGAGATTGAAAAAAAGGTCGTGCAAACAAAGGATGAACAGCCTGTATCAAGGATCCCGTTGAGTCGAGAAGTGTCGGAAATGTTCGAAAAATGGAGGAGAGGAAATCTGTGAGGGCATTGACGCTATAAAAGCGCTTACTGTATAATATTGCTATCTTTGGTATCTTACGGAGGGATCGGTGTGGCAATTTCTATCGGGGTAATGCTGGATGATGATTATGGTCATATGGAAGATGAACTGTTAGTCGACCGGGTTCATCAAGGGGACAGCGGGGCCCTGGATTTTTTGATCCACAAATACAGAAACTTTGTAAGGGCTAAAGCGAGAACCTATTTTTTAATAGGTGCAGATAAAGAAGATATTGTTCAGGAAGGTATGATTGGTTTATTCAAGGCCATCCGAGATTATAAGGAGGACAAGCTTACATCCTTTAAAGCGTTTGCTGAGCTCTGTATTACCAGGCAAATTATTACTGCAATTAAAACTGCGACAAGGCAGAAACATATACCGCTCAATTCCTATGTCTCTTTGGATAAGCCTATCTATGATGAAGAGTCAGATCGCACATTGATGGATGTTATAACAGGTGTTAAAGTTATGGATCCAGAGGAATTAATTATTAATCAAGAAGAATTTGATTATATTGAGCTTAAAATGAGCGAGCTGCTAAGTGATCTGGAACGAAAAGTCCTGTCTCTGTATTTAGATGGACAATCCTATCAAGAGATATCAGAGGAATTGGATAGACATGTTAAATCAATTGATAATGCATTGCAAAGAGTAAAGCGTAAATTGGAACGGTATCTAGAAGTTCGCTAGTTTAGTATATTCATAGGGTTATATCTTTAACCCGCTTATTGACAGACAATTTCCTACATGATAAATTTGTATTGGACTTGTTAATTAAAATAAAGGTGCATTTTTATGAATAAAAAAGTTATCATCGCATGTACAAAATGCGGTTCAAGGAACTATTCAACGAATCATAACCAGTCTAACCAAGAAAAGGTGCGACTGGAGCTAAATAAATTTTGTAAAACTTGTAATACGCACACACCTCATAAACAAACAATCTAATGATTTGGATTGTAAAACTGTATTGGCTGGAGGTTTCAAATTAATGCGACGCATTCTAGAATTCTTCCGAGGCGTTTCTCGAGAAATGAAAAAGGTAAGCTGGCCTAAGAAAAAAGAGCTTACAACCTATACGATAACTGTTTTATCAACAGTCATCATTATGGCAGTGTTTTTTGCGGTTATTGATCTAGGGTTATCCGAACTTATTCGTGTCATTCTTAAATAGTGAATAAACAGCACAAAACATGGTATAATGAAAACTAGCATAAGAAAAGACTTGAAAGCCCGGAAACGGGTTTTTTAATTTGTCTAAAAAATAGATTCGATACTTAGCAGGAATCTGCTGGATTTAAAATTTGCGCAAAAATTAAAAAATAACAGCTGACAAGATATATTTGAATATCACTGTTTGCAAGGAGGGAAGGACGTTTAGTCCTAATAGAATATGGAGAAAAATTGGTATGTTGTTCATACGTATTCCGGATATGAAAATAAAGTTAAAGCGAACTTGGAAAAACGTGTAGAGTCAATGGGTATGCAAGATAAGATCTTCCGTGTCATTGTTCCGGAAGAAGAAGAAACTGATTTCAAAAATGGTAAGAAGAAAGTAGTTAAGAAAAAGGTATTCCCAGGATATGTACTCGTGGAAATTGTTATGACAGACGATTCTTGGTATGTTGTCCGCAATACACCAGGTGTAACTGGGTTTGTAGGTTCGACTGGATCAGGTTCTAAGCCGGTTGCGTTAATGCCTGAAGAAGCAGCAGTGATTCTGAAAAGAATGGGTATGGACGAAAAAAGAATTGAAATCGATTTGTTTATTGGCGATTCAGTTAAAGTTAAGGAAGGTCCTTTCGCTGAATTTGCTGGTACAATAGAAGAGTTGGACAAGGCTAAGGGTAAACTGAAAGTTCTTGTTAATATGTTTGGCCGCGATACCCCGGTTGAATTGGATTTTGACCAGGTGGAAAAATTATAATCCTGAAAAACTTGCCTTTCATATTAAAAAGTGATAATATTTCTAGGGTCAGTATGTCTCAAGACAGAGACCTGAACTAATGGTAAATTCTTTATGAGTGAAATAAAGAATGATTGTATATTTGAGTGGGAGGGCAAAGCCCAATTACCACATCACGGACGATAAGGAGGTGTGTCTCGTGGCTAAAAAAGTAATTAAAATCGTGAAATTGCAGATTCCTGCAGCTAAAGCTAATCCAGCTCCACCGGTTGGTCCAGCATTGGGTCAAGCAGGTGTTAACATCATGGGTTTCTGTAAAGAGTTTAATGCTCGTACAGCAGAACAAGCAGGTCTAATCATTCCTGTTGAAATCACAGTATTTGAAGACCGTTCTTTCACTTTTATTACAAAAACTCCTCCAGCGGCTGTTCTTCTTAAGAAAGCAGCAGGAATTGAGTCTGGTTCTGGTGAACCAAACCGTAATAAAGTGGCAACAGTTAAGCGTGACAAAGTACGTGAAATCGCTGAATCCAAAATGCCTGACTTAAATGCAGCAAGTGTTGAATCAGCTATGCGTATGGTAGAAGGTACTGCACGCAGTATGGGAATTGTCATCGAAGACTAATTGTTGTATGGAGGTTGCGAATGTACGGTACATCGCAACCTTTTTCGTGGGAGGTCAATTCCGTTAAAACCACAATATTAGGAGGATATAATAATGGCTAAGAAAACTAAAAAATACGCTGAAGCTATTCAGCTTATCGATCGTACAAAAGCTTATTCCGTAACAGAAGCAATTGAATTAGCGAAGAAAACAAGCTTCACTAAATTTGATGCAACTGTAGAAGTAGCATTCCGTCTTGGAGTTGATCCTAAGAAAGCTGATCAACAAATCCGTGGAGCGGTTGTACTTCCAAACGGTACTGGTAAAACACAACGTGTATTAGTATTTGCTAAAGGTGAAAAGCTTAAAGAAGCTGAAGCTGCAGGTGCTGATTATGTTGGAGATACTGACTACATCAACAAAATCCAACAAGGTTGGTTTGACTTTGATGTTATCGTAGCAACACCTGATATGATGGGTGAAGTTGGTAAATTAGGTCGTGTATTAGGACCTAAAGGTTTAATGCCAAACCCTAAAACAGGAACTGTTACATTTGATGTTGAAAAAGCAATCAATGAAATTAAAGCTGGTAAAGTAGAATACCGTGTTGATAAAGCAGGTAACATTCATGTTCCTATCGGAAAAGTTTCCTTCGAAGATAGCAAGCTAGTTGAAAACTTCACTACAATTTTTGAAACTCTTCAAAAAGCGAAGCCGGCAGCAGCTAAAGGAACTTATATGAAGAATGTAGCTGTTACTACAACTATGGGACCTGGAATCAAGGTAGATCCATCTTCTTTCTAAGCTAAAAAATAAAATTTGACAACAGGGTAGTTATTTAATATAATTACAAATGTTGTTATAAATAATTTAACATTTATGCCATAGACAGCAGGTGCGGTTAAAGCTTAATTTCCTGCCGAGGTATTCGATCATAATAGAACTATTTTGTTCGGACTATCATCGTACCTCCATGTCTGTCATGATATGGAGGTTTTTTTACGGGTGTGAATGGTAACATTCTACAGGAGGTGTTAATATGAGCAATGCGAATAATGTTAATGCAAAGAAACAAATTGTTGATGAAATCGCTGGTAAACTGAAAGACAGTGTATCCACAGTTGTTGTTGACTACCGTGGTTTAAACGTTGCTGAAGTTACAGAACTTCGTAAACAATTACGCGAAGCTGGCATCGAGTTCAAAGTTTACAAAAACTCCATGACTCGCCGTGCTGCTGATCAAGTTGAACTTTCTGACCTTAACGAAGCTCTTACTGGACCAAATGCGATTGCATTCAGTACTGAGGACGTTGTAGCTCCGGCTAAAATCTTGAACGACTTCGCTAAAAAACACGAAGCTCTAGAAATTAAAGCAGGTGTAATCGAAGGAAACGTTGCAACTGTTGAAGAAGTTAAAGCTCTTGCAGAACTTCCATCTCGCGAAGGTTTGCTTTCTATGTTGCTCAGCGTGCTTCAAGCACCTATCCGCAACTTGGCACTTGCTACAAAAGCAGTGGCAGAACAAAAAGAAGAACAAGGAGCTTAATTGCTTCTTGATTAGAAATACGTATACAACGATTTATTAAAAACTAAGGAGGAACTTATAATGACTAAAGAACAAATCATTGAAGCAGTTAAAAATATGACTGTTTTAGAACTTAACGATCTTGTAAAAGCAATTGAAGAAGAATTTGGCGTAACTGCAGCTGCTCCTGTAGCTATGGTTGGTGCTGCTGGCGGAGAAGCTGCAGCTGAAAAAACTGAATTTGATGTTGTTCTAGCTAGCGCTGGAGATCAAAAAATCAAAGTTATCAAAGTAGTACGTGAAATCACTGGCCTTGGTCTTAAAGAAGCTAAAGAAGTTGTTGATAACACTCCTAAAGCTATCAAAGAAGGCGTTTCTAAAGACGAAGCTGAAGAAATCAAAGCTAAACTTGAAGAAGTTGGCGCTGGTGTAGAAGTTAAGTAATTTTACACACATCATATGAAAAGGCTCGCTGCAAATACAGCGGGCTTTTTCTGACTTTAGAAATAAAAGTTGGAATTTAGGTTTTCGTTAAAACGATCCGAAATGCAATTGGTCAGGAGGGATCTGGGTTGTCAGATCATTATTATTCCCGCAATCCTCAGGTTGATAGTAATCCTGATGAATGGAGCTATACTTTAAGAGGGAAGACATTTCGTTTTAAAACAGATGCTGGTGTTTTTTCTAAACGTGAGGTTGATTTTGGTTCAAGATTGTTAATCGAGGCCTTCGTGGAACCTGAGGCTTCCGGCAAACAGCCAATCATTGATGTCGGCTGTGGATATGGCCCGATAGGTTTATCTTTGGCTGATTCTTTTTCTGACAGAACAATTCATATGGTAGATGTGAATGAAAGAGCTCTCCATTTGTCAGGGGAAAATGCTCGAATCAATGAGATCAAAAATGTTAAGATTTATGAGAGTTCTGTTTATCAAAATGTTACGGAAACTGAGTTTGCAGCGGTTGTTTCGAATCCGCCCATCAGAGCCGGAAAAAAAGTAGTTCATGAAATACTTGAAAGAAGTAAGAGTGTTTTACAGGATGGCGGCGAGTTGTGGATTGTCATTCAAAAGAAACAGGGAGCTCCATCCGCAATGGCTAAAATGGAAGATGTTTTTGGAAACGTGGAGGTCATTATAAAGAAAAAAGGGTACTATATTTTGAAGTCTAAAAAAGTTTGACTTGACAATATGCCTATGTTAATATTAAAAAATGCATATATATAATTTGGGACACCCTGCACATTTTGGTAAAGAAATAAATAAATGTGTATATGTTCTGGAAAATATGGAAAAAATAAACCAATACTATGCGTTTTTGAAATTGAGGTTTTCAGATTGAAACCCTTTTTCTTTTTTGTTCTATCAGCTTGTATAGGGCTGTTGGAATATAAATTCTATCATAAACGCTTTATTTGAGGGGTGAATCAGTTGACAGGTCAACTTGTTCAGTATGGACGACATCGCCAACGCCGGAGCTATGCGCGCATTAGCGAAGTGCTCGAATTACCGAATTTAATTGAAATTCAAACCTCTTCCTATCAATGGTTTCTTGATGAGGGCTTAAGAGAAATGTTCCAGGACATTTCCCCTATCGAGGATTTTACAGGAAATCTGTCTCTTGAGTTTATCGATTATAGCCTCGGAGACCCGAAATATCCTGTGGAAGAATCTAAGGAGCGGGATGTAACCTACTCCGCCCCATTACGGGTTAAAGTAAGACTTGTAAACAAAGAGACGGGAGAAGTTAAAGACCAAGATGTCTTTATGGGTGATTTCCCTCTCATGACGGAAACGGGAACGTTTGTTATAAACGGTGCCGAACGTGTTATCGTATCCCAATTAGTACGATCCCCGAGTGTATACTACAGCGGGAAGGTTGATAAAAACGGAAAGCGTGGATTCACAGCTACCGTAATTCCAAACCGCGGAGCATGGTTGGAATATGAAACTGACGCGAAAGATGTAGTTTACGTAAGAATCGATCGTACAAGGAAGTTGCCGGTAACGGTTCTTTTGCGTGCTCTTGGATTCGGCTCTGATCAAGAAATCATCGATCTAATCGGTGATAACGAGTACATCCGTAACACATTGGAAAAAGATAATACTGAAAGTACAGAAAAAGCTTTGCTTGAAATCTATGAGCGTCTTCGCCCAGGTGAACCACCTACGGTCGAAAATGCGAAAAGTTTGCTTGTATCACGTTTCTTTGATCCGAAGAGATATGATTTGGCAAATGTAGGACGCTATAAAATTAACAAGAAACTTCATATAAAAAATCGTCTTTTCAACCAAAAAGTAGCTGAAACTTTGGTGGACCCTGAAACAGGAGAAATCTTAGTTGAAAAAGATACTTTGTTGGATCGCCGTACTCTCGATAAAATCATCCCTTACTTAGAAAATGGGATTGGCTTCAAAACGTACAACCCTGTTGGGGGAGTCGTGGAAGAAGATGTACTGGTTCAAAATGTAAAAATCTATGCACCGAGCGATGCTGAAGGTGAAAAAGTAATTAATGTTATCGGCAATGCTTATGTAGAAAAGAAAGTTAAAAACATTACACCTGCTGATATTGTATCTACTATCAGTTACTTCTTTAACTTACTGCATGGTGTTGGCGACACAGATGATATCGATCATTTAGGTAACCGACGTCTGCGTTCAGTTGGTGAGCTATTGCAAAACCAATTCAGAATTGGTTTATCCCGTATGGAGCGTGTGGTTCGTGAGAGAATGTCCATCCAGGATACAAACACAATTACACCGCAGCAGCTTATTAACATTCGCCCGGTTATAGCTTCTATTAAAGAATTCTTTGGAAGCTCCCAGTTGTCTCAGTTTATGGATCAAACAAATCCACTTGCTGAATTGACACATAAACGGAGATTGTCTGCACTTGGACCTGGTGGTTTAACAAGGGAACGTGCCGGAATGGAAGTTCGTGACGTTCACTATTCCCACTATGGACGTATGTGCCCAATTGAAACACCTGAGGG
The DNA here is from genome assembly GCF_008087365.1 of Bacillus sp. E214. Classification (NCBI taxonomy): domain Bacteria; kingdom Bacillati; phylum Bacillota; class Bacilli; order Caryophanales; family Bacillaceae; genus Bacillus; species Bacillus sp. E214. The sequence goes on along the minus strand of NZ_VENN01000009.1, from coordinate 38,667 downwards.
ACCAAACATTGGTTTGATTAACTCACTATCTACATTCGCAAAAGTAAACCCATACGGTTTCATTGAAACGCCATATAGAAGGGTAGACCCTGCGACAGGCAAAGTAACTGATCGAATGGATTACTTGACTGCTGATGAAGAGGATCTTTATGTAGTGGCACAGGCAAATGCCCCGCTAACTGAAGATGGTGGATTTATGAACGAGGAAGTTGTAGCTCGTTTCCGTGGTGAAAATACAGTTGTTAAACGTGATCGCGTTGACTATATGGACGTATCACCTAAACAGGTTGTATCAGCTGCAACAGCTTGTATCCCGTTCCTTGAAAACGATGACTCCAACCGTGCCCTTATGGGAGCGAACATGCAACGTCAAGCGGTTCCGCTTATTCGTCCTCAGGCTCCAATTGTTGGTACAGGTATGGAATATGTATCCGGTAAAGATTCCGGTGCTGCTGTAATTTGTAAGCACGATGGAATCGTAGAACACGTGGAAGCCAGAGAAATCTGGGTAAGACGTGTTAGTGAAGTAGATGGTGAAGAGGTAAAAGGTAATCTTGATAAATACCGTACCCTTAAATTCATCCGTTCTAACCAAGGAACATGTTATAACCAACGTCCGATCGTTAAATCGGGTGACCGTGTTGTTAAAGGAGAAATTCTTGCAGATGGTCCGTCCATGGAGCTTGGCGAATTGGCATTAGGCCAAAACGTACTTGTTGCCTTCATGACATGGGATGGTTATAACTATGAGGATGCCATCATTATGAGTGAACGTCTTGTTAAAGACGATGTATATACTTCTATTCATATCGAAGAATATGAATCTGAAGCTCGTGATACTAAACTTGGACCGGAAGAAATTACACGTGACATTCCAAACGTTGGGGAAGATGCCCTGCGCAACTTGGATGACCGTGGAATCATTCGCATCGGTGCCGAAGTTAAAGACGGTGACCTTCTAGTTGGTAAGGTAACTCCTAAAGGGGTTACGGAGCTGACTGCAGAAGAAAGATTGTTACATGCAATCTTTGGTGAGAAGGCTCGTGAAGTTCGTGACACATCTCTCCGTGTACCGCATGGCGGTGGAGGAATTGTCCATGATGTTAAAGTCTTTACACGTGAAGACGGTGATGAACTGCCACCAGGTGTGAACCAGTTGGTACGTGTATACATCGTTCAGAAACGTAAGATCCATGAAGGAGATAAAATGGCCGGTCGTCACGGTAACAAAGGGGTTATCTCCCGAATTTTACCTGAAGAAGATATGCCTTTCCTTCCGGATGGAACACCTGTCGATATCATGTTGAACCCATTAGGGGTACCATCACGTATGAATATCGGTCAGGTATTGGAATTGCACTTAGGTATGGCTGCAAGACAGCTTGGAATCCATGTGGCAACTCCTGTATTTGACGGTGCGCGTGAAGAAGATGTTTGGGATACAATCGAAGAGGCTGGTATGTCTCGCGATGCGAAAACAATTCTTTATGACGGCAGAACTGGAGAACCATTTGATAACCGTGTTTCCGTTGGTGTCATGTATATGATCAAACTGGCACACATGGTTGATGATAAACTTCATGCCCGTTCAACAGGACCTTACTCACTTGTTACGCAACAACCATTGGGTGGTAAAGCTCAATTCGGTGGTCAGCGTTTTGGTGAGATGGAGGTATGGGCACTTGAAGCATATGGTGCTGCATACACACTTCAAGAAATCCTTACAGTTAAATCTGATGATGTTGTTGGTCGTGTGAAAACTTATGAAGCAATTGTAAAAGGTGACAATGTACCTGAACCGGGCGTTCCGGAATCTTTCAAGGTTTTAATCAAGGAACTTCAAAGTTTAGGTATGGATGTTAAGATTCTTTCTGGTGATGATAAAGAAATTGAAATGCGTGATCTGGAAGATGATGACGATATTCACCAAGCAGATACATTAACCATAGATCCTGATGTGAAAAGTCCCGAATCAGAAACAGTTGGTACAATCGAGTAACCTTAGTGATATTGGGATACGGAAAGGGAGGTAGGCCCCTTGTTGGATGTAAACAATTTTGAATATATGAAAATAGGCCTTGCTTCACCGGATAAGATTCGCTCTTGGTCTTTCGGAGAAGTGAAAAAGCCAGAAACTATAAACTACCGTACACTTAAACCTGAAAAAGATGGGTTGTTCTGTGAGCGCATTTTCGGTCCTACAAAGGACTGGGAATGCCACTGCGGTAAATATAAAAGAGTACGCTACAAAGGTGTAGTTTGTGACCGTTGTGGTGTTGAAGTAACTAGAGCTAAAGTGAGACGTGAGCGTATGGGCCATATTGAATTGGCTGCTCCGGTTTCTCATATTTGGTACTTTAAAGGAATTCCAAGCCGTATGGGTCTTTTGCTTGACATGTCTCCGCGTGCCTTGGAAGAAGTAATTTATTTTGCTTCTTACGTTGTTACAGAAGCAGGAGATACTGCTTTAGAGAGAAAGCAGCTTCTATCTGAAAAAGAATACCGTGCATACCGTGATAAATACGGTAACAAGTTCCAAGCTGGGATGGGTGCAGAATCCATTAAAAAGCTTCTTCAGGATATCGATCTTAACAAAGAGGTAGAATCCTTGAAAGAAGAGCTTAAAACAGCTCAGGGACAACGCCGTACACGTGCGATTAAACGTCTTGAAGTATTGGAAGCATTCCGTCATTCAGGTAACGAACCTTCTTGGATGATTCTGGATGTACTTCCGGTTATTCCTCCTGAGCTTCGTCCAATGGTTCAATTGGATGGCGGCCGTTTTGCAACATCTGACTTGAATGACCTGTATCGCAGAGTAATCAACTGTAACAATCGTTTGAAACGTCTGCTTGATTTAGGTGCTCCAAGCATCATTGTTCAAAATGAAAAGCGTATGCTTCAGGAAGCAGTTGACGCATTGATTGATAACGGTAGACGTGGCCGTCCTGTAACAGGACCTGGTAACCGTCCGCTTAAGTCTTTGTCTCATATGCTTAAAGGTAAACAAGGTCGTTTCCGTCAAAACTTACTCGGTAAACGTGTTGACTATTCTGGTCGTTCCGTTATCGTTGTAGGACCAAACTTGAAAATGTACCAATGTGGTTTGCCGAAGGAAATGGCAATCGAACTATTCAAGCCTTTCGTAATGAAAGAACTTGTTGAAAAAGGATTGGCTCATAACATCAAATCAGCTAAGAGAAAGATCGAAAGACATTCTCCTGATATTTGGGATGTGCTTGAAGAAGTAATTAAGGAGCATCCGGTTCTATTAAACCGTGCCCCGACACTTCACCGTCTAGGAATCCAGGCGTTCGAACCAACATTAGTTGAAGGTAGAGCTATTCGACTTCACCCGTTAGTATGTACAGCGTATAACGCTGACTTTGACGGTGACCAAATGGCTGTTCACGTACCTTTATCTGCAGAAGCACAAGCGGAAGCCCGCCTATTGATGCTAGCTGCGCAAAACATCCTTAACCCTAAGGATGGTAAACCGGTTGTAACTCCATCACAGGATATGGTTCTTGGTAACTATTATCTGACAATGGAAAGACCAGGTGCAGTTGGAGAAGGTATGATCTTCAACGACACTAATGAAGCAGTACTTGCCTATCAAAACGGATATGTTCACTTACACACTCGTGTAGCTGTTCATGCTAGCTCTTTAAATAACGAAACGTTTACGGAAGAACAGAATAAGCAATTATTGCTTACTACTGTTGGTAAATTGATATTCAATGAAATTCTTCCTGAAACTTTCCCTTATATTAACGAACCAACAAGATCCAATCTGGAAGAAAAAACACCAGAGAAATATTTTGTTGAAAAGGGAGCAAATGTGAAGGAAATCTTAGCGAATCGTGAGAGAATCCAACCATTTAAGAAGAAAATTCTTGGTAACATTATTGCTGAAGTCTTTAAACGTTTTAAAATAACAGAAACATCCAAAATGCTTGACCGCATGAAGGATCTAGGATTTAAATATTCGACTCGTGCAGGTATTACTGTAGGGGTTGCAGATATCGTCGTTTTACCTGAAAAACAAGAAATTCTTGAAAAAGCTCAAGGTAAAGTAGACAGTGTCATGAAACAATTCAGACGTGGTTTAATCACAGAAGAAGAACGTTATGACCGTGTTATCTCAATCTGGAGTGAAGCGAAGGATGATATCCAAAGCAAACTGATGGCATCCTTACATCACTTGAATCCAATCTTTATGATGAGTGATTCCGGAGCCCGTGGTAACGCATCTAACTTTACGCAGCTTGCGGGTATGCGTGGATTGATGGCCAACCCGGCTGGTCGTATTATTGAGCTCCCAATCAAATCAAGTTTCCGTGAAGGCTTAACAGTATTGGAGTACTTCATCTCCACTCACGGTGCGCGTAAAGGTCTTGCCGATACAGCATTGAAAACAGCCGATTCCGGTTACTTAACAAGACGTCTGGTTGATGTTGCACAGGATGTTATCGTTAGAGAAGACGACTGTGGAACAGATCGCGGCTTAGAAGTAAGAGCTTTGAAAGATGGTACAGAAACAATTGAAAGCCTTGAAGAACGTCTTGTAGGACGTTATGCAAGGAAGAAAGTTAAACATCCTGAAACAGGCGAAGTTCTGATTAATGAGAACGAAATCTTCACTGAAGATCTTGCTCAAAAAATCGAAGAACTTGGTATTGAAGAAGTGACAATTCGCTCTGCGTTTACATGTAACACTCGCCATGGTGTATGTAAAAAATGTTACGGACGTAACCTTGCAACTGGTCAAGAGGTTGAAGTTGGTGAAGCAGTCGGTATCATCGCGGCTCAATCCATCGGTGAACCTGGTACACAGTTGACAATGCGTACTTTCCATACAGGTGGGGTTGCTGGAGACGATATTACACAAGGTCTTCCGCGTATTCAGGAGTTGTTTGAAGCACGTAACCCTAAAGGGCAGGCAGTTATTGCTGAAATCGAAGGTACGGTTACAGCGATTAACGAAGTCCGTGACAAACAACAGGAAATCACAATTCAAGGTGCAGTGGAAAGCCGCTCTTATACAGCTCCGTACTCTGCGCGCTTGAAAGTGAATGTAAATGACACAGTTGTTCCTGGTCAGGAACTTACAGAAGGTTCTATTGATCCAAAAGAACTTCTTAAAGTTACAAATGTACGTTCTGTACAGGAATACCTGTTAAAAGAAGTGCAAAAAGTATACCGCATGCAAGGGGTAGAAATTGGCGATAAACACGTAGAGGTTATGGTTCGTCAAATGCTTAAGAAAATTCGTGTTATCGATGCCGGAGAAACCGATGTATTGCCAGGAACATTACTGGATATTCATCAGTTCACAAAAGCAAACCATGAGGCGTTGCTTCAAGGTAAAAATCCTGCTACGGGACGCCCGCTATTGCTTGGTATTACAAAAGCATCTCTTGAAACGGATTCCTTCCTGTCCGCCGCATCCTTCCAGGAAACTACTCGTGTCCTTACAGATGCAGCGATTAAAGGAAAACGTGATGAATTGCTTGGACTTAAAGAGAACGTTATTATCGGTAAGTTAATACCTGCTGGTACAGGTATGCATCGTTACCGTAAAGCTGTTCCGGTTCTAACTGAACAAAAGGAAGAAACGGTTCCAGCTGAGTAACCAATCTACATCAGAAGAGGTAGCCGGATGATCAATCCGGCTAATCTTCTGTATATATAAAGTAAATAAGGGTAACAAATTAATTTTTTTCGTGCGATTGTTGACATTTATGTTTTATAAATGGTACTATAGCAAAGGTGCTCCTATTAACCTGTTACTTTGGAGGATATTAATGATGTCTTATGAAAAAGTATCTCAGGCAAAGAACCTGATAATAGGGACGAAACAAACAGTGAAAGCTCTCCGAACAGGAAATGCCGAAACAGTTATTATTGCTCTTGATGCTGATTCAACAATCACATCAAAAGTAATTGATGCTGCTAAAGAGTATTCCGTTCCAATCGATTATGTAGACTCGATGAGGTTGCTCGGAAAAGCATGCAAAATAGATGTTGGAGCAGCAGCTGTTGTCATTATGAAATAGAAAACTGTTTTTGCAGTTGATGCAAAAACTTTGTTTTTACCCTTTTATGAACCACCTGGATGTGTGGGACTAGGGGAACCAATTTTGAAGGGAGGAAACATCATGCCAACTATTAACCAATTGGTACGTAAGCCACGTAAATCTAAAGAAGAAAAATCAAAGTCTCCAGCTTTGAATAAAGGTTACAATAGCTTCAAGAAATCCCAAACAAACGTATCATCTCCACAAAAACGTGGGGTATGTACTCGTGTTGGTACAATGACTCCAAAGAAACCAAACTCCGCGTTACGTAAATATGCGCGTGTACGTTTGACTAATGGAATCGAGGTTACTGCTTACATTCCTGGTATCGGCCACAACTTGCAAGAGCACAGTGTTGTATTAATCCGTGGAGGACGTGTAAAAGACCTTCCAGGGGTACGTTACCACATCGTGCGTGGCGCTCTTGATACTGCAGGCGTTAACAACCGTATGCAAGGTCGTTCTAAATACGGTACGAAAAAACCTAAAGCAGCTAAAAAATAATTTTAAAACCAAAATAATTACTTCTTTGAAAGGAGGAACAAAATATGCCTCGTAAAGGACCTGTTTCAAAAAGAGATGTATTACCTGATCCGATATATAATTCCAAGCTTGTAACAAAATTGATCAACAAAATGATGATCGATGGAAAAAGAGGGACTTCCCAAAAAATCCTTTATGCTTCTTTCGATATCGTAAGAGAGCGTACTGGTAACGATCCAATGGAAGTTTTCGATCAAGCTTTAAAAAATATCATGCCAGTTCTAGAAGTTAGAGCACGCCGTGTAGGTGGAGCTAACTACCAAGTACCAGTTGAGGTTCGCCCTGACAGACGTACTACTCTAGGACTTCGTTGGTTAGTAAACTATGCTCGTCTTCGTGGTGAAAAAACTATGGAAGAGCGCTTAGCTAACGAAATCATGGATGCAGCTAATAACACTGGCGCTTCTGTTAAGAAACGCGAAGATACACATAAAATGGCTGAAGCTAACAAAGCTTTCGCTCACTATCGTTGGTAAAATCAAAACTACTAAAAATCTATATCCACAAGGAAGGAGAAAGACCCAATGGCTAGAGAGTTCTCCTTAGAAAAAACTCGTAATATTGGTATCATGGCTCATATCGATGCTGGTAAAACGACGACTACTGAGCGCGTTCTTTACTACACAGGTCGTATCCACAAAATTGGAGAAACTCATGAAGGTGCATCACAAATGGACTGGATGGAGCAAGAACAAGAGCGTGGAATCACGATCACATCTGCTGCAACAACAGCAGCTTGGAAAGAACACCGTGTAAATATCATCGACACACCAGGACACGTAGACTTCACAGTTGAAGTTGAACGTTCCCTTCGTGTACTTGATGGTGCGGTAGCAGTACTAGATGCACAATCCGGTGTTGAACCACAAACTGAAACAGTTTGGCGCCAAGCTACAACTTACGGAGTACCACGTGTTGTTTTTGTTAACAAAATGGACAAAATCGGTGCGGATTTCTTATACTCCGTAAAAACTTTACATGAACGCCTTCAAGCGAATGCACACCCAATTCAGATACCAATCGGTGCTGAAGATGACTTCGAAGCAATCATTGACCTAGTGGAAATGAACGCAGTATTCTATGGTAACGACCTTGGTACTGATATCGAAGTTCGTGAAATTCCTGAAGAGCACATGGCAATAGCAGAAGAATACCGTGAGAAGTTAATAGAAGCAGTAGCAGAACTTGACGAAGAATTAATGGAAAAATACCTTGGCGGTGAAGAAATCACTAAAGAGGAATTGAAAGCAGCTATCCGTAAAGGTACTGTAAACGTTGAATTCTACCCAGTTATCTGTGGTTCTGCATTCAAAAACAAAGGTGTTCAGTTAATGCTAGATGCTGTAATCGACTACCTTCCATCTCCATTAGATGTACCTGCAATCAAAGGTATTCTACCGGATACAGATGAGGAAGTTGAACGTCATGCTGATGACAGCGAGCCATTCTCTGCGCTTGCTTTCAAAGTTATGACTGACCCTTATGTTGGTAAATTAACATTCTTCCGTGTATACTCTGGTACTTTGAGCTCCGGTTCATACGTACAAAACTCTACTAAAGGAAAACGCGAGCGTGTAGGACGTATCCTGCAAATGCATGCGAACTCCCGTCAAGAGATCTCAGAAGTACACGCTGGGGATATCGCCGCTGCTGTAGGTCTAAAAGATACTACAACTGGAGATACTCTATGTGAAGAAAAGAACCTGGTTATCTTGGAATCCATGGAATTCCCTGAGCCAGTTATCTCTCTTTCAATTGAACCTAAATCTAAAGCAGACCAAGACAAAATGTCTACTGCTCTTCAAAAGCTTCAAGAGGAAGATCCAACTTTCCGCGCTCATACTGACCAAGAAACTGGTCAAACTATCATCGAAGGTATGGGTGAGCTTCACTTAGATATTCTTGTTGACCGTATGCGTCGTGAGTTTAAAGTAGAAGCTAATGTTGGTGCACCTCAGGTTGCTTACCGTGAGACTTTCCGTACACCTGCACAGGTTGAAGGTAAGTTTGCTCGTCAATCCGGTGGACGTGGACAATACGGTCACGTTTGGATCGAGTTCTCACCTAATGAAGAAGGTAAAGGCTTCGAATTTGAAAATGCTATCGTTGGTGGTGTAGTACCACGTGAATACGTTCCTGCTGTACAAGCTGGTCTAGAAGACGCTCTTGACCGCGGTGTACTTGCTGGCTACCCATTAATCGATATTAAAGCAAAACTATTTGATGGTTCTTACCATGACGTTGACTCCTCTGAGATGGCATTTAAAGTAGCAGCATCTTTAGCACTTAAAAATGCAGCGAAAAAATGTAATCCAGTTATCCTTGAGCCAATGATGAGCGTTGAAGTTGTTATCCCTGAAGAGTACATGGGTGACATCATGGGTAATATCACAGCTCGTCGTGGACGTGTAGAAGGTATGGAAGCACGCGGTAACGCACAAGTTGTACGTGCTATGGTACCTCTATCTGAAATGTTCGGTTACGCAACAACATTGCGTTCCAACACTCAAGGACGTGGCGTGTTCTCTATGACTTTCGATCACTACGAAGAAGTTCCTAAGAGCATCGCTGAAGAGATTATCAAAAAAAATAAAGGTGAATAATTGATTTTCATTCTTTATTAAAGTATAACTACTTATGTAAGCCAAGATAGAAGACATTGTCAACTGTCTTGGCACATAGTATAAAATAACAATTTTCTTATATTAAAGGAGGAAATTCCTAAAATGGCAAAAGCTAAATTTGATCGTTCTAAACCACATGTTAATATCGGAACAATCGGTCACGTTGACCATGGTAAAACAACTTTAACAGCTGCAATCACTTCTGTACTTGCAAAAGTAGGTGGAGCTGAAGCTCGCGCTTACGACCAAATCGATGGTGCTCCAGAAGAAAGAGAACGTGGTATCACAATCTCTACTGCACACGTTGAGTATGAAACTGAAACTCGTCACTATGCACACGTAGACTGCCCAGGACACGCTGACTATGTTAAAAACATGATCACTGGTGCAGCACAAATGGACGGCGGTATCTTAGTAGTATCTGCTGCTGACGGCCCAATGCCACAAACTCGTGAGCACATCCTTCTTTCTCGTCAAGTAGGTGTACCTTACCTTGTTGTATTCATGAACAAATGTGACATGGTTGATGACGAAGAACTTCTTGAACTAGTTGAAATGGAAATCCGTGACCTTCTTTCTGAATACGAATTCCCTGGCGATGATATCCCAGTAATCAAAGGTTCTGCTCTTAAAGCTCTTGAAGGAGAAGCTGAGTGGGAAGAAAAAATCAACGAGCTTATGGCTGCTGTTGACGAATACATCCCAACTCCAACTCGTGACACTGACAAACCATTCATGATGCCAGTAGAGGACGTTTTCTCTATCACTGGTCGTGGAACAGTTGCTACTGGCCGTGTTGAACGTGGTCAAGTTAAAGTTGGTGACGTTATCGAAATCATCGGTCTTGCTGAAGAACCAAAATCTACAACTGTAACAGGTGTAGAAATGTTCCGTAAGCTTCTTGATTACGCTGAAGCTGGTGACAACATCGGAGCTCTTCTTCGTGGTGTAGCACGTGAAGAAATCCAACGTGGACAAGTACTTGCTAAACCAGGTACTATCAACCCACACACAAAATTCAAAGCAGAAGTTTACGTATTGTCTAAAGAAGAAGGCGGACGTCACACTCCATTCTTCTCTAACTACCGTCCACAATTCTACTTCCGTACAACTGACGTAACTGGTGTTGTAAACCTTCCAGAAGGAACTGAAATGGTTATGCCTGGAGACAACATCGAAATGTCTGTTGAACTAATTGCTCCAGTTGCGATCGAAGAAGGAACTAAGTTCTCTATTCGTGAAGGCGGACGTACAGTAGGCGCAGGCGTAGTTGCTAGCATTACTGAATAATTCTTACTTATTAAAACAGGCGGGTGTACAACCGCCTGTTTTTTTGTTTTGTTTTTTCCTGCGAAATGTGGGAAGTTGGATACGTTAATTTGTTCATATTAGGATTCATTCCCCAGCAAATATCTACCCTTATCTATTAATACAACCTCATATACACAATTCTCCACGCTGTTTACAAAAAATTGAAATTATTTAACACCCATAAACTTCCTACGATGTAAAAAATCAGATACAATAGATATATGCAAATTTTTAGTGGGGGACAAAGGATGATAGGAACGTTAAAATCTATGCTTCACCCTCGAGAAACAAACATCGAGATGAGAAGCGTAATGACAAAAACTCATTACATACTTTGGTTTGGTGGATTACTTCTATTTAGTACGATTTTATTTGGGGTCTATGGATATCTAGGGTTGGGCAGCGAAAACTTGTCAGTATATATGGAGACTGTAAAAGAAAACAGATGGGAAATGACCAAGGTTTTATACTTCATTGGCAAACTAGCTGCTGGTCTCTTATATCCGTTATTATTCACACTATATTTTACAGTACTATTTTGGATCGTATTTGAGGACCTCTCATTTCGAGGAGTGTGGAAGCTTCAGCTTATTCCTTTAATAGTGATGCTCATAGCGAAAACAATAGAACTAATATTTATGCTGTTACTCAGGGTACCTGAACACTCATCACCATTTAGTCTAGGGATCATGACGCAAATGCTAACACCACAGATCTTTTGGGTAGAATTAGCTGCAAATATTACTATATTTGTACTGTTGGCAGGCTATCTTCAATATCGAATTTTCCACAAGTCACTTGATTATAGTAAAAAGAGAGTGATTATAACTGTATCATTATCCTGGATAATATATATATTGCTGGATGGTGCAACGGATACATTATTTAGAATCATGAAGGTGATTATATGAATTTTAGCATTAGGGAAAAAAAATGGTCTCTTGTATCCTTAGCTGTATTTTTGTTTATACTTACAAATACAATTATTATTTACAAAATAGATAAAATTGATCGTACAGTCCTTATTACAGACCCTTATATCACGAAAAAAGGTACATTAAAGGAAACGCTTCAAACGGAAGGGAAGGCTGAGCCTTCTGAGATATATAAGATTTATTATGAAGAACCTAGAGGGATGCTCGATGAGATCCTGGTGGAAGAGGGAGAGGATGTCCAAGTAGGAACGCCATTGCTAACCTACATTATAGATAACGATAGCAGCGATGTTATAAAACAATTAGAAAATGCTAACAAACGTCTCTCTATGAAAATAGATAAATTAAATGAAGATATATCCGTGCTCCAGTCAGAAGTCCAAGAGTATGAAAGCTTGCAGACTGTTGAAGAAGAGGAGAAAGAACCGGATTTAGATAACACACGAATATTGGAGTATGAGATAAAAAACATAGAATATGAAATTAAGATGATCGAGCTGCAAATTGAGGATAATCAAACACAGATAGATATGGCCAACAGTGCTGAAGATCAAATTACAATAGAAAGTAAAATTGATGGAACTATTGTGCATAGGAATGATTTTAGCAGAACAGCAGATAATCCGTTATTGACTATTATGAATCAAGCCTCTTTAGTAGTGGACGTTTTGGTTGGGGAAGATGACATCCAGCGAATAAAACTGGATCAGGAGGTCATCATTAAACCAAAGCATTTGGATTCAAAATTGATTACTGGCAAGGTAATAAAAATAAGTGATGTTCCGTTTAGTGAGGATCATAAGAAAGATAAAAGCTTCTATAATATATCGATTCAACCAGAAAATCTAAGTGAATCATCAGAAGAAAGTACAGAGAGTCAGATTTTAATCGGATCACATGTGGCTGCTGATATCACATTGAAGGAACTTAACAATGTAGTAGTTCTTCCAAAGAAAACTTTGGCAGGAAATCATGTGGTGCTTCTTGAAAAGGGAAAGCTGAAACAAAAAAAGATTACGGCAGGATTAGAATTCGATGAAAAGGTAGCCGTAACCAAAGGGCTTAAAGAAAAACAACGTATACTTCCTGCAGCTGATGCGAGCATTAAGGGTGATACAAGGTACATAAAATTCGTGGACTTTGATCACATAAATAAGAAGGCTTATAAACAATTTAATAATGAAGAGAGATTGTGGTTACTGGCACGAGGTCTCATACAATAATCAGTTGGTGAGTGGTGAGAGAGGAACAAGCTTCCCTCTCTTTTGTTATTTACATGTAAGAGAAAGCTAGTATATTTATGGAAAGAAGAACGATAACTTGAAAAAGTAGAAGTGAGATTGTATACTAATATTCGTGTGATAGAAGAAATTATTTTTAACTGTTGCATACCCAGAAAGTATAATGTATAATAGACAATGTTGGTCTTTTCATTGCGATGATGTGGAAGGTTGCTGACACACCCGGCCGCTTTGCCATGGCGCGTGTGTAAGGAGATTTCCACGGAGAATGTCTATTACAAAATAGGCGATAAAGGAGGGAAAATAATGGCAAAACAAAAGATTCGCATTCGTTTAAAAGCATATGATCACAGAATTCTTGATCAATCTGCTGAGAAAATTGTAGAAACTGCAAAACGTTCTGGTGCAGCTGTTTCCGGTCCGATTCCACTTCCGACTGAGAAAAACGTGTACACGATCCTACGTGCGGTTCATAAATACAAAGATTCTCGTGAGCAATTCGAAATGCGCACACACAAACGTCTAATCGACATTGTAAATCCTACACCACAAACTGTAGATTCACTAATGCGTTTAGATTTGCCGTCTGGCGTAGATATCGAAATCAAATTATAATCGTTCTATAAAAATAAAAAAGAAAACACTAGGAGGTGTGACTCATGACCAAAGGAATCTTAGGTAGAAAAATCGGTATGACTCAAGTATTCGCTGAGAACGGTGAACTTATCCCGGTAACAGTTGTTGAAGCAGTACCAAACGTTGTTCTTCAAAAGAAATCTGTTGAAAATGATGGCTACGAAGCTATCCAACTAGGTTACGAAGATCTTCGCGAAATGCTTTACAACAAACCACAACAAGGACACGCTGCTAAAGCGAACACTGCTCCTAAGCGCTTCGCTCGCGAAATTCGCGATGCAGATCTCAATAACTATGAGGTAGGTCAAGAAGTCAAGGTAGATCTTTTCGCTGAAGGCGAAATCGTTGATGTAACAGGAATCTCAAAAGGTAAAGGTTTCCAAGGACCAATTAAGCGTCACAACCAATCTCGTGGCCCAATGTCTCACGGATCTCGTTACCATCGTCGTCCTGGTTCAATGGGACCAGTTGCTCCAAACCGCGTATTCAAAGGCAAAAAACTTGCTGGACGTATGGGTGGAACTCAAATCACTGTACAAAACCTTGAAATCGTTAAGGTTGATGCAGAACGTAACGTAATCCTTATCAAAGGTAACGTTCCTGGACCTAAAAAAGCTTTACTTAAAATCAAAAGCGCGGTTAAAGCGAACTAATCTATCGAGAAAGGAGGAAAATCGCAATGCCGAAAATTGCTCTTTTAAACCAAGCTGGTTCTCAAGTAGGCGATATCGAGCTTAACGAATCAGTATTTGGTATTGAACCAAATGAGAGTGTTGTAACTGAAGCAATCCTTATGCAAAGAGCGTCTTTGCGCCAAGGAACTCATAAAGTTAAAAATCGTTCTGAAGTAAGTGGCGGTGGCCGTAAACCATGGCGTCAAAAAGGAACTGGACGTGCTCGTCAAGGTTCTATCCGTTCCCCACAATGGCGTGGTGGTGGTGTGGTATTCGGACCAACACCAAGAAGCTACTCTTACAAACTTCCTAAGAAAGTACGTCGTTTAGCTATTAAATCTGTACTTTCCGCTAAAGTGAACGAAGAAAACGTAATCGTTCTTGATGCTTTAACTTTTGAAGCACCAAAAACTAAAGAATTCACAGCTGTATTAAAAGGCTTGAATACTGAAAACAAAAAAGCGTTGATCGTAACTGCGGATGTAGACGAAAACGTTGCACTTTCCGGTCGTAACATTCCGGGAGTAACAATCGTTGAAGCTAACGCTATTAACGTATTGGATGTTGTAGGGCATGAGAAGTTAATCATGACTAAAACAGCTGTTGAAAAAATAGAGGAGGTGCTTGGATAATGGAAGCACGTGATATTATTAAGCGCCCCGTCATTACTGAAAGCTCAGCTGACATCATGGCCGATAAAAAATACACTTTTGAAGTTGACGTAAGAGCTAATAAAACTCAAATCAAAGATGCTGTTGAAGAAATCTTTGAAGTTAAAGTTGAAAAAGTTAACGTTATGAACTACAAAGGTAAATTCAAACGCATGGGTAAACATGCTGGATATACAAACAAACGCCGTAAAGCGATTGTTAAACTAACTGCTGATAGCAAAGAAATCGAATTCTTTGAAGCATAATTTCTAAAGAAAAGGAGGGACACAACATGGCGATTAAAAAGTATAAACCTACCAGTAATGGTCGTCGCGGAATGACTGTTTCCGATTTCGCTGAAATTACAACGGATCAACCGGAAAAATCATTATTAGCACCTTTACACAGAAAAGGTGGCCGTAACAACCAAGGTAAGTTAACTGTTCGTCATCAAGGTGGCGGTCACAAGCGCCAATACCGTATCATTGATTTCAAACGTGATAAAGATGGCATTCCAGGACGCGTTGCTACTATCGAGTACGATCCAAACCGTTCTGCTAACATTGCACTAATCAATTATGTTGATGGGGAAAAACGTTACATTCTTGCTCCGAAAAACTTGGTGGTAGGCATGGAAATCATGTCTGGACCAGAAGCGGATATCAAAGTAGGTAATGCTCTTCCATTAATTAATATCCCAGTGGGTACTGTTATCCACAATATCGAGTTGAAACCTGGCAAGGGAGGACAATTAGTTCGTTCTGCAGGTACTTCTGCTCAAGTTCTAGGTAAAGAAGGACGCTACGTACTAGTACGTCTTAATTCCGGAGAGGTTCGTATGATACTTGCTACTTGCCGTGCAACAATCGGTCAAGTTGGTAACGAGCAACACGAACTTATCAACATCGGTAAAGCGGGACGTTCTCGTTGGTTAGGTAAACGCCCTACTGTACGTGGTTCTGTAATGAACCCAGTAGATCACCCACACGGTGGTGGTGAAGGTAGAGCACCTATCGGACGTAAGTCTCCAATGACTCCATGGGGCAAACCAGCTCTTGGATTCAAGACTCGTAAAAAGAAAAACAAATCAGACAAATTTATTGTTCGTCGTCGTAAAAAATAACGCGGTTGTACTACGGTTCGCGTGTAGAACCGTAGAGCAATCACGAAGGGAGGCACAAACATGGGTCGCAGCCTAAAAAAAGGACCATTTGTTGACGATCATCTCATCAAGAAGGTTGAAGCATTGAATGAAGCTGACAAGAAACAAGTTATCAAAACTTGGTCAAGACGTTCTACAATCTTCCCACAATTCATCGGACACACAGTTGCTGTATACGATGGACGCAAACACGTACCAGTTTATGTAACGGAAGACATGGTAGGCCACAAGTTCGGTGAATTCGCACCAACTCGCGCTTACAAAGGTCATGCCGGAGACGATAAGAAAACAAGACGTTAATCAGAGAGGAGGGCATAAATATGCAAGCAAAAGCTGTTGCTAGAACAGTTCGTATTGCTCCTCGTAAAGCTCGTTTAGTATTAGATCTAATCCGAGGTAAGCAAGTAGGCGAAGCAGTTGCTATTCTTAACTTAACTCCGAAAGCAGCTTCCCCTGTTATCGAAAAAGTATTAAAATCTGCTGTTGCAAACGCAGAACACAACTACGATATGGACGTTAACTCGCTTGTCATTTCTGAAGCCTATGCTAACGAAGGACCAACACTTAAACGTTTCCGTCCACGTGCAATGGGTCGTGCAAGCGCGATTAACAAACGCACAAGCCACATCACAATCGTTGTATCAGAAAAGAAGGAGGGATAATCCGTGGGTCAAAAGGTAAATCCGGTCGGTATGCGTATCGGGATCATCCGTGATTGGGAATCCAAATGGTTCGCAGAAAAGGACTACGCTAAACTTTTGCACGAAGACATTAAAGTACGTGAGTACATTATGAAACGTCTTCACGATGCATCTGTTTCTAAAATCGAAATCGAACGTGCTGCAAACCGCGTGAACATTTCTATCCACACTGCAAAACCTGGTATGGTTATCGGTAAAGGTGGTACAGAAGTTGAAGCGCTTCGTAAAGCACTTAATCAATTAACTGAAAAACGTGTTCACATCAACATCATTGAAATCAAGAGAGCTGATTTGGACGCTAAATTAGTAGCGGAAAATATCGCGCGTCAATTAGAAAACCGTGTATCTTTCCGTCGTGCACAAAAACAAACTATCCAACGTGCAATGCGCGCTGGTGCAAAAGGTATCAAAACTCAAGTATCTGGACGTTTAGGTGGAGCTGATATCGCTCGTGCTGAACACTACAGTGAAGGAACTGTTCCACTTCATACTCTTCGCGCTGACATCGACTATGCTACAGCAGAAGCGGACACTACTTACGGAAAGCTTGGAGTAAAAGTATGGATCTATCGTGGAGAAGTCCTTCCTACCAAGAAGAAGTCTGTGGAAGGAGGAAAATAATATGTTATTGCCTAAACGCGTAAAACATCGCCGTGAACACCGCGGAAAGATGAGAGGCCGTGCAAAAGGCGGTACAGAAGTAGCATTCGGTGAATACGGTCTACAAGCTCTTGAGGCTTCTTGGATCACAAACCGTCAAATCGAAGCAGCTCGTATCGCAATGACTCGTTATATGAAACGTGGCGGTAAAGTTTGGATTAAAATTTTCCCTCACAAACCATACACTGCAAAACCTTTAGAAGTACGTATGGGTTCCGGTAAAGGGGCACCTGAAGGTTGGGTAGCAGTAGTAAAACCTGGTAAAATTATGTTCGAAATCGCTGGAGTATCTGAAGAGGTAGCACGTGAAGCCCTTCGTCTTGCAGCTCACAAACTTCCAGTAAAATGCAAGTTTGTAAAACGTGAAGAAATTGGTGGTGAAGCAAATGAAATCTAATGAGATCCGTGATTTAACCACTGCCGAAATAGAACAAAAACTTAAAGCACTTAAAGAAGAGCTTTTTAACCTTCGCTTCCAGCTTGCTACAGGACAATTAGAAAATCCTGCACGTATTCGTGAAGTTCGCAAAGCGATTGCACGTATGAAAACAGTTGTACGTGAAAGAGAGCTCAACGTAAACAATTGATAATGAGAGGAGGTTCACACAATGAGTGAACGCAACCAGCGCAAAGTATACACTGGCCGTGTTGTTTCTGACAAAATGGATAAAACAATCTCTGTTGTCGTTGAAACAAAGAAAACACATCCTTTGTATGGCAAACGCGTGAAATACTCCAAAAAATATAAAGCTCATGATGAAATGAATGAAGCAAAAGTTGGCGATATCGTTAAGATTATGGAAACTCGCCCATTATCCGCAACTAAACGCTTCCGTTTAGTAGAAGTTGTAGAAAAAGCGGTTATCATTTAATATAAATGTTTCGGATTTAGTAATTCCGAAGGGAGGTTACGCAGATGATTCAACAGGAATCTCGTTTGAAAGTAGCTGACAACTCTGGTGCTCGTGAAGTACTTACAATCAAAGTTCTTGGCGGTTCCGGTAGAAAAACAGCTAATATTGGTGATGTAATCGTATGTACGGTCAAACAAGCAACACCAGGAGGCGTTGTTAAAAAAGGTGACGTTGTGAAGGCAGTTGTTGTTCGTACTAAACGCGGCGTTCGTCGTACAGATGGTTCATACATTCGATTCGACGAAAATGCATGCGTGATTATTCGTGATGACAAGAGCCCTCGTGGAACACGTATTTTTGGACCTGTTGCTCGTGAACTTCGCGACAGCAACTTCATGAAAATCGTTTCACTAGCTCCTGAAGTTCTTTAATAAACAGTGATATAGACTTTTCAAGGAGGTGCGAATCTCGTGCATGTAAAAAAAGGTGATAAAGTAGTAGTCATCTCCGGCAAGGATAAAGGGAAACAAGGCGTAGTTCTTGAAGCATTCCCTAAGAAAGATCGTGTTCTTGTTGAAGGTGTAAATATTGTAAAGAAACACGCTAAGCCTTCTCAAGCGAACCCACAAGGTGGTATTTTCGAACAAGAAGCAGCGATTCATGTTTCTAACGTTATGATTATTGATCCTAAGACTGGTAACCCTACTCGTGTAGGCTATCAAACAGTCGACGGCAAAAAAGTACGTGTAGCAAAAAAATCAGGTGAATCTTTAGATAAATAAGTCATAAACGAAGGGAGGTACAACAAGTGAACCGCCTTAAGGAAAAATATCAAAAAGAAATTACTCCTGCTCTAATGAGCAAGTTTGAATACAATTCAGTAATGCAAGTTCCTAAACTTGAAAAAATCGTTGTGAACATGGGTGTCGGCGATGCCGTTTCAAACGCGAAAGCATTGGACACTGCTGTAGAAGAATTAGCAACTATCACTGGTCAAAAACCAGTTGTAACTAAAGCTAAGAAATCTATCGCTGGTTTCCGTCTTCGTGAAGGCATGGCAATCGGTTGTAAAGTAACTCTACGCGGAGAGCGTATGTATGAGTTCCTTGATAAATTGATTGCAGTTTCCCTACCACGTGTACGTGACTTCCGTGGAATCTCCAAAAAAGCATTCGACGGTCGTGGTAACTACACATTAGGTGTTAAGGAACAGTTGATTTTCCCTGAAATCGACTACGATAAAGTAAACAAAGTCCGCGGCATGGACATTGTTATCGTAACGACAGCTAATACTGACGAAGAAGCTCGTGAGCTTCTAACTCAATTCGGAATGCCATTCCAAAAGTAATCGCTAAATAAGGGAGGCGAAAAAGTGGCTAAGAAATCAATGATCGTGAAACAACAACGTACACCAAAGTTTAAAGTACAAGAGTACACACGTTGCGAACGCTGCGGCCGTCCGCATTCTGTATACCGCAAATTTAAACTTTGCCGTATTTGTTTCCGTGAACTAGCATATAAAGGACAAATTCCAGGCGTTAAAAAAGCTAGCTGGTAAAACCCGAAAACGGGAAGGAGGTTATCATTGTGGTAATGACAGATCCAATTGCAGATTTGCTAACTCGCATTCGTAATGCGAACATGGTTCGTCACGATAAATTGGAAGTTCCAGCTTCCAAAATGAAAAAGGATGTAGCTGATATCTTGAAACGTGAAGGTTTCATCCGTGACGTAGAATTTATTGAAGATAATAAACAAGGTATCTTGCGTATCTTCTTAAAATATGGTGCTAACAACGAGCGCGTAATTACTGGTATCAAACGTATCAGTAAACCAGGTCTTCGTGTATACGCAAAAGCAGGAGATGTTCCTCGCGTATTAAACGGTCTTGGAATCGCAATCGTATCTACTTCTCAAGGTGTTATCTCTGATAAAGAAGCACGCGCTAAGAAAATTGGCGGAGAAGTAATCGCGTACGTATGGTAATAAACATTTCACTGATGAATGGAGGTGCACGAAATGTCCCGCGTAGGTAAAAAACCTGTAGAAATTCCAGCTGGAGTTACAGTTACTTTGAACGGAAATACAGTAACTGTTAAAGGACCAAAAGGTGAATTGACTCGTACTTTTCACTCTGATATCGAAATCAAAGTTGAAGATAATATCGTAAATGTATCCCGTCCAACTGATGAAAAACTTCATCGTTCATTGCACGGTACTACACGCGCTATCATCGCTAACATGGTTGAAGGTGTCTCCCAAGGCTTCGAAAGAAATCTTGAGTTAATCGGGGTTGGTTATCGTGCTCAAAAACAAGGTAAGAAACTTGTATTGAATGTAGGATACTCTCACCCAGTTGAGATCGAACCAGAAGAAGGAATTGAAATTGAAGTTCCTGCTAACACAAAAATCACAATCAAGGGTACTGACAAGGAGCGCGTTGGAGCTTTAGCTGCTAACATCCGCGATGTACGTCCTCCTGAACCTTACAAAGGTAAAGGTATCCGTTATGCTGGCGAACAAGTTCGTCGTAAAGAAGGTAAAACTGGTAAGTAAAGGCCCTAAAGCTTAGGAAAGGAGTGTCGTAAATGATCACGAAGGCTAACAAAAACGCTACTCGTAAGAAAAGACATGCACGTGTCCGCGCTAAATTAGCGGGTACACCGTCTCGTCCGCGTTTAAATGTTTTCCGATCCAATAAGCACATTTATGCACAGCTTATTGATGATGCTAATGGTGTTACTTTAGCTAGTGCATCAACACTTGATAAAGAAATTAGCCTTGAGTCCACTAGTAACGTGGATGCAGCTAAAAAAGTTGGCGAAGTAATCGCTAAACGTGCTGTAGAAAAAGGTGTTTCCGAAGTTGTTTTTGACCGTGGAGGATACTTATATCACGGACGTATACAAGCACTTGCAGATGCTGCACGTGAAAACGGATTACAATTCTAATAGACAAAGGAGGGACATATTAGATGCGTCGCATTGATCCAAATAAATTAGAACTTGAAGAACGCGTAGTTACAGTCAACCGCGTAGCGAAAGTTGTTAAAGGCGGACGTCGTTTCCGTTTCACAGCGCTAGTGGTTGTCGGAGATAAAAATGGGCATGTAGGATTCGGTACTGGTAAAGCACAAGAGGTGCCAGATGCAATCCGTAAAGCTGTTGAGGATGCGAAGAAAAACCTGGTTACTGTACCAATGGTTGGAGTTACAATTCCTCATGAAGTAATCGGACGTTTCGGATCTGGTGAAATCTTAATGAAGCCAGCTTCTGAAGGTACTGGAGTTATCGCTGGTGGACCAGTTCGTGCCGTGCTTGAATTAGCAGGTATCGCTGATATCCTTTCCAAATCTCTAGGCTCTAACACACCTATCAATATGGTACGTGCTACTATTGATGGCATTAAACAAATGAAAAGTGCGGAAGAAGTTGCAAAATTGCGCGGTAAATCTGTAGAGGAACTGTTAGGATAAGGAGGGAAATCAAATGGCTAACAAATTAGAAATTACCCTCACGCGTAGCTTAATCGGTCGTCCTGAAGATCAACGCGTAACAGTAAATACTCTTGGTCTTAAAAAAATGCACCAAACTGTAGTGCATAACGACAATGACGCTATTCGCGGTATGATTAACAAGGTATCTCACCTTGTTACTGTTAAAGAAATCTAAGCTTACTAACGTTTATATAAGGAGGTGCCAGCATGAAACTTCATGAATTAAAACCTGCAGAAGGTTCTCGTAAAGAACGCAAACGCGTAGGCCGCGGTATTGGTTCAGGTCATGGTAAAACTGCCACTAAAGGACACAAAGGTCAAAACGCCCGTTCCGGCGGTGGAGTAAGACCAGGATTTGAAGGGGGTCAAACTCCTTTATTCAGACGTTTACCTAAACGCGGATTTACAAACATTCATCGTAAAGAATACGCAGCAGTTAACCTTGAAAAATTAAATCGCTTTGAAGATGGTACTGAAGTAACACCTGAATTGTTAATCGAAACAGGTGTTGTGAAAAGCGAAAAAGCAGGAATCAAAATTCTTGCAAAGGGTAATGTAGAGAAAAAATTAACAGTTAAAGCACACAAATTCTCTGCAGCTGCTAAAGAAGCGATTGAAGCCGCAGGCGGTAAAACTGAGGTGATTTAATGTTCCGTACATTGCGTAATTTCATGCGAGTGAAAGATATCAGGAATAAAATTCTCTTTACTCTTGCAATGCTGGTTATCTATCGCATCGGGTGCTTTATACCTGTTCCCGGTGTGAATGCAGACATTCTTGCAATGAACGATGAGTTAAGTGTATTTGGAGTTTTGAACTTCTTCGGTGGAGGAGCTTTAAGTAACTTCTCTATCCTTGCAATGGGGATCATGCCATATATTACGGCTTCGATCATCATCCAGCTATTGCAAATGGATGTAGTTCCTAAATTTGCAGAATGGGCAAAGCAAGGTGAAGTTGGAAGGCGTAAATTAGCTCAGTTTACCCGCTATGGAACCATAGTTCTTGGATTTATTCAAGCACTTGGAATGTCATATGGTTTTAATAACATGGCTAATGGAGCTTTGATTGATAATCCAGGAATTACGACATATCTGTTAATAGCTACTGTATTAACAGCCGGTACCGCATTTCTATTGTGGCTCGGTGAACAAATCACTTCTAAGGGAGTAGGAAACGGAATTTCGATCCTTATCTTCGCGGGTATCGTATCGGCAATTCCTTCTACGCTCAACCAGGTTTATGCATCCATGTTCGAAGATGCTGGAGATGCATTATTCCTTAATATAGCAATTGCTGTATTGATTGTACTTGCAATCATCGCTGTAGTTGTTGGTGTAATATTTATTCAACAGGCAAACAGAAAAGTACCTATTCAATACGCTAAGCAGGTTTCAGGTAAAAGTCCAGTCGGTGGACACAACACACATTTACCTTTAAAAGTAAACTCTGCTGGTGTTATTCCGGTTATCTTTGCAGTTTCCTTTATTATTACTCCGCCAACAATTGCATCATTTTTCGGTGAGAATAGTGTAACAACATGGATTACTAAAACATTTGATTACACACAACCCGTTGGAATGATCCTTTACGTTGCTTTGATTATTGCATTCTCCTATTTCTATGCTTTTATTCAGGTTAATCCGGAGCAATTGTCCGAAAATCTGAAGAAGCAAGGTGGATATGTACCAGGAATACGTCCAGGCAAAGCCACTCAGGAATACTTCACGAGAGTATTATACCGATTGACTTTTGTTGGGGCTCTATTCCTTTCATTCATCGCAGTGCTTCCTGTAATATTTATCAAGTTAGGCAATCTTCCATCATCTGCCCAAATAGGTGGAACGAGTCTCTTGATTATAGTTGGGGTAGCCTTGGATACAATGAAGCAATTAGAATCGCAACTTGTAAAAAGACATTACAAAGGTTTTATTAAATAAAAGGTTTCGGGGACTATTATGCTCCCCAAGCCTATTATTGTTTAGGGGGAAAAAGTGTGAATCTTGTATTAATGGGACTGCCAGGAGCCGGTAAAGGTACTCAGGCAGAAAGAATAGTAGAAGAATACAACATCCCTCATATCTCTACTGGAGATATGTTTCGGGCAGCTATGAAAGAGGAAACACCACTTGGTTTAGAAGCTAAATCATATATGGATAAAGGTGAACTGGTACCGGATGCAGTTACAATCGGTATCGTACGTGAACGTTTAGCTAAAGATGATTGCCAAAAAGGCTTTTTGCTAGATGGATTTCCACGCACAGTTGCTCAGGCTGAAGCACTTGAACAGCTTTTAGCTGAAATGGATCGTCAATTAGACTATGTCATTAATATACAAGTCAATAAAGATAGCTTGTTAGAACGATTGACAGGCCGCCGCATCTGTAAAGATTGCGGAGCTACCTACCACCTAGTATTTAATCCTCCTGCCAAAGAAGGCGTGTGCGACCGCTGTGGTGGAGAGTTGTACCAAAGAGCTGATGATAACATCGATACGGTGCAAACCCGTCTCGAAGTAAACATTCAACAGTCGCAGCCACTGATTACCTTCTATGAAGGAAAAGGATATTTACGAAATCTTGACGGACAACAACCGATTGATAAAGTCTTCGCGGATATAGAAGAGCTTCTCGGGAGCTTGTCTCGATGATCATTTGTAAAACCCAACGCGAGATTGAAATCATGCGTGAAGCTGGGCGTATTGTTGCTCTGACACATCAGGAACTGCAAAAATACATTAAACCCGGTGTTTCAACAAAGGAACTGGATGCTATTGCGGAAAAGTTTATACGCAAACATAATGCAATTCCGTCCTTTAAAGGGTATAATGGTTTTCGTGGCAGTGTTTGTACATCCGTTAACAACGAACTTGTACATGGCATTCCTGGGGATAAGACATTAAAAAACGGCGACATTATCAGCATTGATATTGGTGCACAACTTAATGGCTATCACGGCGATTCAGCATGGACCTATCCAGTTGGAGACATTGATGATGAAACCAGGAGACTGCTTCAAGTAACAGAAACATCCCTCTATAAGGGGATTTCGGAAATAAAGCCAGGCCAACGTCTCTCTAATATCTCACATGCTATTCAAACATATGTCGAGGAAAACGGCTTTTCTATAGTAAGAGAGTATGTCGGACACGGTATCGGTCAAGACTTACATGAAGCACCGCAATTGCCTCACTTTGGTCCGCCGAATAAAGGCCCAAGATTGAAGCCGGGAATGGTGCTGTGTGTTGAGCCAATGGTGAATGCAGGAAGCCGCTATGTTCAAACATTAGCCGACAACTGGACAGTTGTTACAGTTGATGGGAAGAACTGTGCTCATTTTGAGCATACCATTGCGATTACCGAAGAAGGCTATGAAATCTTAACATTAGTTTAAATGTAGGTGATCTTGATTGGTCCAAAAGGATAGATCTCCCCGGTTGGGACAATTTGTTCGGGTCACTCAAGGCAGGGATACCGATCAATATGCCATAATTGTAAAAATTATAGATGAAAAGTTTGTTTGTATTGCTGACGGAGACAAGCGTAAGTTTGATTCTGCCAAGCGTAAAAACATACTTCATCTTCATTTGTACGAAGACTGGTCTCAGGAAGTGGAGAGCAGTTTAGGGGAAACAGGTCGCGTAACGAACGGAAAGCTCCGTTTCGCTTTGACTTATTTTATGAAAAGCCAAGAGAAGAAGGGAGAAGAACTGTAATGGCAAAAGATGATGTTATTGAAGTTGAGGGTACAGTTACTGAGACTTTACCAAACGCTATGTTTAAAGTTGAATTAGAGAATGGCCATACTGTCCTTGCCCATGTATCAGGCAAAATCAGAATGCATTTCATTCGTATTCTGCCAGGTGATAAAGTGACGGTAGAGCTATCTCCTTATGACTTGACCCGCGGAAGAATTACGTATCGTTTTAAATAATCTCGGTTGCACTCCGCATTTTATAAGGAGGGAAAACAATGAAAGTCAGACCATCAGTAAAACCAATCTGCGAAAAATGTAAAGTTATCCGTAGAAACGGTAAAGTAATGGTTATTTGTGAAAACCCAAAACATAAGCAAAAACAAGGGTAATATTTGAAGGAGGTGCACATAAATGGCACGTATTGCAGGTGTAGATATTCCTCGTGAAAAACGAGTTGTTATTTCTTTAACTTATATTTTCGGTATTGGTAGACCAACTGCTGAAAAAGTACTTGCAGAAGCTGGAGTTTCTCAAGATACTCGCGTACGCGATCTTACTGAAGATGAATTGAACAAAATCCGTGATATTATCGATGGATACAAAGTAGAAGGTGACCTTCGACGTGAAGTTTCCTTAAACATCAAACGTTTAATGGAAATCGGTTGCTACCGTGGATTACGCCACAGAAGAGGACTTCCTGTTCGTGGACAAAACACTAAAAACAACGCACGTACTCGTAAAGGCCCACGTAAAACTGTTGCTAACAAGAAAAAATAATAAGTAAGGAGGTTTTGTCGATATGGCACGCAAAACGAACACACGCAAACGCCGCGTGAAAAAGAATGTAGAGTCAGGTATTGCTCACATTCGTTCTACTTTCAACAACACAATTGTTACAATTACTGATGCACACGGAAATGCTATTTCTTGGTCAAGTGCTGGTGCACTTGGTTTCAGAGGTTCCCGTAAATCTACACCATTTGCAGCGCAAATGGCAGCAGAAACTGCAGCTAAAACTTCTATGGAACATGGTATGAAAACTTTAGAAGTTACTGTTAAAGGCCCAGGATCTGGTCGTGAAGCAGCTATTCGTGCATTACAAGCAGCTGGTCTTGAAGTTACTGCAATTAAAGACGTAACTCCAGTACCTCATAATGGTTGCCGCCCGCCTAAACGCCGTCGTGTATAATATTGTTTGAATAGAATTTATTTCCCTGTCTATAATGGGGTAATATAGTGATTTTTCTTTTCTCAAGGAAATCACAAATATGTTGCGCACATTGGGAGTATATATTGGGGAATTTCGGTTAGATGCAAACCACTACCTTCTTCTAGCCGGGGTTTCGACGTTACGAAGGAGGGTATTGTTGAATGATCGAGATAGAAAAACCAAAAATTGAAACGGTTCAAATCAGCGAAGACGGAAAATATGGTAAGTTCATCGTTGAACCACTTGAGCGTGGATATGGAACAACTTTGGGTAACTCCTTACGTCGTATCCTACTATCCTCATTGCCTGGTGCTGCCGTTACATCTATTCAAATAGATGGTGTGCTCCATGAGTTCTCTACTATTGAGGGTGTAGAAGAAGATGTAACTGCTATTATCCTAAATATTAAGAAACTCGCATTAAAGATTTATTCTGATGAAGAAAAGACTCTTGAAATTGATGTTCAGGGGGAAGGGGCAGTAACGGCTGCAGATATTACACATGATAGCGATGTGGAAATCCTAAACCCGGATTTACTGATAGCTCACCTTTCTAAAAAAGCTCACTTGCGTATGCGCTTGGTAGCTAGAAGAGGAAGAGGCTACACGCCAGCTGATCAAAACAAACGTGATGATCAACCAATCGGTGTAATCCCTATTGATTCCATTTACACACCAGTATCTCGGATGACATATCAAGTTGAAAACACTCGTGTAGGTCAACTGACAAACTATGATAAACTTACAATCGATGTATGGACTGATGGAAGCACTGGTCCAAAAGAAGCTATAGCTTTAGGTGCGAAGATTGTAACAGAACATCTGAATATCTTTGTTGGTTTAACAGACGAAGCTCAAAATGCTGAAATTATGGTTGAAAAAGAAGAAGACCAAAAAGAAAAAGTTTTGGAAATGACAATTGAAGAGCTTGATCTTTCTGTTCGTTCTTACAACTGTTTAAAGCGTGCTGGTATTAATACAGTACAAGAGCTTGCTAATAAGACTGAAGAAGATATGATGAAAGTTCGTAATCTTGGCCGTAAATCACTTGAAGAAGTGAAAGCTAAGCTAGAAGAACTAGGTCTTTCCCTACGTAAAGACGATTAATGAATGAATAGATAGAATCAGTTATTTCAACAAAGGAGGGAAACTTTCATGGCATACAGAAAGTTAGGACGTACAAGCGCACAGCGTAAAGCAATGCTTCGCGATTTGGCTACTGATTTAATTATCAACGAGCGTATCGAAACGACTGAAACTCGTGCGAAAGAATTACGTTCCGTAGTCGAAAAAATGATTACTTTAGGTAAACGCGGAGATTTACATGCACGCCGTCAAGCTGCTGCATACATCCGTCACGAAGTAGCAAACGCTGAAACTGGGCAAGATGCAGTTCAAAAATTATTTGCTGATATCGCGCCTCGTTACGAAGAGCGTCAAGGTGGATACACTAGAATCATGAAAATTGGTCCACGTCGTGGAGACGCAGCACCAATGGTAATTATCGAGTTAGTTTAATGATGTAAGGGTAGGGGTGGACAGAGTATCTGACACCCATATCCTATATTAAATACCTTAATCCAATGATTCTGGTATAAGCTAACTAAAGCATCATGCGTTTACGCATGTGCTTTACTCTTATTTTACTGAATAATCCAAAAAACGATAGAGCGTTACGATAGGCATGAATTGGGTGACGATCCAATTGATGTTTGTCTAGCTCTCGCACCCCTTGTACAGACAAAACGTACGTTGTCTGACATTAAGATAAGTGAATGCTGCTCTTAATTCAGGAAATCCATTGGGATAATCCGGAAGGGGTGCAGCGTTTTTTTATATCCAAAAATAGTTGAGCTAAGCAGAGAATAGAGCAGCACAGGGAGGAAGCTATGAGTAAACCGTTGGCTGAAGTTAGTAATATATCCTTTCAATATGAAGCGAAGACGAATAAAGCTCTGGATAATGTATCGTTTAAAGTCCAGGAAGGTGAATGGCTCGCTATTGTTGGGCATAATGGTTCCGGCAAATCAACATTGGCCAAGCTATTAATAGGGCTCTATTTTGCTAATGAAGGTACGATCATGGTCAATGATATGGTCATGAGCGAAGGCACTGTTTGGGATATCCGACAGCATATTGGAATGGTCTTTCAAAATCCTGATAATCAGTTTGTAGGTACAACTGTGCAGGATGATGTGGCTTTTGGTTTAGAAAACGCCGGCATTGAGAGAGAGGATATGATAAACCGTGTCCAGGATGCATTAAGGAAAGTTCGCATGGATGAGTTTCTCGATCAAGAGCCGCACCATTTATCAGGTGGACAAAAGCAACGTGTTGCAATAGCAGGTGTACTGGCCTTGCGCCCATCTATTATTATTCTGGATGAAGCCACCTCCATGCTTGATCCTTTGGGTAGATCAGAAGTACTTGGCATTATTAGAGAATTGAAGGAAGACAAACAATTGACAGTAATATCGATCACTCATGACTTGGAGGAAGCTGCCCGAGCTGACCGGATGATTGTATTGAATCAGGGGAAAATATTTGCGGAAGGCAGTCCGGCTGAGATATTTAAGTTAG
The DNA here is from genome assembly GCF_008087365.1 of Bacillus sp. E214. Lineage (NCBI taxonomy): Bacteria > Bacillati > Bacillota > Bacilli > Caryophanales > Bacillaceae > Bacillus > Bacillus sp. E214. Next base: position 9,615 of record NZ_VENN01000009.1, on the reverse strand, counting down.
AGGAAGAACTTGTGAAATTAGGACTTGATATCCCGTTTTCTATAAAACTTTCTAAATCATTAAGAGAAAATGGTATCCAGGTTTCTGATCAAATCACCGAAGAAGGGCTGGTGAATGAACTATGCAAATATCACTTGAAGAAGTAGAGCATACCTATCAACTGGGGACGCCATTTGAGCATCGCGCTTTATATGATATTAATGTTCGTTTTCCAACTAATTCTTTTATAGGTGTAATTGGTCATACTGGCTCAGGCAAATCTACTCTCTTACAGCATTTAAATGCCTTGTTAAAGCCAACAAAAGGGAAAGTCACCATTGGAGAAAGAGTTATCTCCGCAGATAAGAAAGAAAAGAATTTGAAAGCCATCCGTCAAAAAGTAGGAATTGTCTTTCAGTTCCCTGAACACCAGCTTTTTGAGGAAACCGTATTAAAAGATATCTGCTTTGGACCCATGAATTTTGGTGTGAGTGAGGAAGATGCCAAAAAACGTGCGTATGCAGCGATCAAATTAGTGGGTCTGGACGATTCGATTATGGAGTCTTCTCCATTCGATTTATCCGGCGGTCAAATGCGAAGAGTAGCTATAGCAGGAGTACTGGCCATGGAACCGGAAGTTATTGTTCTGGATGAACCTACAGCCGGGTTGGATCCAAGAGGGCGAAAAGAAATTATGGATATGTTTCATGCCCTTCATAAGGAAAAGGCTCTTACAACCATATTGGTTACACATAGCATGGAAGATGCAGCAAGATACTCAGACGAACTGATTATCATGCATAGAGGAACGATTGTCAAAAAAGCCTCTCCAAATGAAGTATTCTCTGATCCAGAGGCGTTAATGGATTTAGGACTGGCAGTGCCTGATACCATTCGATTCCAGATGGAATTTGAACAAAAGAGCGGTTTAGTCCTCTCCAAGAAGCATCTGTCATTGGATGATTTGATTAGCGAGATATCAAATCTCCTGGGAGGTGGACAACAATGATGGATAAATTTATAATGGGGCGCTATGTTCCAACTGATTCAGTTGTCCACAGAATGGACCCAAGGGCAAAATTATTATTAGTCTTTTTCTATGTATGCATCGTATTCCTGGCTAATAACTGGATATCGTACGCCATTTTAATTACTTTTACCTTAGTATTGCTAGGATTAACAAAAATTAAACCGCTATTCCTATTACAGGGATTAAAGCCGGTAATCTTTTTAATCATTCTAACATTGCTTATACAACTGTTTTTCACAAAAAGAGGAGAGGTTGTCTTCTCGCTCGCCGGTATTGATATTTATGATGAAGGAATTAAGATGGGGATCTTTATATCCTTGCGTTTTACATTATTAATCTTAGTTACTTCTATCCTGACGCTTACGACAACGCCGATTGAGATAACGGATGGAATGGAATATCTATTGAACCCTTTAAGGAAAATTAAATTCCCGGTTCATGAGCTTGCATTAATGATTTCTATCTCATTACGCTTTATTCCAACGTTGATTGAAGAGACGGATAAAATTATGAAGGCACAAACCTCAAGAGGCGTCGATTTTTCATCGGGCCCGCTGAAGGAAAGATTGAGTGCAGTCGTCCCGCTCCTTGTTCCATTATTTGTAGGTTCTTTTAAACGTGCTGAGGAGCTGGCTACAGCGATGGAAGCAAGGGGATACAGGGGCGGAGAAGGCAGGACCAAATATCGTGCTCTTAAGTGGGAATTTCCTGACATGATCTTAATCATCTCTCTCATCCTCTTATCAATCGCTCTTATCCTCACTAGAAACTAATAGGGAGAGTACTGGAATGATACGTTACAAATGTACAATAGCTTATGATGGGACAAATTTTGCCGGCTACCAAATTCAGCCTGACAAGCGTACGGTTCAATTGGAATTGGAAAAGGTCCTAATGACCATGCATAAGGGAAGAGAGGTCAAGGTGGCTGCTTCAGGGCGTACAGATGCCGGTGTTCATGCCAAAGGGCAAGTCGTTCACTTTGACTCTCCACTTGAGCTGCCTGCGGAAAGATGGAAAAAAGCACTGGGAACTATGCTGCCTGCAGATATAGCCATCGTAGATATCGAGAAGGCAGATCCTGAATTTCATGCCAGGTTTAATGCGGTTGGTAAAGAATACCGTTATAGTATTTCGTTGGCTGAAGTAAAAGATCCCTTTATACGAAATTATGCCTATCACTATCCTTATAAACTCGATTTAGCTATGATGGAGAGAGCGACAGAGTATTTAACCGGGACCCACGATTTTACCAGTTTTTGCTCCGCTAAAACAGAAGTGGTGGATAAAGTAAGAACGGTCAAGTCAATTAATTTTCTTAAAGATGATCAACAATTGGTCATACGTTTTGTTGGAGATGGCTTTCTGTATAATATGGTACGGATTATGGTAGGTACTTTATTGGACGTTGGAATTGGTAAACGTCGTCCGGAGGATATGAAGGATATCATAGCTGCCCAAGATCGCACGAAAGCGGGGAGAACCGCACCAGGACACGGGCTATATTTATGGAAAGTAGATTATAAATAAAATCTAAATTCCATGACAACTAATCCAGGTGTAACATTTTCTTGACAATGGCCGAAAAACGGTATATCATATCCTTTGGTATGTTAAAACCACGAGAATAGCCCCGGAAACTATTTCGTGTTTAGATAGAGCCACAAATTTTATCAAAAAAATGAAACAATGAACTATTTTTAGGAGGGTAAATCAATGCGTACGACGTATATGGCGAAAGCTAGTGATGTAGAACGTAAATGGTACGTTGTAGATGCCGAAGGTCAAACTTTAGGTCGTCTAGCATCACAAGTAGCCTCAATTCTTAGAGGTAAACACAAACCAACTTATACTCCACATGTTGACACTGGTGACCATGTGATTATTATCAATGCATCTAAAATCGAACTGACTGGTAAGAAATTAACTGATAAAATTTACTACCGTCACTCCATGCACCCAGGTGGTTTGAAAACAAGAACTGCTCTTGAAATGAGAACTAACTACCCAGAGAAAATGTTGGAGCAAGCTATCAAAGGTATGCTTCCAAAAGGATCTCTTGGTCGTCAAATGGGTAAAAAATTAAACGTATATGCTGGAGCTGAGCATCCACATCAAGCACAAAAACCTGAAGTTCTTGAGCTTCGCGGTTAATATTAAAGGAGGATATAACATTGGCACAAGTACAATATTACGGTACTGGTCGACGTAAGAGCTCCGTTGCTCGTGTGCGTTTGATTCCAGGTGAAGGCCGCATCATTATCAATGATCGTCAAATCGATGACTACATTCCATTCGCAGCACTTCGTGAAGTAGTAAGACAACCTCTAGTTGTTACTGAAACAACAAACAGCTATGACATTTTAGTAAACGTTAAAGGTGGAGGTTACACAGGTCAAGCAGGCGCTATCCGTCACGGTATCGCTCGTGCATTACTTGAAGTAGATCCAGAATACCGTCCAGGACTAAAACGTGCAGGATTGTTAACTCGTGACCCACGTATGAAAGAGCGTAAAAAATACGGTCTTAAAGGCGCGCGTCGTGCACCTCAGTTCTCAAAACGTTAATTTTGCAATTGCGTTCAAAAGACTCTCAGACATTTGTCTGGGGGTCTTTTTTTGTTATGTTTGGACATATTGACCAACAGACGGCTTAGTTGTGTAAGCGAAGTTTGGTTTGGCTGGAGTGATCCAGATTAGCTCGGTTACGTATGATTAATATTCGGGATGGATTGGCTGGATTATGAGCTAATTCGGCTGGATTAATAATCCGTTTGGCCGGATCAAATAGAAAGTGGCTGGATTCATTAGATATTTGGCAGAATTAAATAAGAAGACGAGTATATTCTAAACAAAGTGGCTCGAAAAGAGACCCTGATAGCACATATCGATCCGATTAACACCTCCTTATATACGATATTTTATAACTTCTCCTTACATTTCCCATTTATCCCATGGCATGAGTCTATGCCATCCATCAAACAATAGAGTATATCTTAACTAAGTTCTATTGATGATTATATTTTGATTTAGAGGTGGTTTAATGAATACAGTTGTAAATCTTGCTGCTTTTCGTAAAGAAAAGCGGTTGAAATATGAGCGTGAGATACTGAAGGATTTTTCGCTTGAACTTTTAGGGAGGCAATATCGCCATCTTGCTAAAGGGTTAAAATGCTTTCCGGGATACTCGATTGAGCCTGCTGAAGAGCATTGCTATGATATTGCAGTGGAGGGATTCCTTCTAGGTGGATATTATAGTAAGTTTAATCGGTATGGAGAGTCGCCAGAGCGGATAAAAGAGAGAGCAAAAAAAGAAATTGATATGCTCTCACAGCAATTGTTTTACTACCTTTATCAATCGGAGGAAAATGGCTCTCCCTTTATACAAGAAACATTGCGCGGTTTGACGGATGAATATGTAACGGCATGGTGGATGGAAGGATACGCAAAAGGAATTAATCGCTATAAAATGAGGATGAAATAGATCTAGCTTGTTCTATCTAAACTCCTTGTCCCATAAGATATAGTAATAGTGGATTATGGGGTAAAGGGGATAAGATATGAATGTTCATAAGAAGGTTCTCACGACCTGTTTTGTGGTTGGGGTAGTTCTTCTGTTTTTAATGATGTCATACAGGATGAACCAGCGTGTATCATTTCAGCAGTGGAATCTGCCCTTGGCTGGAAAAGTTATTGTCATTGACCCGGGACATGGAGGGATAGATGGCGGGGCGACCTTTAATGGTGTAATCGAGAAAAATGTAACATTGCCAATTTCGTTAAGACTAAGGGATTACCTGCAGGAACAAGGTGCCCTTGTTTTAATGACAAGAGAAAAAGATGTAGATCTTGCTGGTTCTGACTCCAGGAGTATACGGGAAAGGAAGCGGACGGATTTAATTACACGAACTAAATTTATAAACAATTCTGAGGCGGATTTGTATATTAGCGTGCATGCCAATGCCTTTCCACAGGTAAATTCGAAGGGAGCCCAAACATTTTATTCACCTAAGTTTTCTGAAAATAAGCAAGCAGCTAAATTGGTCCAAGCGGAGTTTATTCGTAATTTAAAAAATACGAAAAGGCATGCCAAACCAATGGAAAGTGTATATTTAGTCAAGCATGCGAATAAACCGGGAGTTCTGGTAGAAGTAGGCTTTCTTTCAAATGATGAAGAAAGACGCAATTTACAAAACAAAGTGTATCAGGATGATATCGCACTCTCAATCTATACGGGAGTGATTAGATATTTTTTAAAGGAACATGAAGAAGATTGAAAATACAGAATCAATTTAGCAAATGATACCTATTGAATATGTTATACTAATAGCGGTTACAAATACATACAAGGTAGGTGTCGTTCGTGCTTACAGAAGCAAAGGTACGGGAATTACTTGAAGAATTAAAAGATCCATTTTTAAATAAAACCCTTAAAGAAACAAACGGTATTATAGAGATAAAGATTAAAGAGGAAAAGCGGCATGTGAGCGTGAAAATTGCCATTGCTAAAACAGGTACGGCTGAACAGCTGCAAATCCAACAAATGGTTGTAAATACATTAAAGGAGGCTGGGGCGGATACAGTTGGCATTCGTTTTGCTGACTTGCCAGAGGATGCCTTGGCTAAATTCCGTGAGTCTTTGCCGAAAGAAGAAAAAGGATTACTCGATAGTGACACTACCTTTATTGCAATTGCGAGTGGAAAAGGGGGAGTCGGCAAATCTACAGTCTCTGTAAATCTGGCAGTGGCTTTGGCGCGCCTTGGTAAAAAGGTTGGCCTGGTGGATGCTGATATTTATGGTTTTAGTGTTCCGGATATGATGGGGATTGATAAGCGTCCAACTGTTAAAGAGGAACGTATATACCCAGTTGATCGTTTCGGTGTAAAAGTGATCTCTATGGGGATGTTCGTTGAGGATAATGCACCAATTATATGGAGAGGTCCGATGCTTGGAAAGATGCTGAATAACTTTTTCCAGGAAGTAGAGTGGGGAGATTTGGATTATTTGTTGCTTGACCTTCCTCCTGGAACTGGAGATGTAGCCTTGGATGTTCATTCCATGCTGCCAACCTGTAAAGAAATCATCGTTACCACTCCGCACCCTACAGCTGCGTTTGTTGCTGCTAGAGCGGGTGCTATGGCAATTCGCACAGAGCATGAGGTAATTGGTGTTGTTGAAAACATGTCTTACTTTGAGAGTAAAACAACCGGCGAAAGAGAATACGTCTTCGGTAAAGGTGGCGGAGAAAAGCTAGCGGAAGAGCTTAATACAGAATTATTAGGCAAACTTCCTCTTGGACAGCCTGATTGGAATGATGAGGAGTTTGCGCCATCAATCTACGCAGAAGATCACCCGACCGGAAGGATGTTTACAGATATAGCTGAGAAAGTAACTGAAATGGTTAATAAATGATAAGTAAACGCCTCCGTTGAATGGAGGCGTTTTATTTATGTTTGATTTTCTTTCTTATTGTTTGAACTATTCTCTTTAGATTTTTCATCAGCCGCTTTTAGTAGGATATCTTCTATCTTTGCCTTATAGAGCGGGCTATCAATGACCTCTGTTAAGACGGATTGAAGCTCTTTGCGATAGTCCTTACCTTGCATAATTTCTGTGAATTCTTTTCTCATATCCGAATCCTTTAGGACATTTGTTAATAATGCCATATATTCCGGATCAGTCATTAAATCTTTAAGAATCTGTTTATGAGAGGATTCCAGTCCATTTGCAAGAGATTTTACAAACTTCGGATCCTTGAATGCATTCTCCCAGAACTTTTTTTCTTTGTCAGAAGTTAATACTGTCTCAATGGTATTTGAAATATCCTCCTGATTCATAATTAATTCGGTTTTAACTGATTCATCTTGAAGGATATCCTCTATTGCTTTCTTTCCTTCATCTGATTTTAAGACATCTACAATGATTTTTTTAGTTTCACTATAGTTTTCTTCGCTTGATTCTGTATTCGTTTCACTGCAGCTGGTTAAAGTGAACAGGCATAAGATAAGACCAAGAGCACACTTGAATATAGTAGTCATCTATTGAATCCTCCTCTAATAAATCTACATTGATAATATGAATCGAGAATAAAAAAATATACGTGTTTAAATGAATTAATAGATTTTCATGACAACGGTTGGTACAATTTAGTAGAACATACATAGAGGGTGGGGAAAAATGAGCAGTCGATATTGGGTGAAGCTATTTATGAATACCTTGCTGATAGGTGGTGTTACAGCGGGGGTCGTTGGTTTATTTGCAAAATGGAATGAGTTTTCACTTAAGACACCAGTTGAATTACTAGTTGGCTTTTTGTGGATGGCTGGAGTTGGGTTAATATTCAGTGTTATTAGCCAGATGTGTTTTTTTGCGTATTTAACCGTTCATAGACTAGGAATGGAAATGTTTAGATCTGTTTTTGTCTGGCATGCCATTCAATTGGTGCTTACTGTATTTGTATTAGTTGACCTAGCTTATTTACGGTTTGTGTTTTTTGGAAATAAAACAGAAGGTGCCTTTTCATATATATGGTACCCTATCTTAATTTTAGTAGTAGCGTTAATAGTAGGTGTGCTGAAAGTTAAACAAACAAATAAAAGTGCCTTTATACCTACCTTGTTTTTTATGGTTGTAGTAACAGTAATAGAATGGTTCCCGGTGCTTAGGGTAAATGATGAAAGTTATATGTATTTCATGTTAATCCCTTTGCTTATCTGTAACACTTATCAGCTGTTGATTTTGCCAAAATACCATGAGAAATCAAAAGAAGCTGCGAAGGAACGTATGAAACGCACGCAGCAAAAAGCCGCACACTCGTAAAGGAGTGCGGCTTTTTTAGTTTAATTGAAGAGTCTCCCTAATCATTAAATGACTACTGTTTACCATATAGGGTATCCTGCTAATTTCGTGGCTGGTTGATTTAGAGTTGGATATCATTTCAGAGACAGAGAGTAGTTTCAGATTTTTATTAGTCAATTCCTCTTTAATGAGGGGGATCGCTTTAGCGGTTTGTATGGCGGCATCAGAAGCGTGAAGTAAGATGATATCCCCTTTTTTGGCCTGAGCGACATTCTGGGCAATAATCTTTGTCCCTGGGTTTTTCCAATCCATAGAATTGACACTCCAATGAACCATTGTAAGGTTCGACTTCTCGGCAATTTTTAATACTCGTCTATCTACATCCCCAGTAGGAGTCCGTAATAGGAGCGGCTTTTCGATTCCAGCTTTTCGGAAGGCTTCAAGCCCTTTAGATATATCATTTTGGATGCCAGGCTCTTCAAGCTCCGTGTAATCGATATAGGAATATCCTAGAAGGCCAATCTCGTAGCCCTGTTCTTTAATCATCTTAACAATATGGGGATGCCGTTCAACCCAAGAGCCTGCTAAGAAAAACGTGGCAGCATGAATTTTTTCCTGTTTTAAAGCTTTTAGAATATCCTCAGCCTTTTCATCGCCCCAGCCGATATTAAAGGTCAAAGCTACTCCTTTTTCTCCTTTGTATATAATCTTGGGTTTCCCATTGATTGAGAAAGAGGGTGAGACTGCGAGGAATTCCACATAAAAAAATAGGGCTGTGAAGAATGTAATAATTAGTAATAATATTAGCTGCTTTCCTCTGCGTGCATTTGTTACATAAAAAAAGGGCATGTTATTCACCTCATCTAATTAATCAGCTTTTAATGTAATGTATTTGCTGGGTGGGACAAATATTACAGTTAAAAAAATAGCTTGTATAAAATTTAAAGGAATGATGTAACATATCCCTGTTGATCATTAGGTAGGAGGGATATCGTGCTGGGGGTTTTACTGACGGAAAAAGAAGGTATGGAATTAGAGTTTTTAATTAAGAGAGAAATGGATGAAATTCGTACGGATGAAAGAATAAAAATCCATCATCCAATTGTTCAAAGAGCAATTGAAGAAAGATATAAGCTTTTGTTAAAACTCCTAATTAGAATTGCTCCGAAAAGCGAGTATTTAAGGTATTTGAATACACCTATAAAAACAGAAAATAATTTTGATAAAAAGTGTTGACTTGGAATTTAAATGCTGATATATTTATATACGTTGTCACGAACGAAGTCGAAACGAAAGAAATCGACTAAAAAAACTTTTAAAAAAGTTGTTGACAACAAAAAGCGAATTTGATAATATATAAAAGTCGCTGAAACAAGCAACACAGATTGTTCTTTGAAAACTAAACAAAACGAAACGCCAAGCAAGTCTAAAAAACAAGAGATTTTTAAAATCTCGTCAATTTGCTTTAAAATTTAGCTAGATCAAACATCTTTCGGAGAGTTTGATCCTGGCTCAGGACGAACGCTGGCGGCGTGCCTAATACATGCAAGTCGAGCGAATCTGAGGGAGCTTGCTCCCAACGATTAGCGGCGGACGGGTGAGTAACACGTGGGCAACCTGCCCCTAAGATTGGGATAACTCCGGGAAACCGGTGCTAATACCGAATAGTTTCTCTTCTCACATGAGGAGAGAAGGAAAGTTGGCTTCGGCTAACACTTAGGGATGGGCCCGCGGCGCATTAGCTAGTTGGTGAGGTAACGGCTCACCAAGGCAACGATGCGTAGCCGACCTGAGAGGGTGATCGGCCA
>NZ_VENN01000008.1:0-82216 GCF_008087365.1 Bacillus sp. E214 | reverse complement strand
AGATTCGCTCGACTTGCATGTATTAGGCACGCCGCCAGCGTTCGTCCTGAGCCAGGATCAAACTCTCCGAAAGATGTTTGATCTAGCTAAATTTTAAAGCAAATTGACGAGATTTTAAAAATCTCTTTTTTTTAGACTTGCTTGGCGTTTCGTTTTGTTTAGTTTTCAAAGAACAATCTGTCGTGTTAGCGACTCTTACATTATATCAAGATAACTTGTTGTTGTCAAGCGTTTCTTTTAATATATTTAACTAACAATCTTTCATTTGGTTCGCGTTGCAAAAGCAACTTTATTATCATAGCACCTACATTTTCGAAAGTCAACATTTTTTTGATATTGTTTCGTTCCTGTCTGGTGCTTACTTATAGTAGCACGCTATTAAAGCATACGTCAACCATTAAATTAAAATAAAAATACTCAGACATTCAATTTCATTGTGCTAGATTAACAACAAGACGACTTTGTTATTAATTTTTATAGTATATTAATACTATTGTCGAATACCATCAGTTCTCATCTATATTCAAAGATGACTCCTTCATATACGCTTTTCCTTCTATATAATAACTTCTAACCTTGATCGCTAAGTTTCAACTTAACGCTCCCTACGTGAATCAAGATTTATCCCATTGTCTAACAGCATACAATCGGGAATACCTTAATTATTTGCCATTCAACAGCGAAGCAAATACTTAATCTATAGAAGCTATTGCAAAAATAGGCTCCCGTTGTTCTTCCAGAGAAAGCTTGATCTGGTACGCAATAATTGAAACAAGTCACCCATATCGTCGTTTAACAATACCGTTTTCTTAATTCCTAAGGACTAATTCTCCAATTTGCTGCTGATTCTTTGCACCAATAACTACCGTCTTCGCCAAACCTAGAATATATTCATTTCAGGTTGAACGTTCTCATAATAAGCGTCGGAGATTGTTGAATTTCGTTACCAACTCCAAGATACTATGAGAAAATATTAAGAGTCCTCAAAAGAACATCTCTTATTAAACATTCTTTTCTTTCATATATATTAATGAAAAGCTCGCAACCCTTTCCAGTATAGATAGAGTTGCGAGTTATTATTTACATGATATCAACTATGTGTACTTCTCCTAATTTTACTTTGCCTTGTTTAACCAACTTAATTCCTTCTCCTGCCAGCAGGTTTGTAAAAACAATCGGTGTAATAATGGATGTCGCATTTGACTTAATGAAATTTAAATCAAATTCCATTAATATCTGGCCCTGCGTAATCTTATCGCCATCTTTAACCTTTGTTTCAAATCCTTTACCATTCAACTTTACCGTATCAATGCCAACATGAATTAATAGTTCATGACCACTGTCAGATTTTATAGCAAGAGCATGTTTAGTCGGGAAAATACTTATAATCTCTCCATCAACCGGAGAAGCAACGATTCCTTCACTTGGGATCATCGCAAATCCATCACCCATCATTTTCTCAGCGAACACTTGGTCAGGAACCTCCGAAATCGGAATCAGCTGACCCTCAAGTGGTGCAGCGAATTCTCCCTTTGAGAAATCTGTTTTTAACGCATCCGGATTTACCTCTTCTATTTGTTGTTGTATCTCAGCTTCAACATTATCTGAGGCTGCTTTGGTAGGACGCGGCTTATTCCCTGCCATTATATCCTTCATCTGAGATTTAATCGTTTCGGAACGCGGGCCAAAGATTGCCTGAATATTGTTCCCCACCTCTAGCACACCAGCAGCTCCGAGTGCTTTCAGTTTATCTTTATCAACTTTCGCAATATCGTTAACCTCAACACGCAAACGGGTAATACAAGCATCTAAATGTGCTATATTTTCTTTTTTCCCCATTGCCTCAAGAATATCATACGGAAGCTCATCGACTGAACCACCCTTACCCTGAGCACTTTCATCATCTTCATCTTCCCTTCCCGGCGTTCGAAGATTCCAAGTACGGATTGCAAATCTGAAACCGAAATAATAAATGACTGCGATTACCAAGCCGACCGGAATAACAAGCCACCAGGCTGTTCGATTTGGTACTATCCCAAATAAAATAAAATCTATAACTCCACCGGAAAAGGTCATCCCTATTTTGACGTTCAACAGTTGCATAGTCATAAAGGAGAGACCTGCAAAAATAGCATGGATTCCAAAAAGAACAGGCGCAACGAACAAAAACGAAAATTCCATTGGTTCTGTAATACCTGTTAAGAAGGAAGTTAGGGCTGCTGATCCCATGATCCCGGCTACCAATGTTTTTTTCTCAGGCTTCGCTTCGTGATAAATGGCCAAAGCAGCTGCAGGTAATCCAAACATCATAAACGGATATTTCCCTGTCATAAAAGTACCTGCTGTCAATTTAACCCCATCTTTAATCTGCGCAAAAAAGATTGCCTGATCACCACGAACAATTTCTCCAGCTTTATTTGTGTACTGTCCAAATTCATACCAAAATGGTGAATAGAATATGTGATGAAGACCAAATGGAATAAGCGATCGTTCAATCACCCCAAATATAAATGCCGCTAATGTTAAGTTTGTATCTATCATATTTTGAGATAATGTATTTAATCCGTGTTGAATTGGCGGCCATATCAGTGTCATTAATAGACCTAGAATCAATGCGGAAGCAGCTGTAATAATAGGGACAAATCGCTTACCCGCGAAAAAGCCTAAATAGGAGGGTAACTCAATTCGGAAAAACCGATTATACATATAAGCTGCCAGCAGTCCAACAATAATCCCCCCAAATACTCCGGTTTGCAAAGTGTTAATGCCTAAAACATTAGCATAGGATGGATCATTGGCAGCCATGTCAGCCGTCACATTCAAAACAACCCCCATGGTCACATTCATAATTAGATAACCAATGATAGCAGCCAGGCCGGCGACCCCTTCCCCTCCAGCAAGTCCAACTGCTACACCTACCGCAAATAATAATGAAAGATTGCTAAAGACAATTTGACCAGAATCCTCCATCACAGTTGCAACCTTTTGAATCCACCCAGCATCTAAAAATGGCATTAGGTCCAACAGATTCGGATTATGAATGGCATTTCCAAGAGCTAAAAGAATCCCAGCCGCAGGTAATATAGCGACGGGAAGCATTAAAGCTTTCCCAATTTTCTGCAGGACACCGAATACTTTCTTGAACATAGTACGTCCTCCTTAGACTTATTAACAAAATAAAAGCGACTGATTATTTTCTGCTATCCATAACCAATCTGAATAATTACTTGTTAATATGCCCAAAAGGCACTCAAATACCAAGAAAACATGAATATTATGGAGGCCCTATCCAAAGATGGGATTGCAAACATGTTTCCTATCCATAAAAAAATAGCTGCCGAACTCAGCCGGCAGCCTTTAGAGAACATATTTATGAAAGGAAAATAAAGTAACAAACAAATATAACAAACATTCCATACATGATTGGGTGGATCTCTTTAATACGTCCAGCCACAATCATCGTAATTGGATAGAAGATAAATCCACAGGCAATCCCAGCCGCAATGCTTCCGGATAATGGCATCATGATGATTGTAAGAAATGCAGGCACTGCAATTTCTAATTTTGACCAATTGATATCACCGAGTGAGGAGCACATTAACACCCCGACAATAATCAAGGCCGGTGCTGTAACCGGTGATGTAATAACAGATAAAAGCGGATATAAGAATAGTGATAATAGGAACAACAGTCCAGTTACAACTGCTGCGAATCCAGTTCTAGCCCCTGCTGCGACACCTGCTGTTGATTCAATGTATGATGTCGTTGTAGATGTCCCAAACAATGCCCCTGTCATCGTTGCCAGGGAGTCTGCAAATAAAGCCTTGCCTGCTCTTGGCAATTTATTATCTTTGGTTAATCCTGCCTGGTTGGCAACCGCCATTAGTGTACCGGCTGTATCGAAAAAATCGATAAATAAGAATGTCAGTACAACAACCAGAAATTGGATAGTGAATAAATCTGATTGAATTGGATTGAAATACGGTTCAATCGCAACACCAAAAGTAGGAGCCACACTTGGAATTGCACCGAATATACTGTCAGGAATCTCAATAAGGTTTGCTAACATCCCAATGATGGCAGTAATAATCATTCCATAGAAAATGCCACCTTTAACGCCTTTAACTAAAAAGATAACTGTAATTAATAAGCCTACGATTGCCAATAATGTATTTCCATCCGTGAAATCACCGATTCCAATAAGAGTAGCATCATTATTGACGATAATTCCTGCATTTTTCATACCAACAAAGGTAATAAACAACCCAATACCTGCACCAACAGCATATTTTAATTCTGCAGGAATCGCATTAATAATGGTCTCTCTTAATCCAGTCAACGTTAATATAGCAAAAATAAAACCGGAAGCTAAAACGCCTGCTAAAGCTGTTTGCCAAGGAATACCAAACGTTAGAATTACTGTATAAGCGAAGAAAGCATTCAGCCCCATACCCGGAGCAAGCGCAATCGGATACTTTGCAATTAGCCCCATAAAAATTGAACCAACTGCAGCAGCAAGTGCAGTAGCAACGAATACAGCACCATGATCCATTCTCATTGAATCCGGAAGGTCTGGTACATCTGCCAAAGATAATTGCAATGGATTAACAACTAAAATATACGCCATTGCCAGAAAAGTTGTAATCCCGCCAATAATCTCTCGTTTGTAATTGGTGCCAAGTTCGTCAAACTGAAAGTACTTTTTCAACCTACTTCCTCTCCTTCTTTTCATACGCTTTCGTATAAGTTCCGGATAACCAAAAAACCTCGAACGAATCCGTTCGAGGCTGACTCAAATACAAAGAATAACCTATAAATAGGCAGTATCATTCATATCCGTAGTCAAGCTATTAACGGTAGCTCGGTAGAAACTTATGGGCCATATCCCCATGATTATACGAATTTATATATTTATTAAATTATTAGGTCTTTTGTATTATATCAAGAGAATGGTACTAGGTCAAATAAAAAGCGAACATTATCTAGAGGTTAAGAAGGGTTTGTTCGCATTTACTCCTGATGCTCGATTATATAGTCAGTCCCAGAAACAATCCCATACCTTTCAGGATTTATACTCACTTCCATTCATGATCATACACAAATAACATCCTCTCCATTTTATAGATTATGTTGTAAGTAACCATTAAAGCCTACACAATTGGTATATATTACAACAAGAAGCCTGAATATTGTTGTTGAATTCAGCAGATATTAAAGTATAATCATAATAATATTTGAATTTCAGATTAGTATGTTCGCCAAGCTAGCCTTTCAACTCTATGATATTTATGCAGAAATACTGGTTTTATACTTTACTAAATGTGAATTAAGAAATGGACGCACTTTGAATACACTGACATATTCACCAAAGATTTTGATAAACTGAGGAAATAACTATGGATACCCAAAATTTTATAAATGTGAAAATAGATAAAGAACAATTAGAGTATGCAAAGAATCTACAAAATTTATTATGTAAAAGATTAGATACCAAACAGCCTGTAGAATATGAAATCCCTGATATTATTGCTGAACAGGCGTTGTTTCTGTATATAGATACAATGGAACGATATTATCGTTTAGAGGGTAAAGATTGGGAGGATTTTTACAACAACTTTAGCGGTGTCACAAACGTACCAAGAAAAATAGAAGATTTCAGAGAACAAAATATCAAACCATACAAAAAATAAGGGGATAACCAGTTGGCTATCCTCTTATTTTGGATTTATAACCTACTTCATAATGGAATAAGGACTTTTCGACCTTGGAAGAATTAACAAAAAGCCCTATATGCTCGGTCAATCAAAACAAGGACTTATACAAAATAGGAAAAATAAAGATAGGTCGCCTTCCACCTATACTACAGGCTACTCTACCCTATGTGAGTAATTCTTTCTCAGTTTATAAAATCCTCTTCCGCAATACACAAAAATCACCAAATATATTAAAAACAAAATAGACCAAAATATAATAAATCCCCTATTCCATGAACTCTCAATCCCGCCTAAAGCGATACTCATGGCCGAACAAACTATAAATAATAGAAAAATCCCCAGAAGAGGTACTAATTTTTTCATAAAAATCCGCTTTAGCATGTCCAGTTTTGATTGATCATCACTGAAAATATTTGTATCTCCTTCATCTGTGTTACCTGCTGATTTTCTAAAATAGCTGTATTCATTTATATCCTGCATATATTCCCAGCCATAATCTGCATACATCTGCAAATAACTTTGCTTGTCTTCTGATGTCTGCGGATTGAAATCCAATTTGTAGACTACATCTTCTGGCTCACATAATTCAAAATAATAAAACCCTGGCAGTTTAACTTTCACCAATTTATACCCTTTATTATGCATCTCACGCAAAAATGTCTCTTCTTTCTCGTAATCTGTTAACATAAACCAGCGAAATTCTCTTTTCATATCATTTTCCATCATATAACCCTCCTCTACTATTTTGATATAGTCTCTCAATACGCCTTATTTCAATATTAAGAATTTGCTTGCCTAGTTCAGTGATCATATAGAACTTCCTTTTATTTTCTTCACGAACAAACATAATTAACCCGTCTTTCTCCATTTTTGACAGGCTCCCATACATAGTTCCCGGACTGATTATTATCTCGCCGCCTGTCATTTCCTTCACCTTTTTAGCAATGTTGTAACCATGCATTTCTTCCTGCATGCAAAATAGTATATAAAACCCTGTTTCTGTCATAGGTATGTAAATTCTTTTAATCCGCTCTTCCATACTTCCTCCAATTTATAGCTCTATTTCACATCTACTATATCGTGGTTCGATACATAAAGTATATCGCACTACAATATATTCATCAACCATCTCTTACCAAAAGTGGTTGGTTTTAATTATCCCTTTAGACTTATTTTTGACATAAAAAAAGATCCCCTTTCCCACCCAAATCTCAGGTAAAAAAGAGAGTCACATTTTATTTTTATTCTTATATGCGGGCAAGCTGATGAAAATACAAATCAACTCTGCTCCATCCAACGTTGTGGCTATAACTACAGAACTAAAAATGAAAAATAGAATCTATCTCACTTATAACCTGAAAGTTTTATTCGTTTGCATTGAGCCATTCCTTTAAAAGAGCGATGTATTTTTCTGTGTCTTCTACGAAACATGAATGTCTGCAGTCGCGGAAGAGTTCCCAACGAGAGTTTGGAATATGGTCATACATATATTTTGCGATGTAAGGAGTGCAAAGATCACTACCTCCATTAATTACAAGTGCTGGCTCTTGAATGTCTTTTAGTTGCGCTGTAACATCATAATCTTTTAATGTGCCGAGTGGAGTAAATTCATTTGGTCCCCAACCGACTACATATGCTTCATTTCCTATTTTTCTAGGACGCTTCATACATTCTGGTGAATCTTCTGTGACAGGTCCTCCAGCGTGGCGAATCATGTATTCTTCTTCTGCCGCCAAATAGGCTGGGGCATCGTAGTTACCAGTGCTTGTTGCAATGGCAATGGCTTCTTGCATATCTTTTGGCATGAATTTAATCATACGTTGCTGTTCTTCTCCCCACATCCAAGAAGCTGGAAGAGTGCTAGAAAGGATGATGCTTTTGATTCCGTTTGGTTTGTAATTGCAAACATAATTCAAAAGAAGCATGCCTCCCCATGATTGACCCAGAAGATGGCATTCTTCTAAGCCAAGGTGCTTGCGAAGTGCAATGAGTTCTTCTGTCCAAACTTCTGCGTTCCAGAGGTTAGGGCGATTTTCTACATAAGATTCCCCACAACCGATTTGATCGTACATAATTAATTGGCGTCCATCTTCCTCAACAAATTGATCGAGTACTTCAAAATAGTTGTGAGTGGAGCCTGGTCCGCCATGAAGTAAAATGAGTGGTTTTTTATTACCGGTATTTTCTCCAACGATGCGGTAATACGTTTTAAAATCTAAATATGGCATAAATCCTTCAGTAATTTTCATAGATATCCTCCTAGTGTTATATATCCAATAATTGATCCTTCACAAAATGGAATTTGCTTTACTATTACCAAATAAACGGTATCAAGCGATATTTGACTTTTTGCTTATACTCACGATAACCATCGAGTTCTTTTTCAAGAAGTTTTTCTTCATTTTTAATCCTTTTGGCAATTATAAAGGGATATACAAGAAAAATAAAAAACGAATATATTGAACCTAACACAATCGGCATCGACAAAAACAAAAGTAATGTCACACTATACATTGGATGTCTGACAATACCGTATAGCCCCGTATCGATAACTTTCTGATTTTCCTGTACCTCAATAGTACGACTAAGATATGTATTCTCCCTGAGTACCTCTGCATAAAGAATATATGCTACAAGAAATACCACCGCAGCACAAATTACAACACTCTTTGGTAAGGTGTACCAATCAAAACGAAAACCTAATCCCGCAACAATAAAACCTGCTAAAAACATAAGTCCGCTAAGCTTTACCACAAGACATTGTTCATCTTGCTTCTCTTTTACATTGAGTCGCTTTTTTAACAGTTCTGGGTTTTTGAACATCATCACAATTCCTGCAAGGAACATTGGCACAAATAAAATCCCCATAAATAACCAACCATACGCAAATAATAAAGTACCCGCAGGTAAGAATATCAATAGACCAACTAAAACAACCCCCAATAAAAATTTAGTTAGTGCTTGAATGAATAATTTTGTTGTCATAATAACTCTCCCACAATTCTAATTTACCTCTTCAGTGGAAACTATTGCATACATTGTAACGACTATTCAAAGTTATTTTAATATAATCCCCACAATCTACCAACTCATTTCACTTTCCTGCTTTCTCTCAAAATCGCTCATAGCTTCATTATCTTTTTCTCGAACACTTATAATTGCTTTTTCTACCTGGAAACAGATGTGCAAATCGATAGGTAATTTTTTCTGCTTCGTGGTTCTACACGGGCTCCGGTTGCAAGAGCTAAAAGCTCATGTTTACGAGGAGCTCTGATAAGATCTCGTAATGGAAAGTGTATTCGGGCAACCTATTTTCATTGTTTTTGAATATCTTTTTAGAAACCACGAAAAAAAGGTCTACCTGAAATGATTTATTCAGATAGACCTTTTCGTCTCGTTTATATATCTGCTATCAATTTTCTATCAATCAGCCCAGCCTAAAACCACTTCAAAAACTCAGTGTTTTCAATGGTTCTATCGATTTCCAATTCTATTCCCACTCAATCGTCGCAGGTGGCTTGGACGTGATGTCATACACAACACGGTTGATATGATTCACTTCATTGACAATTCGCACAGATATTTTTTCAAGTACATCCCATGGGATTCTTGCCCAGTCAGATGTCATACCGTCAATAGATGTTACCGCACGGATTCCTATTGTGTAATCATATGTGCGGGCATCTCCCATCACACCTACACTGCGAATATCCGGAAGGACGGTGAAGTATTGCCAAATATCACGATCTAGACCGGCATTTTTAATTTCTTCACGAAGAATCGCGTCTGATTCCCTTACGATTTCCAGTTTGTCTTCCGTTATTTCTCCCAATACACGGATTCCCAGACCTGGTCCTGGGAAAGGCTGTCTCCAAACGATCTCATCCGGAATACCCAGTTCTGAACCAAGTGCACGCACTTCATCCTTGAAGAGTGTATTTAAAGGCTCGATAAGTTGGAATTGCATATCTTCCGGTAATCCACCTACATTATGGTGAGATTTAATGGTTTGCGCAGTAGCCGTTCCACTTTCAATAATATCAGTATAAAGCGTACCTTGAGCGAGATAGTCAATTCCTTCGAGCTTGGTCGCTTCATCATCAAATACGTAAATAAATTCATTTCCAATGATCTTACGTTTTTGCTCTGGGTCACTTACTCCAGCTAATTTCTTCATGAATCGCTCTTTGGCATCTACTTTAATTACATTCATATTGAAGCCTTCACTGAATGTTTTCATGACACCTTCCGCTTCACCTTTTCTAAGTAAACCGTGATCCACGAAGATACATGTCAATTGATCCCCGATGGCTTTATGAATCAATACCGCTACAACTGAGGAGTCTACTCCGCCGCTCAATGCACATAGTACTTGTTTGTCTCCAACTGTTTTGCGGATTTTATCCATTTCCATTTCAATGAAATTAGCCATGGACCAATCGCCTTTACATTTACATGCTCCAAATACGAAGTTTTTCAATAGGTCGTTACCATATACAGAATGTCTTACTTCTGGATGGAATTGAACAGCATATAATTGACGGCTATGATCACTCATTGCCGCGATTGGGCATGATGGATTCGTCGCATCAACTTGGAAGCCCTCAGGAGCTGTAACAACATGGTCACCATGACTCATCCATACCGTTTGTTCAGTAGGGAGCCCATTAAATAATAAACTTTCATGGTTCAGCTTAATTTCGGCTTTTCCATATTCGCGTTTGCTTGCACGTTCCACTTTTCCGCCAAAATGCTGAGTCATTAGCTGCATACCATAGCAAATTCCCATAACTGGAATGCCCATATCAAAAATCCGCTCATCACATGTAAAAGCTGTAGCATCATATACGCTGTTTGGTCCGCCGGAGAAAATAATCCCCTTTGGATTTAGCTTCTGAATTTCTTCCACCGTAATTGTATGGGGATGAAGTTCACTGTAAACTCCAAATTCACGAATTCTCCTTGTGATTAATTGATTATATTGACTTCCAAAATCAAGAACGACAATCATTTCTTGAATCGGGAGATCAGTTGTTTCTATCATCACTTTCACCTCGTCTGATATTTTCGGTTAATTGAGCAACTTCATCCAAAGAGATATTTATCTCTCTTCCCCATATGCTTATAAAGAAATACCAGGTATCAACCTATTAGAATCCTTATCCTTTATGTACTAGCTATTCCACAATTTAGGATTATTCATTCGAATAAAGAAAAACTAGAATCCCTATTTACAATTCAGAGTTCTAGTTAACATTTATATAATTCCTCCATAGTCAAATCATTTTCCGGTGATTTGGTAGGAACTTCCGAACCTTATTTTCGAAATTATATGAAGGGTAGATTGCTTTTTATTAACCGCCATAATTGTAACTTGAGAGAAAAGTGTGGTCAAGCAATAGTTCTTAAAATCATCTTCTCCCATTGTTCTTGAAAATTTCGCCAATCCATTTCAATTTTTTCTCCAGAATAAATGTGTTTTTCATATGCATGCGTTAGCCTATTCATATCTGATGATCCGAAGAAACGATCCACGTAAATCGCATACTCTCTCAGGGTCTGTCCAGGCTTTCTTTTTATTCCATACCGATTTAATTCTCTAAGCAATTGCATATAGGCATTTGAATAATTCGGCTTTTTCATAAGCCTCTTATAATAAAACACCCAAATGTGCGGCATCCATTTTCCTCTGATTCTATATAACAAAACAGCCGCTCCACCTAATACCAAAATCACCACTAGAGCTTTCTTCCAATGTTCCGCTACTTTATCTTTGATTGTTCCAAACGTAAACTGGGAAGCTGTATCCTTTGTTTCGACCGGCTTTTCTGGCTCCTTGTTTTCTGGTTGATTCGTTTCTGGGGTAACCTGCGTTTCCTCCTGATCATTGCTAACTTCCTGAGAAACTGTAAACCGTACTTCAGAACTAAATCCTCTCGTTGGTTCAAAAGGAACCCAACCTACACTGGGAAAATAAACTTCCGGCCAGGAGTGTGCATTATTATTCGTGATCACGTAGCGAGACTCGCCCAACTGCTGATCATAAACTAAATCACCTGCCGTATATCCCTTTACCCAACGCGCCGGGATTCCGAGTGAGCGAACCAATACAACCATGGCACTTGAAAAGTTATCACAGTATCCTATTTGTGTTTCAAATAAAAATTGATCTACATAATCCTGGCTTTCCTCAGGATAAGGAACATCTTCTTTACTATAAGTAAATTGTTCACCTTTTAAATAATCCTCAATCGCTTTGACTTGATCGTACATACTGTTGGATCCTGTCTTTTCTGCAAGCTCTATTGCTAAGCTTGAGACACGCTCCGGAACATAATCAGGAAGACCTAGCGATTGGCTTATTAGTAAATCCATTTCCATTTCATACAAATCATTTATTTCATCCTGTTGGAGTACATCCAGATAATAGGTTGGGCTTCTAAATTGCATGCCCACCTTTTTTAATTCGTTTTTATTCGTATCCTCCTCATATATCGGAGTAATCTCAGAAGAGTCACCTGAATACAATACACTAGAAAAAACTGACTCATCCTCAGGATTCAGGTTATAAATTTGCTCGATAGCCATGGGGCTTGGATAAGGAATATGGCCATGGTCTATCTCAAATTCCAGTTCTGCCGTTGACACTGTATTCGTATTTTCCCCCCTGTAATCGTATAGCATAGTTGGTTCTGATTCTAATATCGTTTGACCCATACCATAATCTGCACCAGTTTCCCATCCTTTGCCCGTATAAACATTTTTATTTTCAATTTTCCAATACGTACGGACAGATGAGGAAGCCCGAAACACTACCCCATCATCGCCAACAAAATCGCCACCTAATTTGCTGTCATCCTTGTCATACCCTATCCTTTTTTGAGTAGATCCAAATTTCTCTGAGGTTGATTTAATAAAGGAAATAGGATCAGGCCATATTGCCTGTGGCTTTGGAGCAAAGAAACCAATGACTACCGCAAATACAATCATGCTGGATAAAGGAATAAGCCAACGGATAGCAGTTCGATTGGTATAATGGATGTTCTCCCCAATTAGCAAACGTACTAACGCGAGCATGCCAAGGATTGCAAATCCAATAACGACTACTCGTACAATCGCTTGATTACTATCATAGGTTGTAAAGGTATCTAGAACTGTTACATAGATAAATGTCATAAACAAAAACAGGAACAATCGCTGTTTCACTTGTACCCAATAATGAATTAAATAGGTAAACATCCATATTAAAATGAAGAAAAGAAACGTTCTGAATTCAGGACTTAACCCTTGCCAATCCGTTGAAAATACAGAGAACAATCCCTCTTTTATATCGATGAAGAAAGCGCGTATCCAACTGTCTTCTGTCAAATAGAATTCAGGACGATAAAAAATCAGATAAAGACTCATACCTATATAAACGGATAAAGCAGGAGTCATGATTTTCCAGGACACTCTGAATGCATACATCACCAATGAAACGGCTGCAAAAATAATAAAATACTTAATTTGGCTTGTGTTTGTCACTTCTCCAACTGGTCTCATCCACTCTATTAGCATAATAAAAGCAAACAGGAATAACAGAAGACGTATACCGGGATGCAGGTTATTCGTTTTCATTTTCATCTGCCGCCCCTCTCTTCAAAAACTCCCCAATCCTCTCGATTTCGAATAATAGACATTTTCGCTCCATGATTTATTCCAAAGGTATAGGCCTCTTGTTCAGCCTTATTGAGTACATGGGAAGATTCACAGAAAAATAGAATATATAAGGAATGGATTCCTCCAGCAAGGTTGGTATATGCTTTTACGAATGGTAAATGTAAAACAGAAGTAACAACAATAAGAGATGCATTTGGCGGTATAAATCTTGTCTGAGGTGTATAAAATCTTGGGGAACTTACATCAATTTTTGGCGAAGCTTTTATTTTAGCCATAAAATTCAAGGCTTTATGAACATATCCTTTTCCTTCCTTTACTTCTAATAGGTTATCCAGTCCACCTCCACCAGCCCAGAGACCCAATTTCATCCCCTTAGTCAAACCAATTTCAGCGATTGATGCACTAAAGGTCACCATTTCTTCAAAAACAGAGTGGTCACTCTCACAATTTATTAAAAGAAAGAAGTCACTGCTGTGTTTTTCTTCAAAGTTTTTAGTTTTGAGCCCGACGCCCCTTGCACTTGATTTCCAGTCAATGACGGTCATACGATCACCCGGAGCATAATCTCGAATACCAGAAACCATCGCTGTTTCATTTCTGATTTTATAGGAATTTGTGCGCTTGCCTTGTTCATAATCACCGAGAACCTGTCTTAATGGCAAAGGAACCGTTGCAGGAAGTACAAGGATTTTTTTATCGGAATCTATCATTCTACTCTTCTCAATTAACCCGAGAATATCTCCTGTTCTTATTTCAAGCTTATTAAAGGTATGCTCTCCTCTTGGCATACTCTTAATGTTATAGGACAATTCTATTCTTTTTCTGAATCCCGGAAAAACGATAGAACTGATTTTTTCCCTTCCGAGTAGGATTTCCAGCCTTTCCGGTAATAGTTCATGAATGAGCAGGTAGGCAATCGGAACCGGCATATTCCTTTTAATAATAATTTTCATAACTACTGGGTCACCGGCCGTTAATTCCTGATCACCTAAGACCCGCTCTACTGTAAAATCACTTAATGGATAGACAAAAATCATTAGAGCATACAAGGCGAACGGAAGAAAACTATAAAAAAGGAACCAGCTGACAAACCCTCCCTGGAACATGGCATATGTGAACGTCATAATTAGTAAAAGCAGGAGAATGACAAATTTCCACCACTTTTCCCATTTATTTAACGTCATTCTTATAAATTTCATTTTTAATTCACTTGCCTTTGTACCGGTACAGGCGTCCTTGCTAAAATTTCATCGAGAATAACTTGAGCATTGAATCCATCATAAACCGATTCAGCCTTCACGATCATACGATGATTAAATACATATGGAAGTAGAAATTGTACATCATCTGGTATACAGTAATCACGATTATGCATAAAAGCCCAAGCCTGCGAAGCCTTCATAAGAGCAACCGTTCCACGTGGGCTTACGCCTAAATAAACTCGATTATCGTTCCTCGTTTTCACAGCCAGTTCTACAATATACCGCGCAATCATATCATCCACATATACAGATTGGATTTCCTCCTGCAGCTTCACCATTTCATCAACAGTAATTACAGGATTTAAATCTTCAACAGAAGCAAGCATTTTTGCATTTGTCAAAATCGCCAATTCATCAGCCATCTCCGGATAACCCATTTTCATTTTAAGTAAAAATCGGTCCAGCTGCGCTTCTGGTAAAGAATAGGTACCTTCATATTCAATTGGGTTTTGGGTGGCCATAACAAAGAATGGATTGGCCAATTTGTGTGTCACGCCATCAACGGTAACTCTATGTTCCTCCATTGCTTCCAGCAAGGATGACTGTGTTTTGGGAGATGTTCGATTGATTTCATCAGCCAATATGATATTCCCCATAATAGGCCCGGGACGAAAGATAAATTCATGCTCTTTCGGATTATAGATGGAAATACCGGTTACATCAGATGGCAATAAATCCGGTGTAAACTGAATACGCTTATAATCAGCCTGAATTGATTTGGCAATAGACTTAACTAACATAGTCTTCCCAACACCGGGTACATCCTCAAGCAATACATGTCCTTTTGCCAAAAGGGCTGTAATGCTTAACTTAGCAACGTCTCTTTTACCGATAATCACTTTCTCTATATTTTGGATAATCTTATCTATCATAGGATTTAGTTTTTCATTCACGCCATATTCCCCCTCTACTTATAACCTTATTGTTATAATATTCTGTATTAACAGTCAATAACTTTATTGTAAATATTTTGTAGAAAAGGGGTTTAATCATTCAAGAAAGAGCGAAATAAGACCCAAAATAAAAAAAGGAGAGATTTTCCCCCCTTTTAATAAAGATAAGCTTTAGTTTTACTACTGATGAGTTTCTACTCAAGTTATGTTTTATGAAGTCTCTTGAATGTAAACCTACCAAATAACATCTTGATTTTTAAACATAAAAACGATTAACAGACTAATTCCGCAACATTTCTTTAGCTTGCAGAACCAGTTCCCTATCCCGCTCATAGTAGAGCTCCAACAAATCTTGATATAGTTCTCTATTATGAACGCTGTTCAAATCTGCTTTAATTGAATCCCACTGGTCTCCGAATGTCGATTTTGAAGCGATCAAGTTTTGGTACATATTCTCCTTCGTATATATGGAGAGGATCTTTTTTATTTTCCTATATTTAAAGAACGATAGCTTATTACGAGATTTCTTCAATTTGTCTAATAGAACCTTATTATTATTAAATTCATCCAATTGGTTTTTGATTTGAAGAAATAGGAGTAAATCCATCATAGCTCCAATAGAGTACATACTTTCTTTATCGTCGATTCTGTCCCCCCGGTATGGCGGAGGCAAACAGTCCAGCATTAAAAACCGTTTCACCAATTTTGGAAAAGGTATCAGCTCCTGCTGAAACTTTCACACTTGTCTCTGCATTACTATTAAATGTATCAGCTGTCTCAATTAGAGAATCTACTGCATTAACCGCTGAAAAGCTGTACTTATCCCGGCTGTCGCGATATTCAACTTTGATAATATCCCCAATGTTGATGCACCAGTACTGCCCGTATTAAGAACGGTTGGAATAATATCGGTAGCTGCATCAGCAGCTGAGGTTGCTCTGGTAGCTAATGTGTATGCCTCAGCAGTATCATAAATCCCAAATCCCATATCAACAGCAGTATTCATATCTTCAACATAATCAAACCAAGTGCCATCTCCAACTCCTAATTTAATTCCATTTACCAGGATGTTTGTTAGATAGTTTGGTCTCCCAAATACACTGCTTGGTTTAAATTGATCACCTTGCTGCAGTACATCTACTGTAAAACTGACTTGCCCATTTATTATAGTATTCCCTACAAAGTCAATGGTTTTCCACGTATCTGGTTCATTACCCTCTATTCCTTCACTCCCACCACTAGGAGCATTGCTGTTTATTGGACCAGGAGAAAGCGAAGAGCCTGGTAATAGTCCGCCCGGATGAGTTGAATTGGAGTCACCACCTATCTTACTGCCAGGTAATATTACGCCTGGATAGGTAGGATTGCCATTTCCATCTGTTCTATTATGATTATGGCCAGGTAAATAATCCGGTACTTTATAAGGCGGTTGGACAGGGCCTATTCCTGGCAGGCCGTTTTCCATATCTGGGATATTTCCCGATTGGCCATTAGGAGAGCCGGACTGCGGCTCTCCACCCGTTCCTATATCTCCATGCCAAGATTTATTCTCCCAAGATTCCCCCTCCCATGGTTCCCCTCTCCATGGTGTTCCGGACCATGCTGCTGAACTGAATGGGATAATGAAAGATTGAAAGAGTATAAAAGCAATCGCCATCAATATGAATACCTTTTGAATAAATAATGACTTATTCAATGATAAACCTCCTAGTTATGAGGAAGCTGATAAGTCCTTAATGTATACACATTCCCATTATTTCAGTTATAAATAAAACCTCCACTTGATGCAAAAGCGGAGGTTACAAGTCTAGTTGAATATTTGATGTAAGGATTATCCACCCTTTGCTCTAATAATATTTAGGTGATTTGTCCTCATCGCTGGAAGAGCAAGTCCAACAATTAGGATCTCATAAGGGAAACCTCCACCAGCAAAGAAGTCAAAAATCGCAATAGGTACAAGAAGGACATAAAAGAAAATCATAAAATATTTATAAAATTTACTCCATCGTTTTTCCTTCTTACTCACCTATAATCATCTCCCATACTTTTATTTGATAAATCAGTAGTTCCCTAAGATATAGATAAAGATGGAATAGAAATTCATTAGCTCCTGATTAAAACTTTACGTTCCTCTAACTCTTTCATTTCATGGTTTTTGTACCTTTGAATGGAGGAATCAAGAAGATTGTAAAATGTTTCTTTAGTTGCTGGATATTGACTCCAATTTAATTCACCTTCATCAAAGATTGATTGAAAGTCTTTTTCAGCATCAGGCCCACAATATTTATAAAGTTTTTCTTTTATATATAAATAATCCTTTGATTTAAATCTTGATTTTGTTTGTTTAACCGTTTTTAATAAATGTCTGTTGGCTTCTAATTGTTCATACTGACGTTTTACTTGCAGATACATAATCAAATCCATTTTAGGCAACAGGTCTAATAGCTGAACTCGATCCTCTACTGTAAATGAACGTTCCTTATCAACTCTCTTACCAAGATCAGTAAATGTCTCATAAAAGTTGTTCTTCATCTCCTGGCACCACAGAATGTATTCAGAAAACCCCTTAAAACTGGTTAATAGTTTCTTTTCCTCTTCATTTTCTGCCCAAATTTCCAATA
This sequence comes from Bacillus sp. E214, assembly GCF_008087365.1. Taxonomy (NCBI): domain Bacteria; kingdom Bacillati; phylum Bacillota; class Bacilli; order Caryophanales; family Bacillaceae; genus Bacillus; species Bacillus sp. E214. The sequence continues at coordinate 64,067 of NZ_VENN01000008.1, read as the reverse complement.
CATTGTTCATTTGTTCCAATGTATTATGAATGGCGTCTGTCGCATTAATCCTCGGCCTAACAATATCTTGGATTTTTAAAACTCCTCCAATAAAGGACAGGTAATGATCAAGCACAAACACCTTCTCATCATAGGAACTTTCCACGCTTGATATAATGACGTAGCCACTTCTTTTTTTACCCGGGAATTTTTTGTATTCTGCAAGCCACCAATTTTTAGATTGATAATTAAAACAATAATTAATAACGGTACATTTCTCTAATAACTTTTTATGTTTTTTTGCGATCTCTTCAGCTTCTGATTTAATCATTTGGATCCCCCTAATTTGTATACAAAAAGCGATGAGTATATAGAGCAAATTCTATCTAAGAAAATACACCTTTAATAGAATTAAACATTGATCCTATTTTTTCCCCGACCTTCTTAACTCCTTTTTTAATTGAGCCATCTGCTATACCTTTAACCAGCTTCGATGCTCCCCATAATACTGCACCACCTGCAACCATATATGCTCCTACTAACTGCCCCCCGGGGATAGCACCTGCCACGACGCCAGAGTTCATTAATACTTCTCCAATTGATGCCGTAGTATCTGCTCCAGCAGCCACCGTTTTAGCAGAACGCCAACCATTTTCCTTTACTGAATCATAGGTACTAATACCATTTTTAACGGTGTCTATCGTGGAAAAGACTGTACTTATTCCTGCAGCACCAACATTAAGTTTAGACAACATTCCAAAAGACGCGGATGGTGGTGGGTTAGTAGAAGAACCAAATATAGAATCAAATGTAGACAAATCTTGCCCGCTTTGAATTAAGTTCCTATATTTCCTTGCATCTGTAATACCATCTATGCCCGTATACACTTTATCAGCGATCTCATATCCACCATGTAAATAATTGTAACCCGATGAATCTCCAACCCCTAATTTTATGCCATTGAGCAAAATGCCAGCAAAACTATTGGGTTTCAATAAACTAAACTTACCGCTTTCTATTTCATATGCTCCTTTTACTTGTCCACCAATAACATCATTCATTATAAATTTTGTCGCTTCATAGGGGTCTATGTCAATTTTATCCTGTCCATTCCCTTCAATCGCAGGTGAACTCCCTTGAATTCCTTCATTCGACCAAGGCTTGCCCGTTTCTGGGTTAATTCCATTGGTTTCACCATTAGTCCATGGCTTGCCTGTCGCCGGATTGATTCCACTAATATCATCACCAGTCCATGGCTTGCCCGTCGCTGGATTAATTCCACTAATATCGTCACCAGTCCATGGCTTACCTGTCGCAGGGTTGATTCCACTAATATCATCACCGGTCCATGGCTTTCCCGTTGCCGGATTAATTCCACTGATGTCGTCACCAGTCCACGGTTTGCCTGTGGCTGGATTTATTCCGTTTATCTTATCACCGGTCCACGGCTTGCCCGTCGCCGGGTCTATCGGACTGACACCATCACCTGTCCATCCATCCTGGTTCCAATTATCCTGATCCCAGCCCTCTTGAGTCCATCCATCACGCTCCCAGCCATCCTGCACCCAGCCTTTTTGCTTCCATGAATCTCCTTTCCAAGTTTCTCCTTCCCATTGCAAATCGTTGCCATTCCATGCGTCGCCTTTCCAAGCATCACCCTTCCATGCATCACCTGTCCAACTGGCTGCTGCTAACGGAATAGAAATTGATTGGAGCAGGACAAAAAATATAGCAAATACAACAAAGAGCTTTTTTACCAACTTATTCCGCATCACCTTATCCCCCTCATTCAATCAGGAAGTGTTGTTTGTTTACGCAAGGTGACTGTTCTTTTCCTATTACTGTGTATTTTGATTGTATTTTTCTAGTCTCTACTTCTTAAAAACCTCAAAAGTTTCCTTATTGCAAGCTGTTTCCCCCATCTGAAGGGAGTTAAGAACTGTACAACCACTCACTGACCCCATATCACTCCATTATCGACTTCATTCGATAGCTGGATCGTTTCATCATTTATCCCATCAAGGTAGGATAAAAAACCGATTTCCGGACCTGCTCCGGTTTGAAATAGCTTTTCTTTAAAGCCATCAAACAACTTCCCTTGTCCTTCAAATTCATTTGCCGCTCTGACATAAATACGATTATCTTTAAAAAGCCGTATTTGTGCCTTTTCCAATTTCCCATCATTAGCGAGAATAACTTCCTTAGCCTTTGCTACTGTACCGGCCTTTATGGAGTGTTCATAGTTATCAATTAGTATCTCTTTCAGCCTTTTTTTGCCCAAGCCACTACTAAGCTCTTCACTCAGAACTTCATCAATCGCCATTATATGAACTTCATTTGTGCTTTTTTCTGGATAGCTGTTAGCCAGTTCAGTTTTTTTTCGTTCAACCATCTCTTTGATCTTTAGTTTAGTAATCGGATTTACCTCAAGAGCATCTTCCGAATCCGGGTCAGGCTGCGGAAGATTTTCTTCATCAGTTCCATCAAACTCTGCCACAAGATTCCACACTCTATCGTAAAACTCTGCTGTTGCCGCCAAACTTGCCTGTTGTGAACTTGTAAACGCTTGTTCTTTGACAGCATAAACTTTGGCATAGTTATACAGAACAATGAACATAATCATCATTACGCTTAACATACCGAGAATAAAAAGTGTCGTACTTCCATCCTCATTCAATCGTTTCCTCATTCAATCACCTTACCGCTCGCTTCACTGGAGAATGCCAGGGAAGGAGCGCCATTTGGAAATAATTTATCCGGGAAGAAGATTAGTTCTATATTTACTGAAACTTTAGCTGTAAATGTATCTGAACTTGTCACTGATGTTTGCGCACTATTAAAGGTAAGATATTTAGCCCCCGTCTGGACTGTTTTCTCCGCTGCAGCTCTTGCCTGATCCCATTCACCTGTTATGGAGTATACCTTAGCAGCCTCATTGACAGCTGACTGTGTGACAATAACTCCATGGACTCCGACAACGAATTGCCAAATAATCAGCATTAGCATAAAAACAAGAGGTACCATACCCAAAAATTCGAGAGTAGCAGAACCATTCTCACGCTGGATTAGAGCCTTCCATTTCATTAAGCCCACTCCTCCTTAGCTGATCGATTTGCCTCCAATGTATAGATTTCTTCTCTCCATTTGATAATAAAACCTGTGATGATAAGTGTGATGATTGGGAAGAAGACCAAATTTAATAGAATATGAGAAAGAATTTGTGCAGCAAAAGAAGTAGTTAATGAGAGAATTAATAGTGTAATTCCTCCAGAAATCATCAATTCAATTAAAGACATCCCTAGAATTAAGAGAAAAAGTTTAAAGAAATGCTTTTTACCTAGCCTAATTCCTGATTTCCAACTCTTCCATATACTTTTATTATCCATTGCAGCTACAAAAGGAATCGGATATAAAAGAGTTAAAATAATCAACCCCGGTAAAAGAAATAGAATAATTCCAACGGTCGTTAAAAAACTAGCAAGAATAGCAAAAACAAAAAATTGAAATCCATTAGCAAAAAAAACAAAATAAGCATTTTTCAAGCTTCCTTCATGTCCCTGGTATTCATTAAACATATATCTTATTAACGGAACTTGAGCGAAGAGCATTAAGAGAACAGTTAGAAATGTGTAGTAAATATCAGATATTATTGTCGTTCCCAACACAGTCGGTGTAACCGCATATATATAGTTTGATAACAAAGCGTGGCCTAGTAGCAGGGGAAGTATAATTGTTACTCCCAACAAGAGTATATGTTCAAATCTGCTGGTGAAAAGAGCAAATGCTTCACGAAAAGGCTTGTCCATTAATCTCCATCCCATCATATTCATTATTTATAATTCCATAATAGAAATTCTTATCTATTAAAATTTTCAATCATAACTAATTCCTTAATAAACGCACCATTTCTTGCAACTTACGCTTATCAATATTTTTATATTTTTGATGTGATGATTCCTTCAATCTTTCAAAACTGTCTATGGTAGCTATTACATCTTTCCAAATCAGCTCATCTTCATTAAACAAGGACTTTTCAAAGTCTTTTTGTGCATTTGAATCACAATATTTTTTTAAATTGGTAACAATATAATAGTAATCTTTTTTATCAAGATTATTTCTATGATTTTTCAAATGGCTCAACAATTCCCGATTCTTATGCAGTTGATCATATTGAGACTTAACTTGCAGATAAATAATTAAGTCCAGCTTACTTCCTATTAGAACTAATTGCTCCCTTTGTTCAACTGTAAACAGATGATTTTCATCAATTTTTTTTGCTATTTTGGAAAATTCATTGTTATATTCATTGGTCTTTTCTTGGCACCATAATATAAAATCAGTAAACTCATTAAACTGATCTTTCAACTTAATTTCTTCTTCACTCTTCACCCACAAATTTAAGATATCGTTCATTTTATTAAGCGTATTATTTATCTCCTCTGTCACTGCAATTCGAGGATGAACGATGGATTGTATTCCTATACAAGTACGGATAAAAGAACCGATATGATCAAGGGCAATTTCCTTTTCGTTGACACTTGAATCGCCTTCTGTAAACACTGCATATCCTTTAGGGGTATTATTAAAGCTATACTCCGCTAACCACCACTTTCTTTTATTATAAGAAAGAACAAAATGAATAATGGTAACTTTCTCAAGAAGCTTTTTATACTTTTTGGCGTATTTCTCCACTGTGGTTCTTTCCATACTTGGAACCTCTCTCTTAGCTATTTTCATATTATGTCTAAAAAAGAATGGGAGGAGGGGTAAAAGTTTTCCTCCCATTTTGAAGATGGTTTATGAAAACGCACCCCTTAATGATTTAAACCAACCTCCGACTTTCTTCTTAGCATTATTAACCCCGCTTTTTATAGAATTCCAATGCTTTGCAGCATATTTAACACCTTTTGAAACGCCCCAAATGCCTGCCCCAACAAGGACCATTGTTGCTCCAACTGCTTGTACACCTGGAAGAGCACTCGCCACAGCACCACTAGACATTAACAAAGAACCAAAGCTTTCTGTTGCACTGGCTACTGCAGTTGTTTTCTCTGTTCCTGATGCTGAACTTTTTAATACATTGATTGCTTTCGAAGTATTTTTAGCAGTATCAATCGTTGAAAAAACTGTTCCTACTACTCCTGCCGCTGCATTAAATTTTGCCAATGTACCAAATTTTGCAGCTGAATTCGCAAGAGAGGCATTCCTGTAGGCTGAGGTAAGTCCCCCCAACCCGGAATTAGCAGCATTCTGAATGGGAGAATAGGTTCTCAGCGTAGTAATTGCATCGTTAACGCTGTTTATATTATCAGCCCATAAATATGATTCATATGCCATATTAAAGGATGAGTTCGATTCACCAAGCCCCAGCCTGAATCCATTCATCATAAGTCCATATATACTATTTGGCTTAGTCAAACTAAACTTCCCATTTTCAATTACATTTACAAATTTGACTTGCCCCGCAATTACATCTTTAGCAATATATTTAGTAAGACCATAAAGGTCAATGTTACCTTCTGAATCTGTACCATTTACCTCATCAACTGAAATACGTCCTGGAGCGTATAAATAAGGAAATCCGGTCTGTGGATTTATAAAACCATTATTTCCACCTGTGATTGAGTTAGCGCCATTGGAAGCATCCGATGACCAAGGCTTTCCTGTTGCCGGATTGATTCCACTGATATCATCGCTACTCCATGGCTTTCCGGTAGCCGGATTAATTCCGTTAATCTCATCACCAGTCCATGGTTTTCCCGTAGCCGGAATAATTCCGTTAATCTCATCGCCGGTCCACGGCTTTCCGGTAGCTGGATTAATTCCGTTGATCTCATCGCCAATCCACGGCTTTCCGGTAGCTGGATTGATTCCGTTGATCTCATCACCGGTCCATGGTTTTCCGGTGGCCGGATTAATTTCGCTGATTTTATCCCCCGTCCATGGTTCTCCTGTCGCAGGGTCTATCGGGCTGACGCCATCACCAGCCCAACCATCTTGACTCCACTTATCCTGATTCCATCCCTCTTGGGTCCAACCATCTCGCTCCCAGCCATCCTGCACCCAGCCTTTTTGCTTCCAAGAATCCCCTTTCCACTTCAAATCGGAGCCATTCCAAGCATCACCCTTCCAGGCATCCCCGGTCCAGCTGGCCGCCGCAAGAGGAATAGAGATGGAATGGAACAGGACAAATAATATGGCAAACATGACAAGGAGCTTTCTTACCAACCTATTTCGCTTCACCTTAACCTCCTTACTCATATCAGGAAGTAGTGTTTAATCAAGGTGTATGACTTTTCCTATTATTGCGTATTTTGATTGTATTTCTCTTCGATTTGTTTTTTGGTATCTTCGAGAGTTTTCGCATTTAAATTCTCGAGATCTTCTCTTATTGTCTTTCTGGCTTCATCCATTTCTTTTGCTAATTCGGATTTTCTTGAAGTTAAGTATTCTTTCTGTTCAGATGTTATAAGGTCTTTGTTTCTCAATCCATTAATAATAAAAACCATATTATTCTGTTGCTTTTGGATATTATTAGAATACTCATTATTCAAACTGTTAGTATCCAAATATCTTTTATTACGGTCTACCTTGGCATCATAATTAGCATTTTCCTTCCATTGTTTCCATTTCTCTAAAGCATTTTTAGCCTTATCAAATTCCGACTTTAGTTGATTACTGTTATGAACATTTGTATAAGTTCCATTCGATGCAGTTGCCATTTCTTTCAATTGTTTCTGTCCTTCTGAATCGACACCAAAACCAATAATATTAATGACAGGTTGCAAATCAGACTCTCCAAGTTTTTTAGCAGCTTCTACAGGGTTCCCATCACAGGTTTCAATTCCATCACTAACCACGTATATCATGTTCGTATTTTTATCACTCTTAAACTCTTTTAAATCATTCTGAGCATCCATCAACGACTGAGCCAAAGGAGTCCAACCAGCAGGTTCAAAGGAACTCAATGCTTGGTTAAACTCTTTTTCCTTGTAGGATCCAAACTTATAAACTAACTCACTGCTATCACAAGATAATTTTTTATCACTGTCCTTACTTGTTCCTTTATGACCATATACTCGAAGGGCAACATTGGCTTTTTCAGGCGCACTCATTAAGAATTGCTGAATCGCTTCCTTCGCTACAACCATTCTTGTTTTACCATTAGTTATATTAGCCATACTCCCACTAGAATCTAAGATAACCTCAATATTGTAATTTTCCTTAAATTGATATCGACTATCTTCTATTTCAGGATCACCAAAGGAACTCACCTTCCAACTATCTATAACCGTTTGTGGGTCTGTAACATCTACAGAAACCTGACTTACTATATAGTTAAACACTTTGTCTAATTCCTCTTCCGTAGCATTCTCTGGAATACCTTCCATCACCTTCAAAAATTCTTGATAGGATTCTGGATTCGAATCGTAGCTGATATCTGCATAAGGTCCTTGAGGTTGGTTAGCTAAATATTCCGGACTCATCTTTACTTCTGGAGCAGCTTCAAATTTTTCAATCCATGAAGTTTCTTCAACTGAGACATTTTCTTTTGGTATAGCATTCTCCGGATCTGTTTCTTCTACACTGTTCACTTCTTCAGTACTATTTTCTTTAGGCTTCTCATTTACTTCTGTTTCTTTTTCTTGATCAGTGCATCCTGATATAAACAAAGCAGCAACTGCTATTAGCACCCATTTTTTCAAGACCCCATACCTCCTAGTTTTTGTTGTATAATTATCAATCAGCAACCATTTTATCTAGAAGGCTAGTAAACTTAGTTTTAACAGTTTCACCAAGGTCTCCCCCAGCAAACGCTGTCGAAATAACCCCAACCAAAATAACAATAACCGCTGCAATCCCAATCCATTCCAAAGTCTGAGATCCTCTTTCGTTTTTCACCAATCCACCTAGCTTAGTTGTTGCCTTTACGTACATTCCTGTTAAATAATTCATTTCCATTCCTCCTATTATTCTTATAATTTTTATTATTTTAAACTCCCTTTGGGAGGGGGTTACTTAAATAAACTTCCAATGCTGTTTTCACCATAAATCATATTTAAGACCATTAATCCTGCAATGATCATAAGTGATACAGGTGCTACTACAAAGGTGGTTACCATTGTTACTTTTGGAGAAGCCTTGGCTGCGAGTTCTTTAATTTTCTCTTCGCGGAATTGCCTCATGTCCTCGGCTTGTACTTTAAATGTCGTTGCGATTGGCACTCCCAGCTTTAATCCTTGTATCAGAGATTTTATTAATCCCTGGAATTCCTTATTATCATTTCTCTCCAACAGACCTCTGTATGCCATCTCACGAGGAACACCTAAATCAATCTCATGGTTAAAACGGGAGAATTCCTCGTGTAGCGGTCCTTCAAAATAACGGATAACCTCACGTAAGGTTTGATCCAGACTGACACCAGCCTGCAAACTGGTACTCACTGTATCTAGGAAGTCAGGTAAATCATGTCTTAATGCTTCCTGACGTTTTCTAGCTGCCTGCTTCAACAGAATAATAGGAGCCATATACCCAATTAGCGGCATAAAGATCGGACCAAATTGAGCCAACGGAAATCCTAGAATTAAAAAGATCAAAGAACCAAAGAAAAGCGTAACAGCCAACCAAATTTTCAGACCCTGGAATCTGTCCAGTGTTAAATTATAGGGACGTCCTGATTTTCTGAGCAAGTCTTCAATATCTTTATTTTCACTAAAGAAGTTTATCCGTTTCCCTAGTTCAGCAAAATCATCCGAATAACTGAGAAGTTTATCAGTAAGTTTTGAGTTCTTTTTCTTCTTTTTAGGAACACCCAAATACCCTTCATGGACCGTTTCTGCAATATGGCCAATGAGTCCCCTTTTCTCATTTAAATAGCGGGAATAATGACGGATCGTTAATGTAAAAAACAACCAAAATAACAGCACACATAAAATAATTAGAGCATCCATAATTTACACCTTTATATTCGTGATTTTTCGAATCAAGAAAAACGAAAGTACAACACCCGCTGCAAACAAAACAAGTAATACAATTCCCGGTCCAGTCCATAGCGGATCTACAAAGCCATCCACTGAAGCGTTCATAATCAAGACGAGAAACACAGGCATTGCCGGAACAATAAATGAAATATATTTTTGCTCGGCTGTCATGGTTTTAATAGATTGATTAAGGATTTTGCGATCCTCAAGTGTGTTGGACATGGATTCTAGGATCGCTGCCAAGTTACCACCAGTTTTCTTCTGAATGAGCAACGTCGCTATAAACAGTTGGAAATCCCGTGATTTATTTTGTTTTTGAATAGAACGCAGGGCGTATTCCAATGGGACCCCCAATTTCAACTCCTGCGAAATTCTTTTAAATTCTTTTCCTGCCGGTGCGGGTGTTTCTTTCGCCACCAAATCGATTCCCTGAGTTAGTGTCATACCCGATCTGGCCGCATTTCCGAGCAAACGACAGATATCTGCCAGTTGGTCATTAAAGCGTTCTTCATATTTATTTTTCCGGACCATGAATAAACCGGAATGGGCACCTAGTAAAATCAATATAGGTATGATTACACTAAGAGGGAAGGGGATTTTAAACATATTTGTAAAGACCAAAACTAGTCCCAGGAATCCAAGCAGATGAAAGCCAAGATATTCAGATGGGGTTAATATAAGATTTGCATTATGTAATTTCTCTGCTAAAACTTTAGCCCGATCTGTTTTGTCGTATTTATCACCCAAACCGACAATAAAGCTTTTACGTTTTTCTTCTGGATACCAGGTTGCCAGCTTCTGTTTCCATTCACGTTTTTGGGCACGGTAGCCAAGATAAAAATAAATGCCAACTATAAAAGCCAACATAGCCACACCAGCAGTGAGAGGGATGTAAAGCATTTCATTCATACACCAATTCCTCCTCCTTTGGCCTAAAGATTACTTCATCCAAGTGAATACCGAATATACGAAGTCTCTCGAGTGCTTTAGGAACTAAGCCTGTTGCAGTATGGTATCCCAATACCTCTCCATTCGCTCCCATACCTGTACGTTTAAAATGAAAGATATCTCTGATTTGAACTTTATTTTGTTCATCAACGCTTACTTCAGATATATGGGTGATTTTCCTTTTCCCATCTGATAAACGCTCAGCTTGAATGATATAATCCAAAGCCCCTACAATATACTCCCTTACAATATGTGACGGTAAATCCATTCCCGCCATAATTACCATTCCTTCAACCCTGCTCAGTGCATCTGATGGGGAATTGGCATGCACAGTCGTCAACGATCCTTCATGACCGGTATTCATAGCCTGCAGCATATCAAATGCTTCCGATCCCCGTACCTCTCCGACAATAATCCTGTCAGGACGCATCCGTAGGGCATTTTTTACTAATTGTCGGATCGTAATTTCCCCACGTCCCTCAACATTTGCAGGTCTTGCCTCCAGTCCGACTACAGATCCCCGATTTAATCGTAGTTCAGCTGAATCTTCTATTGTAATAACTCGTTCATGAATCGGTATGGACTTTGCAACAGCATTCAGAAAAGTAGTTTTCCCACTTCCTGTTCCTCCAGAAATCAGCACATTCATTTTTGCTTCAACTATGGCCTGAAGGAAGGTCGCCATAGTTTCATCTAGAGAATCAAAATTCAATAAATCCTGCATCTCAAATGGTGTTTTACGAAATTTACGGATAGAAACCAATGTCCCGTTTAAACTGATTGGCGGGATAACAGCGTTTACACGGCTGCCATCCGGAAGACGAGCATCGACCATTGGAGAACTTTCATCTATCCTTCTCCCAAGAGGAGCAACCACTCGGTCAATAATATGTCTAACATGGGCTTCGTCTCTAAAATTGACATCTGATCGTTGCAATCTTCCCTTTTTTTCAATAAAAACTTCAGCGGGGCCATTAATGAGTATTTCTGTAATTGAATCATCATTGAGCAACGGCTCTAATGGACCAAAACCCACTGATTCGTCGATAAGCCTAGCTAACATCGTCTCTTTATCGTACCGCGGGATCACAACTTTTTCTTCAGACATAAATGCGCTGATTAAGCGTTCGATTGTGAGCCGCTTTTCGCCTTCAGATAATGCTGTTAGCGTATCTAAATTGGTTTCAGTTAGAAGTCTGGTTTTGTAATGTTCAACCAATTCATCGATAAAGGGATTTGATTGCAAGGAATTATACGTAACCTCTTTTTCAATTGTTACGTCCCTTTTTTTATTAAAAAGTGCCATAATCTGCTCTCCTTCCAAATCGCCATTCGATTATTTCAATAAGCCGGCAACCCATTTTTGAACATCCTTCGCTACTGCAGGGAGCCGCTTTTCCTTAGCTTCTTTTCGAATAGGTTCACCTTTATTAATGGAATGAAGAACACCCTTTATATCCTTTTTAATTTCTGCGGCAATCGGATATTGAATGAATCTACTTAAATCTTTGCCATTTAATTCGCTATCTTTTCCTGTTTTATTGATAATGATTTCCATACGTTCATCTAAATGAATTCCCAGGCGTTTGAAGAGTTCCTCTACACTTTTAAACACACGTATGGAAGGAGTATCAGGTGTAATAACATAGAAGATTTTATCTGCTTCTTCAATTGCAGCAAATGAGGCAATATCAATGTAGCTAGGTATGTCAATAATGACAAAATCAAAACTTCTCTTGCAAGCTCTGATTAGACGTTGAACATAGTCTTCATCTATGGACTCTGCAACTTCTGTGTCTCTTGGACTCAATAAGACTTCAAGTCTCGAAAACTTCTCTTTCTCCGTCACGTTTCGAATATGGCTGTCATTAATCTCTTGTATGACAGGTTTCAAATCGGCAAGTGAACGGTTCGTTTCAATCCCAAGATAAGTTTCAATTCCTCCGTACTGCAAATTTAAATCCAGTAAGATTACTTCCGCAGTTGAATCGAGCTTCAAGGTTTGAGCAAAGGCGGAACTAATGAAGGTCGTACCGCTTCCCCCTTTTCCACTATAAAAAGCCAAAACTTCTCCTCGTCCCCTTGAAAAGATAGACGAATTTACAGCCCCGCTCGCTTTGTTAGTTTTGGTCATTTCTTTTAACGTTTGAAGCCTTTCTGATAATAAATTAATTTCATCGGGGATAACTAAATAATCCAATGCGCCCGCACGCAAAACTTCTCTCACTAATTGAAAATCCTGAATGGAATTCAAAAACATAACCAGCGTTTCAGGACTTGTCCTTTTAATCTTTTGTATGACCTCTATTACTGGCGCTTCCTGTCGATTGAGAACTAAAGCAATATCTATGTGCTCGCCATCTTCTAACTGCTGGATAACACGGCTGGTTGATACCAGTGTAAATTTGGGATACTCAGACAAAATATCCTTTATAGCTGTATAAATACTATTATCTTCATCTCCTATTACCAGCAATGATAATTCTTCATTCATAAAACCTTCCCCCGCCATCTCTAGAAAATAGGTACAAACTAATTTGTTTTTTATTCTTTCTCTTTATCCTTAGATGTATCTTTTCCAGGATCTTCTTCCTTATTTTTTTCATCTTCTTCAGTCTTTTTTACCTCTGGCTCCTTCTTTTCTACCGGTTTTTGCTCAACTACTGCCTCTTCTGTTACCACCGGTTCATTTTTCTTTGCGGCTTCAGGAGTCTCCGTAGCCTGACCTACATTTGATTTAATAATCCGGACACTGTCTGCGTAATTCTGCATATGTATTAATTCCGGAGCCTTGTCCAATGGAATCTCCAGTTGAACACCCTGAAACTTATTATCTTTTTTGGCTATACGGGCTACTTTTACGTCTTTCATAAATATTTTAGTTTGAGCCTTATTCCCTTCCAATTTATCTGAAACGATAATATCTACACGATCCAATGCTTCCAATGCCTCATCGAATAGGACTCTTTCATCCGACATCATCGAAATCAATCGATTATTTTCTTCTAATACTACAGAGGCTTGTTTAAGAATATTCTTAGAGATGACGTCCCCTTTACTTAGCGGAACGACTAATACCTTATTTTCTAAATCACTGACATTTGTAATATGGTATTCCTCCAAATACTTCTTTGGAATATCTTTTGTCGTAATCATAGTAGGCTTTAATTCCTGTCTTGAAGAAATATCTTCATTAGCTGCATAAACGGATACAACTGTCCCTAAATCATTGTTTAAAGCCTTTACCTTCTGCAATACAAAGAATCCGGCCAAAATAGCTAAAAATAAAGATAATAGCATGAATATAATAGCTTTCCTTTTTGACTCTAACATCGGTTCCCCTCAACCCCTCTTTCCTTTACATAAAATCACAAAATATTCACTTTAATAGAAATTATTATAACTTTTTACATAAATTGCAAATAATTTAATAGAATAAGATGTTAATTGGTAAAAAAGTAATATATGACCCCCTCTTTCATATTTTTAAACCTAAATTTGATAATTTTGTGACATTTTTCGTTAAGATATTTTTAAATACCCTTACATTAATTGGATAAACTAGTGCATTTTTACTATTTATTAAAAATAGCATTTGTTTTTTATAGTTATTAAAGTCTAAAAAATTAGGGATTGAATTGTAAATATATTGGGGATTTAATAGCAATCACTTGAAGAGGAGAGCAGAGATATAAAGGTCGTTTACTAATAAAAATAAACAATTTTACCCTTTAATTTTTATATTCGAAAAATAAAACTAGATATGTTGACTCAATAATTTTAACTCAAACTTATTTTCAGCCAGGACTATAGAAGAATCAAAAAAAAGACGTGTCCAACCTGGACACATCTTCCTTTATTTACCTTGAATAGCTTGATCAGCAAGAAGGAGTGAGCCAACTACGCCTGCATTGTCACCCAATCCGGGAGAAACGATATAAGAATCGATGGCTGTATCCAGTTCAGGTAATACAACATATTGATTAAGTAATTTTTTTAAATGGTTATAGATAATCGGGAATACATGCTTTTGCTTCATAACCCCGCCGCCTAAAATAATCTTCTTTGGAGATAGGATTAAAATATATTGCATAAGGGCTTGAGCGATATAAAACCCTTCCATCTCCCAAACTTCTTCCCGCCCTTCCAGGTTAACCGCTTTTTGGCCCCAGCGTGCTTCAATCGCGGGTCCCGCTGCTAATCCTTCAAGGCAGTCTTGATGGTATGGACATTTCCCTTCGTAGGTGTCCATTTCATGGCGTCGAACTAGGATATGCCCCATCTCCGGATGAGATAACCCCTGTAGTAACTTTCCGTGCACAACTGCTCCTGCACCAATTCCGGTACCCACCGTAATATACAAACAGCTGTCCAGTCCTTTGGCAGCACCTAAGGTGGCCTCCGCCAGTGCAGCAGCATTTACATCCGTATTAAAACCAATTGGAACAGATAACCGCTGCCTTAATTCCTTAACAATCGGATAATCTCTCCAGGCAAGTTTCGGTGTTGCGGTAATGGAGCCGTATGTAGGACTATCGATATTTACATCAATTGGACCAAAAGAACCTACACCAATTGCATTTAGCTCATACTTTTCAAAAAAAGCGAATACCCGAGGCATTGTTTCCTCAGGTGTAGTGGTAGGAATCGTTATACGTTCCAGAATAGTTCCTGCCGAGTCTCCTACAGCACAAACAAATTTTGTACCACCCGCTTCAATCCCACCTAATAACATGTGAGCACCTCCCATAATTATCTTACTGCTACTGATATGAATGTAAAACGGTCATAGCGATGCCTGGAAAACGAATACTCGAATGGAATACCAATATCTAGATGACCAATTTGTTCTACTTCTAGTATTGGATCATGTTCACCACAATGGAGATATTTTTGATCCAACTCATTAGATTTAGAGGCTCTTATCTTCCTGTGAGCTCCACCTATCTTTAAATTCAACTTATTTTCAATGTGATGATAAATAGAATCATGCAGTACTTCTTCATTGATATCAGGAATCAAGTTGGAGGGCATATACGTTTCTTCAAGCACATACGGCTCATCCTCCACTATTCGTAAACGGATAATATGATAAACAGGTGTATTCATGCTGACTGAAAGGTTTTTGGCGATTTCTTCAGAGGGGAACTGGATATTAAACTCAATTACTTTACTGACTATTTTTCGATCCTTCATTAAATTGGATAACCCAACAGTCTCATCACTGAGGACATTTACATTGTGATTCTGCATAGAAGATTGGATGATAAATGTACCGTGGCCACGTTTCCGATAAATCATCCCTCCCTGTGCCAAGATATCTAATGCTCTTTTCATTGTCATTCTGCTGCAATTAAATTCGCGGCATAAACTATGCTCATCCGGCATCATTTTATCAACCGGATAATATCCACTTTTAATTCGCTCTCTAATTTCATCTGATATAGTAATATACTTGGACATGCTACACCCTTCTTTTTCTAAACTTGTCTTTTTATAACATTCTCTCTTTCATTATAAAAAGAAGAAGATAGCCAAACAAGACTATCTTCAACTATCTTACTTAAAAACCATTATTTTTAGCTACCTCTTTATACCAATATCCACTTTTCTTAATGGTTCTTTCACCATCTTTATCTAAGTTTACGGAAACAAAACCATAACGATTTTTATAGGCATTTGACCAGGACCAGTTATCCATGAACGTCCATAAATGATATCCTTTTACATTGGAGCCTTCCTGGATTGCAGCATGAACCCATTGAAGATGGCCCTTGATAAAATCAATTCGGTAATCATCCTCAATCATTCCGTCAGCATTACGGAATTTTTCTTCTCCCTCTACACCCATTCCATTTTCAGAAATGAAGCATTCGATATTACCGTAGTTATCTTTCAAATTAATTAGAATATCGTATATTCCTTTTTCATAGATTTCCCATCCACGATGAGGATTCATTTTACGTCCAGGCATAACATAATTATCAAAATAGTGATCCGGCATAAATGGACCATCAGGATTCGGCATATGTTCTTTTGCCTTCACACGGCGCGGCTGATAGTAATTGACTCCAAGCAAGGATACTGTATTATTCTTAATTAACTCCAAATCCCCTTCTTCAATGACTGGCATGAAATCTTTTTCCTTCAGAATTTCAACCAACTCTGCAGGGAATTCACCTTTAACTGTTGGTTCAAGGAATGACCGGTTAAAGAATGCGTCACAAATAACAGAAGCTTTTACATCTGCTGGATGCTGACTTCTCGGATAGGATGGGGTCAAATTCAAAACGATCCCAACTTTTCCATCCAGACCAAGCTTCTTATAGGCTGCAATTGCTTTGGCATTTGAAAGAATGGTATGATATGCGACTTGTACAGCATTTCGAAAATTCACTTCATTAGGATAGTGGAAATCATACAGGTATCCGCCTTCTACAGGTACGATCGGCTCGTTATGCGTAAACCATTTCTTAACGCGATCACCAAATGTTTCGAAACAAGTAATTGCATATTGTTCATAAGCATCAACTACTTTCCGATTTGTCCATCCGCCAATCTCCTGCATAGCCATTGGCATATCAAAATGGAATAGCCCAACAAATGGCTCAATATCATTTGCAATCAGTTCATTAATAACATTGTTATAAAATTCTACTGCTTTTTCATTTACTTGGCCTGTCCCATTCGGAAACATTCGTGACCAGGAAATAGACATCCGGAAGGAGTTGTGCCCAATTTCTTTCATTAATGCGATATCTTCCTTATATTTATAATAAAATTGGGATGTCTTTTCAGGTCCAACTCCATTAAAGAAGCGATTTGGCTCAACTTCATACCAATGGTCCCAAATATTTTTACCTTTTCCATCTACATCAGCCGCACCTTCAGTTTGAGTAGCAGAAGCAGCTGACCCCCACCAGAATCCTTCAGGAAATTGATAGTCTATTTGATCGTTAGTAGTTTTCAAAAAAATCCATCCTCTCGTCTCAAAGTTGATTCGTCTGTGTAGCTTAATGAGTAAGGAGACTAGCAGTAAAAGATATCTCCCTTCACTACTAGTCTTCTATTCAATGATATTTTTTATTTTTGTGCAGATGCTGCCGCTTCCGCTTCTGCCTCTTGTTCTTTTTTCACGTTAACGCGGTCAATGACTTTCAGGAATGGAAGCCATATCGCAAATACAATAGCGAAGTTTACTAGCTGTAAAATAGAACCCGCAATCGAGTTAGTTGCTAAATATCCGCTGAATCCAATTGGTACAGTCCATGGAACCGTTACGCCTGTCGGCGGTGGTACAAGACCAGTACTCATGGCAAAATAGGTAACAGCTGTCACAATCATTGGTGCAAGAACCCAAGGGATTAAGATCAATGGATTCATAACAATTGGAAGACCGAAGATAATTGGTTCATTGACATTGAATACACCAGGCAAACCGCCTAATTTAGCTACCTGTTTCATTTGTTTGGATTTAACAAAGACGAGAATGGCCAATACTACTGCCAAGGTCATACCTGTTCCGCCCATCCCTACTGTAAACGTATCCATAAATGGCTTCGAAATAATATGTGGTAACTCTTTACCTGCATTAAATGCAGCTACATTCTCTAAAGCCAATGTATTCCAGATAGGATCCATGACGGAGTTCATGATAATTTGACCGTGGAGCCCAAAGAACCAAAGGATTTGAATAAAGAATACAACAACTAGGGTTGGAATAATGCCACTGCCTAAGCCAGTAAGTGGTTCTTGAATAATCTTATAAATAACATCATGAAGATTTGTATTAAATGCTAAAGTTACGATTCCTTGTATCGCTAGGAAGAAAGTTAATGTAATAAGTGCTGGAATCAATGCCGCAAAAGATTTGGCTACTGCCGGTGGTACACCTGCTGGCATTTTAATCGTAATATCTTTTTGAACAGCTTTTCGGTAAATTTCACCTGCTACAAAAGCAGAAATCATACCAAGGAACATTCCTTTTGCTCCAAGACGATCTAGTGAGAGAACGCCTGTAATTGTTTCTCCCCCTTGTGTTTCAACCACAAACGGAGTCAGGAATAAAAAGGATGCAAGAGCAACTACTCCTCCAAATACAGCCTCAACATCATAGCTTTTTGATAGATAATATCCGATACCGAATACAACAAACACAGACATAATATTCATGGTTGCACTGCTTGCCACACCAAAAGTATCGCGGAGTGTTGTAATCGTGCCGTCACTTAAAAATGAATCCAAGAATGGTAGGTTTAATAGAACGACTACGATGGAACCGAACACGGTCAGTGGAAACGCTAACATAAAAGCGTCACGTAGGACACCTAAGTACCGGTTGTTATTCAGTTTACCTGCGATTGGCATAAGAAATTGACTAATTTTTTCAAACACGGGTCTTCCCCCTCAATTTAGGAATAATAGTAATAACCTAAAACTTTTTAGCCTTTAGCCTTAAAAATTTCCAGTATTTCTTTTACTAACTCTTTCATCGTTAAAGTAGACATCAAATGATCTTCCGCATGCATTAACAGCATAGAGAATTTCGTTTTTTCTCCTGATGCTTCCTTTTGGACCATTTGAAAATGAATATCATGAGAGATACTAAGATCTGCCTCAGCCTGCTTTAATAAGTCATCCGCTTCTTCAACATTACCTTCCCGGTAAACCCTTAACGACTGAATAATCTTACTCCTTGCATTACCGCTGTGTAAGATAAGCTGAAAGCTAACCTGTTCTTCTGTTAGTTGTTCAATTTGCAATTTTTCCATTACTTATCACCTATAAGGGAAATCGCTTGTTCATATGCTTTTTTACCATCTGCCATTCCATACGCCATCATATCGATTACATCCACTCTAATGCCATGTTTGTCTGCTTCTTTTTGCAGGTCAGCTTTAAGGAAACTCATTTGAGGGCCAATTAATACGACGTCTGCATCTGCCATTTCAGCTTTTGCCTTATCCTGACCTACTGCCCAAATTTTTGCATCCTCACCAATTGATTTGGCATGCTGCTCCATTTTAGTAACCAGTAAACTAGTTGACATACCTGAACTGCAAGCTAATAAAATTTTTCTCATATTTAAAACTCCCTTTATAGTAATATGGTAAAACCGCTTACATTTACTATTATAGACAGTTAGATTTAAATGTCTAGTCATTTGATAAAAAATGAATAAATTTTATGAAATTTCTATACTACTAAATTCACAGAATGTTCACTCTGAATGATATAAGATGAGCTATTAATGAGTGAAAGTACCTGAATTAAAGTGCATATTGTTGAACAGCAATCTAATAAAATAACGAACATCGCCTTTAAGATTCCTTTACAATTATCCAAGAAAAAAGGTATAGAAAAAGGGCATACCTACTTTAGGCATGCCCTTTTTCTATGCAATATTTAGTATTTTCTATTTTAATTCAATTGTTTCATTTATATTCTCTGTATCTGATTCATTCTTTGTTAGCTTCTTATATAAATTAACAATGTTTTTAGTGAGATTTCCGGTTTCCCAATATTCTGCTGCTTCTGCTTCTACCTTAATTAAAATGATATTTGGGTCATCCACACTTGTTTCCAGTAGCTTTTCATAGGCTGCATTCCAGAGTTCTTTTTTCTTGTTAATGTCATTTACAATTTCAGCTTTACCTCGAATAGAAACATAGGATCTACCGGCATACGCTACATTGACTTCCGGACGTTCCAGCACCTCTTTATATTTATCTGTTTCTTTCTTTGTAAAAAACCATAGATCCCCATCAAATTCGACTTCCTGAGTTTTCATTGGACGAGAAATCAATCCTTCACTAGTCTGTGTGGTGAGCATTGCAGTATCTACATCTTTAATTAACTCTCTTAATTTCTCCAACTCTTGTTTGTTCTCATTTTGAACATTTGACATGAAATCACCTCTTTGGATTTTATAGGTATTTTACCCTTCCACTAACCTTTTAATCGTGATATTGGTATTTAACCTGTAATTTACCACCTATTAATGACTCTGGGTTTCAAATAGTTGATGGCAGGGCAATACATCATATCCTATAGAGGACTTACATTAAAAAATCCGAATCTGTGGAACTATGCTCAAGACCCAAGATTTATCTATGTTAAATTACTTTATTTTAAAGCGATATTTTCTTCATCATACTTTAAAAGAACCGAATTTATAATATGAATGGAATCCCATTCTCCTTGTGAAAATTTCGTAATAGGATAGTTTCTTGGGAACAGGGATTCTTTGATTTGATATGGTGTTTTCCCCTCTTTATACTGTGTAATCACTTTTTCCTGAATCTCCAACAAATAATCCAGTTTTCTTTGTAATGCGATACGCCCTTTCTTTAAAAAGCCTGAGTGACAGCAATACACCTCTTCAAAATCATAGGTTAAGACATGCTTTAATGAATGAATGATAGCCGGTACACTTTCCTCCCGTAACACAACCTTTGTCCGAGGCTGACAATATAAATCCCCTGTAAACAACTGTCCGGTTTGCCGATTTAAAAAAGATAGGTGATCCTTTGAATGGCCTGGAGTCTCAATCACGTCCCATATAGCATGACGAGAGGCAAATGTTTTACCGATTTCCGTACCCTCAAATGGTTTTCGTCTGCCCCAAAAAAGTTTGCGATACAATGGATAATCTGCTTTTTTGCGGCAATAATCAATCATCATCTTATTCATAAGAATGGGTACTTGATACTTCTGCTGTAAAAAAGCTGCACAACCTGTATGGTCTTCATGATAATGTGTTACAACAACCTGATCTATCTCCAAATCATTAAAAAATGGCCAAAATTCCTTTTCAATTGATTGAGCACCCGTATCAATTAAAACTCCATCCACACAAAAAACATACACATTCATATGTACATTAAGTAACGAAATGGTTCCATTCCCCGTCTGCACTCCATTTACCATCTCTGTTGTAAAGCTCTTTTTAGCTATCATCCCACTCCTCCTTACCGCGATTATTCGTTAAATATTATCACATAATGAATCATTATTCATTATGTGATTTACATGTGAGGAAAAATGTTTATTAATTTTAGGATTCTATCTTCTGGCATAGGTGTAGGACAGCCATTGAATAGCTGCTTTCCTACTCCTCTAACTTCCCTGTCGTACATCTATGGCTTGATCAAATTATAAATTCTCATTGATAATGAGAATTATTATCAATATAATGTACTTAACTACTAGTTCCATCTTTTGTAATAAAGGAGGGTTTTTAATGCCGGATATTTATGATGTAACGATTGTTGGCGGAGGACCAGCGGGTTTGTACAGTGCGTTTTACAGCGGTTTACGAACCATGAAAACAAAGATTATTGAATCTCAGACAATGCTGGGAGGAAAAGTTAATATCTATCCTGAAAAGATGATTTGGGATGTCGGGGGATTGCGTCCTATGCGTGGGGAGGAATTCGTTAAGGATTTGATATCACAAGGATTAACCTTTGAACCTACCGTATGTTTGAATACTAAAGTTGAATATATTACTAAAGAAAATGGATTATTTACTCTTATAACAGATAATGGCGAGAAGCATATATCAAAAACCGTTATTATGGCAAATGGCGGAGGAATTATCTCTCCACAAAAGCTGGATATAGAAGGTGCATCAAAGTACGAGCTTACTAATTTACACTACACCGTTCAGCGAATAGAGCGTTTTAAGGATAAGCATGTCTTAATTTCCGGTGGAGGAAATGCTGCTATTGATTGGGCTGCAGAATTACTGCATGTCGCAGAGAGTGTGACGGTTATTTACCGTAAAGATGAACTGACTGCACACGAGGCTCAAATCAAAAACTTGCAGGAGAACCATGTAGAAATCATCCTCAATGCTACCATTACTTCTTTAGTAGCAAATAAGGAAAACCATGCGATTGATCAAGTGATTGTAGAGATTAATGGTGATAATAGAGCGATTGCTGTTGATGAAGTTTTAATTAATCATGGCTATAATCGCGAAGCTTCTCTCGAATTTGAAGATGGCTTGCAGCCGGAGATGAAGGATGATTACTATTATATCGGTACACCCAAAGGCGTTCTTTCTACAGAAGGAATCTTTGCAGCTGGGGATATTATATCTTACGAAGGAAAAGTAAATTTATTGGTCGGTGCCTTCCAGGATGCTCTCAATGCTGTCAACAGTGCCAAAGTTTTTATTGAACCTTCAGCATACGATACTGCAATGGTCTCATCGCATAATGAAGTATTCAAAGAACGGAACGAATTATTATTAAAAGAAGAGCTTGGAATTTAATACAGAATCTATTCTGGAATTTAACATTTAACCATACATAAAGCTGGTAAATACGTAATTTTATCGGCTTTATTTAGACTTTTATCAATATCCCCACCTAAAATGAGGATGACAATAGCCATCCCTTTTTTGAAACTAAATCATTGTATCAATTTTACATATATTCACTAAAGGCACAACAACACATCTATTTTTAGACATCATAATGATCGTTTCTGAATCAACTTCCGTAATTAAAACAGTAATGAGAGTAAATGTTCATTTGCTTTACATCCTACCAGTTCTTCTGACGAGTTAAACATCCAGTTAGTAGAGGAAAAGGGCATTTGGAATAACCAAATAAAAAGAAGCAAGAATGCCGTTAATTAGCATTCTTGATTCTTTTTGCTACAGGGAACAGTAGCTTTATTTTCTGAATTAATATTTACACACAGTTAATGAACGCTATCATTTCCATCCCGATAACAAAACAGTAGAAACCTTTGATAATAAGCAGATTCCCAAGGGATATTCGCTTATTTTTTCAATAATAAATACATAAAATAAGGGGCACCGATAAGGGCAACCATAATACCTGCCGGGAGTCCGTTAGGCTCAATTAGATTTCGGCCGATTGTATCAGCGAATAATAATAACCATCCCCCAATCAAAATGGCAAGTGGGATAAATAATTGGTTTCGTGGTCCTACTAGAGTTTTGGCTATATGCGGTGCCATTAAACCGATGAAGGAGATCCCCCCTGTAACCGAGACAGCGGAGGCAGCCAGGGCAACAGCTGTGATCAGTAAAATGATTCTTTCCTTCTCAATCGACACACCTACACTAATAGCTGCAGGTTCACTAATCCCGAGAAGGTTTAAACGATTGGCTTTGAATAAAGTAAACGGAATAAGGATGACTAACCAAGGGAGCAACGCCCAAATAAAAGGCCAATCTGTTCCCCATATATTCCCTGCTAACCATTGAGCAATAAAATCTACTTTTTCTCGTTCTGCCGATGAAATAAGGACAATCATGGCACCGGAGAGGGCCATCGAAAAACCTATGCCTACTAACACGAGCCTTACCGGCTCCAACCCTGAGTTTTTCGTATATGAAAATAAATAGATGAAACATACGGTGAGGATCGCACCGAAAAACGCGACAAGAGGCAGCATATAAACAAATGAACCTGGTTCAATCGAAAAAAATAGAAAGAAGATAGCTACAGCCACACCCGCTCCAGAATTAATCCCAATAATGCCAGGATCCGCTAAATCATTCCGTGTAATACCTTGTAAAATAGCACCCGATAATGCAAGCGCCATTCCAGCCAACACTGTAATCAGTATTCTTGGTAAACGAATCGAAAATAAAACAAACTCTTCTTTAAACGTGCCCTCTCCAAGTAGTGTTGGAATGAGCCGGTCATAAGATAAAGCAGCTGCTCCCATCCCCATGCTGACAACCGCTGTAGCAATAATGAGAGTCAATAAAACAACAAGAAATAGTCGTTGTTTTTTTAGTAAAGGAGGATGAATCATGAGAATGCTTTCCCTCCTTTACGAACAATTATCAAGAAAAATGGCAACCCTATTGTAGCTACAATAGCTGCTACCGGAGTTTCAAATGGTGCATTTATGGTCCGTCCAAGCGTATCCGCAAAAAGCATAAAAACAGCTCCTGCAATGGCAGACATTGGGATAATAAATCGGTAATCCGTTCCGACGATGGCCCGTACAATATGCGGGATCATTAAGCCAATAAAGGTCATATTCCCGACAAGGGCAACAGATGCACCCGCCAGAAGGATAATGACAACATAAAGGATGAATTTTACTTGTGCCGTGTTTTGCCCCAAGCCAACAGCAACTTCTTCATTTAAACTAAGAATCGTCAGCTGTCTTGCTAAAATGAGCGCCACTAGAATGCCAACTATAATAAAAGGAACAATGATCTGGAGCTGGTCCCAACTAGTTCCAACTAACCCTCCTGAAGTCCATGCTGAAACATTTTTAGATACCTTAAAGTAAATACTTACCCCATCCGCAACCGCATAAAGGAAAGCAGATACAGCAGCACCTGCTAATACGATTCGAAGCGGAGAAAACCCTCCTTTTTTCATAAACCCCATACTAAATACCATGATTGTACCAACAGCTGCTCCAATAAAACAGCCAATCATCAACCCAAAATAATTAATAGATGGGAAAACAACCAGCGTAATTGCCAGCGCCGCATTTGCGCCGGCAGTCAATCCTAGTAAACCTGGATCAGCAAGCGGATTTCTCGTCAACCCTTGCATAATAGCGCCGGCAACAGCTAAAGCTGCTCCTACAAAAATGGCTGCAACTTCTCTTGGAAAACGAATCTCTCGCAAAACAAGAGTTTCATCCGTTTTCACGTTAGAGGTAAGAGCGAGCCATACATCTTTGACAGTCGTATCTGCAGCACCAAAAACCATGGCCGCCACAAACATCCCAGCAAGAACAAGCAAACTGGCAATCATTTTATAGACAAAGGGGACAGAACGTTTCATTTCTTTTGTCATCAGTTACTCATCTTCTCTTTCGTCAGAATAGGGGAAAAGGGATTCCAATTAGAATCCCTCCACCCGAAAATTATTCACCAAGAAATGATTTCTTGAAAAAAGCTAAATGCTTCTCTAATGTAACTGGGTCACTAAAGGAAGCACCGTCTCCTTCCATTTCATATACATGTCCATTTTTAACGGCAGGTATATTTTTATAGGTTTCAGTTTCCTGGAATGATACATCAGCAGCTGCGTATTTACTTAAAATCACATAATCTCCTGCGTATTCAGAGAGTACTTCCGTAGAAAGAGTATAGTATCCATCCTTAGATGTCATCTCTTTTACTTTATCAGGCATTTTCAATTTCATAGCTTGGTAAAGGATTTCTGTTCCGCGTGCCCAATTATCACCGTATACATATAAATTTTTATCAAAAGCTTCTATTACAGATACTGTTGCATCCTCACCGATTTTGGCGCGAATCTCTTCTCCGGCTTCCGCAGCACGTGTTTGGAAGTCATCAACCCAGTCCTCTGCTTCTTTCTCTTTACCTAATAGTTTTCCAATTTCCACATGCTGAGCTAAGTAATCCAATTTGCCCCAAGTATAGGTTACAGTAGGAGCAATCTCCTTTAATTTATCAACGTTTTTAACAGTAGATAACGCAATAATGAGATCAGGATTCAATTCAATGATTTTTTCTAGATTATCCTCTGAAACTTCGGCAACATCCTTTAATTCCTTTTCAAAGGTAGGGTTTGTTTTAGACCAAACGTCAACACCAACTAAATTCACATCCAGTTCAATCACGTTCCCAGTGAATCCTGATAGCATGACAACACGCTGCGGATCTGTTGGTACTTCGACTGGCCCTGTTTCTGATTCATATGTAAATGTTTTTGGCGCTTCTTCTTTTTTTGTATCATTTTCCTTCTCTGTAGATGAACTATTGCTGCATGCACTAATAATTAACACTGAGAGCAGCATAAACGGGAATATCCATTTTTTCATGTTTGGGTTCTCCTTTTAATAAGTTATAAGTAAGGCACATTGGTTTATTTGTTCGTGGATCTCTCCCTATTTGGGCATCAATATGGAATACTTTTCTGAGTACAGCGGGAGTAATCACTTCCTCGCAGGACCCGGCTTTTACAACTCGGCCATCTTTTAAGGCAATCATATAATCAGCAAAACGTGCTGCCTGGTTTAAATCATGCAAGACCATCACAATGGTACGTGCTTGTTCTTGATTCAGTTTTTGTAAAAGCTCTAAGACCTCTAACTGATGAGCCATGTCTAAATAGGTGGTTGGCTCGTCGAGAAAGATGATTTCTGTCTCCTGGGCTAGTGCCATGGCAATCCAAACACGTTGGCGCTGACCGCCTGATAGGGCATCTACCGGACGAAACTTGTAATCTATCGTTCCAGTAACCTCAAGTGCCCAGTCAATTACCTCATAATCTTTTTTAGTTAAACGACCAAATCCCTTTTGATAAGGAAACCTTCCATAGGAAACTAGTTCACCTACTGTAAGTCCGCTTGCACTTTCTGGTGACTGAGGAAGGATGGCCATTTTTTGTGCAAGAATCTTTGTATTATTACTTAAGATACTTTTCCCATCCAAAACGACGTCGCCTGATTGATGAGATATAATGCGTGTAATGGCTTTCAATAAAGTTGATTTCCCACACCCATTAGAGCCAATGATTGTCGTTATTTTCCGGTCAGGTATTTCTACACTGAGATCCTTTACAATTAATTCTTCCCCGTACCCAATGTTCAAACGATCTGTATAGAGGCGATTCATAGTAAACCTCCTTAAAAGGATATATAGCCCAATTTAATTGATAATGATTATCAATACGTAGTTAAATATAATTTCTTTTCCTACTTTTGTCAATCTATTTTTTCAGAAATTACCGAATTATTATTTACCTCGAGAAACACCGACTACATCTTATTGATAAAAAAAGACTGCTCCCTTTTTTACAGGAAACAATCTTTTAAATTCACCTTTTTATGTATGTATGAACTTTTTATAGAATATAGGGCTGTTAAACCGTCAATTCTAAAAGATTACCTTATAATCCAGGCAGTCGTGTTAGAAAGCTTATGTGACTGCTGATTATACTGAACATTAACTTTGGACTCTCTTATTGTATGGTAATAAAATAATTCCTTGCGAAAGGTAATAAAAGTTAAACAGTACACTATTACTATTAATTTTATGCTTTTTTCTCGAAAATCCCCTTAGCACAGTATTCTATGATTTCTCTTCTTCTAATAATTCCAATAAAAATGCCTGCGTCATCAATAACAGGGACAAAATTCTGCTCCATTGCCCTTAAAAGAATACTTTCCATATCAGCATCAATATGAATCGGTTCATTATAACGCTTTGGTCTTATGTCCTTCAGTTTCGTTTTATGGGTGTTTTCAAATGATAAGTCAGGGGTGTTTTTCATTTTCCAGAGTAAGTCCCCCTCTGTTAAGGTACCAACATATCTCCCTTGGTTATCGATAATGGGAACTGCAGAGTATTTGTGAAACTCCATTTTTTCCAACGCTTGTCTCATCGTGGACTCATATTTAACGAAGGCTACTTCTCTTTTTGGGATTAGAAAAAAGGCTATATTCACCGCTTACCCCCTCATCAGTTATTCATACTTCCTGCTCTGCTTTAGAATGCCCGACCGATTAGTTTATATGCTTTTCTAAATTTGGCGGTTAACTTAGTCCATCTTTTTATCAGGTTTTTGATCTGCAATGATTAATACATCTAAATGACGGACTAAACGCAATAGCTTTTGGACAACCGAACCTCTTACGATCTCTTCCATTCTTGTCCGTGTCGATTGTCCTATAAACACTTGAGTTGCCTCTTTGTCATTTAATCGTTCTACCAATTCTTCAACAACTTTTCTTCGATGGGATGTTTCGTATAGTTCAAAAAGCCCGCCCAGTCTTTCGGTTAAAAACTGCAAGTTCTTTATTTTGGACTGTTCTTCGTCTGTTAGAACAGAATGCTCCTTTACATAACCCACATACCAGTTAGCCTTCAACCGATAAGCAGTTCGAAAACCACGTCGAATTAAACGCTCACTGTTCCCGCGTAAATTTACACAAACAAAGATAACCTCTTGTTTTCGCCACGGTCCTCTTAAAGTACGGTTACGTTCCAATAATTCTAGTCTCTCATCAACATCATCAGCGACTTCACGAAGGGCGAGTTCTCTTAATGCGATTAAATTATACGTTTTAAAAAAATGATTCAGTGCCTGTTCTACTTTTTCCTTTGCGTATATATTCCCCTCCAGCATACGTTGCTGCAACTCCTTTGGAGAAATATCAATAAGCTCAATCTCATCTGCCATTCGGAGAACTTGATCGGGTACTGTTTCCCGTACCCGCACTCCTGTAATTTGTTCAATACTGTCATTTAAACTTTCTAAATGCTGAATGTTCATGGTTGAGATGACCGAAATCCCTGATTTTATAATCTCTTCAACATCTTCATAACGTTTTTTATGATTGCTGCCTGGTACGTTGGTATGAGCCAATTCATCAACTAGTACCACCTCGGGATTTCTCTTTATAATGGCATCTACATCCATTTCTTCAATCACAACATTTTTATAGTTAATTTTCATTCGTGGCATCATTTCCAAGCTTCCGACTTGATCAAGTGTTTCTTTCCTACCATGTGTTTCAAGCAAACCAATTACGACATCTATTCCGTTTTTCTTCAACTCGTTAGCCTCACGCAGCATCGTATACGTCTTCCCGACACCTGGAGCTGCCCCAATATAAACCTTTAATTGTCCACGCTTCATTTTTCCAATCCGCTCTTCCACTTCTCGATTTGATAAGCGACGGTATGGATTGATTTTATTGTCGTCTCCCAACTTAGCAGGTATTACTCTTTTCCCACTTTTATCTGTTCGGTCAGCTACAACCAAGATATCTATGTTTTGCGTACTTCGCAGAATTTTATTAATGACCGAGCCGTTTATGATTTCTTCCAGGCGGCTTCTTTTAGAATGGCCTATTACAATTTTGGTGATTTTCTTGTCAGTTGCATAGGTGACGATTTCCTCGGCTGCATCCGTTCGAGTAATAGAAAATTCTTCAAATTTACCTCCAACTTTATGAACTAACTTTTTAATGGACCTTCTAAAAGTTTGCTCTTCCTTTGAAAGCTTTCTATCCGGTGAAAGGAAACATACGACTAATAGCTCACCACCCAAACGTTTTGCAACTTGTTGTCCTCTACGTACTAAAATTGAGCCATTCCAGTGATATTGAACGGTAACAAGAATTCTCTCCGATGCTCCGGATGGTCCTATCAGCCCTTGCTGTTCTCGATATTCATCCAGTTCGTCATTTACTTCACCTGCTAAATGGCGTAAGGCAAGCTCGCGTAATACTGCCAAATTTGCTCGTTTAAACAATTTCTCTTCTAATACCCGGTCTATGTTGCCATCCTGTAAACGATTAAGAATTTGGTCAGGTGTTACATCCAAAAGCTTAACCTCATCTGCCATCGCAAGGGTGTCATTCGGTACACAATGATCCACCTGTACTTTAATGCCTAACAGTTTTTCAACAATCTCTCTAACTCCATTTAATTCGTAAATGTTCATCGTTGTAATTACACTAATATTGTGGTTCATTAGCTCTATTACATCTTCAAGTCTTGTCTTATGCGGTGCATCTAAGCGATTGCGATGTGACAAGATATCAACAAGAACAACTTCTGGATTCCTTTCTTTAATGGCTTCAATATCTAAATCCTGTTTAACTATTCCGTTCTCCACCCATTCAATTGGTCGAATCGTCTCCAAATCCCCGATTTGTTCATTTGTTTTAGGACGATTGGATGGACTGATTATTCCAATCACAACATCAATCGATCTCTTCTTCAATACATTCCCATCCAATAACATATGATAGGTCTTTCCCGATCCAGAAACCGCCCCGAGAATAATTTTCAGCCTTCCTCGTTTCACTTCATAAATCGATTGTAAAAATTCTTCGGGAGTTTTTCTGCGAAATTCGACCATGCTTTCACCCCTATCTTTCTACAGACAAGAAAAGGAGAGCTGGTATACGATACTCTCCCTTTCTCCTTCTTCCTTATTTCAATCTATCAAGCTCCATATTTAGCTGTAATACATTTACCCGCGGTTCTCCTAATATCCCATATTGCCTTCCATCCGTATTTTTTATAATAAGGGACACTAATTGCTCTTCATCCATGTCCCTGACATCAGCAATTCTCGGTACTTGAATCTTCGCTGCCATCGGTGAAATATGCGGATCCAAACCTGAACCTGAATTTGTTAAAAGATCTGCCGGAATATCTTCTTTTTGCACATCAGGGTTATTTTCTAAAAATGCCTTTATATCGTTTTTAGTCCGCTCAATCATATCCTCATTAGATGGTGCATAATTTCCTGACCCTGATCCAGAAGCATTATATTCAATAGAAGATACACGGCTCATGAAGTATTTCGCATCCTTAAAACTCTGCCCAATCAATTCAGAACCTACCACATCCCCGTCTTTAGCTTCGATCACACTGCCATCGGCTTTAGCTGGGAAAATCAGCTGTGATACCCCTGTCATCGCCAAAGGATACATGATCCCGCATATAAGAAGTAGTACCAGACTTACCCTCAAATTTTTCAACATGTATACGTCACCTTTACTTTATTAGTTATTTTTAAACAAAATTCATGACCATAAGCAGAGAATCGATTACCTTAATACCGATAAACGGAACAATGACTCCCCCGAATCCAAAAATCGTGAGGTTACGATTTAATAGTTTTGTAGAACTCATCGGCACATATTTAACACCCTTCATTGCCAGTGGTATAAGCAATGGGATGATAATTGCGTTAAAGATGAGAGCGGATAGAATCGCGCTTTGTGGTGTATTTAGATTCATAATATTTAGTGCCCCTATTTGCGGGATTGCTACCATAAACATAGCTGGGATAATCGCAAAGTATTTCGCAACATCATTAGCAATACTGAACGTAGTCAAAGCACCTCTTGTCATTAACAGTTGCTTACCGATGGCTACTACTTCAATGATCTTCGTTGGGTCAGAATCTAAGTCAACCATGTTCGCCGCCTCTTTTGCCGCAATCGTTCCGCTATTCATCGCAAGGCCAACATCAGCCTGCGCGAGTGCCGGTGCATCATTCGTTCCGTCTCCTGTCATCGCTACCAGCTTTCCTTCGGCTTGTTCCTTTTTAATAACGGAAATCTTATCTTCGGGTTTTGCCTCAGAGATAAAATCATCCACCCCCGCCTCACGAGCGATCGTTGCGGCGGTCAGTGGGTTATCCCCTGTACACATGACCGTTTTTATCCCCATTTTTCGTAATTCATCAAACCGTTCCTTCATTCCCGGTTTGACGGTATCTTTTAAATATATTAAGCCTAGAATTTTATTACCTTCTGCTACTGCAAGCGGTGTGCCACCTTCCATTGCGATTGTTTTTGTTTTACTATCAAGATCCTTTGGCACAGTCCCTCCCTGAGCGGTCACATACTCTTTAATAGCATCTACGGCCCCTTTTCTAATTCTCCGTCCATCTGCAAAGTCTGTTCCGCTCATTCGTGTTTCCGCTTTAAATTCAACACCTTCGGAATCAATTTCATGGCCCACAGTTTCTAAAACACCTGATTTTTTTGCCAGCTCAATGATCGAGCGTCCCTCAGGAGTCTCATCATGAAGAGAGCTAGCTTGTGCGGCTTTATTCAGCTCTATTTGATCTGCTTTTCCAACGGACACAAATGCTGTAGCCATCCGGTTCCCATAGGTTATCGTTCCTGTTTTATCGAGAATTATCGTATTAATATCCCCAGCCGCCTCCACTGCTTTACCTGACATAGCAATTACATTAAATTGAGTAACTCGGTCCATCCCGGCGACTCCAATCGCTGAAAGCAGTCCCCCAATCGTCGTAGGAATCAAACAAACAAGTAAGGCTACCAAAGTTGCGATTGGTATAGTCACTCCAACATAGGAGGCGATTGGAACCAGGGTCGTACAAACAATTAAGAATATCAACGTTAAGCTGACGAGCAATGTATTTAATGCAATTTCATTCGGTGTTTTTTGGCGCTTAGCTCCTTCAACCAAATGAATCATACGATCAAGGAAGGATTCACCTGGATCCGTCGTCACTCGAATCTTTAGCCTGTCACTAATTACTCGTGTACCGCCGGTGACTGAGCTGAAATCTCCACCAGATTCTTTAATAACCGGTGCAGATTCACCTGTTATTGCTGATTCATCAACAGAGGCTACCCCTTCTACAATTTCCCCATCGCCAGGAATCAATTCAGTTGCTTTGACAACAACTATATCCCCTTTTCTCAATTCAGTTGATTGGACCATTTTGGTTGATCCATCTTTCAAAAGCAATCTGGCACTTGTATCTTGTTTTGTCTTTTTCAAGCTTTCAGCTTGTGCCTTACCTCTTCCTTCTGCTAAAGATTCCGCAAAGTTAGCGAATAGAATGGTAAGAAGTAAGATTGCACTTACACTCCCGTTGTAAATTGAACTCGCTCCCCCTCCAAATAGGGTGGGGAAAATGGTCAGGATTAGGGTGATAACAAACCCAACCTCTACTACAAACATGACTGGATTTTTAGCCATCAGACGCGGGTCCAGCTTTTTAAAAGCATCTATTAAAGCACGCTTGACTATAGCGTTATTAATCGCCGCTTTACGCTTTGTGTTCATTAGAATACTCCTTTACCTTCTTTTTTCTTTATTAGCGAATCGATAAATACTCCGCAATTGGTCCGAGCGTGATAACTGGGAAGAATGTTAATGCCCCTACGATTAAAACCGTAGTCACCAGAAGAACGATGAATGTGATGTTATCTGATTTAAACGTACCAATCGTTTCCGGAACAGGTTTTTTATTTAGTAACGATCCAGCTACTGCAAGCATGGCAATCATGGAGAAATAGCGGCCAAATAACATCACTAACCCTGTTGATATATTCCAAAATGGTGTATTATCACCTAAGCCTTCAAATCCTGATCCATTGTTCGCCGCAGATGAAGTAAATTCATAGACGACTTGAGTAATTCCATGGAACCCTGAATTCGAAATCGCTGATGACCCCATTTCTGTTGCCAGCGCAATGGCCGATGGAGCCAGAATAATTAGCGGATGTATTAAAATGGTAATGGCGATTAACTTCATTTCTTTCGCTTCGATTTTACGCCCTAAAAATTCAGGTGTTCGCCCAACCATTAATCCTGCTAAGAAAACAGCTAGAATGGCATACATTAAAATATTTACGGTTCCAACACCGTCCCCACCAAATACACAATTCAACATCATTTCCCCCAATGGAACCAACCCTCCAAGCGGGGTTAACGTGTCATGCATATTGTTTACTGTGCCTGTGGTTGCAGCTGTTGTAACTGTTGTAAATAGGGCACTTTGGGCAATTCCAAACCGCACTTCCTTCCCTTCCATACTTCCATCTGATTGAGAAAGGCCGATTTCTCGAAGCGCAGGATTTCCATTTGCTTCACTAAAATAGGCTAATGATAAGAACGCAAGAAACATAATTCCCATCGCACTGAATAAAATCCAACCTTGCTTACGGCTTCTAGCCATATGTCCAAAAGCGATTGGCAGTGAAGCTGGTAGTAAAAACATGGATAAGATTTCAATAACGTTCGTGAGTGGTGTTGGATTCTCAAATGGATGTGCAGAGTTTACACCGAAAAATCCCCCGCCATTAGTCCCTAAATGCTTAATAGATTCCAAAGCTGCAACAGGTCCACGCGCAATCTGCTGTTCGGCACCCTCCAGGGTCGTAGCTGTAATCGTCGGCCCTATTGTTTGCGGAACTCCCTGACCTACTAGCACGATTCCAACCAGGATGGAAAGCGGGATCAGAATACGTGTATGGGCACGGATTAAATCCACATAAAAGTTACCTATGCTTTTTTGCCCTGTCAGGCCTCTCATAAAGGCGATACATAGAGCAATTCCTGTCGCTGGTGTTGTAAACATCAGAAAGATAATAACCATCATTTGTGATAAATAAGATAAACCTGATTCTCCGCTATAGTGTTGTAAATTAGTATTGGTTAAAAAACTTGCTACTGTATTAAAAGATAAGAACGGATCCATTGAAGCAATCCCACTTGGATTTCCCGGTAAAACACCTTGTAGACGAACGATTATATAACATATAGCAAACATTGCTATATTACTGACCAATAAAGCCTTTGCGTATTGCTTCCACTTCATATTCCCCTGCGAAATTCCTGACAGCTTATAAATTATTTTCTCTATTCCGCCAAATACTCGATCAAGCCTTGTCTCTTCCAAAGAGAAAGCACGGGCTATATAACGCCCCATAGGAATAGCAAGCAATAAAAGAACCGCTAATACCAATGCTATTTGTATAAAATCCATTATTCTTTCCCCCATAGTGTTTTAATAAATTAATATCTCTCTGGATGAATTAAGGCATCAACTAAGTAAATCGCAAGTCCACCTACAACGATTCCTATAAAAATCATTTTTCTACCCCTCGTTCCTCAATCACATTGTCACAAAATTTGATAAATCCCCAAAATAGTAGAAATGATCCTACTGCTAATCCAATTGAAATAAGATCCACAAGAATCTTCCTTTCATAAAATTGATTTTTTAATCCACAGCTAAAAGGTTAAAGGTGATTGGTTAACCAACTATATGAGCTGCTTCCAGGTTTACTTATATAAACAAGTTTGGCGCCGAGCTTCTTGTAAAGCTGATAATCCCTGCTGCATTGTGTCGCAACAATGATTTTTCTCGTACCCAATTTAGAAAAGAAGGTAGTCAATTCAAACCCTTCATTGATGGAATCTGAAATAATATAAACCTTGTTATATACCAAAAATTCCTTTTCCATTTCAATTTGGTTATCTATTCTCCTGTTTCCATTTTCCGTGTTGTAAAGAGATTTAAAATATTGCTTATAAGGCAATACATCAAATGCCCTTGTTCTGAAGCTATTACTAGAAATCACTGACGTATAAAGATTGCCTTTGCCGATAATCAGCACGTTTCCCACTTTTAAATCCCCCTTAATCTCATAGAAGGATAAAGCTGCCCTTTCTATATCCCATATATGTTGATCGAATGATAGAAAGGACACCCCTTATTGTCCTTTTATCTAACTTTAGAGAAACCATTCGGATAATATGAAATATTCATCTGGTTATTCTGGTAAACGATTGAACTAGCTCTTCTTGCATTCTCATATCCAGATAACTCATACGAAACATTTGGTTGGTTCCTCCTTATTTTTGTTAAAATTCACCATTCAAAAAGCACAAAAAAGCCCTCTGTATTACACAGTGGGCTTTAAACCAAAGGTAATACCTTCTCTCTTAACGCTTACGAGGTTAGCTGTCGGATTCGGGCCAAAAGAGTAGCCCTACCTTGTTAAGGATTCACCCCAAGTGACAAGAGTCACAAAAGTGGTTCCCCCGCTCTTTAAAAAGACTCAGCGATTTAAGATATTAACGTATTAAATTGTTAAAATTCAAAAAAGACCACAGAGGTCTACCCTGTGGTCGAAATAACTTCTTCGACTCCCCAGTTACACCATCCTCTCCCTTAACGCTTACGAGGTTAGCTGTCGGATTCGGGCCAAAAGAGTAGCCCTACCTTGATTAAGGATTCACCCCAAGTGACAAGAGTCACAAAAGTGGTTCCCCCGCTCTTTAAAGATTCAGCGATTAAGAATGATTTAATTATGAGAGTAATACTACTCCGGTATTTTCCAGTTGTAAAGAGTATGAGTAGCTCATATTCATCCTAAAATACAGAAAAACAGTTAAATATAACCACTTTGATAGCCAAATGATATGAAATCTTTAAATTACTCAGTTATTTACTGTTTTATTTAGAATTAAATTTTATTTTTCTTGATTTTAACAAGATAAAAAGGTGTTTCCTTATGACTCGTTGTCTGGCCCGAACCCATTTTATTATAAATCGAATACTTTAATTTAATAAAAAATAACGATCTATCCAGTACACCCAGGAAAAAGTGTCTAAAGATATTAAAACGGGTAAATAAGTCATATTAAAGAAAATTGGGAGGTATAGAATGGGAGATTATGTGATTAACGTATATGAAAACGAGCAACAAGCAGCAGATGCTATTGAGGAGTTTAAAAAGGAAGGCTATACGACTGATGAAATTTCCGTGATTGCTAACCAGGCAAATGATTTATCCAAGATGTCACAGGAAGTAAAAATATCTACTATGGATGGAGCTATTGCAGGAGCTGCTACCGGAGGGGCACTCGGCATTGCCGGCGCACTCGCAGGATTACCGGCTGTATTGGTCCCAGGTTTAGGGGCAATTTTGGCTGCAGGTCCTGTTTTAACTATGCTCGGCGGTGCGCTAGTTGGAGCCCGATCCAGTGAAGGAGGATTATTAAACTCTCTGATGAATATCGGACTTTCTGAAGAGGACGCTCAACGTTACTCTAATGAAGTCCAGGATGGAAAATTCCTCGTCATACTTCATGCTAAATCTTCCTGATAATAAAAACGGCTTGATGATTCCTACTTGAATCAAGCCGTTTTATATTACCTTAGGAAGTTTAGATCTCTCAGAAACTTTATTTATATTAAAAACTTTTTACTATTTTCGATATAATTTTATTCAACTGATTTTGGTCTTTTTGCCTGTTGAAAATCAAACTGCCTCTAATCGTCCATTCTTAATAGATAGCTGTGTTTTGTAGCTTTCTTTTGGAAATATAAATGTCCATGGCATACTCACTTCATTTGGAATCACAAGCTTAGGTAAGGTAAATTCATTTTCCGCAATAACCTCTCCCTGAATTTTGTATCGTAATCTTGTGTTATTAAATGTAAGCGGCTGATCCGTGAAATTATGGACTAATACGGTCACAAGCAGTGCCTCTTTGTGGTTGATGGCTTCCCGGATAGGAGAGAAAATTACACCTGTGCCGTTTAGATGCTTTGTCTCTACAAATACTTTTTCTATATAGCTTCGGTCCTGGGCAGATAACGCTTTATCCCACGATTTTTCGAACTGCAAATGTTGCATGATTAAACACTCCTATTAGCTCATTGCTCCAAAATCCCACTATAACGAGGGATAAGTTAACCTTAACATAAAAATCCCACCTGTGTTTAACAGATGGGATTATATCATTATCCTCTAAGCATATTACGTCCGCCATTAACCGCGATGATTTGTCCGTTAATATAGCCTGAAATCCTTTTCGTGATTTCCCACTCTTATTTTCTGCCTATGGAAGATGATGTTAATTGGTTTGGTCCGAACCTCGCTTAAAAAGGATGCTAGGCCTAATTGACCTCGCACTCTCTTTCTGTCATTACACCATAATGCTTACGCCTGTAAACACTAAGTACAATTCCTATTAAAAACGCATTCAAAATCGTCGACATCCAGCCATAGCTGATAAACGGTAAGTAGATTGTCATAATCGGGACAAACCCGAATATCATCGCAATATTATAGAAAAATTGTAAAGAAAACAGGGCCAGAGCTCCGATAACAAGTAACTTTCCATATCTATTGCGTGCTCCTATCGCAATATACCCCATTCGAATCACAAATAATAGGAGAATAATCAGAACTGCCACGGTGACAACATACCCGAAATGAGAGGTCAGACCCGCCAATGCATAATCGGAATATGTTCCTGGAAGAACATTACCCTGGCCAGCAGAGCTTCCATACCATTTTGCTTCGGTCATCAGCTCCCTTAGTTGCACATACATATACCCTGAACCATCTGCATACTTCTCGGGATTTATATAGGCTGCTATCCGCTCATTCTGATAACCTTTTAAAGAAGGCAAAACGGCTACCAACCCAATTATGAATGCTGTAATCGTACTTGCGGTTATAAATAATGCAGTTTTCTTACTTAAATGGCTCCACCATAACATAATCAAAACTGTCATTCCATAGATAAATGAGATTGCTAGGTCTGGAACCATTAAGAAAAGATAAAAGGAGTAGATAAACAAAAGAAAAAGCTGCCAAACTTTCAATTTCTTATTCTGAAAAAATTGAGCCCAAGCCAGGAAAAAGAACGGCAATGCAATCCAACAATTGAATGAACCAAGCATTGGTATACCAAAATAAGGTTCCCCATTGATTGTATAAGACGGAATTAGCCGTAACCCATAGAGTATAGCTACACCAACCAGATAAAAGGCCCAACCCCATCTTTGCAGCTTCCGATAGTCAAAGTACATAATCCCAATTGCCAGCGCTATGCCTAGCAGACCAAAAATCACTCTATTCCGCATAAATGAATCCTGTATTTCCACTTGTGACGAATCCATTGATAAAATCGGGAGAAATCCAAGCATTATCACTGCTGCTAACAGGGAAAGAAGCAGCCAATCCACTTTCGGTCGGTATAGCTTGTTCATCTTCTCACCAAGCTTATACGGATCTCCCATTTGCTTAATCGCCTTCTCCTGTGCCTCCGTAGCCGACAGCCCTTTCCCCAGCCAATATTCCTTTGCTTCCTTAAGATGATAATTCAATTCTTTTTCAACACTTACCTTCGCTTCCTTTGAGCGAATTTGCCCGATAACTTCTCCCAAAAAGCGTTCTCTATCATTGACCATTCTGATCACCTCTCCGCCTGTCCTCTCAAGGTAAGACTAGCTAGCCATACTCGTTCATCAGACTTTTCAAGCGCACGTCTCCCCTTGTCGGTCAGCTGATACTTTTTTTCTCCTGATGATCCCCATGAAGCCGTAATGATTCCCGCTAGCTCCTGTTCATGCAAAAACGCATATATAGAACCTTCCTGGTCCTCATACTTTCTTATGCCTCTTACTGCAAGAAGCCTTGTTAATTCAAAGCCTGTCCTTTCCTTTAAAAGAAGCTGGAGGAGGTTAATGAACATATCCTGCTCGCTGAATGATTCTTTTGCGATGGACTTATGAATGCGCTTTTTCATAGTTTCTGAGAAATCTAGCTCCCGCATGCAAGTTTCCTTCATAGCCTTTTTAAGACCCTTCAACCGTTCTTCCATTCGCTATATCCCTCCCAACTATCCTTTAAAAGTGTCTTCGCCCTGCGGAGTCTCGTTTTCACTGTATTGTTATTAATATATAGTACCTGCGCCATTTCACGAATGGGCATCTCCTCAAAATAATGAAGATAGATGACTTCCCGATATTTAATCGGCAGATGCATAACAGAATGCACCAGACGTTCTTCTTCATCTTGCCGAATAACCGCTTGTTCAGTGCTATGCCCACTTTCACCAGAATAAATGTATTCATCACTTGAGAGGAAGACATGGTTTTTGTACCAGCTTTTCAAATAATCCTTGCAATGATTAATAGCTATTCTCCACAACCATGTCCTAATTTTTGATTTACCCTTATATGTATGAAGGGATTGATAGCATTTTACAAAGATATCTTGGGTAAGGTCCTCAGCAAGTTCACGATTCTTCACATAAGAATAGGAGAGTTGTAAAATTTCTTGCCCATATTGGTCCATCAGTTCGTCGATGATGATCTCCTTTTCCTCAATAACGAGGCGTTCCATTGTTATTTCATCCACTATTTCTCCCCCTTCCTAAATATTGACGAGGCTATTCCGTTTCCGGTTTTAATTTTTTAAAATAAAGTTTCTTTCAGTTACTCAGGTTTCGGAGAGTCTGTCGGTCTCATTAATAATTTTGAGATAAATCCGTTTACAAAACCAATAGCAATACTGATTACTTGTCAATAATTAATAGAAATTACAGATATATAGATTTCAAATACTATATACATATATTACCACCTATAATAAATGTCTTTGGGAGATTAGTAACATTTTTATTGTTCATATAAATGGTTCCAAATTGCTCTGGTATATTAATTGTCATAAAATTAAGTATACTTATAAAAATTGGGGTGAATGAGATGAAAGCAGGAGTTTATCATGGCTTAAATGATGTACGAGTTGAAGAGTTACCAATGCCAACAATCGGACCGAAGGATGTATTATTGCGTACATTGCGTTGTGGTATTTGCGGTACAGATATAAATATTGTAAAAGCTGGTGCCGGAAATATGGGCATCCGTTATGAAAAAGAATTTGGGCATGAATTTTTCGGTGAAGTCGCAGAGGTTGGTTCAGAGGTAAAGGACATTCAAGTTGGAATGCGCGTTGGGGTGAATCCGATTACCGCTAAACGAGTTGGTAAGGCACTTTCTTGTGAAGCAGGCGGATTTTCTCAATTTGTGGTCATCGAAGATGCAGCCTTAAATCATAACTTATACACTTTCTCAGATGAAGTAACACCTGAAGAAGCGGCATTAATGGAGCCTATGAGCGTTGGTTTTCATGGTGCTTTCTCAACTAACCCTAAACCAGGTGAACATATCGTAGTACTTGGTGCCGGTCCGATCGGATTATCAGCTGCTGCCGGCTTGATCGGAGAAGGTATTAAAGATGTGGTTGTAGTAGATATCAATGATTGGCGTTTAGCTAAAGCTCAAGAATTAGGTGCGAAAACAATCAATACCACTAAACAGGATCTAGCCACAACACTTGTTGAATATTTCGGCACAGCTGAATACTATGGTTTTCCACTTCCAAATGTGGATGCTTTTATTGATGCTGCCGGTGCTCCTCCATTATTTGAACAAGCATTCAAAATGGCAAAACCTGATGCTCGTTTTGCCATTGTTGCCGTGTACAAACAAGACGTACCAGTAAGTTTCTCGGATATTATGAGTAAAGAAGTAAAAATTATTGGTGCAAGTGGGTATACACATGAAGATATCGTACGTGTCGTCGATCATATTGAGAAGAAAAAAACACCAATCGCAACAATGGTAACGCAAGTCTATAAATTAGACGACCTTTCAAAGGCTTTTGAAACAGCTATCGCTGCCAATGAAACGATTAAAGTTGTTGTAGATCTTACTGATTAATAATTCATCGTGCATTAAAGACACTAAAGACTCTTTAATATTATAAAAATTAAAATCGACATTTTTATGTTAATAACTTAAAAAGAAGTCTCTTAAAAGTGCGTAGCTTTTGAGAGGCTTCTTTGTAATTTTTATTACGTTAACGTAAGCTCATGTTGTAGCCATGAATATTTTGCGCTCATTCTTCTCGCAGATTTCTTCTTTATACCTTCTCCAATAATCTAGTGGTTTGAATATATGTTTTTTAAGGGTATCTTCCACTCGTTCCATCTCTTTATTCTCAATTATAGAAAGTATATTTCTATGTTCAGCAATCATCTGTTCAAAATGATGTTGGCTAAAGTTAATCATTCGGTGATAATCCATATTCATACGTGAAATTGCTTTCCAAGTATTATCCCTATGATGACCTCGGAAGATAATGGAATGAAAGCTATCATCTAATTCATTAAATTGTCTAGTCATCTTTTTTGGACTCAGTATGTTTTGTTGAATCAACAGCATTTCTTGAAGATCAAGATTTCTCCTTAACTGATCAACATTCTCTTCAGAAAAATAATTACATGCTGATTTTAAATATTTCTTTTCTAAGTCAAACCACATAAACGATGCTTCTTCAACCAATTCCAAATTTATTCTTGAAACATATGACCCAACTTGTGGAATAACATCTACAAGATGCTCTTGATGAAGTTTCCATAACGCACTTTTTATAGGCGTACTTGATACTTTTAATACCTCAGTCAGTTCTCCAACACTCAATAACTGTCCAGGCAGTAATTCTAATGATAATATCCCTTCTTTAATTGCTCTATACGAGTAGTTATTATTATTCTCACCTGGTAACCTTGATAACATTTTCATCATACTTAGTCTCACTCCTATTAGAGAAAACACTGCTAGTCTCTGTTCAAAGCTTATATAAGTAAAGAAGATAGTTAAATTCCGTCTAACTATCTTCTTACCTACGGCAGAAATGAAATGATGATTTAAATTACATAATCTAAAAACCTATTATTTATATAAACACTTCATTAAATTCTTGTATCGATAAATCCACAAAATGCATCGACAGGGCTTACACCTTTAAATTCTGAACGTCCTAACAATTTATCAACTATTGCAGATAATGTATGTTCATGACTATCATAGGCATTTATGTATGTCTTAACTTGCGGTACATCTGCTAAATGGAATGGACATTGTAAAGATATAAATATTGTCGGTACTTCATTTACATAGAACGGTATATCTGGAGTTCCCTTTGAAGGATTCCATTGAATACGCTGATCTGTGCTTGGTGGTACGTCTGCTATGTTTATGATTAAATCATAATTACTTGTTAAATCAGATATTGGACGTTTTTGAGCATATACGTTCATGACTGCACCTAACATTTCTTGTGGTGGAAGTTTTAATATCTTATCTATTGCAGATTCATATATTTCAACTTCAAAACCTGCTTTTTCAAGTAATTCCTTCATTAATTCGATTGGCTTTTTCTTACCAACCGACATAGCAGCCATGATTTTACCATAAGCAGATTCTGGTCCTTTTACATCAACAAGTAAAACCCTCTTATTCTTTTCTGGATTGATTGGTAATAATTCCTGCTTATTCTTCACTAATGTGATCGCTTTATCTGATATTTCTGGTGCAACAGCCTTATTTGCTTCTGTTCCGATTTTAGCCATGGCTTCTTCTTTTGGCTGTAAAATTTCAGTTTTAGCTTTTGTGTGTAATCCTAAAGATGCTTTCAATCCTAATATACGAGTTAATGCCTCTTCAAGTCTTTCTTCAGTGATGATTCCTTTTTTATAGCCTTCCATCATCCAGTTGAAGTCTTCCTCCGGGTCATTGAAGAATAAGAATAAGTCACAGCCAGCAGCTATAGCTGTAGGTAACATCTCACTGCGCTTCATAGCAGATGTCATCGCTACCATGTGAGAAGCATCCGTTACGATTACACCATTAAAGTTCAATTTATCTCTTAATAGATTTTGTAAGACGATATTACTTAAACTTGATGGCGTTGCTAACTCTTCAATCGTTGCATCTGGTTTAAAGTGACGTACATATTCCGGTAAAGCGATGTGCCCTGACATGATAGAAGGTAATCCCGCTTCTATTAATCCTCCATATACTTTTCCGAATGTATTATCCCACTCTTCTACTGTTAACGTGTTTGGAGCAAATGATAAGTGATGATCCCTTTCATCTACGCCATCTCCAGGGAAGTGCTTAGCAGCTGGAGCTATACCACTTTCCATTATTCCTCTCATATATTCTAAAGAGTATTCTAAAACTTGCTCTGCTTTATTGGAGTAGCAACGAGTAGATATTACTGGGTTTCTCCAGTTCATATCGATATCAACAACTGGTGCAAAGCTCCAGTTACACCCGATAGCAGCAGCTTCCTCTCCGGATACTCTCCCCATTTCATAAGCATACTTAGGATCATTTGTAGCACCTATTTTTACCTGATGACCTACATATGTACCATCTATACAAGCACCATTTCCACCGCACTCTGTATTTGCAGCTATTAATAGAGGAACCTTACTATTTTCTTGTAAGATTTTATTTTGGTCATATACTTGTTCAGCTGTAGCTGGATTGTAACGAACGGCACCGATATGATAAGTATCTAACATTCCTTTTAAGTACTCTTCATCACGGCTGGCTCCCATGTTTACGAATAACTGACCGATTTTTTCCTCGATTGTCATCTCTGCAATTGTATCTTCTACCCATTTAATATCTTTATCTGTTAAATTAAACGGTTTTGCTTTTAAATCTACCATCATTGTTTTTTCCTTTAAGTCGATCATTAACTAAATCCTCCACCGTAAAATATCTAGAATTGGCTCTAATGATTATTCATACCAATTATTAGAGCCAATAATTCAACCTTAATTCTTCAATTCATTAACTATTTGCATTACGTTTTGCTTCTAATTCTTTACTTAATTCAATTGTTTTTTGCTTGTTTAAAGGATACATGAATAAAACGACTGCAATGATTCCGTATAATACACCTGGCACTAA
Source organism: Bacillus sp. E214 (assembly GCF_008087365.1). Taxonomy (NCBI): domain Bacteria; kingdom Bacillati; phylum Bacillota; class Bacilli; order Caryophanales; family Bacillaceae; genus Bacillus; species Bacillus sp. E214. Next base: position 20,305 of record NZ_VENN01000008.1, on the reverse strand, counting down.
TGTACCTAGCATGTAAATACCATCTAATACTTCTTGTGGTTGCGTACCTAATGTAGCATTATAACCAACAGCGGCGATTGCCACCCCACCGATACCACCAGCTACTGCTTGTCCTATTTTTCTAGACATAGAAACAATAGAATAAACCGTTGCATCTTCTCGTAATGATGTTAGGTATTCATGATAGTCAATAACATCTGAAATGAATGCATAAGTAATAAAACTATAGAAACTCATGCCCATCATAGCTAGTGCTACAATAGCGATAAACGGCATTGTTTCAATACCTTTTAAGAAGAATAGCGCAATGTATATAACACTTGCAAATGCCATTCCGACAATTGAGATTTCCTTTTTACCAAACTTTGCAACTAGTGGCTTAACTAATGGAACTGTAATGAACATTGACGCCATTTGAACAAGTCCAATTATACTTAGCGCTGCTGCATTACCGAAATAATCTTTGAACAAGTACGTATTAACTGCCATAACAATAAAAGATGTTAACATAGTCATGAGTGATGCTGTTAGTACCCATAGGAATGGTTTATTTTTCACTAAGCTTTTCAAAGAACGCAGGAAATCACCCTTCTTCACTTCTTTTGCTGGTGCCTCAATACGTTCTGTTGAAAGTTTGTAGCAACCAATATAACAAGCAATTGCTAACACACCGAAGATACAAGCTGTCATGAACATGCGATCTGCACTAATTTTGTTATCAATAAATACAATCATTGGTCCAAGAACATTAATAATAAGACCTGCTAAGCTAGCACCTACTGTACGCCATGTAGACAATGTTGTTCTTTCAACTGGATCAGCTGTAATAACAGAAGCCATTGATCCATAAGGAATATTAACTGTACTGTATAATGTACCCCAAACAATATATGTCACAAATGCCCATGCTAGATAGAATCCATCTGACATTCCAGGAATGGTTGTGAACATTAAAACACCTGTAAATACTAATGGGAATGACATACGTAATATCCAAGGCTTAAACTTTCCATTTTTTGTTGTTGGTCGTGTATCAATAAAACGTCCCCAAGCTACATCAGCAAATGCGTCCCATAGTCGAGCGACCATAAATAATACCCCTACTGTTGCAGCACTAATATGGAAAATATCTGTATAAAATACCATTAAAAATGTACTAGTTAATAAGAAAAAGAAATCGTTTCCAAAGTCACCTAGTAAATAGCCTACTTTATCTCGTAAGCCGAATGGTCTTACCGCACTAGAGTTAAGTTGTTCCTCCTGCTGGAGTACTGGTTCTCTCATGCTCATTTAGTTATCCTCCTTAATCTATCCAACAAATATAATTTGCTCAGTATTGAGCATAATTAACTAAACATATACCTTCTTTTTCTTAAGATAGAAGGGTGTTTACTCTTATGAACGGAACAGCCTTACATTTGCTCAATATTGAGCATAATTTATTAAAGTTTTATTTATAATTTGGTATGTATATTGTGTTCTTCTTTCTTTGTTACATAAATCGAGATATTGCTCAATATTGAGCATATTCAATCACAGTTACTTATAAATTGGTATGAGTGTTGTTTTCTAACTTTTTTGATATAGAAAATTTAGATTGCTCAGTACTGAGCATAATTAACCAAAAGTTTGTCTTCCTTTCATTTTCCGATAACTAGTTGGTGTCATCCCAATTCTCTCTTTAAAAAAGCGACTGAAGTGGGCGGCACTTCCAAAACCCGTCGAGCGGAATATGTCTTCCAGTGATTGATCAAGCTTCATTTCCAATAAATACTTTACCTGAATCAGTCTGCATTCCATTACATATTCCATGACCGTATAGCCAGTAACCTCTTTAAAGACATGGGATACATAGTATTTATTTAGATTAAACTCTTTTGCAATACGTTCTAAGCTGATTTTTTCGCAATAGTGCTGATTAATCCATGAGAGAATATTCTCAGCATGCTGTTTCTTTTCTGTCTTCTTTTGTTCGACATGCAGCTGTGAACATTGGCTCATTTTATAAATCTTCATCAATAGTTGGAGAAATTCTATTTTCAGTTCTGTTTCTAATATCGAATTTATTTTACCTGTAGATTGAAACTCCTGATCGATTATCTCCAGTTGCTTTGCGAACCATTTAATTTTCTCTGCAACATATTTACCCGAAGCATCAAATCCAGTTCGCAAAATACAGTTATTCAGCTTTTGAAAAGGGTCCAAAAGATTTGGCATGCCCAAAACAGGAAATAACCTCCCTAACCAAGCTGGTGAAAAATGAATGGTACTCCTTACATAGGTATCAGGAGAAACAGTATTTGTCTTATGTAAAGTAAATCTGTCCAAAAGAATGATATCTCCTGGTTGTAAGTCATACATTTTATTATGAATAAAATAATTACACTGCCCCTCTTCAAAGACATAAATCTCATATGTACCGTGTGTTTCAAATTGATTAAATCCAGTCACATCTGTATTTAATCCTTGAAGACGATAAGAAGCCAAAATAGATCCATCTAAAACTTTAGGTTGATAAATATCCTTTGCCCATTTATTCACTACTTTTCACACTCCCGGAAGTCAGCGTTCTTAAAGGGCATTCTTTAGAACACCTACTTATTATACTAGTATATCAATAAATAAAATTCATTACATGAAAGTGCTTACTTTTTTAAGTTTTTTGATTTATTTTGCTAATACGTATTGAGACCTAAAATTATATTGATATAGGAAATATTTATTTTACACAATCCCGTTAAAGGTTAGACATTGAAACATAGACTTGATTGTATAATCTAAGCATGTTGGAAAACCCATCAAATATAAAAAGAGTTACCGTCAGGAAATATTCTTCTGGCAACTCTTTTTATTGGTTAGATTAACCTTTCGAAACTTTTGGGTAGCTTCAACATGATTAAATCGATATATCATCCATTTATATTTGGATATCTTTGTTTTGAGGCTTTTTCAGTTGTGTAATGCTTTCTTTCTCATTTCACTAACACTTTTCTAACATACTTCCTCTTTATATACATTTCTCCAATCATCTATTGGTTGGAATATATGTTTCTTAAGAAAATTTTCCACTCGTTCTATCTCTTTATTTTCAATTATAGAGATGATTTCCTTATGTTCGGCGACCAGATGTTCAAAAGGATGGTTGCTAAAGCTAATCATTCGGTGATAATCCAAGGTCATATGTGAAATTGCTTTCCATGTATTATTTCTTTGGTGACCCTGAAAGATAATAGAATAAAGTGATCATCCAATTCATTAAATTTTCTCGCCAGTTCTTTTTGATTCATTATGTCCTTTTGAGCTAACAGCGTCTCTTGAAGAATAAGATTTTTCTTCAATTGATTCACATGATCTTCAAAAAAAGAACGACACGCTGATTTTAAGTATTCTTTTTCTAAGTCGAACCACATATAGGATGCTTCTTCGACTATTTCCAGATTAATTCTTGAAACATAGGATCCTACTTGAGGGATTACATCTACAAGATGTTCTTGCTGCAGCTTCCATAGGGCAATTTTTATAGGTGTGCTTGAAACGTTAAGAACCTCTGTTAATTCTCCTAAACTCAGTAATTGTCCAGGCAGTAATTCCAACGATTTAATTCCTTCTTTAATTGCTCTATATGCATAGCTATTATTATTCTCACCCGGTAACCTAGATACCATTTTCACCATGGCTAATTCTCACTCCTATTGGAGAGAACATTGTTAACTCTCCATTCAAACCTTTATATAAGTAAAGAAGATAGTTAAGTTCAGTTCAGTTAACCTCACTCTAACTACCTTCTTATTTACTATCATTTTAGATTATGATTCGTATCCCATAATCAACGAATCTTTCATCTAAAAACTCTAATTAAATTTGAGTATCAATAAATCCACAGAATGCATCAACAGGGCTGACACCTTTGAATTCTGAACGTCCTAATAATTTATCAACGATAGCAGTCACCGTATGATCATGACTATCATATGCATTGATGTATGTCTTAACTTGCGGTACATCCGCTAAGTGGAACGGACATTGTAAAGAAATAAAGATAGTCGGTACTTCATTTACATAGAACGGTATATCTGGAGTTCCTTTCAAAGGAGCCCATTGTATACGTTGGTCTGTAGTCGGTGCTACATCTGCTATGTTGATGATTAAGTCATAATTATTTGTCAATTCAGCAAGTGGGCGTTTTTGAGCGTATACGTTCATGATTGCACCCATCATTTCTTGTGGAGGAAGTTTCATCAACTTATCGATTGGTGATTCGTAGATTTCATCCTCGAATCCTGCTTTCTCAAGCAATTCTTTCATTAATTCGATTGGCTTTTTCTTACCAGCAGTCATAGCAGCCATCAACTTACCATAAGCAGATTCCGGTCCTTTTACTTCAACAAGTAAAACTTTCTTATGTTTTTCTGGATTGATTGATAATAATTCCTGTTTATTCTTCACCAATGTGATCGCTTTATCTGGGTCTTGTCAGCTTCGCTTATAGCTATGTTAGTACAATACCTAAGTTTATAACAACCGAAATAACATGCAATTGCCAAAACGCCAAACACAGCCGCTGCCATAAACATACGGTTTGCATCAATTTTATTGTCTACAAACACAATCACTGGTCCAAGAACATTGATAATTAAACCTGCCAAGCTGGCACCTACTGTACGCCATGTTGATAATGATGTACGTTCCACTGAATCAGCTGTCATAACGGATGCCATTGATCCATATGGAATACTAACGGTAGCATACAATGTTCCCCATACGATGTAAGTCACGAAAGCCCATGCTAAGTAGAAACCATCAGTCATACCAGGTATTTTCGGGAACATTAACACTCCTGTGAATACTAATGGGAAAGACTGCGCAAAATCCATGGTTTATACTTACCATGTTTAGTCGCTGGTCTTGTATCAATGAATCGGCCCCAAGCCACGTCTGCAAATGCATCCCATAATCGGGCAACCATAAATAATACCCCGACTGTAGCAGCATTAATATGAAAAATATCTGTATAAAAAACCATTAAGAATGTACTGGCAAGCAAGAAAAAGAAGTCGTTTCCAAAATCACCTAGCAAATAACCCACTTTATCTCGTAATCCGAATGGTCTTACTGAATTAGATCCAACTTGTTCCTCCTGTTGGAGTGCTGGTTCTCTCATACTCATTTGTTTTCCTCCTTAATCCATTAAAGTTTGCTCATCGTTGAGCATATTTAGTGAAAATTTCCCTATTTTTATAGTACTTATATTGTATCGATGTTTCTCTCAAAATCATTACTTTGTTCTTCTAATCTAACATTAATCTTTGCTCAAAACTGAGCAAGATTAATCAAACGTTTGGCTTCTCTTCATTTTCCGAAAACTGGTTGGTGTCATCCCGATTCTTTCCTTAAAAAAGCGGCTGAAGTGTGCAGCACTTTCAAACCCAGTTGATAGAAAAATGTCTTCCATAGTTTGATCAGGTTTCATTTCCAATAAATACTTTACCTGAATCAGCCTGCATTCCATTACATATTGCATGACTGTATAACCGGTAACCTCTTTAAAAACATGGGAAACGTAGTACTTATTTAAATTCAACTCTTTAGCAATACGTTCCAAGCTGACTTTTTCACAGTAGTGTTGATTAATCCACGAGGCAATATTTTCAGCATGTCGCTTTTTTTCCGTTTTCTTCTGTACGACTCGGAGTTGTTGACATTCGCTCATTTTATAAATTTTTATCAACAGTTGAAGAAATTCAACCTTCAGTTCAGTTTCCAATAGGACATTGATTTTACCTGTACATTTATATTCCTCGTCTATAGCCTCTAACTGCTTTTCAAGCCACTTAATTTTCTCAGCCACATACTGACCTGAGGCATCAAATCCTGTCCGCAGTATACAGTTATTCAGCTTTTGAAAAGGATCCAAAAGATTTGGCATTCCTAATACAGACAACATACTCTCCAATTGCCAAAAGATAACGAAAAATAATAATTTTATAAGGCCAGCAAAGATAAATATTAAAAAAAGTAAAAAACACAAGCTCTTTGGACTTGTGTTTTTCTTCACTCTTTCACTTTATTAAATAAATCCATAATATGGGCTTTGGCTATTTGCATAATGTGCCCAGTTAATGAGTGTAATAAAATCATACACAGGCAGCTGCACTGCTTGCTGGATATCAAATGCATAGGGAGGCAGGTCACTGCATTCTAATAAGATGGCTCCGACTTCAGGATGCTTTTCCTTTATCTCAATTGCTTTTTTAACAACCTCATCCCTCAGCTTTTCATTATTAAACGTACCTGCTCCATTCGAAATGGATGAAAACTCTTCTCCCTGGCTCAAATCACCAATGATCAAATTAGATCTGTTTGTAACTCCGCACGTTTTCAAAAGGGAATCCGTCAATCCTTTTTCATAGGCTGTTAATATACCAATTTTTTGTCCTGGCTTTAATCCAACCTGAATCATAGACAGTTGAACAAGGCTAGACAGATAGACAGGAATTTCTAATGCATTTGCTATTTGCTTATGAAAGTTTCCAAAGAACCCACACGCACTTGAAATAACTTTTGCTCCTTCACTTTGAAGTTGCATAGCTGCATCAATAATCCCTTTTTCCAGTGTTCGATCATTATTTAAAAGACGCTGACCCGTACAGCCCGGAACCAGTTTATAATGGACGGGAAAAGGGTAGGTTGAATAATTTGCGACATTGCCGGGAATAACCGGATAGGAATCTTCATCTAGGTATAAAATCCCCACAGAAAATCCTGTTATATAGCGTCCTTTTTTTTGTACGAGCTGGCCAGAGTGTGTACCAGGACCAATATATCCATAATGCATTCAATCTTCTCCCCTTTCTTATCAGAATTAGTCTTTTACAGAAATATGGATTTATGCAAAAAAGACAGCAGAAGAAGCCCGGAAATTTTCACCTTGACCCAATTTAAATTATCCAAAGACTAAGAACAGCGGAAAATAAATTAGGTTTTTGAGATGGCCAATAATCCAAATAAAAAAAAGTTGCCGACAAGACATCATCCTGTGGCAACTCTTTTATTAAAATCAAGCCTTTAATCCGTAATAATTTTTTTTTGCAAACAATAGATCCATAATAACAAGGATAAAACGAGGAAAATCAGCATTGTCATGCTCAAGCCATTAATATAATCTCCCCACTGGAGTGACCCAACCATCATCCCTACACTGCCGATCACTGTAAAGCCAAAGTTCATTAGACTTGAAGCTGCTCCGACATTTGACTTTTGCATAGATAATAGCGTATTTGACACCATCGGTCTGAGATATGTCGTGATAACCGTGAAGGGCACATAGCATACAAGAAATACAAATGGGCTGATGGAACCTACTAAGAAGAGCAGGCAGATAGATATTGTGACAATTACAAAGGCGATATTGATCGATTTTTTTATCGAACCGCCACCAACACGCATATAAAGAAATGGTCCAATCAAACCTATACAAGCTGCACCGGCAAAGTAAAGGCTGAAGGCAGATTCCGAGATGCCAAATCCATCTATATAAATGTATGAAGCGAGTGTTAGATATGCCATAAACGGTGCCATTAAGAGAGCAACAACAAGCAATAGGCTGGTAAACTTCTTATCCTTCACAATACTTGTAAGCCCTAAGATAGATTTAAATGTACTGCCAGATACTCGCTTTTCCTGCGGCAAAGTTTCTTCTAAAAGAAATCCTCCTATAAGTGATACTAGGAATAGAGCAGCTAGAGCAACAAATGTCATCTTCCAGCTGAAAAAGGCTAAAATAACCGCGCCCAAAATAGGCGCTAGCATTGGAGCAAGCAGAACGATCGCCTGCGTGATTGACAAAACATTAGACATCTCTTTTCCTTCGAAGCTGTCTTTAATCAAAGCTGTAGAGATGGCAACCATCCCTCCTGCACCAAATGCCTGAATTGCCCGGGCTGCAATCAAGATCCAAATCGACGGTGAAATTGCACAGATGATACTAAAGGTCAGTGCCACAAGGATACTGCCCAACAGGACTGGCTTTCGTCCGTACTTATCACTCATCGGGCCAAGAATGAGGATACCAATTGCCATAAAAATAAAGAATATCGTCATTGTATAGCTTGTAACTGACGAGGTTGTTTGATAATAGTTTGTCATTTCAGGCAACGAAGGCATATATAAGTCTGTTGCCAGAGGAGGCGTCATCGATAATAGCGCGATGAAAGCAATAAGCCCGCCCTTTTTTAAATATTTTTGTTCCATTGACATCTTCCTATCTTCCTAATGATTACATGGATTATTAAGATTAAATGAAAAAATAATTCAATAAACGCCGTCGTTAGTTTGTTAACGAAAATAATCCACATTATCTTAGGGTAACAGGAAACTGCTGAGCTGGGCGATATGTAAAATATAGAAATATTGAGGAGTAACCCAGAGGACTGTTTCAACTTAATAGGTAATACAACTTGAACCTAATAGTCATCTCTAAATAAAGGAGGACTCTAGTCGAAAATACTTTTATCATAACTATTAAAGATTGCTTGTACTGCATCCTTTTTTATAATTAAAAATTCAAAAAACAACCACAACTCTGGAAAATAACAAAGACTTTTCGCATCCTAACAAGGCTGTTAGATATAAAAAATCGATAAAAATTTGGTGTATACTCCGTTATAGTTAATTAATAGTTTATGAGGTGTTACCATGAATACAATCAAAATTGACAATAAAACTAAATCACAACTTAACATAGAATATATGAACGCTGTATACGCTGTTAGCAGTGCTAAGCATCCAGCTGAATATCTATACAAAGTTACTCAATATAAGAAAGCAAAGCATTATAAACAACTATTAGAAGGCCATTTAAACCAACATCAATGTTCTTAATATTTTTAATATACGTAATGTATATAAAGAAAAAGAAGCGTACCTAGTGTATTGGATCCGTAAGTTAGGACTGCATCGCTACACTAGGAGCGCTTTTTTTATATCATCCTATTCTACTATTTAACGAACGTCGGATTCTAAACATCATAATGGCCGCCCTAAGAATGAAATTGTGTAAAATCTTTAATGAAGTGCGCGAAAAGTACCTTCTATTGAGGTTTCGCTATATTTGAGGTACAACATCTTTAACGGTGATTTTCAGTATTGTATGGGATTACGTTAGCAAAAACTATATCATTACAAGATTTATAATAATTTTAAATGACCAGTTACGTCATCCACTTTCCCTCTCTCGCCAAGTATAGCAAGACACGTATCTGTTTTAACACCGTTGAACATGGTCAATCCGTTATCGGTGATAAGTCTTACAGGTAATTCTTTTTCTTTCGCAAGGTGATAAATCGAATATAATTCATCCAAACTTTCTACATAAACAGTCACTTTTACAAATGTTTCATTAAACCATTTGTTTAAAATTTGTTTGTGATTTTCAGTTCCATTATATTCAATCCACTTCACAACCCCTAAAGAAGCATGACTTCCTTGGGCTACATATTTCCCTTTTGTCATTTGTAAATCTTTTCTCATCACAATAACCATCTTTGTTGTACTTGACTTCTTTTCCAAGTTGATAGCTCCTTTTCGCAAAGAATATGTTGAAATTGTTTACTCAACTCCATTTTATTTTTTTATATACCTATTGGTGCCTAAGTGGAGAAAATTCGATGATTAATAGTTAATGGAAAGTTCTTGAATTCATCCTTTATAAAAGGGACTACAATATTCATTGTTAGTTTCTAAGATATCGTCGCTAATGCTGTTTGCTATAGTGCAGGTTAACTTATGTATTTTTAAATGGTGTCTGTACATCCTTTTTTCACCATTAAAAACCAAAAAAAGAAGCATCCCGCAAGTTTTTCAACTTGTAGGATACTTCTTTAAATGGGGGAAGCAGATTACATCATGCCGCCCATTCCGCCCATACCACCCATGTCAGGCATTCCGCCGCCTGCACCAGCTGGCTCTGGCTTGTCAGCAACAACTGCTTCAGTTGTTAAGAACATAGCTGCAACAGAAGCTGCGTTTTGAAGTGCAGAACGAGTTACTTTAGTAGGATCCACGATACCGGATTCGATCATGTTTACCCATTGGCCATTAGCTGCATTGAAGCCAATGCCGATTTCTTCTTTTTTAAGACGTTCTACAACTACAGAACCTTCAAGGCCTGCGTTGTGAGCGATTTGGCGAACTGGCTCTTCAAGAGCACGAAGTACGATGTTAACACCAGTTTGTGCATCGCCTTCAAGTTCCACAGCAGCCACTTTATTGTACACACTTACAAGTGCAGTACCACCACCGGCTACGATACCTTCTTCAACAGCAGCACGAGTGGAGTTTAGAGCATCTTCAATGCGAAGTTTGCGCTCTTTCAATTCTGTTTCAGTTGCTGCACCTACTTTGATAACGGCTACGCCGCCAGCAAGTTTAGCAAGACGCTCTTGTAATTTTTCTTTATCAAATTCAGAAGTAGTTTCTTCTAATTGGGAACGAATTTGATTGATACGTGCACCGATTTCGCTAGTTTCTCCAGCACCTTCAACGATTGTAGTTGTTTCTTTTGTAACAACAACTTTCGCAGCGCGTCCAAGAGAAGTTAATGTAGCAGATTTAAGGTCACGGCCTAGTTCTTCAGTGATTACTTCACCGCCAGTTAATGCAGCGATGTCTTCAAGCATAGCTTTACGACGGTCACCGAATCCAGGAGCTTTAACAGCTACTGCATTGAATGTTCCGCGAAGTTTGTTCACAACTAGAGTTGCTTGTGCTTCACCTTCAACATCCTCAGCAATTAGCAATAAAGGTTTACCTTGTTGAACAACTTGTTCAAGGACAGGAAGTACTTCCTGGATGTTAGAGATTTTCTTATCTGTGATCAAGATGTATGGATTTTCTAGTACAGCTTCCATTTTATCGGAATCTGTTACCATGTATGGAGAAGAATATCCACGGTCGAATTGCATACCTTCTACTACATCTAGTTCAGTTGTAAATCCTTTGGATTCTTCGATTGTGATAACTCCGTCGTTACCAACGCGTTCCATTGCTTCAGCAATTAGAGCGCCAACTTCTTCGTCAGCAGAAGAAATCGCAGCAACTTGTGCAATGGATTCTTTGCCTTCGATTGGTTTGGAGATTGCTTGTAATTCTTCAATTGCAACAGAAACAGCTTTTTCAATCCCTTTACGTACGCCCATTGGGTTAGCGCCAGCTGTTACGTTTTTCAATCCTTCACGAATCATAGCTTGGGCAAGAACTGTTGCAGTAGTTGTACCGTCACCAGCAATTTCATTTGTTTTGCTTGCTACTTCTGCAACCAATTTAGCACCCATGTTTTCAAACGCGTCTTCAAGCTCGATTTCTTTTGCGATTGTTACACCATCATTTGTGATAAGTGGGGAACCGAATTTCTTTTCAAGAACAACGTTACGTCCTTTTGGTCCAAGTGTAACTTTTACTGTATCAGCTAATGCATCTACCCCACGTAACATAGCGCGGCGAGCTTCTTCACTAAATTTAATATCTTTTGCCATACGTAAATTACCTCCTCGATTTTTTTGTTATGTCTTATTTTTTAATCGACATTTTCGTTAAGCAATAACGGCCAAAATGTCGCTTTCACGTAAAATTAAGTATTCTTTACCTTCGTATTTAATTTCTGTACCTGAATATTTAGAGAAGATAATATGATCGCCTTCAGATACTTCCAATCCTACTCGCTCACCATTCTCAAGGACACGGCCTGTTCCTACCGCTACAATTTTGCCTTCAGATGGTTTTTCTTTGGCAGTGTCTGGTAACACGATGCCGCTTGCAGTTTTTTCCTCTTGTGCGACAAGTTCAATCACAACGCGATCTCCTAGTGGCTTTAACAAGTAAAACTACCTCCTTAAAGTTATCTCCATTTTTATTAGCACTCATCATCGTTGAGTGCTAACACAATTTATAGTTTAAATAAAGAACCAATGATTTGCAAGTAATATTAGTTAAAATTTTTAAATTTTATCACCATTTATTTATCTTACCCAAATAAGGTCTAAATATCCTTTTTATTTCAGTTTGGTAGATGAAGAGAAGGAAAATGTTTCGCAATTGTAACTATGAGGTAAAAACGGTTAAAATTAAAGATATACGCAATCTAATATCTATATAAAAGATTAAGGGAGTTTTTCTATTTGAAAAAATATTACTGGTCAATTCTCATTACCTATATTGCCATGCAATTTTCTTCTATTCTTGGTATCCCAATTATGCTGGTTTTCTTATCGAACACGAATATCCCCGCGGAACGGATAGAAGTATTGGCTGCAGGGTATTGGATTGTTATAAGCTTTATTCTGGCTTCTATCATTACTCTAGTCCTACTGAGATATGAAAAAAATAATAGAAGCTTAGGCGATCAGGCAAGTGTGGGAGCTTCGATCGGCTGGGCAATTGGCGGAGTATTTCTTGCTTTGTTTTCACAATCTATAGCTGGTAATATCGAACGAATTATTGGTATTCCTACCGGGTCTGAAAATACACAGAATATACTCGGTCTCATTGAGGCAGTACCGCTTGTTATGGTAGTCAGTTCTGTACTTGGGCCATTTTTAGAAGAGATTGTCTTTAGGAAAATTATCTTTGGCACATTACACAAGCGATTGAATTTCTTCCTGAGCGCGTTAATCAGTTCACTGATCTTTGCCGTTGCTCACATGGAATTTGTACATATCCTGCTTTATACAGCAATGGGATTCACATTTGCTTATTTATATGTTAAAACAAAGAGAATCCTTGTTCCTATTTTTGCCCACATTACTATGAATACATTAGTTGTAATCGTACAATCACTTTACAAAGATGATATATTAAAAAATATGGAAGAGCTTAATAAAGTTCAAAGCTTTATCGGAGGTTTGTTATGAGACGTTCACCGTTGTATATGGCAACGACTTACTTAATTTTAGGTGCTATTTTTATATTTTTTGCTGTTCAAAATGTATCACGCAGCGGTTGGGATTTCTTTACCTATTTCCTGATCATACTGGCTACACTTGATGTTGGTTCAGGAATCCGCTTGGTGATGATTCATAAGCAAATAAAGAAAATGAAAAGTGAAAAACCAAAAGAATAACAAAAAAAATCTCGGAGGGAAAACCTTCGAGATTTTTTATTCTGTATCTTCCGTATTTCCGGATGGATAATGTTTAAGAAAATATACTAATGATTGCAATTCGACTGCAAGGTCAATATGATGGACACGAATGCTGTCTGGCACATTCAGACGTGCCGGCGTAAAGTTTAAAATAGCCTTAATGTTCGCAGCCACTAAACGATCTGTAATAGATTGGGCAACCTGTGATGGAACTGTTAAAATAGCTACACTAATATCTTGCTTTTCAAGTTTTTTCTCCAGTTCATCCATATGATAGAGCGGAACATCCCCTATAAGGGTTCCTACTTTATCAGGAGAAACATCAAACGCCATTTCAATCTTTGTATTATTATTTTTCATAAAATTATAATTTAAGAAAGCTGTACCTAGATTCCCGACTCCAATTAGAGCTACCTTTGTAATCTCATCTTGATCGAGAGTTTTTCTAAAGAAGGATAATAGATAATTAACATTGTAATCATACCCTTTTTTACCTAAAGCACCAAAGTACGAGAAATCTCTTCGTATAGTAGCTGAATCTACTTTAACAGCTTCACTTAGTTCTGCGGAAGAAACTCGTAGTTTTCCTGACGCGTGTAGATTTTGTATAAAACGATAATATAATGGAAGTCGTTTGGCTGTAGCCTGCGGTATTTTAGTATTTTCCTGCAAAATTAATTCCCTTCTCCCTATTCTTTCTTGTCAATCGTTACTCCATATATCAAAACTGCCTTTGATAATCCCTACTGGTTTTACCCCCCGGTTTTCCAATGAAAATAGTTTCCTTCAATAACCATTGATTTTTCGATTGCTTTGCACATAACATATAAGGTTAATCAAGTATTGCTGAAACAGCTGTTATTTCTTACTTTCGTTTTTAAGATTATACGAATAATTAATCTATTCATATTTTCAGCTTTTTTCCATATAAAATCAATATCTAATCCTTGGAGTGCCCGGGTACCACATAGAAATTATATCAGAAGTTTTCTTCACTACCATAATTCTAACTATCTTAGCTATGTATAATACGCCGCTTTTTTATCAATGATTCGTTAATTTTATATTCGAGCAAAATACTAGGACTAGCGGTTCTGATCGTTTCCAGGTTACCTCCGCGATACCAATCATATGGGATCTTTCCTGATTAATAAAGCACGTAAATTCACTGAAAGTTTATTCTCCTATTCCTATTCTATAATATTTCTATCATTTTTGGTAATTTTTGTGTGAGTATTCACAAATTTTCTATTAAGTTGCGGTGCTTATCAAGAGTAGGCTACACTTAAGGTATGTACTTCTTGAGGTGAGAATATGATTATTTTACAAGTTAATAATGTATCCAAATATTATGGAGCTGAAGCAATTTTATCTACTATTAAGCTCGAAGTTCAAACGAAAGACCGTATAGCACTTGTTGGCAGAAACGGTGCAGGAAAATCCACCCTGCTTAAGATCATTGCAGGTCACCTTTCACATGACAGTGGGGAGATCTATAAGCCAAAAGATGTTTCGATTGGATATTTGGCTCAAAATACCGGTCTCCAATCAGACCGCTCTATTTGGGATGAAATGATCTCTGTTTTTGAAGGCTTACAAAAACAAGAAGATGAATTGAGATTATTGGAAAAATCTATGGCTGATCCTTCTGTCTACAATGATGAACAAAAATATAACCGGGTATTAAAAGATTACGATCGTCTCCAGGAGCAATTTAAAAATTCTGGTGGTTACCAAATGGAAGCAGATGTACGTTCTGTCTTACACGGTCTGCGTTTCTCGGATTATGATTATACTACATCTATTAATTCCTTAAGCGGCGGCCAAAAAACCAGGCTTGCACTAGGTAAATTATTATTAACGAAACCTGATTTACTGATTCTAGACGAGCCGACCAACCATCTTGATATCGATACATTAAGCTGGCTCGAAGGCTATCTTCAATCTTACCCTGGCGCTATCCTAATTGTTTCCCATGATCGTTATTTCCTTGATAAGGTTGTCCATCAAGTAATGGAGCTTTCCCGAACATCAATTAAGAAATATACAGGGAATTACAGCAGATACTTAGAGCAAAAGGCAGAGGAATACGAACGTAATGCAAAGCTTTATGAAAAACAGCAGGATGAGATTGCAAAATTAAAAGATTTTGTCCAAAGAAACATGGCCAGAGCATCTACAACTAAACGAGCCCAGAGCCGGCAAAAGGCCCTGCAGCGTATGGAAGTAATGGATCGGCCCTTGGGCGATGAAAAATCAGCTAATTTTACCTTTGAGATTGAAAAGCAAAGTGGTAATGAAGTTCTTCAGGCAAATGATTTGTCTATTGGATATGAAGCACCTGTTGCCAGCCACTTGAACTTTAGAATCACTAGAGGAGAAAGCATTGCACTGATTGGTCCTAATGGGGTAGGGAAATCTACTTTATTAAAAACATTGATTAACAGAATTCCGGCTTTGCATGGAGATTTTCAGCTCGGTGCCAATGTGACACTCGGATATTATGATCAAGAGCAGGCTAATCTATCGTCCAACAAAACTGTGCTAAATGAGTTATGGGATGACTTCCCTAACCAACCTGAAAAGGATATCCGATCCATATTAGGAAACTTTCTATTCAGCGGAGACGATGTAATGAAAACTGTCTCTACCTTGAGCGGTGGTGAAAAAGCACGGCTGGCTCTTTCAAAATTAATGATGCAAAAAGCCAACCTTTTAATTTTAGATGAGCCGACCAACCACTTGGATTTGGACAGTAAATTAGTGCTTGAAAATGCACTGGTTGATTATTCAGGCACTCTCCTCTTTGTATCCCATGACCGTTACTTTATCAATCGAATTGCCGATAAAGTATTGGAAATGAAAGCAGATGGTACAAATGAATACTTGGGAGATTATGACTACTATATTCAGAAAAAACAAGAACAAGCGGAACTCGCTGAACTGGAAAAACCAGCGGATTCTATCTCCAACAATCGCCCTGTTTCAGATAAAACTACTTATCAGGAGGACAAGGAGCTTAAAAAGAAAGAGCGCCAACGCCAAAGACGTATCGCAGAAATTGAAACTACCATTGAAGAACTTGATACACGGATATCCGATTTAAATACACAATTATGTGATCCGGAAATCTATCAGGACCATGAGAAATCATTGGAAATCCAGACAACTCTTACAGCAACTGAAGAAGAATTGGAAGCATTAATGGAAGAGTGGACTTCTCTACAAGACGAATAAATCAAGATAAAAAACCAAGTTAGGGATGGCTTGGTTTTTATCAACATTTTTATCCACATTAAAAAAGTTATAAAATAAGGTTTATTTTGATTTTTCCACATTATCCACAGATTTCAAATCTTTTATCCACAGAATCTGTTGATAACACGTAGTTATCCACAATTATTCGAGTGCTTTTACTTTTCAATCAATTTTTTTACCAATAAAATAAGGCTGGGACAAAAGGTTTCCAGCAACTAAAAAAGCCGAACTATTATAAAGTGCAGTTTAAGCATTATTAATAATAGTTCGGCTTTTTCTATTTAGTTTAATAAAAATTCAATACATCGTTCGGTTTTGGACACAGCAAATTTAGTTATGTCCCAGCCTCATTTTTTATTCCAATATCAATCCTGGATTTGCATTTAAGTCCATGGCAGCTCGTTTGCCTTTTTCAAATGCAATACTACCTGCTGCAGCAATCATTGCTGCATTATCTGTACATAAATAAAGTGGAGGTATAATCAATTCTACTTCCTTTTTGTCTATAAAAGCTTTTTCTAATTTAGTTCTTAATCCTTTATTGGCAGCAACCCCGCCGGCTAACAGTACTTGTTTCACCTTGAACTCCTCTGCTGCTTTTACGGTTTTAGTTACTAAGACATCAATTACACTTTCCTGAAAGCTGCAAGCCAGATCCTCAGGAGCTAACACTTCACCTTTTTGGTTGGCATTATGCAATGTATTTATAACAGCCGATTTTAATCCGCTGAAACTGAAATCATATGAATCCTCTTCTAGCCATGCACGAGGCAGTTTAACTGTTGGCTGACCTTCATGCGCCAGTCGATCAATATGAGGGCCGCCCGGATAAGGTAGCTTTAGCGTACGAGCTACTTTATCATATGCTTCACCGGCTGCATCATCTCTTGTTTCCCCTATAACGTCAAAAGCTCCATGCTCCTTCATCAACACCAGCTCCGTATGGCCACCGGATACAACCAATGCAAGGAGGGGAAAGGAAAACTCAGTGAGAATTCTGTTTGCATATATATGTCCAGCGATATGATGTACATTAATAAGTGGAATTCCATGAGCAAAAGCCAATGCTTTTGCCGCATTTACGCCTATTAAGAGAGCTCCCACTAACCCAGGACCTTCAGTAACCGCAATTCCATCAAGATCATCCCAAGAGATTTCTGCTTTCTCCAATGCCTCTTCAACTACAAGGGTAATTGCTTCAACATGATGCCTTGAAGCAATTTCAGGAACGACTCCACCAAAACGTTTATGGCTCTCGATTTGAGAAGCTACAACATTTGAAAGAATTTCTCGGCCATTTTTTATTACTGCTGCTGCGGTTTCATCACAGCTGGTTTCTATACCTAATATGATTTGATTTTCTTTATTCACCATAATTCCACCCACATTACTAATGCATCTTCCATATTGTCTGTATAATAAAACTTTCTTATGCCACCGTCTTTAAAGCCCAATTTTCGATAGAGACTTTGAGCAGTTTGGTTTCCGATCCGTACCTCGAGAGTCATTCTTTTCACTCCCATGCTTTGTGCCTTGCCCAACATACGTACCATTAATTCTTCCCCGATTTTTTTGCCTCTCCATTCCGGCAATACGGCAATATTCGTGATATGGCCCTCATCGAGGATGAACCAAGTACCGCAATAACCAATTACTTTCCCCTGGTCCTCTGCTACCAAATAATACGCATATTGATTGTTCATCAGCTCATTATAAAAAGCTTCTTTGCTCCATGGCAAAGTAAAAGAAGCATGCTCTACCTCAATCACACTATCAAGATCCTCTATAGTCATCTTACGAAATGTAATCGTCTGATTCATTACTCTTCCCTCTGTTTCTCTTGAGCCTCTAACCATTTCGCCTCAGCTTCTGCTAAACGTACGTAATTGGGGACAAAGGTGTGGATATCATCATCAGGTAGATTCATGCCATGCATTGCTAATTCACCCGGTCTAGCCTGCTGCAATGATAATGGTGCCATAATAGCCTTATCTCCAAGAATTTCTGTTAGGGCCTCAATATGAATAGGAACATCATTGCCTATGAATAGTATAGGTTGATTGAGTGATTTTAAATGCTCAGCCCACTCAATGGCCAACACATTCTGGTCTTCCTCCAATCTAACCAACTCTCCATTATCCCATTTAAAAAGACTTGTATAAATCTGTCCCCTTCTTGCATCAAACAGTGGACATACCAAACCATTGAAATATCTGCCATTCAGGGCAAGCGCCTCTAAACTTGATACGCCTGATAATTGAATGCCTAGACTCCAGGCCAAAGACTTGGCAATCGTTACGCCAATTCTTACGCCAGTATAAGAGCCAGGACCCTTTGCCACCACTATTTTATCAAGGTCTCCTGGTTTAAGCCCACATTCCTTCAAAATTGCTTCTATGGAAGGCATCGCCCGTACTGAATGGTTTCGTTTTGTAAATGTTATTTGCTCTCCGATAATCCCTTTTTCATTAGCAACAGCCACTCCCAGGACATTCGTAGATGTATCAATTGCTAATACATTCATTAAAATATCTCCTCACATAGCTTTTCATAAAATTCACCTTTTGGTTCAGCTACAATTCTCCGTCTATCATTCCCATCATGATATAAATATAAGGTCAAAAGCTCTTCCGGCAATTGTCCTTTTATCAGATGAGCCCACTCGACGATCGTAATTCCTTCACCTTCAAAATATTCTTCAAACCCGAAATCTTCCTCTTCATTTTCAATTCGATAAACATCCATGTGATAAAGTGGAAATTTCCCTTTATATTCTTTCATAATGGTAAAGGTCGGGCTATTTACATTTCTTGTTACACCAATTGCTTTAGCAATTCCCTTGCTAAATGTTGTTTTGCCTGCACCAAGGTCTCCCTCAAGCGCAATTACAGATCCGGGAATCAGGCGACTTCCAATTTCCTCTGCCAGCTTCCTGGTCTCTTCTTCACTATTACAAATTCTCATATATTCGGTCACAGTCATTCACCATGCTTTATATTTTATTATTAAAGTTTACATTATTTTAGTGTGTAAATCCAATTTCGTTTTTTTAGGTTAGCGCAAGGTTAGAAATATGAATTTGGTAATGGAATATCTGACTCTTTACGTATAGATTTATTGCTTGAGATGAGGTCTTGGCTACTACAGATTTGCTGTATACTTCGCATAGCTTTAATACAGTGTGACACGGCTTCGGTACGACTACGCCGACCTTTAAGGTCCTTGCCTTGGGATAGATCACCGCGGGGCATAGGTCGGGCATAGGTGCCTCATAGGCGGAGCATAGTTGCTTTGCTACACACTTCACCCACCTTTCAACAACCTTTACCTCTGGTATACGTCGGGCATAGGTGTTCCATAGGTGGAACATAGCTGCTTCCCTCCATACTTCACCCACCTTTCAACCACCTTTACCCCCGTATAGGTCGGGCATAGGTGCCTCATAGGTGGAGCATAGCTGCTTTCCTACACACTTCACCTACCTTTTAACCACCTTTGCCCGGGTATAGGTCGGGCATAGGTGTCCCATAGGTGGAACATAGCTGCTTTCCTCCACACTTCGCCTACCTTTCAACCAATCTTTGCCCGGGCTAAGTGCAGTATAGGTGATGGTAGACCCAGAATAGCGCACCTTTCCCATACCTTATTCACGTCTTTAAGATATTCCATTGACTGTGGATTGATCCCGACTCCTCACTCCTCCAGCTCCAACAAGTATCTAAAATCCTCCTTGCTCCCTAAAAAACCGCACAAAAAAACCAGCTCATCAACTGAACTGGTTTCTGATTGCCCGGCAACGTCCTACTCTCACAGGGACTCGCGTCCCAACTACCATCGGCGCTGAAGAGCTTAACTTCCGTGTTCGGAATGGGAACGGGTGTGGCCTCTTCGCCATCATTACCGGACTATTTG
>NZ_VENN01000007.1:0-83382 GCF_008087365.1 Bacillus sp. E214 | reverse complement strand
CCCTCAGATTCGCTCGACTTGCATGTATTAGGCACGCCGCCAGCGTTCGTCCTGAGCCAGGATCAAACTCTCCGAAAGATGTTTGATCTAGCTAAATTTTAAAGCAAATTGACGAGATTAAAAATCTCTTATTTTAGACTTGCTTGGCGTTTCGTTTTGTTTAGTTTTCAAAGAACAATCATATAATTGGAGCGGGTGAAGGGAATCGAACCCTCATCATCAGCTTGGAAGGCTGAGGTTTTACCACTAAACTACACCCGCGTATTTAATTTATTAGAGAAGTTGATGGTCGGGAAGACAGGATTCGAACCTGCGACCCCTTGGTCCCAAACCAAGTGCTCTACCAAGCTGAGCTACTTCCCGATATAATGGCGCGCCCGAGAGGAGTCGAACCCCTAACCTTTTGATCCGTAGTCAAACGCTCTATCCAATTGAGCTACGGGCGCATAATTTAATTTGGTTGGTGCGGCCGAGAGGACTTGAACCTCCACGGGGTTAACCCCCACTAGGCCCTCAACCTAGCGCGTCTGCCATTCCGCCACGACCGCGTTTTGTTATAACGCGACGACAACAATCATTATAGTATTTATTCCACCGTAATTCAAGTGGTAATAAATGGTGCGGGTGAAGGGACTTGAACCCCCACGCCGTAAGGCGCCAGATCCTAAGTCTGGTGCGTCTGCCAATTCCGCCACACCCGCATATTTATAATGGTGAGCCATGAAGGACTCGAACCTTCGACCCTCTGATTAAAAGTCAGATGCTCTACCGACTGAGCTAATGGCTCTAAATGGCTGGGCTAGCAGGATTCGAACCTACGAATGACGGAGTCAAAGTCCGTTGCCTTACCGCTTGGCTATAGCCCAAAGGTGTTTTATAACACACTTTTTATTATAATCACTTTTCTCTTATAAGATAAGTGTTATTTTATAAATGGCGGTCCGGACGGGACTCGAACCCGCGACCTCCTGCGTGACAGGCAGGCATTCTAACCAACTGAACTACCGGACCATTTGTTTAATTGCGGGGACAGGATTTGAACCTGCGACCTTCGGGTTATGAGCCCGACGAGCTACCAGACTGCTCCACCCCGCGACGATATTAATCTCGCTCAAACAATCTGAGGTTTGATTGGTGACCCCTACGGGATTCGAACCCGTGTTACCGCCGTGAAAGGGCGGTGTCTTAACCGCTTGACCAAGGGGCCGTTCATTACTAACTTTCAGTCTCTCAAGCACTTTCTCATCTCTTCGCGAGAACTTCAAGCGCCCCAGTCGACTTTATCTATTATAATGAATCTCTTTTAACATGTCAACACTTTTTTTTAAAAAAGTTTTTTTGTTAAAGTTTTGATGTCATTTTTGCTTTCGGCTTTAATAAGGCCGCTCAAATAAGTTACCATGTTAGCAAGGTCTATGTCAACGATTTTTTTAAAATAATTTTTCCGCGACATTTTCCACATACATATTTCTTCGTATCAAGCTGTCTTTTCCGTCTATATTCCAGGCCGCATGACCGGCATTCGTATAGCCATTTCACAGGGCGTACAGCACGGATATTGCTTTCCAGGGCTGAGCAAAAACGAGGTGAGTTGGTCTTTGCCATCAATTGTTTAAAGTCCCGATCTCCATGCCTGTATCCCTTCCCTTGGAGGTGCAGGTGATAATGGCATAATTCATGTTTTATAATTCCCTTTATCTCTTCCATTCCTAATTCATCTAAGTATCTTCGATTAATTTCAATATTATGGCTGACTAATAAATACCGTCCGCCTGTTGTCCTTAATCTGTTATTAAAGATTGCCTTATGAGTGAATGGTATCCCAAAATCCTCTATGGATATTTTTTCAACTAATTTCTGTAATTCCCGGTCCGTCATAAGTTAAACCTCCACACTTTTAAAGTAACAAACCCGGCGGCTGTTACATACAATAAATTAACCATGGGCTTATCACCTATTTATAGTACAACATTTATGAAAGGAGGTCTAAATATGCCTGCTTGGTTGCAAAACCAAATCCAAAGAGCCTTTCTTGAAAAAAACAGCAAGCAAGTGCAACTATTGAATCAATGTTGGTTTTTTTATAAAAAAAGCATTGCCCAATACGATTAAGGCAATGCTTCACGTTTATATTATCCAGCCGGATTTATCATTGTAAGGGCAATTCGTTCTTTAGGTATATCTACTTGATCAACCCAGACAGTCACCACATCCCCAACTGATACAACATCCATTGGATGCTTTACATATCGTCTGCTCAATTTCGAGATATGAACTAGACCGGCCTGCTTTACGCCGATGTCAATAAATGCGCCAAAATCAACGACATTACGAACAACGCCTTGGAGCTCCATCCCTTGCTTAAGATCCTCCATCTTCAGTACATCGGATTTTAATAGAGGTGCAGCCAATTCGTCACGCGGATCTCTTTCTGGTCTCATCAAGGCATCCAGAATATCTCCCAATGTGATTTCGCCAATATTCAATTTCTCCGCCATTTCACTTTTCTTCACCGTGGTTAGCGCTTCTCTTAATCGTTCACTTCCTAAATCATCCGTTGTGAAACCGAGCATTTTCAACAAAGAACGAACGGACTGATAGTTTTCAGGATGTATGGATGTCCGATCAAGCGGCTCTTCCCCACCAATTACTCTTAAAAATCCAATGGCTTGTTCATAGGTTTTCGCACCAAGCCTTGGAATCTTTTTTAAAGAAGCTCGATTTCGGAAAGCTCCTTCTTCCTCTCTCTTTTTTACGATATTTTGGGCTACAGACTTGGAAAGACCCGCCACATATTGCAATAGGGAAGGAGAGGCCGTGTTCACATTAACCCCCACTCGGTTTACTGCCGTTTCAACCACAAAACCAAGTGACTCATTCAGTTTTTTTTCTGAAACATCATGTTGATATTGCCCAACACCTACTGATTTAGGATCTATCTTCACCAATTCTGCCAAGGGATCCTGTAGTCTTCTTGCAATCGAGACCGCACTTCGCTGCTCCACCTGTAAATCTGGAAACTCTTCTCTTGCGATATCCGATGCCGAATAAACACTTGCACCGGCCTCATTTACAATTACGTAATAGATTTTTTCACTTTGCTTCTTCAACGTATCTGCAATGAATTGTTCTGTTTCTCGAGATGCTGTTCCGTTCCCGATTGTGATGATTTCTATGTTATATCTTTTGAGTATAGACAGAATAGCCTCCGTTGCCTCTTTCTTTTTAGCTACTGGCGGATGCGGATAAATCACTCCTACCTCAAGCATTTTTCCTGTAGGATCGACTACTGCATATTTACAGCCTGTACGATAAGCCGGATCTACACCCAATACCATTTTTCCCTTTAAAGGCGGCTGAAGCAGTAAATTTCTGAGATTCTCAGAAAAAATATAGATAGCTTGGTCTTCAGCCTTTTCCGTCAACTCATTACGAATCTCCCTTTCAATAGAAGGCTGAATCAATCGCTTATAGCTATCTTCTATTGCTTCCTTCATAATCACTGCACTCGGATTGGCTGTATTCAAATTCATTTTTCTAGCGAGATAATCCAGTATTTTCTGTGTATCGGTTTTGATGGAAACTCGAAGCACTCCCTCTTTTTCACCACGATTAAGTGCCAAAATGCGATGAGGAACTATTTTTCCTATTGCTTCATCATAGTCGTAGTACATCTCAAATACCTTTTTCTCATCTTTCTTCTCATCTTTACTAACAGATTTAATCAAGCCAAACTTAAATGTTTCATCCCGAATCCATTTTCTGAAAGAGGCATTATCAGAGATATTCTCTGCTATAATATCTTTCGCACCATCTAAAGCTTCTTCTGGCGTTGTCACTCCCAACTCCACATCAACAAATTGAGCAGCTTTTTCAAGTGGGTTTGCAGTTTGAGGAGCTTCCATGATCCATTTCGCCAACGGTTCTAATCCTTTTTCTTTTGCGACCGTTGCTTTTGTGCGACGCTTTTGCTTAAAAGGACGATACAAATCTTCAATAGTTTGCAGTTTTACTGCCTTGATGATTTCACGTGATAACTCCTCTGTGAGTTTCCCTTGCTCCTCAATAATACGCAGGACTTCTTCCTTTCTTTTTTCCAAATTATCGAGATAGGTCCACCGCTCAGAAATTGTTCTAATTTCAACCTCATCCAATGAGCCGGTCATTTCTTTTCGATAACGCGCTATAAATGGAATCGTATTACCATCCTCTAAAAGCGCCAATACATTGGATACTTGACTCCCCTTCACTGAAAGCTCTGACGCTATATATTGAACCAATTCACTCTTCGACTTCATTAACAAACCTTCCCTCTGCAAATAATTACCTTTATAGTATCATAACCTTTTCTGCTACAAATACTGGACTCTCATAAATAACACAAAAAAGAAGTCTCTTATAATTATAAAAGACTCCCAAAAATGAATGTAATATCATCGTTCAAGGCACTATTTTGACTTTCTAATTTTTTCGCAGTTTCTTCAAGAGAACTAGCATTTCGCAGGAAATTTTTCGTCCCCTTCATTTCAAATCCATCGGAGTGAATGAAAAATTTAGTGGACGGAGTATATGTAAACTGTTGAGTATGGAATTTCTGCTTTCTTCCAGATAAATATCCGGTTACAGGTAGGGGATAGATCATTTTATCATTTGGAGGATATAGATAGAAACGGATATTACCAACACAGCTGTACTGAAATTCTTTCTTTTTGAAGTCCACTTTTAAAATAGCGACAGCGGCGCCTCGCTTTCTTAGCAGGGCCTGATTACATCGTTCCATAATATCTCCAACATCCTCGCTCTGATACTCCCGAACTACATTAGTAACTGCCCGAGAGGATTCATGAGCAAACTCCCCTGATCCTAATCCATCTGCGATGACACAAATAAAGTAATCATCCGTCACTTCATAAAAATAGTCATCACCACATAACAGCTTTCCTTGTTTAGGTGATTGAGACACAATTAATTGCACTCTACTATCCCTTAGCACTTCTTGATTCACCGTATATACTCCGAATTCTCAGCATTAATGGCTTCCTGCAGTTTTTTTATAGCACGGCGTTGAAGACGGGATACATGCATTTGAGATATACCTAATCGATCTCCCGCTTCCTTTTGACTTAGATTTTCTAGATAGGTGTATTGTATGATTTTCTTTTCGCGATCTGACAATACATGGAGAACTTTCTCCAAAACCAACCGCTGATTCACCTTTTCATATCCTTCATCCACATTTCCGAAGATATCTAACAAAGTGACTGTTCCGCCGTCTGAATCCGCCTCGATTGAGTGATCCACTGATAGCGCCTGATAACTTTTACTCATTTCCATCGCTTCTAAAACTTCTTCCTCAGAAACTTCTAAGTACTGAGCAATTTCTTCAATCTTAGGAGAACGATGCAATTCTGAGGTAAGTTCTTCAACAGTCGACTTGATTTTTGGACCAAGCTCTTTAATTCTGCGAGGAACGTGAACACTCCATGTTTTATCACGTAAAAAGCGTTTAATCTCTCCAATTATCGTCGGGACAGCAAAAGCCTCGAAGCTTTTTCCGAAGGAATCATCATACCTGCGAATCGCACCCAGCAATCCAATCATGCCAACCTGGGCAATATCCTCATGATATGATTTTCCCTTTGAATACTTTCTCGCAATCGTTTCAACTAGCCCGGTATAGTGCTGAACAAGTTGAGCCTGTGCTTCTTCATCTCCATGGAGTTGATAGGCTTTAATCCATTCCGTGACTTGGTCTCTCATTTGTGCCTTTTTCTCATCACTAGTTTGAGATTGTTTCTGCATCACTCTCCACCTGCTCTCCCTCAAGAAACTTCGTCATGAATACTGTCACACCTTCATTATGGTGTATTTTCACTTCATCCATGAGCGTTTCAATCAGATATAGACCTAATCCTCCTTCTCTTAAGAATTCCACTGATTGGTCTCTCTCATAAGGCCCCAAGCCTTGTCGCACCTCTTCAAAATCACAGCTTTCGCCATTATCGACTACCATTACTTCAAGACGGTCTTCATATAATCCAAAGCCTATGATAACTTCCCCATCTCGCTCGCCCTTGTACGCATGCTGAACTGCATTTGTACAAGCCTCGCTCGTAGCAATTTTCAAATCTTCTATACTATCATATGAAAACCCCATACGGCTGGCTATTCCTGATAAAGTTAATCTCATTACCCCGATAAATTCAGGTTTTGCAGGTATCTTCATTTCAATATATTCGTATGTTTCACTCATTGCGTTCCACCCTCTGCATGGCTTTTTATATGGATTATATCCGCTAAACCAGTGATTTCAAAAAGACGATGTAATCTCTCTGATAGTCCGATGATTCTAAAATCCCCATTGTGCGCTCGAACATTTTTAAATAATCCTACAAATACCCCAAGACCTGTGCTGTCCATATAAGAAACATCGGTTAAATCAATAATCATGACTACTTTATCTTGATCCGACAAAGGAAATAGTGTCTCTCTTAACTTCGGTGCTGTGTATGCATCTATCTCGCCTTTAACATTTACATGTATTTCAGAATTTACATTCTGTACATCAATAGAAATATTCATGAATTTGTACCTCTCCTCAAAAAGTCATGTTCCGCTATCCTTCTTTACCCGAAATTATCCACTTAAAACTTCCGTCTCATAATTATCAAGGTGAAATCATCTCTTAATTGAAAATGTTGCATCTTTTCCAACTTTTTATAGAGATTGTTTACAATGGTTTGGGCATCTAAATGAATAGATTCCCGAATAAATTGAACCAACGTATCTCTTTCTATAAATCCCTCATTTGTCCTGCACTCTGTTACCCCATCAGATAGAAGGATAATCATATCGCCTATTTCAATCTTTCTTTCATATTGCCTGTATACTGTTTTTTTATCTACACCAAGCAACAGACCCTTAGCAGTTAACTCGGTAAATTCATTTTTTTCGTAATTATAGAAAAATCCCGGTTCATGGCCTGCTGAAGCATATGTAAAAATATGATTTGAGGGATCATATAGACCATAAAACATCGTTATGAACATACTCGGTCCAACATTTTGCTCCACAACACGGTTAATACTTTCCAGAACACTCGCTGGGGATGTGCGATGCTCCGGCAAAGAATCCATCGCGTACTTAATCATGGACATACATAACGCCGCCGGTATCCCTTTGCCAATAATATCAGCAATCGCTACAGCCACTCGATTATGCTCATCCTGAACAAAATGAAAATAATCTCCGCTCATATGCTTAGCCGGAACACTTATGGCTCCAATTTCAAGATTTTTTAGTACAGGAACTCGCGTTTCCAATAAAGTCTGCTGAACATTAGCCGCTATCTCCATCTCACTCTTCAGTTCTCTTTGTTGATGGCGGAGACTCTGTAATTCACGAAAGGCTACACCATACTCCATCATAATTTCCAACAAAAAATCAAAAGAGTGGCTGACTTCTTCCGAAATATCAGGAAGTATTTCTTTTAGCGTATTTTTATGCAAACTTATTATCTCTTCAGGTGATACCATCTGTTCTATAGCTTCTTTGCTGATTTTATGTCCGAGATATAACGCTTTTTCCGTATGCTCTTTCAAGTAATTCGAGAGAGCTTCACGGTATCTTTCCTCCATGCACTCTCTATTTTCCACATACCTTCCCCCTATCGGAGCCATTTAGTAGACATTATTCGCGTACCCTTTCCAACATCAGAGTCAATATCAAAGTCATCCATCAATCTCTTGACTCCCGGCAAACCAGCTCCCAGACCTCCCGATGTTGTATATCCATCTTCCATTACTCTTCTTATATCACTTATTCCCGGACCATTATCCTCTGCTATGACTCTGAGACCCGTTCTCCCATTGTCATAGACTTTTTCAATGCATATTTGGCCCTGCCCTGCATAGAGATAGATATTCCTTGCTAATTCACTTATGGTTGTGGTTATTCTTGCCTGATCCACGGTGCCAAACCCCAACTCTTTGGCCACATTTCTGCCCACTTGTCGGGCTGCAACAATATCCCACTCATTAAGAATTTTTACGTAGGATTGGGTGCTCATCATGCTAGTCCCCCAGTTCCTTTTGTAATTTCTCCAAACCCTTTTCAAGATCCAAAGCTGTCATCACATCGGATAATGTAATGCCCAATTCAATTAATGTGATGGCAACTGCAGGCTGTATCCCTGTTATCACTACTTTTGCTCCCATTAATTTTGACATGTCAATGACATCGCCAAGGACTTTAGCTATAAAAGAATCAATGATATCTACTGAAGTTAGATCAATCACCACTCCATTTGCATTTGTTTCATGTATCTTATGCAGTAAATCCTCCTGAAATTGCAGCGCTGTTGCATCATCCAATTCCCATTGAATAGAAATCAGGAGACAATCATGCAACTTTAATATCGGAATCCTCATACTAATTCCTCCGGGGTTACGATAATTTTTCTATTTGTAATTTCCAGGGCAGCCTCTACACCCTTTTTCAATGTATTTTTAGTTATGATTTCATCTAAGTTAATGCCGAGGTTGACAATTGTTTGAGCAATCTCCGGACGTATTCCCACCAACATACAACGGGCACCAACCAAACGAACAGCCTCTGCTGCCTGAATAATATGATGAGCCACCATAGTGTCAACAACAGGCACTCCAGTAATATCAATCAACACTACCTCAGAACGATGCTTTACTACGCCATCCAAAAGATTTTCCATAATTTGTCTCGCGCGTTCTGTATCTATTGTACCTATAAGAGGCATTACAGTAATCCCTTCAAACACAGGAATAAGAGGTGCTGATAATTCCTGGAGTGCAATTTTTTGCAAAGAAACGGTTCGTTCCCACGTAGATGTATAAACATTCAGAATTTCATTATTTAAAGGGGTAATCCACTCGTCAAAATCCAGCACAATCTCAAGCTGATTTTCCTTTGTCATTACCCCTTCATTTACCATACCGTCTGTAACAACTACATTAAATGCTTTCAATCCCTCATTCACAAATGTTAACGGCCAGCCTAAACGAATAATTTTAGCTGCAAAATCACTAAGTTTCACTTTAAATTCTTCATCAGAATCTTTAATATTAGAAATCAGCACTTCAATAAATTCATTACTGGTGTGAATAAACATTTGATCTGAAACAATCTTCACGACTCGATCATCCGCTTTATCCTTTACACGTTCAATCCACTGCTGCAAAATGATGTCTTTATGACCCTGGATATAGTTTTGCACAAGTTTATTCATTAGTTCCTCCTCCATCAAGTTTTCTGTTAGATTCTTTTATATGGATACATGCACTTTAATTTATTTAATAATTTCAAAAAAACCATATTCACAAACTATTATAAACACTTAAAAAGGAAATAGGAAATCTTAAATTCCTTCGTAATATTGCCGTAATACAGCAACAACGTATTTGTAATTTCTATAACCTGTACTTCATTCCCTTTTTGTCACTAACTTAAACCAAAAATAAGTTTTTCTAAGTTAAAAAGTGCAAAAAAAACTGCCAAGAATTCGGATTCTTGGCAGCCTAACCTTCAACACAGAAGTATATTTATTATTTATAGTCTTTTTACTATTACAATTCCACGAGTCCCAGACTGATTTGGAGCGCATTATCAACCTTACGCATCATTTCATCATCCAGCTGTGTTATTTTATCTGTCAATCTCTGCTTATCAATTGTTCGAATTTGTTCAAGTAAAATAACAGAATCGCGTTCGAATCCATATTTTTGGGCGTCAATTTCTACATGGGTCGGCAGTTTCGCTTTTTGTATTTGAGCCGTAATTGCCGCAATAATTACGGTAGGGCTAAATCGATTTCCGATATCATTCTGAATAACAAGTACAGGTCTTACCCCTCCTTGCTCAGATCCAACCACTGGAGACAAATCAGCGAAATACACATCACCACGTTTAACATTTAAACCCTTATTCACCGCTAACTAAACGCTCCACAGCATGTTCAGCTTCATATTCTGCCTGGAAAGCTTCTGCAGCCATAGTTAAATTAATATTGGCCATCTCCATATATCCACGGCGCATGGATTCGCGAAACTCTTTCTTTTTGCGTTCTTGCAAATACATTTTAGTTGCTTGATAAATAAATTCGCTTCGATTCACATTTTCTTCTCTCACGTATCCATCCAACTCACTTAGCAAATTTTGGGGCAAGCGTATTAGAATTTCCGTAGTTGCACTGGACTCAGACACAGGCAAACACCTCCACCATCACTACAAACCACATAGTTCTTTACTATTATATCTTACCATTATTACTTCTGCATGCAAAGGTGTCTAGTACATTTCTTTCTTATTATGAGGCTAAATAGTTGTCCTTTATTCATTATTCATGCACATATGTGTTAAATAATTAATAATGAAATAACTGATTTACAGTTTCAACAATTAAACCATCCTGCTTATACACTCGAGGGACTCTGCTTGATAGTTGACAAATAACCTCGTAATTAATCGTTTCTAATTTCTCGGCGATCTCATCAACTGTAATTGTCTCATCACCATCGTTCCCGATAAGAGTAACCACTGTATCCTCAGGAACAGACTGATCTAATTTAACCATGCACTGATCCATACAAATGCGTCCGACAATAGGTGCTCTATGTCCTTTAACCAGTACAGATTGCCCAGATAGTTTTCTGATCCATCCATCCGCATATCCAATAGGCAAAGTGGCTATCCATTCAGGCTCACTCGCTGTATACGTTGCACCGTACCCAACTGTATCACCCATTGAAATCTTCTTGATTTGCTTTATCTTTGTATAAAGAGATAAGGCAGGCTTCAACGTTACTGGGAGGTCTTTTGATATTTCCGGTGATGGACTTAAGCCATACATGGAAATACCAAGCCTTACTGTATTGAAATAGGCATCAGGATATCTCATAGCTGCCGCACTATTACTAGTATGAATGTAAGGCGGCAAGTATTCCATATTATCAAGAATCTCCTTGAATTTCAACAATTGGTTTTGAGTTTTGTCCAAGTCCAGCTCATCTGCACTGGAAAAATGAGTGAATATACCTTCAAGATGAATATAATCTTGATTCTTAAGCATATATTCTATTTCTTTCATCTCTTGTATATTCCTTATCCCAAGTCTGCCCATGCCTGTATCAATTTTTATGTGTATATTTAGCGGTTGCTGTATATTTTCTTCCTGTAAATATGCTATAGCTTTCCCTATCCAATCAATGTCATGTACATTTAAAGAGATATTGTACTGCACGGCTACCTTGGAGTCTTCCGCCCTAGTGGAACCTAGTACTAAGATCGGCACTTTTATACCTGCCTGACGAAGCCTGATCGCCTCATCCAAGAAAGCTACGGCCAAACTGGTTGCTCCGGCACCTAATGCCACTTCAGCCACTTGCCGATCTCCATGTCCATATGCATTTGCCTTTACAACCGCCATGATGTCAGTAGTTTGAGGCAACAGATGCCTAATCTGTTCAACGTTATGCTTTATATGATCTAAATTGATTTCTGCCCATGTATCTCTATAGGATAATTGACTATTTTTCATAAGAGGTTTACCTACCTTTAGATGATTATAATTTGATTATTCCCCTTAATGAAAGGATAGTCAATTCATTCCTCAGAAACTAAAAAGAAATAGACCTGCCTTTATTAACAGGTCCATCCACTTCTATTTTTCTGCAGTTTCCTGCACTGATTTCGCAACCATGATCATCTCGTCTGATGTGAGATTTTTTGCAGCGAGCATGAAATCTATCCCTTCATAAGACCAGGATATTGAGTTTTCTGTCATATTGCCAATTGTGAATCCTAAATCAACCGGCTCACCTTCTGCTATGGTGACCGCAGCTTCTTTGACAATCTTTGATTTAGTTTCAATTAACGTGTATTGTTTTTCATCACCCGCAAATGTCAGAACGGCTCGTTTTCCTTCCTCTGTTTTGATCATTTTCTCTCCTGCAGGCTCCACACCCTGTATCTCGGCTGTTGGATATTGAGCTTCAAAATCAATATCTTCTTCAGAAGACATTACCGGCACTTCCAATTGCGCTCCTGTCATATTCTTTTTCACATCAAAATCACTATTACTGTAATTCGGATTGAACTTCGTTTTTTCAAATTCAACCTGAACTAATGCATTACGATCAGAATCCATTACATCTACACTTACAGGCTCTAGTGTTTTGCGGTCAAATTTCACGACCTGCAATGGAAGCATCTTATTGTTCTGATATCTTGTTTTTGTCTCAAACACATAACTATCATCTGTTGCCTTAAAGGTTGCATCCTTATCAACAGTTACATCTGTAATTAAAGACTCATACAGATAGGCCTGCGAGCTGTTTTTTGGCCACTCACTTTGAAACTTAAAACTTTTATTAAGCGCTGGAGTTAATACAAATACCCCTTCTTCATTCCGCAGGATGATTTGACTTTGATCCTTTTGAGCATTTTTCAAGTTTACCCGGTAATTTGATGGAGATTGATACCATACTTCCACATCATATACTTGTGGTTCTGTACCCATTTTTAAAGTCATTTTCGCATCTGCTTTGTATCCCTTTAATTCATTCATCTTTTCCGTTAACGCATCCACAACTTCAGTTTGCGATTTTTCCCCGCAGCCTGCTAAGACCAACATAAATCCCAATGTCAGCGTCAGCATCATTAACCTCCTCAAGATCTCATCCCCTTTTAACAGTAGTAAGTAAAAGGGAGAGGAAAGCCCGATCCGGTTTGTTCATTTACATTCCAGTACATTTTTAAGATACATCCTTTCAAAACATTCTTTATTTCTGCTATTCTTATGTTAATTCAATAACGCTGTTGAAAGCCCGCAAAGAGTGTTTTATCTTAAATACATATGGGTAGTAAATGTCCAAAACAAGGCCTTGTCTCTCCAATTCGTTAATTGAATATATGAGACAATCCTTCTGAATATGTGCTTGCGGGGGACAAACAATTTATTTTTATCGTTTTTCAAGTAGAACCTGGGCAGCCGCATATTGTTTAGTATGGGTAATACTTAAGTGTGCCTTTACCTCTAAAGGATGTTTGATAATCGGTTTACCATTCTTGTCAGGAATAATGCTAATATCATGGAACGATAGTTTACCGCCGATACCTGTACCATTTGCTTTTGAAAATGCCTCTTTAGCAGAAAATCGTCCGGCAAGCCACTCGATTTTTCGATTTTCACCAAGTGACAGATAGTATTCCTTTTCATCTTCAGTTAGTATACGATCAACAAATTTCGGCTGCCGTTTAAGAATATCTCTCACTCTCTCAAGTTCAATAATATCGATACCAATTCCAACAATCATTGGTTCACACCCTCACAATTTATATAGCTATTTTAGTTTAAACATTACCTCATTATAAATGATTTACCAAATCTTATTATGTTAGGATGATGTCTTTTGTTCACTCGTACCGAAAGTTTCGGGCAATTTATCCGTTTTTACCCGGGAGTCAGTCTTTTAACAGCTGTGTGTATAGTTCTTTTTATTATCACTTCTTTACCAATCTCTCTTGGAAGAGATCTTTACACCTTATTAAGCGGAGTTAACTTATTCATTGCAGAGGGTGAATATTGGAGATTGGTCACACCAATCTTTCTTCACATTGGCTTTTCCCATCTATTATTCAATAGTTTCTCCTTAATTATTATTGGTCCTGGACTGGAAAATATATTAGGTACATTTAGATTCAGTCTCCTTTTTATACTGTCCGGTACCCTTGCAAATGTTCTTACATTCTTTGCAGAACCTTTAATGTATGCTCATGTGGGAGCCAGCGGTTCCATTTATGGGCTATTTGGATGTTTTGCCTATATCATCTTTTTTAGAAAAGATTTAATTTCGCAGCAAAATTCACAGGTTATACTAGCTTTAATTATTATCGGGGTAGTCATGTCTTTTTTCCAATCATCCATTAATATCACAGGGCATATTGGCGGCCTTATAATGGGCTTTGCACTCTCCCGTCTATTTTTAGTTAATCGATAATTAGATGAATCTATTTCCTCTCTAGGAAAAATTAACTATAATAGAAATAGCATCTTTAAATTAGAGAGAGAAGGTAGAAGCTATGGATTTATCATTCAGTGAATTTTTGATTCCTCAACCCATAAAAGGAAATGGCCAAGAATGCCTTACATTTTCTATCCCTGAATGGATGAATTTATCTGACACCTTCTCTATTCATACATATGAACAGTATCATCCAATCTATGTCATGCAGGCAATGGCTTCTGTATCACTAACAAATGAAAAGGAAGCCTTCAAAATTGTAAAATCATATTACTGCAAATGTACATCTGGAGTAGTTCAGAAACTCTTTGTCCTGGAATATTTATTCCGTTTAGGATGCATGGATTGGATTAAAACATTAATACTCGAAGATTCCTCCAACCCAGAAAATAATGAATTAAGAAATGTATTTTCTATTTATATTGCTCAGGCAGAGGCTCAGATCGATAACTCAGAGCTTATTGATCAAGCATTTAATCTGTCTTCAAGCTGTTTAGAAATTAATATTGCTTCTATCATTTCACATATGTATGGGATTAGTCAGTTAAGATTGCAAGAGCCACTCAATAAATTAATAAAGGCTGTCGAACCCATGCTTTTACTATGTAAAGAGGAGGATTTGCTGTCTATCTTTAAAATACAGCTTGGAGAAATGTATTTAGTCTCTATGTTATGCAGCAGCACAAATCCAGAGAACGTTCGAAACGCCTGCCAACAATACTTTAACAATAAAGATTTATTGCAACAATTCCCTACTCTGGAAATCAGCCTGTCTCACATCATAGCTCATTCTTATATGTTCGATAGCTTCCCTATAGCAAAAGAATGGGTGACGAAGGGATTAGCTCTGCTGAAAAATGTCCATATGCAACGCAGACCTTATTTGGAGGCTTCACTTAATTGTTCTTTGGATATATTCAGGAGCTTATGGCGCAGAGAATTGGATATACAACCGACATCCCCATCTGAAAAAGCCTATCGTTATATGGTAACTGGCCAAACACATCTAGGAAGCAAGATATTAGAGACTTTGCAAACAGAAAAAGGATCACTCACCCTTTTTGAACACTTTTATTTAGCTATTGGTAAAGGTCCTCATGAATTACGAGAGGCACAGAACCTTTTCATACATAGCCGTAATTACTATTATGCCAAGCTTATCGACTTTCATTTGTCACAGGCTCATACGAAAATATAGCACCATCCATTATTTTAAAGCCATCTAGCAATTTTAATTGCTCAATCAACTTGAAAACAGCAAAATCTTTATGCTTAGCCTCCAGCATACAATCAACTTGGCTTGTCAAATTATTATTCCCCTGCACTAATTCCATCATTTCTTCTTTTTGCACATGATCAGCATGTGCTTTTTTATTTTTTTCATTCTTCGGGGATGAAAGATGGACTTTAACAGGCAAGCTTGAATTACTCCAGGTTTGCACAATCCTTGGCCAGTGATCTTTCCAATCTCCCTGACAGTTTTGTTTATGATGGTGTAAATCAAATACCATTGGAATGGATAGTTTTTCACATAGGTAAAGGGTATCCTGTATGCCAAATAGCGTATCATCATTTTCCAATATAATCATTTCCTGAATATCCACAGGCACATATCCCCAATTATGAATAAATTGTTCAAGAGCTTGTTCCTTATCTTGATATAAACCACCAATATGTAATACACAACGATGTTTTGGCGATAATCCAAAAGCTTTTAGTAATCGAAAATGCATCCTTAATGTCTTAATTGATGTTTTCAAGATATTCTTATCTTCACTATTTAAAACAACGAAGTGATCCGGATGAAAATCAATTCTCATATGAGAATGCTTTTTTAGATATTCTTTAATCGCACTTGTTTCCTCTTTTATACCGGCCATATAGTTCCAATCTTCTAAATCCGGATGGTTGGCAAGTGGTATTAATTTTGAGGAAAATCGAAAGAATTGGATACCATTTACTTCATTATGAATTAATAAACGAAGGCAGTTTTTAAGATTGGTTTTTGCAATTTTCTCCAGTCTTTTTATAGCGGCTTCTCTATTTGCCAGCTTGCTGAATTGGGCATATGTCATTGTTTTTGAGGGGGATGCATTTTTCAATTCCATACTCATAGCTACATAACCTAAGCGAATAATAGTCATAAGATTTACTCACCTCCTATGCTTATTATGAACAATGGAAGGTAATTCATTACAAAAAGGCCAATCCTAATGTGTAGGATTGGCCTTTATTTAAATCTTATTTACTTGTGTTTTTTGGTTTAGAGTTTGAGTAAGACTTTCTGCGTCCACCTTGATTGGTGCTGCTGCTGCGTCTTCTGTCTCCGCCACCACGGCTATCTCTGTCTCCGCCTCTGTTATATGGACGTTTGCTTCCGCCACCTTTTCCGCCTTTATAACCATCTTTGCGGAATGGAAGTGGTCTCTCTTCTGAGATGGTTACAGGCTTTTCATCCGGCTCTCTAATGAACAATTTCAATGCTGCAGCAACTAATTCCTCTGCAGTATGATCTTCTATCATTTCTTTAGCCAACGGAAGATATGCCGTTAAGTCCTCAGAAGAAACAACATTGTACAATTTTTCTTTTACAGTTCTTTGCTGTCCTTCAAGCGCATCTGTAACAGTTGGAGCTTTTATACGCTCCATTTTCTTTTTAGTGGTGCGTTCAACCACTTCAAGATAAGACATTTCACGTGGAGTTACGAATGTAACTGCCATACCTTCTTTACCCGCTCTTCCTGTACGTCCAATACGGTGAACATAACTTTCAGGATCCTGAGGAATATCAAAGTTATAAACATGAGTAACACCGGAAATATCAAGACCACGTGCAGCCACATCCGTAGCTACCAATATATCGACTGCTCCCTCTTTAAACTTGCGTAAGACTGACATACGACGTGCTTGTGTCAAATCACCATGGATTCCTTCAGCTGTATAACCACGTACTGTTAATGCTTCTGCTAATTCATCAACACGACGTTTAGTACGGCCAAATATAATAGCTAATTCCGGCGTATGGATATCAATTAGACGAGTTAATGCATCGAATTTTTCTCTTTCCGGAACACGTACATAATATTGGCTGATTGCCGGTACAGTCATTTCTCTCGCTTTTACACGAACTGTTTTTGGTTCATGCATGAATCTTTCGGCTATACGACGAATTGGATCAGGCATAGTTGCAGAGAACAATAGAGTTTGGTGATTATCTGGAACAGAAGATAGAATAGATTCAATATCTTCAATGAATCCCATGTTCAACATTTCATCTGCTTCATCAAGAACTACAGTATGAACATTGTTCAAACGAATTGTTTTTCTGTTAATATGATCCAACAGTCTGCCTGGTGTACCCACGATGATATGCGGACGTTTTTTTAACGCACGGATTTGACGAGTTATATCCTGACCGCCATATACTGCCAGAACGCGGGAACGGTTGCCTGCTCCGATTTTGTAAAGCTCTTCAGAAACCTGAATAGCAAGTTCACGTGTCGGTGCAATGATTAATCCCTGAATTTCGTCTCTTTTTACATCGATTTTTTCAATCATCGGAATTCCAAACGCAGCAGTT
Source organism: Bacillus sp. E214 (assembly GCF_008087365.1). NCBI lineage: Bacteria > Bacillati > Bacillota > Bacilli > Caryophanales > Bacillaceae > Bacillus > Bacillus sp. E214. The sequence goes on along the minus strand of NZ_VENN01000007.1, from coordinate 65,748 downwards.
TTACCAGTACCTGTTTGAGCTTGTCCGATTAAATCCCCACCCTGCAATGCAAGTGGAATCGTTTCAGATTGGATTGGAGTTGCTTCTTCAAACCCCATGCCTTCTACTGCTCTTAATGTGTCGCTGCTAATTCCTAATTCACTAAATAATGTCATTAATTTTTCTACCCCCAAGATAGGTGTTATTTTAACAATTGCTTCAATATATTTTTCATTCCTGTAAAACAGGATTACGGTCAATTTAATCATGCCTGTTGCACAGGGTTCGATCTCACAAAAAAAGCGGCCGTTAGTATCCCGGCAGCATGAGTTCATAAGTCCAATTCATTTGGAAAATTTTCATGAAACGCATGTATTTAACTTATGTTAACAAAAACAGACCGGGATTGCAAATAATCGCACTTGCAATATTCTATTATGCTATTTGTCCTGCTTCAAATCTTCAAGCTATTAACAGATACCTTTGTGGTTCTAAATTAGCTAATTTAAGAACTGTATTCTCCCTTTTTAAAGCCGTTGATGGGTGAAGAATAGGCGCTGCACACTAATCTTGTACACGATAAGCCGTTATAGTCACGATTTGTTTTAAATAAAATAGAGGTTTATAAACATATTTACAGAATTTTGTTTGTAGTACACATAGATGATTTATGCCAGGACTCGATTTATACAAAGCAATCGGATCTTGGTATCAAAATTAAATAAAATATTACATTTACCTACTAATCAATCGATTGATTAACTAACCTAGTTTAGTGTGCAGCATAAAAACGCCAATTAACTAATAAATAACCTCTATTTACATACAGTTATATATTACCCAGATTTCATTCAAATCATGCAGATATGTATGAAATTTTTAAAAATGTCATTCATCCTTAAAGAATGAATGACATCGTGGGATAGTATATCTTTAAGGTTTAGTCTTGAAGGCTACGAACGACTTCTTCAAGCCTCATCCCTCTCGAAGCTTTGACCAACACAATAGAATGTTCATCAATGACTTCTTTTAACTTCAATGATAATTGATCCTTATCACTGAAATGATAAATGCGTTCTTTATTCAAATTTTCTGCAGCACCTTCGGCAATCTTTTCAGCCAATTTACCATACGTAAAGACATAATCAATCTCCTCTGTGATTAATTCACCCATTTTGGAGTGATACATCTCTTCCTCTGGTCCCAATTCAAGCATATCGCCTAGTACAAGAATCTTCTTGCCCGTACCTGTCATCCCTTTCACTAATTCAATAGCTGCTTTAACTGAAGTCGGGCTGGCATTATAAGCATCGTTTATGATTTTTTCGCCTCTCGCTCCAAAGGATACTTCCATCCGCATATTAGATAGTTTTACTTCAGCAAGGCCTGTCGTGATTTGTTCCCAGGAGACTCCCATCGTTCTGCCAGCAGCTATCGCCGCCAATGCATTCAGCACATTATGATTGCCTAAGAGCGGCAATACGAAAGGATGATTACCATCTACATCAATTGTAAATTCCATTTCATTCTCTCCTGCTTTGCTTTGAACAGGATAATAGTCATTTGTTATGCTGCTGCCAAAGGTAATCTGTTTATAGGCATGCTTGGATACCCTGCTTAGCAGAAGAGGTTCATCCCCATTAAAAATGAGTGTTCCATCCTTCTTTAAACCCTCGACAATTTCCATTTTGGCGTCTGCAATTCCTTCGCGAGAACCAAGGTCAAGTAAATGCGCCTCACCAATATTAGTAATAATCGCTACATCAGGTTGTCCAATCTGTGAAAGGAGTGAAATCTCCCCACTGCTGCTCATTCCCATTTCTAGAATCAGGATTTCTGTATCTTCCGGAGCAGACAGAATCGTAAGTGGCAATCCAATGTGGTTGTTATAATTTCCACTTGTTTTATGTACCCGATATTTTGTTTTCATGATCGAGGCGGTCATATCTTTAGTAGTCGTTTTCCCATTACTGCCTGTAATTCCGACCACTTTCGTATCCAATTCATGTAAATATGCTTTAGATAACTGTTGTAATGCCTTTAAACTATCCTTAACAAAAATCAGTGCTCTGTTTTCAGGAGGATTCGGTGCATCTGATTCCCAAAATGTAGCAGCTGCTCCCTGAGCGAATGCTGCCTCTACATGATTATGTCCATTGCTATTTTCACCCTGCAAAGGAACAAATAGATTGCCTTCCTCGATTTTTCTTGTATCATTTGTTACTCCTGAAACAAGTATATCTTTGAAACCTTCATTTATGCTGCCATCTACCATAGCTGCAATTTCAGCCAATGTACGTTTGATCATATTAATCCTCCATTACCCTTTATCATCCCTGAAAAAAAACAGATACAGCCAATTAAATAATCGGCTGTACAGCATTCCTCTGCCGTTTAATTGAGTATGCATAACCCTATCAATAGTAATAAGCCGGAAATGATGTTCGTAAATCAACCCATCGAGAATATCTAATGCGCAGATTCTTACATTTCTCATTTATACAGCCAGGCTACATTATATTAAATAGTATATTTAATTTTTTGCTTTTCAGCATGTCTTTCAATAGCTAAATTAATCAGTTTTTCAATTAATTGCGGATATTCCACTCCAGTGTGGCTCCAAAGTAATGGGAACATACTGAATGGCGTAAATCCTGGCATTGTATTTACTTCATTAATATAAGCTTTTCCGTCATGTGTAAGGAAGAAATCTGCCCTTACAAGCCCGGAACAATCCAATGCTTTGTATGCCTTAATTGCCATGTCATGCAGCATTTGATATTCTTCCTGAGAAATCTCTGCAGGTATTACCAATGCTGTATCGCCATCTTCGTATTTAGCTTTATAGTCATAAAACGCTTTTTTCGGAATAATTTCCCCTGCAACAGAACACTCAGGATAATCATTTCCAATAACGCCAATCTCAACCTCTCTTGCAGTAACACCTTCTTCAATGATTACTTTTCGGTCGAATTGGAATGCCTCTTCAAATGCTTTATGCAGCTCTTCAGCATTTTCACATTTACTAATCCCAACACTGGAACCTAAGTTAGCCGGTTTAACAAAACATGGATATCCCAATGCTTTTTCTACCTCTTGGCATACCTTTTCTTCATTTCCGCTCCATTCTGAACGTAAATAAGAAACATAACCAACCTGCTCTAACCCAGCCTGGGCAAATATATTCTTCATGATTACTTTATCCATACCTGCTGAAGAAGCAAGAACACCATTTCCTACATACGGAATATTAAGCAGCTCGAGCAACCCCTGCACTGTACCATCTTCGCCATTAGGGCCATGTAATAATGGGAAAATAACATCGAATGCATCATCAGATCCGTGAGCGATAATACTGTTAAAACCAGTTGTTTGAACAGCCTGACTTCTGTGGTCAAATTCCAGCTCTTTAACAGATTCAACTGGTCCTTGTAATTGCGGTCCTTTAATCCATTCCCCCTCTTCATTTATGTAAATCGGATGTATCTCATATTTAGATGAATCCAATGCTTTGATGACTGCCATAGCAGTTTGCATGGATACTTTATGTTCAGCAGATTTTCCACCATATAATAATCCTAGTTTAATTTTCATTGAATTTACCCTCCGTTAATTGATACATAATATATTGTATCATTTCCTTTTCAGAACATTAAATTAATATGTGACAGGTACTTTTTATAGGCAAAACTTATATTCTTCTTATTATATGCATATTCGAACATAATTTGTGAACCTGAATATCTGTATAATAAATTAGGAAAACCTCCTTAATTTTACAGGAGGTTTATTTTCCATCTATGACCCATTCTTTCATTTTCTTCTGATAAACGAGATTAACAGTTTGCCGCTTTTGATAAATCGTCCTTAACTCATCTCTTAGCTCATCTTCATGCCGATAATCTCCAACAACCCATACTGGAATCTCGATAGTTTGTCTTGTTTGAATTGACTTATGAAAGCTAATGATTACGCCCTCATTAAACAAAGGGGATAACTGTTTCAGAATCTCTGTAGGGATTATTGCGTTCTCTGTTTTTTTTCTACCGCCCAGCCATAATCGATCCGGCTTATTTATCTCCACATGCTCAGGAATTAGCTTGGAAATTAACTGGTAAAAATCATTCCAATACCGGTAATAAACTTTATTATAAAAGCCATCCTCTAATGTTAAATAGACAAACCGATTATTTAATTTTGGATAAAAGGGAGATCTTAGATGGTTAAATGTATGTCTGATATACAGGATTTCAGCGATTTCCCATGGAGCTAATTCTTCCAGCCCCTCAATATCCTCAAAATCAATCCAGCTTATATGCCCATACTCCTTCCCACTTTCTTTATAATATTTCTTATATGAGGGAAAGGAAACATAATTAAACTGTGTATGCATATCATATTCAACATCCATAAAAGGATGATCCAATAATAAAACATTTGGCGGCGGCTCTTTCAACGATTGCATAAAACTAAAAAAGTCTATGCCAAATGAAGCTACAAAATGCTCAGCTTCTTGTTTATGAAGGTATATAAAATCTCTTTTACCATGTTTCAATACAAACCCCTCCGGCATGTCTTCATCAATACGATGTTAGGTGGCTATTAGACTATTTTGATTAGTCAAGCCTACATCTAATTACCTATCCCCTGCTTATCCTATCGGTGTAAATAGTTTCTCCTTTATTCTAGACGATATTAAACCAAAAAAGATTCAAAAAACCGTAAAAAAATTATATTGTAAAGTTGTTGTAACATTGGTAATCCTTTAATCTGACCTGTAGCAAAAAGTGAGTAGGCACCAGCCTTATTTTTTAAATAAAGATTAAAATTATATAATCCCACTGTTTTAAAAGATTCAAACTTTCTCGTATAAAATTATAAGACTTTTTTCCCAACATTACTAAACTTACGCACCGTTTTAAATTATTTTACTTATTCGGAAAATACTACCTTTTTATTTTTGGTATTAACCGGAGCTTGACTCCATTCTTTTCATTTAGTTTCGTTAGATGATATGTCCCTGTAACCCAATCTTCCATTTGGTTTTGGTACCATTCGCTTCCCAATTGCCCGGACTGTCCTGGTCCGACTATATGTGAGGCCTTGGATAAATCAGAGAGATCCGCAATAAACCTCCATGATCCTCCATGATTAATAGTTCCCTTCGTATCGTAACCAGCTGCCTGAACCGTAACCGCACTTCCCCCACTCTCTAGTTCCCCCTTATAATTAAACACATATTGAAGAGGACTGACTGAGGATAGCGGATGCTTAAATTGAATTTGGTGATAATCCCCCCATCTCCAATTAGAAAGAACCCCTCCCTGTATCTCTTTCCCTTTTGTAACAGCTTTCTTCAAGCTGGTTTCCAGCACCGTCTTTAAGCCACCCTTGTCTTCAATCCAAATACTCTTTTCACCATTTAACGCTTTTCTAAGAAGCTGATCAACAGCTTGCTTTCTGCCTCTGAAAAGGGTGAGCATTTCTTCAGATATATCATCTGCGAATAAGGTGTCCGAGATTTCTGCCATCCATAGTTGGAAGAGTAACGGAGCTGCCATTTCTTTGTCATCCATGTAATTCCAGTCCTCTAAAACATCAATGGCCTCTGTTTCTTTAGTCTCTGATAGTTCTTCTATAAACTTCGGCAGGAACTCCTCCGCCTGCAGATTTCGCTGATCCATTTGCAAATTCTTCATCTCTTCAATCGTTAATTTATCATTGCCTGAAAGAACTTCATCAATCCTCATTTGGCGATAGGGCTGGGCCCAATCATGGCTTATATGATACGGATAGTGTTCATCTGTTACTTTATTGTTAGCCGTTGATATGTATCCTTTTTCAGCATTAATCGTACGCGGTAATTCGTTGTATGGAATATATCCAACCCACTCATTTTCTCCCGTCCAGCCTTCTACCGGTAAAAGAGCATCCTGCTTATCTTTTCGAATAGGAATCTTCCCATTAGCCTTATAAGCAATTGTTCCTTCCTTTGAGGCAAAGACAAAATTTTGTGCCGGCGATTCAAAATCCTCCAGCGCTTTTTCGAATTCGGTCCAATCTTTTGATTTACCCATATTAAGCACGGCTTCCAGCTCATTTGAGGGTTGCAAAGCGGTCCACTTTAAAGCCAAAACATGCTCCTTGCCAACACTTCCTAAAAATTCTGAGATGACAGGCCCATGACGTGTAATGGTTATTTTAAAATCCTCCGATTTCTGTCCTTTTATCTTTATCTTCTCATGAATAACCTGAGCTTTTTCCCATTCTTTTTTGTAAAGAAATTCATCTTCCTGTTCAGGGTTTCTCTTCTCAATATATAAATCCTGTACATCAGGACCCACATTCGTAACTCCCCATGCAATAGTTAGGTTATGACCTAAAATGATTCCAGGAATACCGGCAAATATGACACCGCTAACATTATAGCCAGGCCCTTCCAAATGATTTTGATACCAAACAGAGGGGGTGGCCAAAGATAAATGTGGATCATTCGCCAATAATGGTTCTCCAGATTGGGTCTTCTCACCTGAGACTACCCAATTATTGCTTCCGTTATATTCATTCGGGACAACAGAAGAAGATAAACTGCCTTCTATGTCGAGTTCATCCTTGGTTATATTCACTGGTGCTCCTGCAGGGTAGCTTGGGAATAGTTCATATGCTTTTTCCTTCGGGAAACTTTGCAGCAAATAGTGACGAAAAGCCTGACTGTTCCAGTTTCCTCCCAAATCAAAAGCCATATACTTACCAATCGTCAGTGAATCAATCGGAGTCCACTCCTCTGGCTCATACCCAAGAAAGGTAAATTCTATCGGCCATTTCCCTTTGGCCTTTTTTTCTTTTATGTAGGTATTTACACCCTCAGCAAATGACTGAAGTATTTCTCTTGCCTCCGGTGAATAGGATTCATAAGAATCTTCAGCAGCTCTCCTCAAACCTAGCGTTCGGAAATATTTATCGTTTTTAAGCATGGCTTCCCCTATTACTTCACTTAATCTGCCTGATGCCTGCCTTCTTGATAAATCCATTTGAAACATCCTATCCTGAGCCTGTACATAACCTTGGGCAAAAAATAAATCCTGTGTATCATCGGCCTTTATATGCGGAACTCCTTCTTGATCACGCAAAACCTCTACCTCATTATGTAAACCCAAAAGTTCAAGTTCACCTTCCATTTGCGGTAAAGGCCGTTTAACAAAATAAACCGCTCCCAGTGAACCAATTATAAGAATGACTACTAAAATAGCAATTACCCATAAACTAATTTTCTTCCCCTTTGACACCCGTTTCCTTGGAATCTCCATTTCCATAATATCCCACCTCTCATGCTTTTTACATTCTATAAAAGATGAGAGTTTCCTTTATTTGTTTTAAACCATTGCCTCAGCTGCTTATACTTGTTATACAACGCAAAAAAATGCCGACACATACCATGTCGGCATTTCCTCACTCTATTTACTTTAGCTTAATTCGTTGAAGGCGCAGGGCATTTAAGACAACACTCACCGAACTGAATGCCATAGCACCACCTGCCAACCAAGGGGCGAGCAGTCCCATAAACGCCACTGGAATTCCAAGGGTATTATAGCCAAAAGCCCAAAATAGATTTTGTTTAATATTACGCATCGTCTGCTTACTTAAATAAAACGCATCTGCAATTCCATTTAAGTCGCCCTTCATCAAGGTAATGTCCGCTGCTTCTATTGCAATATCTGTACCTGTTCCGATAGCAATACCGATATCGGCCAACGCTAGGGCCGGAGCATCATTAATTCCGTCGCCGACCATCGCTACTTTTCTTCCTTCAGATTGGAATCTTTTAATCTGATTCGCCTTTCCTTCTGGAAGAACTTCAGCAATCACATGTTGAATACCCGCCTGCTTTGCGATTGTCTCCGCGGTGCTCTGATTATCTCCTGTAATCATCCACACCTCGATGCCCATATCCCTTAGACGTTGCACCGCCTGTCCGGATGTCTCTTTAATCGTATCAGCAACAGCAATGATACCAGCCACATTTCCATTCACCGCGGCAATCATCGCCGTTTTCCCTTCTTTCTCAAGATCCTCCATAAAAGGCTGAGTTGAGGTGATATCAAGCTGATTAGCCGTCATCCATTTTCTCGTTCCTACCAGGACTTTATCCTGCCCAACAGAAGCGCGAATTCCAAATCCAGGAGTACTTTGAAAATCTACTGCCTCTGTAAGCTCCAGATTATGTTCATGGGCTGCTTCGACTATTGCCTGTGCTAGAGGATGCTCGGATGGTTTCTCTGCTGCCGCTATGAGTTTTAACAGTTTTTCCTGCTCCCAATTTCCGATTGGTATAATATCCGTTAAAATCGGTTTACCATTCGTTATTGTCCCTGTCTTATCCAACAGTACGGTATTAATCTGATGAGCGGTCTCTAAATGCTCTCCGCCTTTAAATAAAATACCAAATTCAGCTGCCCGGCCAGACCCAGACATTATGGATGTCGGCGTAGCCAACCCTAACGCACATGGACAGGCTATTACAAGAACAGCAATCATATTTTCTAGTGCCGTAGTAAAATTTCCACGATCCACGATAAAATACCATGCTATAAATGTCAAAACGGCTATTCCCACTACAATCGGAACAAAGATACCTGATATTTTATCCGCTAACCGCTGAATTGGAGCTTTCGAACCCTGTGCCTGTTCAACCACTCTAATAATTTGGGATAGGGCTGTATCTTTACCCACTTTAATGGCTTTCATCTTTAATGCACCATTTTTATTAATGGTGGCTCCGAAGACTTGGTCCCCTGGATTTTTATCAACCGGAACACTTTCACCCGTTAACATGGATTCATCCACAGCTGAGCTGCCATCGAGCACTTCACCATCTACTGGAATTCTCTCTCCGGGTTTCACATAGATTAAGTCCCCTACTACTACATCGGCAAGCGGAACTTTCACTTCTTTTTGATCACGAATGACAATCGCCGTTTTAGGCTGCAAGCCAATCATCTTCTTAATCGCATCTGATGTACGGCCTTTTGCCTTAGCCTCAAATAATTTACCCAGTAAAATTAAAGTTATTAAAATGGCACTTGTTTCAAAATAAAGATGCGGCATCTCAGCATGATGATGCCCACTTTTTACTATAGATTCATATAAACTATAAAAATAGGCAGCAGATGTACCAAGCACCACTAATACATCCATGTTGGCACTGCCATTTCGCAGAGCCTTATAGGCCCCTTTATAAAATTGCCAACCAATAATGAATTGAACAGGTGTCGCTAAAGCCAACTGAACCCACGGATTCAGTAAAATATCCGGTATATACATCCAGGAGGTAAAAGAAAAATGGGCTACCATCGTCCATAATAGTGGCAATGAAAGGAAAGCAGCTGCTATAAACCTAAGCTGTTGTTTTTTTATAGCCGATTGCCTCGGGTCTTCACTTTCCTGTTTATGCTGTTCCTTTGGTGAAGCACCATAGCCTAGTTTTTCTATTTTGGCAATGAGATCTTCCTCAGATAACTCACTGCTAGAATATTCAATCGTGCCGGATTCCAAGGCCAGATTTATATTGGCAATTAAGACACCCTCCGTCTTGTTCAATACCTTTTCAATTCTTGCTGAACAGGCGGCGCAGGTCATTCCGGTAATCATTAGTTCCGATACTCTAGTCGTAACCCCGTACCCTAGCTTTTCTATTTTTCCTCTTAAATCGTTCGCTGATAAGAGAGTAGGATCATAAAGAATAGCAGATGTTTCAGTGGCTAAGTTCACATTTACCTCTTTAACTCCCTCCATTTTCCCCAGTACCTTTTCAATCCTTGCTGAACAGGCGGCACAGGTCATTCCCGTAATCTGCAAATGGACATGCTTCATAAACTCACCACCTTATTGTTGAACTTGCATTATTTAAATAGGGCGTGGCTTAGCCTATTAATTCGAATCATATATTAATCGACATCATATCCTTGTTCATCAATAGATTCTTTAATTGTTTCTAGATTAACCATTGCCGGGTCATATTGGACTTCCACTTTTCCCGTATCCAATGTAACCTTCACAGAACTAACTCCGTTTAACTCACTTACACTGCCTTCGACTGCTTTCACACAATGCTCGCAGGACATACCTTTTACATTTAAGATCGTTGTTTCCATTTTAAATTCCTCCTATTTTTTCATTAATTTTTGTATGGTAATTAATACTTCATCGAGTACTTCCATATCACCCTGTTGAATTCTTTCTGCCACACATGATTTCATATGGCCTTCAAGCATCAACTTTCCAACAGCATTCAGGGCTGATTGTGTAGCTGCAATCTGGGTTATAATATCATCGCAATATACATCCTTTTCAATCATGCCTTTAATCCCTCTAATCTGCCCTTCAACCCTATTTAAACGACTGATCAAATTTTTTTTTACGTTATCAGAATGATGGCTTTTTCGTTCTTGGTCATGATGGCAATGATTACCCATATCTTCAGTAATCTCTATCTCGCTCATAGTGACCTCCCTCCCGTTTTTCTATTATTAAATATACTATACCCCCCTATAGTATATTCTTCAACGTTTATCACTTATGATCGATCTTTTTAAAATTAGACTGACAATCCATTGTTTTTCTATCCAACCTTGATTGCGTTATACTTATGATTATTCACAAATTGCAAAGGAGACATGTACGTTGCTAACAATCTACTTAACTAGACATGGACTTACAGAATGGAATGTCAATCGTATTATGCAAGGCTGGGGAAATGGCGAACTGACCGAAAAAGGTATTAATGATGCAAAAGCTCTTGGAAAGAGGCTTGCTGATGTAAAACTTGATAAAGTGTACAGCAGTACATCAAAACGTGCTTATGAAACAGCTCAATATATCATCGGTGATCGTGAGATTAGCCTGATTAAGGAAGATGACTTACGTGAAATGCATTTTGGAGATTGGGACGGGCGCATTAGAGATGAGATTGAGGCAGAATTTCCTGAGGAATTTAAAATCTTTTGGGAAACGCCACATTTATTTGAGACAGAAACAGGTGAAACCTTTAATCAGCTCAAGAAAAGAGCTGTCGATGTGTTCGAAAGAATTATAAACGAAAACCCTTCCGGTACCATCCTTATTGTGACCCATTCTATTTTCCTGCGTGTTCTGCTTACGCATATTAAAAACACACCACTTTCAGATGTCTTTAAAGCGACACCGCCAGGGAATACAAGTTTAACGAAGCTTGAATTTCATGATGGTAAAATGGAACTTTTATTCGAAAATGATATGCAGCACGTAGAATAAATAATCCAAGAGGCTTTCCCATAGTCAAGTTGTTGGGAAAGCCTCTTTTTGTACAGGATAGATGTGGAGATCAGTGAGGAAGTTTAATCAAGCCGGAGACAGCCACCAAGTAAAAAAGACATGGCAAATAAAAGACTCTCATTCTTGGGTAATCAACTATAAAGCTAAACCTTCGCCTTCGCTTCATTTTTAAAAAATTCTACTGCATAATCAACTGCCTCGCAAAAGGAAAATAACTTGGAATCAGCACTGCCGATTTTACCTTTCCTAACAGAGTACTGTTGTTCGAAAGCATTTCCGATTGTATCAAATTCAGTATCATCATATTCAATATCCGTATACTCCACCCATTTCCGCTCTCCATCTACAAAAATGGGAGTACCTTTTTGGATTACTTCCCTGGTACCAGATCGATACTCTGCCAGATGAAAGCAGGTGTTCGTTTCATAGCTCGTTCCGATAAACAGGACATGAGCATCTAAATCATAGAGTTTTCTTAGTGGAGATCCTTCACCCAATCCATTTTCCAATTGATGATTGGCAAGGACTTCACCATTACGCTTACCCCATGCAGTAAACGAAACATTTGGATGGTTGCTTCTTAAAACACCTGGATATGTACGAAATAGCTCTGCAATTTTCCCCATGCCATATGTAGGTGTAATAGCAGGTTCAAAAGCTGGCATTGTATTTCTCACGGTTTCCCACCACTCCCAAGGGATTGGTGGGTTCAACCATTCAGCCGGATCCGACAAATCCGCAGATTGAGCCGGCATGATAATGGCTCCTTCTTCTGTAACAGTATCCATCAATGCCTGAATAATGGCAACAGCCCCTCCATTCACCCATCCAACTGATGATAGCGAGGAATGAACAAGGACATTCATACCTCTTTTTAACCCCAATTCGCGCATGTCAGTACGTAGCACCTCTCTTGTACGGGGAAATGGTGTATTTTCTATCAACTTAGACATAGACTCACTTCCGATTCTGGCTTTTCTATCATTTTAAAGGAAAAGAAGTACTTTGTAACCCCAAGGTACTAATAACCCTTAATCATGTGTATATGATGCTTTAGGATTTCCAAAGTTGCTGGAGTTTCCAAATAAATTTCGCCATCTGTGTCCGCGTCCAGCACTTCTTCTGTTTCAATTGACAATGATTTGGTCTGCAAATGAAACAGCCTCGTTTCAGCATCATTTAGGTTTATATCAGGAGAATTAAGTGAAAATAAATCAAGAAACGCACCAAATGATGATTCTTTCACTACTAATACATCAAATAATCCATCATCCATATTAATGGATGGCAGAGGGATTTGATTAGATCCAATGAATTTCCCATTCAGCACCATGATCATGACTGCCTCATCTTCATACTCACCTTGATCAGTCTTCATTTTATAATGAAATGTCTCTGCCTCTTTCACCGTTCGTAATGCACTAATAAAGTAACTCATTTTCCCCATTAATCTCTTTTGGTTTTCATCAATATTGCTTGATGTATGGGTGATTAGCCCGATCCCCCAAAAATTAAGAAAGTAGTGGTCATCATTAACTTTTCCTACATCTACCGGAACTTGTTGGCCACTCATGATTGTCTCTGCCGCTTTTTTTAGATTTTGCGGGATATTAAGCATTCTGCTGAAATCATTACATGTACCACCCGGCAAAATAGCTAAAACAGGCCTCTTATCCAGAGCAGCAAGCCCATTGACAGCTTCATGTACCGTTCCATCTCCACCAAGGATAATAACAAGGTCATATTCTTCCCCAAGCTTAAGACAGATTTTTTTGGTTTCACCTGCCTCTTCCGTTTGCACCACTTTTAATTCTTTCGTTTCAGTACTAATTACAGGGAGTACGGCGGCAAGTGCCCGATCTGTTTCTGTCTGACCGGCAGAACCATTGTAAATAAATAGTACCTTATTAAACATACTCATTATTTTTTCTCCTTATCTTCAGAAAACTTGTATCTCTTATATTCCCATGAAGCCGGTATTTAGAAACATTCATCTCTTAATAAATGGAAATTTTACAGAAAATTCAATATAATTAACTTGCAACTAAATTTTGAAAGGATGTTTCCATGAAAACGGCTGATTTATGTGATGAGTACGCTGACAGGTTAAGTCTATGTAAAACCCCTTTCTATTCTTATGGTAAGAAAAAGGAATTTCAGGGCGAAATACGAACCGTTGAGGTATATGAAGACAATTCAATGGTAAAAGAAAGCTTGGAAACAATTGAGCCTGGAACTATTTTAGTTGTAGATGGTGGGGGCTCTCTAAATTGTGCATTATTGGGTGACCAGTTGGCAGCCATTGCAGCTGAGAGAAAAATAAACGGAATCATTATTAATGGCTGTGTCCGGGATTCAGCTGACTTGGCCCATATAGAAGTTGGAATAAAAGCGATTGGAACATGCCCATTTAAAAGTAAAAAGAGAGGCGAAGGTACAAAAGGCGGAACACTATCATTCGGAAACGTAGAATGGACTCCTGGACAATTTGTGTATGCTGATGATGATGGGATTATTATTTCAGAAAAACCATTGGAATCCAAGTCGTGATAAATATATCTCGGCTTTTTTGATGAGTCGAAAGTCATTATTTCCACTTAAAACGAACACTTGTTCTTATTGTTGCTAAATGTATGCTATAATGAACTAGCAAAAGTCACTTCCATTAAGCAGACACCAACCATCCGAAATGGAGTGATGTCCCATGTCAATCTTTGAGACATTTATGGTAACATTCAGCTTTGCCACCTTACTTCTAACAGTAATCACGATAAATAATAAAAAATAGACCTCACTGCTCTAAAAAGATAGTGAGGCCTAAAAAAATCAATACTCGTCTCCGTTAAGGAGTGGCTTTTGCAGAATCATGAATGCCCACCATTCATGATTCTTTCTATTTAAAGAGTATCATAAAGATTGAGCAAAGTCACTTACAGGAGTATCCTGTTTATATGTGTATTTTTTCCCATATGTCGCAAAAAAGTTTAAACCCGTTCCTGATGGTGAAGAAATATACAAAGGGATATTTGTCAGGAGGTGAATCTTTACTCCGGACGGGTAAAGAGATTGAATGGAGACGATGGACATAGTTAATATAGTTTTACTTTTATTTTTATTGGTGAGTACGATGTTCTTTGTGGCATCAGAGTTTGCCATTGTTAAGGTCCGTGCGACCAGAATAGATCAGCTTGTTGCAGAAGGAAATCGAAAAGCAATGGCAGCCAAGAGGGTCGTAACACATTTAGATGAATATTTGTCAGCGACACAACTTGGGATTACGATTACATCATTAGGGATCGGTTGGCTTGGGGAGCCCACCGTTAAACATCTCATTGATCCCCTATTTGAAAAATTGCACATCCAGGATTCTGTAGCAAGTATTATTTCCTTTGTGATTGCATTTTCTATTATTACCTTTTTACATGTTGTAGTGGGAGAATTGGCGCCTAAATCCGTTGCGATTCAAAAAGCAGAAACGATTACAATGAATTTCGCACGGCCGCTTATTATGTTTTATAGAGTGATGTTTCCGATTATATGGGCATTGAACCATTCTGCCCGATTTATCACAAGCCTATTTGGCATTAAACCGGCTAGCGAAGGAGACATTGCCCATTCTGAAGAAGAGTTGCGGATGATTCTGACTGACAGTTATAAAAAGGGAGAAATCAATCAATCTGAATTTAAATATGTAAACAATATCTTTGAATTTGATGATCGGATTGCCAGAGAAATCATGGTGCCTCGAACAGAAATTCAAACGTTTCAAAAGGATGATATTTTAGAAGATATTGTTGCTTCTTTAAATAATGAACAATATACGCGCTATCCCGTTACAGATGGAGATAAAGATACGATTATTGGATTTGTGAATGTTAAAGAATTACTAACAGCCAGTCTTAGAAGCGGTTTGAAAACAGATATGCCAATCCGTGATTATGTTAAACCACTTATCACGGTAATTGAAACGATTCCTATTCACGATTTACTTGTGAAAATGCAGAAGGAACGCATACACATAGCCGTGTTACTTGATGAGTACGGCGGTACTTCCGGTATTGTTACGGTTGAGGATATTCTTGAAGAAATCGTTGGGGAAATCCGCGATGAGTTCGATACAGATGAGCTACCAGAGATTCGTAGAATAGGTGACTATCATTATATTCTAGATGCAAAAATGCTATTGTCTGAGATTGAGGATTTGCTTGGAATACAAATGGACTATCCGGATGTAGATACATTAGGCGGTTGGTTTTTAACTCATAAAATCGATGCAGCCATTGGGGATACATTGGAAGAGGATGGATTCATCTTTACTGTAGAGGATGCTGAAGATCACCATCTTTTATATATTGAAGTGAAAAAAGCATCCGAGTAAATAATAAAAGGAGCATACACACTGAATGCTTGTATGCTTATTGCTAGAATAGTAAGTTAGTATTATGAACCCATTTTTATTAAGATTTTGTTGATTACATTTGGATTTTCCTATTATGTAGGAGCAAAGAATTTAATTGGATCCAGTAAACTGATATGGACATCAATAAAAAACATTAGGATTCTATTAATTCACCTGAACTCAATTAATTTCAAAAAAATGATTGCAAAAAAAGACGAGAATGGGATAGACCCCAAGTTCTCGTCTTTTCTTATTATTCAGTTTTCCCTTCCCACTCTAGCATGCCACCATTCATATTGGTCACATCGTATCCTTCAGATTCAAGGAACTGAACAGCTCTGGCGCTTCTTCCTCCTGCATGGCAAACAACTATATATTCTTTTGATTTATCTAACTCATTCATCCGAAATTCAAGCAGGCCTAATGGAATATTAACCGCTGTTGGAATTTTCCCGTTACGTACTTCATCTACTTCACGAACATCAATAATATTTAAGGACTGCCCTTCAGCTAGTTTTGCTTCCACTTCTTGTGGCTCAATTGTTTTCATCGTACTGATTCCGCCTCCTTTAAGATTTCAACGTAACATTACCCCTATAGGTATATCAAATTTTATTAAAAAAAGCCAACCGAAACTCTCAGCGACTTTTGACCAACAGATGCACTGCTTCATTCACTAACTTTTCCTTCTCTACATCTTCCGCATTTTCCACGCACTCAATAAGGTTACTGCTGACAATGACTCCAATTGTCTTGTCTACTGCAGACCTTACCGCAGATAACTGAGTCACGACTTCTTTGCAATCTTTTCCATCCTCCATCATTTTAAGTATCCCGCGTAATTGACCTTCCATCCTCTTAATACGGTTTTTGACTTTATCATCATATTCCATCTGAAAATCACTCCTTAAGTTATTCAAATCTATATCAGCGATAAATTCATCTTTCAGCTTCTTCTTTATACTATTTATTCCCTATTAATTAGTATCAGTATACCTGAAAATCTCAGCGTATTCTATGATGACATACAGGTCCTTCTTCTTACTATTTGCTATTCCAATAAAGTTGTTTTTTAGTATTTTGGTTAATTACTGGCATTAATGGGTATTTAGTTAGAAAGCAAGCTCTATTGACACTGAAAGGAGATTCAACTGGAATGAAAAAAAATATTCTTCCGTTTATCTTTCTACTCCTTCTGCTAGGTTCCTTGACTGCCTGTGCAGAAAAGGAGCAAATGGCAAGCGGGGCAGAATTGATTAATAACGATCAATTCGTTTTCACCGCTTCCGGGGAATTTAAGCCCTTCAGCTATATGAACGATGATATGACAATGACTGGCTTTGATATTGAAGTTGGGGAAGCCATCGCTAAACAATTGGGGCTTGAGCCTGTCCAAAAACAAATGAAATTCAAGGGAATTGTTGAAGGTGTAAAAACTGGGAGAGCTGATGCCGCAGTGGCCAGCCATACCATTAATGAGGCACGTTCAAAATTCGTCCTCTTTTCCACTCCCTACTACTATTCAGGACCACAAATTTTCACCCGTCCAGACAGTGATATCAAGACAGTTGAAGATTTAAAAGGGAAAGAAGTTGCAGCCGCCAAAGGATCTACATATGCAGACACTGCGAGCAGATATACATCTGATATTAAAACATACGATAGTGATGTGACTGCACTCAAGGCATTAAGCAATGGCCGACATGATGCTGTCATTACCGATTTTGTCACTGGGAAAACCGCTGCCAAAGAAGGCTTCAAAATTGTTGGACAACAGCTGATTGAACGAAGTGAGCAAGCTATAGTGCTTCCACAGGATAATCCAAAACTTCTTGAAGAGGTTAATAAAGCACTTGAGGAACTGCGCAAAAACGGTACTCTATCAAAAATTAGTATGAAATACTTTGGCGAAGATATTACTCAAAAACCAGATAATAAAGAATGAAAGGGAGCTGTTACGATTGCAAGATTTATCACACTTTTTTCAAACATTAGTTGATACCCGCGGGGTATTCTTCGATGCACTTCTGTTAACTCTTGAATTGACTGTCGTCTCCATCATAATCGGAATTATAATAGGACTATTTGTAGCTTTACTTAAAATCTCGAAAATTAAATTGCTCGGTTACATTTCCGATGCTTATATATATCTTGTTCGCGGAACCCCGTTAATTGTCCAAATTTTCATTCTTTATTTTGGGTTCAGCGGCATCTTTCTTATACCGGATTTCTGGGCAGCATCATTGGCTCTCGCCTTTCATAACGGGGCCTATATTGCTGAGATTTTCCGGGGAACAATTCAATCCATTGATAAAGGACAAATGGAGGCTGGCCGCTCGCTTGGTATGACACGCGGACTCGCCATGCGCCGAATCATTTTCCCTCAAGCCTTACGAAGAGCCCTCCCGCCACTCGGTAACCAATTTATTATCGGTCTAAAGGATTCTTCTCTCGCTGCTTTCATCTCATTGAATGAGCTGTTTAATGTGGCGACCACTCTCGGATCCAATAATTTTGACGAGATGACCTATTTACTCATTGTTGCTGTCTACTATCTAATATTGGTTGCTGTGTTAACACTGGGTCTTCGAGCACTTGAAAAAAGAATGGCAATTAGCGATTAGTAAGAGGGGGAAACAAAAATGAATGAATTACGAGAAATGATAAAAGTCGAAAATCTGAATAAATCCTTTGGAGATCTGCATGTATTAAAAGATATTAGTTTGACTGTCTATGAAAGCGATGTTGTCTGTTTACTTGGTTCAAGCGGATCTGGTAAAAGTACATTGCTGCGCTGCTTAAATTATCTTGAAAAAAAGGATAGCGGCTCCATCATTATTGAAGGTGAACAAATCGAAACAACAACCCATAATATTAATGAAGTACGCCAAAAAATCGGGATGGTCTTTCAGCACTTTAACCTCTTTCCTCATAAGACTGTACTGGAAAATATAATTGAAGCACCTATTATGGTAAAGAAAATAGCCAAAGATACAGCTAAACAAGAAGCATTAGAGCTATTAAAAAAGGTTGGCCTTGATGACAAGGCAGATGTTTACCCAAATAAACTATCCGGTGGACAAAAGCAACGTGTAGCCATCGCCCGTGCCCTGGCGATGAAACCTGATATCATGCTATTCGATGAACCAACCTCTGCCCTGGATCCAGAGCTGGTTGGTGAAGTATTGACCACCATGAAGGAACTCGCCCAGGATGGAATGACGATGGTTATTGTCACTCACGAAATGGGCTTTGCACGCGAAGTTGCTGACCAAATCCTCTTTATGCACGAAGGAAACATCCTGGAAAAAGGCACTCCTGAGCAAATATTTGAAAATCCTAAAGAAGAACGGACACGAGAGTTCTTTGGAAGTCAGTTATAATATCCCTAACTATGTTGAACCCTCCATCAATGGGAGGGTTTTTTTACGTATTTTAGCTTCGTCATGGACTTCAACTACCTATCACCCGCCTTTACCCCGGTATAGCTGGTCCATAGGTGCCTCATAGCTCGGGGATAGGTGCTTCCCTCTGGACTTCAACCGCCTTTCACCCACCTTTACCCCGGTATAGCCGGTCCATAGGTGCCTCATAGCTCGGGGATAGGTCCTTTCCTCTGGACTTCAACCACCTTTCATCCACCTTTACCCCGGTATAGCCGGTCCATAGGTGCCTCATAGCTCGGCTAGAGCTCAGCTTTCCCCCGGACTTCACCTGCCTTTCACCCACCTTCCACATAATATAGGGAACTTTTTATGACTGCATAAAGGTGGACCAGAAATGCTCATATGCTCTTCCACAAAAAAAGTGCTCAATGAATGAGCACCTTTTAGTCTATGACAACCATTATGATTGTTTTTCAATGAATTTTTTATATAATTCTTTTGAATTATTTGGATAAAAAGAATAGGTAGTATCCGTTTCGATTAGTGGATGATTGCGAGGTGAGTGATTGGAGAATGTGGCATAGCTGCTCCACTGATAATCCTGAGGGTTTGTAACCAATCCTGCCACAACAGGATTTATATGGATATATTTACTGACATTTAAAAAATCATTTGAGCTATCAACGATTCTGAAATAGTAACTTGCTTGAAATACATGCCCCTGAGATTTGTAGGTATGGTTAAAATACATGGCATATCTTTGTTGAATGGTTTGCATGATTTTGCTTAAAGGAGAATTGGAGGTTTCTAAGAGAAGGTGAAAGTGGTTGTTCATAAGGCAGTACGCATGGAGTTTAAAATCATATTTACTATGGGCTTCAGCAAGAATAATCATGAATCTATGCTTATCGATCATATTATGGAATATTGGCTCCTTTCTAACCCCTCTATTGGTAATGTGATAAATTGAAGTTATTTCAAATTGATTCAGAGTGTTGGACAAGTATTTTTCCTCCTTAATAAGTTAATACATTACTCTTTCGTTCATGGCTGGCAAAATTCCTTTTGGATTGTGAAAAATATAACATAATTTTACGTCCATCTTTTACATTCTGGTTTGCTGGCTACTTCAAGAAAATCATTTCTTTAGATAAACAGAAAAACCGACCCCACCCCCAGGTGAAATCGGTTTTCAAAGTGTCATTTTTTATGCATTTTAAATTCAAGGAAAAGTTCATTATAATGCGCGAGCATCTTTTTGCCGAGATTATCGTAGACCTCAAGTCGGTCTGTTAGCTCAGCAGGTGGATAGAAGCGTTCATCCCCTGAAACTTCTTCTCCTAAAATTTCTAACGCTGCATTATTTGGTGTGGAATAGCCTACATAGTCTGCGTTTTGAGCAGCATTTTCAGGATCCAGCATGAAGTTAATGAATTGGTGTGCTCCGTCCACATTTTTGGATGTTTTCGGAATAACCATATTATCAAACCAGAGATTAGAGCCTTCTTCCGGCACTACATAATCAATGTTTTCATTATCCCACATAATATCAGCTGCATCACCGGACCAAACCAGCCCGACTGCTGCCTCCTCCTGAGCGAGAAGCATTTTGATCTCATCACCCACGATTGCTTTAATGTTCGGAGTTAATGTATCTAATTTATCCTTAGCTTCCTGCAAATGCTCTTCATTCGTGTCATTTAATGAATAATGAAGGCTATTCAATCCCATTCCAATGACTTCACGAGCACCATCAACAAGCAAGATTTTATTTTCTAATTCTTCGTCCCATAAATCATTCCAGCTTTTGAATTCTTTATTCGGAAGGAGCTTTGTATTATAAGCAATTCCGACTGTTCCCCAAAAATATGGAATGGAATACTTATTTCCCTTATCAAAGGAAAGGTCTAGGAAGCGAGAATCAATGTGCTTTAAATTTGGTATTTTATCGTGATCTATTTCAATCAACAGGTTTTCTTCCTTCATTTTGCTGATTGCATATTCTGAAGGAACAGCTACATCATAGGACGTACCGCCCTGTTCGATTTTCGTCATCATCGCTTCGTTTGAATCGAAGGTTTGGTATATGACTTTAATGCCTGTTTCCTCTTCAAATTTTTCAATTAAATCCGTATCGATATAATCTCCCCAGTTGTAAACCGTTAAGGTATTATCTCCGGCATATCCTTCATGTGCATTTAATCGATTGATCAAATATAAAAGGCCGAATGATACAACCAAAATCAGAATCAGGGTACGGGTTAGCTTGCTCATTCCTTAACCCCCATTCGCGGCTTGGTGCTTCTTTGTGTAATAAAGTAATATCCAATAACCAATAAAATTGTAAATAAGAATAGCAAGGTTGATAATGCATTAATCGTTAACGATATACCTTGACGAGCCATGGAGTAGATTTCTACGGATAGTGTGGAGAATCCATTCCCTGTCACGAAGAAGGTTACGGCAAAATCATCCAGTGAATAGGTCAATGCCATAAAGAAACCAGCAAAAATACCGGATGTGATGTAAGGCAGAATAACCTTTGTCAGCACATTCCACTGGCTCGCCCCCAAGTCACGAGCCGCATCGATCAATGTCGGGCTCATTTCCTGAAGTTTAGGCAATACCATAATTACAACAATCGGAACACTGAAAGCAATATGGGATAAAAGAACGGACATAAAGCCAAGTTTAATCCCAATAATGGTGAACATAATTAAGAAGGAAGCACCAATAATGACATCAGGGCTTACAATCAAAACATTGTTCAAGGAAAGTAATGTATTTTTCGTCCTTCTCTTGCGTACCTCATGTATGGCCAGTGCTCCAAAAACACCAATCACTGTAGAAATTGTAGCTGAAAGCAGAGCAATAACCAGTGTATTCAACACAATAATAAGCAATCGCGTATCGGCGAATACTTCTTTATACCATTGCAGCGTAAAACCATCAAAGCCATGCATTTTTCCGCCGCTGTTAAATGAATAGAACATCAGATAGAAAATTGGTGCATAAAGGATGGCAAACACTAAGATTAGATATAGATTTGATAGCTTAAATTTCTTTTTCATTGTCCATCCCTCACTTTCTTCTGCCTGTCAGAATCATGATTAATGCCATTGCGATAATTAGGAATACCGCTATCGTAGCTCCCATTCCCCAATCTTGCGTAACGAGAAAATGCTGTTCAATTGCTGTTCCCAATGTAATCACTCGGTTACCTGCAATCAAACGAGTAATCATAAACAATGACAGGGCTGGGATAAAGACAGCCTGTGCACCTGATTTCACTCCGTCGAGTGTCAGAGGGAAAATGACACGGCGGAAAGTCATCCATTTGGATGCTCCAAGATCACTGGCTGCATCTACATAGGATTGGTTCATTTCCTCTAGCGCATTGTAAATTGGCAATAGCATAAACGGTATAAATATATAGGTAGAAACAAAGATGAAACTAAAATCAGTAAATAGAATTTGCTTTGTTCCTATTCCAAAAACCTCTAAAAAGGCGTTGGCAGCACCATATGTGCCAAAAATACCAATAAAGGCATATGCTTTTAAAAGTAGATTAATCCAGGTTGGTAAGATAATTAATAAGAGCCATAATTGCTTATGCTTTGTTTTCGTTAATAAAAATGCCGTTGGGTATGCAATTAATAAAGAAATAACTGTAACTAAGAAAGCATACCAAAACGAACTTAATGTCATTTTCAAATAGACTGGTGTAAAGAAGTTGCTGTAATTATCCAACGTGAATTGGCCGTCAATCCCAATAAAGGAGTAATAGACAACCAGGATAATCGGGAATACAACAAACAATGCAATCCAAATAGAGTATGGAATCAGATAGAGAGTTTTCGCTTTATTCTTCATGGCCGGCCTCATTATATGCTTCTAAGCGTTTATCGAATTCTTCTTCCGTTTCCCCCGGCAGCATGACATGAATGGCTTCTTCATCAAAACTCAACCCAATTTCTTCCCCAACAACCGCTTTTTTCGTAGAGTGTACTAGCCACTCATTACCTGCTTCATCAAAACAGCAAATTTCATAGTGAACACCACGGAATAATTGGGAATCAACGCGTACCTGCATTTTTCCTTGTTCGAGTGTAGTAATCTCTAAATCCTCAGGACGGATTACCACTTCTACAGACTCATTTTCTCTGAAACCGCCGTCTACGCAGTCAAAACGTTTATCTGCAAATTCTACTATATAGTCGGCAATCATTCTACCGGGAACAATATTGGATTCTCCGATAAAGTCTGCGACGAATCGGTTAACAGGCTCATCATAGATATCAGTTGGCGTACCGCTTTGCTGAATTCTGCCTTTGTTCAAAACAAAAATCTCATCACTCATCGCCAATGCTTCTTCTTGGTCATGCGTAACAAAGATGAAGGTAATACCAAGGCGGCGTTGAAGCTCACGCAATTCATATTGCATTTCAGTACGAAGCTTTAAATCGAGCGCCGATAAAGGTTCATCAAGTAAGATTACTTCCGGTTCGTTTACAATCGCACGGGCAATGGCTACACGTTGACGCTGTCCACCGGACATTTCTTTAATTTCACGGTTTTCATAACCAGCCAGGTTAACAAAGCGTAATGCTTCTGTCACTTTCTTGGCAATGTCTGCATTTTTCATTTTTTTAATGCGTAAACCAAATGCAACATTTTCAAATACATTTAGATGTGGAAATAGGGCGTAATCCTGGAATACTGTATTTACCTGGCGCTCATTGGCCGGGACATTATTTATTAATTTACCGTTAAAGTAAATCTTTCCTTCAGAGGGCTGCATAAATCCGGCAATTAAGCGGAGAATCGTCGTTTTTCCGCAACCTGATGGTCCTAAGAGTGTATAGAATTTCCCTCTTTCAATTTCAAAGCTAACATCATTTAATACCGCTGGATCGTCATCATATTGCTTCGTGACGTTCTCAAAACGAATAATTGTATGATCATTCATGTTCATTACTCCTTCTTGTGGATATTAATTATAGATAAGAATCCGTCGCTACAAGCAATAATTCTGAAATCCCGTTGAAATCATTAATTATCTGATGTTCTTCGGTTGCGTTAAAATAAATTGCTTCTCCTGCCTTGGCAAAGTATGTCCTTCTGCCGAGTGTTATCATGATTCTCCCTTTTAATACATAGCCAAATGTCTCTGAAAGTGAGGGCTCAAATTTTTTGAACTCTCCCTTTTCCTGCAATGTAAGCAATATGGGTTCCATTTCTTTTTCATTTGATTCTGGAACAAGCCATTGGATTTGATAACCCCGATCTTCATCTATAAAATCTGTCGTATCATTTTTTCCGTATACTACTTTTTGTTCACGTTCTTCCTCATCAAAAAATTGCTTTGGGGTACAGCCGAGAACCTCGAGTATATCGAAGAATGTTTCAATAGATGGTGAACTGAGACCTCTTTCAAGTTGTGAAATATACCCTTTACTTAAATCTGTTCTTTCACCAAGTTCTTCTTGAGTCAGACCTTTTTTTAATCTTAAATTTTTAATTTTGCTTCCGATTTCCATTAACATGGTATGACCTCAATTTCGTTTATTATAAGTAAACTCTAACTAGAGAAAGTTTATTATTATCAAACTTAATGTTTACTACCAAACTCAGATTATTATACAACATTTTTAGGAAACATCAACAAAAATATATAGCAAAATAAGATTTTTAAATTTTATAAAAAATAGGTGCCTATCTTTTCAGGCACCTATACGTCATTCTATTTAATTAGCGGCAATAGATTTGAATAGCATCATGTAAATATCGGGCAAGCCCCGGCTTTGTACTATCGATATTATCAGTAAAACGTTTGTCAGAAATATACATCTCGCCAAGCCCTTTAAATATTTCCGGTGTGCAATTATAAAAATGTTTACAAATATGCATTCGCCATTCATGGACGATTTGTTGAACCTCACTATCCGCAGGATCCCGGTCCATTAATTCAGCTAAAGACTGATAAATTTGTTGTCTTTCTATTTCAATTGCCTTCCAATCATCTGCTTGATAGCCATTTGTTTTTTGCTGGGATTGGCGAAATGCCTCCGTGTCTGCATACTTTTCCTTAACTTCTTTTTCATACTTTTTTAGATGTGCTTCAACTCTACTCATATCAAATGGCTCGAACATATCCTGCCTTGACATTTTCCTTCCTCCTTTAATTGCCTGGGCGGTCTGATCTATGGATTGAATAATTTTCTCCAGCCGCTTCTGCTTTTCCTCCAGAACCTTTTTATGTTTCATCAAGGAATCCAAGTGGTCAAATTGGGGATCATCCAGAATAGCTTTGATCTTATTTAGCGGTAAGTCCATTTCTTTAAAAAATAATATTTGCTGAAGG
This sequence comes from Bacillus sp. E214, assembly GCF_008087365.1. NCBI lineage: Bacteria > Bacillati > Bacillota > Bacilli > Caryophanales > Bacillaceae > Bacillus > Bacillus sp. E214. Next base: position 40,310 of record NZ_VENN01000007.1, on the reverse strand, counting down.
CGTGCTAAATTTCCCTCATTATATAAACGATATCCATTCTCCTCAATATGAGCTGGTTTTAACAGATCAATTTCATCATAATAATGTAAAGTTCTAACACTGACTCCAGCAAGCTCGGAGACTTCCTTTATCTTATACACCTCTCTCACCCCTCCCTTCCTATATCGTAAATGATGACGTAACGTTAGAGTCAAAGCATTTTAGATATTTTAATGAGATTAGCGAACGTCAACATCCATATTGAGTTTATTCCCTTCCAGCAAGGGAATGTGAATAGATAGGGATATAACCATTTTTAATGAGGAGGTTTTTTTATGAATAAAGACATGTACCAAGTCTGTATAGATGCCTGTATTGAATGTATAGATGCTTGTAATGTATGTTTCGATGCTTGCTTAGAAGAGGATCACATGAAGATGATGGCATATTGCATCCGCCTGGATCGAGAATGCGCGGACATTTGTGCATTGGCGGTTAAATCAATGCAATCTAACAGTCCTTTTGCAAAAGAAATCTGTAATCTTTGTGCAGTGATTTGTAAAGCTTGCGGAGAGGAATGTCAAAAGCACGATCATGACCATTGCCAAAAATGTGCCGGGGCTTGCTTCAAATGCGCTGATGCTTGTCTCAGCATGACTGCCTAAATCAATATGGCAGGAGTTTATTTTCTTATATTTAGCAAAAGGCCGCAACAGATATTACTAAACCTGTTGCGGCCGCTTTTTACTTCCCAAAAAGTAATTGAAGAATTCGCTCCCCTGCTCTTCTATTTTCTCCTTTGTAAGGATAACAATGAATATGGATCGCAGGATTAAAATTAAGTTCGATAATTCCATAATTTTGTTCACTGACATTGGCAGTCGGATCATCAATCATCATATCGACTCCACAGATTGTAGCACCAGCAGCTTTTGCAGCTTGAATGGCCAATTCCTTATAGCTCCCTGATATAGCATCAGTAAGATCTAGACTATCCCCGCCAGTGCTGATATTAGAATTCTCTCTTAAATAAACAAGCTCTCCTTCCGCCGGGATATAATCGAAATCCTTTCCCTGTCCCTTTAGGAAAAGTGCTTCACTTTCCCCTAACTGAATCTTCTCCAAGGGTGTTTTATAGCCCTTTCCCCGTAAAGGATCTTTATTTTTCGCTTTAACCAATTCAGCAATACTGGATTGTCCATCACCTTTCACATTGGCTGGGACACGATGAAGGATCCCTGTCACTTCATCTCCCATTACAAGAAACCGATATTCCTTTCCACTGAGGAATTCCTCAACCAACACAGTACGATCATGAAGAAAAGCCATCCCTAATGCTTTTTCATAGTCCTCTTTTGAAAATGAATCTTTGAAAATCGTAATTCCTAAACCAAAATTTGTTGATTTCGGCTTGATTACAATTTGCTTGGCCTTATATTTCTCATAATCCATAACTGCTTCCTCTAGAGATTGATAGGCCCCTCCATTCGGAACTCTCATCCCAGCATTTCGAAGAATCTTCTTCGTAACAAGCTTATTCTCCATAACCAAAACAGTACTGTATGAATCGAGCGATGTTTTGGTCGCCTGCTTCACATACTCTGTTTTCTTCCCATCAGATAAAGCAATAAAGTTTTCATCTCGATCAACAATCTCGATTCCTATTCCTCTTTTAATAGCATCTTTAATTAAAATTTGCGTTGAAAGCTCCATATCCTCATATCCCAATAAAGTGAATGAATGTTTTTCACTTTCGTGTAAATAATCAAAAGAATGTTTCATATGAAACAATTCGTAGGATGACTGCTTTATACCTTCCTTTATTCTTGCTGCATAAGAGAGTTCCGGATCAATTAGCATATTTTCAACTTCGACCAGTATATGGATGTATTTATCAGCTAGAGATAATTCTCGTGCCATTTCCTTCATTCCAGCTATGATGGATAAATAATTCAAATCGGTCTTTTCCTCTTCTTCAAGCAGAAGCATATACAAAATAAATAAGTGAATGAAATAGAGATTCTCTTTACTTGTACCGATTTTAAACAGAGGGTTCAAATCTAACAACCGAATCTCAATATATTGAATCCCTTTATCTAAAAGACCTTGCAGGGGATCTTCACCAGCACCTGCCTTCAAGCGGAGCGTATGATAATATTCTTTTGCGCTCAACAATTCATGTTTCTGAATCAAATTGTGAATATCCTCAACATATTCTTCAACTGATTGATAGGAAACCTGGTAGTCCTTTCGATTTTTATAACCACATACGCTGTTTCTAAATGAATGAACTTGAGGGAGATAATAACTTCCTTGATTTAATTGCTCTGCCCTTAAGACGCAGTCTTGGTTATAAGTATTATGAAACACTGGACTGGCCCCAGTCACATCAACCAATAAATCTCGATAGCGGTTAAAATTACGGCTGATTTTTAAATAAATATCATTTTTAAACTCTTTATATGTTTTATGGCTGGATTGTTCATCATACAATACGTGCAATAGTTCGTCAGAGAACGAGAAATTGTAATGGATACCGCTTATTAATTGCTTTTTTCTTCCGTATTTCTGTGCAAGTTTATATCGGTACTCGGTCTCCTGATCGTTTTCCAGCTTGGCGATTGGAATCAAGCATTCATCGGGAAGAATAGGAGGATTACTGCCTGGCCATAAGTATTCTCCTTGCTTAGATAATTCTAAACTCACAATATCATGTATATTTTCCAGAAACTCAAACGCCTCATCAATCGTCGGGAACACCGGAGTCACCATCTCTATCTGAGACTCAGAAAAGTCGGTTGTAATGTACGGGTGCTTTGCTCTGTCACCGAATGAAGACGGGTGTGGTGTTAAAGCTAATGTCCCATTTTTATGAACCCTATTATTTTCTTTTTCAAGGCCAAAATTTCCCCTAAACAATGTTTCCGATAGGTGTTTTTCTTTCATGAGCTTTAGAAGTCTATGGTCTATATTTGTCATATATGTACTCTCCTTACCAACCGTTCTTATGCGTGTATTCTTGCTGTCTTATTTTTTATTTTTCGCAATGTAAACATAAACCAAATTACCAATACAACACCCTTCAAAAGACTGCTGATTGCGATACTCATCCATACCCCATTTAATCCAAATGGAACGGAAAGAAGGATGGCCATCGGGATTCTGAGCACTGTAAAGGTGATACTAAAAATAGGCGGAATATAGGTTTTCCCCAACCCATTAAATGCTCCGACTGTTAAAAGCTCCATACACATAAATACCTGCGAGTATCCAAGGATTCTCATATAGTCTGCTCCGAGTTTTATACTATCAGGCTCACTGATAAAAATAGAAAAAAGCTGCTCTGGAAACAGGATAAATAGTAGTGACGTAAGTAAACCGAACCCTATGGTCATAGCCAATGCTATTTTATACCCTGCATGGATTCGGTCCATTTTGTTTGCACCATAGTTTTGTCCAATAAAGGCGGCAATCGCACCCTGCAGCCCCCCAATAGTCATATAGGAAATCGACTCAATTTGGATACCAACTTTTTGAACAGCAATCGCCTCTGCTCCCCATTGCACAATAATCTTTGCAATAATGATGGATATGCCGATGAATACTACTCTTTGGACTGTAATTGGAATCCCCATTTTAATTACTTCTATCATCTTACGTCCATTCCAATTTGTATGGCTCCCTAATGATATGAATCTTTTAGAATTAAACCAGAAAAGGAGCGTAACAATAATGTTTGCTGTTAATGTTGCAAGCGCAGCTCCAACAACCCCCATTCCAGGTATAAATCCGATCCCAAAAATTAAAAAAGGATCCAAGATCATGTTAACGAGAAAACCAATAGTGTAGACGCGAAATGGCGTTTTACTGTTTCCCATACTATTTAAAATCATACTGTACAGTAAATTTATAATAGAAAATATAACACCAATCATAGAGATGACTAAAAATTGCACAGCCATTCTCTCCACCTGAGAATCGCCCAGCTCAAAGAAGCCAATAAATGAATCTTTATAGATAAATAGAACAAGCGTATATAAAATAGCCAGGATCAGTGACATGATAAACCCGTTTTTTATGTATTCTGCCGCTTCCTCTTTTTTGTTCGCCCCCATACAATGAGCGATTTTGACTCCGCTCCCAATCGAGACCATTGTTGCAAGAGCCAGCGCCAAATTAACGAAGAAACTTGCCGTACCTATGGCAGCAACTGGACCGCTGCCAAGCTTGCCAACCCAAATCATATCGACCATTCCATATGTGGTTTGAATAAAATTTGTTGCTATTATAGGAACGGAAAGCTTCAGAAGAGATGAGGAGATTGCATTTTCTGTTAAGTTATAAGCACCCTTCATCTTGTTTCCCCCTATCTTTTTTACTGCTTACGTAAAAAGCTGATAATTGACTCCAGCCTTTCTTCGCATAATCGATAAATTGTATATTTCCCCTCTCTTCTTCCTTTAATAACTCCGCCTTTTTCCATAATTTTAATATGATGGCTGACCGTGGAATTAGGAAGCGAAAGAGCTGTAACAATTTCACATTTACATAAATCTTCAATTAATAATAATGACAGAATCTCCAGGCGAGTAGAATCACCAAGTGCCTTAAACATTTCTGCTAGCTCCAGTAATGATTGTTCATTATGAACGGCTGGTAGCTGTTGTTTACCTTCTTCGCATATACAGCGCATTCGATGATCTGTTTTCATTACCCAAGACATTTACATTCCCCTCCTCTTCACATAACCATAAAACTAGTTTTATGGTTATATTATACTTCATTATTTTAATAATGGAAATTTTTAAGTTACACTTATAAGAGATCTAGTAGATTGGAGGAGATAGAATGAATTGTAAAATAAATCGGAATGCCGCCAAAGAATTAAAAAAATTATTGAGTACAGAGGAAGCCGACGGGAAAATGATTCGTGTAGTGATTTCCCATATGCATGGCGACCATGCTCACTATGATATTGAATTGAGTACACCAACTGAGCATGACGAAATTGTTAAGACTGATAAGGATATTGATGTCTTGCTTGATAAGCGAGAAGAATTCCTGGATGGAGTGTGGATTAAGTACTTCCATCTACCTGAACCAGGTTTTGAAATAACAAACCCTCATAAAGGCGGACATGGACACCATCATTAAAATATTCAATGTAGAGGCAGCCGTTCAATCGGTTGCCTCTTTTACGTATAATTGGTAGTTAATTGGTTCATATTAACAGATGAGTTCTTCAAATTTAAATATAAGGAGTCGACTGATTAATGGGCATTTTAAGTGGAAATCCGCAAAAAGAACCAATGCATTATGGTGAGGTATTTGCTGTATGGTCACAATTAATGGGTGCACAGGCCATGATTCCTGGCTTTCAAACCCTTAAAAACCATACTGGTGATGATGATTTAAAAGATTTATTAGATGACATGATCGCCAATGCTAGATCAGATGTAAAACAACTGCAGGAATTACTAAAACATAATGGTATTGCTCTGCCGCCTGCACCACCTGAAAAACCGGAAAGCCAAATCGAGGCTATTCCTCCTGGTGCACGGTTTACAGATCAAGAGGTTTCTGGACTTGTATCGGCTGATATTGCTGCTGGACTCGTTGCCTGTGCTCAGGCAATGGCTCAATGTATTCGTGAAGACATCGGCTTAATGTTTGGACAATTCCATATGAAAAAGGCACAATTCGGGGCCGCATTATTAAAAATAAACAAAGAAAAAGGCTGGTTAGTTCCGCCTCCTCTTCATGTTGTAACGACAACTGACTAATAAATTCATTAAGAAAGAAGAGAAGCCTGCATGTATTATTACAAAGAAGAGCTAATCAATATAATTAAACCAGATAAGCCAGATCCTGCTGCTGCTAAAGTCTTACAGGAGACCTTAGGCGGTCAATTTGGTGAAATGCGCACAATGATGCAATTTTTCTTTCAGAGTAACAATTTCAGGGGCAAAGACACTCAGTATAAGGATTTGCTTCGAGGGATCTTTTTAGAAGAAATCAGTCATGTCGAGCTTGTTCAGAACACCATTAATCAACTATTAAATGATTCTGGCCTTTCTTCACAACCTGGTGATGGTGGCTCAGATGGAGCTCCTCTAGATGAAGCAATCAAACATGCCAATCCACACCATTATATTATGGGAGCTCAGTCATCTCTTCCAGTAGATGCAGGCGGCAATCCATGGAATGGCTCATGGGTTTATGACCATGGTAATTTAATTGCTAATCTGCTGAATAATTTGATGCTCGAATCAACAGGTGTACTTCAGAAAACAAGAATATATGAAATGAGTAATAATCAAACGTTTCGTGAGACTCTCGGGTTTTTAATTGTCCGGGATAATGCTCATCAAAATGCTTTTGCTAAAGCACTTGAAACCTTAGGTGTGGATTGGGGCAAAATTTTCCCTGTTCCAAATTATGATATAAATAAATATCCTGAATGCAAAAAGTTCGTGGATATGGGCTTCCATAATGCTCAGTTTAACTTCCGATTAGATCCAACTAGAATCGCCGAAGTTTTCCAGGGACAAACACCGAGCAGAAACGGTGGAACCTTGTCAGTCACTCCTCCACCGCAAGGATTCCCTGTTCCACAGCTACCGGAAATGCCAAACGAGCACGCTCCAGGGATAAGCGATTTAAATAGATAAAAGGAATGCAGCTTCCAAATGGAAGCTGTATTTTTTTAATCAATCGATTAATTAAAAATTCCAAATATTTTGTTTACATATTGATTAATCTTTGGATAGAATGAACATTATAGTGCCAACATACCGGGATAAAAAGGGGGGGTAGATTGAGATGCTTAAGAAGTGGGTTATGGGAGTTTTCATAATTTCCCTATTCTGCAGTTTAATAGGATGCAGAGGCCAATTGAGACAGGATGTTTTAATTATGGGATCAATAAAGGAATATAGTGATAGAAGTGTTATTTTATCACTTTCAAGTACACTTCATGAAAATTCTATTCTCCATGTGACCTTAAAAGAAAACGGCAGTGACCAAATCGCATGGGAAGGTGAAACAAAAGTCAAAGAAGACGGCTACATAAAATATGAATTCAAACGCCCTAAAATTTCAGAGCAGTATAAACTTGAAGTCCTCTTTGTACCTGATAAACAACCCGCTTCTGTAAAAGAGATATATGGAGAATCTGGAGAGTATATCAGAGAAGACAGTCTGGGATACAGGTCTTATACATATGACGGAAAAAAAGTGGACGGGATTGTTATGTATGGAATTTTGACAACCTTTGATAAAGAAACAGATGGCAAAAGCCAACACAAGTCATGGGAGTTGGTCTCAGATTTTGCCAATATAGAAAGCATGTTGGAGTAGGTGAATATACATATGAAACAGTTTAAAAAAATTTCTGCCCATTTATTAGATTTTATATTAACCATTCTGGCTATAAACCTTATTATTCTTTTTTTTAGTTCTTTATGGGTATGGAATAATGCAGATCCATCCATTAGCTGGTGGAAGGCTTTCTCAAACCAGGCCAAGGATATTTATGAGGCATTTTTATTTATCGATCAAATTCAAATCATGGTAGACTATAGTTTTTCTCAAGGAATACCGAAATTTTCACTGTTCTGGGTCAGTCTCAAAGACCCGTTTATTTATTCACTTCTTATTTTAGGAGGCACTTTACTAGCAACATTTATTGCCGCTCTATTATTTGAAGTATTCCATTACTTTTCACCAAGAATCCTTCAGAATTTTTTTCGTGAAATTGCCTTCTTTATTCAGTCTATCCCAGATGTCATCATGATCTTCGCGATTCAATTATTTTCAATATGGATTTTCAAAAAAACAGGCTTGCTCATTCTGGATCCCGTTGCTTTAGGAGAGGATCATGTCTACCTTCTACCTATTATCGCTCTATCTATCTTGCCGATTTTTATGCTATTCCAAATGATTGATTTATCTGTCAGTGAAGAGCAACAAAAGATGTATGTGGAATATGCTTATGCAAAGGGCTTGTCCAAAAGAGAGATATTTTTCAAACATATCCTTCGCAACACGACAATCACTATTTTTTCAAATCTGCAATATCTACTGTGGTTCATCATCTCAAGCCTGCTCATTCTGGAGCGCTTATTAAATATGGATGGACTATTCTCCTTTATAAACGGGATGGACATCAAGTTTATAGCTGTAGGATTGACCTTCTTATTTATCCCCTTCTATTTATTAGATATATGGGGGAAAACGATTGTAAAACGAGTGATGGGCGGTGAACACGGATGATAAAAAAATTACTTAAAAATCCTTCTTTTATGATTGGTTTTCTATTTTTATTCATCCTTATTGTAACCAGCCTTCTCTATCCCGCTTGGATTAAACCGCATCTCGAGCCTCCGCCTGAGCTTATTTATGAAGATGGAAAACTTGTTGATCAACCGGCTTATCCACCAAGCTTAACGCATCCCTTCGGTGTAGACAGACTTGGTCAGGATACATTTTGGAACGTAATTGAAGGAGCTAAATATACATTATTCATTGCTGTATTAATTGGACTTTTGCGGATGTTTTTAGGAATGGGAAGTGGAATCTTATATGGATTGTATCATCAGCGTTTCAACTGGGTAATAGAACCTTTGACTCGAGCATTTCGTTTTATTCCAACCATATTGATTGCCATGATGTTTTTTATATCTGAAAGTGGAATAGATGTGATTTTTCAGCAATGCTTAATGCTTTCATTGATTACCTTTCTTCCTTTAACCTCCGTAATAGGAGATGAACTTCGGTATTACTTAAAAAATGAATTCATCGATGCATCCCGTCTGTTGGGAGGATCTAAATGGTGGATTGTAAAGGTCCATATTAGGCATCATTTAAGATCAAGGTTGATTGTCATTTTTCTTCAGCAAATCGCCCAATCATTAGTGCTGCTAGTTCAGCTAGGCGCTTTTATGTGCGTGATTGGGGGTTATGAAACAATAGACCTTAGTGCTCCAATGAGTGATCCTTATAATGTTGCCACCTCTCTTTCACATGAATGGTCCGGGATGATCGGTCTCTCCTATCATGAACTGCGTTACAATAAATGGATTGTCCTTGGCCCATCACTTGGTTTTATACTTAGCTTGTTTTCTCTGAACCTCATGCTGAGAGGAATTCAAAGCGTGCTGGCAGACCGCTCTCTTATCCACAAAACAAAGGAGCAGGCTCATCCGGTAAAAATCGAGCAAGATGGCTTCCAACTGGTAACCCCCATCAATTAATATAGATGTAAAGGCCCCCTTTTTCACATAGCTGAAAAAGGGGTTTTCTATTGTACTTATAAAATAAACAGGGAAAATAAATACATTAAGATCATGCTGATGAGGATACATAAATTTGAGACCGTACCTATCATCATTGTCGTTCGATATTTAAATTCATGGGCATACGGTATAACAGCGAGGCCAATTGGCAGGACTAAACCGAGTAGTATCGTGTATTTAAACATATCATCAACTGGAAGAACAAAATATAATGAAATACCGACCAGCAATGCAAAGCCATATCGGAATGATAAGTATTTTATAATTGGGCGTATATACTGTTTTTCAAAAGAAAATTTCAAATATATTCCGAGCAGCAATAAGGCCAGTGGCATATTCGCTTTAGATATGATTGTTGCTACTTCTAAAAGCGCCGATGGAAGCTGGATATGACCAAAATTCAAGACACTCATAACAATGTATGTCATTAAAGGAATGGACTTACCAAATTTCATAAGGATGGCGCGCCCCTCCAGCTTCATTCCATTTTCAGAAAAATAACTTCCTACTATATAGGCCAATCCAAATACAATAAAAGAATTACCAACATCAAACATACCAAAATACAGTAATCCCTCTGTGCCCCAAAAGGCCTCAACAAGCGGAAAGGCGAACAGTCCGACATTATATCCTGAGGCAAGCATCATAAAAGTTCCTTTAATCTCACGTGTCTCATTCCTAAACACAAAATAGGCCACTATTGTAGAAAGAATCCCGTAAAGAATAACAATAAGAGTGATTCCCAATAAAGATACCGTTATAGTGGAGGTTTGCAGGGATACAATGACTAGGGATGGCAAGGTGATGTTAAAGATGATTCTCGAAATTACCTCTCCATCAGATTCCTTTAGAATTCCAGTCCTTTTTAGAAGGTAACCGAGTGCAATAATGATGACAATATATAAAAATTCCTGATTCAACGAGTTCCCTCCTTTACACTATTATTAATTCTATCACTACTATTCTTACAAAAAAGAATGCCCCTCAATTCCACCCGTTTCCACGAAACGGGAATCTTTTCCATACGGCGGTTTCACTAGATAGTATGTACATTAGCTTATCTCGTAGGTATGGATAATTTGTTCCAAGCACACTTATTGCAAGTAATATTCGAAAAAGATGTTTATCATCTTCTTGATATATTTTTTATCCATATCTAAAAAGGCAGTCAACAGGACCGCTATTTTTTACATTGAAAATGAGAAAACACTAAGTTCCACCCCTCCTGATCCTCAGCGTTTCTGATGACCGGCTTAAACCCGAGTTTAAGATAAATATGGATAGCAGTCAGACTCGTTGTCTGGGTTTTCAGATAGGCTTCATTATGGAAAGAGCTCAGAATTTCGAGTGCCTTTATTACAAGGGGTTTACCTAATTTCCTTCCCTGATATTCAGGCAGTATTTCAACCCAATGTAGCCTGCCAGTTTGTTTACCGTTAAAATCGCCAAACCAGGCAGCAGCGGTTCCCACCGGTTTTCCTTCGTCTGTCTCAAGAATGATTACCCTTTTTTTCGCCTCTATCCTATATGGCATAAATTCAGACTCAAACCGTTTCAGAGCGGATTTCATATTGGTAAACTCCTTTGTAGCCGTATTGATTTCAGCCCAATATTGTTCATCACCTTCTCTGAACAGTCGAAAATTAAAACCGCTTGGTAAGATAGCTTCTGGTATATCTCTTAATGTAGCACTCATATAAAGTGAAATATTTTTCATACAAAATCAACTCCTCTCTCAACAGATTACAACGCAGGATAATATTTAATTAATTATCCTAAACATGATTAGCTCAACTGTGTAAAATAGAATTGGATAGTAACTCGTATATTTATTACAGGAGGTCTTGATTACATATGTTACAGGCTATCAAAGGACGTTTAGTCGTTTCATGCCAAGCACTTGAAGATGAACCGCTGCACAGCCCAATGATTATGGGGAAAATGGCGCTTGCTGCCATGCAGGGGGGTGCTGGCGGAATACGCGCCAACTCACATGATGACATCGTTGCAATCAAACAGGAGGTCCCCTTACCTGTTATAGGAATTGTGAAGCGTGAATATCCTGATTCACCTGTCTATATCACTCCGACGCTCCGAGAGGTAAGCGATATTGTATCTGCCGGAGCAGATATGATCGCGATGGATGCAACTTATCGTCCCAGACCATCTAATGTGGAACTTGAATTTTTTGTCCAATCTCTTCGCCTGCACTTCCCTAATCAATTACTTATGGCTGACATCTCCACTCTGGGCGAAGCAATTGAAGCAGAACGAATTGGATTTGATTGTATATCAACCACACTAGTTGGTTATACACCTTATTCAAAGGGGAAATTCATTTATAATGATGACTTCAAATTATTGCGGGATCTTGTATCAACCGTCAAAATCCCAGTCATTGCAGAAGGAAATATTCTAACTCCTGAAATGGCTAAGCGCTGTTTAGAGGTTGGTGCCCATTCTGTTGTTGTAGGCGGTGCAATAACAAGACCTCAGCAAATCACAAAGCGATTCACAGAAAAAATGAAAGCGTAAGAGGATATTCCCCTTACGCTTCTCTTTATGGATGTGACACAATCAAGGAAAGATTCCCCTCAAGTTCAAAATTACCTGTACCCGATGGAAGAATAAAGTGAGCACCTTTTTCTAACGGATAAGTCTCCTCATTCATTCTAAGAGCCCCTTCTCCATCAATAACACTAAAAAGCATAAAGGGCTGATTCTGGTCAAATGAAGATAATCCACTAATATCCCATTTATAAACTGAGAAAAACTCCGTTTCCACAAACGTAGTCAATTCTGCCCCTGGCAATACGGTCTTGGAAACCTGCACTTCTGCATCCTGATGCGGCACCATACTCACATCAATTGATTTTTCAATATGCAACTCACGTTTTTGTCCGTTTTGTTCCGTGCGGTCGTAGTCATATACACGGTAGGTTGTATCTGAGCTCTGCTGTGTTTCAAGTACAAGCGTCCCTTCACATAAAGCATGGACCGTTCCACTTGGAACATAGAAGAAATCTCCTGGCTTTATGGAAACGCGACGCAGTAAATGATTCCACTCGCCCTTCTCAATCATGGAAGCAAACTCTTCCTTGGATTGCGCGGTATGCCCGTAAATCATTTCAGCGCCATCCTTACAATCAATGATATACCAGCATTCTGTTTTGCCAAGTTCACCATTTTCATGAATGTTTGCATATTCATCATTCGGATGAACCTGCACGGATAAATCTGCATTGGCATCTAATATTTTTGTTAACAGAGGGAACACATTCCCTTCCATCTCACCAAATAAATGGCGTTCCTCATTCCACAATTCGATTAAAGTCTTGCCTGCATAAGGGCCATTTTCGATAATGGACGGGCCGTTTTTATGACCGGATATCGCCCAGCATTCACCTGTATGTTCAGATGGAATCTCATAGCCAAATTTAGTTTTCAGCTCTGTTCCACCCCAAATTCTCTCCTGAAAGACAGGTTTTAAAAAAAGAGGTTCTGTCATTGATGTAATACCTCCAATACGGGATTAATATGTATATTATTTACTATAATTCAAGAGAGAACCCCTGTCTAATCTCTTTTTTATAAAAAATTACTGGTTAAAAAGAAAAGCTGAACCAGTACGATTCAGCCTACCTGATATTTCTCTCCTTATGACACTCTTCCTATGATTCATTTTATTTTACGACTCCGCACGCCAACCGATCACCGGCATCGCCTGTTGGCTGAGTTTTTCCGTCATCTGGATTTTCATGTATAATCAAGGCGGTTCCATCAGAATCTACTAAAGCAGCATCGGCCCCTTTAGATAGTGACACATTTTCTGCGTTTACCGTCACATTAACGGACCCATCCTCACCCACTTCCAAATTAGGAAGATCGCCGGCATGCGGACCATCCTCGTGCTCCATGCCATGCTTCGCATCAGTTGGATTAAAATGACTGCCTGCAGTCTCAAAACTAGGTGCCTCACACTTTCCTGTTTCATGAAAATGGAATCCATGCAGTCCTGGCGGCAGTCCATCTGCTTTCAGTTCTATCACTACTCCCTTCGCTACCTCACTAAGCTCTGCTGTTCCAATATTCTCTTCTTTATTATTGTATATATCTATCACTTTACTCTCTACCTTATCCGAGCCACTATTCTTTGTATCATTCGTTGTTTGCTCGGCTACGTCTTTATTGCAGGCTACCAATAAAATTAGTATGAACAGTACGAAGAACATCCCTTTTTTCTTTAACATAGATCGCTTCCTCCTTTTGTATCTCCATACCATCCATTCCCAAAAATAAACAATTATTTTTAAAAATGTGTCCTAAGTCCTGAAAACAACTGTTAAATAACATTGATGTATATATTTTCTTGTACAGTTCTGTAATGAAGTCTACCCTTACCTTTTAATTTACCAGTCCTAAATATACTATCTTAAATGCTCGGTTTCTCAAATTTCCTCTTTTCTGAACATTTGTGTTAAAATGTGTTTATTGTGCCATTAATACCCTTAGCTGTTAAATTTGCCTCTCCGTGGTAATACCTCTATTGTTTTGTTAATTCTGTCTAAAAGGATTTAGTTAGTTTATTACATAGCTAACTACTCATATTTCTTGCTCTCTCTTTCTATCCGCACTCTTTTAATATTCCTCTTTATGATAGATAGGAAGTAAGAATTTCAACACGAAACGCTTTTATCCTAAAAAACATCCAAAGAAGGGAGCTAACTATATGAAAACATCTAAACTTAAATTTTCATTAGCTACTCAAATTTTAATCGGCTTAGTATTAGGAATTATTGTTGGTGCAATTTTTTATGAGAACACAACTGCACAAACGTACCTACAGCCGCTTGGAGATATTTTCCTCAATTTAATTAAAATGATTGTCGTACCTATCATTATCTCAAGTATTATTGTTGCTATAGCTGGCGTTGGAGACATAAAAGCAGTCGGGAAACTTGGTGGTAAATCGTTACTTTACTTTGTATGTGTAACTATGGTAGCCATTGTTGTCGGACTAGTATCCGCAAATATTTTCCAGCCCGGAAAAGGCGTAAACATGGAAAATTTGGAGCAAACGGATATATCCAGCTATGTTGGGTCTGCTGAAGCTAAGGAAGATCAATCTATTATTGATATGATCGTTCATATTGTCCCAGCCAACCCATTTGAAGCATTTGTTACAACAGATATGCTTGCTATTATCTTCTTCTCTGTCCTTTTTGGACTTGGTGTTGCTGCTGTAGGTGATAAAGCAAAGCCTGTTTATAACTTCTTTGATGGCGTGGCCCAGATTATGTTTTATATAACTAACCTCATTATGAAATTTGCACCGATTGGTGTATTTGGATTAATTGGTGTTACAATTTCTAAATTTGGATTGGAATCTCTTATCCCCTTAGGTAAGTTAGTTATAACGGTCTATGGAACGATGATTTTCTTTGTGATCATTATTTTAGGATTAATTGCCAAGGCAGTCGGCTACAGTATTTTCAGATTGTTTAAAGTGTTAAAAGCCGAACTAATCCTTGCTTTCTCTACAGCAAGCTCTGAAGCCGTTTTACCTAGAATCATGGATAAGATGGAACAAGAGGGCTGTCCAAAGCATATTGCTACCTTTGTTATTCCAACAGGTTATTCCTTTAACCTGGATGGTTCTACTCTTTATCAAGCCTTAGCAGCACTGTTTATTGCACAAATGTACAATATTGATTTATCCATAATGGAGCAAGTAACTCTAATGCTTGTGTTAATGATTACCTCTAAAGGTATAGCAGGCGTACCCGGAGTCTCCTTCGTTGTCTTATTAGCTACCCTAGGTACTGTAGGTATTCCAGTTGAAGGTTTAGCGTTCATCGCTGGTATTGACCGTATCCTTGATATGGGTAGAACGGTTGTAAACGTACTGGGTAATGCTCTTGCATCAGTGGTAATCTCCAAATCAGAAAAAGCATTCTCCCCTCCTGCTGAATCACAGCAAGAAGCAATTTAATAGAATAAGTTGAAACAGCCTGGACTGATTAAACGTCCAGGCTGTTTTTTGGAGTTCATAAACTGAAACTGCTGTTAAAATTGGTATAGACAGAATAGCCAAATCCGCACCTCCAAAGATTCACTATAAATGAGAGTATATCTACCCTGCAAATGGCGGAAGCAAAACTTCTTGTTTATAAATCTACTGGATAAAAAATCCCCCCAACAATGTCTCTATACCTCTCTATATAAAAATGAATAGGAATTTACTGTATCCATTGTCTTATTCTTTCTAACAGTGATATTGACCTATAAAATTTAGTAGCTAGACAACAAACTCTAGGTATCCCTCCAAAATAACCAAATTTTCGACAATCCTATATCTTAAAGTTCTGCTAACTAAGTAAATATAATATACTTATAGATGGTTAATGATTACAAAACTAGAAAGGGTTGGGGATATTTGAAAAGAATAAGTCAGTTAATTGTCATGATGCTAGTACTCTCACTTTTGATTCAGCTACCCGGGGAAACGAAAGCTGCTTCGAAAACGATTGTCAATCCGAATAAGACGTATACATACACACAAATGGGGAAAGACATTACAACCTTAAAGAAAGCTTACCCGGATTTGGTACAAGTAAAGACAATTGGTGCATCTGAATACGGCAGAAAAATATATGCTGTAGGTCTTGGAAAGGGAAGTACCAATGTTTTTATCAATGGTTCCCATCATGCTCGTGAATGGCTGACGACCAGCTTAAATATGTACATGATTGAAAAATATGCAGCGGCCTATAAGGGCAATAAAAAAATCAGCGGATACAACGCAAAAAGTCTTCTTAATTCCTCCACTATTTGGTTTGTTCCAATGGTGAATCCTGATGGAGTAACTCTTCAGCAACAAGGTTTAAAGGCATTTCCTAAGAGCACTCATAAAGCAATTATCAAAATGAATAATGGAAGCAAAAACTTTAAACGATGGAAGGCAAATGCCAAAGGGATTGATTTAAATAGACAATATAAGGCAGATTGGGGTAAAATCAAAAACTCTCCGAAATCTCCAAGCTACAAGAACTATAAAGGGAAAGCACCTGAATCAGCGAAGGAAGTAAAGGCTGTTGTAAAATTTGTTAATCAAATTAATCCAGAAATGACTGTTGCCTATCATAGCAGCGGCCGTATTCTGTATTGGAATTATAAACAAAGTAAAACCAATTATAATAGAGATCATGTATACGCTAAGAAGATTGGCAAAATGACAGGCTACTCATTGGTATATCCAGGCAAAAACCCTTCAGGCGGTGGATTTTCGGATTGGTTTATCAGTACTAAAAAAAGGCCTAGCTTTACACCTGAGATTGGGAAACCTGCAGGTGAAACAAACCTACCCGTGTCACAGTTTTCTCAGATTTGGAAAGAAAATCAGGGAGTAGGCCTATACGTTGCACAGGAGAGCATAAAGCTAAAAGACGCACGGGATAAAAAGTCGGCAGCCACATTGAAAAAAGACTCCGCTGCTAAATTAAAAACGGCTAAGAAACTCGAAAAATACTATTATACTGACATTAAGAGTACCTCTAACCTAAAAATAACAGACGCTCACCAGAAGCTCTATAATACAGTGACAAAGGATATTAAAGCCCTGCAATCTAAAGTAAATAAACTGCCAAGCAAGCATACGAAATCAATTAAGGCAGATATCACCGCCATGAAAACATATACATCACGTTCATTGACCTTTATGAATGCGGTCAAATATGGATCCACTCTTCAAACTGCTGACAAAGCAGTAGTCAAAATGATAAATGATGGTATAGTAAGCTCAAAATTACCTGATTCACATAAAAAATTAAACCAAACTATTACGCAAATGCAGAAAAAAGTGACCCCGCTTTATGGCAAAGGTGCTCGTACTCTGTTTACACAGAAATATGTTACACCAGCAAAACGTACGGCTGAAGACACTAAATATGATGTGGAACGCTATAACTTACTCGTTTTAATAGAAGGACAAGTGAAGGAAAATAAGTTTACGGACGCCCAAAAGAACTTAAACAAGCTGCCTGCACTTGAGAAAAAATCCATAGATTTAAAGAAAAAGAATCTAAGTAAGTACCCAACTTATATGAAATGGGAAAATAACTTTAAAGTTAAAATAGCTGAATTACAGAAAGAAGTAACAGACGCTCTCACCAAGGCAGAAGAAGCTGCCAAAAAAGCTGAAGATCAAAAAAGAATGGAACAAGAAAAAGAGAAGGCTGCAAAAGAGTTAAAAGAGCAGCAAGCCAAAGAGAATGAAAAAGCCAAACAACAAGTGAGAGAAAAACAAAAAGCTAATCAATTAAACAACGAAAAGAACAGATCATCATTTGACCAACAGAAGCCTGCCCAACCGAACTCTAAACCAAACTCACCGCACAATGGTGGCACTCCAAGGCAGATTGTAAACAACTAATAATACAAAAAAACAGGTAGCTGTCTGAACAAAGCTCCCGATTGTTAAACAATTGGAGACGCCGTTCATCTTCTACCTGTTTTTTTAATGTTTTATCAAACAGTCTCTTTCCCAAATTGAATTCTATGCAGGTTTGCAAATATCCCATTTTGATTCAGCAATTCTTCATATGACCCATCTTCAGCTATCCCATCCTCAGTTACAACAATCAGACGGTCGGCATTACGAATGGTTGCCAGGCGATGTGCGATTACTAACGTAGTACGGTTCGCTGCCAATTCATTTAACGATTGCTGAATGATTCTTTCCGTTTCCGTATCTAAGGCAGATGTAGCCTCATCTAAAATAAGGATTGGCGGATTTTTTAAAAACATACGTGCAATTGCAAGCCTCTGTTTCTGCCCTCCAGATAACTTCAACCCCCGCTCGCCAATCTGCGTATAGTATCCATCCGGCAGCTGTTCAATCATCTTTTCCAAATGAGCTTTTCGGGCCGCTTCTACAATTTCCTCAAATGAGGCATCCAGTTTCCCATAAGCAATATTCTCGCGAATGGTTCCTGTGAATAAAAAAACATCCTGCTGTACAATTCCAATATGTTTACGGAGTGACTCAGTTGTCATATCGCGAATGTCCATTCCATCTATTTTAATAGACCCTGCATCCACGTCATAAAAACGTGGGATAAGTGAGCATATCGTGGTTTTTCCGGCACCGGATGGACCAACAAATGCAGTTGTTTCTCCTGCCTTTAAATCAAGATTGACATCGTGTAAGACTGGTTTGGATTCATCATAGCTGAAATCAACATGACTGAAGGAAATATCCCCCTTCAAACCACTTACTGAGATGGCATTTTCTTTATTTTGTATATCTGGCTCCTGTTCAATAAGCTCGCGAAAACGCTTGAAGCCTGCCATTCCTTTTGGATATAGCTCAAGCAGTGCACTGATTTTATCAACAGGCTTAATTAATACATTCGTATATAATACGAAGCTTATCAACTCTCCATAAGATAATGTTCCATTAAAGCTGAGCCAGGCTCCTACTACAAGAACCAACAATGTCAGCATCCTTGTTATCATATAAATAGAAGAATGTGTCCACGACATCACCTTGTATGCAACAAGCTTGGCAGAACGGAATAACCTGTTATTCAATTCAAAGCGATCCATTTCAAACGCTTCATTAGTAAACGATTGAACAACGCGCACACCTGCTACACTGTCTTCCACCCGAGCATTTACATCAGCAATACTTCCGTACATATTCTTCCATGCTGCGTTCATTTTCATATTGCTGAATGTCACCAGCCATATTAAAGATGGAATTAGAATAACCGCCACGATCGCTAAAGTAGGATTAATATTAAACATGATGGCAAAGGCACCGAAGAATGTCATAATTGCGATGAAAAGATCCTCAGGTCCATGGTGGGCAAATTCACCAATATCAAATAAATCATTTGTCACTCGGCTCATTATGTGGCCGGTTTTTGTGTTGTCAAAAAATCGAAATGATTGCCGCTGAACGTGATTAAAGAGCTCCTGTCGCATGTCTGTTTCAATATTTATTCCTAGCTTATGCCCCAAATAGTTCACAATAAATTGCAGGAATGTACTCAGTAAATAAACAGCTAATAATAAAATGCTGACCGTCACGACCATGCTCCAATTTCCTGTCGGCAGCAATTCATCAACAAACCATTGGACTGCCATCGGAAAAGCCAACTCCAGCAACGCAACTATAATGGCACTAGTAAAGTCAATCAAAAATAGCCGCTTATGCGGTTTATAATATGAAAAAAATTTCCCCAGCATCCTTTTATTCCTCTCTTTTCTAGTCTCAACTCATCCATTATATCAATATCTCTCAAATATAAATGCGAATTCTGTTTTAAAAAGGAATAGATTTACTTATTCTTCAATACAATTCGAATATCCTATAACTCTCAATCTTTTAAATACACTTTTAAATTAATAAAATAGTTCAAAGCATATTGGTATAAACATAGAAATTTATGAACCGAATTGTTGATTCTATTAGGCTTACAGACTTACTAATACATTTCAATTTCCTCAAAAAGGATTCTTTTTTTCAACTATTTACAAACACGTTACATTTGAATTAAAGACTCAATTTAGCGTTTTTACTATACTCATGTTGGAAATATACAGAGTATACAACAAAACAATTAAAATAAACCCAAAGGAGCGATTTATTATGGCAGACAAAATGTCTAGAGAAGAAGCAGGACGCAAAGGCGGAAAAGCTACATCTAAAAAGCAAGACAAAGAATTCTACCAAGAAATTGGCAAAAAAGGCGGAGAAGCTACTTCGAAAAACCATGATAAAGAATTCTACCAAGAAATTGGACAAAAAGGCGGAGAGGCTACTTCCGAAAATCATGATAAAGAATTCTACCAAGAAATTGGACAAAAAGGTGGAGAATCCACTTCTGATAATCATGATAAAGAGTTTTACCAAGAAATCGGTAAAAAGGGCGGAGAAGCTACTTCCGATAACCATGATAAAGAGTTCTACCGCGAGATCGGCAAAAAAGGCGGAGAAGCACGCAATAACGATTAATATGAATGCTAAAAAAAGCAAGAAGGTGACGTGATTTACTCTCACGTCACCTTCTTTATGCTTATCGAATAGTTTTTAATAAATTATTCATTTCTGCAACTTGCCTTTGTTGTGTAACAATCATCTTTTGTACGATTGTCCTTAATTCAGGATTTTGAGTATACCTTAATATATTTTTGCCCATTTCAATAGCAGCCTCATGATGTGGAATCATTTCAGTCAGGAAGTCTCTATTAACATTTCCCGTTGGTTTCGCAGCCTCCAATTGAGTGATCATTGAGCTATAAATGTTATTATAGGTCTGTAGATAAGCAGCTTCTGCCTGCTTATTCACTTGAGGATTATTTTTTAGCTTATTTTTCAGTTCCTCCATTTGTCTTATACCATTTAACTGTTCCTTAATTATCGTATCTGCCAGTCTTTTCAGCTGATTATTGGCACCGTCATATTTTAATAAATTTTCTGCCATAGAAACAGCTGCTTCATGATGCGGAATCATTTCATACAAAAAATCGAGCGATGGATCCCCTGTTTTAGGAGCCTCAGACATACTTTCCTTCATAACCTGCAAAATACTTCGATAATTATCATAATAGTCCTTTTCCTTAGGACCAATTTCCGCCTGAACCTGTGAACTGAACATACATAGGAATGCCAATAGTACTGCTATACTTCTTTTTCTCATAAAGAATCCTCCTAAGTTGTTTATTTTTCTTATTATGTAAAAAAGGTATAGTCCCTATGCATTTCATTCACATAAACGATTTAAATTCTTTCTCTCCCAGCATGAAGCTTTTAAACTTTCCATCCTATATGGAAATTAAAATTGATCAATCTCACCTATGATATCCTTTAATACATCTATCGACTTAAGTATATCTCCTTCATAATCCATGCCGTGGTACACCTTTGGGTAGAGCCTTGTTTTCATACTTGGATGATAATCCAATTGTTTGAATCTATCCTCTATATATTGATGATCATGGTCGCCAATAAAGCATAATCCTTTGACAGAACTGTCTTTCATAGCACTCCATACATCATCTCTTTTTAGTAAAGGTGTCAGCCAAACAGCTTTTGCATCCTTGAATTGAGATTTTTTCAGCTCATTGCTCATCGCGATCGTACCAAGTGATTTTCCAATCAGGTAGAAATTTTCATACTCTCTATCCTTCAGAGCATGATCAATCATTGCTCCGGAATCATAGATAACCACTTCAACTAGCTGTTTGTAGGTGAAATCCTCATAAAAAGAATCTCCATATGGGTACTCTAATTGCAATACATCTATCCCTTTGTTTAAATATAACCCTGTGGCAAAATGAAAAAGAGGTCCATGAACCGTATATCCCAACCCAGGAAACATAATGGCCAGGCTACGTGAATCTTTATTTGTACTGAAAATGGAATAACGAATTCGCTTTTCTTTATATCCTGAAACCTCGTTACTATTAACCTCTTCCATCACAATCTCCTCCCAATTAAAAATTAAGCAGATTAATAATAAAATTTTTTACCAATTATATGTATTTAAATATTAATAGTCTTTCAAGTTTCCTTCTGCTCTAAAGCCTCTTCAAGGAAGAACATAAAAATAACCACGATTATTTCCACTATAAAAGGAACTGTAATGCGATCCATAAATTCGTCTACTGTATAAATAGTCAGCCAACTAAAGATACAGTTAAACAGAAACTTCACAGCGAATAATTGGTAGGTCCCAGATATATAGAGTTTTGATAATTTAACAAGCACCATTGAAAACAAATCCAACACCAAACCAAGCAAAAAGAGAAACACAACAAATAGGAAGAGTGTAAATCGAGAGTCATACTCTCCCCCAAACAATCTAAAAAAGCCCGCAAAACTAAAGTAAGTAACACCCAACACAAACGACAAAGGAATGAGTACAATTAGGCAGATAATCACCACAGTTGTAATCTTTTCTTTTATCCCCATCTCCCGAAAAGGTTTATCTTCATTCGAACTCATGAATTACATTCCTACTTTCAAGTACAATATGTCCTGAGTCTATTATAAGCTTCATCTTGTTAGGGAGGCACCGTCTTTATATAAATCTTGGAAAAAAACAAGCATGTATGATGGCTGATTTAATAGAAAAAATCATTTTAACTAATAATAAGAAAGGATTTTAGCGAACTCAAAAAGTCTTCCTTTATCAAGTAGAGGAAGACTTTCAAACCGGAGTTGATTTTAATACTTAATACAGAGTGCGTTGGTGAAATATCGAGCTCTAAGGCTTATTCAGCTGATACTAGTAGTTTCTCTTTAATATGGTTAGCGGATATATAGCCAAATACCGTTGATGGTCCTAATGTGGCACCTGGACCAGCATATACACGTCCCATAACGGATGCTGAACAATTTCCAGTTGCATATAACCCTTCTATCGGTAATCCATTGCGAAGAGCTTGCCCATGTTCATTAGCTACAATTCCGCCTTTTGTCCCTAAATCACCAGGATAAATTTTACAGGCATAGAATGGCGGTTTTTCAATAGCACCCAGGTTAGGATTTTTATAAGTAGGATCGCCGTAATAATTATCATAAACTGAGTTTCCACGCCCAAAATCTTCATCCAACCCTTTTTTTGAAAAATCATTAAACCTGTTAGCCGTATTTTTTAACCCCTCTATGTTAATTTTGCATTTCTCCGCCAATTCTTCAATGGAATTCGCTTTAATTAAGAATCCGCTTTCAATTGCACTTTTAGGAGTTCTTCTTGGGAGCATGTTACCAAACAAATACTTATTTCGATGTCTGCTCTCCATAATAAGCCATGAGTGAATCGCTTTCCCATTCTTTTCTTGCCTTTCAAGAATCGCATGGCCAGCATCTGTATAAGATTGTGACTCGTTAAAATAACGTTCTCCCATTTGATCCACTATTATACAATGTGGCATTGAACGTTCATGCACAAGGAATTTTCGGGCACCGCTTGCGTCAATCGCTGTAGGTCCCCACCAGGCATCATCCAATAAAGCAGTATCTAAGTTATGCTTTTCTGCGATTAACAGCATATCTCCTGTGTTATCCGGACTTGCAGCTGTCCAGTCTGTTCCTACATGATGATATTTTTTGCGCAGCTCCAGATTTCGTTCAAATCCTCCACCCGCCAAAATCACTGACCGACACTTGATAAAATATGGTTTCCCCTCTTTTTCTGCCTCGACCCCTACAATTTTATCTTCCTCCATGATTAAATCCTTTAAGGGTGTAGATAACATCAGTGGGACTTGATATTTCTTTGCAATTATGAGTAAACGGCTGACCAATCCGCCTCCAATCGATATAGCATGTTCACCTTTGATCTTATGCTTAAATCCATTCAGGAACATACCGACAACCGTGTTAAAATCTTTTGCATTTGTAAAGGCTTTTGGTAAAGAGGCTACTTTGCCGGAATAGATGGGCATCGGAGCCTCAAGCTCACCCGTTCGCAAGGTCTCTTCGTTCTCTGCTAAAAGCCTAGCATCAACAATTTCCGCCTCAATGGAGCGACCTATTTTACCACCAGGTCTTTCAGGATAATAATCTGGATACAATGAGCCCGCTACCCACTTCATCCCTAAATCCTCTAAAAACTTTACCATCCTGTGACCATTTTTCACATAGGCCTCTTTTCGCTCATACGTAGATGCTGGCCCTGTGTCCTCTATTATTTCTTGCATATAAGTAAGAGCTTCTTCTTCACTGTCCTGTAAGCCAGCATTTTTCGAAACATGATTATTTGGAATCCACAAACCTCCGCCAGATAAAGCCGATGAACCACCCCATACAGATCCTTTTTCAATAATAGCTGTGCGAAGACCGCCATACGCAGATGTAATAGCTGCTACCAATCCTCCCGCACCACTGCCTACTACTATAACGTCATATTCTTCATCCCAGTTCATTTGCATTCCTCCATATTGTCCAAGTTTTATATTTATATGAAAGATACAGCAATAAAAGTACGTCTTTCTTCTATCTACTGGCAAATGATTTTGAAGGGTAAAAGAGTTCCCATTTTATTAATATGCACACAAAAAAACAGCTGCCGACTCTATCGACAACTGTCCATTGTAAAGACACTCTATATCTATTCTTTCAGTTAACAAATATACAGAAATCTATTATTTTTTTATAAGCTTAAGCTCTACAGGTATAGCTTTATCGATTTCTTTGCCGTCTAAATGATTTACGGCAGCCTCAACTGCTTTTTCACCAATTAAACCTGGCTGTTGAGCAACGGTAGCAGCCATCTCACCGGATTCAACCTTTTTCAATGCATCATCTGTCGCATCAAAGCCAATAACGATAATATCTTTACCGCTTCCTTCAATTGCTTCTAGAGCTCCAAGAGCCATCTCATCATTTTGTGCGAATACTGCTTCAATATCTGGATTAGCCTGAAGAATGTTTTCCATAACTGTTAATCCTTCTGATCTATCAAAATTAGCAGTTTGGCTAGCTTTAATCTCTACTGATTCTTTTACTGCTTCATTAAACCCTTCTCCACGGTCAATAGCAGCTGATGAACCAGCTATCCCTTCTAACACAGCAACCTGAGCACCTTTTTCTACTAAAGTAAGTAAATATTCGCCTGCTAATTTACCGCCTGCCTTATTATCGGATGCTATATGAGATATAACTTTTCCACCCTCTGATGATCTGTCTACTGTAATAACTGGAATCCCAGCGCTATTAGCTGATTCAACCGCTGAAGAAACCGCTGAAGAATCTACAGGATTAATCATGATCATATCAACTTTTTGCTGAATTAAATCCTCTACGTCAGACGCTTGCTTAGAAGCATCATCTTGAGCATCTACTACTGTTATCTTTGCATCAAGGCTATCCGCTTTTTCTTCAGCAGCTTCGCTTAGTGACACGAAGAACGGATTGTTTAATGTAGATACTGAGAACCCGATAACCATATCTCCTTTTTCCTTGGATGACTTGGATTCTGATTTGCTTCCTGATTCCATTGAACAGGCTGCCAACACAACAGATAACATTGCTGCCAACAGAATTAATGAATACTTTTTCATTTAATACACTCCCTTTTATGCTTGTTTTTTGCGATCTAAAAGAACTGCCATTAATATAACTGCACCCTTCACAACCTGTTGGAAGAATGATGAAACCCCAATTAAATTCATTCCATTATTCAGTACTCCGATTATCAATACACCTACTAATGTACCGAATATCCAACCACGTCCTCCAGTTAGCGAAGTACCCCCTAAAACAACTGCGGCAATCGCATCCAACTCATAGGATTCTCCAGCAGTCGGCTGAGCTGAATTCAGACGTGATGTTAAAATTAATGCTGAGACAGAGGCTAAAAGACCTGTAATTGCGTAAACCCAAATTTTCACTCGATCCGTATTGATTCCAGATAGCTTGGAAGCGTCTTCATTTCCACCTACAGCATAAACTCGGCGGCCAAAAGTTGTCTTATGGAGAATGAAATATAATATAATGAAGGCCAAAATTGTTGTAACAACAGGAACAGGAATTCCTAATAAATATCCTTTACCAAACATTTGGAAAGTAAGAGAGTCACCCAGCCCCGAAACTGGCTTTCCTTCCGTATAAACAAGCGTTAATCCGCGATAAATAGTCATTGTTGCTAAAGTAGCAATAAATGGGGCAACTTTTCCTTTTGTAATGATCACTCCATTAATTGCACCCAGGATTAACCCAAGTATTAGAGCAGCACCCATTGCTATGATTGGATCTGTACCACTGGCAAGAAGGCTTGCTGCCACTGCACCGGTCAATGCCAATGTAGAGCCGACAGAAAGGTCAATTCCCCCAGTCAAGACCACAAATGTCATCCCAAATGCAATCAGCCCGCTAATTGTAACTTGTCGTAAAACGTTTAAAATATTTGAGACCGTCAAGAAACTCGGATTCATGATTGTAATTACCACAATTAATAACAATAGACCAAATAGCGGACCTAGCTTGGAAAGCCACTTTTTGTAGTTCACTTTAGACAATCTTCTCTCCCCCTGTCGCAAAATGCATGATTCTTTCTTGTGTCATATCTTTCTTCTCTACTACCCCTGTCAATTTACCTTCCTGCATCACTAGCACTCTATCCGCCATACCTATGACTTCCGGTAGTTCTGAAGAAATCATTAAAATAGCTACCCCAGCCTCGGCTAATTGATTGATAATGTGATAGATTTCCTTCTTAGCGCCAATATCAACCCCTCGTGTCGGTTCATCCAGAATCAGAATTTTTGGTTGAGTGCCGAGCCACTTGGCAATAACAACCTTTTGTTGATTACCGCCTGATAGAGACTTAACGATTTGTTCTGCACCAGAGGAGCGTATTCGTAACTGATTTATGTAATTTTGAACAAACTCATTCTCCTTGCCTGGCTGTATAACGCTAGCTTTAGAGCCCTTTTCTAAATTTGCCAACATAATATTCTCTTTAATTGAGAAATCTAATATTAATCCCTTTGACTTTCGATCCTCTGTCACCAAACCAATTCCAAGCTTCATAGCTTCTATGGGAGTTTTAATTTGGACCTTCTGACCATCAATAAAAATCTCCCCCTGGGTAGATTTCCTATGTCCAAATAGAGCTTCTGCTATTTCAGTTCTACCAGCCCCCATCAATCCTGAGAGTGCCAATACCTCCCCTTGATGCAAGGTAAATGACACATCCTGAAAGGCATTATCCGCACTTAAACCCTTCACCTCCAGCTTCTTGTTGCCTATCTTGGCATTTCTGGAAGGGAATCGTTCTCCTAACTGACGTCCAACCATCATAGCAACGATTTCATCGAATGTTGTCTCCGAGATTTCCTTCACTCCTACATATTCTCCATCACGCAATACCGTAATCCGATCACAAATTGCAAATATCTCTTCCATACGGTGGGAAATATAGACGAATGAAATTCCCTTGCTTTTCAGCTCTCTAACTGTTTTAAACAGGGTTTGGATTTCACGGTCTGTCAAGGCAGCAGTAGGTTCATCCATAACAATATATTTGGCTTCAGAAGCAATCGCTTTTGCAATCTCAATAATTTGTTGCTTCCCGACCGATAAGTCTCCCGCTCTGGTCCGTGGATGAACATCCAGGCCTAGCTTTTTCAATAGCCTTTTTGTTTCCTGTTCCATTTCTTTACGTTTCAAAACTCCAAGTCCATACTCTAGTTCCTTGCCGAGAAATAGATTTTCGGCCACGGTAAGGTCAGGTAAAATATTTAACTCCTGATGAATCACATGGATACCCTGGTTCTCAGAATCCTTCGCCGACTTAAAATCCATCAATTGACCGTCGACTCTTACCTCTCCGCTGTCCTTCGTATAAATACCTGACATGATTTTCATCAGTGTAGATTTTCCTGCTCCATTCTCTCCCATAAGCGCATGAATTTCTCCGTTAAGCAATTCAAATTGGACATCCCTGAGTACGACATTACCACTGAATGCTTTTGAAATACCGGACATCTGAATCATTTGCCGTTCACCCACCCTCTGTTAAAAAATAACGCCACTCTGTAAAATAATATTTGCATATGGCGAAGCTTCACCGGTACGAATGATTACTTTAGCTGCCTTTGTTTGTATTTTAAATTGCTCATGCGTTACCTTCTGTATATCATTGAAGCATTCATGAACGTAGTGGTTTATATCAGGATTTGTTTCCTTCATTTCCTCTGCTATAAAGACCTGCTCTACTTCCAAATCTTTTAAAACCTCTTCCAAAACAGGAATGAATCCTGGTTCTCCGAGCTTATAGGCTAAGTCGATACATACAGTTCCATCTGGAATTGGAAGTCCGCAATCAGCAATCACAATCTGATCTGTATGGCCAAGCTTGGCAAAAATACCGGCTAATTCACGATTAATGATTCCCTTTTTCTTCATCAAGCTTCCCCCTTAACCTTGCCTCAACCGCATCTATTCCAGGCATTCCGCCTTGAGCGCCAAATCCTTCAACCGATAACGAAGCTGCAATATTGGCAAAATGAGTTGCATCATTAAGAGATTTTCCGTTTACATAGGCATGAGCAAAAGCGCCATTAAATGTGTCGCCTGCACCCGTCGTATCAACCGGGGTCGTTCTGTATCCTTCTACATGGATAATCTCATTACCATCACTATACATAGCTCCTTTATCTCCCAAGGTCACTATTAATTTATTTGGGTACTCTCTAACTGCTTGTTCTGCTGAAAGACCCAATATTACATTGCATTCTGTTTCATTAGGTGTTAAAAACGTAATCTTATCCATCCATTCCACTCGGAAATTTTGGGCTGGAGCAGGATTTACAATTACGGGAACCTTTAATTCGGAACATAAATCCAAAGTGTATTCTACTGTTTCCACCGGAATTTCAAGCTGCATGATGACCAGTTTTGACCGTTCAATTGTCCTGCGGTGTTTGTCTATCAAGGTCTTATCTACTTTAAAATTCGCACCTGGCACAACAATAATGCGGTTATCCTGATTATGCACAATGATATTAGCTATACCAGTGCTTTCAGATACCTTGCTTACACCATTTGTATCAATTTTTTCTTTTTCAAGGTTATCAATCAGCATGTCACCAAAGCTATCGTTACCCACTGCACCGATCATCGCAACCTGGCTGCCTAAGCGGGCTGCAGCAACTGCTTGATTAGCTCCTTTTCCACCAGGAATTGTTTCAAACCGCTCCCCCAGTACTGTTTCACCCTGCTGAGGAAATAGCCCTGATTGGCAAACTAAGTCCATATTTATACTTCCTATTATGGTAATCATTGAATTGCCCCCTTTGTTGAATCTCTTATGGTTAATTGCGGAGCTACAAATTCAGTCATTTGTTCGAGTAATTCTCCATCAATTTGTTTAATCAGTAATTTAGTTGCTTTAGAACCAAGCTCATAAATATTTTGTGCTACTGTCGATAACCCAGGTGTCGTCATCTGTCCAAGCATAATCCCATCAAATCCGAGAATTTGCAATTGATCGGGCACTGTTATTTTGAGAGAATGGGCTGCTTTTAATGCTCCTATTGCCGAAACATCACTGCAGGCAAAAATTGCATCAATCGATGAGTCCTCCTTCAATAATTTAAAAACAATCTGCTCAGCCTCATTAAAATCAAATGGACACTCAAGTATAGTAGTTTTAATCTGGCTGGTTTCAGTAGCTTGTAAAAATCCTTTCAATCGATCATCAGCCGGCTTCAGTCCATCTGGGCCGCGTAAACAAACAAGATGATTGATTTGCTGCCTAAGCAAAAATTCAGATCCGAGTTTCGCCCCTTCTATATTCTGGGTCATTACTGTAGGAAAACCTTCGCCAATTGACCGATCAAGCGCCACTAATGGGACATTAAGGCTTTTGTAATATTCCTTATCCAACTCGTTTGTTGCCAAAATAATACCTGCTATATACTTTCTCGTTAGTGTTTCAATGTATTGGCGTTCTTTCTCCGCCTGCTCATCTGTATTGCAGAGAATAACCGTGTAGCCATTTTCATATGCTGCGTCTTCCACTGCTCTTGCCAGCTCTGGAAAGAAAGGGTTTGTTATATCTGGTATGATGAGCCCAATTGCATTTGTCTGCTTTGTATTCAAGGATCTAGCAATTATACTGGGCAGATATCCTAATTCTTTAATTGCATCCTCTACTTGCATACGTGCCTTTTCGCTTATGTAGCCTTGATTTAAATATCTCGATACAGTCGCTACAGAAACTCCTGCATACTTTGCAACATCTTTTATAGTAGCCATTTTATCTCCAAACAAAATATGGTACCGGTACCATATGTAACCGGTTACATAATACATTACATGATTTTACAGAATGTTGTCAATCATTTTCATTTATGAATTTGGTCGATATGCCGACCTTTTTAAATTTATGCTAAAAGGAGGATGAAGAGGGAAGCTATAAAAAGATACTACACGGGGCTATCTGTGTCTTACTCAATTTTGAACTTTTTATCCATTTTCTAACTTAAACAAGAATATGTATATACCGCTTACGTTCTTCTCTATAAAAATTCATTAGCTCACCTGAGGTTCACCCATTAGGCAAATAGAGGTCCAAGGAAAAGGACCTCATCTTTGGTCAGCTCATCTATCTTCCCATAAACACCCCCCTCTTTACAGAGGGGGGAGATTAAAATTATCATTAAGCCGCAATACGTGATTCCTTTGATGGAGCAAAGAGCAACCCAATATTAGTTAAACCAGCAATACCTACTAACGCATAGACGATTCGAGAAAGAATGGCATCCTGTCCTCCAAATAAAGTTGCTACAAGATCAAATTGAAACAAACCTATCAGCCCCCAATTTATAGCTCCAATGATCGTTAATACAAGTGCTATTTTCTGTAGAATACTCAATTTTCATTTCCCCTTTGTAAGTTTTTTGTAATCATTTACTATATTCACGTAATCACGGATACTTAAACCAAAATATATAGAAAAAATATAAGTTTTGTATAATTTTATTAAAGGATAGTATTCCGTTATAAGAGTGATTTGTTTGAGAAAACAGTTACTAACTCTTCAACAAAATTAAATCATTACCGGCTTAGTAATATGTAAAATGTGCAGACTCATTAGTCTATCAAACTTATATTTGTATTCTCCTCTATATTTTTCGTAAATTAGGGAGTATGAATATACAAATAGGCTGTACTGGGAAGCCAGATATACTTGCTCTTGTGTACAGCCCATTTAGTCTTAACCTTTAGAAATAACCTAGTAAGGATGAGTTTACTAATTGTACATCTAAAATTTCCTCTATCAAATTCAAAAAACCCAGCTCCCTTCAAACGAAGAGTAGCTGGGTATTGAGTTTATACTATATTGATTCCTTACTCAACCGTAACCGATTTTGCTAGATTACGAGGTTTATCCACATCACAGCCACGGTGAAGGGATGCATAGTAAGCAATTAGTTGTAATGGTATTACAGAGATAAGAGGTGTTAACATTGGGTTAACTTCTGGAAGTACGTATGCGTCTCCTTCTTGATCAAGTCCCTTCATGGAAATGATGCAAGGGTTAGCGCCACGTGCAACCACTTCTTTTACGTTACCACGGATGCTTAAGTTTACAGCTTCCTGTGTTGCCAAAGCAATAACAGGTGTTCCTTCTTCAATTAAGGCAATTGTACCGTGTTTTAGTTCACCGCCGGCAAAGCCTTCCGCTTGAATATAGGAAATTTCTTTTAGCTTCAACGCACCCTCAAGGCCAACGAAATAATCGACAGAACGTCCAATAAAGAAACAATTACGTGTAACAGCAAGATATTCGCGTGCAATCATTTCGAATTTATCTTTGTCATCACATAGAGCCTCCATTGCGTTCGCAACGATTCCCAATTCTTTTACTACATCAAAATCTGCTAATTGATTTTTTTCTTTCGCCACAACAGCCGCCAGGATTGTTAATACAGCCATTTGTGCTGTGTATGCTTTAGTAGATGCAACCGCAATTTCAGGACCAGCATGTAATAACAACGTAAAGTCAGCTTCACGAGACAATGTTGACCCAGGTACATTAGTAATCGTTAAGGCTTTGTAGCCCATCTCTTTTACTTGCACAAGTACGGCACGACTATCTGCTGTTTCTCCGCTTTGGGAAATGAAAATGAACAATGGTTTTTCTGATAGTAAAGGCATATTGTAGCCAAATTCGGAAGCTACATGAACTTCTACCGGTACTTTCGCCATTTTTTCAAACATTTGTTTTCCAACAAGGCCAGCATGATAGCTTGTTCCACAAGCAACAATGTACAGACGATCCGCTTCATTTATCGCATTAATAATTGCGTCGTCTATTTTTAGCTCACCCGCTTCATTCTGATAAGCTTGAATGATTTTACGAGTTACTAAAGGCTGCTCATCAATTTCTTTTAGCATGTAGTGCGGATACGTTCCTTTTTCAATATCGCTTGCATCCAGCTGTGCTGTGTAAGGCTCACGAGTAACTACTGTACCGTCCAATTGTTTAATGGTGATTTGATCTTTTGTAACAAGAACAATTTCTTTATCCATAAGTTCAACAAACTGGTCTGTTACTTGCAGCATAGCCATCGCATCACTAGCGATTACATTGAAATCAGCACCTACACCTACTAATAATGGGCTTTTATTTTTAGCTACATAAATGATTTCTTCATCTTGTGCATCCAGTAAGCCAATTGCATATGAACCATGCAATAGACCCAGAGCCTTTGCAAAAGCTGCTTCTACGTTAAGTCCTTCTTCAACAAATTTGCTGATAAGCTGAACGATTACCTCAGTATCCGTATCACTCACTAAATCAGTATCTTGAAGGTACTCCCTCTTTAATAATTCATAGTTCTCAATTACACCGTTATGAACGATCGTAAAACGTCCATTCGAACTTTGGTGAGGGTGAGCATTTCTTATGCTTGGTACTCCATGAGTTGCCCAGCGAGTGTGTCCAATTCCTTTAGAAGATTGTACAGATGAATCTACGCTTTCACGTAAATCAGCTATTCTTCCTTTTTCTTTGAACACATGTACACCGTTCTCATTCATAACAGCAATACCAGCTGAATCATATCCTCTATATTCAAGCTTTTCTAAGCCTTTTAGTAAAATTTCTTTAGCATCTTGATGTCCAATATATCCTACGATTCCACACATACTTGTTTATCCTCCTATAAAAAAGATGAAGGGAACAAGAATGCCCAGGGGGGCACACTTGCCCCCTTATCTCTGAATAATTTTTAGTTGATATATGCATCTCTTTTTATTCTGTCCAATTTGTCACCAAACTGATTTAGTAAAAAGAGGGTCAGTTGTGCATGCAACCGGAAGGCATCCGCCGAAAGATCGATAACCTCCACCTCGTCAACTGGGTTACTCCAGTCCTGGCGCTTTAATAACTAAATAACATCTTCCCTCCTCTTCTATTTTGAACTCAATTTTCAGCATACACTATTTGCTCTCATTCCGTCAACATTTACAAAAATATACATTTAAATCTCATAATTCAGCTATACATATATAAAATATGCATAAGAGGAAGAACTGTTCCCCTTATGCATTAATTGTTATTGATTATTATTATAAGCCCATCTCTGCCCTTACAACATCGGCAATTCTCTCAACGTATTGATCGCATTGTTCCTGTGTAGGTGCCTCAGCCATTACACGAACGAGTGGTTCAGTTCCGGACGGTCTAACAAGAATTCTCCCGTTTCCGCTCATTTCCTCTTCCACTTGATCAATAATTGCCTTCACTTTATCATTATCCGTTACATGATGCTTATCTGTTACACGGATATTAACAAGTTTTTGTGGATAAACTTTCATTTCGCCTGCAAGTTCTGAAAGTGGCTTACCTGTCAGCTTCATAATATTAATGAGCTGTACACCTGTCAGCAATCCGTCTCCTGTTGTATTGTAATCAAGGAAAATAATATGCCCTGATTGCTCTCCGCCAAGATTATATCCACCTTTTTTCATTTCTTCTACAACATACCGATCTCCAACAGCTGTCTGCGCACTTAAGATTTGGTTTACATCTAATTCTTTATAAAATCCCATATTACTCATAACTGTTGAAACAACTGTATTATGCTTAAGGCGGTTATGTTCTTTCATGTATTTTGCACAAATGAACATAATTTGATCTCCATCAACGATTTTACCTTTCTCATCGACAGCTATTAATCGATCTCCATCTCCATCAAAAGCCAGACCAACATCCGCTCCCTTTTCGAGAACAAATTCAGCCAGCTTATCTGGATGCGTGGATCCGACTCCTTCATTAATATTAAGACCATTTGGTGAAGCACCCATAGTCGAAACATCAGCATCTAAATCAGCAAACAAGTGTGTTGCTAAAGAAGAAGTAGCTCCGTGTGCACAATCGAGGGCTACATGGATATTTGTGAAATCCTCGTCCGCCGTTTGTTTTAAGTATTGAATATATTTTTGCCCACCTTCGAGGTAATCATTGATTCTACCAATGTTTTCTCCGATTGGTCTTGGGAGTTGATCTTCTTCCATATCTAATAATGCTTCAATCTCTTCTTCCTGATCATCTGAAAGCTTAAACCCATCAGATCCGAAGAATTTAATACCATTATCCGCTACAGGGTTATGGGAGGCAGAAATCATTACACCTGCTTCTGCGCCTAATGCTTTTGTTAAATAAGCAACTCCAGGTGTTGAAACGATTCCCAAGCGCATGACCTCCGCTCCAATTGAGAGCAGACCTGCTACAAGGGCACTTTCCAGCATGAAGCCGGATATTCTTGTATCACGGCCAATGATTACTTTTGGACGGTTTTCATTATGTTTTGTTAACACATATCCTCCAAATCGGCCTAGCTTAAAAGCAAGCTCCGGTGTCAGTTCGCTATTTGCTACACCCCTCACACCATCTGTACCGAAATATTTACCCATTAAAAATCTCTCCTTCTACTAATACACTTCATATTTTATTGCCTATATATACCTAACTGTCTTATGAAAGAGTGTAGGTTGTTATCCATCTGAACTTTTTTCTGAGATTTCCACTGTAATTGTCTTACTATTGTTAGGCAGTTCCCAATGTACCTCATCTGGTGCATTCACCTTTAAGGGTACTGTATGGTTTCCTACATTTAACTCTTTTACCTCGATAAATATATCAAAATCACTGGATTTCAGGGATTTAATCTTAGATGCCTCGCCTTCAATGGCCAGGTCCACCATCCCTTTTGAAGGATTAAGAATTTCCGCCTCATATTTCTCATTGTCTAGTCCCTTTATTTCAATAGGTATATTCGAGATTGTTTGAGTATTTTCCTTCTTTATCTTAATTGTCACTTTAACCGTATCTATAGAAGATCCAACCACTCCATCAGGCAAGCTGACTGGAATTTCAATTACAGTATCCTCATCAATAT
Source organism: Bacillus sp. E214 (assembly GCF_008087365.1). Taxonomy (NCBI): domain Bacteria; kingdom Bacillati; phylum Bacillota; class Bacilli; order Caryophanales; family Bacillaceae; genus Bacillus; species Bacillus sp. E214. The sequence goes on along the minus strand of NZ_VENN01000007.1, from coordinate 5,106 downwards.
TGCTGACATCAACAGGTACCGTTATCTCCTTTATATCTTTAAGAATGGATTCTCCTCCATAGATGGTAGCTGTCTCCGAATCAATTTTAATACTTTCAATTTTAACTCCTTCAGGCGGTGCTCCTGTAGCTTTAGCAGATAGGCTGACCTCTTTTGAAGGACTGTTTACATTTATCGAGATATCAACTGTACTAGGTTCAATATTCACATCTAACAAGTTCATATTGCTATCAAATGCCTGTACTGTTGCTTCAGTTAGAATATCATTCGTTACATGTGAGTCCGTTTTAACAGTTGCTTTTACAACAGAAACCTTATCGACATGGCTCTTGGCACCCGTTATTTCCACTTCTGTTGGACTTAGATATGGCGGGTCTGATGAATATCCTTCTGCTAATAGTGTTTTATCAAATTCAGCCTCGACTTTGAAGTTCTCTGTTACCTTCTCCTCTACCACTGCTGTTGCATTGGCCTGTGTCAGTGTATAGTTAATTTTATCCGATAAATTCTTTACCTTGATTGGTACCTTTTGAGAACCAATTTTAGGATCGGATAAGTCTACATAAATCTCAAAGTCCATTGTAGATTTAGCAGTTATAACTATACTCTTAGGTCCCTCAATCGTAATATCCAGAGTTTCGGGTATCCCGCTGACAATTAAATTATCGGTATCATAATAAACCTCAACAGGCACGTTTTTAATCGTGGCTGTTTCTGTACTTGAAGGTGTATTATAAGGATTACTGGAATTATTGATTGGGTTACTATTGACAGAGAAAAACAGGAATAGTGCAATCAGAAAAGCCCCAATTTTCATAAACCAACTGCTAGAAATAAGTTTATCCATCTTTTCTCGACCTCCAATTCCAAAGATTCGAAGAGGTCGTTTTATTATTTATGGACAATTCATTTTCAAGCATATTTTGCAGTTCATCTAACGAAAGATTCCGATAAAGCTCTCCGTTTTTCGTTAAAGAAATATTCCCTGTCTCTTCCGATACAACGATTGTCAAGCTGTCGGTAACTTCACTTATTCCCAGCGCCGCCCTGTGCCTTGTTCCCAGTTCCTTTGAAACAAATGGGCTTTCAGATAAAGGAAGATAACATGCTGCTGCAGCAACTGTGCCATTTTGCAGAATTACCGCTCCATCGTGCAGTGGTGTATTCGGTATAAAAATATTAATTAATAACTCAGATGACACTCTGGAATCGAGACGTATACCTGTCTCAATATAATCATTAAGACCCGTCTCTCTTTCAATTGAAAGAAGGGCACCAATCCGGCGCTTGGCCATATAGGTTGTCGATTTAATAATAGCTTCAATTGTTTGCTCCTGCACATTCTCTTCCTGAAAATTTGTCCTGGAAAATAAACGGCCTCTCCCCAACTGTTCGAGCGCTCGTCGTAATTCAGGCTGAAAGATAATAATGATGGCTAAAACTCCCCAAGTCATTACATTTTCCATTAAATAGCTCATTGTATTTAAGCCAAGGATTTCACTCGCAAAGCGTCCAATCACAATTAAAAGGATTCCACGTAATAGCTGTACGGCTTTTGTCCCTTTAATAATTTGCAATAATTTATAAAAAACAAACCAAACGAGAAAGATGTCGGTTATGTTTATAATATAATCTAATAAAGAAAAGTTGTTTAGAAACGGCATGTCATTTCCTCCAGTCATGTCCTTTCCCATGAACGGTGTATATACCGCTATGTTGTATAACCCCACTATTATAACATACTGTTCCACAAACTCTAAGAATTCAGTCCCAAATTCATTGATAGAAAAAGAAAAAGGCCATCCGCGGTGGATTGCCTTAAATAGGTCTATTTCTATCTATAGATTAAAAAACTCTTGATGCTATATCCTTAGTATGAAACCAAATCCATTCAAACAGTTGATCAATCTCTTCTATATTTCCAGTCACTTCACCAGCTCCTGCTAAATAGTTATCTCCATTAATAACCGTTACGTTCCCATTGACTTTGCCCTCAACTTTTATATCTCCATTTTTGACAACAAGGTCCCCTTTGACCGTCTTTCCTTCCGGAACAATCACAGTTTGTCCTTCGACGACCAAGTTAGGGTCTTTAGAGAATGAGAACTGTTCATCCTCTCCCCAATAGGAAAATAAGCTACTGCCCATCAATAGAATAAAGAGCGAAGCGGCAATTAACACTGGATTGCGCTGCAGCCATTTTTCAAACCTTCGCCTTTTCGATTGTTTAGGTAGATTTCTCATTACATTTGCGGTAAATCCGCTAGGTGCTGTAATATGGTTACTTTGAAGAAAGGCAACTGTTTTACTCAACTCGTGAAAGGTTTTCTTACACTCATCACATTCTGCTATATGCGAAAGAAGCACATTGGAATGTTCTTCATTAATGTCATCGTCGAGATAATCATGCATATAATCTGCGATGTTTTCTGGGCATTGTTTCATTTTAATCCACCTCATTTATATAGATCGCATCGATTTTCTCAGTGCATCTCTTCCCCTATGAATTCGTGTTTTCACGGTTCCTACCGGTAAATTAAGGATTTCACTAATTTCTTTCAGAGATAGCTCATCCACATATTTTAATACAATAACTGAGCGGTATTTTTCAGGCAGATTCTGAATTTCCTTTTGCATTTTTTCTTTAAGCTCTAAACTCTCCAGTTCATCCTCAGGTAACTTTGTATCCGATGGAATCTGTGAATACATATCAAGCCCCTCTGTACCTGCTACTTCTGCATCGAGATAATAATCCGGCTTCTTTTTACGTATACGGTCTATACATAAATTTGTAGCAATCCGGTATAACCAGGTGGAGAACTTTCGGTTCATCTGGAAAGTGTGTATATTCATATATGCCCGTAAAAAAGCTTCCTGTGCCACATCCTCTGCTTCATGGCGGTCACCCAGCATGCGATAGCACAATTGAAATACTCTGTCTTTATAAAACTGAACGATGTCTTCATATGCCTGTTGTTTACCACCCAGCACTTCCTGTATTCTTTCTTTAATAAGTCCTTCCAAATTGTCCATCCTCCGCATTGGCGGCCTTCAGCATTTATACGCACTGGCCTTGAGAAAAGTTTCAATAAAAAATAATTTTTGTTTTTTACATTGACACACTGTTTAATCTTTATAAATATGGGTAATAAAGGTAACAAAACCTCTTGCAGATAGGAGTGAAGACTTGGAACTACATATACTTATGAAGGATATTGAACAATGCCGCCAAAGAATGATACTACTTGCCTCTTCAACTTCAATGCTTGACTCTGATGTCATCAAAGCAAGTACTGAACTGGACTCATTAATCAATCTCTATCAAACTCACACAAGATATGTAAAGCAGTAATCCTAAAAAGGTTGCTGCTTTTCTTTGTGGAATGATGATCTCTGGTATCCACTGACGGCTAACAAAATCCCAATTGGTATTAGTTTCACTCATTATATTTAGACCCAGAATGAATAGGCCCTATTCATTGCCTCATCCATTCCGGATAAGGGTCAACTTTTACTGTACTAAGTATACAGCCAGGAGACAGTCATATAAATTTTCTCCTGTGCCCTTCACTATTTATCATTCAATGTCGTTTTTCTTTACGTTTGACCCCATGCCTTATTCTTGAATTAACCTACCTCTCAAACAAACCGTAGATTCTTTATAAAACATCTATATATAATCGACAGGATTTGTTGATATATATCATAACCAGATTAACTTCTTCAAACGTACTGGCATTACTTAAAGAGCACCTTTTCCCCTATCGATCAGGCAATGTCATTCACCGAACCTTTATGCTAATACTCTTTAATCTATAGATCGCTTATATAATGGTTTTAAAAGTACACACTTAACTTCTATCATACCTTATTAGCTTAGTTCAGTCTCGCAAATCGTTTCTCAAGAGTAAAGAGCCTCTTTAGTACCAATAAAACGGTAGCTGAATAGTTTAATTCTTGCTTTTGATGCGTGCCAATTCTTCTTATCGCAGGGCTTAATGGTTTTTATAATAAAAAAAACCTTAAAATGCAATGCATTTAAGGTTTAAAATAGTCGTATAAAATTTTGGAGCGGAAGACGGGATTCGAACCCGCGACCCCCACCTTGGCAAGGTGATGTTCTACCACTGAACTACTTCCGCAAAATGAGCCATGAAGGACTCGAACCTTCGACCCTCTGATTAAAAGTCAGATGCTCTACCGACTGAGCTAATGGCTCTAAATGGCTGGGCTAGCAGGATTCGAACCTACGAATGACGGAGTCAAAGTCCGTTGCCTTACCGCTTGGCTATAGCCCAAAAAGAAAAAAAGGGACAATATCTTGTCCATTACTCAAAGCTTATTAAAATAATGGTGGAGGGGGGCAGATTCGAACTGCCGAACCCGAAGGAGCGGATTTACAGTCCGCCGCGTTTAGCCACTTCGCTACCCCTCCGATATTAAGAGTGCCGGCAAGAGGACTTGAACCCCCAACCTACTGATTACAAGTCAGTTGCTCTACCAATTGAGCTACACCGGCATATTAGTTTTTAAACCTTCTTTTGAACACTTAGTTAGTATAACCTATATGAATTATAATTTCACCAAGTATTTTTTGGTAATATTTTTGGTTTAAATGGTGGAGGATGACGGGATCGAACCGCCGACCCTCTGCTTGTAAGGCAGATGCTCTCCCAGCTGAGCTAATCCTCCATATTAATTGGTGACCCCTACGGGATTCGAACCCGTGTTACCGCCGTGAAAGGGCGGTGTCTTAACCGCTTGACCAAGGGGCCATTCATAAGATGTTAAAGTCATAACTACTTTCGAGAGCTTCCAAGCGGGCTCGAACCGCTGACCTCTTCCTTACCATGGAAGTGCTCTACCTGCTGAGCTATGGAAGCACAATAAACAGGACAAAAAAATGGCTCCGCAGGTAGGATTCGAACCTACGACCGCTCGGTTAACAGCCGAGTGCTCTACCACTGAGCTACTGCGGAACAATATGAATTGCCCGGCAACGTCCTACTCTCACAGGGACTCGCGTCCCAACTACCATCGGCGCTGAAGAGCTTAACTTCCGTGTTCGGAATGGGAACGGGTGTGGCCTCTTCGCCATCATTACCG
>NZ_VENN01000006.1:0-88118 GCF_008087365.1 Bacillus sp. E214 | reverse complement strand
ATTTCTCTTGAAAAATGTCAGAAATACGATATAATAATAAATGTCGCTGACAAAATCGTCTGGTGACGATGGCGAAGAGGCCACACCCGTTCCCATTCCGAACACGGAAGTTAAGCTCTTCAGCGCCGATGGTAGTTGGGACGCGAGTCCCTGTGAGAGTAGGACGTCGCCAGGCATTATAATTATTCCGCAGTAGCTCAGTGGTAGAGCATTCGGCTGTTAACCGAACGGTCGTAGGTTCGAATCCTACCTGCGGAGCCATAAATGGAGAGCTGTCCGAGAGGTCGAAGGAGCACGATTGGAAATCGTGTAGACGGTCAACGCTGTCTCAAGGGTTCGAATCCCTTGCTCTCCGCCATAATAACTCACAATAATTGGCCCCTTGGTCAAGCGGTTAAGACACCGCCCTTTCACGGCGGTAACACGGGTTCGAATCCCGTAGGGGTCACCATTTAATGTGGAGGATTAGCTCAGCTGGGAGAGCATCTGCCTTACAAGCAGAGGGTCGGCGGTTCGATCCCGTCATCCTCCACCATAAAAACTAGTATCACACTCACATTGGCGCGGGGTGGAGCAGTCTGGTAGCTCGTCGGGCTCATAACCCGAAGGTCGCAGGTTCAAATCCTGTCCCCGCAATAAATGGTCCGGTAGTTCAGTTGGTTAGAATGCCTGCCTGTCACGCAGGAGGTCGCGGGTTCGAGTCCCGTCCGGACCGCCATTTACATAATGAAGTTGGCTCAGTAGCTCAGTCGGTAGAGCAAAGGACTGAAAATCCTTGTGTCGGCGGTTCGATTCCGTCCTGAGCCACCATTATTAATTAAAATTTAACAGATAATGATTTTCCCTAAATATTATGCCGGTGTAGCTCAATTGGTAGAGCAACTGACTTGTAATCAGTAGGTTGGGGGTTCAAGTCCTCTTGCCGGCACTCTTAATATCGGAGGGGTAGCGAAGTGGCTAAACGCGGCGGACTGTAAATCCGCTCCTTCGGGTTCGGCAGTTCGAATCTGCCCCCCTCCACCATTCATTATAGGGGCATAGTTTAAAGGTAGAACAGAGGTCTCCAAAACCTCCAGTGTGGGTTCAATTCCTACTGCCCCTGCCAATAAATATGGCGATTGTGGCGAAGTGGTTAACGCATCGGATTGTGGTTCCGACATTCGTGGGTTCGATTCCCATCAGTCGCCCCATTTTTAGATTAAACTCGAATAATAGCTTATACTAACTAATAAATTTAATTGTTGGGCTATAGCCAAGTGGTAAGGCAACGGACTTTGACTCCGTCATTCGTAGGTTCGAATCCTGCTAGCCCAGCCAACTTAATGCGGAAGTAGTTCAGTGGTAGAACATCACCTTGCCAAGGTGAGGGTCGCGGGTTCGAGCCCCGTCTTCCGCTCCAACAAATTTGGCGGCATAGCCAAGTGGTAAGGCAGAGGTCTGCAAAACCTTTATCACCGGTTCAAATCCGGTTGCCGCCTCCAAAATCTTGCCGGTGTGGCGGAATTGGCAGACGCGCACGACTCAAAATCGTGTTCCGTAAGGAGTGTCGGTTCGACCCCGACCACCGGTATCATTAGATTAATTCTTGCCAAGATTAATCATTAAAAAGACTCCCAAATGTTGAATTAAAACATTTGGGAGTCTTTTTTTGTATAAGAGTAGCAAATCGAAATAGATACCGGAATCTTTATACATTCCCTTCAAATCCCTCCATCTATTACCATTGGACTATCTGAGATAATCTGTTAATATAGATTTAATTTAAATTGAGAACCTTTAAGAGCAGTCCAGAGAGGCTGACAAGGTGGGCGATACTTTGTTTGGAGAACGTATTTATACACATAATATATTATTGTGTGAATAATACGGTTATTTCTGACACCTTCCACTTGTCACTTTATGGCAAGTGGTTTTTTTTTGCTCACCAAGACTAATAACTTGGGAGGAAACAAAATGCAATTAAAAGACAAAGATTTTTCATTTCAATCAGTACCTGAAGCAAAACGTAACAGCTTTCTGAAAATGCTTGTTGTTATGCTTGGCTTCACATTCTATTCAGCAAGTATGTGGGCTGGTGGATCATTAGGTGAAGGATTAACATTTATGCAGTTGATTGGTGTCATCTTATTAGGAAACCTTATATTAGGAGCATTTACCGGTGCATTAAGTTATATTGCAGCAAAAACAGGATTATCGACTCACTTACTGGCACAATATAGTTTTGGTGAAAAAGGAGCATATATCTCTTCATTCATGTTATCTGCAACCCAAGTCGGATGGTTTGGTGTAGGGCTAGGAATGTTTGCCTATCCGGTTTCTAAATTAACTGGCCTCCCACTGGTACCGATTGTCATCATTACAGGGATTTTAATGACAGCAACTGCTTATTTCGGTATGAAAGCTTTAACAATCTTAAGTTTTATCGCTGTACCGGCTATTGCGATTTTTGGATCAACGAGTGCAGGAATGGCCATTTCAGATATGGGAGGAATGGAAGCGCTCATTGCTTATAAACCTGAAACTTCATTAACATTAGCAGCAGCTTTAACGATTACAATCGGTTCATTCATTAGTGGTGGTACATTAACACCCGACTTTGCACGCTATGCAAAATCAGGAAAACATGCTGTAACAACAACTGTCATTGCCTTTTTCTTAGGAAATACATTAATGTTCCTATTTGGTGCGATTGGTGTAATAGCAACCGGTCACAATGATATTTCAGATGTAATGATTTCACAAGGCTTACTATTGCCGGCTGTTTTAGTGCTCGGATTAAACATTTGGACAACAAACGATAACTCCCTGTACGCATCTGGACTTGGTTTTGCAACCATGTTCAAGAAGCCAAAGGTATTTATGGTTATGATGAACGGTACGATTGGTACGGTATTTGCCATCGTACTTTATAACAATTTCACAAGCTGGCTGACATTCCTAGGATCCACTCTGCCGGCTATTGGATCAATTATTATTGTGGATTTCTTCTTTATCCAAAAAAGACAATATATTCAGTATGAGCAGGCAAACATTGCAAAAGTACATGTTCCAGCCATCATTGCATGGGCTGTTGGTGTCATCTCGGGGTTAACATTGCCGGGAATCGCTTCACTAAACACATTATTGATTACAGGAATTGTTTATGTAGTTGCTGTTAAGCTAATGAAAACAACAGTTGTTACGGTAAGGGAAGAGGAGGTAGGATGCTATTATGAAAAAGTGGGCTAATGCTGCAATCTTCGGAAGAGAAGGCCTTTGGGATTTACTAATAGAAAATGGTTCATTTTTAAAGATTGTTGAGGCAGGTACAGGTGAATTTGACAGCTGTGAAACAATTGATCTAAGTGGAAAGCTGGTTTGTGCGCCATTTATTGAACCTCATATTCATCTAGATACTACTTTAACGGCAGGCCAACCACGTTGGAATGAAAGTGGGACTTTATTTGAAGGTATTCAATGTTGGTCTGAACGCAAAGATTCCTTAATAAAAGAGGATGTAAAAGAGCGTGCAAAGAAAGCCCTTAGCTGGCAAATTGCTAACGGAATAGGTGCTGTGCGTACACATGTCGATACAACGGATCCTTCTTTAGTAGCATTAGAAGCTATGCTTGAAGTGAAAGCAGAAATGAAAGACTTTGTTGATTTACAAATTGTCGCTTTCCCGCAGGAAGGTCTAATATCTTATCCAAATGGGTTGGAGCTAGTAGAGGAAGCCTTAAAAATGGGTGCTGATATTGTTGGGGGAATCCCTCACTTTGAATTTACGCGTGAAGACGGAGTTCAATCGGTTCGCGAGATTTTTAAATTGGCCATGAAATATGACAAGCCGATTGATATTCATTGTGATGAAATTGATGATGAGCAGTCTCGCCATGTGGAAGTTGTAGCACGTGAAACGATTATGAATGATTACCAAGGTCGTGTTACAGCAAGTCATACGACGGCAATGGGATCTTACAATGATGCCTACGCATATAAATTAATGCGTGTACTTAGACTTGCCGAATTGAATTTCGTAGCAAATCCATTAGTGAATATTCATCTGCAGGGGCGTTTTGACACGTATCCAAAACGTCGTGGCTTAACACGCGTAAAAGAGCTTGATCAAAACGGATTAAATGTTTGCTTCGGTCATGATGATATTATGGATCCTTGGTATCCAATCGGAAACGGGAATATGCTTCAAGTATTGCATATGGGCTTACATGCTTCACAGTTAATGGGCTATAGTGATATTGCAAACAGTTTACGTTTTGTGACTGGTAATAGTGCTAAAGCATTGAACCTTAAAAATTACGGTATTGCAGAAGGAAATCCAGCAAACTTCGTTGTGCTGAATGCGGAAGATGGTTACCATGCCCTTCGCCTGCAAGCAGAGATTCTATACTCTGTTCGAAACGGTAAAGTGATTGCTGAAACGAAGCCTCACGAGACGAACATTTTTCTGCAAGGTCAAAAGAACATTACCTTTATGTAAGTAAAAGTGAAGACTATCATCAGTTAATGAACTGCCCCTGAAACGGTAGACACGGATTTACCTCTTCAGGGGATTTTTTGAGTGAATGTATATGATGAACAACGTATTGAAGCGGTTAAAAGATACATAAATGGCTCTGAAACATAAGAGAAAGTTCGAAAATGAAATTAAACACGGGAGTTATCAAAAAACGAAATTTATATATGAAACGTAGTGCCATCTTCCGGATTGTGGAAAATTCTCGAAGCAGGTAGGTTAATCTTAATAAAATATAAAAAAGCCAAGGGCAAATTCTTAGCTTTTTTTCCGATTATTGAGTGGGATGGATGGCTGAGAATTCTTTTTTGATTTGTATGATTGCTTTAGTTTTTTCTCCTTTTGTTACCTCGGATGATAAAGAACCAGGGCCTCCACTACGTTCATAATAGACTTTCCCATCAACCTCTCTCTTTTTCTGATTATCCTCTAAATATATTTCGAATTTAACCTCATCATTTTCTGGTAATGTATTTTCATAATAGTAAATATATAATTCTTTTGCTTAGTTCGCTTTCAATTTCTATAAAAGCAACTACAGTGGGATATCCACCACTTCCTGTAGGTCCATAGGGGAAAAAGACTCCATAATCAAAATTCTTATCGATGATCTTAGTAATTTTCTTTCTAATTGAGATTGATTCATAGAAGTTATGTTTTTCATATCTTCCTTAATGAACGATTTTATAATTATATTTTATCAAAATGAAGGATTCTCTCGCATTAGAAAATGGAAAATAATAGTTTTAATGATGTTCGTAACTGAATTCAGATTAATTGACGATGAGTAAGGTATATGAATGTTGGACATTTACTCACTATTCGCATGATTAGTAGTAATCGAATGGAACGTTATTCACCGAGTTGTTTGTATAATATTCAAAATATTAAAAAAGTAAGTTGACTTGTACAAACGAGTGGAATATGATGGTAAAAAATGAATACGCTTACAATAATAGAGCTTGTTTTAAAAGAGTAAAAGACTAAAGGAGGTTATAAATAGCTTGTAATTTAAAGGATTGACTAGGTTCAAATGAGTATAAACCATAAAAATTGAGGTGTATAGAATGAGCGTGTTAAGTGCTGGTAAACGTAAGATAATGACTCTTGTTTTGGCATTAATACTGGTTTTGTCCTTTTCATTGGCTGGCTGTAGTTCAGGTGACTCCCCTTCTGATGCTAAAACAAAAGATGGAAAAGCTCAATATACCATGTGGACATTTGTACAAGTACATGCTGATTATTGGAAAGATGCAGCTGAAACCTGGAATAAAAATCATCCTGATGAACAAATTAATTTGAAAATAAATGTTCTTCCTTTTGATCAGATGAATCAAAAGTTACAGGTAGCATTAAATTCTGGTAATGGTGCTCCAGATATCGCGGACGTAGAAATTGGACAATTCGCTAAATATACAAAAACAAACAAGCCTCCATTTGAAGATATTACAAATGAAGTAGAACCATATAATGAAAACTTAGTAAAAGGACGCACAGATAATTATACGGTAGATGGCAAAGTCTATGGTCTGGATTATCATGTAGGGACAACTCTTGTTTATTACAATATGGATATCATGAAAAAAGCGGGGGTAGATCCATCCACTATTAAAACTTGGGATGACTATGTGGAAGCAGGGAAAGTGGTTAAAGAAAAGACGGGTATATATATGACTTCTGTAGAAACAAGTTCCCAATTTGTATATACGGCAATGGTTGCTCAACAGAAAGCAGATATGGTAAGAGATGATAAGTCTATTTTATCCGAGGAAGCCAGTGTAACTGCTGTACAAACTCTTCAAGATATGGTCTACAAACATAAAATTGCTAAAACGGCAGAAGGCGGCCATCAAGATATTGAAGAATATTATGCAGCCTTTAATAAAGGTAAGTATGCTTCAGTGGTCATGCCAGCGTGGTATATGAGTCGTATGGTAAGCTTTATGCCTAAATTAAGCGGAAAAATAAAAATCCAGGGTTTACCAATATTTAAAGAGGGAGATCTCCGTTCGGCGGGACTTGGAGGAACAGCTACAGTTGTCACAAATCAAGCGCATGATAAAGATTTACTTAAGAAATTTGTAGTTGAATCCAAGGCCAGTGAAGAAGGATCTATTAAGACTTGGACAATACTTGGTTTTGATCCAATTCGATCAGATGTATGGCTGAGTCCTGAAATGGAAAAACCGAACAAATACACAGATTATTTCGGAACTGATATTTTTAAACAAATGGCAGTATTGAAGGATGAGGTAGGAACATTAAGTTTTACCCATAATAGTTATCCGATTATTATTGATGAGTTACTCACGAATGGTATGCCAAAAATGATGACTAAACAGGCGGACGTACAAAAAACTTTGGATGCTGTTGATAAATCTGCCAATAAACGAATTAAAGCAGGTAAATAATGTTTGCAATCTAACAAATTAAGGAGGGAACATTCTCTTCTTAATTTGTTGGATAACATTTTGGTATGAAGAGGGATAAGGGGGGAATGAAGATGACGAACGATATTACGGCACAAATAAGTCCAAAGAGCAAAAGTCCATTAAAAAGAGAAAAAAAGAAAATAAATATGCAGAAGATAGCTCCATATCTATTTGTCTCCCCGTTTATTATTGTATTTTTAGTGTTTTCTTTATACCCTTTTATAAATTCGATTATTATGAGTTTCCAAAGAATTTCAGGTTTCGATGAAACGACATTTATAGGTTTAGAGAATTATAAGCGGTTGTTTGCAGATCCTGTATTCTATAAAGCTTTATGGAACGTTACCAGGTATACATTTTGGACTATTTTAATTTTAATCCCATTACCACTCTTGCTGGCTTTAGTGATGAATAATAAAAATACTAAATATAAATATTTTTTTAGATCAATTTTCTTTATACCAGTATTAACATCTACGGTAATTGTAGGGCTGGTATTTAAATTTGCTTTCAGCAAAGAACCTACTGGAGTATTCAACAGTTGGCTTAGTTACCTTAACATAGGTCCGATTGATTGGCTTAATAATTCAGGGACAGCTATGTTTGCACTTGTAATAGTATGTGTGTGGAGATGGCTTGGTGTAAATATGATTTATTTTTTATCTGGGTTACAAAATATCCCACGGGAGTTGTATGAATGCGCTGAAATTGATGGCGCAAGTAAATGGGATAAATTTAAAAGTATAACATTGCCAATGATTAAACCAATTACTACTTATGTTTTAACTATATCTATACTCGCAGGCTTTTCATTATTTAATGAAACTTATGTGTATTGGGGAGCACAGTCTCCAGATAATATTGGAACAACTTTCTTAACATATATTTACAAAACAGCCTTTAGCGATGGGGATTTCGGGTATGCATGTACGCTTGGAGTAATAATGTTTGTGATTGTGGTTGCAATAAATTTGATTCAAGTTTCAGTAAGAGGCTTATTTAAGGAGGATTAATGATGAAGGCCAAAAAAAGAGTATCAACCTTGATCACAACCCTAATACTTAGTGTTATCGGATTTATTATACTGATTCCTTTTTGGTTTATGTTAGTCTCCTCCTTTAAAGAATCCTCAGATATTTTTGCACAGGGTTTAAATATACATATAGATTTATCCAGTATCAACTTTAGTAACTATGGAAAATTGTTTACTAATAATAATGGTATATTTCTATCCTGGTTTAAAAATAGTGCACTAATAACAATTATACAAACAGTTTTAGTACTGATTTTTTGTTCAATGGTAGGTTATGGTTTGGCGCAATATCGTTTTAGAGGCCGAAATTTTATTTTTATGCTTGTCTTGATTATGTTGATGGTTCCGGGTGATATTTTATTAATTCCGTTATATAAGCTAGTTACAAATTTAGGCTTAATGGATACTTACGCAGGGGTGATATTACCAGGAATAGTTCCGCCTGCTACAGTGTTTTTCTTTAGGCAATATGCAATTGGGATTCCAAATGATTATGCTGAGGCCGCTAGAATAGATGGGGCGGGAGAATTTCGTATTTTCTCGCAAATATATGTACCGATGATGAAACCGGCTTTTGGAGCAATGACTATTATGACTTCCATGGGAGCTTGGAATAATTTTCTTTGGCCATTGATTGTTATGAGGTCAGATGAGAATTTGGTTATACCTGCAGGGTTATTAACTGCAATGACACCATATGGTAATAACTATGATATCGTCTTTTCGGGCTCGATCATGTCTATTATTCCTATACTTATATTATTCTTATTCAATCAAAAATCTTTTATATCAGGAATGACTGTTGGTGGGGTAAAAGGTTGATAGTGTCAGTAAATGAGGTGTTTTTTGATGGCAAATAAAAGCTTTTTAATCAAAACTACAAATATTGTCTGGAGTTTATTTGTGGTAGGTATTTGTGCTTTGTTAACGAGTGGTATTCTGATTTTTTTATTGCTATTTGTAAAATTCCACTTAATTACACTTCCCTTATATTTAATTGCTTTTTTGTTAATTGGCCCAACAATGGGGGCGATATTCCAAACTATTTTTAAAATGCTTTTTGAAACTGAAATTAGGGTCGTGAGAAAATATTTCTATTACTATAAGAAAGATTTCAAAGATTCCTTAAAACTATGGATTCCATACAGTGTATTAATACTGATTTTGTGTGCAGATATTGATTTTCTGGCCTCCAACGAAAAAGGCGCATATTTGTTACCTATGTTATTTTTAATCCTTCTTTTATCAATGATTAGTTATGTCTATTCACTCATTCTATATAGCCGCTTCATTATCAGGATGAGAGACATTATAAAATACTCCCTTTATTTAGTCATCAATCGCCCGGTACAATCTTTATCTATTGTTATATTAATCTTTATCCTGTATCAATCGTTTAAATATTTTGGCAACTTTGCGATATTTTGGGGAGTCCCGATGTTTGCAGCGTGTACTGTCTTGTTAGTGAGAAATGTGTTACTACAGATTGAAATGAAATATGTTCAATAAATAGATTGAAGAATACTATCATGCATATTACAGAAATCTGTTGAAGAAATATGGCTCTTAGTGAGGGATTCGGCAATTTATGAATGTGAGTTAAAAGTGAAATGATCCGATCTATCGTTTAAAACCAGAAAGCATTTAGAAATTGGAGGAGGATTGAGCGAATACGAAAATTATCACAACTGACATTTCATGTCGATCGTTACGGTAGAGATTGAAAGAGGTGAAAGAATGAATAGGAGAAATATTTGAAAAGCTGTTCAGGAAGTATCAAAGTCAGTGAAGATCATATTCAATCTTTAATTAAGGAAGCAGATTTAAATAAGTTCAATATTGTATCCGATGAATTATATAAAGCAAGGGTAGAAATATGCAAACAATGTTCTTCTTTTCAATATGGGACAACCTGTTCTTACAGCCGGTCAATCATTCATTATCAAGCGAAATTTAAAAGTCAGACTTGTCCGTACCCAAGGGAATCAAAATGGGCAATGATAACGATCTGATTTGAACATATTGTACTTATATAAGTTAGGCTAGTACAAACAAAATGGAGGGATTGTAAATGGCAGCCAATAAAGCAAAAATGATTCTAGAGAAAGATTTTAAAATCGCTGAAATTGATAATCGTATATATGGTTCATTTATTGAACATTTAGGCAGAGCTGTATATGGAGGTATTTATGAGCCTACTCATCCTCAGGCAGATGAAAATGGCTTTAGAAAGGATGTTCTAGAATTAGTAAAAGAACTAAAAGTGCCGTTAGTCCGATATCCTGGAGGGAATTTTGTCTCCGGCTATAATTGGGAGGATGGTGTGGGTCCTAAAGAAAAACGCCCAAACCGCTTAGATCTTGCATGGAGTACTACAGAAACAAATGAAATGGGTACCAATGAATTTATGAAATGGGCTAAATTGGTGAATGCAGATGTAAATATGGCTGTTAATTTAGGTACGAGGGGAATTGATGCAGCTAGAAATTTAGTGGAATATTGCAATCATCCTGGAGGCTCTTATTATAGTGATTTGCGCATCTCGCATGGTGTAAAAGAACCCTATAATATAAAGACATGGTGTCTTGGCAATGAAATGGATGGTCCTTGGCAAATTGGACATAAGACCGCTGCTGAATATGGAAGAATAGCTCAGGAAGCAGCAAAGGTGATGAAGTGGGTAGATCCAAGCATCGAATTGGTAGCATGTGGAAGTTCGCATAGAGCGATGCCTACATTTGCTGATTGGGAAGCAACGGTATTAGATTATACATATGACCATGTTGATTTCATCTCTCTTCATCAGTATTATGGGAATCGAGACAATGACCTATCCAATTATTTAGCTTTATCTTTAGAAATGGATGATTTCATAAAATCAGTTGTCGCCATTGCTGATTATATTAAGGCGAAAAAACGTGGTAAGAAAACTATAAATCTATCTTTTGACGAATGGAACGTTTGGTATCACAGTAATGAGCAGGATAAACAGATTGAACCTTGGAGTATTGCGCCTCCTCAATTAGAGGATATATATACTTTTGAAGATGCGCTCTTAGTTGGATGCATGTTGATTACGTTGCTGAAGCATGCGGATCGAGTTAAAATTGCCTGTCTTGCGCAGTTAGTGAATGTCATTGCGCCGATTATGACAGAAAATAACGGACCTGCTTGGAAGCAAACTATATTCTATCCTTATATGCATACTTCCGTTTATGGACGGGGTATTTCGTTAAATCCGATTATTACTAGTGATAAATACGATAGTAAAGATTTTACGGACGTCCCATATTTAGAGTCTACAGCGGTTTATAATGAAGAAGAAGATACATTAACTATTTTTGCGGTTAATCGTCATCTTGAAGAAGGTTTGGAGCTAGAGGTAGATATACGTAATTTTAATGAATATGAGGTAATCGAGCATATTGTTCTAGAAAATGAAAATATTAAACAAACCAATTCAGCACACAAAGAGACAGTAAAACCACATTCCAACGGGAATGCAAAATGTGAGGAAGGTAAAGTAATAACGATTCTGCCGAACTTGTCATGGAACGTCATTCGTTTAGCAAAACAGAGGTATTAGTATTAGAAAAGCCGCCATATTTCTGAATCTAGAAAATATGGCGGCTTATCTAGTATTATTTGAAGCAAGTAAGTACTTTATAGCTGTTCACAAATTGAGTGAGAGTTGTGGATTTAAAACAAGATCGATAGAAGAAAGAAGTATTTCTACATTTTCTCAATTAGACAGCTAATTTTGTTGTATACTTTGTTTATCTATTAGACAAACAAAGTATAAAGTGCTACAATGCTAATTAATACAGGTTGCAGATTAAGAATTTAGAGACTCATATTTTGTAAGCATTTACATAAACGATCTGAAACCTAAAAAATTTGGGAGGCATGCCACAATGGCTTATTTCGAAACTGTTAATAAAATCCAATATGAAGGCGCTTCATCTAAAAATCCTTTAGCATTTAAGTATTATAATCCAGAAGAAATGATAAATGGAAAAACAATGGAAGATATTCTCCGATTCTCAGTTACCTATTGGCACACGTTCACAGCAGATGGAACAGATCCATTTGGTGTTGGTACAGCGATTCGCCCATGGAATAATCTCAAAGGTTTAGATTTAGCAAAAGCCCGTGTGGAAGCGGCATTTGAACTCTTTGAAAAATTAAATGTTCCTTATTTTGCTTTCCATGATGTAGATATCGCTCCAGAAGGAAGCACATTAAAAGAAACAAATGAAAATCAGGATATTATCGTAGCAATGATTCAGGAATACATGAAAACAAGTAAAACAAAGTTGCTTTGGAATACAGCAAATATGTTCACAAATCCTCGTTATGTACATGGTGCTGCCACTTCTCCAAATGCTGATGTATTTGCCTATTCAGCTGCGAAAGTAAAAAAAGGCTTAGAAGTAGCGAAGGAACTTGGCGCTGAAAACTATGTGTTTTGGGGCGGTCGTGAAGGCTACGAAACACTCCTAAATACGGACATGAAGCTTGAACAAGATAACTTGGCTCGCTTCTTCCATATGGCAGTTGACTATGCGAAAGAAATCGGTTTGAATGTTCCTTTCTTGATTGAGCCAAAACCTAAAGAACCTACAAAACACCAATATGATTTTGATGTGGCGACTAGTATGGCTTTCTTGCAAAAATATGATCTGACAGATTATTTCAAGTTCAATATTGAAGCTAACCATGCAACTCTTGCTGGCCATACATTTGAGCATGAGTTAAGAACAGCTCGTATCAATGGAATGCTTGGATCAGTGGATGCAAACCAGGGGGATACACTCCTTGGATGGGATACAGATGAATTTCCGACTGATCTTTATTCTAATACATTAGCAATGTATGAAATATTGAAAAATGGAGGTTTAGGCAAAGGTGGTTTAAACTTCGATGCAAAAGTACGACGGGGTTCATTTGAGCCAGAGGATCTTTTTCATGCCCACATCGCTGGTATGGATGCATTTGCTATTGGATTAAAGGTAGCAAACAAGCTTATTGAAGATAAAGCTTTAGATAGCTTTGTTGAGGAACGCTATAGCAGCTATCAAGAAGGCGTTGGCTTAGATATCGTTGAGGGCAGAACCAACTTCCGTGAATTAGAAAAGTATGCTCTTCAATTAACTGAGATTAAGAACACATCTGGAAGAACAGAGCGCCTGAAAGCCATCATCAACCAATATTTATTAGAAACACTATCAAGCGTACACGTTTAATCTATTAATCTTACAAAGTGCTGGAAGCCTTTCCTCCAGCACTTTTTTTAGAAAAGGATGATAAGGATGAAATATGTTATTGGTGTAGACCTCGGAACAAGTGCAGTGAAAATCTTACTGGTGAATCAGCGTGGAGACGTATGTATGGAAGTAGCAAAGTCATATCCGCTTATTATTGAAAAATCTAGTTACAGTGAACAAAACCCGGAAGAATGGGTTGAAAAAACAACAGCAGGAATAGCGGAATTAATTCACCAGTTCGATGGAGATGTAAATGATATCGAGGGGATCAGTTTCTCGGGTCAGATGCATGGTTTAGTTTTACTAGATGAAGATAATCAAGTCTTAAGAAATGCAATTTTATGGAATGACACGAGAACGACAAGGCAATGTCAGGAAATATACGATGTTATGGGGAGTAAACGTTTATTAGAAGTAACGAAAAACCCTGCATTAGAAGGCTTTACCCTGCCTAAAATTCTCTGGGTAAAAGAAAATGAACCAGACATTTTCAAACGTGCCAGATTATTTGTGCTCCCAAAGGATTATTTACGCTACCGTCTAACTGGAAATATCCATATGGACTACTCCGATGCTGCAGGAACGCTATTACTGAATGTGGCGGAACGGGAATGGAGCCAGGAAGTATTGGCGGCATTTGGTCTATCCTCTGATTTTTGCCCACCATTAGTGGAATCACATGATTTCGTAGGTACAGTAACAGCTGAATTTGCCCAAAAAACAGGATTGACTGAAGCGGTAAAAGTGTTTGCAGGCGGAGCTGATAATGCATGCGGTGCGATTGGTTCCGGAATTTTAACACCAGGAAAAACGTTAGCAAGCATTGGTACCTCTGGTGTCGTACTATCTTATGAAGAAAGAAATGACCAAGATTTTAATGGGAAAGTTCACTATTTTAATCATGGTGAAGAAAATGCTTACTATACAATGGGTGTGACGCTTGCGGCTGGCTATAGCTTAAGCTGGTTTAAGGAAACGTTCGCGAAGCAAGAAGATTTTGATCAATTTTTGGCTGGAGTGGAAGAAGTACCTGCAGGCAGCAATGGTCTATTATTTACGCCATATATTGTCGGTGAAAGAACACCACACGCAGATGCCACTATTCGCGGTAGCTTTATTGGCGTTGATGCATCTCATGATCGGAAATATTTTGCCCGTGCGGTTCTGGAAGGGATAACGTTCTCTCTAAACGAATCAATTGAAATTTTCAGGGAAAATGGTAAGACGATTAATTCAATAATCTCTATTGGCGGCGGTGCCAAAAATGACACATGGCTGCAGATGCAAGCGGATATTTTCAATACGAAAATTGAAAGACTGACAAGCGAGCAAGGTCCAGGAATGGGAGCGGCGATGCTTGCAGCGTATGGATGCGGTTGGTTTGCTTCATTAAACGAATGTGCCAATCATTTTATTCAAGTTGCAAAATCCTATGATCCGATTCAAGAAAATGTCGAGACGTATAAGCGATTATTTAAGGTATATCAACAGGTATATACTCAAACGAAGGGGCTTAATGAGCAACTTGAAGAATATAGAAAATAATTAATGGTAATGGTGTTATTTGGGTTTTGAAGTGCCAAAGGTGATGTTGTAATCCTTTTCTAACTGCTAGTAAAAGTAAATAATATTCGTAAAATAAGTCGGACTATTAAATCTGACTTATTTTTTTGATTAATAGGTCAGATTTTTTTGTAATGAGAGAGAAAGTTCTAACCGTTATTAAATTTTTATAGGTCCCTCAATATTCTGTTAATGAGAGAAATAAATGAGTTCGATTATATTCCACGTGTACTTGTGGAATACTTTTTATATGGTTTTAGCAGTTTATTAGGAGGATCTTGATGGATGAACTAAAAAAGGAAAGTCATCAATTGGAGAAAATAAGTCCGTTTGAGTTAAAAGATAAGCTCATTGATCTTGCAAAAGGAAAAATGAGAATCACTAGAACTATGCTGGATGCAGGACGGGGGAATCCTAATTGGATTGCAGCGACACCTCGAGAAGCGTTTTTTGCTTTAGGGCAATTCGCTGTTACAGAATCGAGGCAAGTATGGGATGATGGCAATTTAGCGGGGATGCCAAGTCGGATAGGAATTGCAGAACGTTTTAATAAATATGTTGAGGCCAATCAGCAAGTTCCAGGAATTCATTTGCTGAAAGAAATTATTCAATACGGTATCAAAAATAAACAGTTTGAGCCAGATACATGGGTCTATGAATTAGTAGATGGAATTATTGGTGATAATTACCCGATTCCGGATCGAATGCTTGTTAGAACTGAACAGGTTGTACATGATTTTTTAATTAAAGAGCTATGTAATGGTGATTCGTCGGCTGGTCCGTTTGATTTATTTGCTGTTGAAGGAGCAACGGCAGCGATGTGTTATATATTTGATACGTTATTTAAAAATTATTTGCTGCCCAAAGGATCTAAGATTGCGGTGATGGTTCCAATTTTTCCGCCTTATATAGAGATTCCAGAGCTTCCTAACAATGATTACGAACTTGTGAAAATTGAAGCAACCGAATTAAACAATGAAGGACAGCATACATGGCAATACCCTGATGAAGAAATAGAAAAATTAAAAGATACGGACATTAAAGCACTTTTTTTAGTAAATCCGAGCAATCCGCCTTCAGTTTCTTTGGAAAAGAAATCCACAGAAAAAATCATACAAATCGTGAAACAAGATAATCCAAATCTTATGATAATTTCAGATGATGTATATGGTACTTTTGTTGAAGGGTTCCGTTCCTTAATGGTGGATTTACCATTCAATACAATTGGGGTCTATTCATTTTCTAAATATTTTGGTGTGACAGGCTGGCGATTAGGGACGATTTCCATAAATCGATCCAATGTCTTTGATAAATTAGTCGATGATTTACCAGAAGAAACGAAGGAGGTTCTACATAAAAGATACGCTTCGCTTACACGGAATCCAGAAAGTCTTACGTTTATCGATCGAATAGTTGCAGATAGCAGAGCCGTTGCGATGAATCACACAGCTGGATTATCGACACCACAACAAGTACAAATGGCTTTATTTTCAATTTTTGCAATGCTCGATACCAATAATGAATACAAGAAAAAAACAATAGACATTTTACATCGGAGGATGAATTTATTATACAAAGGTCTTGGTTTACCTAAGAAACATTTGCCCAATGATGCAGATTATTATACAGAAATCGATTTGGAAATCTGGTGTAATCATCATTTTGATAAAGGGTTCACCGATTACCTGAAAAAGAATTATAACCCGGTTGATATTTTATATCGCCTTGCAGAAAACTCATCGATAGTATTATTAAGCGGCGAAGGATTTTCAGCACCAGTATGGTCCATTCGTGTATCTCTTGCTAATCTAAATGATGAAGACTATTTGCATATTGGCCAAGAGTTAAAAAATGTACTCGAAAAGTATGTGATGGAATGGAAAGAGAAAATGGGAAATATCTAAATTAAAGCGTCTAAATTTCAGGAATTTTACTAATGCTATGAAGGTTCATTAGTCATATAATTATTATTTCTGTATAATAGTAATCAAAGCCTTGCTACGAAATTATGTAGCAAGGCTTTTTAAGTTATTTATTATTCTGTCATTTCATTTCTGTCATCTATTATTGATAATAACCATATTTTACTCCTTTACCAGATTAAAATGTTGAAGTATATTTATACGTGTTATTTACAATGTTAAAAGATGACTATATAATTATAAATTATTGTAGAATAACAAAAATGTTAGAATGGGAGAGTAGTAATGGAACTATTAGGGATCTTGATTATAATAATAGGATTTGCACTAAAGTTAGATACCATTGCAGTAGTAGTTGTAGCAGGTATTTCGACTGGACTTGTGGCAAACATGAATATCGTAGATATACTTAATACACTTGGAGAAGCATTTGTATCAAATAGAGTAACTTGTTTATTTTTGATTACCATTCCTGTTATAGGGTTGAGTGAAAGATACGGATTAAAAGCCAAGGCAGTTATGCTTATTAAAAAAGCAAGCAGTTTATCAGTAGGAAAATTACTGAGTGGTTATACGTTTATAAGAGAAGTAACGATTGGTATGGGCGTAACACTTGGTGGACACCCACAATTTGTTAGACCTTTAGTAAGCCCAATGGCAGAAGGTGCAGCCGTTGCTAAATACGGAGATAAGGTCGACGAAAAAGATATTGAAAAAATAAAATCATACTCAGCAGCATCTGATAATATCGGTAATTTCTTTGCACAAAATGTATTCATCGCAAATGCAGGTGTACTTTTAATTGCATCTACACTGGAAGGGCTAGGCATGCAGGTAGATACACTTGAAGTAGCGAAAGTTTCAGTACCAGTTGCCGTTATTGCATTCATATTCTGGACTGCTCAAAATTTATTATTCGATAGAAAAATGACGCAAAAATATTCTAGTAAAAATGGAGAAGGACGAGGTGAACAATAATGGATATAACACAAATCTCTAATCTTTTATTAGAACTCTTTTATATTATAATCGGTTTATTCATGGGAGTTACCATGGTATTTACTTTAAAGGATAAAAACCACAAAACAAGAATCGGTACAGCTATGTTTTGGGGAATACTAGCCGTAATTTTCATACTTGGAAACTATATTCCAAGTACGATAGTAGGTATTTTAGTAGTTCTTATCGCTGTATTATCGGCAACTAAGCAAATAAATATTGGAACGTTAAAACAATTAGATGAGACATTCGCTAACCTAAAAGCAGAAAAATTAGGCTTGAAAATTTTCATCCCATCACTGTCTATCGCAGTTATAGCCATGCTTGTGGCTCAATTTACAAGTTTCCCTGGAACGGTAGCGATTGGCATAGCATCAACAATAGCATTAGTATTAACGTTTATATTAACTAAAGCTACTTCTAAAGAGCTATTAGAGGATACAAATAGAATGTATCAATCAATTGGAGCATTTGCGATTCTGCCTCAATTATTAGCTTCATTAGGCGTATTATTTACGACAGCGGGTGTAGGCGATAAGATTGCATCGATTATTTCGAATGTGATCCCAACAGGTAATGCATTGGTAGGTGTAGCAACTTATTGTGTAGGTATGGCTTTATTTACAGCTATCATGGGTAATGCATTTGCCGCATTTGCTGTAATAACGGCTGGAATCGGTGTTCCGTTTGTATTTGCTATAGGCGGAGACCCCCTTATCTGTGGAACTCTGGCATTAACAGCTGGATACTGTGGAACATTAATTACACCTATGGCTGCGAACTTCAATATGTTACCAGCTGCATTGCTTGAACTAAAAGATAAGAATTCAGTCATAAAGGCACAAGCTCCAATCGCTTTAACATTATTAGTTGTTCATATATTTATGATGTATATTTGGGGATTTTAAGATAAAAAACTTACAATAGGAGAATAAATTATGAAAGTATTAATAACTGGATTTGATGCATTCGGAGGAGAGCCAGTAAATCCAGCTGAAGAAGCTGTTAAAATGGTAAACAACAAAATCGCAGGAGCAGAGGTTATTAAGGTCATTATACCGACGGTTCAAAATAAATCTGTTGAAGCAATAGAGAATGCAATAGAACAGCACAAGCCGGATATTGTCATATCAGTAGGGCAGGCAGGAGGAAGATTTGATATAACTCCTGAAAGAGTTGCTATTAACCTGGATGATTATAGAATTAAAGATAACGAAGGTAATCAACCAATTGATGCAGTTATCCAACCGGATGGTCAACCTGCTTATTTCTCAAACTTACCAGTAAAAGCTATGGTTAAACATATGAGTGAAAATGGAATCCCGGCAACGTTATCAAATACAGCCGGAACATTTGTATGTAACCATGTAATGTACGGAATTCTTTACATGATTGATAAGAAGTATCCAAATATAAAAGGTGGATTTATTCACATCCCTTATATGACTTCTCAAGTGATGGATAAGAAAAATACTCCGTTTATGTCGTTAAATGATATTGTAAAGGGCTTGGAACTGGCTATTGAAGCTTGTGTTATCTATGACGAAGATATAAAAGCAATCGGCGGAGAGATTTGTTAATGAGTCGGATCAATCTTTTTGTTTATGGAAGCTTACGGGAAGGGTTTTTCAATTATAATAAGTATTTAGCTAATAAGGTCATTGAGAAAAAAGAAGCCAAATTAGAAAATATGAAATTATATCATATGCCGTATAAAGGTTATCCTGCTATTACATTTGGTGAAGATGTAGTATGGGGAGAAATCATGGTCATAAAAGAAGATTGTTACGAGGATACAATGAAGGCAATGGATGAGATGGAGGGATACATTAGTGAAAATAATCCCGAAAATGAATACCATAAAGTAGTGCTGGAAGTAGAAAATCTTCATACCCATCAAAAAGAAAAATGTTTTGTTTATTTCTATAACAAAGACAAAGATTCAATTTTTGAGAGTAGTACCATTTATATTCCGCATGGTGATTGGAAAGAATACATGATAAGTGGAAATTTACAAAAAGAGCTTTCTCCAAATAAGAATATTTTAATCGGGATGGCTAAAGAAGAAATGCGAGAAAGCTATGTTTATAGCTGAGCTTTCTAATGAAATCCGAGTATTAAACAGCTGTGTAAAAGCAGCTGTTTTTCTTTTTTTGTTTTTTGATCTGGAATTAAAGAATTTCACCTAACCCTATCTCTTGGTAAGGTGTTGAAAACTAGCATTTTTCATTAGGTCAGGAGGTATTATTGTCCTCCATAAATCCTTTATTTTTATGATATAAAATAACGGTGAGCAGGATAATACTGGCTGCTATCCAGATGGCTGTGTTCCCCATATGAATACTGGAATAGGTCCCAACTAATGCACCAAAAATAAAGGAGAGTATAATGGCGGAAAACCCTTTAAATTTTCTTTTTGATTCTGAATCACGATCTATAAAGGCGCCGTAAAAAGCTGAAGAGGCAGTTCGCAGATTTCCGGTTGTGATGGTTGAATTGTAGCTCCAATTTTCCAATTTGTTAAAGGTAGCGATTTGCAGGGAGGATACAAAGGCAATGCTCATAGTGACAATCATATTCGGTACACTTCCTGGTAACCAACCGACAATAAATAAAATGACACACTCCAGTATTAAAACTGCTCGTCTATGCATATCGTGTTTGTCTTTGATGTATTCGGCTGTTAACACGCCGGCAATAAAAGCTAAAAAAGGCGGTACATTCTGAATGGCTGCACCGTATTTTGTGCTGGCTGCTCTCACCGCAAATAAAACGGTATTTCCTGTTTGTGCAGTTGCAAAAACTCCGTCCCTTGTAACGTATGTATAAGCATCTAAAAACCCACCTACTAATGCCAGGATCATTCCCATAACTAAGGAATTAGCTGATAATGAAAGAAATTTTCTTATTCTATGTTCCATATATATCTCCTTACGACCAGCCCATTTTTAGCAAAAAGGAAGAGAACGTGGCTTTTATGAAAATGATTCCACATACCTACTTAGATTATTCAAAAAATCTTGAATGTCATTATCCGAAAAATAAGTGGATGAGGAAACGGATGCGATTTTTTTGCATTTTAGATGGACGGAGAAGCTAACTGCTACTAAAGAATGTAAATGATTTATTACGCACTATTAGACCGTTTGCTCGAGGAAGAGGGGAGATGAAATAGAGGGAGTTATCTTTGCAACGAATGAAGAACCTCCATTAGTAACTAGAGGTTCTTCATTCTTTTTAGGCTTTAATTTTCTTTACATTCATTTCTTTTAGAGAAACAACTTTTGTTTTCTTACTATATTTATATCCAAACCACAAAATTAGAAATAGCGGAAGACTGATATAGGATACTAATAAACCGTACCAATCTATAGTACCGCCAAATAAGGCATCGGTATTTTGGCCAAGTATGATCAGGGTACATAGTGTGGCAGCAGCGAGCGGTGCGAACGGGAACCATTTTGCTTTATAAGGAAGATCATTTACATCATATCCCTGAGCCACATATGCTCTGCGAAAACGATAGTGGCTAATGGCGATGCCAAGCCAGGCAATAAACCCAGATAAACCGGCTGCATTAATGAGCCAGACATAAACCACACCATCTCCAAAAAATGAACTTAAAAATGCCAGACAGCCAACCAGGCCAGTAGCAATTAAGGCATTGATGGGTACACCTTTTTTGCTCAATTTTCCAAGGAATTTTGGAGCATGTCCTCTTTCTGCTAAGTTCCATAGCATTCGGGCTGCTGCATACATTCCTGAGTTACCTGCTGAAAGAATGGCGGTCAGGATGATTGCGTTCATAACAGATGCAGCAAAGGCAATGCCAGCGCGCTCAAATAGAAGAGTGAAAGGACTTTTTACGACACTATCGGTAGCAGCAAGGTCCGGAGTAGTATAGGGAATCACTAAACCGATGATTAAGATAGAAAGAATAAAGAAAATTAAAATCCTCCAAAAAACTGAATTTACAGCTTTAGGAATAGTTTTTGCTGGTTCCTTACTTTCTCCGGCCGTAATCCCAATAAGCTCTGTCCCTTGAAATGAAAAACCAACGACCATAAAGACTCCTAATATAGCCATGATTCCTCCATTAAAAGGTGCATCATCAACTGTGAAATTCTTGAATCCAATGGCTTCTCCGCCCATAATTCCAAATATCATCAAGACACCTGTACCAATAAAAACAATAATGGCAATTACTTTTATTAATGAGAACCAATATTCTGACTCTCCGAAGCTTTTAACAGAGAGAGCGTTTAGTAGAAAAATAATGAGAAGAAATAATCCACTCCATAATGCTGAAGGGCTATCAGGAAACCAAAACTTCATTATTAACACAATCGCTGATAGCTCTGCTGCAATCGTGACTGCCCAACTATACCAGTAATTCCAGCCAAGTGCGAAGCCAAAGGCAGGATCGACGAACTTTTCTCCATAGATACTGAATGATCCCGCAACGGGCATATGTGCGGCCATCTCTCCCAGACTTGTCATTAAAAAATATACCATTATACCAACAATTGCGAAGGCAACAAGGGCACCGCCAGGACCGGCAGCATGAACTGTATTTCCACTAGCCAGAAATAATCCCGTACCAATCGTTCCGCCGAGAGAAATCATTGTTAAATGCCTGGTTTTTAAATCTCTTTTTAATTTTCTTTTCTTTTTACGTTTATATATAGGTGATGTTTCTTTAATGGCAGGTTCCATTATTATGCCTCTTTCCTTCTTTATGTCATTTATTAATTAGTAGTGTTATATACCAATTTAGCAAGCAAGCTTAAACATTCTTGTTAACAATCTAATATTTTAGAAAAAACAGTAAATTTATAATTTGGGAATAATAAAAATAGCGTGGGCAATGAGAAAAGAGCCTCTCTTCTTTACAGAGAAAGGCTCTTTAAAACAGAGGGTAAGCTATTTATTTATGAGATTCGAGGTTTAGCGTTCCATCAATAATTTTATAAACTTTATCACAATAATCTATTAGTCTTGTATCGTGTGTGACCACAATGGTTGTTTTACCATGATTGGTAGTTGCATTTTTCAACATTTCCATTACCTCAAAGGCGCGGTCAGAATCAAGGGAGGCGGTTGGTTCATCAGCAAGAATGATACTAGGATCTGTATATAATGCTTTTGCTAATGCAACACGTTGGCGCTCACCACCCGATAAATCTGATGGAAAACTGGTAAGCAAATCCTCAATTCCAAGTGCCCTGTAAAGGCTTTGAATTTGAGTATTATCCATATTATCCTTCTTTACTTTATCCAGTAAATGCATTTGCTGATTTACTGTAAGAAAGGGTACAAGGTTAGAGGCTTGCAAAACAAAGCCTATTTCTTTTAAACGAATGGATGCTCGTTCTTTTTCCTTTAGGTTAGTCAGGTTTTGATCATTTACAATCACTTCACCGTTGCTTGGTGCTTGAAGACCGCCCGCAATGGTTAGAAAAGTACTTTTTCCAGAACCGGAAGGACCGATAACGGCAATTAATTCTCCTGAATCTGCCGAAAAGTTAGTAGTTTTTAATGCTTCGATTTCTGTACGGCCGGACATGAAAACTTTGTTGACCTCTTTTAATTCAAGTAATGCCATTATGTTAACCTCCTATCGCGTCTAAAGGATCGATTTTGACAATAGTCTGTACAGAGAATAGCGCTCCAAGTATAGATACAATAACCAGGACAGCAGCGTATATCAGCATATCCATATAGTTAAAGGCAACAGGAACAGCTGCTGGTAAGAAATATCCGGTTATAAGAGTTATGGTGAAACCAACAATAACTCCTGCTAAGGATAGGATAAATGTTTGGGCAATCACTGATTTGGACAAATAGCTGTTGGAAATTCCCTGTGCTTTCATAACTCCGAAAATACTGATTTTTTGAATGGTTAATACATAAAGGAATATCGCCAGGATGACGGCAGATATGATAAATAGAAAATAGATCATAAAGGTTAATGTCAAGTTTTGTTCGGAATATCCGGGCATGTTTTCAATAAATGTTTGTGTTGAAACCACACTAAGTGAATCGTCGACAGCGACGCTTTCTAAGTTATCTGTACGAATGACATAACCATTAATTTGATCATCTTTTTGCTCTGCTGCATCACCAAAACGAACTTCCTGTATCGTTTCCAGTGATCCATACAATACTGGTGCAGCATTAAATTTTGCATCCTCAGTGAATCCGGTAATCGTAAGAGTGATGTCCGTAGAAGAAAGGCTCAATTCATCGCCAATTTTAAACCCTTCATCTTTGAGAGAATCATCGGCTATTACATCACCCATTTTACTAAAAGCCTTCCCTTCACTTACATCAGGCATAATAAATTCATCTTCATTGATACCGAAAAGTGAGACATTTGTTTTTATATCATCTGTTTTTGCGATGGAGTTTACTTGAGACAAAATGGCGTATTCATCTGTACCGTCCCCCTCAAAATCGCCGATTGCCAAAGTTGATTGCGGGAGATTTATATCTGATTCATCCGTCAGTATGACTCCATCTGCCTCCCATTTATCAACGGCTTCTTTATTTAGGTTTTCAAGCCCATTAGCTAATCCGGATAAAAAGAATACTAGGTAGGAAACGAGTGTTAAAACACCGACAATTAATAAAAAGCGAAGTTTATTATTCTTTATTTCATTCCAGGCTAAAAACATGTACCCCATCCTCACATTATTTGTATTTAAAATATAATTAATATATAGATAATGTATAAGAAAAATATAATAATAGCAAATAATTGAATTTGAGGTAACTTTAATTATGAAAAGAAAAATGCCCCAACAGGAATTGGGGCATGAAGTAAGTATTTAATTTTTATAATCATTAATCTGACTCATGATGTTCAGCCAGTCTTTGTCAAACGGAGATACATCCCAGCGAGGTTCTTGTTTTTTGCTTTCTTTAATTCCTAAACCGCCGATGATGAATTTTAACTTTGGATTTTGCTTATAAAGAATATCTATATATTTTTGGGCCTTCAGTTCGTGTTCATCACTGGAGATAGAAATGGCCACTATCTCAATATCTTTTTCCTTAATCAACTCATCCAACCCATCAAGTGGTGTATCGGCGCCTATATAATAGACTGGATAATGCTGCTCTTTTAAAAAGAGAGTAAAGAGGATTAATCCAAGTTGATGATGCTCCCCTTCCGGACAAATGGCAATCACTTTGGGTAGAATGGGGGATGAATGGAAAATCGTAAAAAAATTAATGGCACGCTGAAGCACAATATTACTGATCATATGCTCCTTAATAACAGACAACTCTCCCTTTTCCCAAGCATCTCCAACTTTATACATAAGTGGGACGACAATTGAATAAAAGACCGTTTTATAATGAAATTGAGAAAAATATAAATCAAAGAGCTGATTGCATCTCTCGGAATCAAAATGTAGCGTTGCTTCAAATAATTCATTAATTTGCGCTTCAAATGAATGATTAATCGTGTTGTCGATTAATTGCTCCTTTTCAATTTCACCTTTGTGGATTTTCAGAAGCTGAACTGCCTGGCTGACGCTCATCTTATGATCCTGAACCTGTTTTTTGAGCCATTTTAAATCATTTACATTTTCTTCTGTATATACTCTATGACCCGATTCAGTACGTTTCGGAGTAATAGCATGATAACGGGTTTCCCATGATCGAATAGTAACAGTTGGCATATCTAATAATTTAGAAACAGCATTAATCTTATACATAAAATAACCTTTCTTTTACAAGTACTATAAATTCTCTATATTTTAACTGTATATTAAGTTTATAAAAGAATGCAATTCCTGGGTTACTATTTAGTTTTGGATTTTGTTAGGTTTAGGAAAAAAGAGTTACTTTAGTGGGGTAGTTTTTTTAAATGGAAGAGTTATGGATTGAGGTAATTCAATATTATAATAGAGGTAGTGTTGAAATTAATAGAAAACATACAAAGATAGTTCAGCCATTCCTTTATAACATAATCCCTGAACATTTTTTTAAGAGATGAACTACCAATAATATATGCACTCTAAAAAGAAAATTATGATTTGTGGATGATTTTAAGGAATATTAAAAAAAGTAGGCATTTCATACATAAAAGAGAACCCAGTCAAGAGACTGGGTTTCTTCAGTTTTAATATAATTTAAGGCAGTCTAGTTTCTTGGTTCTTTAGGCGATTTTGTTGATCCGGTTTACGGCCTTTATCAATTGCGTTTTCTGGCTTCTTCTGACTGTTTTGAACTTTTCTTTCGAGTTCTCGTAATCCTTCAGTGTTATTTTTGTCTGTCATATTGTCGCCTCCTAACGTGTTGGTTATATTTTTCATTCCTGTATTCTTGAGCTGAAAACAGCTTTATCCAGCTAGCGTATTTAATATTTTACTGATTATCCCTATAGATTTAAGTGAATTTATAGGATAACAGTTAGCAGATTTTAAAATAAAAAAATATATGTACATATTTTCCAGTAGGGGTTAAACTATATTCAGAATATTTTAATCTTTCAATCAAATCACCGTTTCATATCTTTATCTATAAGAAAAATAGGGGGCATGTGTAATGAAAAAGAAGAAACTAGCTGGTATTATTCTTTCATTATCATTAGGTATGGGTGTTTTGGCCGGCTGCGGTGGAGAGAAATCAGGCGGCGGAGAAAAAGGAGATACGATTAAAATTGGAGCCAACCTTGAGTTAACTGGCGGTGGGGCATCCTATGGTCAATCCATTGTGGAAGGGATGGATCTGGCACTTGAAGAAATAAACAAAGAAGGTGTCGGTGGCAAAAAACTGAAAATAGTAAAATATGATAACAAGTCAGATGCAGCAGAAGCAACGACCGGAGCAATCAAGCTTGCCAGCCAGGATAAGGTGGATGTCATGATTGGTGCGGCGACAAGTACAAATACATTGGCGCAGGTCCAGGTTGCCAATGATAACAAAGTTCCATTAATTACACCTACAGGGACGAACGAAACGATTACTTCGAAGGATGGCAAGGTTAATGAATATGTTTTTAGAACGTGTTTCATTGATCCGTTCCAGGGAACAGTTGCAGCGAATTTTGCTCAGCAGGAATTAGATGCAAAAACAGCTGCTATCTATATTGATAGCTCCAGTGACTATTCCAAGGGGCTAGCTGCAGCATTTAAAGATGCATTTACAAAAGCAGGCGGTCAAATTGTAGCAGAAGAAGCATTCCTGCAAAAAGATACCGATTTCCAATCAACATTGACAAGAATCAAAAAAGCAAATCCGGACTTTGTTTTTGTTCCAGCATTCTATGAAGAAGTTGGATTAATTTTAAAACAAGCACGTGAGTCAGGAATTGAAGTTCCAGTTATGGGAGGAGACGGTTGGGATTCTCCTAAGTTACTAGAAATTGCCGGTAAGGAAGCGCTGAATAATACCTTTATCACGAACCATTATTCTGCTGGAGATCCGGACAAAAAAATCCAGGATTTTGTATCGGCATTTAAAAAGAAATATAAAGATAAATCACCGGACGCCTTTGCAGCACTTGGTTATGACACAGCCTACTTCATTGCAGATTCGATAAAACGCGCAGGAGATGACGCAACACCGGAAAAAATTAAAGATGCACTTGCTGAAACAAAAGATTTACAGCTTGTATCGGGGAATTTAACGATGGATAAAAATCATAATCCGGTTAAATCTGCGGCCATTTTAAAATATGAAAATGGTGAGCAAGTTTTTGAAACAAAGGTAAATCCATAAGAATGAGGAATAGGAAGCTTTGTGATAAAGCTTCCTATTTTTGAAATAATGACCGAGGGGAGTCTAAGGTTATGGAATTTATTCAGCAACTTGTAAATGGGATATCACTTGGCAGTATTTACGCGTTAATAGCGCTCGGTTATACGATGGTGTATGGAATTGTAAAATTGATTAATTTTGCACATGGCGATGTATTTATGGTTGGAGCCTTCATCGGCTTTTATGCGATTACGTTTATGGAATTATCTTTTTTTCCCGCACTGCTTCTTGCCATGGTTGCCTGTGCTATCTTTGGAGTTTTGATTGAACGGATTGCGTACAAGCCTCTGCGTAATGCGACTCGTATTGCGGCACTCATTACGGCCATTGGGGTTTCCTTATTAATCGAAAACGGGATGATCCAAATCAGGGGAGCGCAGCCTGAAGCATATCCAAATAATGTTCTGCCAGCAGATTCAATAGATATCTTTGGTGTTACGATAAAAAGTCAATCGCTGATGATTTTGGGTGTTTCACTCTTCTTGATGATCGTTCTGCAATTTGTTGTTCATAAAACTAAAATTGGCCGGGCGATGCGTGCAGTTTCATTTGATGCAGATGCTGCTAAATTAATGGGAATCAGCGTAAACAATACAATTTCTGCTACGTTCGCAATCGGATCAGCACTTGCGGGAGCAGCGGGTGTTATATTTGGGACCTACTATACAAAAATAGAGCCATTAATGGGAGTAATGCCGGGACTTAAGGCTTTCGTCGCCGCGGTCCTTGGAGGGATTGGCATTATTCCAGGTGCCATGGTAGGCGGTCTGTTGCTTGGTGTAGTAGAGGGGTTGGTAAGTGCCTCCGGTTTATCCTTATGGAGGGATGCAGCTGCATTTGTTGTCCTCATCTTGATATTAATTTTTATGCCGCAGGGCTTGTTCGGAAAAAACAGAAGAGAAAAAGTGTAAGGGAGACATGGCGATGGCAATTCTTAAGAAGGTTAAAGGTTTTTGGCTCTCTATTTTACTCTCATTCGTCTTGTTTATCGTGGTACAGGTTCTTATTTCAGGCGGATATTTAAATGCTTTTAATACTAATCTTATTGTGACAATTGGAATTAATATTATTCTGGCAGTTAGTTTGCATCTAATTATTGGAATTACGGGCCAGTTCTCGATTGGACATGCTGGCTTTTTGGCAATTGGGGCATATGCTTCTGCTGTCATGTCTATGATGCTAGAGGTCTCATTCTTATCTGCCTTATTAATGGGAGGGATTGCAGCGGCCTTGGTAGGCATGCTTATCGGGATCCCGAGCTTGCGTTTAAAGGGAGATTATTTGGCGATTGCCACTCTTGGGTTTGGAGAAATAGTTCGTATTGTTTTTCTTAATATGGACTCCGTTGGTGGGGCAAGAGGGATGATGGTCACGCAAATGACAACCTGGCCTTGGGTTTTTGCCTGCTTACTAGTGACCATTATCGTCATTCGGAATTTCACTAATTCTACTCACGGTCGTGCTTGTATATCTGTGAGGGAAGATGAAACAGCAGCTGATTCCATGGGTATTAACACAACCTATTATAAGGTGGCTGCCTTTGTCATTGGTGCCTTTTTTGCTGGGATTGCCGGTGGGTTATATGCTCATAACTTTTATATTATTAATCCGTCAACCTTTGGTTTCCTTCGGTCGTTTGATATTTTAATATTCGTCGTGCTTGGGGGATTGGGCAGTATGTCAGGTTCTGTGATTGCAGCAATTCTCCTTACATTAATTTCTTCCTTCCTATCAGATTATTCTGATACGCGGATGATTCTTTACAGTATTATCCTAATTGTGACAATGCTGTACAGACCGCAGGGATTGATGGGTACAAAGGAAATTACCTCATTTTTCAAAAGGAAGACAAAAGGAGGCATGAAGGATGCAAACCACCAAACCACTGCTTAAGGTTGACCAAATTGGAATTCATTTCGGAGGGTTAAAGGCTGTAGCAGATGTATCTATGGAGCTGTATCCCGGTGAACTGTGCGGCTTAATAGGACCGAATGGAGCAGGGAAAACCACCTTTTTCAACCTTTTAACTGGTGTGTACGTACCATCAGAAGGAACCATTCATTTAAACGACGATAAGCTTAACAAATTACCGCCTTATAAAATTACAAGAAAGGGAATTAGCAGGACATTCCAAAATATTCGCTTGTTTGGAGATTTATCTGTCATAGATAATGTCAAAGTTGCTTATCATTCACAGGCTAAACATTCTATGCTCAGTTCAATTATACGAATGCCTAATCATTTTTCGGGAGAATTGGAAATGGACCAAAAGGCTGTAGATTTCCTGAAAATATTTAATCTGGATTCTTATCGTGATGAAAAGGCCAAGAATCTTCCATATGGAATGCAACGCAGACTTGAAATAGCCAGAGCCCTAGCAACGGGTCCGCGGTTACTGCTGCTGGATGAACCGGCAGCGGGTATGAATCCGAAGGAAACAAGTCA
The DNA here is from genome assembly GCF_008087365.1 of Bacillus sp. E214. Taxonomy (NCBI): domain Bacteria; kingdom Bacillati; phylum Bacillota; class Bacilli; order Caryophanales; family Bacillaceae; genus Bacillus; species Bacillus sp. E214. The sequence goes on along the minus strand of NZ_VENN01000006.1, from coordinate 58,173 downwards.
GCTGATGGAGTTAATCAGCTTAATACGTGAAAAATTTGATTTAACTGTACTTTTGATTGAGCATGATATGCAGCTTGTGATGGGGGTATGTGAACGTATTTATGTACTTGATCATGGACAATTAATCGCACACGGTACACCGGATGAAGTCCGCAATAATCCTAAGGTTATAGAGGCTTATCTTGGCGAGGAGGTTTCCTGATGCTGAAGGTTGAAGATATTAACGTTTACTATGGAAATATTCAGGCATTAAAAGGTGTCTCTTTTCATATTGACGAAGGGGAAATTGTTACCTTAATCGGTGCAAATGGGGCTGGAAAAAGTACACTACTTAAAACTGTTTCAGGTTTACTTAAACCGAAGCAGGGTCAAATCATGTATCAGGGTAAATCCATAGGTGGAAAAGCAGCTCAAGTGATTGTAAAGCAGGGAATCTCACATGTACCAGAAGGACGGCGGGTTTTTGCCAATATGACAGTGGAAGAAAATTTACAGCTTGGTGCTTATTTACGTAGGGATCGAGCTGGGATTAAAGAGGATATGGAGAAGGTATTTGATCTTTTTCCAAGGATGAACGAACGTCTTAAACAGCCGGCAGGAACATTGTCAGGTGGAGAACAACAAATGCTCGCAATGGGAAGGGCATTAATGGCTAAGCCCAAATTGCTTTTACTCGATGAACCTTCCATGGGATTGGCTCCACTACTGGTTAAAACAATTTTCCGCATAATTGAAGAAATAAATAATGCGGGAACAACTATTCTTTTAGTTGAACAAAATGCTAATTTGGCACTATCGATTGCCAACCGTGCCTATGTAGTGGAGACCGGCAAAATCGTCCTCTCGGGTTCGGCAGATGAGTTAACCTCAAGTGAAAAAGTAAAGATGGCCTATCTTGGCGGACATTAAAGGTGAATCACTCCTCTGTAAACTTTTACAGGGGAGTTTTAGTTTTGTGTGGGTTACAGGAACGAGAGGATTGGATTAATTAGCCTAACATGTTGTCGATCGGGTTACTCGTTAAGCAATTGAGTCAGGCTTCATCCTAATAATTAATCAGATAATTGTAAAAAAATACACATCTATTCCACATTGTGAACAGGAACGTAATCTGTTATATTAGAATAACAATTAGATAGTACCTTATCATTCCGATGGGGTAGAGGCGCAGGATTCAAGAGTAAGCTATGTGAGGATGACAACAGAGAGCATAGCCGAAAGGGGAAACTGCCGAAGCAAGTTGATTAGTCAGAAATGAATTTGCTGGGGTTGTTTTAAATAAAAGCAACACTGTCATTATAAGAGGTTCTTATAATGAGGAGCTACAGGTCGTGATGGAGAAAGAAAAGCTGATACAGGGCTGCGGTAGATATTTCTCTATTGCAGCCCTTCTTTATTTTCTTTTGCATAAAAGGTAAGAGCGCAAGGGTCAGCACTCACGACGAGTTCCCCTTATTTATTTGGAGGAGGAAAAAAGGAATGGAGTCGACAGTTTATACGCTTATTCCCCCACTATTGGCAATTCTAATGGTGGCTATAACAAGGAAGGTTTTGCTTTCACTTGGTGTGGGGATTGTAGCATCAGCTTTAATGCTTGCTGATTTTAATATTGGTGAGACATGTGTCCTTATATGGGAAGCAGTAAAAGGAATCTTTATATCAGATGGATCACTCAATGTATCTAATATATATATTATTTTATTTTTGCTCATCCTTGGCATTATTACGGCTTTTATTTCAATTTCCGGTGGGAGCCGTGCCTTTGGTGAATGGGCGATGAAGCATGTTAAAACCAGAGTTGGAGCTCAGCTGGTAGCTGCATTACTTGGGATACTCATTTTCATTGATGATTATTTCAATGCTTTGGCGGTTGGCCAGGTAGCACGTCCGATTACAGATAGACATCAAATACCGAGAGCTAAGCTTGCCTATTTGATTGACTCTACCTCAGCGCCTATCTGTGTAATTATGCCTGTATCCAGCTGGGGGGCTTATATTATTGCACTGATAGGAGGAATTTTTATCACTCATGAGGTGACAGAATACAGTTCCATATCAGCGTTCATTCAAATGATCCCAATGAATTTTTATGCGATTGCAGCGTTGGCGATGGTATTCATTGTGATCTATCGAAATTGGAATATTGGTTCGATGAAAGTACATGAGGATAGAGCGGTAAAAGAAGGTATTCTTTATAATCCATCCAAGACAGTTCCAGGTGAATTAAAAGAAGATTTACCGAGAAGTACAACTGGCAGGGTTGGAGATTTGGTAATCCCCATTGTAACTCTTATTGTAGGCACAGTGGCTGCGATGCTTTGGACAGGTTATCAGGCAGTTGCTGGACATGCAACACTTCTAACCATTTTTGAAAATACTAATGTCACTAAATCATTGGTTCTGGGTGGTACAATCGGAATTATAGTAACAATCATTATGTTTTTACGACAAGTCTTTGTTTTGCATGGAATATCTGTAAAGGTATTCACAGTAGGAGTAAAACACGGAATAGGGTCCATGCTGCCAGCGGTTTATATTTTATTGTTTGCCTGGACAATCGTTGATTTAATCGGAAGGCTAGGAACTGGCCAGTATTTGGCTGGACTTGTACAGGATTTAAACTTAAATGTATCCTTCCTTCCATTACTTTTATTTTTAATAGCAGGATTGATGTCATTTGCAACGGGTACTTCATGGGGATCATTTGGTATCCTGCTTCCGATTGCAGGAGAAATTACGGCTGTAACAGATATTACGATGATATTGCCGGCGATGGCGGCTGTATTGGCTGGTGCGGTATTTGGTGACCATTGCTCACCGATTTCCGATACAACCATTCTTTCTTCTACCGGTGCCTGTGCGAATCATATTGATCATGTGATGACGCAAATCCCATATGCTTTAATCAGTGCGGGTGTTGCGATGGCAGGGTATATTGTCCTTGGATTTACAGGAAGTACGCCTATGGGATTGATCACGGTCGTTATCTTGCTGGCATCTTTTGTATGGGTATCTAAGCCCAAAAAGCAGGAGCAATTAGAAAACAGTATTATTCATTAATAGATAGGATGGCTGGATACCGGCCATCCTTTTCTTTTTGTCTCTTTAACTAATAATGTGATGTTTGAACCATAAAATGCTCTACTTAAATTTTTGTTGAAAAGGGTTAAAATTGTATTTCTCCTGTTATAAGACCTATATAAATAATTGCAATAAAAATGGCTAATATGGAAAGGGATATTTTGTAAAATAAAGAAATAGATTTCAGACGTTTTTTTAACTTATCAGAAAGATGTAAAGTAAGGATTAGTATAGAAATTCCAATTATTATTGCTAGTAAATCCGTGTAAGTAAATGGCTTACTAATATAACTGTCTAAATAAAAATTAGTCAGGATAATCATGCCAATTAGTAGACATTGTATACCTAAATATTTAATAAGGTTCATTTTTATACTCTCTTCTTTGTAAAAAATTAGCTAAGATAAAAAATTGAAAAAGCTCCCATGATAATTGTGGGTTTCCCCCTTTCACTATCATGTAAAGAATTGATTTATTTTATCCGCACAAATTTCCTAATAGTAGTAATGATTATTCCGCATATCAAGGCAACGGCGATGAAGGTAATTAGAAAAAACAAAGGAGAACCAACTGTTCCAAAAGCCACTTCACTTTGTAGCATTTTTACATTTTCCCATTCATCTTTAATATCGGGTTTATAAGTCTTTATAGTTATATAGCCTACGATTAGGGATCCACCAATATAGATTATATGAATCACAAATGAAACAACCAATGATTGAATAATAGTTTTCATTTAAACACACCCTTAAGCACCTTGTATTTCCATTATAATCCATGTTGGTTATTTCAGTAAATAGGACATGTATAAAGTCTGGATAGAGTCTGAAAAACCCATCTGAAGTGTTTAATACATGAATAAAACGGGTAAATATTATTATATTTATATAATAATTTACTATTCGGAGAGTTTTATAACTTTTAGGATAAATTTTATCAGGAGGGTGAGGAATCGTGAGAAGCAGTATTCCATTTAGGTCATTGGTATCTATTATCATGCCAAGCTATAATTCAAAGGTTTTTATTCGTCAAACCATAGAATCAGTTAAAAAACAAACCTATGAAAACTGGGAATTAATTATTGTTGATGATGCTTCGACTGACAATAGCAAGGATATGATAAAAGAGTATCTAATGGATGATTCCAGAATTAAATTAATTACCCTGCAGGAAAATGTCGGTCCGGGCGAAGCCAGAAACATGGCTATTCAGGCAGCCAAAGGACATTATATTGCCTTTCTAAACAGCAAAGATTTATGGGCACCGAATAAATTGGAAAAGCAGCTTGAATTCATGGAAGCGCATAACTTGGCATTTAGTTACACTGATTATCAGTTTATTGATGAGGAGAACCAAGCATATGAACCTGTTATTGAGATGCCGGTTCATCTTACATATCAAGATTTGTTAAGAGATACAACAGCTATTGGCTGCTCGACTGTCATGATTGATAAATATAAGGTTGGGAAAATTCAATTAGTACATAACCGAGATATTCCTGAAGACTTCGCCCTTTGGCTTTCTATATTGAAAAGAGGATTTAAAGCGAAGAGACTAAAAAATGTCTATGTTTATCTTAGAAAAAGCAATGATGTTTTGGAAAAAAACAATTACCAAACGGCATCAAGAATCTGGTCGTTATATCGCCAAGTAGAGAAATTAGGTGTTTTTGAATCTGCTTTCTGTTTTGTAAATTATGCAAAACACGAGGCGAAAAGAAATCGAAGCTTAAAAGAATAAGGGAAAAGTGACGCCTACTAAATAAGGGCGTCACTTTTTAAGTAAATAAAAAAATGCGATTTTTGTCGAAAAAAGGTTGAAATCAGGTGAACTTTCTGCTAGTATAATATTTATCTTCTTTGCGGGTGTAGTTTAGTGGTAAAACCTCAGCCTTCCAAGCTGATGATGAGGGTTCGATTCCCTTCACCCGCTCTTGAATTGTTAACAACGCAGTGTTTCGTAACTTAGGAGTACGAAGCATTGCGTTTTTTATATTTTGATAGTATTGCATTCTTGGCTCAGTAGATGGATGGCAGATTCCCCTCCATGGACTTGAATGAACATCTTGGATATCGTGCGCATCATTTGCTGTGCTTGTTCAATGGTGATTTCGGGATAAAAATAAATGATATGCAGTGCATCTGAAGTATGGTCATCCACACTTGTGCGTACAGAATCAACATACGGGCTACCAAAAGGGCCTATTTGATCAAAAGAACCTATAATACCCTCCGATTTATTTACACGGCCATTTAATCCCTCATAGGTATCCTCAGCAACACCAATTCGAAATTCTACATCACCATTCCTAATGGACAAGTATATTGCAGGGAGAAAAAATTATTGAGAGCAATCGCTGAGTTGCCTGACGGTGTGTATGCTTCTTTTTTGACGCGTCTAAGTAAGGATTCTACTGAGGGACGGTAACGAGATGGATCACTTCCAGTTTGTTTAAATACTTTCCTCCATGATACAATCCCTTCGTATGCATTCAAGGATTTACTCTCTAGTTCAGTATGTAAATGTTCAATATAGAGCTGAAGGCGTCCTACTAGCATCGGGGGAATGGCATCAGCAACAATTCCTTGATAGCGGATAATACCGATTTTTACATCGCCGGCCTTTGCGAATAGCTGGCGATCTACATGAATTTGCATAAATTTACACCTCCAAAATGATTGGATATAGTTTACCATACATATAAAAGTTATTCATTTTCCAGAGAAAGGAGAGGCTAAGATGGATTTTCAAATACTCAAAGATGAGCTTATCGAATATAGCAAGACAATAGGGATTGATCAAATTGGATTTACATCAGCTGATCCTTTCCAGGTTTTAAAGAAACGACTGATTGATCAACAGAACCTCAATTTTGCATCGGGTTTTGAAGAGCCAGATTTAGATAAGAGGACTAATCCAAGAAGGCTAATGCCAGAAGCACAATCTATTATAGCTATTGCTGTAGCTTATCCATCTAAACTCAAAGATGCACCTAAAAGTAAAGTGGGGGATAGACGTGGCATTTTTAGCCGCTCTTCTTGGGGGCAAGATTATCATTATGTGGTGAAAGATCGCCTGAAGAAGCTTGAAGCTTTTATTTTAGAGCGCATGCCGAATTCTTATTTATCCTCTATGGTAGATACAGGTGAGCTGGTTGATCGGGCCGTAGCAGAGCGGGCTGGTATAGGCTGGAGCGGCAAAAATTGTTCGATTTTAAACGAAGAATTTGGTTCATATATGTACCTTGGCGAAATGATTACAAGCATTCCATTTCCTCCGGATAATCCAATGGAGGATTTGTGCGGAACATGTACAAAATGTTTGGATGCCTGTCCTACCGGTGCGTTGGTTCAAGGAGGACAGATTAATGCAAAGAGATGTATATCCTTTCTGACTCAAACGAAGGATATGATTCCTTATGAATTCAGAGATAAAATGGGTAACAGAGTATATGGATGTGATTCCTGTCAGACATCATGTCCTTATAATCGCCGTATAGATTTTCATAATCACCCTGAATGTGAGTCTGATCCTGAGTTGGCAAAACCTCAGCTGGTCTCCCTTTTAAGCTTGAGCAACCGCCAGTTTAAAGAGAAGTTTGGCAGTGTTTCAGGTTCTTGGCGTGGGAAGATGCCCATTCAAAGAAATGCGATTATCGCATTGGCACATTTTAAGGATTCAGAAAGTGTTGCTTCAATTAAAGAATTGCTGCAAAAGGATCCTAGGCCTGTTATCAGAGGTACAGCAGCATGGGCGCTTGGAAAAATAGGTACCGAGGAAGCAATGGCTGTATTAAAGGATTGTTTAAAAGAAGAGACCGATCAGATGGTAGTGGCTGAAATAAATAATGCCTTAGAACGTCTTATGTTACCGGAGTAGCTTTTTACTCCGGTTTTTTGTATGTATTTTAGTCATTCATCATACTTTTTAGAGAAGGAGTGGATGAATGGATGAAAGAGAAACTGCAAAAACTGGTCGAGGAGAGGATACAAAAACTCAAAGAGAATACATCCTCAAATAAGACAGATAATATGGAAACCTTATTGAAGAAGCAGGAAGGCATGCGTAAACGCAATGGAGAAATAGTGAAGGTCATGGCAAAAGGGCATGTGAAAAAAATCAAGGAGCGGGAAGATGTCGTCGATGCTATATATGAGACTCATTGGAAGCTTGTAATGAAGCAAGGGACACAATTTTACATGGAAGAACATGTGGAGCTTCGTAAAGCTTCCTTTAAAGAAACTAAACTCTTGATAGATCAGAAATTAAATGTTAAGCCTCAAATAATGGAACAAGACCTCCTGAGGAGTTTAGATCTTACTTCCTCGCGTGCCAAGATTGCCTATAATCGGTTAAAGGCGGTTCAATACGCCGAGAGATGGTGGAATTCCTTTAATCTCACCTATCCACAATTCACCGATGATTGTACGAATTTTATATCTCAATGTTTATATGCCGGTGGTATACCGATGTGGGGTAAACCTAATCGTTCAAAGGGGTGGTGGATAGAAGGGAAAAGCAATTGGAGCTTTAGTTGGACAGTGGCACATGCTTTTATGCTCATGTTAAAGGCAGCTTCTTGGACGAAGGAAGTAAAGAATCCTTCCCAATTAATGATTGGAGATATTATTTGTTATGATTTTGAAGGGGATGGCAGGTTTAATCATAATACGATTGTGACCGGAAAGGATGAATATGGCTACCCTTTGGTGAATGCTCATACAACGAACAGCCGTATGAGATACTGGAATTATGAAGATTCTACTGCCTATACGCCTAATATCCAATATAAATATTTTCATATAATAACGAATTAGGTCTTCCATTTTTGGAAAAAGAGAAATAGTGTTATAATGAAGGCTGCTTATACTAACCAGAGGTGAGGAAAAGTGTCTTTACATATTGTTTTATACCAACCATTAATCCCGGCAAATACGGGGAATATTGCCCGTACATGTGCAGCTACAGATACAACCCTGCATTTAATCCGTCCTTTGGGCTTTTCCACTGACGATAAAGCTTTAAAGCGTGCCGGCCTTGATTATTGGGAGCATGTAACTATTATTTATTATGCTTCAATTGAAGAATTTTTTGAAAAGAACAGTGGTGGAGAGTTCTTTTATATCACAAAATTTGCGAAGAATTATCATAGTGATATCTCATATGAAGATACCAATAAAGATTACTACTTTATCTTCGGCCGAGAAACGACAGGTCTGCCAAAGCATTTATTAGAGGAACATCCTGAAAGAGGATTGCGTTTACCTATGAATGATACTCATGTTCGTTCGCTTAATTTATCGAATACAGCAGCAATTGTTATCTATGAAGCTTTACGCCAACAAAATTATATTCATTTGACATAACTTCTCTTTCTAGAGAAGTTTTTGTTTTATAAAGAGTTAAACAAAATTTTAGATAACACTTCTATAATTTGTTATATTTGTACTACGTTATAAAGGAGCTGAGTCCAGTGAATGAAACGATTAACCTATTAAATAATCACCGATCGATTCGTAAATTTAAAGAAAAATCTCTCTCAAGGGAGCAGGTTGAAACAATTATAAGTGCAGCCCAGTCTGCATCCACATCGAGTTTTGTTCAAGCTTATTCAATCATTGGGGTCAGTGATCAAAGTAAGAAGAGACAATTAGCGGAGCTGGCAGGTGGACAATCGTATGTTGAACACAATGGATATTTTCTAATGTTTTGCGCCGATTATCATCGCCATAAGATGGCTGCTGATATGGAAGGTATGAATATGGATCACAATCTGGAAAGCATGGAAACATTCATGATTGCGTTAATTGATACAGCCTTGGCTGCACAAAATGCTGCTATTGCAGCTGAGTCTATGGATCTTGGTATTTGTTACATCGGTGGTATACGGAACAATATCGAAAAGGTATCTGAGCTTTTAAAATTGCCTGATCGTGTTATTCCACTCTTTGGAATGGCTATTGGCTATCCAGATCATGAATCTGATCTTAAACCGCGCTTACCGCTGAAAGCAGTCTTTCATGAGAATGAATACAAGGACAAGCAAGCAGAACTCGAAGAATACAACGAAATTATCTCTGCTTACTATAATGAGCGTACAAACGGATTGAGACAAGATAGATGGACAGAGCAAGTCGTTGGTATGTTAACTAGTAAACAACGTGAATTTATGATGGATTTTGTTAAATCTAAACACTTTGCGCTCAAATAAATAAAAACACAAAATACCCTTCACTTTGAGATAAAAGTGAGGGGTATTTTGTGTTTTGTTGCTATGGGACATGATTATTTTAGTCTTTGTTCCTTAATGCAGTCGTTTCAGCTTTTTAGTTAATCCAGCTTCGACGGCTAGAAGCTCAGGACATAAGCATGGTCTCTGCAGGAGGAAGAACACCTCCTTCCAAGCCCCTGTCTTATGCTCCTCGCGGGCCTACACGATGTAGGTCATGAAGACGTTGCCACAGGACGTGGCGTATTTAGTCTTCGTTCCTTAATATAGCCGTCTTAGCTTTTTAGTTAATCTAGCTTCAACTCCTAATCCCTCGAGTCATAAGGATAGCCGCTGCGGGAGGGAAAAGCGCCTCCCTACGTGCCTATCCTTATGCTTGTCAGGCCTGACAAGTCGTCTCAGCCTTTTAGTTAATCTAGCTTCAGGGCCTAGCCGCTCGAGACATAAGTGTGGCTGCTACGGGAGATAAAAGCGCTCTCCCTACGCACCTCATCTTATGCTTGTCGGCTGATCAAGGCCCTTCAGCTTTTTAGTTAGTTTTATCATTGTAGCCGCCGGTGAAGATGGCTGCGAGGAATGCTAGGGATACGGCAATAATAATGGCAAGTTTCATTGGATGATCCTCCTTGTATGAATGCTTTGGAAAAAGTATACCATATAAGTTAATTTTTTCTCCACTAAGAATATTTTAGAAAATTATAAATTGGTAATTCATTATGGATTCTTAAGGGGCTTACACATGTTTGACTATATACGTGCATACAGTATTAGTAGCAGCTGAATCACAGCTAGGGGAGGATTAATACTGAATGGATATCATTAAAAAAATAGAACAATTTAGAGAAGAAGAGGAAAAGCTGAAGTGGGAAGGGACATTCGGTGATTATTTGCAATTATTAAAGAAAACACCCTTAGTAGCTCAATCAGCTCATTCCAGGGTTTACAACATGATTAAGGATGCAGGTGTAGAAATTGTTGATGGGAAGAAAAAATACAGCTTTTTTAAAGATGAATTATTTGGCCTCGAGGAGTCACTTGAGCGCCTTGTAGAGGAATATTTTCATCCAGCTGCTAAACGATTAGATGTGCGAAAACGTATTTTGCTACTAATGGGGCCTGTGAGTGGTGGTAAATCGACCTTAGTAACGCTTTTGAAACGCGGATTAGAACGATATTCACGGACGGATCGGGGAGCGATTTATGCGATAAAGGGTTGCCCGATGCATGAAGATCCATTGCATTTAATACCGGCACATTTACGTAATGATTTCTTTGAGGAGTATGGAATCAGGATTGAAGGTAATCTTTCACCTCTAAATTTGATGAGGTTGGAACAGGAATATGGTGGCCGTATTGAAGATATGCTGGTAGAAAGGATATTCCTCTCAGAAGATAAGCGGATTGGAGTAGGGACATTTAGTCCATCTGATCCGAAATCACAGGACATTGCAGATTTAACTGGAAGCATCGACTTTTCTACGATTGCTACGTATGGGTCAGAGTCCGATCCGCGCGCATATCGATTTGATGGTGAGTTAAACAAAGCGAATCGCGGGATGATGGAATTCCAGGAGATGCTGAAGTGTGATGAAAAATTCCTGTGGCACCTGCTTTCTTTGACTCAGGAGGGTAATTTTAAAGCTGGCCGATTTGCGTTGATCAGTGCCGATGAATTAATTATAGCGCACACTAATGAAACAGAATATCGCTCCTTTATTTCCAATAAAAAGAATGAAGCCCTGCATTCCAGGATTATCGTAATGCCAGTCCCTTACAACCTGAAAGTATCCGAGGAAGAAAAAATCTATGAAAAAATGATTCATGACAGTGATGTATCGAATGTTCATATTGCTCCGCATACTTTAAGGGTTGCAGCCATGTTTACTACTCTTAGCAGATTAAAAGATCCAAAAAAAGGTGATATTGATCTTGTTAAGAAAATGAGGCTATATGATGGAGAAAACGTGGAAGGCTTTAATTCTGCAGATGTAGAAGAATTGAAGAAGGAACACTCGGATGAAGGGATGGGCGGCATCGATCCGCGTTATGTCATTAACCGAATATCTTCAACTATTATTAGAAAAGAAACACCTTCGATTAATGCACTGGATGTATTGCGTTCCCTAAAAGAAGGATTGGATCAGCATGCTTCCATTACAGCCGAGTTGAAAGAACGGTATATGAATTATATCTCACTTGCACGAAAAGAATACGATGATATCGCGAAGAAGGAAGTACAAAAGGCATTCGTTTATTCCTATGAGGAATCAGCCAAAACCTTGATGAATAATTATTTGGATAATGTGGAGGCATTCTGCAATAAGTCAAAACTTCGTGATGTCCTAACAGGTGAGGAAATCAATCCTGATGAAAAATTAATGCGATCTATTGAAGAGCAAATTGGAATTTCTGAGAATGCTAAGAAAGCGTTTAGGGAAGAAATTTTAATTCGAATTTCTGCATATGCCCGTAAAGGAAAGCGGTTCGATTATAATTCTCATGACCGTTTACGGGAAGCAATACAGAAGAAACTGTTCGCTGACTTGAAGGATGTCGTTAAAATTACAACCTCCTCTAAAACTCCAGATGAAAGTCAATTGAAGAAAGTAAACGAGGTAGTTGCCAGATTAATAGATGAACATGGATATAATTCTACCTCGGCAAATGAGCTTCTGCGTTATGTAGGCAGCTTGTTGAACAGATAAGTATTGACGAAGGAGAGCTATCTTACATGTCGAGGTATTCGACTTGTGGATAGTTCTTTTTAGGTTGCTTTCTGAAGATTAATGAGGGCACCTATCTTAGGTTAGCTGAAATATCGAGGGTATCGGCTGGATAAAAGACTAGTTTGGCTGGATTATGACGTGAATCGGCTGCATAAAGGCTAGGATTGGCCGGATACAAAGTTAAAACGGCTGAACGAAGGCTCAGTCTAAGTATTCTCTATGGCTTTAGAATGGGAAAAAATGTTTATTAGGTTGATAGGATGGGAATAGGTCTTATGAGGTGATAGTGATGAAAAAAGACGAAAAGGCAGATACAATCGCTGAAAGTCTTGCTGAAAATGGCTCGATGGCACCGGATCTTGAAGAAATGAAAAACCTTGGAAAACAGATGGAGCACCTAAGGACAAATAAAGAATTATCCAAAGAATATAATAAGCAGCCTGATCCTGTTCAACATGAGGAAGAAGAGGCAGAAAATAAATAAATAGTAGTAGTTTTACAAAACGCTTGGTAAATGGCATCTCCCATTGTATATTCTGTTTGACAGTAGGGGAGATTACTAAGCGTTTTTTTCTTTTGATTAGATATATAGCCTAACACCAAATCGTTGGTTCGGTACATAGAGGTGAAGGGAATCTGGATACTTGGTCAATTTTTAAGATAAATTACTCTTTGCGTTCAGCTTCCATATTTAGCACTTCTCCATAATATTCAGGATAGTAATTTCCCTTTTAATAACTCTCAATGGCTTTATCTGAACCTTAATCTCATAATCTATATTACATTTGTTAATACTTACTAAACTATTCTCAGTAATAAGGATGGTTATAGATTCTATAATTCCAAATGACAAGGGGATAAGCAAAACTTTGTCTTATTTTAAGAATATTTTGGCAATAAATTGTAGTTTACGCATAGGATAGAGTAATCAAACATTAAATTCTAAAAAAGACTATTTAACATCTAGAGTATTATGATAAATGTGTTATAGGAGGGGGAAAAACGATGTCGGATAAGAACAATAGCCATCAGTTCGCCATTTCAAAGGAAGATTGGGCCCTCCATCGAAAAGGTTTTGATGATCAGCAAAGACATCAGGAGAAAGTACAGGAAGCGATACGTAATAATCTACCTGATCTAATAACAGAGGAAAGCATTATTATGTCCAATGGAAAGAATGTTGTAAAAATCCCGATACGCTCTCTTGATGAATATAAGATTCGTTATAATTATGATAAAAACAAGCATGTTGGTCAGGGAGATGGAGATTCCCAGGTTGGAGATGTAGTAGCAAGAGATGGAAGTGGACAAAAGGCGCCAGGAAAAGGAGGAGAAGCTGGAGATCAGGCAGGAGAGGATTATGTTGAGTCTGAAGTTTCTTTATTGGAAATAGAGGAAGCCTTATTTGCAAAATTGGAATTACCGAACTTAAAAGAAAAGGAACAGGGAGATCATACCATTGAGCATTACGAATTCAATGATATTCGTAAAACAGGTTTAATGGGAAATGTGGATAAGAAGCGAACGATGATTAGTGCATTTAAAAGAAATGCACTGGGTGGCAATCCTGGATTTACACCTATTTATCAAGATGATCTTAAGTTTAAAACATGGAATTCAGTTGTGAAGCCAGAATCTAAAGCAGTCGTTTTGGCTATGATGGATACTTCTGGAAGTATGGGGCTTTGGGAAAAATATATGGCACGTAGCTTTTTCTTTTGGATGACACGTTTCTTGAGAACGAAATATGAAACAGTTGACATCGAATTTATTGCTCATCATACAGAAGCAAAGGTGGTAGACGAAGAGGATTTCTTTTCTAAAGGTGAAAGCGGTGGGACGATTTGTTCATCAGCCTATCGGAAAGCATTAGAAATAATTGAACAAAAGTATCCGATGGAACGCTATAATATTTATCCTTTTCATTTTTCGGATGGTGATAACTTAACTTCAGATAATCCTCGTTGCATAAAACTTGTGGAAGAATTGATGGAAGTATCTAATATGTTTGGGTATGGTGAAGTTAATCAATACAATCGTAATTCCACATTAATGTCCGCATATAAAAATATTAAAGATGAAAAGTTTCAACACTATATATTGAAGCAAAAGGCAGATGTCTTTCATGCTTTGCAGTCATTCTTTAAACCAGAAAGTATGATTCATTAAAGTATGTTTCTCTTTAAGGAGTAAATAATTAAATTGCTTAGTATAAAGACGCTAGGGTATTTATCCTCTAGCGTCTTCTGATTTAACTGGACTTCTTGGTATTACTATTTTTTGTTTTATTATAAATTGCTATTGTCACATAAATAAGGATCAAAATGAGTTGACCGGCCATGGTTTCAACTGTTGGATAAAAACCAATTTGATTGAACACGGGTAATTGGTGAATGACGGTCGTCGGCAATATATTGGTGAGCTGTAATGTATGAATGCTTGAACCGATGATTTTAAATGCCAATACATAGATGAAAATGGTGGCTACAAAGAAAAATTTATGCACTTGGATTCGTACACTCATTTTGAATAATATAAAGGCAACAAGAGCCAGAATGGCTAATGCAATGATAATACCGAGGGTAAAATCAAACATCGGCATGTTGGGGGCAATACCCACGTAAAAAATAATAGTTTCCGCTCCTTCACGGAAAACAGATAAAAACGATACAGTAGCCATGGCAAACACAGATTGTTTTGAGATGGCCTGTCCCATTTGCTTCGATAAATAAGAGTTCCAGGATGCAACATTAGATTTGTTATGAAGCCATCCCCCGACCCCAATCATCATGGCAGCGGCAATTAGTCCGACATAGCCCTCCAAGATTTCGCGGCTCGTATTAACGGTCAATGAATTAAAGATGAACGATAATGCCACAGCGGCTACTGCAGATACAAGGACCCCTAAAAGAGCACCCATATAAATCCATCGAGCCATGTGCTCCTGATTCGATTTCTTCAGGAATGATACGAGTACCATAATAATAAGAAGTGCTTCCAAACCTTCACGTAATAAGATCAATGCAGAATCCCAAAAAGTATAATCGCTATCTTCCTGCAATAATTGGATTTCTGTTTTGAAATTAGATAATTGGTTAGTGATCGAATCTGTATCTATAGTATCCTTCGTTAATTCACTGACCAGAATTGGTAAATCACTTTCCAAGTTTGTATATAAGGAACTGTTGCGGGTAGAAACCTCCATTTCAATGTTCGGCCAAACAATAATGAATTCCGTCAAAGCATCACTGGCCTCGTCAAACTTTTCCATATCAATTGCCTGCAAGGCATCATCAATATGATTAATTAACGTTTGGAGTGAGTAACTTCCTTCTTCAACAGCAATATCTTCACCTGCCAAAAATTGTTCAATGGACGCTTTAAACGCTGCATATTGACTTGCTACAAGGGGTAAGTCTGGGTCTTCGCTTGCCAATGTGATGCGGATAAAAGCTAACTGTGTTTCAATTTGTCCATACATACCTACACTTTGATCACGTACAGGCTGTTCGTATTGATTCCATTTTCCATTAAGAACATTGTATGCTGGTAGAATCTTTTCATAGTCGTCCGTGGCTAATGCTTCTTCAAATTGCCTCATAAAAGGTGTATACTTCGTTTCAAACTCTTTCCGTTCTGCTTCCTCATCAACTGGATTTTCAAGTTTTTCTAATTGAGAAAGAGTTGTTGATAGCTGCATGATTGTCTTAACCCGTTCTTCTTGTGTTGAAGATTCAAGTACCGCGTTTAGTGCATCATCAACAGCTCTTTTTGCTTCCTTCTGTTCGGAAGTCACCGATGCCCAATTTTCTGCAAACTTATCTATAGCTTTTTGGGTTTGTTCGTCATTTCCTTGCTTTGCATTAATTAATGCATCACTAATTGATATGTAAAAAGAGCTGTAGGATGTTGCAGCTAAAGCTGGCAAAGCTACAAGCATACAAACTAGAAAACTACAAATTTGTAAAAAGCGCTTCACCTAAATAACTCCCTTTTTCAACACCAGGGAAGCAGGCAAAAATGGCGCTGCCTCGATGTGTAATATATTCATTTAATTTATCGTTACGGCCTAAACTATTTTGAATGTCGATAAATTGTTGCGGATGTTTTTGGAACGAGATAAACAGTAAGCCAGCATCATAAGCCCCGGTGTTTGACATAATGCCTGAAGAATAAGAAAAAGAACGGCGGAGAATCTTTTGCTTTGCTAATCGTGCAAGATGGACATGGGATGTTTCCGGAACAATGTAGTTGCCATTTGCATCTTTCTCTAATTCATTAAAATCGTCAAATTCATCTTTCTTACCGAATGCCGCTCCGCTTTCACGATAGCGGCCAAATGTTGCCTCCTGCTGATGTAAGCTGGTCCGATCCCATGTTTCCAAATGCATTTGAATGCGACGATAAACCAAATATGTTCCATTTACCAGCCAACTTTTCGATTCACCGGATTGAATCCATACAGAATCATTATATTCACTGTTTTTGGCAGGATTAACCGTACCATCTTTAAATGCAAATAAGTTGCGCGGTGTACTTCCATCGCGTGGAATGGCATTAAAACCAGATTGAGACCATTTGCTTCTGACCTTCCCGTTTGCCGCACGAACCAAATTCCGTACGGCGTGAAATGCTATTTGAGGATCATTGGCACATGCTTGTATGCAAATATCTCCGCCATTGTATGCTTCATCTAATTGATCTTTTGGGAAATGCGGCAAATCCATCAATTCTTTCGGCCTTAAATGCTGAATGTTAAGATTTTTATTATCGAATAGAGAAGGACCAACCCCAAACGTTATAGTTAAGTTAGAAGCATCGATTCCCATGGCTTCACCAGTATCAGTGGGAGGGATGTGACCGTTAGTGGAAGGTTCGACGATTTGTTCACCATTCATTAACCGAACAGTAAGAGATGTCCACAATTTAAATAATTGGCGCAATTCCTCTTTTGATTCTACTAAAACGTCCAATGCGGCAAAGTATATATGGCCTTGTAAAGGGCTTGTGATACCGGATTGATGGCGTCCATAAAATGCAATTTTGTTTTTTACAGACTGGTTATCATCCAAGGAAGGTTGCAACTCATAGCCTAAAGCATTCATCGTGGAACCCAATCCGCTTGCACCGATAACCATTCCTGTTGCTCCGATGCTAGTTAATTTCAACATCTCGCGTCTTGTCATTTTGTTAGTAGACAACGATACTCACCCTTATTCTAAAATGATCCCCATTTGGCTCAATGGTTCACCTAGTTGATTGACGGCTGTGGCTAATGCATTTGTATCTTTTTTCGTCAATTCATTGTATGATACATAGCCGCCATCAGCTGTTTCATATTTTGATAATAATTCATCGAGCTTAGCGAATTTCTCTTCTAGTGTAGTGACCAAGGCTTCATCTTTTG
Organism: Bacillus sp. E214; assembly: GCF_008087365.1. Classification (NCBI taxonomy): domain Bacteria; kingdom Bacillati; phylum Bacillota; class Bacilli; order Caryophanales; family Bacillaceae; genus Bacillus; species Bacillus sp. E214. Next base: position 40,731 of record NZ_VENN01000006.1, on the reverse strand, counting down.
CTTCGATTTTATCATGTAAAATCTCGAAGATTTTTTCTGCCCCTTCAATATTTGCTTTAAAGTCATAAAGGTCTGTATGTGAGTAAATTTCTTCTTCACCTGTAATTTTTGAAGTGGATACTTCGTTCAATAAATCAACAGCACCAGTAATCATTAAATCCGGTTCTACTTCGACTGTTTGTACTAATGCATGCAATTCCTTTGTATCAGCTAATAATTGATTCGCGACTTCTTCATAACCCTTAGTTGTGTTTTCAATCCATAATGCATACTCAAGTTTATGGTAGCCAGTCCATTCTTCTTCGCCTTTGCCTTCTTCCTGGATATCAGCCAGACGGCCATCAATGCGTGGATCTAAGTCACCGAAGCTTTCCGCGATTGGCTCAGAGCGTTCAAAAAACATGCGCGCTTCAGGATATAATGCTTTCGCGGTTTCGATATCTCCATCCAGGAACGTAGTAACAAATTTTTCAGTTTCGACTAGAAAAGAATCCATTTGTTCCAAAGCGAATGTTTTATAAGTATCCGTTTCGGTTTTCAAGTCGGCAACAGTTGTTTTAGTCGATGTTGTTTGGTCTGCCGGTGTTGCAGTGGAAGCTGTTTCTTCTTCTGTACCGCATCCAGCTAATAGTAGGGAGGCTGATAAAACAGCTGCTGACATCATATTGAATTTTATAGACTTAAATTTCATAATTTGTAACCTTCTCTCTAGAAATTGTTATTGTAGAGATAATAAAATCCTTCTTAGTGTCCTACCCAGCCAATTTTTGAAGTAATGAATAATTGATATACATATTAGATTGATTAGACCGAGTTATTAATAATACTTTTTTATCTATTCAAAAATTAAATGTGATAGATAAGTAGGAGAATAAGGATGATTGTCATTATCTGCTAGTATACAAACTATATGATATTGATAATCATTATCAATTGTCAATTCAAAGTTTAAAAATAGGACTTTATACATGTCATAAAAATATTTTCGACAAACGTCATTAAAAAATATATTAGAAAATTATCGAACTGAGAATCATTATCATTGACAATGATTCTCAGTATTGCTAATATTTAAACCGCAAATGACTGATATATGGTTATTTATGTATTGAGTGATGTACATGTCATCAGGTTGATTAGGAATTTTAGGGAGTAAGATCGAAGAAGTAAAAGGAGGAAGATATCTAGTTTCAAGAAAAATTTTCTGAAAATACTTAAAATTTTGTGACTTAAGATCTATTTACACGAAAAGAGGAGTTTAAAGATGGGGAAAAAGTTATTCAAAGGATTAACAGCAGCTACAGTGGCGTTCACATTTGCTATGCCGCTTGGGACAGTTTCAGCTAAAACAGTGCAAAAGACCCAAGTTGAGGTGCCTGCTATCGGCACTGCCAACAATGGCCAATTGATAGAATCAGAGGGGAATACAGCAACGAATGTATCTTATGGTGGGAAAGCTAGTGAAGAACAAATAATCGTGAAATATAAAGATGAAAAAAGTTCTGCCAAATCCGTGGAGAAAGTTGAACAATTGGGTGGAGAAGTGGTAGAGACTACGGATGAAATGGCTCTTTATAAAGTGTCGGAAGAAAATGTTGAAACTTCGATCGAAAAGCTAGAAGAAATGGATAATGTGGAATTTGTTGAAAAAAACACAATTTATTCAATTGAGGGTACAGTTAATGATACATACTTTGACAGTCAGTGGAACTTAGAAGCAATCAATGCTCCAAAAGCTTGGGAAGCAGTAGAGAACACAGATAGAGATGACGTAGTAGTGGCTGTCTTGGATACAGGTGTCCAAAGCTCTCATGAAGACTTGGAAGGCCGTGTGTCGGAAGAAGCTGCCACTTTCGTTGATGGATATGAAGAAACATTCGCAGGGGACGATAATGGCCATGGAACCTTTGTTTCCGGCATTGTTGCAGCAAATTCCAATAATGAGAAGGGGATTGCTGGGGCAGCAGGCAACAACAACGTTAAAATTTTACCGGTTAAAGTCATGAGTAAATCGGGTGTTGGTGATGCTTATAATATTGCGAGAGGAATCCAGTATGCAATAGAGAAAAAGGTAGACGTCATCAACTTAAGTTTTAGCGGAGAATATAGCGAATCGGTCGATAAAGCTATACAGCAAGCCCATGAAGCGGGAATTGTTGTTGTAGCTGCTTCAGGTAACGGAGGCGGAAATGCAGATGTTTCGTATCCTGCAGCATTACCGAACGTTATTTCAGTTGGTGCCATTGCCGCCAAAGACCAAGTGTATGCGGGTTCTAACTATGGTAGTACATTGGATCTTGTGGCTCCTGGTGTAAGTGTTTTGAGTACATCGATTTCAGGGGATTTAGGCGATGAAAATGGTTATTACAAAACAGGTACCGGTACTTCTTATGCAGCGCCGCATGTAGCAGCAGTAGCGGCACTATATAAATTGGAAAATCCAGAAGCCACTGCAACGGCAGTAGAAGAAGCTTTAACAACGACAGCCGTTGATATGAATGTGGAAGGATTTGATGAAAAAACAGGCTATGGAAAAGTCGATGCACTAGCTGCTTTATCTGATGATGTAACGATCTCTCCCTTATCCTTTACCTTGCCAAAAGCGAATGCAATTGTTATTGGTAAAACAGCTATTCAAGCAGAATTAAATAATGTAACAGACGTTGTAAGTACAAGGTTTTATATCGATACAACGGATGAAACTAACTTGATCGGCACTGTCTCCGATACAGACTCAACTACTGTTTCTGTAGAATGGGATACAACGCAGGTTGCCGATGGTGAACATAAAATCATAGCTGTTACATATGATGAGAATGGAAATAAGATTACTCAAGCTGAGCGTTCTGTAAAGGTTCTTAACGAAGCGCAATCCGGTTATATGTTCAGTGTGAAAACACCGAATGATACTGTCGCGAAAGGCGCGGCCGTTCAGTTGTACGAAAAAGTGAAAGCGAAGGATGGCGAGTATTCTTATTCATCACTTTGGTCCGGTGCAACAGACTCTGAGGGAGTTGTTCGTGTACCTAGTCATGTCGGTACAGATTTAAAAAAACTTACAGTTGTCGTTCAAGGAAAATTTGATTCCGAAGAGGGTAATGCATGGTTCATGTATTCACGTGAAGTAAACAGCAGCGGCACAGTGGAATTGTCCAGTGATAAAACGCAAGCGGTATCATTGAGAACACTTGGTGTAAATGGTGAAAACGTTGAAGAGGCACAATACTTCATTAAGATGAAAGATGAAGAAGGATTGGATATTACTGCCGATACAGCAATCAATGAAGAAAATGCAACAAAGTCCCCTGTTGTGTATTTGGATAAAGGTGCATACAGTCTTTACTCTTATTATAAACAAGATGGAGACACGTACTTTTTAACAAACTCTGATGCTTCGATTACGAGTAAAACATCGTCATTGGTCTTTGATAGTCGTGAAACCGGTGAAATCGCTATCGATAATTCAGACGGAAAGCTTGTAAATGCAGTACTTTACTTGGATAACGAAGATGTGTCTGAAATTTTTGGTACATCTGAAGTATTAACAGGCCAAAAATTTTTCGTAACAGCTGGTGAATATGATTATATTGTCGATGCAGAGGTCAAAGATCCTGATGGCGGTGAAAATTGGATTTATGTTTTAACGAATGATGACCAAACCGCTGTGGTTGAAAAAGGCGGAAAAACATCCATTAAAGCTGGTGGATCGCTTGAAATCAGTGAATTCCTACCGGATCAAGAGTCATTAAAACGGTATTATGCACAACGCGGATTGACATATATTGAGCGTACAAGTCCATATACGGCTTATAAGTTAGATGGTGCGATTTATACTAAGCAAGTATTCTCTGATGAATACGGAAATATGTTAGTCGGGATGTACCGTGGTTCGGTAGACCCAACAAACGCATTGTACAAGAAGAATGTTGAAACTGGCGAAACGGTCATTATGGATGAGGAAAATACCGTAGCTGCGATAAACTTTGGTGACCTTTATCCAGTTTATCAAGTAAAGAGGGTTTCGGATGGCGAAATCATGTTAAATAGTTATACGAAAAACCCTACAAACCCAGCTAATCGTAGTTATTATTTTTATTCCTTCTGGGTACCGAATAGTTCAAAAGTGACAAACGGTGAGTATGAGCTTTCATTAACATTGGATTCAAGCCCGCTTGCACCGAATGGTTTGAATAAGGCAATGACCATCGACATGCAAGATTCAGGTGTCAATGTAACATTAAAAGATGATCAAGATCAAAATAAAGCAACATACGTGACAATCAATCGAGTGGAAAAAGACGAACATGGCGAATATCAGTGGGTACAGGCATTTGGACGGAATTCAGATTCTACAACGAAGGTATTATCCGTTCCTTCAAATCTTGAATTGAGTCAAGAGGAAAATGGAAACGTTGCAATCATCCGGTACACAACATCGACTGGTGAGTTTGCGTATTTGTTCCGTCAATTTACTGATCTTGAGGAACTTTCTGTTCCGATAACCATCCCTGACAATATGCAAAAAGTCTCCATCTCTGCAATGGATGGCAGTGAAAAACTGGATAATGTTTCTTCGAAGCTTTGGATGATTAAAAAGCCTGTTGAAGTAGATGGCGTAACCGTATATCCCACAGCAAACAACTTGCAAAGTTACAAAAAAGAAGCGGTTTACTTAGAGCCAGGTTCATTTGTCATCGAAGGCAGCTATGTTACCCTGCCAAATGCGGATGGTGAAAAATCAAACTATTATTTCTTAGAAAACGATGTAGAAATCAAAGCTGACGATGAAAATCAAGTTATCTTCAATACGGAAGAATTAGCGGAAATTAAAATCGATGCAAATACTGAAGACTTCAAAGATGTTCGTGGAGCTATATTGTATCCATACAATCAATATAGCTCGGCATTTACAAAAACATTGCGAGTTGGCCATAAATTCTATGTGCCAGCTGATATGGAAATGGACTTGCAGGTACAGCTTGGTTATGGAGATCCAGAATCAACTGATTATATCTGGAATTACTTCTTATATAAAGGTACACAAACATTCAGCGCTGATGAAAAGGTAAACTGGAAGGTAGGCGGCCAATTCAAGGCTTCCATTGCTTTAAAGGATAACAAACTGAAGCAAGGTGAACCTTTATCTGCCGATACATCCATTCAAGATGAATATGGAAATACCATTAGTTCGGTAATTGTGAATAAGACGTCTGATTATAGCATCGCGGAAAATCAGGAGATTGTTTATGAACGTTTGGCGAATGGGCAAATCGTCGAAAAAGTGGGGACAACAGACAGTGGGAAATACCAGATAACTCATAGTGGTGTAACTGAAGCCAGTTCGGAAAGTGTAAAACCATTACTGCGTATATATAATAAAAAAGGTGAAATAGTAGTGGAACAATCCAATCTGGATTTCTATCAATCTGTTGAAGACTTACCATTATCATTGAATACAGGCAGATATCGAGCTGAATTAGCGATGGCAGCAAGCCCCATGGGACCAATAACATCAAGTGAGAAGGAGGGATTATTTAAGGTTACAAAGAAAAAATATCCTCCAACCACTAAACCAAACGGGAACTGGTCAAGTGAAGATTTAACAGCCACTATGACTAAGAAGAAAAATGGTTTCTCGTTTACTTTTACAGAAGAGCAGTTGAATACAATCAAGGCATCGGATGTGGGAAAGGTAACATTAGTCACAAATACCGGTGTAAAGATTCAGGTTGATACAAGTGAGTTTAAAGAAAAATATGCAAATACTTTAACAATGAGTCTTTCATTGAAAAAAAACCGACTGATCTTTGGAGCTTCTACAAATGGTAAGAGCATTCACTTCTCGAACTATGTATTCATTAGTCTGCCTAAAGAAGAGCTTTCCGCTCCTCTTGAGAAAATAGTCATTTTACGTGAAGGACGAAAAGGAATTGAAGTGGTTCCTCACATTGTGACCGATGAAGGCATCGTGCTAAAAGTAAAACAGGGTGGACAATTCAAAATAAGCACAAACAAAAAACCTTTTCATAATAAACGTTCATAAAGAGTATATTGAAGGAAGCGATTGATCTTAGGTCAGTTTTAACATTTTTGTTTGAAACAAAAGGCTGAATTTCATGTAAAGAGAAGTTTCTTTAAAAAAGAGATGGAGAGTATAGGTTTGATATAATAAAAAAGACTGACGTTATGGCAGATGAAAATCGTGCCTTGCGTCAGTCTTTTTTATAAGTTAATTATTTTATTTCCATCATTGCAACAAGTTTCTTGGATAGTGCTAAAAGAATTAGACCGAAGAAAATTGCTACACCGCCGATAAGGGCGAATACTTCAAAATATCCAAGTGATTGTGTTACAGCAGCTAATTGTCCAGCAATAATGTTAGCGACACCAGAAGAAGCTAACCATACACCCATTAGCAAGGACGCTAATTTAACTGGAGCAATTCTACTTACAAGGGAAAGTCCTACTGGAGATAAGAACAATTCACCCATTGTATGAAGGAAGTATGTTACCACGATGAACATGATACTTGCTTTTTGTTGAATGCTTGCAGCATCATTACCTGTTTTGAAAATTGCAAATAACAATACGATATAACCTAAACCTAGCGTAATCATACCCATTGCCATTTTAGTTGGAACTGGGATGTCACCACGTTTGGAACTTGCAAGTTTAACCCATAATGCAGATACAATTGGTGCCAAGAGTACGATGAATAATGGGTTAAGTGATTGGAACCAGGATACTGGCACTGTCCAACCGAATACTTCACGATCTACAAAGTCTTTTGTATATAGAGTTAACGAACTTCCAGCTTGTTCAAAACCAGCCCAGAAGAAAACAACAAAGCAAGTAATGATAATGATTACCCATGTACGTTGTTTCTCACTGCGTGTTAATGGAGCATTGGATTTTTCTTTAGATTCTTTTGTTGCAGAAACTGCTGGGCGTTTACCAGCATCACCTAAATATTTGTTAGCCAATAAGTTAAATAGTAATTGACCAATGATCATACCAATTGCTGAAATTAAGAAACCATATTTGTAGCCATAGGTCATAACACCGTCAATTGTCTTAGTAAATAAGTCTTCCGAAACAAAACCGATGACTAATGGAGCAAAGAAAGCACCAACATTTATACCCATATAGAAAATTGTATAACCTGCGTCACGGCGAGATTCATTGCCTTCATATAATTGGCCAAGCAATGTGGAAATATTTGGTTTGAAGAAACCATTACCAGCGATTAATAGAGCTAAGCCAATGTATAAGAATGTTTGGCTTTGATGGGCGAACAACGCGATATTACCTAAAGCCATCAAGACCCCACCAATCGTGATGGACAGACGGTGACCTAAATAGCGGTCTGCTAACCATCCACCGACAAGCGGCGTGAAGTAAACAGCACCAGTGTAGAATCCATAGATACTGAGAGCTGTTTTATTATCAATCCCTAATCCGCCACTGACTAATTCAGTAGTTAAATAGAGGATTAAAATGGCACGCATGCCGTAATAACTAAATCTTTCCCACATTTCTGTTAGGAATAAAAGATATAATCCAGGAGGATGCTTTTTCTTGCCAAGCTCCTGAGCTTGAGTGTTAACTGACATCTTTATTTCCTCTCCTTATTTCATTTCGCATAAACATTATTTTAAAAAAATTTTAACTAAATAACAATAGTTTTTTAACGCTTTAGCGAAGTAAAAAGATTCATAAATATTCAATAATTATTAATTTTTAAATAATGTTTTTACACATAGTAAGCTGAAGATATGAATATGAGAATAACTTTTTTGTATATAAATACATTGGTTTGTAAATCTATATTAACATAAATAACTATATTAAAAAAGTGTTTAATCGGATTCAGGAAAATAAAACTATTGGAAATAAATTTACAAATAAAGTATTATTAGGGAAATGGATGTGTGATATAAATAATTTGGTGTAATAGGATTACGTTTTCCTATAAAAGGGGAAATATCTAGATAAAATATAATATGGTATTTCAAAGGGGATTGGTGGAGTGTTTAAAACAGAAAACAAATTACATATTTCATCTGAAATAGGCCAACTTAAAAAAGTACTATTACATAGGCCGGGTAAAGAAATTGAGCATGTAATTCCTTCAAATATGGAGAGATTGCTATTTGATGATATTCCCTTCCTTCCCAGGATGCAATTGGAGCATGATCAATTTGCAACTGAGCTGGAAAAACGAAATGTTGAGGTCATCTATTTGGAAAGTTTGGTTAAAGAGTCATTTACTTCTCCAGAAATCAAGTTGCAGTTAATAGATACTTTTTTACGCGAAAGTAAACATCATCTTGTTGGAAGCTATGAAATGGTTAAAGAATACCTTGAATCCTTAACAGATACAGAGTTAGTCAGAAAATTTATGGAGGGTGTATTAAAAAAAGAACTGGATGATCGTAAAAAAGTTCATCTGGATGATTTTCTATCAACCTATTATCCTTTTTATATTGATCCCCTTCCAAATCTGTACTTTACAAGAGACCCTGCAGCAATCATAGGGGATGGAATGACCATTCATAAAATGTCTACAGCGGCCAGGAAAAGGGAATCTCTATTTTGGGAATTTATTATGAAACATCATCCTGATTATCAAAAACAGGATTATAAACACTGGTCCGATCGTTCCGAGCCTTTTGCAATTGAAGGAGGGGATATTCTAGTATTAAGTGATGAGGTTGTGGCCATTGGTGTAAGTGAGCGCACATCAGCACGGGCAATTGAAAGGATGGCCTTTAATCTGCTTAGTAGTTCTATGACCTATAAAAAAGTACTGGCTGTTGAGATTCCAAAAAAACGTGCATTTATGCATTTAGATACAGTGTTTACTATGGTTGATTATGATAAGTTCACTATTCATCCGGAAATTGAAGGGACAAATGGGCAGATGAATATCTTCATTTTGGAGCTGGTAAATGAGTCTGGTATCCAAATATCAAGAAGATATAATTTAGTAGATACCTTGAAGGAAGTATTGAACTTATCGGAACTGGCCTTAATTCCATGTGGTGGGGGAGATGATATCGTTTCACCGAGAGAACAATGGAATGATGGATCCAATACACTGGCAATAGCGCCGGGAGTTGTAATTACGTATGATCGCAATCAAGTAACAAATAAGCTACTTCAAGATTTTGGAGTGGAAGTTATCGAAATCCCAAGTTCAGAGCTGTCACGTGGCAGGGGAGGTCCTCGTTGTATGAGTATGCCCCTTTTACGAACCTAACAAAAAAACAGATGTAACGGTTAAAACCGTTACATCTGTTTTTTATTATCCAGTTTCTTAGTTGAGGCTTTCTTCGGCTGTCAGATTCATAGCATCTTTAATCGCCTTATAAGTGTATCCAAGATCTGTGGCTACCGCTTCATAGGTAACATAACCGTTAAGCGTGTTAACCCCCTTAGCTAAGCCAGCATTATCCGTAATAGCTTGGATTGCTCCTTTATTTGCAATCTCAAGGGCATATGGAATAGTTACATTTGTTAAAGCTATCGTAGAGGTTCTTGGTACTGCACCTGGTATATTGGCTACGGCATAATGAATCACGCCATGTTTTGTATATGTTGGACAATCATGTGTGGTAATATGGTCGACTGTTTCAAAAATGCCGCCTTGATCGATTGCCACGTCTATAATCACTGAACCAGGAGTCATAGCTTGTACCATTGAATCTGTCACAAGCTTTGGCGCCTTAGCACCTGGTATAAGAACAGCACCAATTACCAAATCAGATTCAGCAACAGCATCAGCAATATTAAATGGATTAGAGATAATGGTAGTCACTTGGTTGCCGAAAATATCATCAAGCTCCCTTAAACGATCAGGGCTTAAATCGATAATGGTAACTTCTGCTCCTAAGCCGATGGCAATTTTGGCAGCATTCGTACCAACTACACCACCGCCAATAATGGTTACTTTTCCTCTTTTAACCCCTGGAACACCGCCTAATAAGATTCCTTTGCCGCCCTCTGGCTTTTCTAAATATTGCGCACCGAGCTGAACAGCCATCCTGCCGGCTACCTCACTCATTGGAGTTAATAAAGGTAATGATTTTCCAGATGAAACTGTTTCATAAGCGATGGAAAAAACCTCAGAATCAACTAATGCTTTTGTTAATTCTGGACAAGCAGCTAAGTGAAGGTAAGTGAATAAAATCAAACCAGGACGAAAATAAGTGTATTCCTCAGGTAGTGGTTCTTTAACTTTCATAATCATGTCTGCTTTTGTCCAAACCTCTGCTGCTGTTGGGTATATTATAGCTCCTGCAGACTCATAATCTGAATCTGTAAAGCCACTGCCCATTCCAGCTGAGGATTCAATCATGACTTTATGTCCGGCAGATACCAAAGTCAAAACGCCTGCTGGAGTTATGGCAACACGATTTTCGTTGTTTTTAATTTCTTTTGGGATTCCTATCAGCATGTTTTATCCTCCAGTCTTATCTAATGTACAATTATTATAATCCGTATTTTATCTGAATAGTATGTTAAAAACAGAAAATTTAAAAATAACGTTTTGTGATAATTCACAAAACGTTCAAAAAATTTTTGGTTATGAACTTATATATATGATTAATATTTAGATAATTTCATTTCGATTAAGAGATGAGAGGTTATTTTATGATCCTTTAAATCATATTGGCTGATCTCTGTTATTCTTTTTAAACGGTAAGAAAGAGTATTAGGGTGTATATGCAGAGTGTTGGCAGTAAAAGCAGGATTAGAATTATTTGTTAAATAGATTTCTAACGTTTCATATAGCTGTGTTTGATGTTGTTCATCATATTTTTTTAGGATATTCAGACCGGTAGGGAGTTGTTTTGGTTGGCTGCTTCGTTTTTCACTGATTATATGGAGGTATTGATAAAGACCAAGTTCATCGTACCATTGAACATTAGTTAATTCAGCTGTATATCTTTTTTTTAAACTAATAACCTCAAGAGCTTCTAAATAGCTCTTACTGGTATCAATATAGTCAGAATATACATTTCCGCAGCCTTCCGAACAAATGGTAACGTTAAAACGTTCCTTCATATCAGCCTTAAAGGATCGAATAAAGAATGATATCAAATCCTTAGATTGATTCTTACTGGTATTCAGTAAAAGAATAAGTTTATTTTGATCTATCGTATGAAAGATAATAGATACTTTTTGTGTTGTACTGATTAAATAGACGATTTGTTTATCCAAGTCAATATCAATAGAGGATGTGAACTCAAATACAAGAATCGTATAATGTTTCGATAATGTAAATGGGAATTTAACCAAATCTGCGAGTATTTCCTTTTCAGTAGGATAATGTCCGGTTAAAAGTTTCCAAAAGAATTCCTGATAGTTGTCTTCCTGACTTTTTAAGCGCGACTGAAGAAGTAAGAGCTGATTTTTTGCTTCCTTTGCTGCAAATGCCAGTATGGATAGTTTTTCATCCGTGATGGCAGTATCCGATTCAAGAGCCCAAATAAACCCCAGAATCTCATCATTTTTACGTATTGAAACAGCAATTCTTTTACCAAGTCCCACATCATCAAGGGGGTCAACAATAATAGGCTGATCATTTTGAAGTAGGAAGGGAATTATTCCTTTTTTCCACAGAGCATTAATTACTTTTTCAGGTACACGTCTGCCCATAATGGTTAGAATACGGGCTTGATCGGTAACATTGGTATGAGCACTATATGCCAGCAATCGATGATTGGCATCCTCAATGGTGATTGGATAGGTGATTAAAGAACTGATTCGATCAGCAAATTCATGCAGGCTACCATATAATCCTTTAAAAAAATCCTTGGAATAGTACTGATTCTCCATTGAAAGACTCCTTACCGAAAATGGTTGTTGCTTCCATTATACAAGAAATATTCATATGATATGATGATTCAATACAAAACAAAAAAGAGATTGGAGGGGATTACGAACGTAATACTCTCCAATCTCTTTCTATATTAATAAATTTCTATTTAAAAAAAGAAATTTAAACTAAGATAAATCAAACCAGCTAATGCTGCCGAAATAGGCATCGTAATAACCCAGGTTATGACCATTTTCTTGGCTGTACTCCATTTAACACCTTTTACACGGTGGGAAGCACCTACACCCATAATAGATGATGAAATAACATGAGTGGTACTTACAGGAAGATGAATAAAGGTAGCTCCAAAGATAATAGCTGCAGAGGTTATGTCAGCTGCTACACCGTTAACAGGACGAATCTTCATAATGTTTCCGCCGACTGTTTTAATAATTCTCCAACCGCCTATAGACGTTCCAAGCCCCATTGCGGCAGCACAGGATATCTGTACCCATAAAGGAATGTCAGTAGATGACGTAAAGCCATTTGAGATTAAAGCAAGGGTGATAATCCCCATTGCCTTTTGGGCATCATTTGTTCCGTGAGAGTATGCCTGCAAAGCAGCAGTACCAATTTGAATGAAACGGAAATTCTTATTGGTCTTTGTTAAATTATTATTTTTAAAAATTACTTTAAAGATACTGTAAACAATATAACCAGCAACAAAGGCAATAACTGGCGAGAATAATAAAGCATAGATAATTTTTAGGAATCCGTCGAAGTGTATCGCACCAAATCCAGCTGCTGCAATTGCAGCCCCGGCAATAGAACCGATAATGGCATGTGATGAACTACTCGGAATACCGTAATACCAAGTGATTAAATTCCAGGCAATCGCTGAGATTAAAGCTGCCATAATAACAATTGAACCATTTTCCAGTGTAAATGGGTCAACAATATCCTTCGTGATTGTTTTTGCCACACCAGTAAAAGTCATGGCTCCAACAAAGTTCATAATGGCTGCCATTAAAATGGCATGCCTAGGTTTTAATGCTTTTGTTGACACAGCTGTTGCGATTGCATTGGCTGTGTCATGAAACCCATTGATGAAATCAAAGGATAGGGCCAATATTACAATCAATACTGTAATTAAAAGTAATGTATCCATAATTGTTTAAGAACCTTTCATCAAGCGTTTTTCATAACGATTGTTTCTAATGTATTCGCCACAGACTGACAATAATCCGCAATTTCTTCTAGGTTCTCGTAGATTTCTTTATATTGAATAATACGGATTGGATCTTTTTCCACAAGGAAAAGATGTTTAACAGATTGACGATGCAGAGTATCACAATCAGATTCATGTTCTTTTATTTTAATTGCAATAGGACGAATGTCATTTAATTTTTTAGTCATTAGTAATTCTACAGCGCGGTCAATTTCATGAGCGGCATTGCGAATTTCATCGACAAATTTCAACATATATTCATTTGCATTGACAATAGAGTACATTTCAAAGAGCGCAGAACAATGCTCAAGACCATCGAGAACATCATCCATTGTCATGGCAAGCATCAATATATCTTCACGCTCAATCGGTGTGATAAAAGCATTATTAAGCTCTTTGATCACTTCATGTACATAATCATCTCCAGTTGTTTCATATTGCTTCATTGTGTCGGAGAAGATTTTTAAATCGCTGATATTTTTTAATTTATAATCTGCGAAGTAATCAGAGCTTTCTTTTAAATTCGACGAAATATTTAAAAGCATAACCGCAAATTTATCTTTCTTTGATTTGAATACCATAGTGACCTCCACTTTCGGAAAATAATAATAATAATTAAGATTAACAATGCAAAATTAATTCTAAACCTTTTATTTAGACATGAAAAGAAAAAACCTTTTTTTAGAGGTAATATTTACATAAAAGCGTATACAACTTATTTAATATTTACGTTATATTTACAAAGCTGTAATATTTAGAAATAGAATTTACAAAATAATAACAAGCAGAATGATTTCAGTTCTGAATTACTTTCCGATTTAACTAACTCATTGTAGGGGGAAAAGGCTGGTATTATTGACAATTCAGTTGGAATAAAAGATAAGTTATATCACCTTGGACTTTAAGGAGATATGAGTGTATAGTACCCAAATTAGGGACATTTAAGTTATTCAGATATGTAGTCTGTAAGCGTGGTCTGCGAAACAAGATATACATTGTAAGATTTAATTAAAAAAGAAAGCCCCCAATTCTTTAGGAATTGGAGGCTTTTAGCTTACTCTTCGCTCTTCGTTGATGTAGTTTCACCATCAGCAGCGTTAATATTATAGTTGTATTTTGATGGGTCTACAGGTTTGAAACCTTCTGGAGTATAGAATCTGAGTAAATCTCCGTAAATAATTTTATCGGACATAGCGAGCATGGTTGAGGCATATTCGCCCATTTGAGCATACTCTTCAGTTTCTTCAATAAGTGTTCCAGTGGAATCATAGTACTTGCCATCAATATATTTTACATTCGGACTCATAAAGTTACCATTTCTAAAAGGTACTATTTCAGTATGGTCTTCTGATAGTAAATCAGTTCCAAGTTGAATGTAATTCTTTGAATCAACACCTAGTAAGTGTAAAAGTGTAGGAAGTAAATCGATCTGCCCACCATACTGATGTTGGACGCCGCCTTCCATACCAGGAACTCGAATAATTAATGGTACTTCTTGAAGTTCGGCTGAGTCATACTTAGTAATTTCCTCTTTATTGAGTACTTGTGCCATCGCTTCATTATGGTTATCAGATATACCATAGTGATCGCCATAAAATACAAGGACAGAACGATCATAAAGACCTGTTTCTTTTAAATAATTCACGAATTCTTCCACTGATTCATCCAAATAACGAGCCGTTTGGAAATAACGGTCTACAGATCCATCACCTGTAGTTGCTGCTTCAATAGTAGCATCCTCTTCAGAAATTGGATAAGGGAAGTGGTGAGATACTGTTATGAACTTTGTATAGAACGGTTCTGGTAAGGATTCAAGTAAAGGCTTAGACTGCTCGAAGAACGGTTTGTCTTTTAAGCCATAGTTTAATACATCTTCATCCTTCATGTCATAATAGCTGGCGTCAAAGAAGTTTTGAACACCCCAATGTTTATAAACTTCATCACGGTTCCAGAATGATTTATAGTTACCGTGGAATACAGCAGAGGAATACCCTTTTTCTTGTTCAAGGATAGAAGCAGCTGACTGATACGTATTATTACCATTTGTAGTCATTGCTGAACCTTGAGATAGGCCAAACAAGGAGTTTTCTAGCAGCATCTCTGAGTCAGATGTTTTTCCTTGCCCTGTTTGGTGATAAAAATTATCAAAGTAAAGTGTATTCTTATCTTTTGTAAGCGAGTTGATAAAAGGTGTTACTTCTTCTCCATGCAGCTTGTAATCAATCAGGAAGTTTTGGAAGGATTCTAAATGAATATAAATTACATTCATTCCTTCAGCCGCTCCAAAGTACTTTTTATTTGGTTCTGCATAGTTTGCCTGTACAAAGTTTTGAACCTCTGTTAGGTCACTGGAATCAGCTGACGCTTTTTGGGCATTCACCTTCATCGTTTTTAATCCATCATAAATTGTGTAATTGTAGGTTCCCAGATATTTGACCAAGTAGTTACGGTCGAATGTTCTAGTTAATAACTGAGGACGGTCAATCTCGGCTAATACAACATTTAATACAAGCATTCCTACACCAAATGCGAAAACTGCCCCTGTTTTACGGAATTTCAAGCGGCCTTCACTTGGTTGGAATTTCTTATAAACGATGAATAAAATAAGAATGATTGTATCAAGGAAATACAGTGGATCATAAATGCGTAAAAGCTCCATTACACTTCCGAGCAATCCACCGCCATCGCCCACATTGAGATTTTCTGTCTGCTTTAATGTTTGCCATGTAATAAAGTCGTTAAAGAATCGATAATAAACGATATTGGCATACTGTACAAAGGATAGAATAATGTTTATAAAAACTAACCATTTAAATGCACGTTTGCCCTTTGCTAATAAAGCAAGACTGAAGAAAATAACGGCTGAACTGATTGGATTAATGAAAAGTAAAAATTCTTGCATCGTATTCGTGATACCAAGATCAAATTCTACTATATAACTTGTATAGATTTTAATCCAAAAGAGAACAACAGCGACTATAAGGAAACCAACAGGTCCACTTAAGCTCTTCTTCGCTTTGCTCGTAAATGCACTCATTGTTTCACCTCAATATTTGATTTTAGATTTATTAGTAGTTTCAAATTTTTATGCTTATTTTTTGTCTGACTCCAAAAGGGATAACAATATTGAATTATAAACTGAATCTGGAAAAAGTCAAATGGAATCCTTTCGACAAAATACCAATGAATCCCTGATATATAAGGATTTTATATTTTGATTCAGGCTAAGTTTTTATATGGTTTTATTGACAATTCGAGGTGAGCTTAATCAACTGTTTCTAGTCAGAGGTGTGTCTATATAAAAATGGAAAAGTATTCTATGATTTAGATATTTTCAAATGGCGGGTTAATAGCCAGTTCTGTATTGTATGCTCTAGGTCTGGAACGAGAACAAGCTATGCAAAACAAATTTATATAGACATTTTCTTTTAAAGATTGGAGTCATAAATAATTTGCAAAGTGGATTCTTTCATCTAAAGGTAATTACTCGGATTACTTAAATACAAAAGAAGTTTACATCCATTATATATCGAAAATATTATTAAAACCATTTGTATGATCCTCTTATCTATATAGTAAGGTTAACCATACTAAACCAAAAATATTATTACAGCAGATTTATCTATCTAAATTAAAAATTAAATCTCTATTGGAAGATAAACCCTATAATGATCCATTATATAGTATAAAAATCTTTATAAACAGATTCTTTGGACTTGTTTTCCTATCTTGTTAGCGGATTTAAATATGCTCATAATCAGACCCAATACAAGATTTAAACCGTTTAATCAACTTTTCTATAGTATTTGTTAGTTATTGATTAGTACGCAATAAAAAAGCAAGAATTATTATTACCCTTAGTAACGAACGTTTAATCGTCTAAATTAAATTTAATATAAATAATGGACATAGATGTTTATTATAAAAATGAACGGGAATGTATAGAGTATTAACGGCGCCGTTGAATAAAACAAAACAGTCCATAATTGGTCTGAACAAGAAATTATTTGTGAGTAACCACAGATCTTGTTAAGTAAACATCTGAATAAACTTTTTTACAATCAGATTAGGGATAAACTTGAGTCTGTTGGCTACTCTATATATTGAAATATGTTTTGAAGTTATATCGCAATTATCCCTAATCAGGTAACTGACATAGTCAGGCCAATTGAACAAATAAAAGGAGGAAAATAACATGAGTTTTATTATATCATTAATCGTAGGTGGAATTTTAGGTTGGGTTGCAAGTTTAATCGTAGGTAAAGATGTACCAGGTGGTATTATCGGTAACATTATTGCAGGTATTATTGGTTCTTGGTTAGGTACAGCTATTTTTGGAGATATGGGACCAACAGTTGCAGGATATGCAATTATACCGGCATTAATCGGTGCGATTATTTTAATCTTTATCGTAAGCATGATTATGAAAGCTGTAAGAAAAACAGCCTAACTATCAATTGAAAATCTTACTATAGCTTAAAAAGTAAAAGACAAATCCTTTCTGCCATAGGTAGTAAAGGATTTGTCTTTTTTTTGCATTATTATTTCGAAGGAAATCTTCTATATAAATGGAATTTCGCTTTCGACCGATAATTCTTCTCCTGTAAGCGGCTGTATAAACTCTAATTTGTATGCATGAAGGGCCTGTCTATTGAGAGAGGCACTTTTTGTTCCTCCGTATAAAGTATCACCAATAAGCGGATGGCCAATAGAGCTCATATGGACTCGTATTTGATGAGTACGGCCAGTTTCCAATATACAGGCTACAAGAGATTGATTTTTAGATTTAAATCTTTGTAAAACTTTATATTTTGTTACTGCATGTTTACCGGAAGTGGATACTCGCATTCTCCCTGATGTATGCCGGTCTCTGGCAATCGGAGCATTTATGGTACCTTGCTCTTTTTTTACGATTCCCTGAACTAGGGCTGCATAAGTTCTTTTTATTTTCCCTTGACTCAAAGCCTGATCCAGTATCGCTCCTGCATAAGCATGCTTAGCAAAGAGAATGGCACCCGAAGTATCCTTATCTAAGCGATGGATATGGCGAGGCTTAATTTTATTATTATCAATATATGCGGTGACAGCATTCATTAAGGAATGGTTATCATTTTCTGAGATTGGATGTGTATTAAGAAATGGTGGTTTGTTCACGACCATAATATCATCATCCTCATAAAGGATATCTAATTTCATTTTTAATGGTACTAACACATTTAAATCTTCTGCATAAATGGGTATATACATAATAGAAGAAGATTCTATTTTAGTTGACCAGGAAATCACCTCACCATTTAATAAAACGATTTTTTCCATTCGCCATTGATGTAACATTTTCTTTGGTATATGCAGGTGATCTCTTAAAATAATTTCTACTGATTTTCCTATCCAGTCAGGAGGGCAGGTAATTAGAGCATATGGACCTGATTTAATTACGTTTAACATGTAAATACCTCGTTTTTAGCAAAGTTAATTAGTATTATCAATACATTATCATGTGCTATCCTATAAATGCCAATAGAGGAAGATTGCAGAAAGTGAGGGTGATCAATATGAAAATTGTAGAAGGCTCTCTTCATTTACAGGATATAGAAATAGATAAGGCTGTAGAGAAATTTTATTTAGAACTGTTCCCAATGTACTTTACTAAAGAACAAATTGATTTGTTCACTTTAAATGAAGTACTGTCTGTACCAGGTTCAAATTCTCATATCGGTACGTTAAAAGGTGCCTTTCAAGCATTATCCTGTATGCAAACCTTGATGATCATTCTAGAAAATCGAAGTGAAGATTCCAAGGCTGTTGAATTATTTAATCACAATGCACGACTCTTAAATGAACTTGGTATCTTTTTTCCTTTTGAGCATAAACACTTTTTTAGTGAGGATAGACAGATTGAGCTTCCATTGTACCAAACAAAAGCAGCCAACACCTATTTAATTTAAAGAAACACGCCGAGCAGTGCGCCCGGCGTGTTTTTTATAAATTGTCAAACCACTGTTTAAATTCTTCAGCGGAATGTTCTCCCGAAATACGGCTTGTTTCTTTACCATTTTTATAATGGATAAGAGTCGGTGTTCCTGATCCTTCGATTTCGTCCCAGCCTTGCTCAAACTCCAGCACATTATATTGATAAATATGCTCGTCCATTTCTTCTGCTACGGGCATTAGAATTGGAGTGGTTTTTACACAATGTGGACATTCAGGACTGAAATAATAAACAGTCATTGCTTCTTCTTTTTCAAGCTTTTCATCTAATTCATCCGGTGTAATGATGTTTTGATAAAGTGGATCATCCAACTGATCAACAGTTGCTGGACTTAAATTTTCTTTTCCATATGGATTGTCACTTGACGTTTTTTCTGTTTGCTGTTTATTAGATAAATACGCTATTGCGGCAAAAATTAAAACGACCGCTGCGACGAAAATAATGACTTTCTTCATTTTGTTTCCCCCTTTGTCACTTTAAATATATACAAGCTGCATACAAATATGATGATAAAAGCAATTAATGCAAGCATTGGTATAGTAATGAAGCCAAGCCAGTTAATATAGTCGCCTGTACACGGAATTCGGCCGCATGTAACAGCGCGATCCGTAAAAAACGGTACCTTCTGAATAAGCACGTGATAGGTTGAAATACACGCTCCGATGGCAGATAAAATCATAGTATAAAAAGCAATATGGTAATCCTTTTTCCAGATTGCCAGCACAAGGATTACAGTAAAAGGATACATCGCAATTCGCTGATACCAACATAAAACACATGGCTCATAGCCTTTTATTTCTGAAAAATACAGACTGCCAACCATCGCTATAAAGGCTGCAGCAAATGCCAGAAAAAGGGCGTTGTCACGATTTATAATTTTATGTTGCATGAAAATTCCCCCTTTTCATCATATTTCCTACATTAAAATTATAGTATGTTATCATAATATTGTAAAAAGAAATCGCTTACCAATACATAATTGGGGTATATTGGCTTTAAGGCTCAATATCTAGCGGTAGGGATTAGATTTTTAGTATTCATACCAATGTACACATCGTTAGGAAGGGGCTGAATAATGAAGAAACAGTGGTGGAAAGAAGCAGTTGTTTATCAAATTTACCCACGAAGCTTTATGGATTCCAACGGAGATGGAGTGGGTGATATTCAGGGAATCGTCTCACGCCTGGATTATTTAAAAGAGCTTGGTATAGATGTCGTCTGGCTTTCTCCGGTATATAAGTCACCAAATGATGATAACGGTTACGATATTAGTAATTATCACGATATTATGGATGAGTTTGGAACCATGCAGGATTGGGAAATAATGCTTGAGGAAATGCATAAAAGAGGCATAAGACTTGTGATGGACCTTGTCGTTAATCACTCATCTGATGAACATGCATGGTTTATGGAGTCGAAAAAATCTAAAGACAATCCTTATAGAGATTATTACATATGGCGTCCTAGTAAAGATGGAAAAGAGCCGAATAACTGGGAATCCTTTTTTAGTGGTTCAACTTGGCAATATAATGAAGCAACTGATGATTATTACTTACATTTATTCTCTAAAAAACAGCCGGATCTTAACTGGGAAAATGAAAAGGTTCGTAAAGAAGTATATGATCTCATGAAGTTTTGGCTTGATAAAGGGGTAGATGGATTCCGAATGGATGTAATCAATCTAATTTCCAAAGATCCTTCTCTTCCTGATGGTCCGGTTGTGGAAGGAAAAGATTATGCGTCTGGTGCGGATTATTATATGAACGGCCCTAAAATACATGAGTATTTACAGGAAATGAATAAAGAGGTGCTTTCGCATTACGATGTCATGTCTGTTGGGGAAACCCCTGGTGTAACACCAAATGAAGGTATTTTATATACAGATGAAGATCGTCGTGAATTAGATATGATTTTTCAATTTGAACATATGGACGTAGATTCCGGTCCATCAGGAAAATGGGACGTTGAGCCCTTGGACTTGGTGAAATTAAAAAAAATCTTATCAAAATGGCAAACAGAGCTCCATGGAAAAGGGTGGAACAGCCTTTATTGGAATAATCATGACCAGCCAAGAATCGTTTCCCGTTTTGGGGATGATGGCACATATCGTATAGAATCAGCCAAAATGTTGGGTACATGTTTGCATTTCCTGCAGGGTACTCCTTATATATATCAAGGTGAGGAAATCGGAATGACAAATGTACAATTTCCTGATATTGAGTATTACCGAGAGTATAAATATGTACAATGAAAAAATAGAAAAAGGCATGGAGCCAGAGCAGATCATGAAGGGTATTTTTGCAAAAGGCCGTGACAATGCACGTACCCCAATGCAATGGGATAACTCTGAGCAATCCGGCTTTTCAACCGGGAAACCGTGGATTAACGTAAATCCAAACTATGTGGATATAAACGCTAAGAGTGCATTAAAGGATCCTGATTCGATTTTCTACTATTATAAGAAGCTAATCGCCCTGCGTAAGGAAATGCGGATTATAGTAGAAGGAAGTTTTGAATTGATTGAAGCAGAAAACCAACATATCTTTGCCTATATGAGACATCTGGATAATCAAACATTGCTTGTATTAACCAACTTTTCAGGTGGAGAACAATCAGTAGCTTGGCCGGATAGTATAAAAGATTATCATGGACGAAAGATAATAAGTAATTACTCTGATCGTATTATGCAAGAAACTGCTGCTGAGACAATTTTGAGACCATGGGAAGCTATTGTTTATTTAATAGAAAGATAAAGCACTAATGAGCTGTTAGAGATAAAGCCAACAGCTTTTCTTTATGTGACGGCAGCTGTATCGAGTTTTCTTTCCATTTGGTCTTGGCTATTGTTTAAAAAAATAGATAAATGGGAAAAAACAGAGGATAGAGAGAATGGGTATGAAAAAGGAGTGTCGTGTCCGTGACAGAGGAATTGGATTTAACTAAATATGAACATAAAATGGAAATTAGGCGAATGGAGATCCGCGATATAGATGATATTATGGAGCTTCAAAAGCTTTGTTTTCCCGGGATGGATCCGTGGAAACGCGAGCATTTGGAAAGCCATTTATCCATTTTTCCGGAAGGACAATTTGTAGCAGAATTAAATGATGAAGTGATTGGTTCATGCTCTAGTTTAATCATTAATTTTGATGAATATGATGATCGTCATACTTGGTCTGAAATAACAGATGACGGATATATCACCAACCATAATTCTGATGGTTTAAATCTTTATGGAATTGAAGTTATGGTCCATCCTAAGTATAGAAAAATGAAGGTTGGGCATCGTTTGTATGAAGAACGTAAGGAATTAGCCCGTAAATTAAATCTAAAAAGTATTATTATTGGTGGAAGGATTCCAAACTACCATAAATATGCAGATCAAATGACTGCACGTGAATATGTGGAAGAAGTACGCTTACATAAAATATATGATCCGGTCTTATCCTTCCAATTTCTGAATGAATTTACGCTCACACGTATTAATCAAAATTATTTGGAGGATGACCGAGCATCAGGAAAATATGCAACACTGATGGAATGGAATAATGTAGATTATCGTCCTAAATCTAAACGGTATTATAAAACCGCATATCCTGTCCGAATATGTGTTGTGCAATATATGATGAGAAAGATCAACTCATTCGAGGATTTCGCGAATCAAGTTGAATACTTTGTTGATGTGGCAGCGGATGCAGATTCTGATTTTGTGGTATTTCCAGAAATTTTAACCTCTCAATTGATGTCCTTTTTAGATGAAAAGGTTCCAAGTAAGGCAGTGCGAAAAGTGACAGATTTTACAGAGCAATATATTGAGTTGTTTACAAACTTGGCGGTCCGCTATAATGTAAATATTATTGGCGGTTCCCATTTTGTGAAAGAAGAGGATGATAATATTTATAATATTGCTTATCTCTTTAGGAGAGATGGAACAATCGAGAAGCAATATAAACTCCATATTACACCGAATGAGAAAAAGTGGTGGGGGATTAATGAAGGTGATGAGGTAAATGTATTCGATACAGATTGCGGAAAAATCTCCATGCTGATTTGCTATGATATAGAGTTTCCTGAATTATCTAGGATCGCAACAGATAAAGGAGCAAATATTATTTTCACTCCATTCTGTACAGAAGATCGACAGGGATATTTACGGGTTAGATACTGTGCTCAGGCACGTGCAGTCGAAAATCAGGTATACACCGTCATATCTGGAACAGTAGGCAATCTGCCGCAAACAGAAAATATGGACATTCAATATGCGCAATCGGCGATCTTTACCCCATCTGATTTTGAATATCCGCGTGATGGCATTGTGGGAGAAACGAATGCTAATATAGAAATGGTGCTGATTGGAGATGTCGACCTTGAAATTTTGCGACGTCAAAGATTATCCGGGACCGTACGCCAACTAAAGGATCGGAGAAGGGATTTATATGAACTTCATTACAAAAAGTATTGATTGGTAAATATTTCTCTAAAGATATTCCTTGAAAATATTCAAGAAATATTAAATATTTAGTAAAATAAAGAAGATCTTATTTAGTTAGCAATTTATTTAGGAGGAATAAAATAAATGGATTGGAAAACAACTTTTAATAAATGGAATGATCACTTAACGCTTGAACCAGAGCTTCATGAGAAACTGACTTCTCTTGTGGATGATGAAGTTGCGTTAGAAGATTGTTTCTATAAGAATTTAGAATTCGGTACAGGCGGTATGCGTGGAGAAATTGGTGTAGGAACAAACCGCATGAATGTTTATACAATCCGTAAAGCAACACAAGGCTTTGCATCCTATATTGAGAAATTAGGAGAAGAAGCAAAACAGCGTGGAGTTGTTATTGCTTATGATTCTAGACATAAATCACCTGAGTTTGCGATGGAAGCAGCAAAAACACTGGCAACCAACGGAATTCAAGCTTATGTATTTGATAGCCTTCGTCCAACTCCAGAGCTTTCTTTTGCAGTTCGATACTTACGTGCAATCGGTGGTATTGTAATTACAGCAAGCCATAATCCTCCAGAATATAATGGATATAAAGTGTATAACGAAGATGGTGGACAACTGCCTCCTGCTGATGCAGATGTTCTGATTGAGATGGTTAATGCTATTGAAAATGAACTTGAAATTAAAGTGGAAGAAGAGTCTGTATTACGTGATAAAGGATTAATTAAAATCATCGGTAAAGAAGTGGACGATGCATACAATGAAAAAGTCCTTACTATTTCTGAACAGCCTAATTTAGCAAAAGAAGTAGATGTAAAAGTCGTTTTCACACCGCTTCATGGTACAGCTAATCTTTCTGTTCGCCGAGCATTGAAGGATTTAGGTTATGAACATGTAGAAGTTGTAAAAGAACAAGAATTACCTGATCCTGAATTCTCAACTGTAAAATCTCCTAACCCAGAAGAGCATGCTGCATTTGAATTGGCAATCGCTAAAGGCAAAGAGATCGGTGCGGATATTTTAATTGGTACAGATCCAGATGCTGACCGTGTTGGTATTGCTGTTAAGAATGCAGAGGGAGAATATACGGTTTTAACAGGTAACCAAACAGGTGCGTTATTCTTAGACTATATTCTGTCTCAGAAGAAGGAAAAAGGAACAATGCCTGAAAATGGAATAATGTTCAAAACAATCGTAACATCAGAATTTGGACGTTCCATTGCCTCCAGTTATGGAGTAGAAACAGAAGATGTTCTGACTGGGTTTAAATTTATCGGGGAAAAAATCAAGCAGTATGAAGAGTCTGGAGAGTATTCTTTCCTATTTGGATATGAAGAAAGCTATGGTTCATTAATTAAAGATTTTGCCCGTGATAAAGATGCGGTTCAAGCTGCAGTAATGGCGGTAGAAATTTGTGCCCATTACAAACGCCTTGGAAAAACCTTATATCAGGCATTAGAGGATTTATATGAGAAGCATGGTTATTACTTAGAAGGAATGCGTTCCCTGACTTTAAAAGGAAAAGAAGGAGCTGCTCAAATCCAGCAAATTCTTGCTACATTCCGTAAGGAGCCGCTAGCCTCTCTTGCAGGTGTAAAAGTAGTGGCTGTTGAAGATTATAAAGAAAGCACACGAATGGATTTACTTACGAATGAAGAGGAAGCAATTCATTTACCAAAATCCAATGTTCTTAAATATTTCTTTGAAGATGAGTCTTGGGTTTGTTTAAGACCATCCGGAACTGAGCCTAAAATTAAGTTCTACTTTGCCGTTAAGGATAGCCAAAAACAAGCAAGTGAACAAAAGCTTCAGTCCTTCATGAATGAAATGATGCAAAAAGTATCAGAAATATAAAATACAAAACAGAGAGCTGACTAAAAGTCAGCTCTCTGTTTGTTTACACCCTTGGTTTCGCTGTTTGCATTTAGCCGTATATTTTTCCCACCACAGAAAAAAATAAAGATATTAAAAAGTCTGCATCGCCCATCCTTCTTCCTGATCATAAGGCAGGAATGTTGCATGGTCTATATATTGAAGAAGGGCATTTAGGGTCTTTTCAACGGACGCATTATCCTTAGAGAAATGATAGGCGTGCAGAAAATGTTCAATTTTTTTGGACAAAAAGTGGTCTTTTGTCCTTACCATCAGAAGTAGGAGGTTATCCCATTCTGAACGATGCGTGTAGTACAAAGCACGATCATAATCAACCTTATCCATTTGCTTCACTCTCCTTCTAGTGAGGAGTTAAAATTAGTTTGTTCAAAGTCATCATTTTATCACCCTGTAAAAGTTGGTCAGTTTGTAAATAGTAAAAATGAAACTTTCCATGGCTTAATTGTTAGAGGAACGGTTATCCTAATATCCGTATTTGACGTTTCTATTCTATATTTAATGTACTCAGTGACGAGTATGTGTAAGATATGGGCTAGATTTTAGGGGAGACTATTACATAAAGGCAGTTAAGGAAGTAAGTAAATATAAATCAAGGGCAGGTCGAATAATTATTCTGTTTCTAACCCATTTTTCAGGTTGTTTTTAGACTCATTTGAGGACTTTTATACATGATTTTCCTATCCCTTCATATTAATGAGGTAAGAGAATGAGGGGGTGAATGGGTGAGAGCAGACGAGCAAAAAGACTTGGAGTATGCCATTGATGAAATAACGGAAATCGCTGTTGGATTTGGGCTCGATTTTTACCCAATGAGATATGAGATCTGCCCAAGCGAAATAATATATACTTTTGGAGCATATGGAATGCCAACTCGATATTCTCATTGGAGTTTCGGAAAACAATTTCACAAGATGAAGCTTCAGTATGACGTTGGATTAAGCAAAATTTACGAGCTGGTTATTAATTCTGATCCTTGCTATGCTTTTTTATTAGATTCCAATTCCTTGATTCAAAACAAATTAATTGTGGCTCATGTACTGGCACATTGTGATTTCTTTAAGAATAATGTTCGTTTTAAAAATACGAAGCGAGATATGGTGGAAAGTATGTCTGCCACTGCGGAAAGAGTTAGGCAATACGAGATTGAGCATGGGAAGCTGGAGGTTGAGAAGTTTCTTGATTCGGTCTTGGCGATTGAGGAACATATTGACCCATCGCTTGTTCGTCCACAATTGAATTGGTCCATGGATGAAGAGGAGATAGAGGATGATTCTCCGCAATTTACTACACCGTACGATGATTTATGGAACTTGGAAAGCAAGGAAAAGGGGCAAAAGAAAAAAACAAAGGTCAAGAAATTTCCCCCTCGTCCAGAAAAGGATATTCTTTTATTCATTGAACAGTATAGCCGTAACCTAGAGGATTGGCAGCGAGACATACTGACGATGATGCGTGAAGAGATGCTCTACTTTTGGCCGCAGCTTGAAACTAAAATCATGAACGAAGGCTGGGCGAGTTACTGGCACCAACGCATCCTACGTGAACTTGATTTAACCAGCGGTGAGTCAATCGAATTTGCAAAACTTAATGCAGGTGTGGTGCAGCCGTCAAGAACAGGCATTAATCCATATTACTTAGGCATCAAGATGTTTGAGGATATCGAAGAAAGATATAACAATCCAGACGAAGAGATGAGAAGGCGCGGGGTTAAACCAAATTCAGGTCGTGAAAAAATGTTTGAAGTGCGGGAAATCGAATCGGATATCTCCTTCCTCCGCAATTACCTCACAAAGGATTTGGTTATGCGTGAGGATATGTATCTATTCCAGAAAAAAGGACGCGACTATAAGATTGTCGATAAGCAATGGAAAGCGGTACGAGATCAGCTTGTCGGCATGCGGGTCAATGGAGGGTTCCCGTATATTACGGTGAATGACGGGGACTATTTAAAAAATGGGGAGCTTTACCTGAAGCATTGGTTTGAGGATATTGAGCTGGATGTAAAATACCTAGAGAAAGTTTTGCCGCATATGCATTATTTATGGGGACGAACGGTTCATATGGAAACGGTGTTGGAAGGTAAGGGAATTTTGTTTAGTTATGATGGGAAGAGTGTGAGTCGGAAGTATGTATGAGTAATGTGAAGAAGCCAATCAGGGATTGGCTTCTTTTATTTGAGAAGTGTTACTTTTTGAATATAAGGTCGTGCTCGATAATTGAAGAACGGGAATATAATTTGGTTACCAATTTTCTAAATTCCTCTGTCCACAAACAAATGGAAGCAATAGCAGAAGATCAAGATTGTCAAATGGATGGTATCTTTTTATGCTGCTAACGGGGGCACCATTCCTGCAATAAATGAACAGTGTGGTTAAATATGTGAAACAACGTAATTTAAACTATCAATGGCAATAGCAGAATCATCTATAAACACCTTGAGAGGCATCGCATAAGATAAAAAATACCGCCATTGACGGTATTCAATCTTCTACTTTTAAAATTGGGAGTGGAACAATGGTTGAAACTAATTGACACTATTATTCTTCCTGATTTCGTCACGAATGTCCTTTAGATAATCATTTTTTTGTTTCATTAACTTTATGAAAGTACTTGTAACATAAATAGCAAAAATGAGAATTCCTAAATATATTATGATAGGAATAATCCCTAAGAAATCTAATATTTCCATAAATTAACCCCTCCAAACTATATTTTATAATCATATTATCATATTTTTCACAAATTAATCGTTAATAAACTTATACTCTCAGGGTAGATTGCAAAATGAGGGCAATCGCTTTTTTATTAAAGGGGAAGGTTAACGGAAAAAGACAAACGGCATCGATTATATCTGTTTTTACTTTACGTAAACTCGAACTTTTCGCTTTGTATGAATTGATGAATTCACAACGATTAACAGATACCCTAGTTTTTCAAAATACTGTACAACAGGCACATAATGCCAGTAGACTCTAAAACTATGGGAGGTCTTGTTTCTGTTAATTCTTCTACCTCTTTAATAAATGTATGAAGTTCATCTAAGCCATCCAGTGTATGTGCGACTTTAAAGCTCTTTTTGTAAGGCTTCTTTTTCTCCAAGAATGCTTGAACCTGACTTTCACCTTTTGCGACATCCAGACCAATGACTGGATTCATGAGTATCTCCTCCTCATCAATGAATTAGCTGGTAACCCCTAAATGGCTCCTTATAGTGTCATAGCTTCGCTTGTTATGCGAGATCTGGGTCCCAACCAGCTTCAATCATGTTTCTATAAGTAGGGGGGAACGGTTTAGTTGTCGGGATTAACTTTCCCACGGGGGGCTTTCGTTCTACCCCAGCTACCTCTAGTATTCTAGACCTCAAAGAAAAAGGTCAACCAATTAACTTGGTCAACCTAATAATACGAAGGGCAGGATAGTTGCATAAGGAGTTATAATATATTAGACCAATTCTTTATGTTATTAATAATTTGTATCTGACACAAAGTGGTAGTGTTTAATTTACAAATAAAAGAGGAAGCGATACATATGATTCATACTTTTGCCGTAACAAACGATTTAAAACTAATAACTGATATACCATTAAAACGTTTAGATGATTCTGATATTAAATGGTTTTGGGTAGATTTCGATACACCTAGTGATAGAGAAGCACTCCTTTTACAAACTCATTTTGATTTGCATCCACTTGCAATTGAAGACTGCTTACATTCTCTACAACGTCCAAAACTTGATTATTATGATGGGTATAATTTTTTTGTTCTACACACTTTAAACCAATACTCCCTTGTACCTGAAGAATTAGATATATTTGTCGGACACAATTTTATAGTTACTTTCCATTCATCACCTTTAAGTGAAATAGGAATGGTTCGAAAAAGGGTAATGGAGGATAAAAATACTATTAATAAAGGGGTTCTCCACATTTTTTATTCAATAATGGATAAAATTGTAGATGAGTATTTTCCAAGTATTTATAAATGTGAAGATAAATTGAATGAAATAGAAATGAATAAAACAAATCAAGATTTAATTGAAAATGTTTATGAAATAAGAAACCAGTTACTTAAGTTAAGACGCACAATTTTTCCGATGAGAGAATTGCTGTATAGAATTTTAAATTCGGAGAGAGTGATAGTCCCAAAAGATGATCGAGTCTATTTTATGGATATATACGACCATTTATTGAGACTTTCTGAAATGATTGAGTCTAATCGAGAAATGACGGCAGATATACGAGACAATTATATTTCACTAAATTCAAACCGAATGAACAGAATTATGAAAACACTAACTGTTATGACATCAGTTTTCATTCCCTTAACGTTTATTGCCAGTATATATGGGATGAATTTTAAATATATGCCAGAACTTACCTTGCAATGGGGATATTTTGGAGTGCTGGGAGTTATGGTATCAGTTGGCTCTGTAATGTTGTTATGGTTTTGGCGTAAGGGTTGGTTTAAATGATTAAAAATAAAAAGCCGATGCAAAAAACGGGCACGATTGTTTAAAAAGGTTCACTTTTCCTTATAGAAATAACGGGGGCGTTGATCCAAGAAGGATTAATGCCTTTTTGTGTTGAATTTCTTATTGTAAAAACGGGGTAGGTTAGCGGAATGAAAAATTTTCTGAAACTTCAAACTAGTATCCATCGTATATAATTAATAACAGGAAATACCAGGAAAGGGTATTTTATGTTGCAGTTGTTTTTAAAGGGATTATATAGAGGGTCTATCTCATTTGGTATCTTACTAATAATTTCACTGTCGTATAAGTTGCAAAGGCAATCAGATGATTCGAGTGTTTATTTTTTTTATGGCCTTATAGCCTTTTTCCTTGGGGTGACAAGCGTCATATATCAAATTGAACAATGGAGTTTTTTAAAGCAAATTTTTGCTCATTATATGGCGATGCTGATTACTGTTTTTCCAACGTTGCTATTAAGTGGTTTTTATCCGTTAGATTCATTTAAAGATGTATTTGATGTGTATCTCCAATTTAATAAAGTGGGGATTATCTTATTTTTGACTTCATATTTATTTCATATTTTTTTTCACGTAAAAATTCTAATAATAGCACATCAATATGATTGAGGTATACGACTGACGGTGGGCATTGATCTAAGAAGGATTAATCCCTTTTGTGTTGAACCTCTTATGGAAGTAACGGAGCAGGTTAGCGGAAGAAGGAATATTACAAAGATAAGTTGAATCTATATATATCGGTGGGAATGAAATGTGGAAAGAATTTATCAATTCAATTACGAAAGAACAACACTTTAAAGATCCTGCTACAAAGAGCGAGATTGAAGAAATTCAACGAAAACTAGATGTTGTATTACCAGATGAGTTAGCTGCCCTTTTAACGGAAACAAATGGTGTGTCTGACGATTATGGATCATTGATTTGGCCTACATCTGTGATTATTAAGGATAATTTATTTTTTAGAAACTTTGAAGATTATAGAGATAATTATATGCCATTAGATAACCTTTTCTTTTTTTCAGACGCAGGTAATGGTGATTTATTTTGTTATGCAATATTAAAAAACGGAAAGATTGAAAAAAGCGATATTTACGTCTGGAATCACGAAGATGATAGTCGAACCTGGGTTGCCGCTTCATTAAAAGACTTTATTAAAGGTTGGTTAACTGGTGAAATTAGTGTTTAATTGTTTGAAAAAAGTAGAATTTGTGAAGACTGCCACTTAAAGTAAAGGGGCAGGTTAGTTCAACAAGGATAAGTAAAAAGGAGCTAAAATTTTAGCTCCTTTTTATTTGCTTTGCTCCCTATGGTTTTCTCCGTAAAGCTCATCTAAATGTTTTAAATGTCCTAAGCCCCATTCATGCATTGACATCAATAGTGGCATTAATCCTTTTCCATATTCGGTTATTGAATATTCAACTTTTGGAGGAATTTGTGCGTATATCTTACGGTTTATTATATCGTGATATTCCAATTCCCTTAGTTGAGTAGTCAGCATTTTTTTCGTTATATCTGGAATAAAGCGTTGAAGTTCACTAAAGCGTAGTGTTCCATTAACAATAATATGATAAAGAATAACAGGCTTCCATTTTCCAACAAGAATATCAAGAGCTGTCTCAACTGTTCCAGTTCCATTTCCTTTACATTCGTCAGCCATTTTCCCTACTCCTTTTATAGTATCTTTTTGTATACTATGATACATTAATGTGCCTACTTCCAAAAGTTGGTTCTAGAGATTATTATAACCTTAGTGGTTGATTTAGAACAGAGTATTTATTTCATTGCTAAAAACATGATTTGTAAATAAGTCTGAATTGAGGTGATTACTGATGCTTTTTGATAAATTACTCAAATAAAATAGGAGGTAAAAAAATGAATAACTTTCATAGCGACCTAATACTTTTGTAAATCACGTTCATTTAAAGGTTGAAAATTTTAAGAGATAAAACAGGGAAGTTAGATATTTCTAAACATAGTCCAATGGATTTAGAAAGCGTCATCGCTGCAGCGAACGGTGAAAGATGGAATAGCATTCCTGAAGGAACAATAATCGGTCATATTCATTTGCATGTATCTAATTTAGATAAAACAAAAGAATTTTATCATGATGGTCTAGGGTTTGATATAGAAATGGATATACCAGACCAAGCAGTATTCTTCTCAAGTGGCAAAATATAGAATGAATGGGTTATTTAATAAAAGAAGAAAAAGGGGAATTCTTTACCGAAGATCCTTTTGGGAATCGAATTCTTTTGTACTGTTAAAAATTGCAATATTCAGACTAGGGGATGAAAATCATGTGCTACATTCCTAGAAGAATTCAGAGAGATTAAATAAACTAAATTAAAAATAGGGAGAGATAATTACAATGAAGTGGACAGTTCGAATATTACAAGGATTATTAGCAGTAGGTTTCTTATTATTTGGGTTTATGAAGGTTAGTGCAAACCCTATGCAAGTACAGGCATTTACCAATGTTTATGGCTACGGTACTGGTTTCATGTATGTAGTAGGAGCTATTGAAATCATATCAGCGATTGGTTTGCTGATTGGGTATTGGAAGAACAGTTTAGTTCCTGTTTTCAGCGGTATATTAACGATCACTATGGCTGGGGCAGTATTCACACATTTAAATAGTGGTCAAGGGTTTGGAGTTGCTTTGACACCGTTTATTTTGCTGGTTTTAGCAGTAGTAGTGTTTTTTAGTCAGCGAAAAATGATAAACAAGAACAGTTTAGAAGGGCTTAAATTATGAATATTGCGTTATGGGTTGTTCAAATTATTTTAGGATTAGCATTTATTATGTTTGGGGCTATGAAAGCATTTCAATATGAGAAAGCTAAAGCAAGTTTGCCTTGGGTAAAAGATTCTTCAAAAGGATTGGTCACATTTATAGGAATGGCGGAACTGCTAGGAGGACTGGGGTTAATTTTACCTTATGTCACCGGAATCGCACCTATATTAACACCAATTGCTGCTCTTGGACTTGGATTAGTCATGATTTTGGCTGCTGGGTTACACGTTAAGAGGAAAGAAAATCAGGCAATTAGCATGAATATCATTTTTTTAGTCCCTGCCATATTCGTAGCAATCGGACGTTTGTAGGAGGAGTAAATAAATATGTTTCTTGCAATGGGCAACGGAGAAGAAAACAAGGAACCAGTAGTCATCAATGAAACGTATGAATTTGGTGAAATGTGTAATTTGTGTGTTAAATTTTAGAAGTGGAGAGGAACTATATGAAAATATTAGTTACAGGAGCAACAGGGAAATTAGGTTCAAAGGTTGTAGAATCATTATTGAAATCTATACCTGCAAGTGAACTGGCAGTAAGTGTTAGAAACCCTGAGAAAGCAGAAGGACTTCGTGATAGTGGAGTAGAAGTTCGTTATGGCGATTTTGACCATCGAGAAACATTGGAAAATGCTTTTAGAGGGATTGACCGCTTATTAATTATTTCTGCGGATGGAGACAATGAAACAAGAATTCGTCAGCATACTAATGCCGTCCAAGCAGCTGAGCGTGCAGGAGTAAAATTTATTGCTTACACAAGTTTAGCAAATGCAACCGATAGTAAAATATTGATTGCCCCTCCTCATGTTGCGACAGAAGCAGCCATCATTAAAACGGGTATCTCATATTCTTTCTTACGAAACAATTGGTATTTGGAAAATGAACTGGGAAGCATTCAAGGTGCTATTGCAGGAGCCCCATGGATAACTTCTTCAGGAGAAGGTAAAGTAGGCTGGGCACTGCAACAAGATTATGCAGATGCAGCGGCAGCAGTTCTCGTAGGAAACGGTCATGAAAATACAGTGTATGAACTTTCAGGTCCTCTATTAACTCAAGAAGAATTGGCATCTTCTCTTGGTAATGTATTGGGTAAAGCAGTACCTGTACAACAAGTTAGTGATGAAAAATATGCAGAGATCATGAAAGGCTTAGGTGTACCTGATTTAATGATTCCGTTTGTAGCAGGGATTCAAGCTAGCATTCGGAACGGTTCGCTAGAAGTTGCAAGCAATGATTTTGAAAAAGTTCTTAGTCGTCCAGTTACTCCGATTAACGAAGCTCTGAACCAAATTGTTAATACAATATCATAAACAAAATAAAATCCTGAAAAAACCGACATAAAAGTCGGTTTTTTTTCAGGATTTATGCACTTGTAATATATACATATGTATAGTTTTTTTAAACCGTAATTGAGAAGAATTTATTATCCCTTATTCAACTAACAGGGGCGTTGATCCAAGAAGAAGGATTAATGCCTTTTTGTGTTGAATTTCTTATTGAACAAACGGGGCAGGTTAGCTTAATAACATAATCGCAACCGTAAGTTGACAAAGTGCATCTCCCTAAATATGGAACTCATAGTGATGTTTTAATACAATTTAACTATCAAAAGAAAGGGGTGCTATATATGACTTTTAGTGAAAAAATTTTTAAACTTAGAAAAGAGAAAGGCTTATCCCAAGAAGCCTTGGCAGAGAAGTTGAACACTACGAGGCAGGCTATAAGTAAATGGGAAAATGGTCAAGGTTTTCCGGAAACTGAAAAGTTACTAATGCTTGGAAATATTTTTGAGGTGTCAATTGATTACTTGTTAAAAGATACCGTTGAACAAAGTAAAGAAAACGAAAAAGGATATTATGTAAGCAAAGAGATGGCAGAAGGTTATCTGCTATCTCAACGTAAAATGTCAAAATACTTCGCCGTAGGTTTTAGTCTTCTTATTTTATCCACTATACCTTATTTCGTTTTTAAACAAGATCCCGTAATTTTTACTATCCTAATTAGTATTATTGCTGTTCTTGGAATTGGAGCGATTACAGCAGGTTTTATAGAAGAAGATCGATATACTATTCTTAAGAAAGAATCCTTAATATTTGATCAAAATTTTCTTGAAGAACTGAAAGTTAGGTATGAAGATATTAAGAAAAAGTATGCCGTAGTGATGTTGGTTGGAATATGTTCTATTGCAGCAGGCGGAATTTCCTTTTTATTAGTAAGAAAGGCAATAGTACCAACAGGTATTCTGACGCCTTACTATCCAATCTTTATAGCTTTAATTGCTATTGGTATTTACACATTAATTCGTACATTATCAATAATAGATGCATATAGAATATTAGTGAAAAATGATGAACATATTAATCGTTTAAGTAACACATTTATGAAAAAAATAAGTAAACGTCTGTTCAACTAACAGAGCATTACTCAATATCAAGGGCTGTAATCAGCTCTTTTTTCTTATGCAGCTAAAGGGGCAGGTTAGCTTAAGAAGGTGTTTTTATCAGCATTGGAGAATATGTTAAATGCCTTGTTAAACGCAGTAACTGGAGGATATCAATATGAACCAAAAAGAATTAGATTCGATAATTAAACAGCCATCAAATATAAGATATGAGTATTTTATTAAAAAGGTCGCTGATTATGAGGAAGTCTGGGGTTTATATGACGATGGTTGGGCAACAGCACAGGATGATGATGGAAATATGTTGATTCCTTTCTTTCCTAGAAAAGAATTTGCAGAATACTGTGCCGTTAATGAGTGGAATAACTTCAAAGCTGAACCAATTGACTTAAATGAGTTTATTGAGAACTGGCTTGTTGGTATGAGGAAAGATAGAGTTAAACCATCCGTTTTCCCAATCAATGAAGACTCAGTAATGGTGGAGATCGATGTGTTATTAAGAGATTTAAATAGTGAGTTAGAGAATTATTAAGTAAGGTTTGCGTTTCAATATCAAGGGCTGTGGTTCAGCTCTTTTTTAGTTATTCGACAAACGGGGCAGGTTAGCTGAAAAAGGATTTTTATTATACATAGGAGAATTAATATTATATTATTAACCGTTACTGAGAGAGGTTTAACTGTATGACAACTTACTTGAAGAAAGAGAAAAATAAAGCTCCTAAAAAAGCACTTAGAGTATTCCTTGTTATCTGTCTTTTATTTACTGGGGTTATTGCTTATGGAGTATATTGGGCGTTTTTCGATATGAACAGACTACCAAAAGGAGAATATCTTATCGAAAAAACATCACCTGGCGGCCATTACACACTAAAAGCATATCTCACTAACGGAGGTGCTACAACGTCATATGCTGTTCGTGGCGAGTTAGTCTTTAATGAAGGCAATAAGAAAGCCAAAAATATTTATTGGAATGAACGAGAAGAAACTGCCAATATTACCTGGACAGACAATGATACAGTTGAGATCAATGGGCATACATTAGATGTACCTAATGATAAATTTGATTTTAGACATCAATGATTCATTACTAAACATACTGTTGAATTGAATCAAGATAGATCCAAACTTTTAATTCTTTATTGGACAAACGGGGCAGTTTGGTTGAAGAAGAGTTGTTGTAATATGGATAACAATATTGTGTAGGGAAATATTCGAGATAATGGGAAGGGCTGTTATGAATAAAAAAATGGTGCTAGTAGGATTTTTAGGGTTATTGTCATTTATGTTTGGCATTTACATATCACAATGGACAATTTGGGGCGTGATTATGGGTATTGGTGGAGGATATGCTATGGGGTTTGGTGCTTTCAAATTATTTAATTAGTTAATGAACAAAAGGGGCAGGTTAGCGGAAGAAGGAAAGTAATGCTTTAAGGGGGATTATTATGCAAGATTTAGAAGTCAGGAAAAAGTTCTTTTTGTCGCTTCTTATTTTCCCGCCAATTGGTCTCTTGATTAGAACATACGATGAACTGTCATTAGTAACGAAAGGCATACTGACTACAGATATGTATGTTTTGATTTTAATCACAATAGTTGGAATAGTTGGGTATGTGGATGCCAAAAAGAAAATAAACAGTAAATAGATATCAGTATGTTCTAGTCAATATTAGACAAACGGGGCAGGTTAGCGGAAGAAGGATTTTTTGTAGTGATGTGATGAACTTGTTAACAAATACATTTTGTAAAGGAGTTTATTAACATTGAATGAAGAACAATTGATAAAAGCACTTGAATTACGAAAAGATGGTAAGAAGAAAGAATCAAATCAAATCCTATTAAAGATGGTAGAGAAATATCCTGATAATGCAATTATTAACTACCAATGTGCTTGGAGCTTTGATGTTTTAGGAGAAGAATCAAAAGCAGTTCCCTTCTATGAAAAGTCTATTAAGCAAGGGTTATCTGATAAAGATTTAGAAGGAGCAATATTGGGACTTGGAAGTACATATAGAGCTTTAGGGGAATATGAAAAATCAGAAAAAGTTTTTTTAAAAGGAATAGAATTATTTCCAACTAATAGAGCCGTTCAAGTGTTTTATTCAATGACCTTATATAATCTAAACGAGCATAAAAAGGCTATGGAGTTTTTACTGAAATGTTTGATAGATACCACAACAGACTCTGAAATACTGAGTTATAAAGAAGCAATTAATTTCTATGCCGATAAATTAGATGAAATGTGGATATAGATAATGAAGAGTTGCATTAAACGAACTGGGGCATTGATCCAAGAAGGATTTATGCCTTTTTATGTTGAAGTTCTTATAGAAGTAAAGGGGCAGGTTAGCGGAAGAAGGATTTCATCGAAATTTATCGAATATAAATATACCTGGGTTTTATGGGGATATATTATGAATAAATAAAAACCAGCTATCCCCGTGTAAATAACAATGATTTACAAGGAGGATAAATGAATTCTTTTCTTGAAAGATTTATGAGTTTATTCTTTAAAGAAACTGGACGTAGCGTTAAACCTCTAATGTATGCACAATTAATATTATTTGTCGGTGCAGTATTTGGTTGGTTTCTAGTGAGATATAAATTTGATGATTCTTGGAGTTATTATGCAATTATCTACCTTATGCTTGGGACAGGGTTTCTTTTAATTGGCATAGAAGATTTTATGATCCGAGAAAAAAAGCGTAAGGACTACTTAATTTGGTCTATTGTTGCACTTCTTTTTTATTGGATAGCTATTGATAATTATTTCTTCAACTAATTGGGGTTGTCCTTAGAGGGATTAACTCTTTTTTTAAGATCTTATTGGACAAACGGGGCAGGTTAGTTGCATAAGAGTTTTAGATGACCGAAAATTTAATACATAATATCTAAATATAGTTATTGGAGGAATTTTATGAAATTTATACTTATATTTGGCCCTCAAGCTGTTGGTAAAATGACAGTAGGACAGGAATTAGAAAAGATAACTGAATTAAAGCTCTTTCATAATCATATGACCATCGAATTATTAGAGCCGTTTTTCGGATTTAGTAGTGAAATGTGGAGATTATCAAATCTATTTCGAATTGAATTATTCAAGTCAGTATCAGTAAGTGATTTGGAAGGTTTAATATTCACTTATGTATGGGCATTTGACCAACAAGAAGATTGGGATTATGTAGATAATATTTGTGAAATTTTCGAGTCGAAAGGTGCGGCTATTTATTTTGTTGAGTTAGAAGCTGAACTTAACGAAAGACTGGAACGAAATAAAAGCCCTCACAGACTTGAACACAAACCTACCAAAAGAAATCTCGAAAAGTCCGAAAATGAATTAAAGAATACAATGGAAAAGTATAGATTAAACTCCTACGAAGGTGAAATAAAAAAAGAAAATTACATAAGAATCAATAATACCAATTTAAATGCGATAGAATTAGCAAAATTAATAAAAGAAAGATTTAATTTATAAGAATATCGTATAAGGAGCGTTGATTCAAGAAGGATTAACGTTTTTATCAAGGACCTTATTGGACAAACGGGGCAGGTTAGCTGAAGAAGGTTATTCGTATACATATGAAGAATAACTTAAAAGGAATGGCCGTAATATGTAATATTCATCACAGGGAATAATACACGTATGGAGTAACAATGAAAAGGATGAAAGAAACGAAGTATTTCAATCGGTTGTGGGATTGATGTTGAATAAAAGTAGAGTAGGGACAATGTTAGGAATTTTATCTATATTATCAGTGATAGTAAGTATTATTTTTTTCTATACACAAAGAGGACCGATTGCTGACATTTACCTTTTTATGTCGGTGCTCAAATTGTAAAAATTAAGGCTCTGAACCAATAAAAAAGAAGGACCTAATTAGGTCCTTCTTTACTCTATTTGATTTCATTATAAACTGTTCCATCTGTATCTTTAATGACTACATTTTTTTCAATATCATCTAAAAGTATTATAATAGTAGGATTTTTTTCTTTCGATAGATTATTAAAGGTTTTTATATTAATCAATGTCCTATCCCCTTGCTTTTCTATCCCTTCTATCTCTATATTATTTCCCTGCTTTTCTTCTCCCAGAGAAAGAATGATAGCTTTTTCGCCTTCACTTGGCTCAAATTTTTTAAATCCTACAGTATCTGTCTTCGTTTGTAAGTCCTCATAGTGCTC
Source organism: Bacillus sp. E214 (assembly GCF_008087365.1). NCBI lineage: Bacteria > Bacillati > Bacillota > Bacilli > Caryophanales > Bacillaceae > Bacillus > Bacillus sp. E214. The sequence goes on along the minus strand of NZ_VENN01000006.1, from coordinate 1,484 downwards.
TGCTAAATAGGAATCTAAATTTTCATTCTTAGCAGCCACGGTAAAATTATTACCATAAAACTTATCTACGCCGGCATATATAAAGACCGCCATTGGAACGAGAACAGCTATAGCCAAAACTCTATTTCTTATGAGCGTATTTTTGCCGAAAATAAATAATAAAATCGCTACGGTTAAGATACCAATGCCGATTGTGCTAATCGGCATTCCTTCAAATCCGCCAACTATTAACCCTCCAATAATCACTATTATACCTACTACAGCAACAAATATATTTCTTTTCTGATTACCCAGTTCTTTGTAAAAATAGCTTAATGCAATAAGAGCAATCCCTATTAATAATCCTGTTGAATATACTATAAAAAGACCCATAGAACATCCCCCCCTAATAAAGTTGACCTTTATATTAAGGATACCACAAAATGGATGCTCTTTTTTTTATCCTGGAGCAACAATCTATGCGAAAACAGCAAAAGAAATAGTTCCAATTCTCAGGTCCTTTCTGTGCTTTTTTAACTGCTAAATCACCGTCTAAATAGCAGCATATTATCAAATTTGCACCTCAAAACAGAACCCGTTACTGTCAAATAGATGGCATTTTTATGCTGCTAAAGGGGCAGGTTAGTGGATTAAGAAGAATATCATTAAGATATCAGCTATTATATAAGTATTAAAACCATTGATAATTAGTGGAGGTAAACGAATGTTTGACAATATCTATTGGATTGGTGGCTCAGCTTGTGCTGGTAAAAGTACATTAGCCAAAATGTATGCTGAGAAATATGGATTTGAACTATATTGTTGTGATGATTATTTTAATGAACATTTGAAGAATATAACTTTAAATGAACCTGCTATGTGTAAAGTATCTAAAATGGATCCGAACGAGGCATTTGTTTTAAGAGGGATTGAAGAACAATTAAGTGTATATATTCAATCTTTTAAAGAGGACTTTTCATTTGTTATCAATGACCTTGCAAAAAAATGTAACAAACCTATTGTTGTAGAGGGAAATCAATTATTACCTAAATTGGTATCACCATATCTTAACGAGAAAAGTAAGGCAATCTGGATAATCCCTACCGAAGAATTTCAAAGAGAGTATTATTCAAAAAGAATTTGGATGCATAATGTCCTAAAAGAAACAAACAATCCAAATGTAGCTTTTAATAATTGGATGACTAGAGATGCACTATTTGCAAAAATGGTATATCAAGAAGCTAATGATTTAAATTTAAACGTTCTATTAGTCGATGGTAGCAATGATTTAACGGATAATTTTATAATAGTTGAAAATTGTTTTAACTCTTAACTTAACAACATATTCGCTACTAGTTTGTGAATTTATACACTTAAACTAAACCAGCTAATAGTTTGTCAAACATTTCACTCAATCTTATAATTTAAGCATGTTATACTGAAATTAAGGCATGACAAATAAACTTCCTTTATTGATATGGAAGTTCCTTGAAGATATGTGAAAA
>NZ_VENN01000005.1:0-248550 GCF_008087365.1 Bacillus sp. E214 | reverse complement strand
AGGGGGCGAACGGTTTAGTTGTCGGGATGGAATCCCACGGGGGCGGTCGTTCTACCCCAGCTACCTCTAGTATTCTAGACCTAAAAGAAAAAGGTCAACCAATAACTTGGTCAACCTTATAATACGATCGGGGGCGTTTGTTTAAGAGCAAGTATACCGACTTTCTTTCTGAAGGTGCCTGTTTTCATATCTCGAATAAATATTAGACAAAAGCAACAATCCTTACGAAAACAGGTAAAGATGTTGATAAACCCACCAACATCCCTTGTGTTGCCACATACACTCCACACACGTGGAAAGTGTAGCAAAATTAGTATTGAAATAAGGCAGTTGCCCTTTGGCGCTGCTTTTTTCTTTTCCCTGTAATTAGATTTAAGTACTGTACTTTTTCAATATATAGCAGTAGAAAATTTTCTTAATGATTTCAATCGGTAATACTATTTAAAAAAATTTGGTAGTCGTATCCTCATAATTCTTTCGCCTTTCAAGTCCAATACAGACCCATAAAAGCAAGCTATATTTTTCTATGTATTTATATCTACTCTCATTCTTAGCTCCCCTTTGCTGATTTCTATTCGGGAATATTTCCGTTTTCCTTGCTCTAAAGAAAACGTTCCCTTTGGGTTTAAAGCAAACTGCTAATAGACAAGTGAAAAAGGAGGGTATCAAAAAGAGCGAAACCACAGATGTGATTTCGCTTACTCCTTAACTATATCGCTTAATTCCATTGACCCGCTTTTTCTAATTTTTCTTTACCTTTGAACGCAATGATGATTAACAAGACACTTAACAGAATCATCCCTGCAACAGCATATAACACGTATAGATAGCTGCCCGTTGCATCAAATACAAACCCATAAGCAGGGAGCGCCGTAATACCTGCTAATGCTAATCCTAATGCTGCCGTTCCATAAATGGCGCCATATTCTTTCGTGCCGAAGATAGAAGTAGTCAATAACGGTCCTAGCGTTCCAACTGATGAAGAAACAAATCCAAATAATCCGATTGCCACTGAAAATACCATTGGATTGTCTGGTATGAAGATCAATAAGAAAACGGAAATCAATCCGACGAACATGGAGAAAAAGGTGGTTTTCTTTGCACCCATTTTATCGGTCAAGAAACCGAACACCAATGATCCAACTAAAACACCAAACATGAACACACCCATGACATTTCCGGCAAACTGGACATCATACCCAATGCTTTGTGCGTAAGGGGCAATAAATTGAGCAAAACTTGCAACCGCGGTAATTAAGAATAAAAAGAATAATAGAGCATAAAAGGCCAATGACTTTTTCGCCACTGCGGCTGTGACACCTTTGTTTTCTACCGTTTGTGCATCTTGTTTCGAATCGTTAGCTTCTACCTTGTCTAAGCCATAAGGTAATAGACCTTTTTGTAGTGGTGACATACGAATGAACAGTAAAACCACTGGTATTACAATGACAATCGCCGCAATCCCAACAATGATGTAAGAAGTTCTCCAACCTTGTGAGGCAATTAACGTTCCTACATTCGGTTGAATGATCGCCCCAAACATACCGCTCGCTGCCATCATAATACCAAGGGCTAGTCCGTTTCGTTTTTTAAACCATTGGTTTATAAGAACGGGACCTGCCAATTGTGTCACAAGAACACTACCGACAGACAGCGGAATCGCTAATAAATACCAGCCCCATACCGAATTCATCATTCCAAATAACGCAAATGCACCACCTTGTAACAGAATGGATACAATCAAGACCATACGAATATCGTATTTACCCATTATCTTTCCGGCAAACGGCAAGAATACCATCATCGCAATGGAAGAGACACTCAAGTATAGGGTAAGTTGTCCCATACCAACGCCTAAATCTTCTGACACAGGTGTTAAAAATAAACTAGCAGCATTATTTATGCCACCACGTGCAACACCCATCATAATGGCTAACCCAAACAATACCCACCAAGCAAAATGAATTTTTTTCTTTTTCTGTTGCATGTTCTACCCCTCCTGTCCCTGTATAATTTTTTCTTTCCATAACCCTTTGCTTTCGCAAAAAAATATATCAGTATGTTCTATATTTATTTTACCTTATAAAAAAGGAGAGTTACAATTTTGACCTTCCTCTTTTTTATATACTCACATAATACCTTTATCGAAGCTTAGTAGGATTAACACCTGTTTTTAATATAGCTAATGAAAAGTTCAAAGATTTTACTCAGTATATTGTTGAATCGGCTATATCAATAAGATCAATAGAAAGTAAGATTGGCAATTTAAAGGTGAAGCAACATAAGAGACATTTGGGACTTGCAAATAATTTGGCTGTTAGAAGCCAACTTACGCTTTCTATATATTCTTTTAGGTTATTTAAAAACATCACCAACATCCCATGTGTTGTCAATTACACTCCACACACGTGGAAAGTGTAGCGAAGCTTATATTAAAATAAGGAAGTCAGCCCTTTTTTGATCTGACCCAAGAAAGTTAGAAATAAATAGTCATGCTGCTTTGAGGACCTGAGTCCGTTATTCAACCGGGTTTAGGTCTTTTAATTTTGCCTTCATTCGTTTGTGATTGTAATAATGTGCCATCCAAACTTATGAAAAAGTGGCTATAAACTATTCGATTGGTAAATTCGAAACGAAGGGATATGAATGGACATATAAAGCGGAGAGTAACTGTGTTTTAGCAAAAAGGCAAGCCGGTGAAGTGTTTACGATAAGTAAAATTTCACCGGCTTTTTTGCATGCGAAAACGTGAAAAGAAAGGCCTTGCTATATATAATATTTGAAATTGAAGTGAAGAGAGGGGTGAAATGAGATTAACTTTACGATTTGTCAGTAAATTCGAGGGCAATTACTATGAAAATTGCGGTACATGGAATTTATGGCTAACAGGGATCGGAAGCGAACGTTTTATTTATGCCCTCATAGCATTTTCAGCTCTTTTATCTGGTTATCCATTGTGTGGCCTAATGAACATGGTAAAGTCGCTTGAGCCTTGATGCATGCAAGTTCTGGGAATCTAATTGAAAATGCCCAAACAAGTCTGCATAGTTGACTACTTGGGCATTTTTACCTATGGAAAATCATTTGAACGAGAGCAAACGCAAAGAAATCCATTAGGTCCATCTGAAAATTCCACTAAGCCTTTGTATTGAATTTCATATGTTTAATACCAAGGAAATTTTGGAGATTTAAGGCTAAGCCTCCTAGAAGAGTAGCTCGTTCATTAAGTTTGCTGTTTCGAACAATTATACATTTAGAAAAAGTGCTATATAGATTATTTTTTAACATTGTCATCATTTCAGGAATTTCGCGGTAAAGAGAACTATTTAAAACGATAACCTCAGGGTCGTAATGGGCAATCATATTATTTATACCGAAACTTAAATAGCGTGTATTCTCCTTGACGACTTTTTTGGCATCAGTATCCCCATTGTTATAGTATTCTCTTAAAATAATTGCATTGACATAATCCATATCTTTTAATTGTGCAAAATATTCAAAGGAAGCTTTATTTGAGGCATAGGCTTCTAAACACCCGAGATTCCCGCATTTGCACTTCTTACCGCCAGCAGAGATAATTTGGTGGCCAATCTCTCCAGCGAACCCATGCGAACCAGTTTGTATAATTCCGTCTCGGACGATACCGGCACCTATACCTCCATGAATATTAATACTGATTAAACTAGAGGATTCAGATGTAAAAGTATACTCACCTAGCGCTGATAAGTTAGCTTCGTTTTCTAGAAATATAGGGTAATCAATTAGGCTTTCAGTTATTTCACGGAATCGAATCTTATCTAAATTGTAATGTGGAGTAAAAATAATATTTCCATTAAAAACAGGTCCATGAACAGCGATTACTACACCAATAATATCGTAGAGCGATTTAGGCTTTATCTTATCAAAAGAAGAGAATATCTCAGAAAAATAAGATCTGACGGTGTCTTCATTTAAGGTAATTGGTTTCTTCTCAATGTAGGAAATTTCTTCACCATCAAGATAAGTTAATAAGGCGCGAATGTAATTATATCCAACATCAATAGAGATAGAGAGACCGGATTTTCCATTGTATTGTAGCTTGATGGGTTTACGTCCGCCTAAATTACTGCTTTGACCACTGCCTGTTTCAGTGACTAAATTGTCATCCAGTAATTTCTTAACGATGCTAGAGACAGTAGCTTTAGTTAAACCAGTTATGGTAGCCAGTTCAGCTCGTGACACACCTAGATTATTAATAATCGTCTCCAGACAAAGGGATTCATTTTGAGTACGTATAATATAATGAGAGTTTTCCATATCATAAACACCTCCTTTGTTAATTTATTTATTAAACATACTAACTAATATACTAATAGATTTTTCATAAATTTACTAGTCATTTGTTGGAAAAGTAGTAATTTACTAGTCATTTGTTGGAAAAGTAGTAATTTAGTATAAATTTATTATAGTGCGAAAATTACTTGACTACTAAAATGAAAGCGACTACAATCAAGTTAGTAAAACATATAAACAAACTAACTTGCTTAGTTTGGGAGGAGGATTTCAGATGACTTATTTTCCGAATGTAGGAAAAATCAAGTATGAGGGAAAAAACTCAGATAACCCGTTTGCTTTCCGTTATTACAATCCAGAAGAGGTTGTGGCCGGCAAAACAATGAAAGAACATTTGAGATTTGCGGTCGCATACTGGCATACAATGACACAAGATGGTAGTGATCCATTTGGTTTGCCTACAAATCAACGAACTTGGTTTGGTGAAACAGCAATGGATACAGCTAGAAACCGTGTGGTCGCTTTCTTTGAAATTTTAGAGAAACTAGGCGTTGAATATTTTTGCTTCCATGATGTGGATATTGCGCCGGAAGGTAATTCTTTAGAAGAGTTCTATAGAAATCTAGATGAAATTACTGATTTGATAAAAGAACAAATGGATAGAACTGGAATCAAATTACTGTGGAATACCGCAAATATGTTTAGTCATCCAAGATATGTAAATGGAGCAGCTTCTACTAATAATGCAGATGTATTTGCTTATGCAGCGGCACAAGTCAAAAAAGGGCTTGATATTTCCAAAAAGTTGAACGGCGAAAATTATGTGTTCTGGGGCGGCCGTGAAGGCTATGAAACACTATTGAATACAGACATGGCTCTTGAACAAGATAATATTGCGCGTTTATTCAAGATGGCTGTAGCTTATGGAGAAAAGATTAATCATAAACCACAATTTTTGATTGAACCTAAACCAAAAGAGCCATCTAAACACCAATATGATTTTGATGCTGCTACCGCATTACAGTTTATCCAAAAATATGATCTTACTGGTGAATTTAAGCTGAACCTTGAAGCAAACCATGCTACACTTGCTGGCCACACATTTGAACATGAGATTGAAGTTGCACGCATAAATAATGCCTTAGGATCTCTCGATGCGAACCAAGGTGATGTTCTGCTAGGTTGGGACACAGACGAATTCCCAACAAATGTTTATGATGTTACGATGGCCATGTATGGTGTACTAGAAAATGGAGGAATTGCACCAGGTGGTATTAACTTTGACTCTAAAGTGCGTCGTTCCAGCTTTGAAATGGAAGATTTGTTCTTAGCCCATATTGCCGGTATGGACACATTTGCTAGAGGACTAAAAGCAGCGGCTAAATTAAAAGAAGATCGCTTCTTTGATAGTTTGAAAGAAAAACGCTATGCCTCTTTCTATGAAGGAATTGGAGCTTCCATTGTTAATGGCAAGGAAGACTTAGAAAGCCTGACAGAATACGCATTAAAATTAGATGACATCAAATTGGAATCCAGTCATATTGAATACGTGAAATCTCGCTTAAATGACTATCTATACTAAAAAGGATTTACATCTCCAGTCACAGTGTATAAGCTACTTAATCTTTTAAACCTATTATATAGTATTGATTTAACAGGGTACCGTCTTTATGGAATAGCGTATAAAGAACTTAAGAATGGAGTTTATCATGAAAATTACAAATCCTATTTTAAAAGGCTTTAATGCAGACCCTTCTATTATTCGCGTAGAAGATACCTATTATATTGCGACTTCTACTTTTGAGTGGTTTCCAGGTGTAAGGATTCATGAATCAAAGGATTTGATTCATTGGCAATTAGTTTCGCATCCATTATCAACTACTGAATTGCTGGATATGAAAGGAAATGCGGATTCTGGGGGAATATGGGCGCCGGATCTATCTTACGCTGACGGGAAATTTTGGTTAGTTTATACTGATGTGAAAGTGGTAAACGGTGCGTTTAAGGATTGTACAAACTATCTGACCACCTCAGAAAATATCCATGGCCCTTGGAGTAAACCAATCAAATTAAATGGAGTAGGCTTTGATGCTTCCCTTTTTCATGATGATGACGGGCGGAAATATCTGCTGCAAATGGAATGGGATCATCGAGAATACCATCATCCATTTAATGGTATTAAGTGCACGGAGTATTCTGTGCAGGATGAACGCTTACTTCCAGAAACCGCAAAGATTATATGGAAGGGTACGGATGTAAAACTGGTTGAAGGTCCACATCTGTATAAATTATTCGGAAAGTACTATCTTTTCTGTGCCGAAGGCGGAACAACTTATACACACCAAGAAGTTGTAGCTAGATCTTCTTCGATTTATGGTGAATATGAAAGTCAACCAGATACGTTCCTGACCGCTTTTAATCATCCTGATCATCCTTTGCAAAAATGTGGGCATGGGTCTTTAGTGGATACACCGGATGGAGAATGGTATTTCGCCCATTTAACGGGACGTCCATGGCACCATTCTTACGAATCTAGCCATGATCCTCGTGGCTGGTGTACGTTAGGAAGAGAAACTGCGATTCAAAAAGTTGAATGGTCGAAAGATTTATGGCCAATAATTGTTGGTGGAAAACAAGGATGCGTTGAAGTGGAACCGCCTAAAAATGTGGTGCCAAATAGTTATCCTTCTAACTATTTGGTGATGGATGATTTTGATCAACCAGAGTTAAACATTCACTTTAACACTCTACGTGTACCATTTACAGAACAAATTGGAAAAATCAAAGATGGTCATCTTGTATTGATGGGCTCTGGAAGCTTAACTAATCTGCATGAAAATTCACTTGTGGCTAGAAGATGGCAGGCATTTGAATTTGAAGCAGAAACAAAATTAAGCTATCACCCAACAACTTTTCAACAAATGGCTGGACTGACTAATTACTACAATAGTCAGCATTGGTCCATGGTTCAAGTAACCTGGAACGAGCTTAATGGTCGTGTAATTGAAGTGACTGAGAATAATCGTGGTGTACTCACTAGCTATTTAAAGGAAAGGGCAATTGCCATTCCAGAAGAAGTTCAATATGTTTACTTTAAGACGGTTGTGAAGAAGAGCTATTATACATATGCTTATTCATTTGACGGATTAACGTGGATAGATATTCCTGTCCAATTGGATGCCAAGATCCTATCTGATGATTATGTGAATCAAAGCTATGGCGGTTTCTTTACAGGTGCATTTGTAGGAATGGTGAACGTAGACTATTCTGGTTATGAGCTAGAAGCTAAATTTGATTACTTCAAGTATCAAGAAAAATAAATAAATTGTAGCTCTTAGTTACTTATTTTCTGAGAAAGGAGGATTAAGATACCATGAAAGATGAGATTTTATTTTCAATGACTGGTATTGAAAAAAGTTTTGGCAAGGTTCATGTATTAAAGAATACTCAATTTGAAGTCCGTAAGGGCGAAATTCATGCATTGATGGGTGAAAATGGTGCTGGCAAGTCTACCTTGATGAATATTCTAGCGGGACTATTAGATAAGGATGCTGGTGAAATTACTTTTGAAGGAAAACAGATAAGCAAAATGACACCAGATCTTGCATCCGAATTAGGAATTGCTTTTGTACATCAGGAATTAAACTTAGCAGAGGATTTATCAGTTGCAGAAAATGTCTTCATCGGACGTTTGCCGTATATCAATAAGTTTCTTGGGATAATTGATTTTAAAAAATTATATGAAGATACACAGTACTGGCTGAATATGGTTGGAGCTAAGGTGAAACCTACAGATCTTGTAAGCTCTCTTTCTACGGCAAATAAGCAGTTGATTGAAATTACAAAAGCTTTGAGCTTGAATGCTAAAGTAATTATTTTTGATGAACCAACAACGTCTCTTTCTGATAAAGATGTAGAAGTATTATTTATTATTATCCGTCGCCTAAAAGAGAAAGGCTTTTCGAGTATCTATATCTCTCACCGCATGAGAGAGATCTTTGAATTATGTGAACGGATTACAATCATGCGTGATGGAAATTACATTGCGACGGAGGAAGTAAAGAGTTTATCAGAAGACCAAATTATATCCATGCTTGTTGGTAGGGAAATAAAGGATTTATATCCCAAACAACCTACCGATATTGGACCTGTGCGCTTACATGTGAAAAACTTCACATGTAAGGCCGGGAAAGTAAATGATGTGAGCTTCGAAGCAAAGCGTGGAGAAGTAGTAGGATTTGCGGGGTTGGTTGGTAGTGGTAGAACTGAAACGATGCGATTGCTTTTTGGAGCTGATCGCCTAAAATCGGGAGAAATCACTATTGATAACCGTAAAGTAACCATAAAATCTCCAGTAGATGCAATTAAGAATGGGATTGGATTATTGACGGAGGATAGGAAGCACCAAGGGCTTTTCTTGGGACTATCAATTAAGGACAATATCACAATTACTAGCTTGAAACAATTCCTTCTCAATCAGAAGCAATTAGTCAAAATCACCAATGATTCCGTTGAAGAGGTGAATATAAAAGTTAGTGACATCGATAATCCAGTTTCTAGTTTATCAGGGGGAAATCAACAAAAAGTCGTACTGGCTAAATGGTTAAATGCGGATAATCAAATTTATATTTTTGATGAACCGACAAAAGGAATTGATGTAGGTGCAAAATCAGAAATCTATGCAATTATTAATCAGCTTGCTCTTCGAGGGAAAACCATTTTGATTGTTTCATCGGAAATTCCTGAATTATTGGGTACTTGCGATCGCATTCATGTCTTCCATGAAGGAAAGATAACCGGTGAGTTAATTGTTTCTGATTATAAGAATAGAAAAGATGAAGCACAAGAATTGATTATGAAATATGCAACTGGGAGTCAATGATAAATTTCTTATCCTAGGGAGTCGTTCATCAAATCATACTTACTATGAATGATAGGAGCAAAAACATGGAAAAAGCGGGAAAAAGAATAGACTTAAAATCCCTATTTATGAATTATTCAGTGTATATAGTTTTAATCGTTCTACTGGTATACTTTTCAATCGCAAATAGTGATTTTCTTAGTTCATACAATATTGAGAATTTCTTGCAACAAATACCACCTGTAGGAATCTTAACTGTTGCATATGCCATGATTCTGATTTGTGGTTATGTTGATTTATCGATTGGTTATGTAGCAATGGCCTCTGGTATGGTAGGTTTATATGCTGCTAATAGCGGGCTTCCAGCGCCTGTTGTGATCCTCCTTGCATTGATGACAGGTGCAATATTAGGAACGATGAATGCTTTGTTAATCAAAAAGTTCGACTTACCTTCATTTATTTTGACTTTAGGTTCATGCTATGTAATTAAAGGTATGCTTGGATTTTTCACGAACGAACAATTTATTGGTTCAGAAGCAGAGTGGTTAAGTGGATTAGCCAAAACACCTATTGGTACTGAAACTGTAAAAAGTAACACATTGATATTCATTGTGATAATCGTATTATTTGTCTTTATCATGAAAAAGACACGTCTTGGAAAAAATACATATGCTGTTGGTTCTAATCAGGAGGCAGCACGCCTATCTGGTATCAATACGGACCTTCATATTGTCAAGGTCTTCATTATTGAGGGTATTCTAGCAGCAATTGCCGGTCTATTGATTGTGTCTAATTTAGATGGCGGTGCTTCAAAAGATGCCAATGGTTTGGATTTATTCGCCATGGCAGCTGCGATAATGGGCGGTACATCATTTAGTGGCGGTATTGGTACTATTGGCGGAGCTGTAGCTGGGATCATGACTTTGCAGGTATTCAAAAACGGATTAACTCTTATGGGAGTGAATTCTTTCTTGCAGGATACGGTAACAGGTCTTGTAATCATCCTGGCAATCATCATAGATTACTTCAAACGCAAAGCAAGTCGCTGATCTTGTTTTGAGCAAAAGGGTAACAAATAAGAATTGGAGTTTATTTCTACTCAAATAGATAAGGTAAAGGAGATAGTCTATCATGTTGAAAAAAGGGAAAAAACTAGTTACTGGACTCACTATTGCAACATTGTTATTAGCTGGATGTGGGAAAGAAGAAAACACTGCGAGTGGAGCTGAGGATAAGTCCTTGTATTTTGTTCCTATCGTAGATACGGGTGCCTATTGGAATCCGATGAAAAAAGGAGCAGAGGATGCAGCGAAAGAATACGGTTACACATTAGTAACGAAAACCTCCCCATCCGCTGAGCCAAGTAAGAAAGAAAAACATATTGGATTTATTAAGGAAGCAACAGCAAAAGACGTTGCAGGTATTGCAGTTGCGCCTATTGAAAAGAAAGCATTTGTTTCTCCAATCAAAGCAGCAATGGATAAAGATATCCCTGTAATCACTTTTGATGCAGATTTAGAAAATGAGGCAGATCGTACAGCTTATGTTGGAACAGATAACGTATCTGCCGGTAAAGAATTAGGGGTTCAAGCAGCTACAGAAATGAAGGAAAAAGGGATTACAAGCGGTTCAATTGCAATTGTTTGTGTAGACGTGGCACAGCCGACGATGATTGACCGTGAAAAAGGGATAAAAGAAGGCTTTGAAGAAGTTTATGGAGCTGACGCGAAGAATTTCAAATTCTTAGCTACTATCCAGGATAATGACCAACCATCTGAATCTAAGAAGCAATTAGAAGGTTATATTTCTGCGAATAAAGATTTAGTAACTGTATTCTCACTTGGTTCTGAAGGTCCAGATGTAGGTGTTATGAGTGCAATTCAATCACAAGGAAAAGCTGGAAAAATTCTTCATTATGGATTTGACTATACTGATACTTGGTTAAAAGGTATTGAAGATGGCCGTATTACTGCTATTGTTGATCAGGATGCCTATCAAATTGGTTATCAAGTAATTGAAAACCTAGTAAAAGTAATCGATGGTGAAGAAATTGATTCTACAATTCCAATTGACGTTAAATATGTTAAAGCTGATGATTTGAAAGAATATGGAGAAGGAAAAAGTAAAGTAAAAACTAGCTCTACTGACGATGCAGAATAATAAGCATAGTTCGTCATTTGGAAGATAAATAGAATGAGAGATAAACAGACTGTTTATCTCTCATGTATTAGAATAATCGTTTAGAGGTGAAAAAATGGCATACGTCTTAGGGCTAGATTTAGGTACTAGTGCAATAAAGGGATTATTAGTAAACAAAGATGGAAATCTGGTTGCAGAAGCGACGGCAACATATCCATTGGATACCCCGCAAATAGGATTTAGTGAGCAAAATCCAAAGCATTGGATAGAAGCTGCCAATCATGTAATGCTTGAGCTTTTAGAAAAGGTTCCTGATATGAAAGAGTTGTTAGAGGGAATTAGCTTTTCTGGGCAAATGCACAGTTTGGTATTGTTAGATGAGAAAGATAAGCCACTACGTCCGGCCATTCTATGGAATGATGTTCGTACCACCGAACAATGTAAGGAAATTAAAGAAAAAGCAGGGGAACTGATTCTTTCCCATACTAAAAACATTGCATTAGAAGGGTTTACTTTGCCTAAGATCCTATGGGTTCAAAAGCATGAGCCGGAAATTTGGTCAAAAGTTAAACGCATACAGTTACCTAAAGACTATTTACGTTTCTGGTTAACTAATCAATATCATATGGACTTTTCAGATGCCGCTGGTACCTTGATGTTAAATCAGGATACAAAGGAATGGGATCATGATATTTTAAGCAGATTTGATATTCCAAAGTCAATTTTACCAGATGTCGTACCTTCAACTAAAGTCGTTGGTTTCTTGAAGCCCGAGCTGCAAGAATATTATGGTTTTTCTCGTGACGTCAAGATTATTACGGGTGGAGCAGATAATGCATGTGCTGCAGTTGGAGCTGGTATTTTGCAAGAGGGTATTGGTATGTGCTCTATTGGAACCAGTGGTGTTTTTCTCTCATATGAAGAAGATGCCAAAAAGAATTATCAAGGAAAATTGCATATGTTTCATCATGCTATGGATGATGCAAACTATTCAATGGGTGTCACCTTAGCTGCAGGAAATAGTTTAAACTGGTTTAAACAAAATTTTGCACCAAATCAATCATTTGGGGAACTTTTAGCTGATATTAATTCTGTGGCTATTGGCAGTGATGGGCTTCTTTTTGCTCCATATATTGTTGGTGAAAGAACACCGTATAGTGATAGTCAGATTCGCGGAAGCTTTATTGGAATCGATACACATCATCAATTAAAACATTTTGCAAGAAGTGTATTAGAAGGTATTACTTTCTCTTTGATGGACTCAAAAATAATCATGGAGGAAATTGCAGATAAGAAATTCGATCGTATTGTGTCAGTGGGCGGTGGAGCCAAAAATAATGACTGGTTACAAATGCAGGCGGATATTTTTGATACAGCCGTTGTTAACTTAACGACAGAACAAGGGCCAGGTTTAGGAGCTGTAATGCTGGCAGCAGTTGGCTGTGGCTGGTTCTCTGATTTAAATGATTGTGCAGCGCGTTTTGTTTCTTATAAAGAAGAAATCATACCTAAAGCAGAGAATGTAGAAAAATATAAAGAAGTTTATGCGCGTTATCGCAAAGTATATGAAGGAACAAAAGAGATTTGTCATAGTTACTTTGGCAAATAAGGTCTGAGGTATAACAAGTAAGATGAACTGGTTTAACGTTTGATGGGAATTGGAAGGAGATCTTATAAATGACAAACTTTGATTCGAAAGATTATTTAGCAAAAGTTGACGCGTGGTGGCGTGCTGCTAACTATATTTCAGTAGCACAAATGTATTTAAAAGATAACCCACTGCTTAGAGAATCAATTCAAGAAAAGGATATAAAAACCCACCCAATTGGGCATTGGGGGACAATTTCTGGTCAAAACTTTATTTATGCACATTTAAACCGTGTTATCAATAAATATGATTTAAATATGTTTTACATAGAAGGCCCCGGACATGGCGGTCAAGTGATGGTAGCGAATTCGTATATTGATGGCAGCTACACTGAAATATACCCGGAAATTACACAGGACGAAGCGGGTTTAAAAGAGTTATGTAAAATCTTCTCTTTTCCAGGAGGTATAGCATCACACGCAGCACCTGAAACACCTGGATCTATTCATGAAGGTGGAGAACTTGGATATTCATTAGCACATGCGACAGGTGCCATTTTAGATAATCCGGATGTAATTGCAGCAACTGTTATTGGTGATGGAGAAGCGGAAACAGGCCCGTTAGCAGCAGGCTGGTTTTCAAATGTATTTATTAATCCAGTCAATGATGGAGCTGTCTTGCCAATTCTTTACCTAAATGGCGGGAAAATTTCAAATCCGACTATCTTAGAGCGTAAATCAGATGAAGAGTTAGCGCAATACTTTAAAGGTTTAGGCTGGGATCCTATTTTTGTTTCTGGAACAGACCCGGAAGTAGTCCACCCATTAATGGCTGAGCAATTAGATAAAGCTATTGAGCAGATTAAAGCTATACAAACCGAAGCTCGCCAAGAAAAGGCTGAGGTAGCCCAACTCCCTAACTGGCCAGTTCTCATCGTTCGTACACCAAAGGGATGGACAGGCCCTAAAGAGTGGGATGGAGAACCAATTGAAGGCGGATTTCGTGCCCATCAAGTGCCAATTCCAGTAGACGCTCATCATATGCAGCACATTGATGCGTTGATTGATTGGTTGAAATCCTATCGTCCAGAAGAGTTATTTGATGAAAAAGGTGCAATTGTTGAGGAAATTCGTGAGATTTCACCAAAAGGCGATCGCAGAATGTCTGCTAATCCAATTACAAATGGCGGCATTGATCCAAAACCAATGAAGATTACGGATTGGAAGCAATATGCGATTGATACGACGAAACCTGGAGCAGTAGTCGCACAGGATATGGTGGAATTCGGCAATTTTGCAAGAGATCTAGTTCTGGCAAATCCAGATAATTTCCGGATATTTGGGCCTGATGAATCCAAATCGAATCGCTTAAACAAAGTTTTTGAAGTAACGAATCGTCAATGGTTAGAAGCCAAACATAATGATTATGATGAATGGATCGCTCCGGCTGGTCGTGTAATCGATTCACAGTTGTCTGAACATCAATGTGAAGGTTTCTTGGAAGGGTATGTTTTAACTGGGCGACATGGGTTCTTTGTAAGCTATGAGGCATTTTTGCGTGTAGTAGATTCAATGATTACCCAACATTTTAAATGGTTGCGTAAGGCTAAGGAACAATCATGGCGTAAGAACTATCCATCATTAAACTTGATTGCCACTTCAACTGTTTTCCAACAGGATCATAATGGTTATACACATCAAGATCCAGGATTGTTAACGCATTTAGCGGAAAAGAAACCGGAATTCATTCGAGAATATTTGCCAGCGGACACTAATACAATGATGGCTGTCATGGCAGAGGTTTTGAGTTCAGAAGAACTAATTAATCTGGTTGTTTGCTCAAAGCATCCACGTCCGCAATTCTATTCTGCCGAAGAAGCGGAAATTTTAGTGAAGGACGGCTTAAAAATAATTGACTGGGCATCCACTGAAATTGATGGTGAAGATCCAGATGTTATTATTGCAGCGGCAGGAACAGAGCCTAATTTAGAAGCCTTAGCTGCTGTTACAATACTAAATAAAGCATTCCCTGAACTTAAAATTCGTTTTATCAATATTGTAGATATTTTAAGATTACGCCATCCTGATATTGATCCAAGAGGTCTAACGGATGAAGAATTTGATCAGTATTTCACGAAAGATAAGCCTGTTATATTCTGTTACCATGGTTATGAAGGAATGATTCGTGATATTTTCTTTGATCGTCATAATCATAAACTATATATTCATGGTTATCGTGAAAATGGTGACATTACAACACCATTTGATATGCGTGTTTATTCTGAAATGGATCGTTTCCATGTTGCAAAAGATGCAGCTAATGCAGTATATGGTATGGGAGCAGCAGATTTCGCAAAACAAATGGATGAAACAATCAGCTTCCATCATAGCTACATTCGTGAGCATGGAGTAGATATTCCGGAAGTTATAAATTGGACTTGGGGATTAGAAAAAAAAACAGCTTATTAGAGCTTAATAAATGATTTCATAAAAACTCCCTTAGATTCAGCAACAATCTGAATCTAGGGGAGTTTTTTTGATTCATTGCTGACATTATCCTTTTTGTTCTTGCCAGTTATTCCTTCGTTAAAGCTTACAAATCAAGGATTGTTAGATGTTGATACATTTACGTTTGTGGATGTAAGTGTGTAAATTAAACGAAGAGGCCTCTCGAAAGTCTTCAATCATGCTTGAGAGGTCTGTTTCCACTTGTTTGTAGCTAAATGCGTATGAATCATTCACGTAAATTTGTTCAACAATCCATCGAATGCGGTATCTACATATGTAGTTAAGTTAGTGGGAAATTCTTTAATAATCGGGTCTTCTCCGGTATTGGCAGGATAGTAAGGTGTGCATTAATAGTACAGTCATAGATGCAAGGTTCTGGTAAATAAATTGTCCTGCTACATTGTGTTTAAACGCAATGGTACATCACCATACTGCTAAAGCTCGAATAGCTGGTCTTATCGTATTAAAGACGTGAGGTGACCTCAAAAAGTTAGAGTTATAATGAAGCAACTGGTTGGCTGGTATGAAGACGGTATTCAACCGGAATCATACCAACCAATTCTTGCTTGATGCGTTTTGTATTGTAATAGTTAATGTATTTGTTAATCTTATTCTTTAATTCTTCATAGGTACATAAAGGTTCTCCATAATACATCTCTTGTTTCAGTACGCCAAAAAAGTTTTCCGTCGGTGAATTGTCCAGGCAGTTGCCCATATGGGACATACTTTGGAATACTTGTCCATGAAGGTACTTCTGTACAACTTTGTATTTAAATGATTCGCTGTATTTAGTCAAAATAAAACACCCCTAAAGTTAGTTTTTTTAACTCTAACTTTAGGGGTGGACTTCAATGTGTCTTTCGACTTTACAAGGTTGCCCGGTTTTGCGCCAAATCGCCACAATACTGCCAGTTGTTCAGGGAAAGGAAGATGTATGCCATTGTAGAGAAGTATTTTTGCTAATGAAAATATATTAATGAACTATAGGATAGAACGAATTGAATTGAAATTATTTGATAAAATATTCAGAGAAATATTACTATAATTATATAATATATTAGTATGATTTATACTGTGTTGCTTAATTCATAGGTGCTCCATGCGCCATGCTATTACACCATATGGCATTAGGAGCATATTAATTACTTGGGGCAAATTCAGAACAAGGAGGTGGACATTATGCAGGAGAGATTTCCGGGTATCGTGTGGTTTTGCGATCGCTGCAATGCTTGCCTGAGCGAGCAGCCGGGTTTTGATGACCATCACTATGTTTGGAAATGTACAGAGTGTGGTCATAAGAATAGCATTTCTTCGGATACAATCTATGAATCTAAGGATGATTTCAGAAATTATGACGGTTAAGTACAATTGGCTTGGGATTTCTTGAGTAGACTGCTTTATAAATATAAAGGAGGGTAAGCAATGGCTAATTTAAAATTTCCAAGAAGTGGACGATTTGTTCCATTCGGTGTACTTAATAATGAATCTGATAAATCTAAAGAATTAGGCGAGTATGATGGTATCAATGATATTGAAGATATAGACGATATTGAAGAATTAGATGAGTCATTAAGTGTTTACGAAGCAGCGGAGATATGGGCTTCTCACGGGAAAGATGAAGATTATATGTTTGGTTATACTGAAGAAGAATTGGAAGATGCTCTTTAAAATACAGCACCCTGCTAGCTTTATATAGTTAGCGGGGTGTTAGGCATCTTAGGGGTTTGCATTCCATTCTTGTAGGGGAACTACATATCCTATTTTGAATAAATCGATACATAATAAGCAACCGGCCTATACTAATGATTTTTTATAAATGGCCAAAAAGAAATTGATGGGACTTCATACACATTGGTTCCAGGTCTAATTGATTCACATGTCCACATTGAATCTAGTATCCTCGGTGAAATGCGTGACAAGTCCGGGGAAATTCGGAGGAAAAGGGTTTATGGCCTGGACATACTCGGGCTATGCCTGGCCTATCCCTGATCAAAGGAAGGTCAAATGCTATTCAAGTCCATATGAAGTATGAATCAAACTCCTTCATCCCTATCCATAAAATACAAATCACATTGCCCCCCTCTTATTAGGGATATTTCGTTTTTTTGTCAATCTTATGCATGTATTCTTCTGTAATATTCGTGTTTGTTGTATTAATAGCGAATATTAATCGTTATTTTTTAAAAATCGTACGGATTTTTTATTGACGAACTTACCTCTTGTTGATATGATTGGTTTGTACTGATTAATGTTATTTTAATATAATATAAAGGCTATGACTTAAATATTTCTGCTGGGGCATTATGAATAGTGTAAATAGATTTTTTCAGTTGGAATTGGATATGTTCTATAGCCAGAAGAAAAAATTAATAGTAAAGATGATATAGGAGGATAATATCTTGAAGCGAAATGCAAAGAAATTGGTTATGTTAGTATGTATTGCCCTACTGACTTTTGCTATGGCAGCATGCGGGAAAAGTGAAGATAAAGAATCCGGAAGTAATAAAGATGGGTTAAAAATTGCGATTGTAACAAGCCTAACTGGTGTTGACGATGGCAACTTTAACGAAAATAACTACAATGGTATTTTAAAATTCATCGAAAACCATCCAACAGCTACTGTAAAAGCTATTAAAGAAGAAACGGGTGATCCTGCTGCGGGAGTACAAGCCGTTGCTGATATCGTGGCAGATTATGACGTGATTGTAACACCTGGCTTCCAATTTGCTGGAGTTTCCAGTGTTGCTTTAGAAAATCCTGATAAGAAATTTATTTTAATTGATTCTGAGCCTACACCTGTAGGTGACCAAAAAACGTTCGATAATATTTACTCTATGACTTTTGCCGAACAAGAAGGTGGCTTTTTTGCCGGAATGGCAGCAGCACTTGAAACAAAATCAAATAAAGTTGCAGTCGTAAATGGAATTGCTTATCCATCAAATGTAAACTATCAATTTGGTTTTGAATCTGGCGTAGAGTTTGTTAATAAAAAGTATGAAAAAAATGTTGAGGTTGTTGAGTTATCTGGATATGCAGGAACTGATGTCAACGGAGTGGATGTTGGCGGTAACTATGCAGGATCTTTTGGAGATGAAGCAACAGGAAAAGTAATTGGTAATGCATTGATTAAAAAAGGTGTAGACCAAATCTTTGTTGCAGCAGGTGGAACGGGTAACGGTGTGTTCACTGCTGTTAAGGAAGCGAAAGGCGATGTTAAAGTAATTGGTTGTGACGTTGACCAATTTGATGATGGTGTAAATGGTTCTGAGAACATTGTATTAACATCTGCAGCTAAATTTATGGGCATGAACGTTGAAAAGCAATTGAATGCAATTGTTGACGGAAGCTTTAAAAGCGGAAACGTAGTTCTTCATGCAGATTCAAATTCTACTGGATTTATAAAAGAAGAAGGACGTCACCAATTATCAGAAGATACCCTTACGAAAATGAATGAAGCGTACGAGTTAGTGAAAGAAGGCAAAATCGTGCCGGCATCTAACTTTAATGGTTATACGCCAGAAAAATTCCCAGGGTTGTAATATTCATTAGAAAAGCATGATGGAATAATCGTTAGAAGTTTATCCCTTCCTGATTTACTGGATCAGGGGGAGGGTGAACTTCTAATTTTTTCCTTTCCATTTAATGTGATAAAGGAGCAGAAAGATGTCTGATTATATTGTAGAGATGAAACATATAACCAAACGATTTCCTGGAATAGTAGCGAATGATGATGTATCCATTGGCATAAAAAAGGGAGAAATCTTTGCTTTACTTGGAGAAAATGGTGCTGGTAAATCAACGTTGATGAGTATGCTGGGTGGCATGTATGAACCGGATGAAGGCGAAATCTATATCCGGGGTGAGAAAGTGAATATCAGCTCACCTAACCATGCGGCGAAGCTCAATATAGGGATGGTCCATCAGCATTTTAAACTGGTATCAGATTATACGATTACAGAGAATATTATTTTGGGAATCGAGCCAATCAGAAAATTTGCAGGTCTCTTTCCATATGTGGATATTCGAAATGCCAATCGAAAAATTGAAGAGCTATCCAAGAGCTTTGGATTAGAAGTGGATCCTACGAAAAAAATAGCTGATTTAAATGTTTCCATGCAACAGCGTGTGGAAATTTTAAAGGTGCTTTATCGGGAAGCAGACATCCTTATTTTTGATGAACCGACTGCAGTCTTAACACCGCAGGAAATTGAATTCTTGCTGGATATAATCAAAGGACTGCGAGACGGTGGGAAAACGATCATATTAATTACACATAAGCTGGAAGAAATTAAGAAGGTCGCCGATCGATGCGCCGTATTGAATAAAGGCAGATTAATTGATGTTTTGGATGTAAAGACAACCTCCGTTAATCATATGGCCCAATTAATGGTAGGGCGAGAGGTAAACTTTGAAGCGGAGAAAGAGCCAGCTCAATTTAAAGACGAAGTATTGAAGGTAGAAAACCTAAC
Organism: Bacillus sp. E214; assembly: GCF_008087365.1. Classification (NCBI taxonomy): domain Bacteria; kingdom Bacillati; phylum Bacillota; class Bacilli; order Caryophanales; family Bacillaceae; genus Bacillus; species Bacillus sp. E214. Next base: position 228,714 of record NZ_VENN01000005.1, on the reverse strand, counting down.
CGTTAAGAATGAAGATGGGTTTGAAGTAGTGAAAGATGTTTCCTTTACCATTCGCAGCGGTGAAATCTTTGCCATTGCAGGAGTTGCAGATAATGGACAGGTTGAAATAGCGGATGCAATAGCTGGACTAACAAAGGTCAGCAGCGGAAATATACATCTTAATGGCAAGGATATTACGAATGAAACGATAAGAAGCAGAACAGAAGCTGGTATATCGTATATACCTGAAGATAGACAAAGCTTTGGACTGTTTTTGGATTTCGATTTAGCTACTAATCTAGCATTAAAGCAGTACTATAAGGAGCCTTTTTCTAGTAAGTGGATGCTAAATAAAGAGGAATTCGAGCGATCTGGCAGTGAGTTGATTGATAAATATGATATTAGAAGCGGACAAGGCGTCAAAACGCAAGTTCGTTCGATGAGCGGTGGTAATCAGCAAAAAGCCATTATTGCCCGAGAAATCGAATTGCAATCACCTCTTATGATTTTTGTTCAACCAACACGGGGAGTAGATATTGGCGCAATCGAAAATATCCATAAGATGATCATTCAGGAACGTGATCGTGGAAAAGCGATTCTCCTTATATCATTGGAGCTAGATGAAATTATGAATGTAGCAGATACGATAGGAGTTATCTATAATGGCCAACTTCAAAAGATTGCTAGCAGAGAGTCATTAACGACCAATGAAGTCGGTGAATATATGATGGGGGCAAAGCATGAGTAAAGATAGAAAAAGTAATAAGTTACGTAGTAGTCTTATTCGGCTGATAAATAATGAGAAGTGGCAATCGATCTCCATTCCACTAGTCGCCATAATCATGAGTTTTATTGCGGCAGCTATTGTCATACTTTTAATGGGTAAAAATCCTTTGCAGGCGTTTTACAACTTATTTCAAGGGGCAGGAATTTTACCGAAGCCATTTTATGCTGGCTATAAAAGCATGCTGACTGATTTCATGAGTTTGCTGAATGCGATGACGCCGCTTTTATTTGCAAGCTTGGCAGTTGCTGTCGCATTTAGAGCGGGTCTATTTAATATTGGGGTTGCCGGTCAAATGCTCGTCTCTGGTTTTTTTGCGACGATTATTGTCGGCTACAGTGGCTTGGATGCGGTGATCGCAAAGCCGCTTGTTTTACTGATTGGTATAGTCACCGGGGGACTAATGGGAGGATTAGTTGGGTGGCTCAAATATAAATTTAACATCAATGAAGTCGTATCTACGATTATGTTGAATTATATTGCTCAATATGTTATCAGCTTTTTTATTCAAATGTATTATATTGATCCAGTCTCAAGGCAATCTAAATATATTTCTGAAGCAGCAAGATTAACATTGGCGAATGTTGAAATAGGAAATCTGAAAATGGATATTCCGTTAGGCTTTGTTTTGGCCATCATTACCGCTATTCTAATAAAGATTCTCATGGACAAAACGGTTGTTGGATTTGATATTAAAGCGGTAGGCTCCAATCGTAATGCTGCAAAATATGCGGGAATTAATGTGGGAAGAAATACAGTCCTGGCAATGGTTATATCGGGTAGTTTGGCTGGACTTGCAGGTGTCACATATTATTTAGGTTATTACGCTTCTATACAACCAAAGGTATTATCAGACATCGGCTTTGATTCCATTGCTGTAGCCCTATTAGGAAACTCTCATCCAATTGGTGTTATTTTTTCTTCCTCACTCATATCAATCATTGATCAGGGAAGCACATATATGAGTTCACAGGCAGGAATCAGACAAGAAATTTCTTCTGTGATCATCGGGTTGATCCTATTGTTTAGTGCATGTGGTGTATATCTGAAGTATAAAATTAGCCGCATGAATGAAAAAGCAGCGGAACGAAAGGAGAGTAAATCATAATGGATACAGTACTTATTGATGGTCTATCCTTTGCTTTGCCTCTTTTTATTATAGCAATTGGCGGTATATACAGTGAAAAGAGTGGTATTACCAACTTAGCACTTGAAGGATTTCAAGGTTTTGGGGCATTCATCGGGGCGCTGTCAGCTGTATTAATCGCAAATGCCTTTGGTACAGATATTCAAGATTTGTTTTACGTAGCGTTACTATTTGCCATGATCGGCGGAATGGTTTTCGCAGTTATTCACGCTGTACTATGCATTAAGTTTAAGGCAAACCAAGTTATCAGTGGTGTCGTCATTAATATACTGGCGTTGGCTTTAACAACATTCTTAACGACACAGATCAATGCGCTTGTCTTCGGAACTGCTTCGGACAAGTTCCAGTTAGGTGTCATGGAGCGGTTTACTATTGCTGGTTTAGCCGATATACCAGTAATAGGTGCAATCTTTACGAATGTGTATCCGTTTGAAGTAATTATCATCGCGATTGCCATTTTTGCTTGGTATCTTTTATATAAAACAAAGTTCGGCATGCGCTTAAGAGCGTGTGGGGAAAATCCTCATTCCGTTGATGCAGCAGGTGTAGATGTTGCGAAACTCAGGTTTACAGCAGTCTTAATATCAGGTCTATTATCTGGTCTGGGCGGCATGTGTTTTGCCTATTCCATTTCAGCTAACTTTTCTTCCAGCATTTATATGGGATATGGGTTCTTAGCCATTGCCGCATTAATTTTCGGTAATTGGAAGATTGTCCCGACGCTAGCTGCGTGTCTTTTGTTTGGTTTTGCGAAATCTGGTGGAGCTTTTATTGCTCAATCAATGGCATTGCCAAGCAGTTATACTGATTTATTTATGATATTGCCGTATGTATTAACATTATTGTTATTAATCTTCTTTTCTAAATCAAACCGTGCTCCGAAAGCGTTAGGTGAGATTTATGACAAAGGAAAGAGATAAATAAATTTACTAAGCAGTTTCCATGGGCTAACATGTTAAATTTGGTTGACGCAACGTGTGAGTATCGATAAATTACGGTCTAAGATAATGCACACTCTTATCGTGCGTCGACATAAGGTGGAAATATACCTAGTGTGTGGACATACAGTCCACATGTGGATAGTGTAGCAAAGCTTATAATGAAAAAGGCAGCAGCCCTCATTGGGGCGCTGCCTTTTTAGGTTTCTTACAATGAATTTACAAAGCTGGATTTAATGTGAATTGTCTTATCTGATTGTCAGGTTACCTACCAAATGCTATCCCAAGAGGATTGCAACTTTCGCAATAGAACAATTTGGCCGATATGATACGAATCGTGCATCATGATATTGCTGAGTAAACGCTCAATAGAGTACCTGTTAGCTGCATATAAAGTTTTTAGCTTTTCATCCTCAAGGTCCGCAATGACCGTTTTTAATTTATTCATGACTTCATTAAGGCGCTGCACTGTCTGGATCCATCTGATTTCGTCTTCTGGATTCCCTGGATTTCCGAAGGTTTCTTCATTGTTTTCTGGCTTATGCGGATTCTCGGTTCCCTTAATTCGATGAATTACATCTTCATTCCAAAATATCAAGTGGTTGACAATTTGCCAAATCGAATTGCTGTTTTCCGAACTTCTCCATGCTGCTTCAGCTGCGGTAACTCCATGTAGTGCCTGATTCATGGAAGCAAACCATTCATTCTCATAGCAATGCATGTCGAGTTGTTCTAAAAACAATTTCGTTACGACTTGCATACTACCAATCTCCTCCCTGTTTAGGGTAATTTAAAGTCAAAAGCTGACTATAATAATAATCCTATAATCTATTTAGCAAAAAGCCACTCATACGCATAAAATAACCATCATTTTGGACTGTTGGCTTTATAAGGACGGATAAATTCTCAATAAAATGCTCTATACATTTATATTGAGAATACAACCAAACTATAATACTCTGACTTTATTCGGCGCATCCAGCATGTATTCCTTCCACATAACAAATAAAGTTCTTATATATGGGATAGGTAGGCTATGCTTAACAAATTCCTCATAAACCTACGATTATTCCTGGTGATAAAAGCTATTGATCCCATACCAGGAAGTTTAAGATTAAAATAATAAGGTAAATGCTTCTTTTCACAAAAATAAATTTAGTAAAAATATTTTCATTGACTATCACTGCATGCGTTGTTAGAATGCAAAAAAGGTTTACGAAATAAAAACAACTAAATTATAAAAATAAACTCGTATAATCTTGGAAATATGGTCCAAGAGTTTCTACAAACTAACCACTTTAATTAGTTCGTCTACGGGAATAGATACGTACAGAATGTATAGTAAACTGCTATATTTTATTTATACATCCTTCTACTTTCTTATTTTTCCCGCCGAGCAAAAAATGAGGAGGAATAAGATGAAAACCCCAAAACAAATCAAATCCCAAATACTAGCGGCAAGAAATATCAGTTTACCTGAGTTAGTTATTAAAAATGTTCAATTAGTAAATGTGTTTACGGATGAAATGGAGCGTGCAGATGTTGCCATTCATAATGGTAAGTTCGTAGGTATCGGCCACTATAATGGTAAAAAGGAAATCGATGGCACTCCATATACAATGGTTCCGGGTTTAATTGATTCACACGTCCACATCGAATCTAGTATGCTTTCTCCTTCTCAATTTCAAAAAGCTGTTTTACCGCGAGGGATTACAACTATTATCACAGATCCTCATGAAATAGCTAATGTCCAAGGATTAAAAGGAATAGAATGGATGTTGCAGGACAGTGAAAACTGTCTATTGAATTATCGCTATCAACTGCCGTCCTGTGTCCCGGCAACTTCCTTTGAGGACAATGGAGGGACTCTGACGGCTGAGGATCTTGCGCCGTTTTATAATCATAAGCTTGTGCTTGGCTTGGCGGAAGTGATGGATTTCCCTGCAGTATTATCTGGTCAGGAAGATATAATGGCAAAGCTGTCAGGGGCAATGATCAACAATGTTCCGATTGACGGACATGGTGCCGGTTTAAGCGGAAAAGATATTAATGCCTATTTGACAGCGGGTATTACAACGGATCACGAATGCGTAAAACCAGAGGAAATGATTGAACGCGTCAGACGAGGTATGTATGTGATGCTTCGCGAAGGCTCTGCTGCCCGCAATCTTCATGATTTGTTAGCCGGCTATAGTAAAGAGCTTTCACATCGTTTAATGTTTTGTACAGATGATAAGCATATAGATGATCTATTGGAAGAGGGAAGCATTGATTATCATGTACGTGAATGCTTAAAGGCTGGAATCGATGTATATTCTATTATGAGAATGGCATCTCTTAATGCATCTCAATGCTATAATCTAAAAGGAAAAGGGGCAATTGCGCCTGGCTATGATGCTGATTTTATTTTATTGAATGCCATTGAAGGCTTTGATATACATTCTGTTTGGGTAAACGGAATCCGTTACGAAGAAGATAACGAACAAGAGAAAGAAGCGTCTTTTGAAAATACCGTTATATTGGGAAGCTACTCAAAAGAGCTTTTGCGTCTGTCATTGACTACTGATATAGCGAGGGTAATTGAAATTATTCCTAATTCGATTGTGACGAAAAAAGCGCAATACAAGGTACCGGTTGTCAATGGCCTGTTTGTGCCAAGTGAAGAAGAGGATTTCGTGAAAATGGCTGTAGTCGAAAGACATAAAGGTACAGGAAGTGTAGGAGTCGGTATTGTAAAGGGCTTCCGTCTGCAAAAAGGAGCTATTGCTACAACGATTGCTCATGATTCGCATAATATTATCTGCATCGGAAAGAATGATGAAGATATGGATGTCGCAATCAGGGAGCTTGAGAAAATTGGCGGAGGTATTTCAATTGCTTGCAATGGAGAGACAATCGCTTCATTATCATTGCCTGTGGCAGGATTAATGACAACTATCTCACCTGAAGAATTAAATAAGCAATACAGCCAGTTGCTGATTGCACTGTCATCACTTGGAATTACGGATGAATTCTCACCTTTACTAACATTATCCTTTTTGGCCTTGCCAGTTATTCCTTCGTTAAAGCTTACGAATCAAGGATTGTTTGATGTTGATACATTTACGTTTGTAGATGTAAGTGTATAAATTAATCAGAGGGGCCTCTCTAAAGTCATCAATGATTTTTGAGAGGCCCTTCTTTGTTTGTGCTAGTGCGTATGAATCCTCCCCAGTAAATTTGTTTAAAAATATCCATTGGATGGAGCACCTGTATGTATAACTAATTCAGTGAAAAAGTGTCGCAAAGCTTATTGAAATGAGGCAGTATCCCTGCGTAATAAGGGCGCTACCTTTTTATATTTGAGAATGCAGTGATTATTGGATAACTTTATAAGGTGGATTCGACAAACCTAGTGTAAGCACATACCCTTCTGCAGCATCAATCAATAATGTAATAAAAGTCTTTTTGTTTTCCATCTTGTAATATCTCCTTTGTATACTTCATTTGATAGTTTTATCTTACCTATTTGATGTTTGTGAATTGCAAAAGAAATGTTTACTAAATGTTAAAATGAAAAAATATTATCTATATATAAAAGAATCCTATAAACGATTACCGTTTATAGGATGTTCTACTTCCCTTATGAAATCTATTTTAATAATTCCTCGCTTAAAGACAGTATCTTTGGTGCTAGTTTCTCTCGTTTTCTTTTTGTTATTTTCACATATATGGGATAGGCAACGCTTATTAGCACAAGTCCTAAAAAACCTATGATTATTCCTGGTATTAAAAGCTGTTCACCCCATACTAGACAGCAGCTCATACCTATTCCAAACAATAATGTTCCTATAAGGCCTGACATAATGGCCAAGATTGTTCCTGGTCTTTCTGCACTTTTATCCAAATTTCGTAACTGTTCGAATGGATCATCTTCCTTTTTCATATATTTCTTTTTAATAGCTTCTATTTCTGCCTGCCTTTTTGCAGAATATATATACTCAAATTTACTATTTTCCATCATTGTCCTCCATTTCTGATTTATATTTACGCATAAGACAATATTTCTATAATTTTATTTGATGACGCTCTCCCTTAAGTAGACAGTAAACGTACTTCCTTCTCCTAATGTACTTTGTACATGAATATCGCCACCAACTATATCAATCACTTTCTTTACCAAAGCTAGTCCCAAACCGTTTCCCTGCACAGCATGGGAAGTATCCCCCTGATAAAATTTTTCGAAAATATGCTTCCCTGTTTCCGGGCTAATGCCACAACCGCTGTCGCTGACTTCTACAAATGCGGTAAGTCCTTCTTTTTTCACCTTAACACCAACAGCTCCGCCATTATCTGTAAACTTTATCGCATTTGAAAACAGATTGTTCCATACTAGACTTAACAGTTCGGCATCTTCGTGTATGAAAATATCTTCCTCTAGATCGGTTTCAATATTAATGTTCTTACTTGCCCATGACTGTTCATATAGAAGTAAACATTCGCGAATCTGTTCTGTTAAATTATAGTATTTTCTCTCAGGAAAGATTTGTTGATTTTCCAGGCGATTTAATTTCAATATATTTGTAATCAGACCAGATAATCTTCTTGTCTGCTCGGTAATGGCCTTTGCATATTCTACCTTCTGTTTTTCTGAAAGGGAATGTCCCTGAAGCAGTGTTCCATAATTTTGGATAGCCGCAAGGGGAGTCTTAATTTCATGAGAGACATTTGAAATGAAATCTGTTCGGAGAGTTTCTACTCCAGACAACTCTACAGCCAGCTCATTAATCCCTTTGATAATTGCATCGAATTCATTGCTACTTTTTTCATTTCTAATATAGGGAATCTGTGTCTTGAAATTGCCGGACATTATTTCATCCAGACCTGCCTGAATCCGTGCTATTGGTTTTCTTACCATCAAGGTACGGCGAATTTCATCAATCATACTGAAAATAAATGTGAGAATGATAACGTTTAAGAAGGTAATGGGAACAGCAGCTTTCATTTCTTCCGTCGTCAAATCAACCCAATGTAAAAACAGTACCAGATTGCAGGTAACTACAAATGCCATCAGTATAAAAAATATTAGGAATCTCCCAAAATTAAATAAAAACTTTTTCCTATTTCGTTCATCTGTTGTAATTTTCATTTGAGTACCGTTTTATATCCTAATCCATGCACGGTGACAATTTCAAAATCCTTGCACGCAGAAAACTTATCTCTCAATTTTGTAATATAAACATCCACTACACGTGGTCCGGACTGGGATTCGGCATCCCAGAACTCATCCATCAATTGAGTTCTTGTAAATGTTTTCTTTGGGTATGACAACAGCTTATACAATAACTTGAATTCTCTTACTGTCAGATTGATTTCTTCCTCGTTCAAATAAGCTGTATGCTCTTCGATATCAAGCCTCAGCTGGCCAATTTCGATTTTTTTATTGGATGCAATTTTTGCCCTGCGGAGCAATGCTTCCAGTCGAAGGAGTAATTCATCCAAATCTACAGGTTTAACCATGTAATCATCCACACCGGCATGGAATCCTTTTCTTTTTGATTCGAGATCTTCCTTTGCTGTCATAAATAACATAGGGATATCATTGTTCAATTCCCTAACAGACTTAGCAAATTCAAATCCATCAATCCCCGGCATCATTATGTCAGAAATAATTAAATCAAATATATGGTCAGTCATCGCATCATAGGCATCATTGACATTTTGAACACCTTTAGCTTGATAGCCGTTTAGGTTCAAATAAGTACAGACTGTCTGATTTAAATTTTCATTATCTTCTACTACTAATATTTGAAACATATGTATTCTCCTCGTTGTATTTTTGACATTATAGCATGTGATTGTTTACGAAATGTTAACGTATTATTAAAACGTCTAATAGATAAATAAAAGATATGCTATAAGAACCATCAGAAGAAGAAATTGGTCTATTGTTGACTGATACTAATGAGAGCCTAATCTAGAGTCTTTAAACAAAACTGATTCAATAATGATTACGATGTGAACATAGCTTGTATAAAAATTAAAAAATGCAGAAAAATATAGTGGATGATAGATGGTTATTTTTGCATATCTGATCTTTTGTAATATAAAAATGAGGTGACCGATATTTGTACAGGATTAAGTATTCAATCTCAAGAGGGTAAGTGGTTTTTTGGAAGGAATATGGACTTAGCCTATTACTTCAATCAAGCAGTTATGATTATCCCAAGAAATTATCAATATCAAGATAGAGTCTCAGGTAATATGGTAACCAATAAACGCGCTATCATTGGAATGGGGACGGTAATTGATAACCATCCTCTTCTGGCGGATGCTATGAACGAAGTTGGCCTAGCCTGCGCAGGATTAAATTTTGAAGGGTACGCGTACTTTGAGAAAGAACCGATTGAAGGGAAAAATAATATTGCACCCTACGACTTTATACAATGGGTTTTATCAAATCACGAAACAGTAGAAGAAGTTAAACGTGGAATTGAGCATTTAGAACTTGTGGATTGCCCAATCAATGAAAATACACCTGTTTCAATGCTTCACTGGATGATTACAGATAAGACAGGAAAGGCTATTGTGGTAGAAAAGACAAAAGACCGATTGACTGTACATGACAATCTGATAGGAGTTTTGACCAACAATCCTACCTTTGATTGGCATTTAACTAACTTGAATGAGTATTTACATCTGACACCAATTTCACCAAAAGAAACAAAATGGGGCAAGCAAACATTAAAAGCACTAGGCATTGGAGCTGGAACATTAGGGATACCCGGAGACTTTGCTTCCGTTTCCAGATTTGTAAGGATAGCTTATATTCGTACACATATGCCTAAAATTGAAGGAGATATACATTCTATTACACAATTTTTTCATATGCTGGATTATGTAAAAATGGTTAAAGGAGGGGTCCTTACAGATGATGGGTTAGAGGATGGTACAACCTATTCTTCTTGTATGGATCAAGAAAAAGGTGTTTATTACTATAAAACGTATGAAAATAATCGTATCAATGCGATAGATATGCATAAGGAACAATTAGAGGGGACAAATCTTAAAATCTTTAAATACCTCACAAACCAGGATTTCAATTATCAGAATTAGGTTTACCTAAGAGTTTACATAAGCGAAAAATATTTCGTAACTTATATTAAAAGGCACTCCGTCCTTAGCTAATGGGACGCTGCCTTTTGATTTTTCCAGTATTGGATTTATCAATATGTATAGACTCCGGAAATGCAGGCATTTTCTCGGCAATTGAGTGAAGGAGTTGAGCAGTTATTGTCTTTAGGATTGAAAGGATCTTCATTAAGTTGATTAATATCTTTCATTATTCTAGATAAGCTCAGTTAGTAGTAATATCCACTGGCAAGCATCTACTTGTTTAGTTTTATCTATGATGCTGGTTTTTCTATGTTTATTAACTCTATTCACTTAAAGTGAGAAAATGCGTATAATAATGAATATTAAAAGAGAGAAATGGAGTAGTATATCAAATGGTTCAATCAATCAATACAAAAGTCGAGTTAGTTATTGATGCGACCTCACATAACGGGCTTCCTGAATACGGAAAAATTATGATTGGTGACAAAGGATTTGAATTCTTTAATGAACGTGATGCTCGTAAATTTATTCAAATTCCTTGGGAGGAAGTTGATTATGTGATTGCTTCTATCATGTTTAAAGGGAAATGGATTCCGCGTTATGCTATTCAAACTAAACGAAATGGGACATTTACATTCTCCTCGAAGGATTCAAAAAAAGTTTTGCGAGTCATTCGTGAACATGTTGATCCCGCTCATATGGTGCAATCATTAAGTTTCTTTGATGTGGTCAAACGCGGTATGAGTAGTATATTTAAAAAGTAATAGTTTTAAAAAAAGATAAGTTAGTACTTGTCTTTTTTTTGTCGAAAAAAACAAAAATTGCACGGTATGTAAATGTCCTTGGCAAAGAGGCTTTGGACATAGAAAATTTTAATCCTGCTTGAAAGCGGATTATATAGCGTGCTATAATCACTAAGAAAGTTTATTGAAATTTTCGAAAAGCTAGTCTAAATAACCATCTCCTTTATTTTTTACGCGATACTACTTCGATTAGATGTAAGTAAAAAGTATTGATTGATGAAGAGAAAAAGGGGAGTCTTTGTACCTATAACTTCATTTAATCACTTTTTTTTATGTCTTTTTTTGTCGAATATAGTCGTTTTCAGATGGTTGGAAAACACATCTATAGAAATATAGAAATAGACGTGTTTTACCGTATTAGTTTGCTTGTAACAATAATAATAGGAGGTAAAAAGATGGTAGGGATTATCATTGCTAGTCATGGTGAATTTGCGAATGGTCTCTTGCAATCTGGAGAAATGATCTTCGGAGTACAAGAAAATGTAAAAGCTGTTACATTGATGCCGAGCGAAGGACCTGATGATGTAAAGGCAAAAATGAAAGAAGCAATTGCCTCTTTCGATAACCAAGATGAAGTCTTATTCTTAGTCGATCTTTGGGGTGGTACTCCTTTCAACCAAGCCAATAGCTTGCTTGAAGATCACCAAGACAAATGGGCAATCGTTGCTGGTATGAACTTGCCAATGTTGATTGAAGCTTTTGCATCTCGTTTTTCAATGAACAAAGCACATGAAATTGCCGCTCATATTTTGGGCACTGCTAAAGAAGGAGTTAAAGTTAAACCAGAAGAGTTAGAACCCGTTACAGAGGTTAAACCTGCTGATAAACCGTCAACTGCAGGTGCGCCTGGTAAATTTGAGTACGTGTTAGCTCGCATCGACTCTCGTTTGCTTCACGGACAAGTAGCGACTGGTTGGACTAAAGCAACAAATCCTACTCGTATCATTGTTGTATCTGATACAGTAGCTAAGGACGATCTTCGTAAGAAATTAATCCAACAAGCTGCTCCACCAGGTGTAAGGGCACATGTTGTTCCTGTACATAAAATGATTGAACTTGCAAAAGATGATCAACACTTTGGCGGTCAGCGCGCATTGCTTCTTTTCGAAAACCCGCAGGATGCACTTAGGGCGGTTGAAGGTGGCGTTCCATTAGAGACAATCAATGTTGGTTCTATGGCACACTCACCTGGTAAAGTTCAACCGAATAAGGTATTGGCATTCAATCAAGAGGATATTGAGGCTTTTGCTAGTTTAAAAGAGCGTGGTTTGAAATTTGATGTACGTAAAGTTCCGAACGATTCAAAAGGCAACATGGACGAGATTATCAAGAAGGCTCAAGAAGAGTTAAACAAACAAAAATAATCATGATTATCACGAAAAAAAGGGAGGATAAATCATTATGGATTTGACTATTATTCAAATAATATTAGTCCTTTTCGTAGCATTCTTAGCCGGTGTAGAAGGAATTTTGGATGAATTCCATTTCCATCAGCCAATTATTGCATGTACGTTAATCGGCTTAGTTACAGGAGAACTTGTACCTTGTCTTATCTTAGGCGGTACGCTTCAAATGATTGCTTTAGGATGGGCAAATATTGGAGCAGCCGTAGCACCGGATGCTGCGTTAGCATCAGTTGCATCTGCTATTATTTTAGTTTTAAGTGGACAAGGTCAAGATGGAGTATCTTCTGCAATCGCGATTGCAGTTCCGCTTGCAGTTGCTGGCCTTTTATTAACAATTATCTGTCGTACGATTGCGACTGCATTTGTTCACTTTATGGATGCTGCAGCTGCAGAAGGAAATATCAGAGTAGTAGAATTTTGGCACATTGCTGCAATCTGTATGCAAGGATTACGTATTGCAATCCCAGCTGGATTAATTTTAGCCATTGGTGCAGGTCCGGTTCGTAGCTTGCTTGAATCTATGCCAATGTGGCTGACAAATGGTTTAGCTATCGGTGGTGGAATGGTTGTAGCTGTTGGTTATGCAATGGTTATTAATATGATGGCTACAAAAGAAGTATGGCCATTCTTTGCAATTGGATTCGTATTAGCAACTGTTACAGAAATTACACTTATTGGTTTAGGTGCTATCGGTGTGGCTCTAGCACTCATCTATTTAGCTCTTTCTAAACAAGGCGGTTCAGGTAATGGCGGAAATGGTAATACAGGTGATCCAATAGGCGCTATTATTGATAATTACTAAGAAGGAGGAGGACAGAAAGTGGAAAAAGAATTGAGATTATCGAAAAAAGATCGTATTTCTGTTTGGTGGCGTTCAACCTTCATTCAAGGTTCTTGGAACTATGAACGAATGCAAAACGGTGGTTGGGCGTATGCAATGATTCCAGCTATTAAAAGATTATATAAAACAAAAGAAGACCGCTCTGCTGCACTAAAACGTCACTTAGAGTTCTTTAACACTCATCCATATGTAGCTTCACCTATACTCGGGGTAACTTTAGCGCTTGAGGAAGAACGTGCAAATGGTGCACCGGTTGATGACGTAGCTATTCAAGGTGTTAAAGTTGGTATGATGGGACCTTTAGCGGGTATCGGAGATCCAGTTTTCTGGTTCACGGTTAAGCCAATCCTTGGTGCGTTAGCAGCTTCTCTTGCCATGACTGGTAATATACTTGGACCGATTCTTTACTTCGTTTTATGGAATCTTATTCGTATGGGATTCACTTGGTATACACAGGAATTTGGTTACAAAGCAGGATCTAAAATTACAGATGACTTATCTGGCGGGTTACTTCGAGATATTACTAAAGGTGCATCGATACTCGGGATGTTTATCCTTGGTGCATTAGTTAACCGTTGGGTTTCTGTTAAGTTTACGCCAACTGTATCCACCGTTCAGCTTGATGAAGGTGCCTATATTGATTGGGATAAGTTACCTGCAGGAGCAGAGGGAATTAAAACAGCGTTGGAACAACAAGCTGCTGGTCTATCATTAAGTGATGTTAAAGTAACAACTCTACAACAAAATTTAGATAGTTTAATCCCAGGCTTATCTGGATTGCTATTAACACTTCTTTGTATGTGGCTGCTTAGGAAGAAAGTATCACCAATCGTAATGATCCTTGGATTGTTCGTCGTTGGTGTTGTCTTCCATGTATTAGGCATCATGTAAAAATAAATTTATAAAGCTTGTTCAGACTTATACAAAGATAGATTATAAGACTGTTAAACAAATAGGGAAGCACCTCCTGAAATTGAGCGAATCATTTTCAGGGGGTGCTCTTTATATACCGCCAGAAACTTGATCATTACTACTATATACATATCAATGGAAACCATTTTGAATTAAACTATTGCTTAATAGAAGAAAAAGTATAAATTTATATTTTAGGAGGCTGCCATGCTTACAATTGGCTATATTGGAAATGGGAAAAGCACGAACAGATACCATTTACCGTTCGTCCTGCAAAGAAAGAATATAAAGGTAAAGACAATTTATCAAAGGAATCCTAAACATGAAAGCTGGGATCGGATTCCAGGGGTCACTTATACATCTGACTTAGATCAACTGTTAAATGATAAAGATATACAACTCATTGTAGTTTGTACAAAACATGACAGTCATTATGAATACGCCAAATTGGTATTAGAACATAATAAACATTGTTTAGTTGAGAAGCCTTTTATGGAAACCTCCGAGCAGGCAAAAGAAATATTTGCAATCGCGCGTGAGAAGGGACTAATTGTTCAAGCTTACCAAAACAGACGCTTTGATAGTGATTTTTTAACTGTTCAAAAGGTTATCGAAGAAGGGAAGCTAGGAGAACTGCTGGAAGTAGAAATGCATTTTGACTATTTCCGCCCCGAAGTACCAGAATCCACTACTACTTTCGATCCTGCTATGTCATTTTTATATGGACATGCATGCCATACATTGGATCAGGTTATCAGCTATTTCGGCAAGCCGGATCACATCCACTATGATGTTAGGCAATTATTGGGGCAAGGCAAAATGAATGATTATTTTGATTTAGATCTATATTATGCTGAATTGAAGGTTACTGTAAAATCCAGTTATTTTAGAATTAAAGAAAGGCCTAGCTTTGTAGTTTACGGTAAAAAGGGATGCTTTGTGAAAGCAACGAAGGACCGCCAGGAAGAACACCTAAAATTATTTTACATGCCGGATAACAAGGATTTTGGAGTAGATACGCTAGAACATTATGGTGTACTGACATATGTTGATGAAGAAGGTACCATCCATGAAGAAAAAGTGAAATCCATCAATGGTGATTATGGGTTAGTGTATGATGATTTATATGAAGCCATTATGAATGGTAAAGATAAAACTATTACAGATGAACAGACACTGCTGCAAATGGAAATATTAGAAACTGGCATTAAGAATTTAAAATAAAATAAAATAAAATTAAATGATAGAGACAGCCCCCAATACGGCACACTATGCATGGTATTGAGGGCTGTCCACTTTTTTAGGAAAACACAGTTGTATGTGATGCTAACCAGCCTCACATATCTTATTGATCTTTTTGCTCGTAGAGAGCCAGAAATGCACATTCTATTGCGCGCAAAGTATGGGCTGGAATTCCGCCGCCCATATTATTCCACAGATCAGCGAATAGTCTAGGACTATGACCTTCACGCAGTAGCTTTTTGGCGTATAAGACTATCATATTCGGATCGCGTTGATGACGTAACAAGCACATCGGAGACGGATAGTCTTCACGAAGTCTATTTTCCATCTCAAGAGCTTCTCTTTTCGAAATGGCAGTCAGTGTCGGTTGAATTTTTTCCCACTCATCGAGCATAATGGGTATCCATTGGCAATTGTCCTCATGGTAGAAGTAAGTCTCCTGACCATTGGTCTGATAAATAATTTCTGCACCTTCGTTAAATTCACGATAATAGGTTACGAAAATATCCGTATACAGATTGGAAATTTCCCAATACATATCATATTCATGCAGGGGTGCAAATGCATCAATTAGCCTACTGTAATACCAGCTCTGCTGCTCTTTTCCACGGTTGAACCTGGTCCATAGTTCGTCTCCGCATTCAATATAGTCTGCTTTAATACTGCGGAGATTGGATAGTTTGTCCGCGCAGGCAAGTAAGAGCTCTTCAAAGCTAGCTGACTCTGTCATGTAGTCGATGGTATGCTGCTTTCGCTCTTCCCAGCTGCGTGACTTGTCCTCGCTGTTTGACTGAATAAGGGATAAAACTAAAGGACCAAACTCGTTTTCAATTGCATCAGAAGTCTCGTCTGTATCTTCCAGAACGTCATGTAGCAGGCCTGCAATAATCAGCGCAGTATTACAGCCGGCAGAGGTTAGAATCTGGGCAACCTCGAATGGATGAGAAATATACGGAATATCGGTTCCTTTACGAGTCTGTCCTTGATGTGCTTTCGTTGCAAAGAGAATTGCTCGATGCAGGATGGCATTTCCGAACCACGTATTTGGCGTATATAGTGTACACTCTTCATCTGCCTTTTCGACTTCAGGTATCTTTTTAACCTTAGATGAATCTATCCTCTTTTCCGTCATTGAGTTTCCCTCCTTCATTTCTTTTCCTCTTATAGTTAGGGATATATTATATAAAAATAATTATAACATCTATAAGCTAAGACTGATGAGGAAGACAATCAAGTGAAATATCGTCTATTTGATTTCTTCTGTTCCATTCCATTAATATATTGGTTCTCTTACTAGGAATTATTCAGATTAGCAATTCAATATCTTAGTAAAATAATTTGGAAATAAGTAAGTAATGAATATGAACATGGATGATGTACTTTACCATTGACCAGACTGGACCTAATTTTCCTGGTTTTCTTTGTACTTTTTGTTCATAATAAGGGATAATATGTTCAAAATTTCTATAGTTTGATAAAAAGTGCCCAAGCATGCTATAAGTGTAAAAGAAGATTATTTCTGTTTAGTTTTGGGATAGATTTTTATATGATATCCCATTTAATGAGAGGATTGGAATTTGAATATGAAAGAAAATTTTTGGCGTGATCTACCACGACCTTTTTTTGTACTGGCACCAATGGAAGATGTGACGGATGTTGTTTTTCGTCATGTCGTGAGTGAAGCTGGGAGACCTGATGTGTTTTTTACAGAGTTTACAAATTCGGAAAGCTATTGTCACCCTCAGGGAAAAGAGAGTGTGCGTGGACGTTTAGCCTATACAGAGGATGAACAACCGTTGGTAGCCCATATTTGGGGTGACAGGCCTGAAAACTTCCGAAAAATGAGTATTGGTATGGCGGAGTTAGGGTTTAAAGGCATAGATATCAATATGGGATGTCCCGTACCTAATGTAGCTGACAATGGGAAGGGAAGTGGTCTGATCTGCCGTCCCGAAGTTGCAGCCGATTTAATACAAGCAGCTAAAGCTGGGGGATTGCCGGTAAGTGTGAAGACGCGGCTTGGTTTCGCGGATATAGACGAATGGCGTGATTGGCTGACACATATATTGAAGCAAGACATTGCTAATCTTTCTATTCATTTGCGTACAAGAGATGAAATGAGTAAAGTAGATGCTCATTGGGAGCTTATTCCGGAGATTAAGAAACTTCGTGATCAGGTCGCACCCGATACACTTTTAACGATCAATGGAGATATCCTTGACCGTGAAATGGGATTGAAACTGGCTGAACAATACGGTGTAGATGGGATTATGATTGGGCGTGGTATTTTCAAAAATCCATTTGCCTTTGAGCATGAGCCAAAGGAACATAGCAGTAAGGAATTGCTGGATCTCTTGAGGCTGCATTTAGATCTCCATGATAAATATTTAGAAGTAGTAGCTCGCAAGTATACACATCTTCATCGTTTCTTTAAAATCTATGTCCGTGGATTCCATGGGGCTGGTGAATTAAGAAATGAGTTGATGAATACGAAGTCCTCAGATGAAGCGCGTGCATTGATCGATAAATTTGAAGAGCTTAATGGGATGGACGAAAAGTAAGAAGCAATCGAATGAGAAAATTGTTGCTACTTCTCTATAGTAGAACGGATTTCAAATCTGTATGGTATGTTATGAATTAATCCTAATCTTAAAATAACCCTTGGAACTGCGTGTTTTCCGCATGTCTAAGGGTTTTTCCTTTAGAATAATCTATTGCTGCTTCTAGTATTGTAGGATTAACTATCTATCGATTTAAATATTTTAATAATTCAAATTATTCATGATATTATTCTTCCTCCGATTTATAATGAATAAAATAGGGTTTAGTGGAGGGAATACATTGAAGAAAAAATTGATAGTACCAGTACTTTTAACATCCGCTATATTAGTAGGCTCGATTCCGGCCGGAAGTGTAATTGCACAGCCAGTTAATTCGAAAGCAGTTAGTAAGGAGTGGAATGAGAGGGCTAGCGTTCCTTTATTCGTGAAGGAGCGGTCTGCTGAAAAATACTCTTCTAGTACCCCTTCCAATGCTTTGAATTATTTGAAGAATAGTCAAGGAAAGACTGGAATCAGTAATCCGGAGAAAAACTTGAAGGTGAAAGATGTACAAAAGGATGAACTGGGCATGACGCATATCCGCTTTAATCAGACGGTAAATGGAGTAAATGTTGAAGGTTCAGACATTATCGTTCATTTTAATAAGGATAATGAAGTTGAATCCGTTAATGGTAGGATGAATCAGACACTTAGTGAATCAAAAGTGAATACAGCTGTCTCTTTAAGCAGTGAAAGAGCAGTAAAAGAAGCCTTATCCTCTGTTAAAGCCCCTGAAGAGCTGACATATGAACCTACTACTGAATTGGTTGTCTATCCTTTTAAAGGAGAAAACCATACAGTCTATAAAGTAAATGTTAACTTTATGGGTGTGGAACCTGGAAACTGGTTTGTCTTTGTAGATGCACAAACGGGTGAGATAATTGATCAGTATAATGCCATCATGCATGCCGCTGAAAGAAAAACACAAAAAGGTACAGGAATCGGTGTGCATGGAGAACGCAGAGAATTACACATTACCCGTGTAAAGGAAGCGAATTCTGGTACTAAGTTTTCTTTAGCGGATTATGCTCATGCTAACCTTGGTGGAATTGAAACATACGATGCCAAAAACGATAACACTTCCAGTAATGATACGCTTTATGTAGGGAATTCAGCTTCATTTATCAAAGACTACGATCGTGCTGCTGTCGATGCGCACTATAATTCCGAAAAAGTATACGAGTATTTTCTAAACAAGCATGGCCGTAATTCTCTAGATGGAGAGGGAATGGCAATTATATCTAAAGTCCACTATGGTACCAATTATAATAATGCTTCCTGGAACGGACGTTGGATGACCTACGGTGATGGAGATGGAGAGTTTATGATTTCTCTGGCAGCAGGTCTTGATGTAGCTGCTCATGAAATGACCCATGGTGTAATTTCTCACTCAGCTAATCTGGTTTACCGGAATCAATCAGGAGCACTAAACGAGTCTTTTGCTGACGTGTTTGGTGTACTAGTTGATGATGGTGACTGGGAAATGGGAGAGGATATTATGGCACCAGCTGCCAAAGCTGAAGGGGTGACGGTATTGCGCAGTTTAAGTAATCCTAACAGTGTAATCGTCAGCAACGAGCAAAGAAGAGAATATAGCACAAATGGTGGTGTCTATCCAGACCATATGGATGAGTTTTATCATATGCCGACTTCCGTAGATGGCGGTGGTGTCCATGTTAATTCATCTATTACAAACCATGCTGCATACCTGATCGGTCAAGAACTTGGAAGAGAAAAATTGGGGAAAATCTACTATCGAGCTTTAACGGTTTATTTAACCTCTAATTCCAATTTTAGCGATGCTCGGAACGCAATTGTGCAGTCTGCTATTGATTTGTATGGTGAAGGCAGCGAGGAAGAGGCGGCCGTACAATCTGGTTTTGATGCGGTGGGAATCTATTAATTCATCCAGATGACTTGAAGGAAGGTTAGTTTATATTTATTTGCTCCCTTA
This sequence comes from Bacillus sp. E214, assembly GCF_008087365.1. Lineage (NCBI taxonomy): Bacteria > Bacillati > Bacillota > Bacilli > Caryophanales > Bacillaceae > Bacillus > Bacillus sp. E214. Next base: position 209,013 of record NZ_VENN01000005.1, on the reverse strand, counting down.
GACGATGAGTTTAAGGGATTTTTTATGTGCATATATAAACTATTAGCGATCTAGAGTAGGAAATTTCTACATTAAAAAGAGGCTGGGACATAACTAAATTTACTATGTCTAAAACCGAATGATGTATTTGATTTTTATTAATCTAAATAGAAAAAGCCGAACTATTATTAATAATTGATGTTAACACTGCATTATATAATAGTTCGGCTTTTATAGATGCTGGAGACCTTTTGTCCCAATCTCTTTTCGTCTCTTATTGAGGCAATAATATCAATGTCTGATACTCTAATTGGCTCATTGAGTTTAGTTAGGTGATAATCTCCTGTCGCCCAGTCGGAGATATCCTTTCTATTCTCATTTATTGTTTTATATAAGCAAGTCCTAGACACCCTGGACCGGTATGGCTGCCAATGGATGGGCCGATTTCGGTGATGAATACTTGCGCGAAGGATTGTTCTAATTCAAGATCAGCTTTTAAGGATAATGCATGATCAAGATTATTAGAGTGTAAAATACAAATCATTTCTCTCTCAACATTTGAAGCTAGGAATCTTTCTTTGATTTGCTTGGTTGCACCGGATGTTTTTCGAGCTTTGCAGACAGATTCAATGACTCCATTATCTGTAACAGAAAGGATTGGCTTGATTCCGATTAGTCCACCAATCTTCGCAATAGCCGGATTTAGTCTGCCACCTCTGGCTAAGTATTGTAAGTCATTCACGTAAAATTCCACGTGGAAGGATTGTTTGTTTTCTTCCAGATATTCAACAATTTGGTCGTAGGAATACTTCTCATCTCTCATCATGCAAGCTTTAACCACTAACATACCCATAGCCATAGAACCGGTCAAGGAATCGATTACGGCGATGCGACTTTCCGGATATGAATCTAGTAATTCCAGACTTGCCAATCTAATATTATTAAACGTGCAGCTTAATGCGCTGGAAAGAGTTACACAAATGATATCATTTCCTTTTTCCAATTCTTCTTTTAATACTTGAATTGCGGCTGAAGGAGAGCTGGCACTGGTCTTGGCAACCTCGCCATTTGCTAATCTATTATAAAACTCCGTAATTTCCATTTTACGTTCGGAACCGTACTCTATTTGATCCTCAAACTGAAAATGAAGAGGAATTAATTTTATTCCATATTTTTCGATTACCTCTGCTGGGATATCGCAACTTCCATCGGTAATAATTGATATATTCTTCATGAAAACCTCCGTTAGTTATTAAACACTGTGTTGTATAAAATTTGTTATCATTGTATAATGTTGCCCCGGAAGCATCAATCATCAATTTTAATCAGAATGAAAGTTATTAAACAGAATGGGACGATTTGTTTAAGAATAGGAGTCAGAATGGATGGAAGATCGCAGAATAAGATATACCAAAAAAGTAATTAAAGACACATTTATTGAATTGTTAGAACAAAAGCCAATCAATAAAATTACCGTAACCGAGCTATGTGCAAAGTCTGAAATCAATCGGGCTACCTTTTATCGGTACTATGAGGATGTATATGATTTGATGGAGAAGCTAAAGAGTCAATATGTGGATGAACTGAAGGCAGCTATCTCCATTTCAAAGGACGACTACACGATCTCGGGATTTACAAGTGAAATTCTTGAGGTGATTCTAAGAAATAAGGAACTGAGCAGAATTCTCTTTACTTTGAAGAACGGAAAAGACTTTCTTGATGATGTGTTAGATATTGCCCATATGAAATGTATAGAAAAGTGGAATCGTTACGGGAAAAATGTACCGCAAACACAAGTGGGGTATCTATCAACGTTCATAACTGCTGGGACAATAGGTATCCTGAATGAATGGATTCAAAATGATTACAAGGAGTCTCCCTCAGAGATTGCCAATCTGATTGAAAATATAAGTCACTACGGTCTGGCGAAGATTATTTATGGGAAGTAAGTAAAGATACCTGAATCAAAAAAAGTAAAAGATATTCTACTGGCCCTAAATTTTTTCATAGAGCTTTTTTTCGTAATATAGGGTCTTTTCCTTATGCAATAAATAGGAGAAACCAGTATCTTGTTAACTTTACTGCGCATTTGTTTAAAACAATCAATTTCCTATGATGAATAAATTAGGCGGATAAAAGCAGTGGATAATTGTAAAGTTAGTAAATTAAGGAAAGTGAAGGGCAGGCTTAGAAATCAATAGCGAATCAACAAAGCCTTCCTTTCAATAGTGTATTTACTCTATTTCTAACTAGTTCTTAACCGAAAACTCTACTGGATAATGTTTTTATATATTTTATATTAAAAATGGTAAAGTAGAATATATCGAATAAAAGACTAGGTGGTAATAAAAAATGAAAGAAGTCATACAAAAGGTTTTAGAGTTCAGGGATGAGCGGAATTGGGGACAATATCATAATGAGAAAGATTTAGCGATTTCGATTTCATTGGAAGCGAATGAATTATTGGAGAATTTCCAGTGGAGAGATAGCGAAGAGGCAGCGGCTGATTCAATAGACAATATAAAAGAAGAAATGGCCGATGTATTTATCTATCTCTTGCAGTTAGCGGATAAATTGGATATCAATCTGGAAGAGGAAGCACTCAAGAAACTGAAGAAGAACGCCATAAAATACCCGGCTCCGGCAAAGAAATAGTCATATTATGAATCATATTCAGCTTACAATCATGTGTGATGTGGAGGTGCGGTATGAGTACAAGTACAGTAAAAATACAGACACTGCCTTTTAACAAGGCATCAATAAATCGCCTGAGCGGGTATTATATTGATTATCCTGTCGTGTATTTTCTGAACAATGAAACTACGGTCTATATAGGCGAAACAGTGGCAGTCAAAAATCGGATGAGGGACCATCTGAATAATAATGAACGAAAATCATTAAGTAAGATGTCCTTAATTATCCATAATAAATTTAATCGTTCTGCTACATATAATATAGAAACGAAGCTAATCAATTATTTCTTGGCGGATGAGCGTTATAAGCTGCAGAACAAGAGTCAAACTGCAAAGAATGTAATGCATAATTATTATGAAAAACAATACTATGACGAACAAATTTTTGATGAAATTTGGACTGAACTTTTAAAAAGAAAAATTGTCGATCATTCAGCACAAGCAATTGAAAATAAAGATATCTTTAAGTTATCCCCCTTTAAGGAAATGACGACTGAACAGTTAGAGCTGCAACAGGAAATTATAAAGGTATGCAAAGAACATATAAAGGATGAAAAACCGTTTGTTTTTCTTATTAAAGGGGAAGCGGGTGTCGGAAAGAGTGTTGTCTTAAGTTCGGTTTTTAATAAAATACAAGAGCTCGCCAAGGAAAAAGATAACGATTTATCCAAAACTGAAAACTATTTATTAGTTAATCATTCTGAGATGTTAAAGACCTATAGAAAAATAGCTGGAAATGTTAAAGTACTTTCTAAAAAGAATTTTGAAAAGCCGACAACATTTATCAACAAGCGAAAGAAATTGGGGAAAAAGGCTGATATCGTTCTAGTAGATGAAGCTCATTTATTGTTAACAAAACCTGATAGTTACAATAATTTCAATGAAGAAAATCAATTGGAAGAGATCATTAGACATAGCAAGGTAGCCATTATCGTCTATGATGACAAGCAAGTCTTGAAAATGAAAAGTTACTGGGACGAAGAAAAGCTATACTCAATCACAAAGAGCTGTAATACAGGGAATTATGTACTGACAAATCAATTTCGAATGCGTGCCTCCGATAATATGGTCAATTGGATTAATTATTTTGTGGAAAAGAAAATTACACCGATGCCGATTGAAGACGCATATGATTTTCGGATTTTCGAATCGGCAGCAGAAATGTATAAAGTAATCCAAGAGCAGAATAACAAATTTGGTTTGGCGAGAATTGTGTCCACCTTCGATTATATACATAAGAAAGATGGACAAACCTATTATGTGGAAGAGGATGGTTTTAAACTTCCATGGAATAATGATTATGGAAATCATACATGGGCAGAAGAAGCAAATACCATAAAGGAAGTAGGATCCATTTATACAATTCAGGGCTTTGACTTAAATTATGTTGGGGTTATTCTAGGTCCATCAATCGGCTATGATAAGGAAACAGATATGTTAAAAATCATTCCTGAAAACTATAAGGATACAGAGGCCTTTAGGGGAAGGAATGAGTATAAAAACAGTGAAGAAATTATGGAAAGAATTATTTTAAATTCACTTAACATACTGATGAAGAGGGGCATACATGGCCTGTACATATATGCACATGATCCGGAATTAAGGGACAGATTGTTAAAACTTCAAGAAAATAGATTTCCTAGGCAGGACACAAGAAGCTGATTTCATTATAAGAGGCAAAACCCTTAACCAATCTGAATAAGGGTATAAGGTGTTTTGTCTGCCTCTCTTTAAATAAAAGCTTCCATCTTCATTAAAAACGACAAATAGTTTATAATTATCTGTAAATAGTAGAAATTTTAGTCGAAGAATCATTATAATGGTATGAGATATGGTAAAAAATGAGATGAAAGGGTTTCTTAAGTAGAGCCTTTCTTTTTGCTTTGTTTAAACAGGAGAGCTTGCTCTTTTTTACAAATTAGGGGATGAGGATGGTTATAATGAGCAACATGCAGAAGAAAACAGACGTTATCTTAATTGGTGCCGGGATTATGAGCGCGACATTGGGGGCAATACTTAAAGAGTTAGCACCTGAATGGAACATCAAAGTATTTGAAAAACTTGCAAGTGCAGGGGAAGAAAGCTCAAATGAATGGAATAATGCAGGGACGGGTCATTCTGCACTGTGTGAGCTTAACTATACATCTGAAAAAGCTGATGGATCTTTAGATATTAGCAAGGCTATCAATATTAATGAGCAGTTTCAGCAATCGAAGCAGTTTTGGTCATATTTGGTTAACAGCAATTTGATTCAAAATCCACAGGATTTTATCATGCCAATTCCTCATATAAGTTTAGTGCAGGGAGAGGATAATATAACTTTTTTGAAAAAGCGTTTTAAAGCGCTTTCTAAAAATCCTTTGTTTGAAGGAATGGAATTTACAGAGAATCCAGAGAAACTAGAAGAATGGATTCCTCTTATAATGGAGGGACGCTCAACGGATGAACCGATTGCAGCCACAAAAATTGATTCAGGAACCGATGTTAACTTCGGTGCGTTAACACGTATGCTGTTTGAACATTTACATAGTAGCGGTGTAGAAGTCAATTATAGTCATAGTGTAGAAGATATTAAACGTACCACTGATGGTCTATGGCAGGTGAAGGTGCATGATTTAGAAGATGGTAAACTTGAGTACCATACGGCACATTTCGTCTTTATCGGTGGAGGAGGCGGAAGTCTCCCTTTACTTCAAAAAACAGGCATTCCGGAGTCCAAGCATATCGGAGGTTTCCCTGTAAGCGGACTGTTTATGGTTTGTAACAATCCGGAAATCGCTGAAAAGCATTATGCAAAAGTATACGGAAAGGCTAAGGTTGGTGCACCACCAATGTCTGTTCCTCATTTAGATACACGATATATCGATAATAAGAAAACGTTATTATTTGGGCCATTTGCCGGTTTTTCGCCCAAGTTCTTAAAAACTGGTTCCAACTTTGATTTATTTGGGTCCGTAAAACCGAATAATGTTATTACGATGCTGGCGGCGGGAGTTAAAGAAATGGCATTGACTAAATATTTGGTTCAGCAAGTCATGCTATCGAATGAGAAGCGTATGGAGGAATTACGTGAATTTATTCCAAACGCCAACAGCGAAGATTGGCATACAGTTGTGGCAGGCCAACGTGTGCAAGTAATCAAAGATACAGAAAAAGGAAAGGGAACACTTCAATTTGGTACAGAAGTGGTCAGTGCTGAAGATGGTTCGGTTGCTGCATTGCTCGGAGCCTCTCCTGGAGCCTCTACTGCTGTTCACGTTATGCTTAAAGTATTGGATAAATGTTTCCCTCAAAATATGAAGGAGTGGGAACCTAAAATAAAAGAAATGATTCCATCTTATGGTCTATCTTTAATGGAAAATCCTGATCTTTTCAAAGAAATTAATCAATCAACTACAGAAACACTGGGACTTTGTACAAAAGAAATGATCTGTAACTAAGCATAGCTTAATTATAAATAAGGGCAACTCACTATACTAAGCGGGTTGCCCTATCTTTATTTTATGAACAGTAGAAACAACCCTGCACTAGACTTACCAATGCAGGGTTGTTTTATTAGTACGTATTAAGTTCATTAATTGGAGTCTGAATAATGACTGGTTTCTTTTTAGGGTCTAACCATTTCAAAATCTTTTTCACGTTTGCTTCAGATGTTGCGGTGCAGCCTAAAGTATAGCTGTTGCCAATGTGGAAGAAGATTGCGCTTCCCTTATAAGGTGTTCGCTTCGTATTGTAGTTGATTACAAACCCATATGTGTAGGCTGATATATTCATATTTTCTGCACTTTTCCATTGACCCTTGGTTTTCTTTTTGGACTGCCAAGTGTTGTATAGTTTCGATTTCGGATCATCAACCCATACGTCATCCGCTGTGATTTTACGATAATTCAGCTTTGTTCCGGGATTTGCTTTTCGGCCAAAAGCTGTACCGATTGTATACTTCCCAATCGGAGACCTCTTGCCACTTTCTTTCATGTCCTTTTCCTTTGCAAATCCATACTTCCCAATATAACCTTTGGTTTTTAATACAGGTACCCATTTTCCTTTAGAGTTCCTCTCGAATGTGCGGATTTCAGCTTTCGATGTATTATATCCACTTGAAGTAACGAGAATGAGTTGCTTGTTGCTTTCGACTGTCTTTAAGCCTTCAGCTAAATTTTTCGGAGCTGCGGGCTTTTTGGAAGTTAAATAGTTACTGGAAGCCCAACCGGTTTTGCTGCCAATGATTACTTTGCTCCAAGAGCCTTTCGTTTGAGTTACTTTAACTGAGCTGTTCTTTTTAACAGTTGTAACTACTTTGTACTTAGTTCCGGCTCCACTGCGAATATTTAATGTACTTGCTGTGACATACATCGTTTTAGAAGTTACTTCTGCAACAGGTTTTTTAGATGTTAAATATTTGCTGGAAACCCAGCCAGTCTTGCTTCCAACCGTTACTTTTTCCCATGAGCCTTTCGTTTGAGCTACTTTGACTGAGGTATTCTTTTTAACAGTTGTAACAACTTTGTATGTAGTTCCTGGACCACTTCGTACATTTAGTGTACTGGCCGTTACATATTTGGATGATGCAGCTTGAACGTTATTTTCCACGGGAAGACCTGAAAGAATCACGAACAGTGCGATTATGATTGCAATCCCCTTTTTGATCATGTATTCACTTCTCCTTAATAATTTATGTACTTCCTTATTCTATTTACTTCTAAATGTAGTCGTAAACGAGCTCTTCTTATTTTACTAGATTTAAATTTTTTAATCATGTGGTCCTGCCCAATTTCGTTCTATTGTTCTATGAATTTTACGAATATTTAATGAAATATTTTTAAAATTAATACATGGTTTACCAATATAGCAGATCTCAAGTAATAATTTTCAGCCAATGGATGAATGTTTATGCTAATTGCCATCGGGAAGAAGAAAAAAGAAGTGATAGAAGGGGAAAGGAGGAAATATAAAATGGAAAAAACAATTTTTATTACTGGAGCAGGGAGCGGACTCGGCAAAGGATCGGCTATTGGTCTGGCGAAAAAAGGTCATCATGTCATAGCGACGACTGAGACGACATCTCAGAAAACAGCGCTTATGCGGGAAACGAGAGACTTGGGAATAAATATGGAAGTTTTTAAGCTCGATATTACCAATCCTATTGATTTAAGAGAAATTGATAAATATGATTTTGATATTTTTGTGGCGAATGCCGCGATTAATGAAGGTGGACCGCTCGCTGAAATACCAATGGAACGGTTCCGCGCTATCTTTGAAGTGAACGTTTTTGCCACGCTTGAGACAGCTCAAATCGCTGCAAGAAAGCTGGTTAACAAAGGTATGGGCAAAATTGTTTTCTTAAGTTCAATGGCAGGCATTATGACAACTCCTTATGCAGGTCCATACGCAGCGACCAAGCATGCCATTGAAGCAATGGCTTTGACATTAAAGCATGAATTAAAAGAGTTTGGCATACAGGTGGCGACTATTAACCCGGGTTCATTTGATACGGGTTTCAACGATCGGGCTGTAGAAGAAAAATGGAAATGGTTTAATGAGGAAGAACACTTTACCCGTAAAGAAGATATGAAAGCAATGGAAGAGGGATTGAAAAATCAAATGGATCCAGAGGATATGATTGAAAAAATGATAGAAATTATCCCGGCAGAACACCATAAATTCCGTACAGTTTATCCAGAGCAAACAGAAAAACAGATGAAGGAAGCTGAACAGAAAAAGTGGGGGATGGAAGTTTAATTCGACAAAGTCTTAATATACTTTCACTCTTTTTTCTCTTTAACTACTAATTGTCACATTGTGTCCAACTTTTGATCTAGTAGGTTAGGTGTTTTAGTTTTATTTAAATTTAAATATAAGTTAAAATATTCCTGAAGCAAGAATATCATTTTTTTCGGGTAAACTTACTTTCTTTTATGTCTAGGCAAAATTAGGCTATGTTAAAGTCCGTTATGTTGGCTAAGCAGGTTTTACTTGAAATGGATCTGAGGACATTGGGTATGTCTCGCTTTTATGCTGGATTAATACGAAGTGTCACAGACAAATCCAAGTATAAATTTTAAAATCCGTATGGATAAACAGAGCCTATACTTTAATGAGGAGGTAGTTCAAAATGAAATTAGAGGGAAAAGTAGCGGTTGTAACAGGTGCAGCATCCGGAATGGGGAAAGCGATTGCAGAGCTTTATGCAAAAGAAGGAGCTAAAGTCCTTGTAACAGATCTTAACCTTGAGGGTGCCGAAAATGTAGTCGAAGGGATTACAAACAATGGTGGTACAGCGAAAGCATTGCAAGTGAACGTTGCAAAGCTTGAAGATATCGAGGGAATGATTGATACAGCTGTTAGTGAATTTGGTACATTAGATATACTTGTTAACAATGCAGGCATTATGGATGGTTTCGAACCTGTTGCGGATATACAAGATGAAAGATGGGATTTAATTTTTGATGTAAATACAAAAGGTGTTATGCGTTCCATGCGTAAGGTCGTTCCATTATTCCAGGAAAAAGGCCAAGGCATAATTATAAATATTGCTTCTACTGGTGGATTAAACGGTGCTCATGCAGGTGCAGCCTATGGTGCTTCCAAGCATGCGGTGGTTGGTCTTACTAAGAACACAGCCTTTATGTATGCAAAAGAAGGCATTCGCTGTAATGCAATCGCACCAGGTGCGGTTGAGACCAATATTTCTGCATCGATGGGAAAAGTTAATGAATTTGGAATGGGACGTTCTAGATTAGCACAAGCTGCGATTCCTAAAGTGGGACAGCCGGAAGAAATTGCAGCAGCTGCCTTATTCCTTGCTTCTGAGGATTCCAGCTTTGTAAATGGTACAGTTTTAGTAGTTGATGGTGGTTGGACTTCAGCATTCTAATAAATATTAAATAATTGATTACAATTAGGCAGCTTGTTTCTCTGATTTAGAGGGACAAGCTGCTTTTCTTTTGAATAAGAAAATATATATTTAAATAACAAAATTTCACATAATCACTTTAAATAAAATATATTCAGTTAATAAATATTATTTTAATATAATTAATTGACAGGTGACAGGTTGTCACTTATAGTAGTCTTACTTGATAAACTGTCATGAAACTGACCAGACTAATTACATCAAGAGACTAATAAGTAAAGGGTGTCATCAAACGTATATGAAAGTACTTGAGTTGCATCATGTGAACAAACAATACCCGATTGCAGATGGTCAATACTTCCCTGCTCTTAAAGATGTTAATGTTTCCTTTGAGAAGGGAGAATTGGTCTCCATCATTGGTGAATCAGGAAGTGGTAAATCCACTCTAATGAATCTGATTGGCGGGTTGGATTCTGATTTTACCGGTTCCGTTCAGTTTGAAGGGAAGAATATTGGTGAGTTTAATGAAAAAGAAATGGATGAATATCGAAAAAATAAAATAGGCTTTATTTTTCAAAGCTTTAATCTGATTCCGCATTTGTCTGTCCTCGATAATGTCACGATTGCGATGACTTTATCGAATGTAGGGAAAGAGGAACGCATTAAAAGAGCGGAGGAGATTCTAACTCAGGTTGGTTTGAAAAATCATATTTATAAAAAGCCAAATCAATTATCCGGCGGTCAAAAGCAAAGGGTTGCGATTGCGCGTGCATTAATTAATGATCCTGAAATCATCATTGCCGATGAACCAACCGGAGCACTTGATTCTGAAACAACGGAACAAGTATTGGCGATCATAAAAGATATTGCTAAGCAAGGTAAGCTGGTTATTATGGTTACTCACTCTGAGCGAGTAGCGAACCATTCCTCAAGGGTAATCCAAATTGCAGATGGGAAAATTATCCGTGATGACAGAGGAGAACCTCTAGAACAAATGGAACCTCAATCCAATCAAGTGGAAAAGAAGGTTGGTGAAAACCTTAGCTTTGTGGCGGCCGTGAAACTTGCATTTCTGAATATGAAAGAGAAGCTTGGTAGAAATGTTTGGGTTTCATTAGGAGCAAGCATAGGAATCATGAGTGTCATCTTTTTCCTTTCATTAGGAAATGGTGTGAAGACCTATATGAATGACTCTATGAACAGTATGGTGAATCCGCTTGTCGTAGAAGTTAATATGCCTTCTGAGGAAGAGGAACTTCCGCCATCAGTGGATGAAAATCAGGCAATGATGCTATCGATGATGGGAGAACAGACACCATTTGAGGAAAAGGATATCGAGAAATTATCCGAAATCGAGCATGTTTCTTCAGTGGAAAAGGGATTTAATCTCATCTCATTTGGCTCCAATGCGGTTAAATATGGAGACAAAAAGGTTGATTTGATGATGATTACAACCATTTCATCTAACATAACAGATACGAGTATTAAGGAAGGCACTTTACCTGGAAAACAAGAAATTCTCCTTGCGGAGGGTACCGCTGAAAAATTAGGCGGAGATATGATCGGTAAAGATGTTAACGTAACGCTAATGCTTAATGAACAGTTATATGAAAAAACCTATACGGTTAGTGGAATTATTTCATTAGGCAGTCAATTTGCAGCGATGGATTTAATCTATGCCAATTATGAGGATCTGGTACAGCTTGCAGAGGATAACGGTCAGACATTGGATCCTACAAGTATCTATTTAGTTGCAGATAATGAAGAGTTTACGGAAGATATAAAAGCAAAAATCAAGGATATGGGCTACAATGGTTCATCGCAAGAAACAATGACAGCTATGATGAACGAAATGCTGGATGTTTTGACATATGTATTAACCGGGATTTCAGGCATTTCACTTTTTGTTTCAGCAATCATGATTTTGGTTGTTCTCCATATTAGTGTTGTTGAGCGTACGAAGGAAATCGGGGTCCTAAAAGCGATTGGTGCAAGACGCATGGATATTAGAAGAATTTTTGTATCTGAAGCATTCCTGATTGGATTATCGAGTGGAATTATCGGTGTTCTGGCAGCCTCTTTATTAACCTTTGTAGCTAATAGCCTTTCAACTAAATTAATTGATTTTGAAATTGTACAAATAACCCCAGCATATCTTGTTTTCGGTGTTGCTGCTAGCATCATTATTAGCATGCTTTCTGGACTTATGCCCGCCAATAAAGCGGCTAAATTGGATCCAGTTGACTCTTTACGCAGAGAGTAGGAAAGTATATGCCGAGTCAAACATTTGTGAATTTACCAGCGGAAAAGAGAATCAGGATTATTCAGGCTGCTAAGGAGGAATTTAGCCAATATTCCTTCTATGATGCATCAATTAATCGAATTATTAAAGAAGCGCAAATTCCTCGGGGAAGCTTCTATCGTTACTTTGAAAATAAAGAAGATCTGTTTCTGTATTTATTAAATGAATATAAAAGTGACCTCTTGGATCAGATTAACAGCAAGATTAACGCCGGGGTAAACCTCTTTTTAATTCACTTTCTGCTATTTGATTATATAACTAAGAAAGCGATGGATCCTGCTCATTCCAAGTTTTTGGTCAATGTATTTACGCGGACGGATAGTAAGCTAGCTGAACATTTAATGAGCTTTACGGATGTACGTGAAATGGAAGAGAAACAAGAGAAGTTTCTGAATCTAGTTACTGACACTCATTTACTAAAGGTTGAAATAAAAGAGGAATTGTTTCAAGTTATTGAGATATTGAGAACTATCACATTCAATCAAATTATCCTGGCGTTAAATGATCTTTCGACTGTAAGCCAAAAAAGAAAAGACATGGAGCGTCAATTTCATTTTATTAAATATGGTGTACTGAAATAAACAAAGTAAAAGCCTTGAACGTGTGTTCTAAACAGGTTCAAGGCTTTTTATTATAGTCAGGTAGCTTCCACTCGATCTGCAAATATATGAATATTATCTTTAAGAATAGAAGGCTGTTGGTCTGCCGGGTACGATTTTAATGCTATTTTGGCAATGAATTTCTCGAAAATTCCCAATGCGTGAGAACGAATTTCTCCACCGAAGCAGTCAATTGCTGTTGCTTGCTCAAGTAACTCATCTGGAAAGTTGGTTTGAAAGTATTTTTCAGCATTTCCGACATCAGCGCAGCAAATAAATAGACCGACCTCTTTCTGTTTAAAATCTTTAAGATGGTTTTTTACGAATTTTTTTACCGACGAATGAAGTTTCCCATAACGGATGGGACCGCCAATCAAAACAGTATCATAGGCATCCAGCGAAGGATCAGTGTGCGTAAGATCAACTAATTTTGCATGCCCATTAAAGTCTTGTTCAAGGATATGTACGCATGTTTCTGTAGTTCCGCTTTTTGAAGCATAAGCAATCAATATGTTCATGACTAATATGGCTCCCTTCTAAGATGACGTGTCTATATAAAGCATATACCCTTTTTGTCATCCTACCAAGGGGAAATATCAGAAACTTCTAATATTATCTGACATTAGGTTTTAGAGATAGAGGGCAATCTGTAGAAATAATCTTTGGCCGCAAGTAGTTGATTGGTCCGCCAGCTACTTATCCATGGAAAAGGTTAATAGGACAAGAGAGAGGTGTATAAAGCCAATAAAAAATCCTGTCCGCTGGTTTAGCGGACAGGATTTAACATTTATTAATAGGCTATGCTGAATAAACCTTTAATGTGTGAAAGATAACGGATATTACTTGCTTCTTTCATCATTGTAGCCGGTAAGCCTTTTAATGGTGTTGAGTTCCCGCCAATAATGGCTACGCCATCTTTACGTCCAAGACTTGCTAATGTTCCTGAGTTTACTGGAGCAAATACTTCAGGAAGAGTACCCTTAATGGATGCCGCAATATTATAACCAATCAATTCACCCATTTGCCAAGCCATTTGTGCAGTTGGCGGGTATGGTCTCGCACCAGGAGCAGGGAAGACAACTGCACTGTCACCAGCAATATAAACATCAGGATGTGAAGTAGATTGTAGATATTCATTAACAGTAGCACGGTTACGATCTACTGCTAAACCAGATTCGCCGATAACAGGAAGGCCTTGTACACCGCCAGTCCATACAAATGTGTTGGCGATAATTTGTTGGCCATCTTTTAATTCAATCACATTTCCGTTTACACCTGTGACAGGAAGTCCAGTCAAGAATTGAACTCCACGATTCTCTAAGCTTGTCATTGAACGTTCAATTAAATGATCAGGAAGCATAGGTAAAATTTTTGGACCTGCTTCAACTAAGATAAATTTAAGCTCAGAAGGATCAACCATATATTTTTTAGCTACTTTAGGGGTTGTATCTGCAATTTCTCCAACTAATTCAACACCGGTTAGTCCGCCGCCACCGATTACAATGGTTGCATCGGCTGGATTTTTAGTTTGTGCATATTCTTTAATTCGATCTTCGATATGCTTGTTAATTTTATTAGCATCCTCTGCTGATTTTAAGACCATACTATTTTCTTCAAGTCCAGGAATGCCAAAATAAGCAGTTTGGCTGCCTAATCCAACGACTAATTTATCATAGGTTAAGATTTTTCCGCTTGAAAGGGTTACCTTTCTTTCATCTGCTGATATAGATTCAACTTTAGAGATGATTAGATTAATATCTTTTCCTTTAAACAAACGATCTAATGGCATAGCAATTCTGCCTTCGCTAATATTGCCTGCTGCCAAACGATGCAGTTCAGTAATGATTTGATGTGTCGGATATTGGTTAACAACTGTAATAGTAGCTTCTTCAGATGTTAAATGCTGACGTGCTGATAATGCTGAAAGAAGACCGCCATACCCTGCTCCTAAAATAACAATTTCTTGTGCCATGATATGTTCCACCCTTGTTTGTAATATTTTTAATCTAGTATTTTATTAAAATCATTTAATAAGTGCTTTTTGTATAAATGAATAAGCTTTTATTTAGAACGTTCGTTGCTTACTTGAAGATAAGCGCTGGCAAAACGAAGAACCTTTTGGATTTGAGGATCTTTTAGCATTTTCATCAAACCGAATACACTGATCACTTCTTTGCTTTGTTCAGCTCTTTCCTTTGCTTCCATAGCATTGACAGCTATATGTTTGGCTGTTTTCGTAACAGGCTCTGCAAATTCCTTCGCTGTATTGGCAAAATCGTTTACTAATACTTTATCAGTAGCGACGGATTGAGCGAATTCATATGATTTGTTCAGTGCTGTTACAACTTCAGTTAATTGTGGTAATTGATTTAATAGTGTAACTAATGATTCCTGAACCTCTGGTTTTGATAATTGTTTTAACAATTCTTCTTGTGAAGCAACCGGAGAGGATTGTGTCTCTGATTGCTGTTTCATTGTGTCTGACATAGCAAATACCCCATTTCTGTTTGTTATAGCGAAAAATTAAATTAGTTATATTTATATAACCATAAATCCTCTACTTTAAGCATACTCCTTGTGTATAAATTCACAAAACTTTTTGCTCGAAAAAAGCGCTTTCATAGCAAAAAGAATACTATTTACACTATATTGATAGTGAAATATTTCATTCATCAATAGTTACCGTTGTAATTTTGATTTATAAATAATGAAAACAGGAGGATTTTTGAGGATGATAAATATGTGTAAATCTAAAATAGTTAATGGGGAGAGAGTGTGTTTAGGGCATTTTATAATAGTGAAATAATGAAGGAATAAAAAAATAGACCCTCCGAGGAGAGTCTACTTCCTGATTATTCTTGTTCACCAATAATCGTTTCGGCAATGTTTTTAGCATGATCGCCGATACGTTCAAGATTACTTAAAATATCAACGTAAACGAGGCTTGCTTGTGCAGAGCAGGATCCATTATTTAAGCGGATGACATGCTGCTTTCTTAATTGGCGCTCCATCTTATCGATTTTACGTTCCAATTCAAGCACCTTATATGCACTTTCCTTATCTTGATTCTCTATTGCCGCCATCGCTTCTTTGACCGCTTCTATAGTTAGTGTGAACATTTGAGACATGCCTTCTGTGGCCTCATCTGTAAATGTTGCTTTATTTGTATTTTTATACTCTGCAAATTCCAGAATATTTTCGCAATGATCGCCAATGCGTTCGATATCTGTAATGGTATGCATTAGAATATTATGTTCGTCAGATTCATTAGCAGACAGTGAACTTGTGGAGACTTTAACAAGATAATCTGTTATTTTGTGATCTAAATTATTAAGAGCCTCTTCAATTTGATTACCTGTATTCAATGAAGCAGTTTCATTAGTTAACAGGTAGTTATACGTTTCTTCCAATCCTTTAATAGCAAACTCGCCCATTCGCAAAGTTTCCTTTTTCGCCTGTCCAAGTGCAATAGAAGGAGATTGGTCGATGATTCGTTCATCCAGATGCTCTGGTTTATACTCAATAACAGTATCTTTTCCTGGAATGAGTTTAGTAACAATCCACGCATATACACCAATGAATGGAATCATGATCAGTGTGTTTGTAATGTTGAATGTTCCATGTGCAAAGGCAATGGTCATTTCCGGATTTAGTCCAAGTGTTTGTTGGAACCAGCCAATAAGGGACGTAAATGGAACGAGCAAAATCATAAAAATGATTGTACCGAACACATTGAAAAGTATGTGTACACAAGCAGCACGTCTAGCGGCAACTGATGCACCAATCGATGCAAGAAGGGCAGTGATAGTTGTTCCGATGTTATCTCCGAATAGTACCGGTAAGGCACCTTGCAGGTCAATAAGCCCTTCACCAAATAATCCCTGAAGGATTCCGATTGTAGCACTGGAGCTTTGTACTAATAATGTAAAGACTGTTCCTACTACAACACCGAGTATGGAATAATCACTTAAGCTGACAGTTAGATCATGAAACCATTCGAAGGTACGTAGAGGCTTCATTCCACTGCTCATAAGCTCTAGGCCATAGAATAATAATCCGAATCCAAATAGGATTTGACCGAAGTTGTGCAGCTTTTGGTTTTTAAAGAAGAATAATAAAAATGCACCGACAAAGATAATTGGTAATGCATATTCGCCAACATCAATACCGATAATGAAGGCAGTAATGGTTGTACCGATATTTGCCCCCATGATGACACCAATAGCCTGGCGGAGTGTCATAAATCCGGCACTTACCAATCCAACCGTGATAACTGTTGTACCTGAACTACTTTGAATTAAAACTGTAACTAGAATACCAACCAGAATCCCCATAATAGGGTTGGTTGTATATTTATCCAATAGATCTCTTAGTCGATCACCTGCGGATTTTTGGAGTCCATCCCCCATGTATTTGATACCGAATAGGAAGATACCCAATCCGCCGAGAAATTGAAAAAGCATTTCTTGAATACTTACATCCACTGTTTACACCTCAACATTATTTTAGAAAAATATTTTCGATTATCATTATTATTGACAAGAAGTTGAAAGTAAATACTAAACAGTCATATTTAACTATAACTTTACGGTTCCTTTACGTTCGTGTAATTTATCAATAAATTAAAAAAAATATATTATTTTAAAATATAGGTTTTTGAAGAAAAACAGTGTATGGTTACATTGAATTCTGGATAGAATTAATGATTTCTATAATAGATAACAGTACCAGATATGAAAGATATGTATACTCTAAATCCTCAACTGAATGAAGAACAGTAGAAAATATGATAGACTTAATAAACAATATTTTCGGGAGAAGAGGGGGATGATTGGTGTACCTTTCCGTGAAAGAAACAGCAGAATACTTATCATTGCCGGAATCCTATCTTGAAACTCTTATCAAGCAAAAGAAAATCCGGGCTATATTTGACGGGGAGCAGTATTTGATTAACAATGATCAATTCTCCAATTATCAAGAGCAGCTGCAGGAATATAAAAAGCTTTTCCAGGAATGGTTAACTGAACCGATTCCTGAAGATTGGGATGCAAAAGATGAGGATTAATAAAACAGGGGGGCAAATTTTGCCTTCTTTTTTTTGCTTAAATCCTTATCCCATCTTCATTGCCAATTAAACAGTTAGTAACAACCAATCTTTGCATCTAATTGTAATGTCTGCAGTCATTTTTTGATATGATTTATGTAGCGTTCGTAATTATAAAAAATTCTTATTATAGGTAAGCATGCTCCTTTATTGGGGTACTAGTAAGAATATAATGGCACTTTTGAAATTATGATTTTTATTTTGGTAGGCGAGGGAGAGGTTACTTATGAATCTAGCAACAATTGGTACTAGTAGCATTACAGAACAATTTATAGATGCAGTTTTAGAAAGCGATGGTCTTTATCTAAAGGCGATTTATTCAAGAAATTTGGATAAGGCGTCTCGTTTTGCGAATAAGCATGAGGTCGATCTTGTTTTTAATCAGCTGGAGGAACTAGCTAAATGTAAGGAAATCGATATTGTCTATATCGCTTCTCCGAACTCATGTCATTTTGAACAAGCGGTTTTAATGTTAGAAAACGGGAAACATGTCATATGTGAAAAACCGTTATTCTCTAATGTGGCAGAGCTGGATCAGGCATATCAAATCGCTAAAAGGAATAACGTCTATCTTTTTGAAGCCATCAGAACCCTTCATACACCCAACTTCAAGTTACTGCAGGATAATATTAGACGAGTGGGGAGAATTCGTAATATAAACTTACAATATATGAAATACTCTTCCAGATATGATCA
The DNA here is from genome assembly GCF_008087365.1 of Bacillus sp. E214. Lineage (NCBI taxonomy): Bacteria > Bacillati > Bacillota > Bacilli > Caryophanales > Bacillaceae > Bacillus > Bacillus sp. E214. The sequence continues at coordinate 190,787 of NZ_VENN01000005.1, read as the reverse complement.
ACTACTGGAGGGGGAGATTCCTAATATTTTCTCAGCTGATTATTCAGGTGGTGCTTTGGTGGACCTAGGTGTTTATCCTCTTGCCATGGCCTTCGCCCTTTTCGGAAAACCTATCTCGACCAGCTATACTCCAGTTATGCTTGATAGTGGCGTTGATGGAGGAGGAACACTAATCCTCAAGTATTCTGATTTTGTATGTACAATTGTTTGCTCGAAAATAGTTAATTCCTATGGGTCAAATGAAATTCATGGGGAGACGGGGAATATTATCTTTCCTGGATCAGGAACCATTCAAAAGCTTGAGTATATTGATAGAGAAACAAAAGTGTGCGAACCCTTTTCAATTCCTCAAAAAGAGAATGATATGGTGTATGAAATTGATACTTTTATCGATATTATCAACCATGATAAACAGCCAGATTATCAAAAGCTAATTGAGATTAGTAGAGGGGTACTGGAAATTACAGAGTACTCCCGAAAAGAAAGTGGAATTGTATTTAGTACAGAAAGAGAATCTGAATAATTTTTTAATAGAAGGCTGCCGGCAGGGCGGTCTTCTATTTTTTATAAGCAGAGATGTTTATTAATTCAAAAAAAATACACAATTTATAGGTTTGTTTTAATTAAGGGGTGGAAAGGTAATAGTGGGAAAAACTTTGCTTTATTCTATTAATCATAAGTTCAAGGAGGAGAAGTGAGCATGATTAGGGACATTATAAACAAAACGTTTTCTATGGGAATTGGAGCAGCTGTAACAAGCAAGGAACAAATTGAAAAATTAGTGGATGAATTGGTGAAAAAGGGTGAAGTAACTCATGCAGAATCTAAATCAATGGTGGAAGATCTAGTGAAAAAGGGTAATGAAGCCCGGACAGAATTTGAACAACAAATTAATTTAAAGGTTAAGCAACGTCTGGCAGAAATGGATCTTGCCACAAAAGAAGACATTGCACGATTGGAAAATCGAATTGCTTTGTTAGAGGAGAAAAATCAATAACAACACAAGTTTATGAATGAGCAGGTTAGGGGGGAAGCAGATGCTTGAAAAGAGAATACGTCACTTTAATCGGTACCAGGATATCATCCGTGCAATGATTCATAATGGATTTGGATCCATTGCCAAAGAACTGGGATTATCCGATATGCTACCGTTTGGAGGGCAGTGGACGTTTGAAGGCAAGGAGGTTAAAAATCGGCCGGCTGCCGAGCGGATTCGTGCCATTCTTGAGGAATTGGGCCCGACTTTTGTAAAGCTTGGGCAGATGCTGAGTACAAGACCTGATATCGTTCCTCCTTCCGTTATTTTGGAATTGGAAAAGCTGCAGAATCATGTGCCTGCCTTCTCCCCTGAAGAAGTCAAAAAGATTATCGAATCGAATCTGGAAGCAACAATTGATGAACTGTTTTCCGACTTTACAGAAGAAGCATTGGCTGCGGCTTCTATTGGTCAAGTACATAAGGCTGTTCTTCATACAGGGGAAGAGGTCGCTGTAAAGGTGCAACGCCCTAATATCCAGGGTAATATTGAGACAGATCTAGAAATCTTGCATAATATTGCTAGATTGGCAGAAAAGCGATTCAGCTGGGCTAGAGATTATGGCATAAGTGATATAGTGGATGAATTTTCTCAATCCTTACATCAGGAACTGGATTATGGAATTGAGGGAAGAAATTCCGAAAAAATAGCTAATCAATTTATCGATAATGACATAATTAAGATACCATCTATTTATTGGGACTACTCTACTAAGCGAGTATTAACGATGGAATATGTAGAAGGTATTAAAATAAATGAAATCGAAATGCTAGATGAACTTGGGTTTGACAGGCAACTAATCAGTGAGCGCTTTACGGATGCGATGATGAATCAAATCTTAATCAACGGTCTGTTTCATGCAGATCCACATCCAGGCAATGTCCTGATTCAACCTGGAAATCGAATTGTTTTGATTGATTTCGGTAATATTGGACACCTGGATACACGGATAAAGTATGCATTTGCAACATTGATTATTGCCTTAAAACGAGGTAATACGGATAGTGTCATGCGTGCAATCCTGAAGCTGGGCTTCACACCTGATGATATCAATTATGATAAACTGCGATCTGATGTAGAAGAAATTATCGATAAGTATTATGGTCATCCTTTAAATACTTTAAATATGAGTGAAGCAGTGAATGACTTCTTTACATTAACCTACTTACATCATATCCGTATCCCATCTGATTTGACTATGCTGGGTAAAACCTTCCTTGCAGTGGAAGGTGTTGTAGAAACATTGAATCCGGAATTCAATATTATTGATGTAATTGAGCCGTTTGGGGAGAAGTTGATTAAAGAAAGACTGAAGCCTAAAAACCTGGCGGACTCCTTGTGGAACAAAGTAGTGGAATACTCGGATATCCTGGACGAAATGCCTCGCAATATAAATGAATTGATGAATAAGCTGAAAGAAGGTAAATTTCGTGTACAAATAGAAGTGCCGCAACTAGATGTGTTCCTTGGTAAAATGGATAAGGTCGGGAACCAGCTTTCCTATGCGATTATTCTCTTGTCCTTTAGTATTATTATGGCAGGCTTGATTATAGGATCATCATCTAGAGGGAGCGGTTCTATATTATGGCAAGTGCCTATTATTGAAATTGGATCGATTATCGCCACCTTAATGGTACTGTATTTACTTTATTCAATTTTTAAATCGGGCAAATTTTGAGAGGAAGTTTTTAAGTGGGAAACGTAAAGACGAATGCACTGCGCCTTTTAGATCAAAAAGAAATTGAGTATGAAATATTTCAATACGAAAATCGCGATGGGAAAATTGATGGTATTTCCGTTGCAGAGAAGATAGGCCAGGATTATCGTCTTGTCTATAAGACTCTCGTTACCATTTCAGGGACTGGCTCTGTTTATGTATTTGTGATTCCTGTAGATTCAGAGCTAGATTTGAAAAAAGCAGCTAAAGTTTCTGGTGAAAAGAAAGTTGAAATGCTGCCTATGAAAGACATACAAAAATATACGGGGTATATCCGCGGTGGCTGTTCACCGGTTGGGATGAAAAAGCAGTATAAAACATACATAGATGTATCAGCTGAAATTCAGGAAAAAATTATAGTCAGTGCAGGAAAAATAGGAGTGCAAATGAAAGTAAAGGTTGCTGATTTACTTACATCAGTAGTAGATGGCGATTTTGCTGACGTTATACATGGGTGAAAGGTCTGATTAGGGCCTTTTTTTCTTGTAATTTAGGGAGATTAGTAAACAGATACACCGGATTTAATAAGTATTGGGTCCTTATTTTTCTCTGTATGAAGTGATGAGTTCTATTTAATGTTGGGTCAGTAGTTTGTATGTAATGAAAGTCGGGTTTTAAAATATCTGGATAAGACTGTTTACAATTTTTGGGTGAATGCCATATGATAAAGTGGGGATTGAAATTTTTTACATTTGAAATAGGGGGAGCTATATGAATAAGAAATATACCCACTTTGAAACTGCAGCTATCCATGCCGGATATGAATCAAACGAACATCAAGGAAGCCTTTCTATGCCAATCTATCAAACTTCCACCTTTACATTTGAATCTGCTGAACAGGGGGAACAGCGATTTGCCGGTACAGATAATGGATTTATCTATTCGAGATTAGGCAATCCAACCGTACGCTCATTAGAAGAGAAGATAGCAGTATTGGAAGGAGCTGAGGAAGGAATTGCATTTGGGTCTGGTATGGCTGCTGTATCAGCTGTTTTAATGGAACTTACCAAGGCAAATGACCATATTCTATGCTCACTCGGTATTTATGGTTGTACATTCGATTTATTAGTCATGATGAAAGAGAAGTATAACATCCATCATGACTTTAGTCCGATGGAAACAGAGGAACAAATACAGGAGTTAATTAAACCTGAAACAACGTGTATATTTATTGAAACGCCAATAAACCCAACTATGAGAGTCATTGACTTGGAAATGGTGGCACGGGTGGCTAAAAGAAATGGGATCCCCGTCATTGTGGACAATACATTTCCTTCGCCATACTTGCAACAGCCCCTTCAGCTGGGATGTGACATAGTTGTACACAGTGCAACAAAATATATTTGCGGACATGGGGATGTTGTAGCGGGCTTGGCTGCGGGTTCCCGTGAATTCATATCACGAGTTAGAAAAACAATGTTAAAGGACGTCGGGGGAATTATGGCGCCTTTTGATGCATGGCTATTGTTAAGGGGAATCAAAACCTTGCCAATTCGGATGGACCGTCATAGCGAAAATGCTCAAAAAATTTATGAGAAGCTTAAAGAACATCCAAAAGTTGAGCGGATTTATTATCCTGGAGATAAGCAAAACGTTGGATATGAGGCAGCTATGAAACAAATGCGTCAGCCAGGAGGGATTATCGCTTTCGAAATAAAAGGCAGTAAAGAGGATGCACAAGCCTTCCTTAACAGGATGAAGCTTATTAAAATTGCAGTCAGCTTAGGTGATGTTGAAACATTGATTTGTCACCCGGCTTCAATGACTCATGCTATTATTCCGGAATCTGAACGATTGGAAATGGGTGTTACAGACCAATTGCTGCGTGTATCCGTTGGATTGGAAAACTGGCAAGATCTATGGGGGGATATAAAACAAGCGCTGGGAAATGATTAGGTATAACTATAAAGGGGCTGAATCTTTATTATAGAGATTCAGCCTTTAACGTATGGAGAATAGCTCTTGTTAGGATTTCGATGCCTTCTATTATACAGGAACGATCAAATGTCATATTTGGGTGATGAAGTCCGGGAGTTAAATCAGCACCAAGTGCCAGCATGGTTGCTTTTATGGAAGGGCGAAGTTTCGTATAAAAGTGAAAATCGTCACTTCCGGGAGTTAACACTGTAGGGCTTAATGCTTTATGCCCCATTGTATCCAAAATAGCTTTTTCCATAAACTGAGCCGCCTTGGCGGAGATGATGGAAGCCGGTGTATCTGGATATGGTTCTAGTTGGATATGAATGCGGAAGATTGATTCTAATTGAGCAAAGGTTTGCTTTATTTGCTCTTTAATGATGTTCAGGTCTTCATTTGATTGAGCCCTGGCATCAATTCCAAACAAAGCAGTACCTGGTATAACATTTAAATTTTCATTACCTGTTTCGAATCTGGTGATTTTGATGGAATGTGGTTTCATCGGCGACAGTTTAATTTGTTGAAGCAGCTGATGCATCATAATTAGGACATCTATTGAACTTGTCCCTAAGTGAGGCCGCGCTCCATGTGCATCTTCTCCAATGATTTTTCCTGAAAGATGGTAGGTTGCCCCATGATTGATCGCAGGAGCTGCCATGCCAAGAGGCAGCTCTTCTATTGGACGAAGATGGAGACCGTATAAATAATCAACGTCATCTACAATTCCAAGATTCGTTACAGCCTTGGCACCTTCACCCGTTTCTTCTGCCGGCTGAAAGATAAATCGAACTGTTCCTTTTTCTTTTTCAGTCTCAGTCAATTCTTTGAGCATCAAGGCTACACCCAAAACGATTGACATGTGCGCATCATGTCCGCATGAATGATTAGCTCTAAAGGTTCCATCACATTCCTGCCAAAGGGCATCCATATCCGCTCGTAAAGCAATGACTGGCTTGCCGGAGCCTATTTCAGCAGCTAAACCGGGAAATGAGGGGAAAGCGTTACACTTAACCCCTTCTTCGATTAATCGCTTTTCAATAAAGGCTGCAGTTTCATGCTCTTTCCAGCTTATCTCAGGATGTGAGTGTAAATATTCAAAAATGGAATGTATATAGGGTTCAAGTTGCCTAAGTTTTGTCTTCAAAGTATATGGATCCTTTCATTAGTTGTCCGGCAATACTGTTTAGTAACCTGTTATGATAGTGTACGCATCTTTTGTTGAAAGTTTCCTTCGGATGAAATTGTATATTATTTCAACTATTATAAATACTTAGGTACAATGGATTTAAGGCTGTATGAAGGGGAGAAATAAATGAATACATTAGATGAAATTCTTGCTTATAATCGTGAATTTGTAAACAAGGAAGAATACTTGCCATATGAGACCACTAAATTTCCCGATAAAAAAATGGTTATAGTAAGCTGTATGGACACCAGGCTGGTTGAGTTGTTACCAAAGGCCATGAATATTGCTAACGGAGATGTCAAAATTATAAAGACTGCCGGGGCAATCGTAAATCATCCATTTGGCGGTGTGATGCGTTCCATCATTGTGGCAATTCATGCATTGGGAGCAAGAGAAGTATTTATTGTAGGCCATGAGGATTGCGGTATGGCTGCCATGGATCCAAATCAATTGATTGGACAAATGACTGATAATGGAGTACCTAATGAGACCTTTTCTACTTTGGAGCATGTAGGAATAGATGTGAAGCAGTGGGTTAAGGGCTTCTCTAATGTCCATGAAAGCGTAACGGAAAGTGTTAATCTGGTTAAGAATCATCCGTTAATGCCTGCATATATACCAGTAACGGGAATGGTTATTCATCCATCGACCGGGGAATTATCTGTTGTCGTCAATGGATATGAAAAAGTGAAATCGGAATAAGTTTATTAATGAATGACGTGGGGACACGTCATTTTTTGATTAAAGGGACTGGGACATATTAAAGAATAGTTAGTATTAGACATTTGTTGAAGTCCTTTAACGATAGGGACTAAATACGACGAGTTACATTAATATGTAATTTAAAAACTCGTCAATCATGAATCCGCATCGAATAGGTGCTGCGTAAACATGAATAGCGGGTTTTTTATTTAAATCTGCACTAATCCATCCAGTTTTTCAACTAGATTATCAAGTTCATTAAAGCTATGAGAAATACCGGTTATTAGCTGGTTTTGCTCTTTGATATTAGCGAGAATCTCCTGTGAGGATGCAGAACTTTCCTGTGTAAAGCTGGATATTCGGATAATCTCTGTTGCAATCCTTTGAGATTTGGCTGTAAGCGGATTGAGTATGTTTTGAACTTTATTGGCCTACTTAGAACCCCCCCTTGTATAAGAAATATAGAGGGTCTTGGATGACTTTTTGAGGAATATTTTTGAATTTAATTACGGTGTTTACAGAGGGATATTAGCTAGGGGATTTTTGGAAAGGCGAAATAAATAAGAGCCAGATAAACTGGCTCCATGCTTACTGTTTTTCGGGCTCGTATTTCTTTTCGCTGGAAGAAGTGCTCTTCGTAGCAGTCTTATCTTTTTCTTCAAGATTTTCTTCTCGTAAATCTTCGATAGGAATGGTGTCTACATGCTGTTCATCTTCAAATCTATCGAGCATATGCTCTTTGTCAGTCATTGAGTTTTCAGGATTGTCCATTTTTTTCTTCGATAATGGTTTTTCCTTTGTCATGTGTATTCACTCCCATTGTTCGTTTCTTATTCTATACCCCTATAGAATAAGAATACACATTATTTGGAAGTGAAGGACTCTTTGTGAGTTGAGTAATGGGCTAGCCATTTTCGATTAACTTCAAAACCCATTCCGGCTTGTTCAGGAACTTGAATGACACCGTTCTCGACAATCACGCTAGGGGACGTGATATCTTGCTCCCAATAATGGCTGGAGCTCGAAATGTCACCAGGCAGATTAACCTGTGGCATGGAAGCCAGTGCAATCGTATGGGCTCGGCTAATTCCAGATTCAAGCATACCGCCGCACCAAACGGAAATATTATTGGCTTCACAAAGATGAAGAATTTTAATGGCTTCTGATAAACCGCCGACTCGTCCAATTTTCAAATTAATCACTTTGCAGCTACCCAGAGCAATTGCTTGTTTGGCGTTCTCGAATGATTGAATGCTTTCATCCAGGCATACCGGTGTTGTGATATGTTGCTGAAGAATGGCATGCTCATAAAAATCGTCAAAACGAAGCGGCTGTTCAATCATCATTAAATCAAATTCATCCAGCGCTTTTAGGAGGTCCATATCTGCTAAACAATAGGCTGAATTTGCATCAGCCATAATGGGTAAGTGTGGGTATCTCCTACGAACTGTCCGAATAAGAGAGATGTCCTGACCGGGTTTGATTTTAAGCTTAATTCTCTTATATCCCTGCTCAAGGCTATGATCAATCAGGCGAAATAAATGTTCATCTGAGGTCTGCAGTCCAATACTAACTCCTGTTTCAATCTCATTTTTAGTTCCACCTAAAGCTCTCGATAAGGATTTATTATTTTTCTTCGCATATAAATCCCAAATTGCGCCTTCGAGAGCCGATTTAGCCATTGGATTTTTGCGAACGGGAGAAAAAAGATGCTGAAGTTCATCCGGATGATAGATTGGCTGCTGGATGAGTTTGGGGATTAAAAAATCTTTCATAATATGTGCAGCAGTTTGGAGTGTTTCCTCCGTATACCAAGGTTCTCGGAAGGCAACACATTCACCCCACCCAACCATACCGTCGCAATCAACCATTTCAATAATAATCATTTCTCTATCCTTCAAGCTTCCAAAGCTAGTAGTAAAGGAATTCTTTAGTTCCATTGAAATATAGTGGAGAGTAATCTCTTTAATATTGATAGAAATATCCATTGTAACCGCTCCTTTAATTGTAAGAATACCGTAACATATCTAATTAGCAACGGCAAAATAGAGAGCTATACTATTAATATTTAACTGAATATTCGACCAAATACTGCTATAATTTTAGAAAAAGATAGAAAAAGTGGGGGGATAAGGTATGGGTCATTGGAATACAAAGGAAGGGATTTTGGAGTTATTATACCGCCTTGTAAAAGTGCCAAGTGTAACGGGAACAAGAGGTGAGCTGCGTATGGAGGACGAAATTTCTGCGATCCTTAAGGAAATGCCTTATTTTCAAAATTACCCCGATCAAATATACAGAAAAGAAATTACAGGAGATCTATTAAATCGAAAAGCAGTTGCTGCGTTTTATCAAGGTAGTAAAACGAGTAAAAAAACAATTATACTTTTAAGCCATTATGATGTAGTTGGGGTTGAAGATTACGGACGCCTTGCACCGCTCGCTTTTTCACCATTGGAATGTACAAGTGCAATGGCAGAGGAAAACCTTTCAGTTGATGCCGAGCAGGATTTGAAGTCTGGAGAGTGGATCTTTGGAAGAGGAATTATGGATATGAAAGCCGGACTTGCTATTCAGATGGCTTTACTATCAGAAGCTGCCGAACATGGCAATTTGAAACATAACCTATTATTTTTAGCTACACCGGATGAAGAGAGATATTCGGCCGGAATGTTTGCGGGAGTTGAGTTGATTAAGGGACTCAAGGACCAATATCAACTGGATTTGGAAGTGGCCATTTGCTCGGAGCCGAGTTTTGGTGCATATCCAGGAGACCGTACAAAATATTTTTATACAGGATCTGTGGGTAAGTTATTGCCCTTAATTTTTTGTGTAGGAACTGAAACACATGTGGGCGAACCGCTTGAGGGCATGAATGCCGCCTGGATGGCAGGTGTGATAGCGGAAAGACTGGAGTTATCCTTAGCCTTTTTAGAACAAGAACGCGGGGAACAGAACCCTCTGCCTACGATCTTAAAATTAATGGATCTAAAAGAAGCATATAATGTCCAAACGCCAACTGCAGCATATGTACTAGCTAATATCCTTACGCTAAAGCAAAATCCGGAAGAAGTCATAAACAAGCTGAAAGATATTGGCGAAGAAAGCAGCAGGTATATAGAAGGACGGTTATCAAATATTTATGATTTACTTGGGTATGGAAGACATGGTTCAAGAAAACCTAACCTTAAGCCCAGTGTATATACTTATCAAGAGTTATTTGATAAAGGCTGTAGAGAATATGGCCATATGTTTATGAAAGAAATAAACGCAAAGATTGCATTGCTCGAACAGGACGCAGGCATGAATATGGCCAAATTAACAGCTGAAATTGCAGATGTAGTGGCAGCGTTTTTCAAATCAGAGGCCCCTTTTTATATGATCATGCTCGCTCCACCTTATTATCCACACGTTTATTTGGAAGATGATGAAAGGGATCAGAAAGCAAAAGGTATAGTAGAGCACTGCGTTAGGATCGCTAAAGAGAAATTTAATGAAGAAATAAAGATCATGTCTTATTTTCCAGGGCTTTCCGATGTAAGCTATTGCCGTTTACGTGATCGTGATTTAGTGATGCCGGTGTTAGAAAATGAAATGCCTCTATACGGGAAGGGGTATAATCTTCCGCTTTCTATTATTGGGGAATTGGATATACCAGCCGTAAATATCGGTCCATATGGTAAGGACGCACACAAACGTACAGAAAGGCTGCATATTCCATTTTCCACTGAGGTTGTTCCCAAATTGCTTAAACAAGTGGTCTATGGCTGCCAATAATGATGTTCTTTTTGTACTATATTGCCTCAACTTACCTGCCATAATTCTCGCCTTTCTGTAGAAAATGATAATAAGGGAAGGAGGTAGGATTATGGCGAGAGGTAAAGGTTTTAATCATAAACGTAAAAGTCATCCTGGGAATTTTCCTCACCATGCTGAAACGGGTGGAAATCAGGAACAACATACAAACCACGAACAATATATTGTGACGAAGGAAGCCTTTAAAAATAGATCAGACGTGCATAAATGACAGAATTGTTATATAATGGTATCTATAAAGGCATCTGTATTTAAGAACAGATGCCTTTTATAGTACAGTTTAGCTTTCAGAGTGGATTTTACTATAACAGTTTTATTTACTGTCAAGGGTTCCTGATATTAGAATTATTCGAAAATAGAAAGAAAAGATTGATTTAACAACGTTGTTTTTGATTTCACCAGATTGTCATAATTTACATGTTCACTTTTTCACATATAATGTGTATTATAAGAGTATAGAAAGCTGTTATATAATTTAAAAAAGCTGAACATCTAGAAATTTGAAATAATATTCCTGAACGTAATATTAGGAGGTAAAATAAAATGGCAATGGTTATGGATAATGTAACTAAAAAAGATGCATGGAGAGGCTTTGCTGGCGGAGATTGGCAGAATGAAGTTAACACACGTGACTTCATTATGAAAAACATCACTCCATACACAGGAAACGATGAATTCTTAGAAGGCCCAACAGAAGCTACAAAAGAATTATGGAAGCAAGTAATGGAACTTACTAAACAAGAACGTGAAGCAGGCGGCGTCCTTGATCTTGATTCTAAAATTGTTTCTACTATTACATCACATGGTCCTGGATATTTAAATAAAGAACTTGAAACAATTGTTGGTTTCCAAACAGATAAACCATTCAAACGTTCTCTTCAACCATTCGGTGGTATCCGTATGGCGGTAGCTGCAGCTGAATCTTACGGATTCACAGTAGATGAAGAAGTGCAAAAAATCTTCACTGATTACCGCAAAACACATAACCAAGGTGTATTCGATGCTTATACGGATGAAATGAAGCTTGCTCGTAAGGCTGGTATCATCACTGGTCTTCCAGATGCATACGGACGCGGACGCATCATCGGTGACTACCGTCGTGTAGCATTATACGGTGTAGACTTCTTGATCGCTGAACGTAAGAAAGATTTGAAAAACTACGGATTAAGAACAATGTCCGAAGAAGTTATTCGTCAACGTGAAGAATTAAGCGAGCAAATCCGTGCTTTAGGTGAATTAAAACAATTAGCTGAGATTTATGGTTATGATATCTCTAAACCAGCTACAAATGCAAAAGAAGCAGTACAATGGTTATACTTTGCTTACCTTGCTGCAATTAAAGAACAAAACGGTGCAGCGATGTCACTAGGACGTACATCTTCCTTCCTTGATATTTATATCGAACGTGACCTTCGTGAAGGCACATTAACTGAACAAGAAGCACAAGAGATCATCGATCACTTTGTTATGAAGCTTCGTCTTGTAAAATTTGCTCGTACACCTGATTACAACCAATTGTTCAGTGGAGACCCTACTTGGGTAACAGAATCAATCGGTGGTATGGCATTAGACGGAAGAACACTTGTAACGAAAAACTCTTTCCGTTTCTTGCATACATTAACAAACCTTGGACCAGCTCCAGAACCAAACTTGACTGTATTATGGTCTACGAAGTTCCCAGAAGGGTTCAAACGTTTCTGTGCAAAAATGTCTATCCAAACAAGTGCGATTCAGTACGAAAACGATGACATCATGATCAGAGAATACGGCGATGACTACGGTATTGCTTGCTGTGTATCCGCAATGCGTATCGGTAAACAAATGCAATTCTTCGGAGCACGTGCAAACCTTGCAAAAGCATTGCTTTATGCAATCAACGGTGGGGTGGATGAAAAACTTAAAATTCAAGTTGGACCGAACTTCAAAGCAATTACTTCTGACGTGTTAGATTATGATGAAGTTATGGCTAACTTCGATAGCACAATGGAATGGCTTGCAGAGCTATACATCAATACATTGAATGTAATCCACTACATGCACGACAAGTATAGCTATGAGCGTATTGAAATGGCATTACATGATGTTGAAATCCTTCGCACAATGGCAGCGGGAATTGCTGGATTGTCTGTAGTAGCCGACGCATTAAGTGCGATTAAATATGCACAAGTTAAACCAATCCGTGATGAAAATGGTGTAGCAGTTGACTTTGAAATCATCGGTGATTTCCCTAAATACGGAAACAATGATGATCGCGTAGATAGCATGGCTGTTGAGCTTGTTCGTAACTTTATGACTAAATTGAAAAAGCATAAAACATACCGTAGCTCTGTGCACACACAATCCATTCTTACAATTACTTCTAACGTAGTATATGGTAAGAAAACTGGTAACACTCCAGATGGACGTCGCGCTGGCGAACCATTCGCACCAGGTGCGAACCCAATGCACGGACGTGATACAAAAGGTGCTCTAGCTTCTCTATCTTCTGTATCTAAGCTTCCATACGATTGCTCTTTAGACGGTATTTCTAACACATTCTCTATGGTGCCAAAAGCACTTGGACGTGAAGAAGAGCAACGTGAAGCGAACCTTGCTGCAATCTTGGATGGTTATGCTTCCAAGGAAGGTCACCACTTGAATATCAACGTATTCAATCGTGACACATTGCTAGCTGCTATGGAACATCCAGAAGAGTATCCACAATTAACAATCCGTGTATCTGGATACGCTGTTAACTTCATCAAGTTGACTCGTGAGCAACAAATTGACGTTATCAATCGTACGTTCCACGAAACTATGTAATATAGAAGTACTTGTTACTAGGAGGTCTCCCTGTATTAGCAGGGAGACTAACTTTTAACTTCCAATTGGATATTTTTAGAAAAGAAAGGATGGGATCTCATGACAACATATGGAAATATACATTCCGTTGAAACATGCGGCACAGTAGATGGCCCGGGGATCCGCTACATTGTCTTTACGCAAGGTTGTTTGTTGCGCTGCCAATATTGCCATAATGCCGATACGTGGTCAATTGGAACAGGCAAGCAAATGAGTCCTGAAGAAATCGTTAAAGATATTGAATTATATAAACCATTCATGGATGCATCAGGCGGGGGAGTTACCGTCAGCGGCGGAGAACCGCTATTGCAAATTCCTTTTATTATAGAACTGTTTAAATTATGTAAGGAAAGAGGAATTCACACGACCATTGATTCCTCAGCTGGCTGTTTTTCGAGATCACCAGAATTTTTAGAGCAATTCGATGAACTGCTTGAATATACAGACTTAATCCTACTGGATATTAAACATATAGATAGTAAACGCCATATTAAGCTAACTGGTAAACCGAATGAACATATTTTGGATTGTGCCCGTTATCTTTCTGACAAAGGACAACCGGTTTGGATTAGACACGTACTAGTTCCAACGGTTAATGACCAGGATGAATACTTGGAAAGAATGGGTCAATTCTTAGGTACACTTAATAATATTGAAAAGGTAGAAATCTTACCATATCATCAATTAGGTGTTTATAAATGGGAAACACTTGGCTACAAATATCCACTGGCGGGAATCCAATCTCCTAGTGATGAACAAGTAGAGCATGCCTACAAAATGCTAACCAAGTATATGAAAAAGCCAGCTTGAAAAGTAGAGCGAAGACTAAATTAAATAATTAAAGGCACAAACAATAGGTGTTGCGCTTAAAAAATAGTAGGATAAACCACATGAAGGTTTATATCCTACTATTTTTTTGTTATAAATGAAAGATAAAGTAAATTTCAAAGGAGGGGTACAATTGCTAATCAATTGGAAAGCAGAAGATAAAAGATGGATAATTGGTCAAATTCAACAATATTTTCAAAAAGAGCGTGATGAAGAGATTGGAGAACTGGCTGCTGAGAATATTTTGGAGTTTTTCACAGAAACGTTAGGACCTCATTTTTACAATGCTGGAGTGAAGGATGCAGGGAAACATGCTGAAGCATATGCTGCACGCTTGGAAGAAGACTTATACGCATTAATGCGACCAATAAAAAAATAGATGCTTTAAAAACCTTCCTGAAAAGAAAAGGAGAGATCAGAGTCTATAGTGAAATACCATCAAGTGAGATGCTGACTGGTTAAGACAGTATGCAAGCTATACTCGATGAAAAGGTCTACACTTTTTACAAGTGGGTAAAAAAAAGGCAAAATAAAAAGGCGAAGGATGTCCGCCTGGAAAATAGAGTTTATATTCTTTTAGCACCTACATAACGCTTCTTCCAATATGAAGAGCTTAATGAATCTATTTTTACACCTTTAGATACAGAGTGAATGACTTTGTTGCTGCCAATATAGATTGCTACATGGGAAACTCCTTTTCCAGAAGTATTAAAGAAAACTAAATCACCTTTTTTTAACTTAGATTTAGCGATCTTTTTCCCCTGTTTATACATACTGGTTGAGGTCCTTGGAAGTTTCTTTCCTGCCGCTTTTTTGTAGGTATACCCCACAAAACCAGAACAGTCAAATCCTTTAGGTGTTGTTCCGCCGTATCGATAAGGCGTTCCTACATATTTTTTCCCGGTTGAAACAACTTTGTTAGCTTTACTTGTCGAAATAGCGGCTGAGGCTTTAGATTCAAATGGTCCAAATGGCACAAGCGTGGATGACAGAAAAATAGCAAGAGCAATAATTATTTTTTTCATAGTGACCCCCGAAATGTTTTTTTGGCAGCATTGTTAAATCTTACCGCCTTTTTCTCTACTTTTTTACTATAACTAAAATACTAGTTTCTATGGTTACAGCATTATTGAATTTAATTTACAAAAATATTACAGAAATTTGGTTACTTCGACATATTTGTTAAAAAACCCCATATTATATTCATGGAAGATTAAATGATAGAGGGGATAAAGTTAAGTCATTCTCCTCAGAATTGCTATTGCAAGGTATCTGTAATTGTTGATTCAACTCTTAATCGATTAAAAAAAGTGATGTTTTCATCACTTTTTTTTATGTCTTTTTACCTAAAATTGATTCTCATATCTTTTTAAAAGCTTATTAGTGTTAAGGAATTTATTGAAATGTCGATACTAGAAGAGATAAAAGAATAGTAGAAAACGGGTGAATTATATGGACAAGTCTTCAATCATAGGGATTATGTTGGCCATCGTTTCAGTAGGTGTTGGAATGGTGCTTAAAGGTGTTGATATCACAGTTCTCGTCAATCCAGCTGCTATATTAATCATTTTCTTAGGAACGGCTGCAGCTATATTAGTTGCTTTTCCAGTTAATGAATTGATTAAGCTTCCTAAGCTATTTGTCATCATTTTTTCAGAAAAAGCAATGGTCTCAACGGAAGAATTAATTCATACATTTTGCGATTGGGCACAAACAGCTCGTAAAGAAGGTTTGCTGGCGCTAGAAAAAATTTCAGAATCAGTTGAAGATCCGTTTTTAAGGAACGGCTTGAATTTGGCGGTTGAAGGACAAAGTGCAGATTATATTCGCGACATCCTTTCAGAAGAAATAGATGCCATGGAGGAAAGGCATGCTGTTGGGGCTCAGATTTTCACACAGGCTGGTACCTATGCTCCGACCCTCGGGGTATTAGGTGCAGTAGTAGGATTAATTGCAGCCTTGGGCAATATGAGTGATACAGAGATACTGGGCCATGCCATAAGTGCAGCATTTGTTGCTACATTGATGGGAATCTTTACGGGATATTTATTGTGGCACCCGTTTGCGAATAAATTAAAGAGAAAATCTAAACAGGAAGTACGTATTAAAGAGATGATGGTAGAAGGTATTCTATCTATATTAGAAGGTGAAGCACCAAGGACAATAGAGCAAAAACTATCTTCTTATTTACCTGCTGCGGAAAGGAAGAAGTGGTTGGAAGGCGAGATGAGAAACAATGTCCAGGCGAAAAAAGAAATCTCAGCATGAGGAGCATATGTCCGAATCCTGGCTGCTCCCATATAGTGACTTATTAACCTTATTATTAGCGTTATTTATTGTCTTATTTGCTATGAGTTCTGTAGATGCCCAAAAGTTCTCTGAACTATCACGAGCCTTTAATAAAGCATTAGATGGAGGAACAGGTGTTTTTGAGCATCCGAGCCCGATGCCTGAAGGGATGATGGCAGAAACAGACCCAGAGAAATTTGATGGGGAAGAAGAAGAAGGAACAGAGGAAGCCAGCCCTGAATTGGAAGAATTAAAGGTAGTCCAAGAAAAAATAGATACTTATATTAATGACAGTCATTTAAAATCCAATTTAGAGACATCTCTGACAGAGGAAGGGTTGCTGTTAACCATTCGTGATAATGTATTGTTTGATTCGGGGATCGCAATGGTCAGAGAGAGAGATGAAATAATTGCCAAGGAAATATCTGAACTGCTTGTAATGGAACCTCCCAGAAATATTATCATTAGCGGACATACGGATAATGTTCCGATTCGTAATGCAGAGTTTGAGTCAAATTGGGAATTAAGCGTTATGAGAGCTGTTAACTTTATGAAGCTTCTTCAAGATAATAAAAAATTAAAACCGGAATGGTTTAGTGCAAAAGGCTTTGGAGAATTTAAACCAGTATCGCCTAATACCACTGACAGTGGGCGGGAGAAAAATAGACGCGTAGAAATCCTCATCATGCCCCGTAAAACATTAATTGGTGAGTAGTGGATTATCCATTAGGTTGGTTAATGAATTTAGAGGGGGTATCTGATTGTTAGGTAGGATGAGGATTAGTTCAAAGATTTTGAAGACATTGTAAAACGGTGAAGTTTATTAGGGAAATGTGGAAATCTCTAAGCGAATGACTTAGGCAGTGTGAATATCATTCACACTGTTTTTATATTCCTTGATTAGATAAAAGAGAATGTTTATGAAAATTTTGCCGAGGGAAAGATGAAACTGTAACTATTATTTTTCAAAAAAGGAGATTGATAGTATGAGTAAAAGAATTGCATGTGTCATAACGGATATGTTTGAAGATGTAGAATATACAGACCCTGCTAAGGCTTATAAGGAAGCTGGTCATGAAGTAGTAACCATCGGCTTTGAAAGTGGACAAAATGTTGAAGGTAAGCAAGGAAAAGAAACGGTGGAAATTCAAAAGGGCATTGATGAGGTAAAAGCGAATGAGTTTGATGCTTTATTTATTCCGGGTGGATTCTCTCCTGACATTTTAAGAGGAGACGATCGTTTTGTTTCTTTTGCCAAGGAATTCATGGACGCAAAGAAACCAGTATTCGCAATTTGCCATGGTCCGCAATTGTTGATTACTGCAAAAGCGCTGGAAGGAAGAGATTCAACAGGTTATAAATCAATTAAAGTTGATCTCGAGAATGCAGGTGCCACTTATCATGATGAAGAGGTATTTGTATGTGGAGAACAATTAGTAACAAGCAGACAGCCTGATGATATCCCAGCTTTCAAC
The DNA here is from genome assembly GCF_008087365.1 of Bacillus sp. E214. Taxonomy (NCBI): domain Bacteria; kingdom Bacillati; phylum Bacillota; class Bacilli; order Caryophanales; family Bacillaceae; genus Bacillus; species Bacillus sp. E214. Next base: position 172,980 of record NZ_VENN01000005.1, on the reverse strand, counting down.
AGAGAATCCCTTGCATTGCTGTCCAAATAAAATGAAGCTCCTCTGTTCAATGAACAGAGGAGCTTTTATTGCCTATTTACTTTCTCAATTTGCCAATCTCTTCGACAATTGCTTGCATTTCACTAGGGCTGAAGCGGTCCTTGGACATGACCATTTCATATATCTCCAGTAAATCCTCATAGGAGCTATCATTAAAGCTGTCTGCACGCATAGCTGAACTGTTGATCATTTGTAATTTTTCTTGGATGCCATTAATCATAATTTTAATATTCTCAGTGGATTTAACCGATAAATCTGCCACTTCATTCATCCCTTCCGCACTAGATAGAAATATCATTCCATGGAATTCGCTATCTGTCAAATTCAAGTTTCAAATGTCTTTCTCTGCTTATTTTGTTTTTCACTATTAATAATTCTGATAATGATTTTTGTTTCAGCTATAATCACAGCTGAAAGGCCGAGGAGGCCAATCAAGTTAGGGATTGCCATTAAAGCATTCATAATATCAGCAAAGCTCCAAACAAGATCAAGGGAGCTTACGCAGCCAATAAAAACAGCTAAAACAAAAACGATTCGATAGCTAATTACGGTCCTATCTCCAAATAAGTAGGAATAGCATTTCTCACCATAATAAGCCCAACCAATAATTGTGGAGGCAGCAAAGAAAATTAACCCGATTGAAACGATGTAGGAACCAACAGGACCTAATAATAAATCAAAGGAGACGGATGTCAGTTCTGCTCCTTCTAACCCACTATGATATTGGTCTGCCATTACAAGTGAAATTCCTGTTATTGAGCAAATAATAATTGTATCAATAAATACTTGCGTCATTGATACAAGTGCTTGTCGGGCAGGAAAATCCGTTTTAGCCGCTGCTGCCGCAATCGGAGCTGATCCTAAACCAGCTTCATTCGAAAAGACACCTCTAGCCACACCCCAACGGATTACTGTTCCGATTGCACCGCCAGCTACTGCCTGTCCAGTGAAGGCATCTGTGAAAATCAGTTTAATTGCATTTGGAACGAGTTCAGCATTTAAGATAAGAATTAAGATTCCACAAATTAAATAAAAGGCGGCCATAACCGGTACAAAATAGGAGGTGACTTTACCGATGCTTTTAATGCCTCCGACTAACACAAGAGCGGCAAAAATAGTCAGGACAATCCCGGTTACCCAGGTTGGGATGGAGAAAGTATCATGAATCGTGTTGGCTACTGAATTAGCTTGGACCATATTACCGATTCCAAAAGCTGCAATCGCACCGAAAATCGCAAAGGCGACGCCAAGCCATTTCATTCTCAGCCCTTTTTCTAAATAATACATAGGTCCACCTGACATTTCACCATTAGCATTTACGATTCTGTATTTAACCGCAAGTACTGCTTCTCCGTATTTCGTCGCCATACCAAAAAAGGCAGCAACCCACATCCAGAAGACGGCCCCTGGTCCACCGCTGACGACTGCTGTAGCCACTCCAACAATATTCCCAGTTCCGACTGTTGCTGCAAGAGCAGTCATTAAAGCCTGGAAATGGGAAATATCTCCGTCCGATTTTTTATCCTGGCTTTTAGTGAAGGCCAATTTTAATGAATAAGGCAATAATTTAATTTGTAAAAATCCAATTCGAAATGTTAAATAAATACCTGTACCAACAATTAAAATTAAGAGGGGTGGCCCCCAAAGAAAATTACTTATTGTTTCTAAAAGTACAGTCAAATCTTTTGAAAACTTATTCAAAAAGTCAATCAAGTAAATTCACCCTATCTGTATGTTGTTAATATTAAGAATATTCTTGAAACAATTTTGCGTCAAGATAAAAAATACTTAATTGACATTTTATGTTTAGAATTCCGCTATTATAGGTAAATCAATAAATATAAGAATAAGCAAGTAAAATTAATTCGGGAGGGATAAATAATGAGTAGAAGCAGTCAAAAGAGCAATAAGCTATGGTTAGGAATTTTAGGTGGAGCAGCAGCAGGTTTTGCAATCAGCCTATTGGATAAGAACACTCGCAAAACAGTAATGACAGGTGGCCAAAAAATGATAACGAATGTTAAATCGATGGCTAAAGATCCGAATTCTATAGTGGAAAATGTGAAGGAGATGTCTGGTAAAATTCGTACAAACATAGATCAAATTGGTCAGGATGTATCTTTTATATCTGAAAAGGTAGATGAAATGAAAGAAATGCCACCGCAAGTAGCAGGGGTTATTAAGGAAACAAAAGAAGTACTGGTAGACAAAAAATCTTCTGATGGTTCGGCTTCTACGACAGAGAACAGTAATACTTCCTCTGTATCTGATGATATAAGTACCACTTCTACGCGCAAATAAAGTCAAACAAGCTGAATAGAGGTGGTACTGGAATGGAAGGTAGGAAGAAGTATGTAAATAAAAGCGTATTTAAACATTTATACGATAAAATTCAAGGTGATGAAGTAACAGGCTTGGCAGCGCAATTAGCCTATTACTTCTTACTTTCAATTTTTCCGCTCTTAATATTTGTTATCACGTTATTGCCTTTTTTGCAGGTTTCCCAAGCGGATTTGATGGAGCTTTTGCATACGTATGCTCCTGCAGAATCGGCAAATTTATTAGAATCGAGTTTAAAGGATGTCATGGCTAACCAAAACGGCGGCTTGTTATCTTTTGGTATCTTGGCAACGATGTGGTCAGCATCCAACGGGACCAATGCCATTATAAAGGCTCTTAATCATGCATATGATGTTGAGGAAACCAGATCATTTATTAAAACAAGAGGATTAGCTTTGATTTTAACCATTGGATTAATCCTGGTTGTAGTGGTTTCTTTGCTATTGCCAGTGTTTGGGAAATATATTCTCAATATTGTATTTGATTTCCTAGGATACGAGCCTTCCTTTGTTTATGATTTACTGCGCTGGGTGATTTCTATTGCTGTCATTACCTTTGTATTTTTAATTTTGTATTGGATTGGGCCCAACCTTAAAATGAAATGTAGAGACGTTTTACCAGGGGCAATCTTCGCGAGTGTCGGATGGGCGCTATCATCGTGGGCATTTTCAGTTTACGTGAGTACATTTGGTAACTATTCTTCCACATATGGCAGTCTCGGAGGCTTGATTGTTTTAATGCTTTGGTTATATATATCAGGTCTTGTCATTATTGTAGGCGGAGAAATTAATGCAGTATTGTCCAGAAATAAGAGGCACTGGACGATTAAATAAGTAGAGCGTGGATTCAAATTATAATGGTTCAGAACTAATGTGCGGACGAACGGTGATTGATTATTAAATGAACAGCCACCGTAGTTTTAGGAAGATTTGATGTGTTTCAGATTAACTTCCCATGAATAAAGAAAATAGAGGCCGTCCGGAAAGTCATTAACAGACTTACAGGATAGCCTCTATTTGTATTCTATTTAGATTTTAATAAACGGAGACTGTTTAGGATGACTAATATGGTGCTGCCTTCATGGCCGATTACACCGAATGGTAGGTCGAGAGCCTGAAAAAAGTTTGATACAACTAAAATCATAATGACGGAAATTGAAAAGATAACATTTTGGCGAATGATTCGGTTCATTCGTTTGGATAATTGAATGGCTTCTGCTATTTTTGGTAAGTCGTTTTTCATGAGAACAATATCAGCTGTATCAAGAGCCACATCAGATCCTTCACCCATGGCAATTCCGACAGAAGCAGTAGCTAACGCAGGCGCATCATTAATGCCATCCCCAACCATGGCAACGGTAGTATATTTCTCTCTAAGTTTTTTAACTTCTTCTACCTTTTGTTCAGGTAAACATCCAGCAACAAACCCAGATAAATGGCTTTCTTTGGCGATTACCTTGGCAGTGTGCTCGTTATCTCCAGTCAGCATGCATGTATATACATCCAGTTCCTTCAATGCTTCGAGAGCATCGGCAGTCTCTTTACGAATGATATCTTTTAATGCAATTATTCCTGCAATACCTTTCTCATCTTTTACATAGGACAATGTTTTCCCTTCAGACATTAATTCAAGTGCCGCTCCATTTTTAAATGACATGGCGGCTTCTTCGCCTACAAAATCCTTCTTCCCAATCTTCCAATAGTGCCCATTTGCATGTCCTTGAACACCAAATCCGGATATTTCTTCAGATTCTACGCGCGGCATGGTCTGTGAATAAAGCTGTTCAACATGCTTAACAATGGATTGTCCCAGCGGATGATTCGAATTCTGTTCAATGGAAGCTACACTTAATAAAAATTCTTTTTGATCGATGTCATCGCGGATTAAAATATCCGTCACAACGGGTTTCCCCTGAGTTAGTGTCCCTGTTTTATCGAAAGCAATGGCCTTTACATTGCCTAGGTTTTCTAGATGGATACCGCCTTTGAATAAAATCCCACTTTTAGCGCCATTCGAAATCGCGGATAAAGTAGCCGGCATGATAGAAGCAACTAATGCACATGGAGAAGCTACCACTAACAAAACCATTGCCCGGTAGAAGGTCTCTGTCCAGGACCAACCCAGAACAAAATGTGGGAGAAACAACATAATTCCAACGACAACAAGAACAACTTTTACATACGTATCCTCAAATCTTTCAATAAATAATTGAGAAGGAGATTTTTCACTTTGCGCATTTTGAACAAGTGTGATAATTTTTTGGAATAAAGTTTCACTGTTAGGTTTTGTAACCTTAACTTTTATGGTTCCATGTCCATTAACCGTCCCTGCAAATACCTCGTCTTGAATATATTTGCTGACGGGAATCGATTCTCCGGTAATTGCAGCTTCATCAACAGCAGTCTCTCCAAATAAGATTTCTCCATCTGAGGGGATGCGTTCCCCAGGCTTAATTAAAATCAAATCTCCAACTTGCAGGGAAGAAACCGGTACTATTTCTTCAGTGTTATCGACTATTCTCAAAGCCTGTTCAGGCTGCAAATCCATTAATGAAGAAATTTCTTTGTGACTTTTATTCATCGTATACGTTTCAAGTGCACCGCTCAAAGAGAAAATAAAAATCAGGATTGCTCCCTCAGTCCAATATCCGATAATGGCTGACCCAATCGCTGCCAGAATCATCAAAAGCTCTACGTTCAGTTTTCTCTCTTCAATCGTCTGAGTGATGCCTTCTTTAGCCTTGGCATAACCCCCAATTACATATGCCAGTATATAGACGAAGGCAGATGAGGCATTCAAATCCTTTGTTGATAATAGCCAGCCGCATAAAATCAGAATTCCGCTTAAACCGGCAGCCAAGAGCTCCCAATTGGACGTAAGTTTAGAGGTGAATTCTTTCCATCTATTATATTGGCTAGGTGAATTTTTCAAGCTTGATTTATTCAGTGCTGTTTCCATGTGAATAACCTCCTTGTAATTGAGAATAGATCTCGTTGTTTTTCTTTTCTAATTGAGAATGATGTTCAAAATCATTAGGCTTATAAAATAGCGGATGCTGCCACAAATACTGTGACAGCAACATTTTTCTTTCTTATTTATAATAATTATTATCTACATATTAGTATAACATGAGTCGCTAAAGAAGTTAAGTGAATTTATTTGGAAAAGAAAAAATAGCAATTTTCTACCTTGCTTATTTGTGGATAGGGGAAATTTTAACTGAAGATGCGTGAAGGTGAATATGAGATAAAATTGAGTGGATGAATAAATACAGCAACAATTACAGTAATAAAGTCGAATGAAAAAACCTCTGCTTACACAGAGGTTTGAATCTGGTCATTAATTGGATTTCTTTTAAATCTGCTAAGAGCGATGAAAATCAGTAACAGGATAACACTGATTACAAGAAGGAAATTCCCATTAGGCAGATATTGAATGGCCAAGCCGCCAAAAAATGGCCCAGAGATGCTTCCAAGGCTAAAGACTATTCCACAAATAATATTGCCGGCAGGAAGCAGTTGTGTAGGCAATAGATCGGTCATATAACTGATTCCTAAAGAGAAGGTGGAGCCGACAAGCATACCTGCAATAAAGAAACAGATAAATAAACCTGTAACGGTTTGTTCAATTAAGGCAGCTGTTAAAAAGATGGCAAAACCGCTAAAAAGAACATATTGAAGAACGCGTTTCCTCCCTAAGGAATCACTTAAAATTCCTAATGGGATCTGGGTAATAATGCTGCCTGCTGCAAAAGCAGGCAAGATGATGGAGACTTGTTGAACATCCATATTAATTCGTAAAGCATAGATAGGGAAATTTCCATTTAGGGATGCTTCCAAAAATCCATAACCAAAAGGAGGCAAGAACGCAACCCATGCATACTTGGCAACTTTTTTGAAACGATGTAAGGTACCGAAAACATTGGTTGTTTCCAAATCTTCATCTGGAAATTCATTTTTTAATAAAAAGACGGTCAACCAAGCAATAAGACTGATTGCTGATGCAACGATAAAGGGTAATGCCCGATTAACTTCAATTAAATTAGTCAGTAATGGCCCAACTGCGAAACCTATGCCGAAGGATAAGCCATAAATGGATATATTTCTGCCTCTCTTGTTTACTGGCGTAAAAGCGGTTATCCAGGTTTGGGTTGTGAAATGTAAGGTATGATCTCCAATTCCGATAATCATACGGAGAATGAACCAAAACCAGAAAGAATCTAGGATCGGAAATAACAGAAACGCAATAATCACCGACAGTCCGCCGAAAAAAATCAGGGGTTTATAACCAAATTTTCGCAGAGGAATTTCCATGAAAGGTGAGATTAATAGTATTCCCAGATATAGTCCTGTAGCATTTAATCCGTTTAGACCGGAGCTTACTCCATCCTGTTCAAAAATAATGGCAATTAAGGGTAACAGCATTCCCTGTGAGAAACCTGACACAGCAACTAGAATAATAAGTGCAGAAAATCTAATTTTTTGATAGTTCATAATTATCTCTCCTATATCTATCTGAATCAATATTAGAGTTGTTCACAAACTTTAGCAAGGAGATTTTGAAGACTAATCTAAAGGTAATTCGGGAATAAATGAATATATTTTAGATTAGAAAGAAGGAATTCAAGGGATGGGACAAAAAATATTTTCTGCAATGCTAATGATTGGCCTACCGGTATCCATAGCCGGCTCCATTTTACATTGGCCAAGTCTGCTCATGTTTGCTGTTTATTGTTTAACGATTATTGCTCTGGCAAGTTTTATGGGAAGGGCGACAGAAAGCTTAGCAATCATATCCGGACCGAGGATTGGAGGATTGCTAAATGCAACATTTGGAAATGCTGTTGAGCTGATCATCTCCATTTTTTCTCTTAAAGCGGGACTAGTGGGAATTGTATTGGCTTCTTTAACAGGAAGTGTCATCGGTAACTTATTATTAGTTAGTGGGGCTTCATTTTTCTTGGGTGGAATTAAGTATAAAAGACAAAAATTTAATGTATTTGATGCCAGGCACAATGCAGGGCTATTAACATTCGGTGTATTAGTTGCATTTATCATTCCTGAAGTATTTGCCGGAGAGATGGAAAGAAGTAACCAAATGGTCATGAGTACAGGCATATCCATTATCCTGATCTGTTTATATTTGGCTGCTTTATTCTTTAAATTGGTCACCCATCGCGGTGTCTATCAACGTAAGGAAGACTTGTCTTTTGCAGAGGAAGAAACTGAAGAAGCAGAGTGGAGCAAAAAATGGTCGATTATGGTCCTAGCTTTGGCAACAGTGGCAGTAGCCTATGTATCTGAGAATTTGGTACATACATTCGAAGACGTAGGGAATCAATTGGGCTGGTCTGAATTATTTATCGGGGTTATCATTGTAGCAATTGTCGGAAATGCAGCTGAGCATGCATCTGCCATTATTTTCGCTTACAAAAATAAAATGGACATTGCTGTTGAAATTGCTGTTGGTTCTACTTTACAGGTGGCCATGTTTGTAGCACCGGTACTTGTTCTGGTATCTTTATTATTTGAAACGCAAATGCCACTTGTCTTTACATTGCCTGAACTTGTGGCGATGGTGCTATCTGTCTTTTTAATGATTGTAATAACGAACGATGGGGAAACAAACTGGTTTGAAGGACTCACCTTACTTGCTGCTTATTTAGTGATGGGGATAGGTTTCTTTCTGTTATAATAATAAATTAAAAAAGACTCTGATCTACTATGGATTCAGAGTCTTTTTTATGTTTTTCCAATTTGCTTCATCATAAGTCATGTCTAACTAAATTCTAATCCTTCCAAAAATAAATGTATCTTTTCAAAGGTAGATATTTCTGTTTTAAACAGTCATGTTAGTTAGCCCTATAGGTCACATCCTTTATCTTTATTGTCCTGATTTGTGACGAAATCTACATTAAGTTTTCCGTGTGAGGATGGTTTCGATAAGCATTCCTCCCTGCAGTTATTCCGGCTGTTGATTTCGCCTCCTTTACGATATGGTGGTTTTAGTATAGCACCTTCCTGTAGTTTTGTAAATATTCTGAATTTTACAAAACTGTGACAAAAAATACTGGTTTGTAATGTGCTAAATAAACAGTTAATATAGCTTAACAATCTGTTAATTCTAGTAACTGCAAGGTGTAATAAAACAATCCTGATTTTTGAATAGTTTTTTTGCTTAAGAGGGAAAATAACGGAACAATCATTCTTTTTTGTATGTAAGAAAGGAGCTTCAAGCATGAGAAGAAATTTTTTTATCATGATCGTTATAGCCATGCTCGTTATTATTCCAACCCAGCATAACTGGGCTGCCCCAAAAGAAGGAGCAGACCCTACGGTTGAGGAAGCTAAGTATAAAATTCCGGAGTCCGTTTTATCGATCAATAAAGAAAACACATATCCCAATTCCAGTCAGGACACGCCAATGCTTGAGCCAAGTGAGTTATCCAAACAATTGCTTAAGTCCAGCAACGTTAAAATAGAAAATCCTGAATTAGTTCACATGCTTAATGAAACCAATATCGGAACCAATCCGGTTGCCTTTTGGTATAGAGCCACTGTTTACTTAGGTAAGTGGGCTTTAAATTATGAATCGATGGAAACCTCTCCAAACTGGGAGTATCAAAAAATCAATACGAATTTTTATGATAACCGTGGCGGGGATACGAATTTCCAAATTCATTATGTCCAAGAGACACAAAAAGTGGTGCGCGGAGGATTGACAGCAAAAGTACCTTCCAGTCAGGATATTCAAAAAATGATGCTGGCGAGAGCATCAGAAAAATCTAAACTGCCACTGGCATTTGAGACCATCATAGGTAGCGGTACAAAAAAAGACAGAGTATACAATATACCGCCAATGAGACTTGGCTACCTCTATGGGTATGCGCCGGCAATAAACGAGAAGGGTAAAGTCACATATGGTGAGGTCTATTTAGTATTGAAAGGAAGCAAACGTGAGATTGTAGTAAGGAATGTAACCTCACAAGGGATTGGAGCCTGGATTCCTATTCAAGATCATGTTTCATTCCAGTTCAGAGCGGTCAACCGACCATATTGATTGCCGTTTAAGTCTGCAAGCTTCAGCCGGTTTTGGTTGAAGCTTCTTGCTTTTGGGTAAAATAGAAAATGGTCAGTTGCGAAATAGGCTACTATCGTTTAGGATAATATTTATGATGAAAGGAGCCGGATTAGTTTGACAACACCGATTTATAATAAAGATGAACAAGTAAAATACTTAAAAGACCGACTTGAGTTATTTATGGAGGTTTTAGACCGGATTGAGCCTGAAACAGCGGATATTGAAGATATTGACCGCCTAATTGAAATCGTGGATTCAATTGAGGAGAAGTTTCAAAGCTTTCAAAATCGACCGGAAACAGAACCTAATAAAGAGGTATAAATGAATAAGATTATATGGCAAATCCGTTATAAGCGGATTTGTCTTTTTTATATTATATCGTTAATGCAATCATTCGCTGTGCTGCATAAATTCCCTTACTCTGATTAAAACTATCTTTATCAAAAGTATATTCAGGAGGGAAAATAGTGAAAAAATGGCTTATCACCGGATTATCTGCCATCATGCTTTCGGGGACATTATTCCTGGGCGTTGCTGAGGCGATTTCAAACGTACAGTATGGTTGGGGCTTTAATAAGGGAAAGAATGAACAGCCTGCTGATGCAGGGCCTAAATATAATGCAATCGTTGAAAAATACGGTGCTGTTTATAAAGTAAACACGACAAAGAAAGAGATTTACTTAACGTTTGATAATGGCTATGAAAATGGATATACGGAGAAGGTACTGGATGTACTGAAAGAACATAAAGTTCCGGCTACCTTTTTTGTTACAGGTCATTATTTGAATACAGCTGAACCGTTAGTGAAAAGAATGGTGAAGGAAGGGCATATAGTTGGCAATCATTCATGGAGCCATCCCAATTTCACACAGGTATCGGATGATAAAATAGCTGATGAACTGGAACGGGTTAAGAAGAAGACAGAGGAATTAACAGGGCAAAAGGATATGTCCTATATCAGACCGCCACGAGGAATATTTAGTGAACGAACTTTACAGGTGGCAAATGATCTGGGCTATAAACATATTTTATGGTCGGTTGCTTTTCTTGATTGGGATGTGAATCGTCAGCAGGGGTGGAAGCATTCCTATGATCAAATTATGGCTCAAATTCATCCCGGTGCCATTTTGCTCTTACATTCTGTGTCTAAGGACAATGCAGAAGCACTTGGCCAGGTGATTACAGATTTAAAAAAGAGAGGGTATACCTTTAAAAGCTTGGATGATATGAATTGTGAAAAACCACAGAAGACACCACAAAAACAGAAAATAGACATAAAGATATAATGTGCCTAAACAAAAAAACCGCTTACAAATAATAAGCGGTTTTTAGTATTAATATTGAAAAAACAACGGGCATCATATTTATCTTGAGAAAATGGTAAGATAAGGGCATTCCTGTGTGGGGTTCCCTTTTTGATGGTTGGATTCCTGTCAATCGATTTGGGAGCCTTTCACTTTCATTTTCATTGACAGTATGGAATCGAAAAACATTTAAGATTGAGGAGTGTAAACAATACAGCCAATTTTACTGGAGTGGTCCTGAACAAGGACATCTACTGAATACTTGCGCAATATCCAAAGAATGATAAGGTCCCCTAATGATCCGATAGTCATAAACAATCCAATAAAAAACCAATAATCATTTCCGTTTAAAAATGCATAAATTAATGGCACGATTCCGAGGACAATCGGTAATAAAACACTGATCCGATAAGCTTTGATCCTGATTGGTATTTTGCAATGGGCATAAGGAGTAAGATACTTCCATAAAACACCCAGTTTAACCTCACTTATTTTGGCTTTCCCGAAAAATATGTAGCCTACTAGATGCAGTACTTCATGCATGAAAATTAGGAGGATGTATCCAACAGCCAGTTCAATTAAAAAGAATAGGTCAATCTCACCGATTTTCCAAATGAACCAATAGGGGATAAGCAATCCGACCATAAGAGTGAAAGTACTGATCAAAATTGGTTTATTTAAATCTTCCATTTCACGAGTTTCATCTATTATTTGATATGATTTCAAGGAATCAGCCAGCATCGGAAAACCTCCAGTTATAGATTACTATCAGTTTATCATATAAGAAGGATATATTTGGTGATTTTTAAGATACTAGTATAGATCAATCTCTATAAGCTATAATGGATGGTAGAATGATCAATGAATGGAGGAGGGAATTCATGCTTACAGAAGCAAGCTCTCTTTTAAAGAAGTATTTTGGTTATGATTCTTTTCGCAATGGACAAGCCAAAATTATTGAGCAGGTGCTACAAGGAATCGATACACTAGGAATTATGCCGACAGGCGGAGGTAAATCAATTTGTTATCAAATCCCGGCGATGATAATACCGGGCGTTACCCTCGTTATTTCTCCATTAATCTCTCTCATGAAGGACCAGGTAGATTCACTGGATCAGGCCGGAATACCCGCCACCTTTATCAATAGTTCCCTAACCGCGAGTGAAGTGAATGATCGTTTGTATGACATCCAGCAGGGGGCCTATAAGCTCTTATATTTGGCGCCTGAAAGACTGGAATCCCATGGCTTTATTGAGGATATCCGTAAATTGCCGGTTGGATTAATTGCTGTAGATGAAGCTCACTGTATATCACAATGGGGTCATGATTTCCGCCCAAGTTATTTACGCATCCAATCATTAGCCGAACAATTGAATTCCAATCCGGTTGTCCTTGCCCTGACAGCAACAGCAACTCCGCGAGTGCAGGCAGATATTCGCCGATCCTTGAATATTGAAGAGTCACATACGGTTATAACTGGCTTCGAACGGGAAAATTTAAGCTTCCAGGTCGTGAAAGGGCAAAATAAACAAAAATATATTGATGCGTATGTAGGAAAAAATAAACAGGAATCCGGGATTATTTATTGTGCCACACGAAAAACAGTGGACCATCTATATGAACGTCTCCAACAAAAAGGTATAACAGTTGGGAGATATCATGCGGGTTTATCAAGTACAGAACGTGAAACAGAGCAAAACAAATTTTTAAGTGATGAAATTACTGTCATGGTCGCAACGAATGCGTTTGGGATGGGGATAGATAAATCGAATGTACGATATGTGATTCATGCTCAAATGCCTAAAAATATGGAAAGTTATTATCAGGAGGCAGGCCGTGCCGGACGTGATGGCTTGCCGAGTGAATGTATATTGCTTCAATCTGAACAGGACGTTCAGGTCCAGCGCTTTTTGATTGATCAATCGTTTGGTGATGAAAACCATAAAAATCAAGAGTTGCAAAAGCTGTATCAAATGCGTGACTATTGCCATACACAAGGCTGCCTGCAAGCTTATATTCTGCACTATTTTGGTGAGCAGGAGGCAGATGATTGCGGGCGGTGCTCTAACTGTCTAGATGAACGAAGTGCGAAGGATGTGACAAAAGATGCCCAAATGGTCTTATCCTGTATAATCCGAACTGGCGAACGTTTTGGAAAAACAATGATTGCCCAAGTGTTAACGGGCTCATCCAATAAGAAATTGCTTGAACAAAACTTTCAATCCTTATCAACGTATGGGTTAATGAAAAATCAATCAACCAAAGAGGTCGCTGAACTGATTGATTTTCTAACATCTGAGCAATTAATTGGGATTACGGGTGGGCAATATCCGCTCTTATATGTCACAGCTGCCGGCAAAGAAGTGTTGCTCGGGAAACGTGCGGTAATGAGAAAAGAAGCTGTGCGGATCACCGCTATTTCAACAGATGATCCTTTATTCGAAGTGCTGCGTAATTTGCGAAAACAAATTGCAGGAGAGGAAAATGTGCCTCCATATTTGATATTCTCCGACCAAGCTTTGCGCGATATGTGCGTTAAACAACCGCAAACCACAGATGAGTTCCTTGAGGTGAAGGGAGTCGGAGCTCAAAAGACAGATAAGTATGGTGAGCGATTTGTGGAAGTGATCACAGCGTTTATAAAGGAAAATGATTATGAAGCACCAATTGTAGAACAAGAGGAAAAAATGCCTGCGGTGAAAAAATCCAAGGCAGGTACTGCCAACTCACATATGGATACGTATGAATTATATAAACAAGGGCTTACGCTGAAGGAGATTGCAAAAGAAAGAGATTTATCCTCCCAAACAGTAGAAAGGCATCTATTCCGATGTGCAGAAGAAGGATTGCCTCTGAATTGGGAGTATTTCTTCTCACCTGAGGAGGAAATCCAGGTTCTACAGGCGATTGAGGAAGTGGGGAATGATTTTTTAAAGTCAATTAAAGAGCATCTTCCTAATGAAATCAGCTACAGTGCGATTAAAGCGGTAATAACGAAGAAGAACATGGATACGGCTCCAATTTAATGGGCCGTTTTCCTATGTACCCATATAGCTGCAAAACCTGTTATAATAACTGGACTAGTCCATAAAGGAGTGATAATGATGTGGAAAGAAACCATTCATGTAGAAGCTCCCTATGATTTTGACCTGGTATTGGAAAGGATCGGTCTTGATCCTCTGTATGAAATAGATTACCGCAATCGCTTGATTCAGGTCCCTTTACTGATTCATGGTAAGCCCAATGTTTATACCGTCCAAGCGATCGGTACGGTAGATAAGCCGGCCTTTACAATTAGCGGCAAAAAGGAACAAGTATTGGCAACGGATCGTTTAAAGGAGATTTTTCAGTGGCATTTGCCACTTTCTGATATACATGCTCACTTTGGCGAGACGAAGCTCAATAATATTTTTACTCGCCATCGCGGTACCCCGCTTATTTTAGAATTCGACCTATATGGCTGTCTCGTGAAAAGTATTATCCATCAACAGCTGAATATGGCGTTTGCTCAAAAACTAACGAAGGATTTTGTCACAGCCTATGGGTATCAGAAGGACGGAGTATGGTTTTATCCATCTCCAGAGACAACCGCTGCTCTCACAGTAGATGAGTTAAAAGGAATGAAATTCAGCGGCAGAAAAGCAGAGTATGTCATTGGCCTTTCAGAAAAGATTGCAAGCGGTGAACTCAGGTTGGAAGAGTTGCGCACAAAGACAGATGAAGAAATTATAGAAGAATTAACAAGAATTCGAGGTGTAGGCAGATGGACGGCTGAAAACTTCCTGTTATTTGGTCTTGGCCGCCCGAATTTATTTCCAAAAGCAGACATCGGCATTCAGAATGCTATTAAGCTGCTATATAACCTAGAACGAAAGCCAACAATGGAAGAGATGGAGCAATTCAGTAAGGAGTGGCATCCTTATTTAAGCTACGCTTCACTTTACTTATGGAGAAGCATTGAAAAACGGAGGAATATTGATGAACCAACAGGCAACATTAGTCCGTGAAGGACAAGAGATTTTACTAACTATTAAACGCCTTGGCATAAATGGTGAGGGAGTCGGCTACTATAAACGTCAGGTTGTATTTGTACCGGGTGCTCTGCCGGATGAAATTGTAGAAGTAAAGATTACGAAGGTCCATCCGAAGTATTCGGAAGGTCTTGTCAAAAAGATTAAAAAGGCATCGCCACATCGAGTCGAAGCACCATGTCCGGTTTATGACGTATGTGGTGGATGCCAATTGCAGCATTTGGAATACAGCCAACAATTGAAGGAAAAACGTGATATCGTTATTCAATCATTGGAGCGCCATAGCCAATACGATGCCAGCAATGTAGATATCCGTCCAACAATTGGGATGGAGAATCCATGGAATTACCGTAATAAAAACCAATTCCAGGTTGGCACCAATGAGACTGGAGAGTTGATTGCCGGCCTTTATGCGGCAAATACTCATAACTTGATTGATATTCCAAATTGTATCGTTCAGCATGAAGCAACGAACAAGGTTACTCGTACAGTATTGGATATTTTGCAGGAATTTGGATTGCCATCCTATGATGAGAAAAAGAAAAGCGGGATTGTTAAAACGGTCGTAACCCGTGTCGGCTTCTCATCGGATCAGGTCCAAGTGGTGATCATCACCATTTCTGAAAAGCTTCCTAA
The DNA here is from genome assembly GCF_008087365.1 of Bacillus sp. E214. Taxonomy (NCBI): domain Bacteria; kingdom Bacillati; phylum Bacillota; class Bacilli; order Caryophanales; family Bacillaceae; genus Bacillus; species Bacillus sp. E214. Next base: position 157,550 of record NZ_VENN01000005.1, on the reverse strand, counting down.
GAAGCGCCAAATCATAGAAGAAATCAACAAACGTTTACCGGAAGTCGTTTCCATTGTTCAAAACGTGAATAAAGAACAGACTCCGCTTATATTCGGCGAAAAGACGATTCATCTGTGGGGAGAAGAAGCAATTGAAGAAGAACTTGGCGATTTATCCTATGAGCTATCAGCGCGTACCTTCTTCCAATTGAATCCAGTACAAACCGTGAAGCTCTATGATGAAGTGAAAAAAGCAGCTCGCCTTCACGGTCATGAACGAGTAGTAGATGCTTATTGCGGAGTAGGAACGATAGGATTGTGGCTTGCGGATTTTTGTAAAGAAGTTAGAGGCATGGATGTCATTCCGGAATCAATTGAAGATGCCATTCAGAATGCTAAAAAGCATCATATGGATAATGTCAGCTTCGAAGTAGGCAAAGCAGAAGTTCTCATGCCTAAATGGCTGCGCGAAGGCTGGAAGCCAGATGTCGTTGTCGTCGATCCGCCAAGAAGCGGCTTGGATCATAAATTAATGGATGCCATCCTGCGCACACGTCCAAGAAAAATCGTCTATGTATCCTGTAACCCATCCACACTGGCCAAGGATTTGGACTACCTAAGCAAAAAATACAGACCAAAATATATCCAACCAGTGGACATGTTCCCACAAACTTCTCATATTGAGTGCGTTGTGGAGATTATGTTGAAGGTGTAACCAATAAAAATACTCTTGGCTAACTAAATAAACATTTGTTAATCGACCCAGTTTTCGTATAAATAATCTTTTATGAAAACTGGGTCTTTTTTTATTGAATCCGATTAGCAGATAGGTTTGTCTATTTAATATAATTTTTTGAACATGTCCTGCTACCTAAACCATTTACAAATTCCCCTTTAGCAAAAGCGGGTTTGAAATTTGGACAGGAATGTGTTTGATGAAATCTTTTAATCTTATATCAAAATAATCCTCTATATCCCGTTTTAGTATCTCTTCTAGTAGAATGAATTCCATTACAATATAGTCTAGATCGAAAACATTATATAGATCTTGTTCTGCCCAGATTGATTTCACTCTGGCCTTATTGGAAAAGGGGATTAATGACAGGATAGCTCCATTCTCATAGTCAGCATATTCAATCGTGTAATAATGGAATTCCGGTGTAGGATTCTTCTTCGTAATCTCTTCTTTCCATCTATACAATGCTTTATAGAATTCGAGTATAGCTAGTTCTGTTTCAAAGTATAATTCGTTGTTGATTTTTATTGTAAATGTGGCATCCACGGCTAATATGGCAGGCACATCCCTTTTATGCTTTTTTGAGATCATTTCTTTATCTACTACAAAATTGTATTCAAACTTTATTTTGTTTGAAATACTGTCCATGTCTTCGTCACCCTATCTCTATTCTAATTTTGTCTCTTCCTAAAATGCTGGAGGCTATTTTAGTTAAGCTATATATAATAGAATTCGACAAAAAAATGATAAATCTTTCTTTTAGGTTCCATATTTAATCCAGTATTCTTTCTCGGTTTTCTAAATGAACGCTTAGATAACGAAGCAGAGACCTGGAATTGTCCAAGAATTAATCAAGTTATATAAAGAATATTGTTTTGTTAATCGAGGAAAGTAAATATAAGTTAATTAGTTGATTCATCCAAGTCTAAAAAGGAATTATAGTATCGATATTACTTTTGTAATGAGGTAGTATACTTGAAGACTCCGAAAAATACATTTGCCAGATCGATCCTTGTTTCGTGAATTATACGAATTCGGGTCTTTTTTTTTTATCATCCATCCCCCCTGGTGGTTATATACATTTATTGTGCACGAAAGAAGGCATCTATTGATGTCTTTTTGATGTTTATATAAACGTCAAACCAATCAAAAATAAACTTTATTCCGCTTCTTTTGGTATGCTCATAATGATTGGTGGTTTGGAAAATATTTTATTTTCTGTAACCTTTTTTATATTTATACGTGGTATTAGTGAGAGGGGGTAATGAGGCTGATTCAATAGATAGTCTCTATAGCACTTATTTTTCTGATATATATCGTTTCCTTTTCTCTCTTTGTCATAATCATCATACAGCGGAGGACCTTGTTCAAGAGACCTTCTTTCGTGCCTATTTATTGAGAATTATCAAAGTGGAAGTGTAAAGGCATGGCTTTTTACGGTAGCATATCATGCATATATTGATCATCATAGAAAGCATAAAAGAGTAACAATTCAGGATGAAGGCTATTTTTCTAGATTTTTAGATAAGAACAGAGCGATTGATGAAACGATTGTGATTCATGAGGAAATAGAAGAGCTATTACGTGAAGTGAATGCATTACCTGAAAAACATAAGATGGCAGTACTGCTTTGTGACTTTAATAGTCTATCATATGAGGAAGCTGCTGAAGTAATGAAGGTTAGTAAGGCATATGTAAAAGTTCTTTTATTTCGCGGGAGAAAAGCAATAAGGAAAAGAAGGAGTAAAGAATATGAGTGATGAATTTAAAAAGCGCCTGGAATCATATGAAAAAGGTGAACTTTCTGCAGAAGAGGCAAAAGAGATTGAGAAAGAACTGGAGAGCATGGAGAGATATTTGGAAGAAACTGATGAAGAAAATAGGGGAAAGTTAACTGATTCTGATATTGGCATAAAAAAACAACAACGAATTATGAAATTTGCAAAATGGAAGGCAAGATTTCAAACAGCACTTATGGCTATAGGTTTATTTCTTCTATTTTCATTCTTTTCTTCCATCCTAACTCTGATGTATTACTCGTTCGGAGCTCCTGACCGAGTAGAGAAATTACGTAATATCGTTGATTACAGTCTGACTGTAATGAATCCTTATGGTCATATGGATGGTACAAGTACGAGCACTTCTGCCTATTTTGGAATGACAGCCTCAAAAGATATAAATAAAGTTATTGGAGATGATACGATCAAGGTAGGTGAAATGGAAACTGATTTTTTCTTCTCAAGGATGTCATATCCTGAAGTTACCTATTTCAGCCCTATATCTAATAACAGTCCTGCTTTTATTTATCCGGGCTCAAGCCCACGAGGTTTTTCAGGGTGGGAACGATTAAAAAAGGTTCCAGAAGGGACGGTTGTTTCAGCCTATGTTTCATTTACTGATTTACTAGAGACAGAAGAGGTATTTTCATTATTCGAGGCTAAGGATATGAGATTAATATGGCTTGCAGTAGATACTGGTTTTGAAAAGAAAGAGGAAGCTATATTTAAACCAATTGGTTTTCCTAGTGAACCAATTTGGCATGAAGATGACATGATCGTAGATTTTCAACAAGAGGAAAAAGGTTTTTTTGGAACAGAAATAGTTTCTGAAGGGTCTTCTTCACCGGAATACGAGGTAGGCGAAGGAAAACCACTGCATAAGCAATTCCGAAAAACACTGCAATTCCTGGAAGAATATGAAGAAAAAGCAGAAAATTTTTATATAGGAGATTTAAATCTTTCAAAACGTATTCAATACATGGAAAAACATGGTTATAAGCATTATGGGGCTGTTATTACAGGACCAACTAAAGAAGTATTAAAATTACAGGATGAAGGAAAAGTAAGTGAATTAGAAGTAGACGAAATAGAATTTTGGAATTGGGAAAGTGAACTCTGATAATTGTTTGAGTAAAACTTTTGTTATGTGATATTCAGGTAGTTAAATAGAGATAGCTTAATGAACTAATTGGGTGCTCTTATTCTTTTCTGGACTGTCATAAAAGAGCACGGATTAACCGGATTTACTAAACCGATGTTGGTAGACTGAGTTTAGAAAGGAGAGTGCTTACATGGAGGGACTTCAAAGGATGCTCGACAGTATCGAGTATATAGAAGGTAATTTGGAACAGTATCTTTGTATGGAAGATATTGCTGAAATTGCTTGTATGTCAAAATTTCATTTCCAGCGGATGTTCAGTATGCTGACGGGATATACCGTGAGTGAATATATTCGGAATCGCCGTCTCACAGTTGCTGCGCAGGAACTGGTATATTCCAAGTCGAAGGTAATCGATGTTGCACTGAAATATGGCTATGAAACTCCGGAATCCTTTACAAAAGCATTCCGGAAAATTCATGGAATCAATCCGTCATCTGCAAAGAAAAATACTCAATCCTTGAAGGCTTATCCGAGGCTCTCTTTTCAAATTCAGTTAAAGGGTGATGTGGGAATGGATTATAAGATTGTCGTAAAGGAAGCATTTAAGGTTGTTGGGAAAAGCATACGCACGAGTACTAGTGGGGGAGAGAACAATCGGAAAATAGCCTCTTTCTGGGATGAATCTAATCAGAATGGATTCGCCGCTGTACTTGCTAAAAATAGTGGATCTCTTGGATTAATTGGAGTTTGTATGGACTTTGATAAACTACAAGAAAATCTAACTTACTTGATCGGGGCAGAGAAACATATAGAACATGTCCCAAATGATTGGGAAGAACGACAGATTCCGGCTGCTACCTGGGCTGTTTTTCCTGTTCATGGCGCTATGCCTGATGCCATGCCAAAGGTGTGGAATCGAATTTTCTCTGAATGGTTTCCGGCAACAGGCTATGAGCATTCGGGTGGACCTGAGATGGAGGTTTACTTAAGTGATGGAGATCCATCTTCTAAGGATTATTATTCAGAAATATGGATACCAATTAAAAAATAAATAGAAGGATAAGCTTATAAATTAATCGAGCGGATTCATTAAAGAAGCAATGTAGTGGGCTACATTGCTTCTTTCTATTTGAGAGATGGAGAGACTTGAATTTAATAGGGGTTCTTGCCCTAGTGTTTTCTTTTTGACCTTCATATAAGAAAGATATTTGTAAGTAATTAACAATTATCTTGTATTGCAAGGTAGTGTGGTTTAAACTGGTAATATACCTTGCAATGCAAGATAAAAAGAGTGGTGGATTATAGATGTCGCAAACCCAGATGATGAAGGGTATATTGGATGGTTGCCTTTTGGCTATTATCAAAGGAAAAGAATGTTATGGATATGAGATGGCAGAACGTTTAAGTGAGTATGGATTTGAGACAATCAGCGAAGGTACCATTTATCCATTATTGCTCCGAATGCAACGGGAAGGACTTATTACGTCTGTTCGCCGGGATTCAATTGCTGGACCAAAGAGAAAATATTATTCATTAACAGATGAAGGACAGGTAGCTTTAGAAAATTTTCTGGTTAGATGGGGTTACCTTGAGAACAGCGTAAACGCGGTCATTAAGAAAGAAATTGAAGGATGAGGTGATGCAAAAGTGGAGCAACTTCAACTGTCTGATAAAAGTCAGAAGTTTATTGATGATTTAAAGATATACTTGTTTTCAAGTGGAAAAAATGATCAGGAGATTAATGATATTACGAAAGAACTTGAGGAGCATTTATATGAAGCCGAGCTAAATGGTAAATCTATTGATCAGATTATTGGATCTTCTCCTAAAGAGTATATGCAGAGTATCTCCAATGAAATGAGGACGGATTATAAAGCATGGGTAAAATATATACCCCTGATTATAGCTGGAGCAATGTCATTTTCGATTTTCGGAGATCTTTTGAAAGGTACATTAAGCTATAGTGTATTAAAAATCATTGGAACGGCTGTGTATTGTGTGCTCTTTTTTATCGGAGTAATGATTGCATTTCGCTATACAGCCAGGAATCAAGTGTCTAAAATTCGAGAGTTTTTAATATTATTAGCCCCTATTTTCATTAGTATGGTCGTCTTTATGGGTTTGCTTGTCGCTGATTCAATCTATCCTACACCAACCATTAACTTTGGTGTTTTAGGGAGTACAGTCATCGGCTTACTTTTTCTTTGCTTTATCGTTACATTCTCCATTTGGGCAAAAACCGCAATCCTGCCCGTTTTTTTAATTTCATTTCACTTACCGACCATCGTATTAGCTCGAACAACTTTAAATGAAGAATTGCAGTTAATTATGGGTTTAGCTATAACATATATATTGATCGGAATTTATTTATTTTATGAAGTGAGAAAAACAAAATCATAACAAAAGTTTTTTGGGGGTTATCCGGAACGTTAGTTTTACTGACTTTCTGGAGGACCCTTTCCTATCTTATTCAATTGATTTCCTATAACAAGCCGGTTAACTAGGAATGCAGGTTAGATTAAGAAGGATTTATATGTTTTAATCGAATTATTTAACCAAATTTTAAATTTGGAGGATTATATGACTGCCTTTGCGTTTTTGTTTATTCTAAAAATTGTTTTAAGAGTAAAATAATATAAAATAAAAGGGAAACTGAGGAGGTTATTGAAGTGAAAGAATGCCCATTTTGTAATCCTGAAACAATAGAACTGCAAGAAGTTGTTGTAAAAAATGAACATTGTATGTTTCTACAAATGCCACAAGAAGTATTAGTCGGGTCAGGATTAATAGTTCCAATAAAACACCGTGAAACAGTGTTTGACTTAACAGAAGATGAATGGTTTGCAACCTATTCATTACTGCAAGAAGTGAAAGATCTCCTGGATGAAACATATCGACCTGATGGGTACAATATTGGTTGGAACTGCAATGCAATTGGAGGTCAACATATCATGCATTCTCACCTACATATTATTCCTCGATTTAGTGATGAACCCTATGCTGGCAAAGGACTTAGACACTGGCTGAAAAGTTTAGAAAATAAGAGATAATGGTAACTAATTCGAGCCTTACTTATCTAAAAAGTATAGGAGAGTTTTTATGAAGATTTACTGGTTATTAGTGTTTTTAATTTTTATCATTTGGTACAGAGTATCTCTACCATACGCCGAACCAAGTTGGTGGTCTATCTTTTCCTCGAGCCGTTCAACGCATACACCTATGATGGAGCAAGTTTCTTTAATTAAAGCAATTTTTATAGCACTTATATTTTTTGCTTTGGCATCTCCAGTGCGTCAAATAATCCAAAAACGTAAGTAGCCATGTTTATAATTCATATAGTAAGTGGAATTCTCACTTAAATTTTCAGGGCGTTGATCTTAGGAGGATTAATGCCTTTTCGTGTTGAATTTCTTATGGAGATAAAGAAGCAGGAATGTTAAACAATAGACAGAAACTAAACGGTGGCAAATTTATATTGAGGGGTATTTGTGAAATGTCAAAATACGAAAAAGAAGAAATTCTAACTGGAGGAAATGTCTCAACCGTATATCGTTTAGGAGATACCGTTCGAAGAGATTTAAAGCCAGACAGTACGAAAATTCACAAGCTATTAATACATTTAGAAAATAAAGGATTCACTTATGCACCTAAATTTTTTGGTATTGATGAAAAAGGTAGAGAGATTTTGTCATATATAGAAGGTGAAGCTGGTAATTATCCTTTAAAGGGATATATGTGGTCTGATGAAGTTTTAAAAGAAATAGCTCAGATGCTTAGTCTCTACCACGATTCAGTGAGTGATTTTTTAATTGAAGAAGATTGGAAGTCGATAGATAATACTCCGCAACCATTCGAGGTGCTTTGTCATAATGATTTCGCTATATATAACATTATCTTTAATCGTAAACGACCGGTAGGGATAATCGATTTTGATGTTGCTGGTCCTGGACCGAGACTCTGGGACATTGCCTATACCCTTTATACTTGTATTCCTTTAAGTAGAACTTATCAATCTGAAACAGGTGAAGAAGTTATTTATAATTTCTTAGACCACGCTATGAAAATAAAACACAGAGTAAAATTGTTTTTTGAATCCTATGGAAAGGAAGTGGAAGAAGACTTTTTAGAGATGGTATTGTTGCGATTACAAGGGCTATGTAAAACAATTGAAAGAAAAGCTAAAGAAGGCGATAGTAATTTTCAAAAAATGATAGATGAAGGACACCTTGAACATTATCAAAACGATATTAAATTCATTCGTGAACACGGAAAAGAGTGGATTTAAGGGGGAAAGGTTGGAATTGACAGGGGAAAGAGCAGAAGGCCAAGTTGACCAAGAAGGATTAATGCCTTTTCATGTTAAATTTCTTATGGTAGTAAAGGGACAAGTTAGCGAAGAAAGACTTGTTACAAATTTACAGAATGTTACAATCGAAGTGGGATAATTTACAAAAAAATAATAGGGAAAAGGAAGTGATTGGTATGTCCATCGGAATTCTTGCCCTTGTAACTATGACAATATGGATTATACAAATTAATGAGTTAAATAAACCTGAAGAAAAACAAGACAATAGAAAAACAATAATCTTAACTTCCTGTGGGTGTTTGTTAACAACAGTTTTGACCGTCCATCTTTTTCAAAATTTCATCGCCTAAGGTAGTAGTTCTTTAATAGTGTTATAGCAATTATATGGAGGTGTTATTGTTGAATGAGGACAAAGATAAGCGTAACAAAAATAAGATAGACACCGAGGATGGTTGGAATAGAACCGTTTATGGAAGTCCAACAATAGGGGGAATAGTCGTAGTCGGTGCCATTGTTCTATACCTATTATTTAAATAATATTTATTAAAGATGTCTAAGTTGAACAAGGATGACCAAAAGTTGGTCCTTTTAATTTTCCTTGTTACCATTGTTCGAAAATAGCCCTATCAACTGAAGCTGCTTTATTATTCTATAAATAAAGAGCTGCAAAGTTTGCAGCCCCTTAGAGTGGTTAGGTTATAAGAATTGTATGGTTGGCAATCAATACTATTTATCTTAGGCTGCTGGAGAGCTCTGTGAAGATAACTCCAAGTCCATAAGCTCCAGCATCAGGATAACCCAGGCTTCTTTCTCCAACCGTACCAGCACGTCCCATGCGGGCGACGATTGTTTCTGTATATTTAGCGCCTTTAACTGCAGCAGCTGCCCCATTTTCAAAGGCAGTTTTAAAGTCTATTCCAGCTTTTGCGCACTCAGACCAAGAGTCAGCACATGGAACTAAAGCATCAATCAGAGTTTTGTCACCGACGACTGCACCTCTACCAAATGAACGTTCACCAGTTACTTGTATTCCTTCAACAGCTGCCTGTAGTAGGTTTGCAAACTCCTCGATCGTTAATTCATTTTTATCGCCTGCGGCTTTGCCGGCTGCACGGAATGCAGAACCCCAAATTGGACCGGACGCTCCACCGCAATATTCCATAATGACCATTGAGCATGCATCAAGGAATGCTCCAATAGTTAATGGTTCTTGGTTTAAGATAGAACTCCATTCTCGCTTCAATTGCTTGAATCCTTTAGCAACGCTCATACCAAAGTCTCCGTCACCGGCATGAGAGTCAAGCTCGCAGAATGGTATCTCATTTCGGATAATGACTTCGCTCATTTTATCAATGAGATAGATGATGTTCTCTAAGGAAAGGACATCATCGTGGATTACAGCGTATTCCTCACTTGTCTCAGTATTGAATGAAACGCTTCTTTCTTCAATCTCATCAATAGGATCGGTATACTGAACACCCTCAACAGGTGCATCCACTTTAAATGCCGCAGCAGAACATTCGCTTGATAATAATGATTTCAGCTCATCATCAAGCTTCATAATTGTCAAGGATACTCCAGCCATATCAATACTTGTCATATAATTGCCGACAAAGGTTCTATAAACATGAATATTTCTGTTACTCATTTCTCTCATAACCGAATTGTTAAATAAATAGAGTTCTTGAAGTGGAGTACTTCCGAAGCCATTTACAAGAATAGCAATATCAGATGTTTCATCCCCATCTTGTCCAAAATCCTTTAGAAGATCATCTATCATTTGTTTAGCCAACTCATTTGCAGAAATCAATTTTTCTCTTCTGATTCCTGGTTCTCCATGAATGCCGACACCGTATTCGATTTCATCTTCTTCTAATTTGAATGTCGGAGTTCCTTTAGCTGGAACGGTACAGGATGTAAGAGCTGCCCCGATGCTTTTTACATTTTCTGCGGCTTTTTCTGCAATTGCTTTTACCTGCATAAGGTCTCTGCCTTCTTCGGCAGCTGCACCGGCAATTTTATGAACAAGTACAGTTCCTGCAACACCGCGGCGTCCTACAGAATACAGACTGTCTTCAACGGCTATATCGTCAGCTACTCGAACATATTCAACCTGGATACCATCCTCGATTGCTAAAGCGGCACCATTTTTAAAGTTCATGATGTCACCGCTGTAATTTTTAATAATCATCAGGACCCCTTTTTGACCGGCAGCTGCTTTGATTCCCTGATACACTTGTATTTGTGATGGCGAAGCAAACACATCCCCGCATACTGCAGCATCAAGCATACCTTTTCCGACAAAGCCCGCATGTGCAGGTTCATGCCCACTGCCTCCCCCGCTAATTAAGCTCACTTTGTTTTCATTTATTACTCGTTTCTTAATAATTTTATATTTCTTCAGAAACTCGAGTTCCGGATGTGCCATGATTAATCCATTAGCCATCTCCATTACGAGGTTCTCAGGTTTATTTATAATCTTCTTCATTTGTATTGCCTCCTGTTTCTATTAAAAATTGGTAGTCTTGCTAAATTTATTCATACTGTTAACAGTATAATGTAAGCGTTTTAAAGTAAACGGACAAATAACCGTATTTGTCAAAATAGCCGTAATTATATCATTTTTGTATAATTAAATTACAATTTTAATAGGGAAGGTAACCCATGACCTCATCGATTATCACACAAAAAATAATTGCAAAATCATTAAAAGATTTAATGGTAACTGAACCTTTTCATAAAATTTCAGTAAGCGACATTATGGTAAACTGTAAGATGCGAAGGCAAACATTTTACTACCATTTTCAAGATAAATATGAATTGCTTGGCTGGATTTATAAAGAAGAAACGAAGGAAAATATTACAGACTTTATTGGATATGAAAAGTGGGAGAACATCTTTCATTTGTTATTGGAATACTTCAGTCAGAATCGACGATTCTATCAAAATGCATTTAAAGTAGAAGAGCAAAATTCCTTTAACGAATACTTATATGAACACACAAAGAATTTGTATCTTGAGATTATTACTAACCGTTTGGACGGAAGCGGATTAAAGGTTTCTAATGAAAGGAAAGAATTAATGGCTTCTTTTTATAGCTATGGGTTTGTAGGGATAATCAAAGAGTGGATTGAGAAAGATTGCACTCTCGAATCTTCCACGATGTCATCCTTGATGAAATATATGATAAATGATCAATTACTGCCATTTCTGCAGGAGTGAGCAGCGAGAGGGAATAAGAATGAAAAAAATAATTAATGATGTTCAGCATGTTGTAAGAGACATGTTGGCTGGATTTTGTTTTGAACATAAAGAAAGGGTTTCTTATGAGCCCAAGCATGATATTGTTTATCGGAAAGATTTAAAAGATATAAGAGAGGAGGTAGTCATTATTAGCGGAGGCGGCAGCGGACACGAACCGGCTCATTATGGATATGTAGGGAAAGGAATGCTCTCCATTTCTGTTAATGGAGAAATTTTCACGCCGCCAACAACTGAGCAAATAGTAGCCGCCATTCGGATGATTGATAAAAATAAGCGTGTCTTGCTCATAGTCAAAAATTTTAAAGCAGATTTAGAGAGTTTTTTGATGGCTGAATCCATCGCCCAAAAAGAAGGCTGGACTGTTGATCATGTCATTGTAAGTGATGATGTCTCCATTGAAGACGACAATTCCTTCAATAAGCGGAAACGTGGTGTGGCTGGTACTGTGTTTGTCCATAAAATACTTGGAGCTGCTGCACGTGAGGGATATTCTCTAAACGAACTAACGGAAATTGGCCAGTCTGTCATCAATCATTTACATACATTGGGAGTTGCACTTTCACCGGTAACCCATCCTGAGACAGATAGAAGGTCATTTATACTACAGGATAATGAAGTATTTTACGGAATTGGGATTCATGGTGAAGTGGGATACCGGAAAGAAGAATTTCATTCCTCTGAAATTTTAGCCATAGAGCTTATGAATAAACTTAAAAGTCTTTATCGATGGAAAAAAGGAGATCGATTTGCCATTTTGGTGAATGGGTTAGGGGCTACACCGCTGATGGAACAGTATATCTTTACCAATGACATCCGACGTTTATGCGAGCTGGAAGGCTTGGATATTAGATTTGTGAAGGTTGGAAACCATTTAACTTCCTTAGATATGAAAGGTATTTCATTAAGCTTACTCAAAATAACGGATTCTGTTTGGGAAAAATGGTTAAAAGCAGAGGTGGAAGTAGCTAACTGGTAGTTAAGATTTGATTAGTGCACAGTCAAATACCATATATAGCAGAAATAGAGTAAAGCCCTGTTTATGCTCGGGTATCATAACGAGCATAAACAGGGCTTTTCTTTTTCATTAAGTAATTTAGTAGCACCATATGAAATAAAATATATTCATAACTATTGCTTAATGTATCTCTAAATCTTTTACTGTTTCTCCTTCAACTAACACTGGCTGATAATAGGTTTCGTTTGGTAAATCTCGTTTTCCTTGCAATTTCTTAATGAGCCAATCAGCTGCATCACGTCCCATTTGTTCCTGTGGGTGGGTTAATGTTGTCAGTGCAATAGTAGCATTTTTGGCAATATAGGAATTGTCCTGCCCGATTATTGATAACTTCTCTGGAATGGAAATATTAAGCTGTTTACACACATTTACTACTTCTAAACCGACTTCATCGTTATAGCAAACAATCGCGGTTAATAGGTGAATATTTTCCTCTAAAAATTTCTTCAAGTTAGCTGATAAATTGGGCTTTGTTTCTGTATCGAATGTAAGCACATGCTCAGGTCGAAATCCTAATTTGGCTTCTCCAAGCGCTTTTATATATCCCTTCATTCGATATTTTCCCTGTAGGTCATCTGATTTTGATATTAGCCCGATATGTGTATGTCCCTTCGAAATTAATTCCTTTGTTGCGAGATAACTGGACTGGACGTCATCAAGACAAAGAAAGGGAACACTTAATTCTTCATAATAAGCATTAATCATAATGAATGGAACCTCTTGTTCTTTAAATGACAGGTAATAAGAGATGTTTGGATTATATAGATTGCTTTTCGTAGGCTCTATGATCAAACCATCCACTCCAAATGACAGCATCATTTCCAAAGCTTTCTTTTCCTGTTCGACATCATTATTTGTACTGGCTAATAATAACGAATAATTCTCTTCATTTAATCTGCCTTCAATCCCTCGAATAATGGAGGGGAAAATATAATCAGAAATGTAGGTTGTAATGACTCCGATTGTTTTAGTGTTAGATTGACCGCCAGATTTTGCTTGATATTGGTTACTGACATAAGTGCCAGACCCTTTTTCACTTCTTAAAAATCCTTCGTTTGATAGTTCTAAAATAGCTTTACGAACAGTTTGTCGGCTCACTTCGTATTTTTCTTGGAGGGAAGCTTCAGTAGGGATTTGGTCACCAACTTTATAATCTCCCGAAAGAATCTTGCTTTTTATATCATCAATGATGACCTGATATTTTGGTTTCATTTATAGCTCACTTCCTTCATTGGTGCTCTTGCACTAATTGATTGATTCGAAATAGTTGTATGTACATATTTTACTTTGAATTAGTAAGAAATAAAATAAGCAATCTAATTCTATTTTATAAGTAACATCTTTCATTAGTTCTTTTAATAGTATACCCAATAAATGGTTTTGTGGGTCTTTGTTTGATTTGTACTAAAATCGAGAATGTTAAATTTGTGTGTACTAATTACACATTAGTTGACATTTGTACGTACAAATAAATATAATCAAGTTAACAAATAGAAAGCGTAATCATTCCGGATATTGAAACCGCTATCAGATGGGGGTTTATATGAGAAAGAACAAAGCAAACATACAAGAGGCAATTGCTAGGGGAGAGACTTCTCTTGGAATTGAATTTGGTTCTACACGTATCAAGGCAGTGTTAATTGATCATAATTTTGAAACGGTTGCATCTGGAAGCTATGAGTGGGAAAACCGCTTGGAGGATGGTTTTTGGACATACAGCCTAGTCGATATTATTACTGGACTACAAGCAGCGTATCGTGAGATGAAGCAAGAAGTTGAAAGAAACTATGGGATAACGATTCGGAAGATTGGTTCTATTGGAATCTCAGCCATGATGCACGGATATATGGCCTTTGATCATACAGGAGAATTACTTGTTCCGTTTCGTACTTGGCGTAACTCAACAACGAGTGCGGCAGCTAAAGAATTGACTGATACATTTAAATTCAATATCCCAGAACGATGGAGCGTTGCTCATCTTTATCAAGCTATCTTAAATGAAGAGAAACATTTGCCGCGTATTGATTATGTTACGACTTTAGCAGGTTATATCCACTGGTTACTGACTGGTAATAAAGCGATCGGTATTGGAGATGCTTCAGGTATGTTTCCAATCGATGAATCAACAAAGAATTATAATGAATCAATGGTTAAGCAATTTGATGAACTAATTTCCACGAAGGGTTGTCCTTTGAGCCTAGAGGAGATTCTTCCTAAAGTTTATCTTTCAGGAGAACAAGCTGGTGAATTGACTGAAGTTGGGGCAAAAATTCTTGATCAATCACAGAATTTACAACCAGGTATTCCGCTTTGTCCGCCGGAAGGTGATGCGGGTACAGGAATGGTTGCTACAAATAGTGTGAGAAAGCGTACTGGTAATATTTCAGTAGGAACATCAGTCTTTGCCATGATTGTACTGGAAAAAGAACTCTCAAAAGTGTATCCGGAAATTGATTTAGTAACAACACCTGATGGCAGTCCTGTAGCGATGGTTCATGCTAATAACTGCTCCAGTGATTTAAATGCCTGGCTGAAATTATTCCGTGAGTTCTCTGAAGCAATGGGCCAAAAGATAGAAACGGATCAATTATATGAAGTGATGCTGAATAAAGCTTTGGAGGCTGAACCGGATGCTGGCGGATTGCTAAGCTATGGCTATTTATCCGGTGAGAATATTACAGGATTAGATGAGGGGCGACCGCTATTCGTACGACCTCCTGGTAGTCAGTTTAATTTAGCAAACTTTATGCGAGCTCATCTTTTTACTGCATTTGGCGCATTAAAAATTGGAATGGACATTATGACTAAAGAAGAAAGTGTTGAAATTGACGGCATTTTGGCTCACGGCGGATTATTCAAAACACCTATTGTAGGTCAAAAAATCGTCGCAGCTGCCATTGATGCACCAGTATCCGTTATGGCAACAGCCGGAGAGGGCGGTGCGTGGGGGATGGCTATTCTGGCTTCTTACATGATGAACAAAAATGAGAAGGAATACTTGGAAGAATTCCTTGACCAAAAAGTCTTTTTCGAGGTTGATAGTCAAGAAATATATCCGGATCAGTTTGATGTTAAAGGTTTTGAGAAATTTATAGAGCGATATAAAAAAGGTCTTGTAATTGAGCAGGCAGCTGTCGATCATTTGATTTTATGAGTCCAAGTTTGGAGGGGTTCAAGTGTTAGAAAAGTTAAAAGAGGAAGTATTTGAAGCAAATTTAGAATTGCCCAAGCATGGACTCGTCAAATATACATGGGGAAATGTAAGTGCAATTGACCGTGATAGTGGCTTATTTGTTATCAAACCGAGCGGTGTTGATTATAAGACGATGAAGCCAAGTGATATGGTGGTTGTTGATTTGGATGGTCAGGTGGTTGAAGGGGAATTGAATCCTTCATCAGATACAGCAACTCATGCAGTACTTTACAAGCATTATTCAGAGATTGGCGGCATTGTGCATACGCACTCAACCTGGGCGACTATATGGGCTCAAGCAGGTTTAGATGTTCCGGCGATGGGAACTACTCATGCCGATACATTCTATGGTTCCATTCCATGTGCAAGGTTTTTAACTCAAGAGGAAGTTGACCGTGGGTACGAAGTGGAAACTGGAAAGGTCATTATCGAAACATTTGAACAACGTGGATTAGATATATTGGCAGTTCCCGGTATTTTACTTCATGGACACGGACCATTTACTTGGGGCAAAGATGCAAAATCAGCGGTTATGAACAGTGTGGTATTAGAAGAGGTCTCAAAAATGAATTTATTTACACGAGAACTAAATCATTTTGCTGAAGAATTGCCACAACGTATTTTAGATAAGCACTATCTACGTAAACATGGAAAAAATGCCTACTATGGGCAAAAATAATACAAACTATCAAACTACGAAAAGAGGATTATTATGTCTAAAGTAAAAGAGTTTTGGTTTGTCGTAGGTTCACAGCATCTATATGGGGAAGAAGCACTGGCGGAAGTCAAAGCACACGCACAAACGATGACGGATGCCTTAAATGAAAGCGGTATATTACCTTACCCGCTTGTATTGCAGGATTTAGCTGTAAGTGCAGATAAAATTACAAGCATTATGAAAGAAGTGAACTATCGTGATGAGGTTGCGGGCGTAATTACTTGGATGCATACCTTCTCACCAGCAAAAATGTGGATTCGCGGAACAAAATTATTACAAAAGCCATTGCTACATTTAGCAACGCAGTTTAACGAAAGTATTCCATGGGAAACCATTGATATGGACTTCATGAATCTGAATCAATCAGCTCATGGTGATCGTGAATATGGATTTATCAATGCGCGTTTGAAAAAGCAAAATAAAGTTGTAGTAGGTTACTGGAAACGTGCTGAAGTCCAAAAGCAAATAGCAGAATGGATGGATGTAGCGGTTGCTTATAACGAAAGCTTCAATATAAAAGTTGCTCGTTTTGGTGATAACATGCGTAATGTTGGAGTAACCGAAGGGGATAAGGTAGAGGCTCAAATTCAATTTGGATGGACTGTTGACTACTTTGGTATAGGCGATCTTGTTCAATATGTGAATGACGTTAAGGACGAAGAAGTGAACGATTTAATTGCTGAGTATGCGGAACTATATGAATTTGATTATGGCATATACAGCAAAGAAGATTGGGAAAAGAGCGTGAAGGTGCAAGCAAGCTATGAAATTGCCATTAAGCGTTTCCTTGATGATGGTGGTTACAATGCATTCACAACTAACTTTGAAGACTTATATGGCATGAAACAGCTTCCTGGCCTTGCAGTGCAACGTTTGATGGCCCAAGGATATGGATTTGCTGGTGAAGGGGATTGGAAGACTGCAGCCCTAGATCGCTTACTTAAAGTGATGAGCCATAACCAATCGACTGGATTTATGGAGGATTACACTTATGAACTAGCTGTTGGGCAAGAAGCTGCTCTTCAATCACATATGCTTGAAGTAGATCCAACATTAGCTTGCAACAAGCCAAAAATTGTCGTATCTCCATTAGGTATCGGTGATCGTGAAGATCCGGCTCGTTTAGTTTTCGATGGTAAGGCAGGAGATGGTGTTGTTGTTTCAATGGCTGACTTTGGTACACATTACAAGCTTTTGATTAATGAAGTTTCTGCTTTTGAGCCAACTGTTAAAGCACCTAATCTTCCAGTAGCACGTGTACTATGGGAAGTAAAGCCAAACTTCCAGGATGGGGTTAAAGCGTGGATTGAGAATGGCGGCGGTCACCATACAGTTGTTTCATTGAATCTGACAACAGATCAAATTATCACGTATGCAAAGCTTGTTGACTTAGATTATGTAGTTATTAGGTAATGGCTTTATCCTCCGAGGGGGCTTATGCTTTCTTGGAGGATAATAGATTATCCCAGAAGGTAGAATAAGATGCTTTTATTTGTAAGCGTGTTCTTTGTTTATATATATGAAAGCGTTTAAGATGAAGAAATAAAACTAAATGTTTTTGGATTCATTATATTTGATTCAAAAGTACCCTAATGCGTTATTCATTAAATTAAACAGAGCATCTCTATTATTAAATAGGCAACACCTACTATCATGTAAGACAAGCTATGAACGTAAATATTCTATTAAAAACTTACTGGTATTATAGCAATTTTGCAGGACTTGAAAACGCTTTTATATATGTTAAGGCTATTAATAGTCTTAGTGGTAGGATTTCTAGCAATATATTTTTGCACCTAGTGGAGGGAACATTCATGGTTAATGAAAAGAAAATATCAAGTCGCTTTATTTATTTCTTTGGAGCTTTTGCCGGCATTCTTTTTGGTTATGATATAGGTGTTATGACGGGAGCATTACCTTTTTTAGAAAGTGATTGGAGCCTCGAAGGAAGAGCTACCGCTATTGGTTGGATTACCTCTTCGGTAATGTTTGGAGCTATTTTTGGAGGTGTCGTAGCTGGTCAGCTGTCTGACCGTTTAGGACGACGCAAAATGATTTTAATATCTGCTGTCATTTTTGTTGTGGGATCCATATTGTCAGGCATAGCCCCCCATGATGGAATACTATTTTTGATTGTATCACGGATGTTTCTAGGACTAGCTGTTGGGGCTGCCTCTGCGTTGGTTCCAGCCTATATGTCGGAAATGGCGCCTGCAAAATTGCGCGGTCGTCTGTCAGGAATAAATCAAACCATGATCGTTTCTGGGATGTTGCTCTCATACATTGTTGATTATCTATTGAAAGACCTGCCAGAAACTATGGCATGGCGGATGATGCTTGGTTTGGCTGCAGTACCTGCTATCATCTTATTTTTTGGAATGTTAAAGTTACCTGAATCACCAAGATTTTTAATTAAGAATAATAAATTTGATGAAGCTCGTAAGGTATTGGGCTATATTCGTTCAAATAAAAAAGATATTGATGCTGAAATAAAACAAATTCAAGAAGCTGCAAAAGAAGAAAAAACGGTAAGTCAGAAAACGTCTTGGGGAACTCTCTTAAGTGGTAAATACCGTTACTTGGTCTTTGCGGGTGTAGGTGTAGCAGCTTTTCAACAATTCCAGGGTGCAAATGCCATCTTCTATTACATTCCTTTGATTGTGGAAAATGCTACGGGTCATGCAGCCAGTTCCGCGTTGATGTGGCCAATCATTCAGGGGATTATCCTCGTAATAGGTTCATTAGTATTCCTGGTCATTGCTGATAAATTTAAGCGCCGTACTTTATTAACAGTTGGCGGAACCATTATGGGACTCTCCTTTATTTTTCCTGCCATCTTAAACATACTAATTCCTAATGTGAATCCGATGATGATGGTTGTTTTTCTAAGTATCTATGTTGCGTTTTATTCATTCACATGGGCTCCTTTAACTTGGGTCATAGTTGGAGAAATATTCCCGCTAGCCATTCGCGGACGTGCGTCAGGATTAGCTTCATCATTTAACTGGATTGGTTCTTTCTTGGTCGGATTGCTTTTCCCAATCATGATTGCTTTTATGCCTCAAGAAGCTGTTTTTGCCATCTTCGGCGGTATTTGTTTACTGGGAGTCCTATTTATACGGACATGCGTTCCTGAAACTCGCGGTCGCAGTTTAGAGGATATAGAAAAAATTGGAGAAAGTAAACAAGCTAAGGCGAAAAGTGCATAGTAAGTAACATAATTAATTGCTAATCGAATTACAGCAAAGCTATACAGTAAGCTGTCCCTGATTTCTATACTGGAATCAGGGACTTTTTTATTCATTCATTTATCTGAAGTGCCTGTTTTACTTAAGAGGAATTCCAGTTTCATTGCTCCATCTCGATTTTTTCGCTATTATTTTACTATAACTCATTGAATACAGGTGAAGAAATGAAACCGAATGATGGAGTAAAAGAAGATAATTATAAAGTGTTCGCATTGCTAAGCAATTATTTAAATAAGGCGCCCGATTTTGTTGATGGGGAAGAGATAAAAGAGATTGTTCAGTTTGGAGTATCTTATGAGCATGCGTTTGCGGTCATTTTAGCGTCTGCTTTTGGATTGGATATTGTGGATAAGATGGATGATAAGAATCTATTCAACAATTACTTTAATGGAATGTTTTTTAAACTGGATGAAAAGGAATTTTACGAAAACACTTATTATAAGAATATCAAGATCCCAACGTTGAAGATTGGTAATAGTGAACTGAAATATGAAAAGTATAAACCGTTTGAGGGCTTTGTATGCAATGATATTGTCAAAACAAAAGAAGGCAGGCAAATCCCGCAAATTGGTTTTTTTGAAACAGAATTTGAGTATCCAGCTATTTTGGAAAACGGAAGAATATGGATGACAGTAACGCCTAATGAAATTGAAACCATGAAAGAACCGATTGAACAGGCGTTTGGAAATGTACTTACATATGGGTTGGGACTTGGCTATTATACCTATATGATTTCTGAAAAAGAAAATGTTGATAGCATCACGGTAGTCGAAATGAATGAAGACGTTATTAACTTGTTCCAAACGTATATATTGCCGCAATTCAAAAACCATCAAAAGATTAAGATCATTAAAGCTAATGCCTTTGAATATGCTCAAAAATCTATGGCAAAGGGTCAATTTGATTTTGTTTTTACGGATTTATGGCATGATGTTTCAGATGGGATTGATATGTATTTAAAAATGAAATTATTTGAAAAAAGATGTCCAAATACGATATTTACCTATTGGATTGAAAAATCAATTAAATGTTATTTATAAAACATGCATGAGAAATCCTCTTTCAAAGTTTGAAGGGGGATTTTTATAGTTAGTAAAGGTATGTTTTCCTGACGAGTATATAAATAAGTCGTTGGTCAGGGGCGATAATCGTTCAGTGAGAAATAGGTCAAAAATACCACATTGTTTATTTTAGCTTTATGCTTATAAAGATGGTACTTTTGTATTAAGTGAGTAGGAAATTGTATAACCAAAAGAAAACAAGAGGTAGTTGAACTTATGAATGAGAAGGTCATAAATAATAGTGATAAATGTTATGTATTGGCTGAAGAGAAGGCTGAAAAGTATTTTGAATCCTTGCGTGCGCAGGTGATTGAAAAGAGCTATATCGATGCATTAACGAAAGATATTCAATCGTGGAAGCAGAATCATATTCGTCATCGATCCTTAGCTTCCCTTTTTGCTCATAAAAATAAAAAAACAACAAATAAGGAGTATCATCAGTATATAAGCTGGTTGAATAAGAGAGGGAAACTGGAGCAGTATCTTCATCGAAGTATTTCATATATCTATCTGAGAGATTTGGGCAAAGCCTTGGACGAGCCTGAAACACAAACTAAAATCAAACAAGTCGTGGATACGCTCATTTCTCAATTAGTTACAGATAAATTTGAAGAATCTAGTGAGTTTGATTTGTTTAGTACACACGGTTTGTACAGATGGGGTCAAAAGGAGAATATCGAGTCAACAATCATCTGGCTATTCGACAAGCTAAGAATCGTTTCATCCTCTATACCGAATGGGATGGATGCCGAAAATGCCCAACGTAAATTAATCAAAATCATAGGTGGAGTTATGATGCACGTTAGGGAAGAGATGGGCTCTGATATTTCCCCGGAAGAACGAGCACAGAAGCTTGATGAAGCCATTCGGTTAGGATATTCCTATGGTCTGACCTATCCTTTTATAGATGATTTACTAGATGCAAATGTTTTATCCGATGAGGAGAAAAAGCAGTTTTCAACTATCATTAGAATGACGCTTATAAATGGGACAGTCCCAGAAATAGACGAGTGGTCAGGAGAAAATGAAAATCTTATTCGGTTTATTCATTCAGAACTGAAGGAAGCATTTGAGTATATTAAAGGATGCCAAAGCCCAGAAAATGCTAGAATATTTTTCGACCAGGCGTATGTGTTTTTTCATTCACAGGAAGTGGACCGAGTTAAAGAGTTAACAAATGAACATTACTCCAATGAAGATTTGTTTATTCCAATCATATTAAAATCATCTTCTTCACGATTGATTGTTCGTTCTGTTATTAGTGCACCGGAGGATGAAGGGTTTAACAAACGTACGTTTTACTATGGAATATACAATCAATTGGCAGATGACTTTGCGGATTTATTTGAGGATATGGATGCAGGAGCGGTCACTCCATATACGTATTATCTAACCTATCATGATAAGCGTCCTGACCTTATTAACCCATTCGAATTATATTGGACGGTTATTTTCAACTTAATTCATCATGTATATGATTCTGATCCTCATGCTTGTGAGGTCATACTGGATCGAGCAATCAATGGCTTAAAAAGAAATAAAGAACGATTAGGTACTAAGAAATATGATGAATTGATGAAGTTGTTAACAGCAAATATACCAGCATTCAACAGCCTCATCCAAACGATGGTTCAGAAAGCGGATGATGTGGATTTCTTTGATAAATTGCTCCGAGATCATATCCTTTCCAATATGAGAAAGGATCGTCAAGAGGAGAGCGAATTTGCTAACACAATAAAGAGCATTCGTCAGGAGATTAATCAATATCTGCCTATTAATCAACTAGAATCTACACTTTTGACGAATGATCCAATCATTGATGCGGCAAATTACAGTCTTGAAGGTGATGGAAAGAGGTTAAGGCCAATCGTGACTTGGATGATGGGAGTCAGGGAGTATGGGCTGGATTCTACAGCGATTGTACCGCTTCTTAAATCCCTGGAATATATGCATACGGCATCTCTTATTCTCGATGATCTGCCATCTCAGGATAATGCGCCTTTTCGAAGAGGGCGTGCTACCTTGCATAAGGTCCATAATACGGGTATAGCAGAAATAACTTCGGTATATCTTATTCAGAATGCTATGAAGGAACAAGCATCACTGAAACAATTTGATGCCGCGTCTGTTCTACAGTTAATTCGATACTCATCCCAGGTAGCCATGGATATGTGCAGAGGTCAGGCGATGGACTTAGAATCGAAAGGGAAAGTGCTGACTTTAGAGGAATTAAACACGCTTTCCTTTTACAAAACAGGAATCGCATTTGAGGCATCACTCATTATGCCTGCCATTCTTGCTCAAGTAGAGGAATCCGAGATAGAGAAGTTAAAAAAATTCGCTCATCATGCCGGAATCGCATTTCAAATTAAAGATGACTTGCTTGATCTGGAGGGGGATGACCTTTTACTTGGAAAACCTGTCGGTCAGGACAAAGAGAATAATAATTCTACATTTGTATCAGTTCTTGGCAGGGAGGGTGCTCGTAAAGTAATGTGGGACCATTACTGCTATGCTATGGAAGCTATTGTACAAATTTCACCGAAGAGTTCATTTTTAAAGCACTTATTGAATTATATGGTGAACAGAGAGCGCTAAAGTGATTGTCTGTTCGCTGCCTGATAGCAGAGAACATTCAGAACATAAAGATGCCCCCGGTTTTAAAACCAGGGGCATCTTTTTTCCTTATTTAACGCCTCTCATGTATTTTTGGATGGTTGGTGAGATGAAGTAAATAATAATTGAACATAGAATTGCGAATCCACCAATTAATCCAAAATACAGGAGTTCCGTTTCCGTACTATAAAGTTTTACAAGCTGTGCATTTATAGCCTGTGCAACTGCGCTTGCGAGGAACCATAGGCTCATCGTTTGAGCGGAGAATGCAGCAGGTGCCAATTTAGTTGTAGCAGATAAACCAACAGGAGATAGACAAAGCTCTCCAAGTGTGACGATTAGGTAGCTCAATATGAGCCAATAAGGACTAACAAGTGAGTCACCGCCACTTAAGTATCCTGGTACAAGCATCACAATGAATGATAGACCTGCTAATAGCAAGCCAATTGAAAATTTTCTGGAAGTTGAAGGCTGTCTATCCCCAAGCTTCATCCATAACCAAGCTGCAACTGGTGCAAAGATGATCACGAAGAGGGCAGGCATTGCCTGTAGCACACCAGGTGCGATTTTAAAGCCTAACAATGTTAAATTAGTCCGTTCTAAAGCATAAATATTCAGTAAATTAGAGCCTTGTTCATAAATAGCCCAGAAGATAACTGCTGACAGGAATAATGGAATATAGGCAAGTAATCTTGATTGTTCTTCTGCAGTTGTTTTAGAGCTTTTGTACATCCAAACAAAGTAAACGACTGGTATAATAACTGCCAAAATAGTTACGAGTAAAACAAATCGATCAATGGTTAGCCAACCGATTGTAATCAGAGCATAGAAAAGGACAATTAATAGAGCAATTGTTACCCCAAAATAAAGAGCAAATTTCTTTTTGCCTTCAGGGCTTAATGGATTAGGTGGCTGTGTTCCAATGGTGCCCAGATTTTTCTTTTTCGTAATAACAAATACGATTAATCCAAGAAACATACCTACAGCAGCAGCTGAAAAACCTGCATGGTAGCTATCGTAATGCCCGCGTAATCCTTCTACAACAAATGGAGCTATAAAAGCACCTAAATTAATCCCCATATAGAAGATACTGAATCCTGAGTCCCGGCGATTGTCGGCCTTTGTATATAAGTCACCAACAACACTGGAAATGTTCGGCTTTAGCAATCCGGTACCAATGATAATTAAGAACATACTGGCAAAAAAGGCTTCAGCCCCGAGCGGTAATGCCAGAACAACATGACCAAGCATAATAAAAACTCCACCGTAGAATACGGTTCTGCTTGTCCCAAGTAAACGGTCTGCAACCCATCCACCGATAATACCTGATAGATAGACTAAAGATCCATAGATTGCAGCAATTGACATGGCTGTGGTTTGATCAAACCCCAGTCCGCCCTTGCTAACTTCAGCGTATAAGTAGAGGACCAGGATGGCCCGCATTCCATAATACGAAAAACGTTCCCAAAACTCTGTGAAAAATAATGTGAAAAGTCCTTTAGGGTGTCCGAAAAAACCTGTGTTCGGAATGCCTGGAACACCCGACTGTTTGTTTAATTTAACCAAAAATTCTCTCTCCTTTAGCATGATGTAGTACAATATACCATTTTATTTTAGATTAACTAAAAAATCAAAATTGAGAGACTATAATTTTGTTTATTTAATAGAAATATGTCGAAAAATGTTAGATTATGTGTGATAAATAAAGAAGAATAAATAATGTTTAATAGAAAATGCCCCAAAGTTATTGATAACTTTGGGGCATTTTTATTTAGGCTTCTATTTGATTTTTTAGTTTTGCATATTCTTCATCAGAGAATACTCGTGATTTCGTAATGAAATGACAATCTTCTATACTATCAAGTGAAAAGGCTGCTCCTCTTCCATCAGTAGCATCTAGGATCAATTGAGTATGTTTCCAGTACTCATATTGCATCTTATGGATATAAAACGGTGCTCCTCCAATGGAACCGAGGTATACATCAGAATCCCCCGTTTTAAAATCATCTTCCTTATAACACATGGGAGCAGATCCATCACAGCAGCCTCCGGATTGGTAAAACATAATAGAGCCGTGAGTTCTTTTTAATGAATCTATTAATTGAAGTGCCTCTTCGGTTGCTACGACACGTTCTACCATTTTAGAGTCACTCCTTTTAGAAGAAACCTTGAGCATTTTTATCATAGCTTACTAACAAACATTTTGTTTGTTGGTAATGATCTAACATCATAGCATGGTTTTCACGGCCGATACCGGATAATTTGTAACCGCCGAAAGCAGCACCTGCTGGATATTGATGATATGTGTTTGTCCATACACGACCAGCTTGTATCGCACGGCCGGCACGGTAAGCAAGATCTCCACTGCGGGACCATACACCGGCACCTAATCCGTACAAGGTATCATTTGCAATTTCCATTGCTTCGTCAAAATCTTTGAAAGTCGTTACACTAAGAACTGGACCAAAGATTTCTTCCTGGAATATACGCATTTTGTTATGACCTTTGAAAACAGTCGGTTTAATATAGTTACCATTTTTAAGGTCTTCACCAAGGTCATTTTCTTCTCCGCCAATTAAACATTCAGCACCTTCTTCTTTGCCGAGTTTAATGTAGGATAAGATTTTTTCTTTTTGTTCATTTGAAGCCTGTGCGCCCATCATAACTTCTGTGTCAAGTGGGTTGCCAATCTTAATAGCTTTCACACGCTCTAATGCACGTTCCATAAATTTATCATAGATTGATTCCTGGATTAATGCACGGGAAGGGCATGTGCAAATTTCACCGGAGTTTAGAGCAAACATCACTAAGCCTTCGATTGCTTTATTTAAAAATTCATCATCTTTGTCTATTACATCTTCAAAGAATACGTTAGGTGATTTACCGCCAAGCTCCAATGTGACAGGAATAATGTTTTCAGTAGCATATTGCATTATTTGGCGTCCCACTGCTGTAGAGCCAGTAAAGGCAATCTTCGCAATACGTGGATTTGTTGCAAGTGGTTTCCCTACTTCAATACCAAAACCATTTACGATGTTCAGAACACCCGCTGGGAGTATATCCTGAATTAACTCAACAAGAACCATAATGGATGCAGGAGTTTGTTCAGCTGGTTTTAATACGATGCAGTTACCTGCTGCTAATGCCGGGGCAATCTTCCAGACAGCCATTAGAATTGGGAAATTCCAAGGAATGATTTGACCAACAACACCAAGTGGTTCTTGGAAGTGGTAAGCTACTGTATCATTATCTAATTGAGTAGTTCTTCCTTCTTGTGTACGAATGGCACTTGCGAAATAACGGAAGTGATCAATTGCCAAAGGAACATCAGCATTCAATGTTTCACGTACTGCTTTCCCGTTATCCCAAGTCTCAGCTACTGCGAGCATTTCCAGGTTTTCTTCTAAACGATCTGCAATTTTATTTAAAATACGTGCACGTTCAGCAGTAGAAGTTTTCCCCCAAGCTTCTTTTGCTGCATGTGCCGCATCTAATGCTAATTCAATATCTTCAGCAGAAGAACGAGCAGCCTTTGTAAAAACTTCTCCAGTTACCGGAGATTTATTTTCAAAGTATTGACCTTTAACAGGTGCAACCCATTTTCCGCCAATAAAGTTATCGTATTTCTCTTTGAAATGCACAACTGCGCCTTCTGTATTTGGATTTGCATAAATCATGTTGATATCTCCCCTATGTTCGTATTGAAAACTCTTAAATGTAAAGTTTTGATGCCATTTTGGAATAAAAATACACCAGTAAAGCGTTTTCTATACTATTATTTGTCTAATTTAATAAAATTTCAAATAATATGACTGTGAATATAGGAGAAATATGATGTATAAGTGTAGTATAGAAATAGGAAAAAAATGTGTCTTCCATTACTCGTTACTAGATAGATAAATTTTGCAGGTTATCTATTACATCTAAAGAGAATTATTCACCCATGAATGGAACAAGAGATTGGAGACAGGCTGTTTAATTTTACTAACAGCAACCAACAGATACGGGCGCTCTTATTCTGCCGAAATGCAGCGCTGCAAAAAAAAATGATCTATATTTAATTCAGTCGGCAAGAGAAAAATAAGGTGGTAATAGCATGGATATTGCGGTGATAGGATCCAATATGGTCGATCTAATTTCCTATATTGATAGAATGCCAGAAGAGGGAGAAACACTTGAAGCACCTAGCTTTTCAATGGGGTGTGGAGGAAAAGGGGCCAACCAGGCAGTGGCAGCTGCAAAACTGGGCTCCAAGGTCATGATGGTTACGAAGGTAGGCGATGACATTTTTGCAGATAACACCATTCAAAATCTTAAACGCTATGGAATTGATACAGAATTTACGAATAAGGTCCCCGGAAGCAGCAGCGGGGTCGCACCAATCTTTGTAGATTCGGATTCCAAAAATCGTATTTTAATCATTAAAGGGGCCAATCAGTACCTTTTACCTGAGGATGTCGATAAAGCGGCCGAAAAGCTCAAGACATGTTCTTTAATTATTCTTCAGTTAGAAATCGCGCTCGAAACCGTTTATCGGGCGATAGAATTTGGGAACGAGCATGGGATTCCTGTTATTCTGAATCCTGCTCCTGCTACCAAAAATTTGGATTTCAATTATGTATGCAAATGTGACTTTTTTGTTCCCAATGAAAGTGAACTGGATATCTTGACTGGCATGCCTGTTTCAACGATTGAGCAAATTAAAGCTGCTGCAGTCAGCCTGATAGATAAAGGAGTTAAAAATGTTATCGTGACGATGGGAAGCCGAGGCGTGATGTGGATAACCGATAGAGGAACGCAAATCGTTGATTCATTCAAGGTTGATGCTGTAGACACAACGGGGGCCGGAGACGCATTCATCGGCTGTTTCGCCTATAATTATATTCAGAATGGGGATATTGTCCAATCGATAAAAATGGCTAATGCCTTTGCAGCATTAAGTGTCACAAAACGTGGTACACAGAATTCTTATCCAAGTATGGATGAAGTTAAGTTGTTTTTAAGCAAAAGAATTGAAGCGTAAGCAGGATTTTAATTAAAACTTGGTTTTTAGTGAATTAAAGGATGGCTCTTAGTGATGGAGTCATCCTTTAATATTTAAGTTATTTTACACAAATATATGACTAAGATATTTTTAGGGGTTATTAAGATTACCTTTCTATTGTTCAAGTGTTTGTCATAAAAACAAATATAATTCAGATTAATCAGTTAATAAATTTGTTATCAATCGATATAATGATATAATAAAAGTGTTCTGTATTATGCGTTTCTAACAAAATTTTAGGAGATGACCAATATGAAAGCACTCAGATGGTACAATGCTAAAGATTTAAGGTTAGACAATTTAGAGGAACCTACTGCCAAAAAGGGAGAAGCAAAAATTAAAGTTGAATGGTGCGGTATTTGTGGAAGTGACTTACACGAATATACAGCCGGTCCAATTTTTATCCCAACCGAAGAGCCACACCCATTGAGTAAGGAGAAAGCTCCGATTGTAATGGGACATGAATTTTCTGGACAAGTTGTAGAGGTTGGCGAAGGCGTAACCAGAGTCCAAGTTGGTGACCGTGTTACAGTTGAGCCCGTCTACTCCTGTGGAAAATGCGAAGCTTGTAAACAAGGAAAATATAATCTATGTGAGCTAATGGGCTTTTATGGTTTAGCAGGAGGCGGTGGAGGATTCTCTGAATACGCTTCTATACCGGAACATATGTTACATAAGCTGCCTGAAAATGTTTCATTTGAACAAGGGGCACTCGTAGAACCTTCAGCTGTTGCTGTACACGCTGTTAAACAAAGTAAACTTAAAGTTGGCGATAAAGCAGCGGTATTTGGAACAGGACCAATTGGTTTATTAGTTATTGAAGCGTTAAAAGCAGCTGGTGCGGCTGAAATTTATGCAGTAGAATTATCAGAACAACGCAGGCAAAAAGCAGAAGAACTTGGTGCTATTGCTATCGATCCGAATCAGGGTGATGTCGTTGAACAATTAACTAAATTGACAAATGGCGGTGTTGACGTTTCATATGAAGTAACAGGAGTACCGATTGTTTTAAAACAAGCTATTCATTCAACTAAATTTAATGGTGAAACGATGATTGTTAGTATTTTTGAAAAAGAAGCGTCTATTCATCCAAACGATATTGTTATGAAAGAACGTACAATCAACGGTATTATTGGATACCGTGATATATTTCCTGCTGTTATCAATTTAATGGCTCAGGGCTACTTCCCAGCTGACAAACTCGTTACCAAACGAATTAAGTTGGATGATGTGATTGAAGAAGGCTTTGAAGGTTTATTAAACGAACGAAATCATATTAAAATATTAGTAAAAGCTGAATAATCATTGTACAAATGCAAATATGATAATCATATATAGAAACTAAAATGGCCTTCTCTTCAAATGGAATGGCCATTTTAGTGTTTATGGATTTATTAGTAAGAAAGCAACACGTGGTGTATTGGATTTTGAGGTGTATTATACATTTCTGAGTATACAATTCTGCTAAAACACGTAATTTAGTCGTATTTGTGGAAGTTAGTTGGAGATGTATATATTTTAATAATCTGAATATATAAAATCGTTCAATATGTATTTACTTTGCTAACTATTATAATTATAATAAGTATGTGAAACATTGAGCAAGTTAATATACATACGGAGGATTGATTGGAATGAAAGCAGCTGTAGTGAGTGCAAAGAATCCTGGTAAAGTAGAATTAGTTGAAAAGGAGCTTCCTAAGTTAAAACCCGGTCAAGCTTTAGTTGATGTAGAATATTGCGGAGTATGTCATACAGACTTGCACGTAGCAAAAGGTGATTTCGGTGCAGTTCCGGGAAGAATTCCTGGACATGAAGGAATCGGCATTGTGAAAGAAATTGCAGACGACGTTACAAGTTTAAAAGTAGGAGATCGTGTCAGCATTGCCTGGTTCTTTAAGGGATGCGGAACTTGCGAATACTGTGTGACGGGAAATGAAACCTTCTGCCGCAGCGTACAAAACGCCGGCTTCACGGTTGATGGAGCAATGGCTGAGCAATGTATCGTAGAAGCGGACTATGCAGTTAAAGTACCTGAAGGTCTTGATCCAGCTCAAGCGAGCAGTATTACATGTGCAGGGGTAACTTGCTACAAAGCAATTAAAGTTTCTGATATTAAACCTGGTCAATGGATTGCTATCTATGGCTGTGGTGGATTAGGTAACCTTGCGATCCAATATGCGAAAAATGTATTCAATGCAAAAGTAATTGCAGTGGATATTAATGATGATAAATTGGCATTGTCCAAAGAAGTAGGAGCAGATCTTGTATGTAACCCATTAACAGATGGAGATGCAGGTGAGTGGATTCAGGAGAAAGTTGGAGGAGCTCATGCTGCAGTTGTTACAGCTGTTTCCAAAGTTGCCTTTAACCAGGCTGTTAACTCTGTTCGTGCCACTGCTAAAGTTGTTGCAGTAGGATTACCTCCTGAAACAATGGATTTGGCTATCGTGAAAACCGTATTGGATGGTATTCAAATCGTTGGTTCCTTAGTTGGTACACGTAAGGATTTAGAAGAGGCTTTCCAATTTGGAGCAGAGGGCAAAGTAGTGCCAATCGTTGAAACAAGATGCTTGCATGAAGTAAATGATATTTTTGAAGAAATGGAAGCAGGTAAAATCCAGGGCCGTATGGTCATCGATATGCACAAACACGAATAATTCCAATCAATAACCTTAAGTAATAAGCCTCAAGCAGAATACTATAGAAAAAAAATGCACTCCAATTGTTAAGTGTAATCTAACAACTGGAGTGCATTATTATTTTTGCTTTTGCTCTATTATCATAATCTCTTCTTTTTATGATAGTTATATAAAATGAACAATAAGACAAACCATAATGGTGTAAGCAGCATTGCTAAGCGTGTTTCCGCAGCAATGAGCATTACAATCAGTATGAAAGCAAACATACCTAGGATTACATAATTTATAGCTGGTGTTAATGGAGCTTTGAATGTAGATTTAGCTCTTAAATCAGGTCTTGTTTTTACATATTTGATATGCGAGATTAAAATAATGCTCCATACCCAAATGAAACAGATGGCGCTGATTGTTGTGACGATTGTAAAGGCCTGCTCTGGTATCAGCTTGCTAAGCAGTGCACCGACAGAAACTACAATAGTAGAAGTTAATAATGCATTGCTCGGTACATGGTGTTTATTTAATTTGCCAAGTTTTTTTGGTGCTTCATTATGATTGCTTAAGTTGTACATTATCCGGCTGGTTGAGAATAAACCGCTGTTTGCAGCAGAGGCTGCCGATGTTAATACAACAAAGTTGATAATACCTGCCGCCATTGGAATCCCGATTAAGGCGAAGACACCTACAAATGGGCTGCTTGTCGCACTTAATTGATCCCAAGGATTGATGCATAAAATAACAAATAAGGCACCTACATAAAACAGTAAAATCCGTACCGGTATTTTGTTGATAGCAGATGGAATGTTTTTTCGTGGATTAGCTGTTTCAGCAGCAGATACACCAATAAGTTCAACTCCGACGAAGGAGAAGACACCCATTTGCAGTGATAGTAAGAACCCTGATATTCCATTCGGGAACATGCCGCCATGATTCCAAAGGTTAGAAACAGAAACAGTTCCGCTATCTGTTTCAAATCCAATCACAAGCAGTACGATTCCTACGACAATTAGTGCAACAATAGTGACGACTTTAATAATCGCAAACCAGAATTCCAACTCACCAAACAGTTTGACGGTTAATAGATTTAATCCTAATAGAATTACTAAACAGATGATGGCAGGCACCCATTGCGGGATATCAAACCAGTATTGTGTATATAAACCAACAGCGATAATATCAGCCATGGCTGTCATAATCCAGCAGAACCAATACGTCCAGCCAGTCACAAATCCAGCCCATGGACCCAAATATTCAGCTGCGAAATCGATAAATGATGTATGATTTGTATTGGATAAAAGTAATTCACCCAGTGCTCTCATAACAAAAAATAGAGCTACTCCGATAATCAGATAAGAAAATAAGATGGATGGACCGGCTAAATGAATGGATTTTCCGGAGCCTAAAAATAAGCCGGTTCCAATTGTGCCCCCAATTGCTATTAATTGTACATGACGATTTTTTAAATCCCTTTTTAACTCTTGCTTAGCCAAGTTGCATGCCCCCGTTTAATCTTAGATGTCTAAAACAGGCACCTAGTAAAATAGATATTTATCATTTTTCTCGCTTTATTTAGATACTATGTCTCACCTCACTATTGATATTTGACAATAAAAAAAGAGATTGGTTGTCTCCAATCTCTAAAAGGGCAAGAATAACAAAAATCGTTACCATTCTGTCCTTTTGCCTGAGATTGTGAATCCTTCGGCGCTGTATAAATACAGTCTCTCCAGAAGCTGCTCCCGCCATAGTTTTATCCACAGCGATCAAAGCGTGCTATATTAAATTATCAATTATTAGATTATGTTAACTTATTAACATAATTCTGAAAAAATATTATGAAAAAAATGCTATCACTAAATTATTATGTTGTCAAACTAAGTACATGTAATTAAATGATTTGTTGAAGCATATGGAAGAGACCAAGATTTACTTGAAATATATATAATCCATATGCTTTTGAACAATCAATTAATGATACTAAACAAGCTTCAGTTCTGATAAACCATACTATAAGTATTAAATAGTAAAGAAAGGTACTAGGTATCTCTCTTTTTTTGTTTTTTCCTTTAGAAATATAAGCATGGCAATGAGGTTAAGGGGAAGGCCAGAATCGAGAGCTCTCTTTTTCATGTTTATCTTAGCAGTAGCACAATTCATTCTGAAAAAAAGACCAAATCCATAAGGGATTTGGTCTTTAATCTACATTATTAAAAGGCAAATTCAAATTTAGAGTTCATCCGCTATCCCCAGCAGGATAATACCGAAGATAACAACTGCGATGATCATGTATTGTTTTTTAGTCAGCTTCTCTTTTAGGAAGATTCGTGACAGGATAATTGAAAAGATACTGTAAGAAGCAATCAATGGTGCTGCGATAATTGCATAGCCTGATGCCATGGCAAATACGTAGAAAAATTGACCAATCGTTTCCAAAATAGCTGCTATCCCTTTATCGCGCTCTTTAAATACATGGAAGGATTCCTTCTTAATAAAGCGAAGATAGATAAAACATACGGCAGCGCATAGGAAAAAGGTATATTCATACGCAAGCAAAGCTGAATTTTCGCTGATTAAATTCAATTCATCCAGATAGATGGCATCCGCAAATGTAGCAAGTCCATCAATAATGCAATATAAAATTGGGAAGATAATAGCCAAGAAACCAATTTGGTATTTTTTATCGATATGCTCAGAATTCAGTCGACGAGCTTCATCTTCTGCTCTTTTTTCCAGAACGGCTATCCCCACAATCCCAAGAGTGATGATGATAATCCCAAGTACTTCAATGATACTTAGCTCATGAGTGAAAAAGATGAAGAGCAGAATGCTTGTTACGACACCTGAGGAATTCTGTATTGGTGAGGCGATAGACAATTCAATATAGCGCAAACCAATATACCCAAATGCCATGGAAAGGATGTATAAAGAAGATACTGGTAAATAATGAATCATCTCCATTGGATTGAACTGTATATCTTTTATAATCATATAGGCTGTTGCATGAATTCCCATGACAAGACCAACCATGATGATAATTTTAATATGGCTGTACTTGTCATTGCTGTCTGATCCCTTTTTATAAAATAGGTCAGCACCACCCCATGCTAAAGCTGTTAGTAGTGAAAAAATAAACCACATAACGATTCTCCTTGTTGAAGTTTAATAAGCTTTCTGAACCCCGTATAACAAGACATACAAAATCGTTTACTCAAGTGAGAAGACGTTACTGCTGCTATTGCAAAACGGAGAGCAGAGCTGTGAATAAAAATGAATTTTAATAGAGTCACAGAGTCAAGAATATAATTTCATTGTAAACTGTGTCAAGGGATTTAAAGGATGAAACTATAATAGAAGTGTGCATTTAATATAACAATAGTAATGAAAGGGCTATCTTTTTGTTTTTCTTAATTTTTCAAATATAATAAAGGGAGAATTAACAATTATAGAAGAGGATGGAAAGTTCGCTAACCAGGGGAGATGGCTATGTTAGATTTAGTCCCAATTATGCTTGAAAAGGTAGGCATTATTGTCATTGTAGCCTTTTTAATTTCTAAAATGAATTCCTTTCGCCAAATCATTCACCCAGACCATAATCTAAATGAGCAGTTGAAATTATTTCTATTATTCGGCATGTTTGGGGTTATTAGTAATTATACTGGAATAGAAGTTTATCATTCTATGGTTGAAGAGAATAGATGGCTTTCAGCTATTGGAGAAGATAGTGCCATTGCTAATACAAGAGTGATGGGTGTTGTGATAGGCGGATTATTGGGAGGTCCCGTTGTTGGAGGAGGAGCTGGTCTGATAGCCGGTATACACCGTTATACATTGGGAGGGTTTACAGCCTTTTCCTGCGCCCTTTCTACCATCCTGGCCGGAATATTGGCAGGGTATATAGGCAACAGAAGAAAAAGGAGCGGGGGTCAGATAACTCCTTTGTTTGCTGCAGGAATTGGGATGTCCCTCGAAGCTTTGCAAATGGTGATTATCCTTGCGACTGCCAAACCTCTTGAGCATGCATGGAGCCTCGTGCAGTTTATCGGTTTACCAATGATCACCATGAATGGATTCGGAACACTATTATTTATGCTGATCGTTCAGTCTATAAAACGTGATGGGGAGATAGCGCGTGCGAATCAAACCAATCAGGCATTTTTAATTGCGGACCAGACTCTTCCGCATTTTCGACAGGGCTTAAACACCCAATCATGCAAAGAAATATCAAAAATTATGCTTAATTTAACCGATGCAGATGCTGTCTCTATCACGGATGAACATTTGGTTCTTGCACATTTGGGGGCAGCCTCCGATCATCATAAACCTGGCGTGAAGCCGAGTACTGGGCTGACTAAAAAAGTACTTGAATCAGGATATGTTTCAATAGCCAAATCGAAGGAGGAAATCGAGTGCAGGCATAAGGACTGTCCGCTCGTAGCTGCCATCGTCCTCCCTTTAAAAGTGAAGGGGGAAATCTCTGGAACTTTAAAATTGTATTATACAAAGCCGGATAAATTAGACAGAGTTCAGCAGCAGTTAGCAGAGGGGCTGGCTAATTTATTTTCAACTCAGCTTGAGCTGGCAGAAGCGGAACGGCAGGCGAGGCTTTTAAAGGATGCTGAGATTAAAGCCCTGCAGGCTCAGATTCATCCACACTTCTTATTTAATAGTTTAAATACGATATCTGCCTTATGCCGGACTGATCCTGATAAAGCTCGTAAACTACTATTGGAATTAAGTTTATTTTTTCGAGGCAATTTACAGGGAGCCAGACAGTTGCTGATCCCGTTAGAAAAAGAGCTGGAAAATGTAAAAGCCTATTTATCTTTAGAGCAAACACGTTTTCCTCATAAATATGAAGTTAATTTTGATATAGAGAATGGATTAGAAAATGTATTGATTCCCCCATTTTTATTGCAGCCTTTGGTAGAGAATGCGATTCATTATGCATTTCCACAAAGAAAACAGTTTGGGAAAATTAATATACAAGTGTGCTCAAATGGCAATTATATGAGAATGATTGTTGCGGATAATGGACAGGGGATTGTGGAAGAAAGATTGAAAAGTCTGAGCAAGCAGGTTGTACCGTCAGCCGGTGGAAACGGTACAGCCATTTTTAATATTAGTGAACGCTTAAAAGGTATTTATAATAACCAAGCCCATTTTAAGGTTGATAGCAAAGTGGGTGAGGGCACCACTGTTAATATCTTAATCCCGCTGGAAAGTAAAGGAGGTGACGAGCAGGATGCTGCGAGCCTATGTAGTGGATGATGAACCATTAGCCAGGGACGAATTAAAATATTTACTAGCAAGAAGCAGAGAAGTGGAGGTCTTGGGTGAAAGTGATTGTATAGAAGATGCATTACATGATATTCCACTGTTAAAGCCGGATATTGTCTTCTTAGATATTGAATTAGCGGGAGAGAACGGATTACATTTAGCCGCTAAACTAGAAGGACTGAACCCGGTTCCAGCTATCGTTTTTGCGACTGCCTATGACGAGTATGCTCTTCAGGCTTTTGACGTAAATGCGGTAGATTATCTTTTGAAACCCTTCAGTGAAGAACGTATTCATAAGATGCTGGACAAAGTTAAAAAGCTTCATTTACACACAAAGGAGCCTGGAAAAGTAGATACCAGTAATCTTCAATGTAAGGGAAAAATAGCTGTTATGACAGAAGAAAAAATTATATTGCTTACATGCAATGATATCGTATTCCTAGAATCATACGAAGGAAAGTGTAAAATCCGGGCTGTTAATCATCTTTATAAAGTAAGTGAGGCACTGATTGGATTGGAAAAAAAATTGCCCCGGACACAGTTCTTTCGGGTACATCGGAGCTATCTTGTGAATATCGATCATATCGTGGAGATATTACCATGGTTTAATTCAACCTATAACTTACGTATGTCGGATGGTTCCGAGGTTCCAGTCAGTCGAACCTATGTAAAGGAACTGAAACAATTACT
Source organism: Bacillus sp. E214 (assembly GCF_008087365.1). Lineage (NCBI taxonomy): Bacteria > Bacillati > Bacillota > Bacilli > Caryophanales > Bacillaceae > Bacillus > Bacillus sp. E214. The sequence continues at coordinate 120,884 of NZ_VENN01000005.1, read as the reverse complement.
AGGATTATAGGATTGATTTGCTATTCATTAGTTGTAAGTTGTAATTCATCCCATTTATTTTGCGGTTCATTTTGAAAATGAGGTGTAAGTGTTTTCATTTGATACTATGATAGTATAATACGTATGCAAAAAAAGGGGGAACACTAAAATGAATGCGATTACAATTGTTATCGGCTCGATTTGTATCCTTTTAATAGCCTATCGTTTGTATGGGACATTTATGGCGGCAAAGGTGTTGAAATTATCTAATGATAAACCAACACCAGCTGAAAAGCTTGAGGATGGTCAGGACTATGTGCCAACAAATAAATGGGTGGTATTTGGACACCATTTTGCAGCCATTGCTGCTGCAGGCCCATTGGTTGGTCCGATTTTGGCAGCTCAGTTTGGTTATTTACCCGGACTGATTTGGCTATTGGTTGGGGCAGTAATTGGAGGAGCAGTTCATGATACAGTTGTGCTCTTTGCCTCTATGCGCCGCGATGGTAAATCATTATCCGAGGTAGCAAAAGAAGAACTTGGGCCTGTAGCGGGATTCTGTACTGGATTGGCCATGCTATTCATTATCACAATTACGATGGCAGGTTTGTCATTGGTTGTACTTGGAGCACTTGAAAGAAACCCATGGGGTACATTTGCGGTAGGGATTACAATTCCGATTGCGATGTTAGTGGGAATCTATCATAAAAAGACAGGGAATTTAAAAGTCCCGACGACCGTTGGATTTATCTTAATTATGCTAGCAATTTTCTTTGGTCCACAAATTCAGGGAACATGGTTAGGCGATTTCTTAACGCTTGAAAAGAGCACTCTTGCTATTATTTTACCAGTCTATGCCTTTTTCGCTGCTGCACTTCCTGTTTGGTTATTGCTTGCACCACGTGATTATTTAAGTACATTCATGAAAATAGGAGTTTTCGCAGCACTTATTATTGGTGTATTTATCGTTAACCCTTCAGTTGAGTTTCCTGCTATTATTCCAGATTTCATTAACGGTGGAGGACCAATTGTGGCCGGCCCAGTATGGCCGTTTATTTCAATCACAATTGCCTGTGGTGCCATTTCAGGTTTCCATGCTTTTGTTGGTTCAGGTACGACTCCGAAAATGGTCAGCCGTTGGAGCGATATTAAAGGCATAGCCTTTGGTGCGATGTTAGTAGAATGTTTAGTGGCTATTATGGCATTGATTGCTGCAGTTGCTCTTCAGCCTGGTGATTATTTTGCGATAAACTCATCACCTGAGGTCTATTCAACATTAGGAATGGAAACAGTCCATTTAGATAGATTGGAAGAAGCAGTAGATATGGACCTTGAAGGAAGAACAGGTGGAGCCGTAACACTTGCTGTTGGTATGACGGAAATCTTCACCAGTGTACCATTCTTCCAACACTTAGCTTCCTATTTCTATCAATTCGTAATTCTGTTTGAGGCGGTATTTATTTTAACAGCGATTGATTCAGGAACCAGGGTTGCCAGATATCTCATCCAGGACTTCTTCGGAGACTTTATTAAACCTTTGAAACGAACAGATTCTCTTGGGGCTAACATTTTTGCCAGTGCATTAGCCTGCTTTATTTGGGGATATCTATTATTCTCTGGAGATATCAGTTCCGTCTGGGCACTGTTTGGAGTATCCAACCAGTTGATGGCGTCAATCGGATTGATTGTCGGAGCTACAGTTGTTTTGAAAATTGCAGAGAAACGCTGGTATATGCTGACATGCTTAGTCCCATTGGCGTATCTATATGTTACGGTTAATGTAGGTGGATTCTGGATGATTAAGAATGTCTATTTGAATCCGGATGCAGGTGGATATAATGTATTGAACGGTGTTCTATCCATTATCATGCTTGCGTTAGGTGTAGTGATTATGGTGGCTTCCATCATGAAATGGATTAATCTATCCAAAATACCACAAGCAGAATTGGTTAAACAGTCAGAGGAAGAACTGATGAAAACGATGTGAAAAATTAGCAGGTAAAGGGTCCGAATAAATGGTCTCTTTACCTGTTTTTTTATGTTTAAAAGCGAATTATTGAAGCTTAACGGAGAGGGATTTTAGGAAAGGAATGCCCGATAATGTAAGAATCAGTTTTTCCTTTTTTCGTACATTTTTATGAATATAAAATAATACTTGATCGGATGTAATTTGATAATAATGATTCAGAGTTTTAGGTTTACCAGGCAATGCTACAAGTTCTTGAACACCGGGTCCGCAGCAGGCTTTAACATCCAACGTTTTAATGGTTACTTGATCTCCTTTTGATGAAATCCACTTTTTTGATTCTTCGTCCATTTCAATAATCATTTTTGGTGCCTCCTTCAAGTGAGGTATATTCTTAACTATAATGGATGGGATTTTAGTTTCCTATAAAAATGCATTATAATAGAGTGATATAAGCTTTTTATAGATTGTTGAAGAGAATACAACAGAATGGGATTGGTGGAGCCAATTTTTATATACACATATGCATGCAGTTCAGAGGAAGAACCTTTATGCAAAATGGAATTCAGGGCGTTGTTTGATATGAATCCTGATGATTTTGTTTTTAAAAGTACAAGAAAAGTCGATCCAAGCCGAAGTCCCTTTATTAGGGAAAGAATAGAAGTACTGACCGAAGGGGATAGTTTGGAGGCCCTTTATCACAAGGCAGACAAACTTTCCTTCCCGGATCAGACATTCAAAACAATCTTTGTGAAAACGAATGATCTAGAGGATAAAGTTAGCTTTAGTCAACGAAGAAAGATTGAACGGGAAATCGGATTAAAAATCCAGGGTGAAGCTGATTTGGAGAAGCCGGATATCGTTCTTGGCATCATTACTTGCGGCGGTAAATGGTATGTAGGTATTTATGAAAAAAATGAAGCGATCTGGTTGCATCATCAGAAGAAACCACGAGAGTATTCGACAGCTCTCAGTACTAGAATGGCAAGAGCAGTTGCTAATATCGCGGTTCCCAACCCTGTTGGTGTGAAAGCGATTGACCCATGCTGTGGAATTGGGAATGTATTGGTAGAAGCCTTGTCGATGGGGATTACGATATGTGGACGTGATATCAAGCCATTGCCAGCTATTGGCGCCAGAGAAAATGTAGCTCATTTTGGATATAGCTGTGATATTGCAATAGGGGCAATTGAGGAAGTTACCGACTATTACGATGCAGCTATTATTGATTTACCCTATAATTTATGCCATACAGCGAGCCCGGAGGAACAATTATCCATTTTAACGCATGCCAATCGCATTGCAGACAGAATTGTTGTTGTTACCGGGGAACGAATTGATGACATGATTAAGGAAGCTGGCTTAACTATACAGGATCGATGTCAAGCGAAGAAGATTGGGTTTACAAGAGAGATTTTGTTATGTAATTAGATTAATAAATAAAAAAGAGGGTGGCACCGATTTTGCCACCCTCTTATTCTATATACTTTTAAACATCTACACGCTTAATGAAGAAAGAGACTACCAGTCCGATTATGGAGGCAATTAACGCAAATAGAAAGGCGTTTTGCACACCGGCTGTCAAAGCTTCAGAGGCAGCAAGCGGATTATTGGGGTCAGCCGTAGCCAAATAGCTTGCCTGGCCAGCGGACATGATGCTGACAGCAATAGCCGTACCGATCGCTCCGGCAATTTGTTGAAGTGTATTCATGACCGCAGCTCCATCAGGGTAATACTGTCTTGGCAACTGGTTTAAGCCATTTGTTTGCGAAGGCATCATAAGCATGGCAACCCCAATAAACATACATGTGTGTAAGATGATAACTGTTAGTTGTGAAGTTTCAGTTGATATATTAGTAAATAAGTAAGTAAATATGGTTGTTAATATAAAACCTGGGATAACCAAATATTTTGGCCCGAAGGTATCAAATAATTTCCCCGTAATTGGTGACATAATTCCATTCACAATACCGCCAGGCAATAAGACAAGGCCGGCTGCAAAAGCTGACAATAACATTCCGCCCTTTAAGTACATAGGCAATAGGATTGATGAGGATAAGATGATCATCATACCCAAGAATACCATTAAAAGTCCAATAGAGAACATAGGGAACTTAAATACGCGTAAATTCAGCATTGGCTGTTCCATTTTAAACTGGCGGAATGAGAATAGGATTAGGCTGAGTACCCCAACAATGATCGGTAAAAGAACTGCTGGGTCGCTCCATGAGCCAGCACCCTCCCCGGCACTGCTGAAACCAAAGACGATTCCTCCAAAACCAATGGATGAAAGAATAATAGAAAGAATATCTATCTTGGGTTTTGTGATGGTTGATACATTTTGCATATAGATGAGACCATATACGAATGTAAAAATTAGCAAAGGTAAGCATAGCCAGAAAATTGATTGCCAACCCAGACTGTCTACGATTAATCCTGATAGGGTTGGACCAACAGCAGGTGCAAACATAATGACAAGCCCCATCATCCCCATAATTGTTCCGCGTCTATGAGGTGGGAAAATAACCAAAATAACATTTGTCATTAATGGAAGTAAGAGACCTGTTCCTATAGCCTGGATGACACGGGCTAGAAGGAGTATTTCAAAATTAGGTGCCAAAGCTCCTACTAATGTTCCTGCAATAGAAAAAATGAGGGAGGCACTGAATAGTTGTCTGGTAGTAAACCATTGAAGAAGCAATGCTGTTACAGGCACAAGAATACCAAGTACTAGTAAGTAGCCGGTTGTTAACCATTGAACGACATGTGGTTCAATGCGAAAGTCCTCCATAATATTGGTGAATGCCATATTTAAGGCAGTTTCACTAAAGAGTCCGATAAAAGCACCAATCATAATAGCAATCACAATTGGAAGTGGCTTAATCTGCTTATTTTCTAAGTTTGTAGCATGATTATTACTCAAATAATATTCCCCTTTCATTATGTATAATTACTAGACCAGTCTATATAATATGCTGATTAAGGATATACATCTTTGCTTATTTCTTTATTATATCGGGCAGACATTTAGAGATGTTTAGTAAAGGCTGTCCATTTAAATTGGTTAGCGACCGGGTGATGGCTCCTTCTATCATTGAATTAACCAATAGACTTAAACGGTGCGCTTTTTCTGGTTCAAAGCCATCTTGAAGCATTTTATTATAATAAAGTGTTTCCCAGCCTTCAAATGCTGCCTTGCACGCTTTGCGTAAAGGTTCGCTCATTAAGGAAGTTTCCGCTGCCAATAATCCAATTGGTAAACCTTCAAAAAGGTCATTTTCATTGAAATGTTGAGCGATTTTTTTAATATGATATTGGAATGCCTCTAAGGCATGATCATACTGATTCATGGCCAGCTTAATATCATTTTCAATTTGAACGGCCATTTTATTGACTGCTTCTACGGCCAGTTGTTCTTTACCATCAGGGAAGTGATAATATAAAGACCCTTTAGGGGCACCGCTTTCTTTCAGAATTTGATTTAAGCCTGTTGCATGATATCCCTGTATGTTGAAAAGGCGAGTAGCAGCCTCTAAAATTTTTTGACGCGAGTCCATTTTTGCACTCACATGAAATCCCTCTTTTCAAGTATAATGACTGGTCTATATAAATGAGTGACTGTTTTATTCTATAAGATGGCTGTATTTTATGTCAATCATTCGTTGCAGGTATATATTTTCGAGAGTAGATAGATTAGAAAGGGTGGTTGAGGTAATAAATTAGTTCTTCCAATGAAAAGAGATGAGTAGATGGGGTTGTAATAGAAATGGTCCCTTAAGGCTAAGGGACCATCATAACTTTAAGCAGCTAATAGCTGTTTCTTGATTAATATTTCTCGATCGGCAGCATAAACAGGGCGATAGCCGTTTGTAATTAGGTTTTTAATATAGATTTTATTATAGATAAAGGCGAAAACGCCGCTTGTTAGCAATGCGCCTAATCCAAATAGAAAAAGATTGATTGTGATGGATATACCAAGCATAATAATCGCCCATTTATAGTCTTTGCGAAATAAAGCAGGGAATATTCCAAAAAAGAGAGTAGTCCAACTGAAGCCAAGCTTGACCTCTTTTATAATGCCATCCTTGTTTATTAGAGATATTTTCATACAATCACTCCTGGTTCATATAGTTCCATCATAAAAGAATTTTTAAAATGAATACATGGTAGTTTATAGAAGCATGTGTATGGTATGCAGATAATTTGAGTAATAGGGAAATATCTATCATATAGGATAAAGGGCCGAACAGAATGAGGGGAATGGTAGGTATAGGAGCTCTTACTTTGGCAAACTCATAATAAGAAAAACGGACAGCGACTAGAACTCGCTGTCCGTTTCGTATAGCTGTATCGATTTTTACCAATCCCAAAGCAAGACGAACATGGAACCGAAGATGGTAACTAGGGCTACAAATAATGCATAAAGGATATTGGTATAGAGTGTTCTTCTTTCCTTGGATTCATTAATATGCATGAACAGGAATATCTGCAAACTTGCTTGTAAGCCAGCTGTGATAAGCAAAATAGCCATTTTAAATCCAAATGATATCTCCAGGAAAAGAACTAATAATGCTGCCACTGTTAGAGCGATGGATGATAAAAATCCTATGATATGCTCTTTAGGGAATAACTTAGCCATTTTACATCAGTCCTTTCAGGTAGACGAAGCTGAAGATGAAAATCCAAACAACGTCCAGGAAGTGCCAGTACAGTGAAAAAATAAATGCTTTATTGGCAGTAAGGTGATTAATTCCGCGTCTGCTCACTTGTATCAGAATTGCGATTCCCCATAGGATTCCTCCGGTTACGTGGGCTCCGTGTGTTCCAAGCAATGTAAGTAATGCAGAAGTGAAGCCGCTTGTTTGGATGGAAGCTCCTTCGTGTACATAATGGAAGAACTCATAAATTTCAATGCCTAGGAAGGCTAATCCAAGGACAAGTGTAATCGAGAACATAACCATCATTGCTTTTTTCATGCCCATCCGCATAGCGTGAATCGCGATCCCAATCGTAAAACTACTTGCCAAAAGAATAAAGGTTTCAGCTAAAACTCCGCCAAGAGCGAAGATATCGCTCCCGGCAGGCCCATCACCTGTACGATTTTCCAGTACAAAGTAGACAGTAAACAGTGTAGCGAATAATACAATCTCTGCTCCAAGGAAAATCCAGAAGCCCAGTATCTTAAGCTGATTTTGTTCAGTACTATATTCCAATGGTTGAGAGGCATCTAATTTCATTCTGTCTCACCTCGCAATTTTCTTTCTTCTTCCTCAATTTCTTTCACAGATATATGGAACCCATGATCATCATTGAATGAACGTACAAACATTAGATAGATAATTGGAATCGCAGCGATAATAGCTGGAATCCACATACTAAATACCATAAAGAATCCCCAGAAGAAGAATGCCACTGCCATTAGAAACGGTTTAAAGTCACTGCTAGGCATGTGAATTTCTTCGATTTTTCGTGTGAACAGATTATGTGTACCTTTTTTGTGATCCCACCAGGAATCTACAGAATCCACTTCGGGAGTAATGGCAAAGTTATAGGCTGGAACAGGTGTTTTTGTAGCCCATTCCAATGTACGGCCACCCCACGGATCTGAGTCTCCTTTTAGTCTTGGAGCATAACGGAAGCTCCAGTAGAAGCTATAAACGAGAACAATGAATCCAATTGCTAAGCCTACAGCACCTAATGATGCGATAAGATTCAAAGGTCCATACCCAGTTTCTTCAGAGTACGTATACATTCTTCGGTTCATCCCTTTAAGTCCCAATGCGAATAGAGGCAGGAATGTAACGTTGAATGAAATAGAAATAATCCAGAATGCGATTTTTCCTAATTTCTCGTCTAATTTAAATCCAAAGATTTTAGGGAACCAGAAATACATACCCGCAAGTACCCCAAACACTGTACCCGGTATTAAAACATAGTGGAAATGGGCTACCAAGAACATTGTATTATGATATTGATAATCCGCACTTGCCATCGCTAGCATAACCCCTGTGACTCCACCAAAGGTGAAGATTGGTATGAATGCCAGGGCATACAGCATTGGCGTGGTAATTTCAATTTTTCCTTTATACATCGTAAGGAGCCAGTTAAATATCTTAACTCCTGTAGGTACAGCGATTAACATCGTAGTAATCGAGAAGAAGCTGTTTGCCATGGCACCTTGACCCATCGTATAGAAATGGTGAACCCATACAGTAAAGGATAGGGCAGAGATGGCAAGCATACTGAACACCATTGATTTGTATCCATACAGATTTTTTCTCGCGAATGTTGAAATAACCTCACTGAATATACCAAAGGCAGGAAGAATAACGATATATACTTCAGGATGGCCCCATACCCAGAACAGGTTAGCCCAAAGCATATCCATTCCGCCATCTTGCATAGTGAAAAATTGTGTACCAAACAAACGGTCAAACATCATTAAGGCAAGAGCTACTGTTAAAACAGGGAAAGCAAAAACGATAATGATGCTAGTGATTAAAATAGACCATGTGAACATTGGCATTTTCCATAGAGTCATACCAGGTGCTCTCATTTTTAAAATTGTAACGATAAAATTAACACCCGTTAGCAGCGTCCCAATACCGGCAATCTGAATCGCAATACTGTAGTAGTTATTCCCCACAGTAGGGCTGAATTCTATACCTGCAAGCGGGAAGTAGGCTGACCATCCGGCATCCGGTGATCCACCAATAACGAACGAGATATTAAATAACATTGCTCCGGCAAAAAATAACCAGAAGCTGATTGCATTTAAATAAGGGAAAGCAACGTCACGCGCCCCAATTTGAAGAGGCACTACAATATTCATTAAACCAATGATAAATGGCATTGCCATAAATAAAATCATAACCACGCCATGCGTTGTAAAGATTTCGTTATAATGCTGTGCATCAAGCAGTCCGTTTTCAGGCCTAGCCAACTGGCCACGCATTAATAAACCATCAACACCGCCGCGGAATAACATAACTAAAGCACAGAGAATGTACATAACCCCAATACGTTTATGATCAACAGTGGTAAGCCATTCATCTTTAAGCCAGCGCCATTTCTTAAAATAAGTCAGGCCGATAACAATAGCCAGCGAAACGGCGACAATACTTACCATTGCGCCATAGATTAACGGGCCACCATGTACTATAAATTTATCCCAATCCAAGGTTGTAACTCCTTTCTTATGAAAGCTTTAATTTTAATGATTTGAATGATCTTCGTGCTCTGTATTACCTTTTTCTGTATCTTCATCAAACGTGTTGTCTGCATCATCGCTCTCGTTTGATGGAGATGGCTCAGAACCATGATGATGTCCTTCAGGTGGAGGGCTGAAATCCAAGTGAGTAGAAGAATATGATTGTCTGCCGACGTGTGCTGTATCAAGCAGCTTTTCAAATTTTTCTTCTGTTAACTTGCCTTCATTTGCTTTTACTTCACTAACCCATTCTTCGAAATCATCTGGAGTCATAGACAGTGCTTCAAAATCCATATGGGCGTAACCTTCACCACTGAAGTTTGCATTTCTCCCCATCATGGAAGCAGGTGTTTCAGCTACAAAATTTAATTTTGTTACCATGTCACTCATGGCGTATTTCTGGCCACCGAGCTGTGGAATCCAGAAGCTTGTAATTGGTCCGTATGAATATAGACGGAATTCTACTACTCTATTAGTTGGAATGTTTACATAGTTAACCGTTTCAATACCTTGCTCTGGATAACTGAAATGCCATTTCCAGTTTGAAGAAGCTGCGTAGATAACCAATGGTTTTTGATCTTCATAGCCTTTTGGCTTTCCTTCTACTTCAAATGTAGTTTTAACTGTGACTACAGCTAATATGGCTACAATAATAATTGGTATGACTGTCCATGTTATTTCAAGCGCCTTGCTGCCTTCCATATGTGGCGGCTCGTAATCTTTTGGAGCTTTGGATGCTCGGTATTTATATAAAATAACGATAAAAAGTACATATACTACAAGCACAACAGCTGCCATTAAAGCCATTGAGAAAAGAATGGCATTGGATTGTGTTTTTGCAACAGGACCATTTGTGTCGAATACAACCCAGTCACATCCCGCTAACATAAGAATAGACGCCATCATGGAACTCAAAAGTGCCCATTTTTTATTCATATTTTTCCCCTTCCTAATGTAATAAGTAAATTTAAGCTATGTAAGGGAAATTCATGTAAATCTGCACACCTTAATAGTTATAATTTCCCTTGATTGCTGCTATTTAGGTATAATTCTTCCTTTTTCCATAGCCCCTGATTTTCAATATAATAACTGAATTTCAAAATTACAAATATATGAAACTAAAAGAAGACATGGAAATCTTCAATTTTGACAAAGTTGTGAACAAATTAACAATTAATTATATTCTTAGAATTTATTGTAAAATTGTCGCTTTAAAGTAGCATTTTTATGTGAATACTAGGATGTGAAATCTGAAAACGCCTATTATATAGAAAAAGGCTTTCGATCAGTATCAAAAAGGCTTAAACTTATGAATAATCTAGATAAGTGAAACGGAGTTATACAATGAAAGAAAAAGATTATGATGATTTATTACATATAAAAACAGTCGGTAATCAAACTGGATTTTATAATTCTATGCATTATCACCGATATGAGCCGACTCCGTATTGGGTTTTAGAAAAGTTATTGGATGAGTATGACCTTAATAGTGATGATCATATGGTCGATTTTGGATGCGGAAAGGGGAGACTAAATTTTTTTCTTCATTACAAAACAGGGGCATTTGTAAGTGGGGTAGAAATGAATGAACAATTTATTAATGAAGCTGAGGAAAATCTCAAGAACTATAATTACAAGGGGAAAGACCGAATTCAATTTCACTGTTGTCTGGCAGAGGAGTTTCAAATTCAACCAACTTATAATAGGTTTTATTTCTTTAATCCTTTTACGATACAAATATTCCGCCAGGTTCTAACGAACATTCTGTTGTCCGTTGAAGAAACATATCGCGAGGTACACCTAATATTATATTATCCATCTGAGGATTATATATATTTTCTTGAAAATCAATCTGTGTTTGAACTACACAAAGAGATTGTTCTAAATGAAACGAATCCGTTTGAGAGAATACTGATCTACCGGCTAGCTTATTAAATTGAAAAAGGCGTTCCCATTGGAATGCCTTTTTTCGTATAAAATATCAGAAGGTTTATGGAGTAGTGGTAGATTCAGTAATATAAACAACCAATTTGTAGCTCTTTAGGGCAAACAGCCGGATACCTATCATTAATTTGGGCTTGGCCTTTTTTCTGTTTTTTCTTCATATGGTTCCACATGAACATGGACACGATAGACTCCATGATCCTTCATTAAATCCTTTTCTACAAGAGTAGCAATATCATGGGCTTCTTTAATATTTAACGTGTTGTCTACCAAAATAATGATATCAATGACTTCATTATTTCCGTAATTTCGTCCCATAATTTTTTTAATTCCTTTAACCCCTTCTATTTGGTCAATGGAATTTTGATAGATTTTAATCTTAGACTCATCAAAGCCATCTGATAAGTAATGGGATGCTTCTCTAAAAATATCCCAGGCTGTTTTGCAAATCAATAACCCTACGAGTATGGCAGTAATTGTATCGAGGAAAGGCATATTTAGCTGGGAGCCGAATATGCCAATTGCTGCTCCAATACTGACATACGCATCAGAAATATTGTCTTTGGCAGCAGCTTTAACGGAATGGCTGTTGATTCTTTTTGCTAGCTTTATATTATAGCGATAGACGAAGTACATGACGAGGGCGGAAAAAATCGCCGTGTATGCTGCCGTTATATCAGGTATATTTTTTTCCCTGCTTAAAATGGATTGGAATCCATCCGTTAGAACTTGGATACCTACTGTCATCATGATAAAAGAAGATAGGAGAGAGGCAATCGACTCACTTTTCCAGTGCCCATATGCATGATCGCTATCGGGAGGCCGCTGGGAAACTTTTAAACCAATTAATACAGCTACTGAGGCAATGATGTCAGTTATATTGTTCAGCCCATCTGCACGTAATGCTTCAGACTCACTTATATATCCAACAATCAGCTTTAATATGGAAAGAAATACGTATGCAGCAATGCTTAGGATTGCTCCGCGTTCACCTAATTTAAGGTCCCTGTATTTTTGTTTCTCCAAAAAGGTCACCTCAAGTTTTTTATTGAATTCACCATTACTTATTAGTATAGAATAAATCCATAAAAAAGAGCATTCCAATTAATTAATCATTTGGAATACTTTTGTTTTTTATTTCCCGATTAATTCACGCTGATGCAATTCATTTTCAAATCTTTGATGAATGACGTGAGTGCCATCCCTGCGTTTGATAATGAATGGTTGCCAGTTGATGAGAACTGATTATACGTGCAAGGATCAGATAGTAAATGGACTGAGGAAAAGATTAAAAATCGTTATTTGGAAATGTTTTATCCATCTGAACAAAAATGGCGTGATAAAGCAATTGATGATTATGAGTAAGGTCTAACGGGAATATTGACTAACCGTCAAGTAATACAATAGATTTGAATTATGAGTCTACACCGAAGATACAGCATCCTATTGATAAATCAAATATCGGGGGTATTAAGGCGTATGAATCCATTTATGAAAGCCGCTGTTGAAGAAGCGTATGAAGGAATTAAACAAGGGCATGGCGGACCTTTCGGAGCTGTCATTGTCAAGGATGGTAAAATCATTGGAAAGGGCCATAATATGGTGGTTAAGGAGCTTGATCCAACCATGCATGGAGAAATAGTTGCGATTAAGGAAGCATGCCTTCATGAAAATCATTATGACCTATCCGGAGCAGAGCTTTATACAACGGCTGAGCCTTGTCCTATGTGCTTAGGGGCCATCCTTTGGGCAGGTATCACGACTGTTTATTATGGATGTGATCGATTGGATACAGATAAAATAGGGTTTAGAGATGATGTCTTTTATAAAATGATTGATGGGAAGCGTTCATATGATTTACAGCGAGTTGATCATGAAGAATGTAAGGGATTATTCAAGGCCTATCAAGCAATCGAGAATAGAGTTATATATTAATAGTGATTCGGAAACTGAATAAATTTTTTAATCAAGACCTGATGTAATACCGTCCAGTCCAATCTAATCATAAAGGAGAATAAACATGTCCAATAGTTCTCATGTTATCCCAACTAATGATTTCAGAAAAATCTTAATGGGACGCCGTTCCATAAAAAGTTACGATCCTATGGTTAAAATCAGTCATAAAGAGATGACAGCAATATTCAGTGAAGCAACCAGCGCACCATCTTCAACGAATCTACAGCCTTGATTTTTTCTTGTTATAGAAAGCGATGAGGCAAAAGCAAAATTGATGGATATTGCCTCACCGACCAATCATAAAAAAATTGATACATCAGCGGTGACGATTGCAATTTTTGGCGACTTGCACAATACATTAAAAGCTGATGAGATTTATAGCGCAAATGTAGAGCTTGGGTATATGCCTGCTGAATATAAAGAACGCCAGCTTGAAGGTGTTTTAGGATGGATTGCTTCACTAACTGAACAGGATCGCAGAGATATCGTCATGACCGACTGCGGCCATGTAGCTATGCAATTGATGCTTGTGGCTCGTGCTCACGGATATGATACCAATCCTATTGCGGGATTCGATAAAACCCGTATTAATGATGTGTTTGGATTGGATCAAGAACGACATGCTCCGGTCATGATTATGACCATGGGTAAGGCGGCTGATAATGGATTCCCGACTATGCGTCTTGCAGTAGACAAAGTTGTCGAATGGAAATAAAGAGGTCACAAATGAATGTGTATGGTAGGGGCAGGTAATAACCTGCTCCTTTTCTATTGACTATGATAAAGGGATATTCTGCGACAGTCTCCTGTATATTTAAGTAACTGTCACTATTCTTTAAAGTAGTTAGTTAACCTTTAAGGATTTGATTGTAAAGTTTATGGTGTCGCTTACTAGATGTCTGCTATATAGAAATTCCCCTGCTATATTCAACGAATAAGTCAGAATAACAGAGATGGAGAAAACAATTTGTTTTCTCCATCTGTTTTATAAAAGCACTGTATAGGAAACCTCATATATTTAAATTCCCCATACCATGCCTGCAATACGGGTATACTCAACATTATTTAAAAATAACTGCAATGCTTGTAACATACCTGTAGTATCAGTAAAGAATCCTCGATTATTAAATACCTGTCAATAATTATTTTATAGGATAAAAGTGGGGATTTTACAAAAAGAGGGACTTGATATCCGGAATATGGAAAAAAGAGAGATTTAAGCAGGACTGTTGATATATCAATATATTAAGTTAGGTGTGCGCTATATGAGAAGGATGTCTATTATCCTATCTCGAGGTGTCTGGTAGTTTATGGTTCAAATGTTACAAAAAACTCATGTTACGATGTCTTTGTCGATTAAACAAACATCATGACAGGAGGAGATTTACCAATGAAACATAAACTTATCGTTACAATTGCAGCAGCCGCAGCGCTTTCCATTACAGCTATAACAGGAGCGGAGGCAGCCAGTGTATCTTCTAAACCGAATACAACAACTTCATATAAAGTGATGATCAGCGGAGGCATTATTAAATTTCCATGGGGATCTGTTCAACTTCCAACTATTGATAAACCAAGTCAGGATACGGATTCTGGTTCAAACAATGCCGTGGAACAAAATAAACCAAGTACGGATGCTCCAACTGTGGAAGAAGATAATTCTGATTCCAATGATACAGAATCAAACGATTATGAAGTAAGTGCATATGAGCAGGAAGTACTAGAACTTACTAACGCGGAACGTGAAAAACAAGGCTTAAAACCTTTAACACTAGATACAGAGCTAAGTAAAGTAGCGCGTATCAAATCAGAGGATATGCAGAAGAATAACTATTTCAGTCATACAAGCCCAACTTACGGATCTCCATTTGATATGATGAAACAATTTGGCATTTCTTATAGAGCGGCAGCTGAAAATATTGCTATGGGTCAACGCACGCCAGAAGAAGTAGTAAATGCGTGGATGAATAGTGACGGTCATAGAAAAAATATCTTAAGCTCCAGCTATACACATATCGGAATTGGTTATGTGGAGAACGGCAACTACTGGACACAAATGTTTATAGGCAAATAAGAGAGTACTATAAATATAGATTTTATATAGACTGTCCCAAAAGGAAGTGAAAACTTATCTTTTGGGACATTTTTTTATTAGCATTAATGAATGTTCCAAGCTAGAAAGCCTTTTCCTGTGTTTTTTTCCTGGCAGCATAGTATGTTATACTGTGATTTAATATTCTGGTATAGCAATTTATAGGTAAGGAAGGGAAGCTATGAAGCAGCTGATCATATCAAAAACATTGATATTTATCTTTGTTATCCTTTTTGTGACAGGCTTTGAGGCTGTGTTTGGGCAGCATAATGTTTTGATTGGGGTCACGACTGTGGTTGCTCTGCTCATGTATTTAGAGAGGGATTTTACTGTATCCCCATGGAAGAGTTTCATGCTGATTTTGGCAGTCAATTTGTCCCAAGGAATATTTGGTCAACTGGCCTTGATCAATCCCTGGGTAGGAATTTTAGTAAACTTTATCGCTATGTTTATTGTAGGATACTTTTTCACATCTAACATAAAAGGACCTATCCAAATTGCGGTTGGTTTGCAATATTTATTCATTTTGACCGATCCAGTTCCGTTGGAGGAATTCCCATTGAGACTAATGTCTCTGGTTGCAGGGGCTTTGATTATCATGATGGTACAATGGGTATTTAATAGAAGGAAATTATCTAAAAGGGGCAATCATTATTTCTTGCAGGTATGTAGCCATTTGCAAGAAAAGTTAAATCGTATTCGAGATAACCAGCCTGATCAAGAGTTGGATTCCATCATTCTGTCTGATATCAACGAGTTCAGGAAGGTGATTTATTTTCGGAGTGTCAAGGGTTATTATCTGACTCACGAAGGCAGAGTTCGTTTGAAGATTTCGGTCTGTCTTGAAAAACTGCATTTGATGTTAAACCGCAAAGCTGCAAGTGACTACCCAGAGGATGTCTTGGATGCTCTGAATTTTGAATTGAGACAGATGAGGGATTACGCCAATAAAGGGTCAAGCTTATCTGATGATTCATTGAATAATCTAAACATAGCGCTTAACAAACATGAATCCGCATACATAGTCGAAATGATTAGTACGTTGAAATTATTGCGTGAATTATTGAGGTACCTTCATACCAGTGAATCATCTGAACTGAACAAGGTTGAGAGTGTGGTAGAGATTCCTAGAGGCTACCGGAATACCTATCAATTTTTAAAGGACATTAATCGACATTCAGCTCGTTTCACATATGCACTGCGATTGGGTATCACTATTGCAGCTGTTGCTTTAATCGTTGATTATTTTAACATCAATGAAGGACGCTGGATTTTATTTACTATATTTTCTGTGACGCAACCTTATTATGAGACAGCTAAATATCGCTTCAAGGAACGCGTGATCGGCACTTTAATGGGAGCGGCTATCTTTGTACTATTATTTAGTATTTTTCATGAAACGACTATACGCTCCTTCCTGGTCTTGCTGGTTGGGTATTTGAATGGCTATGCGGTGAAGTATAGAAATGTCGTATTGACTGTCACGATATCTGCTCTTGGAACAGCTGCTCTCACGGGCGACCCGACGCTCCTGTCAGTGAGAAGAGTTATGCTTGTACTGATAGGGATAGGTATTGGTATGCTTGCAAATCGTTTATTACTTCCACATACGCTGGAAAAGGGTACAAGAGATTTGATGAAAAGCTACAAACAAGTATCCAAGGAATTACAGCGTGAAGTGTCCGCTTATTTAAACCAAAGAAATAATGCGCATACAATCAATCATTTATTTGCTGTTTCCGCTTTAATGGAGGAAAGAATTCTTTTAAATAATCAAATGCTGCAGCTTGAAGAAATGGAAAACTTTCTATCATCTCAGCGCCGTTTGAATCATGCCATTTATGATATGTTCTTGCGGATGCAAAGGGAGGATGTAGATGTCCATCTGATGAGAGAAATATTAGTAAAGATCGATTCGATTCTGGCTTTAGAAGGGGATTGTGTAAATGAGCAGGCTGGTCAATTATATGACAGACTTCAGCTTTCTAATTCCCTGGAAGAATACGTGTTGTTAAAGGACGCACTGCGAATATTAAAAGGATTTAGAAAGCAGGCTTACTTCAAATAGAACTTCTATATTAAATATTGCGATATCCTAAAAATAAAAATGAAAGGGCATACAAGCTCAACTTTTCTTATTTAAATTGCTGAGGAACAAGAAGAAGCATGAGATGTATGCTCTTAAATGGTAGAGAAAAAGTTCTACTTTAACTAATGAAAAATAATAGAAAGATAAGCTTCACATAATTCATTTTATGAGGTGGGAGAGATGGATAAACAATGGTGGAAAGAAAGTGTCGTGTACCAGGTTTATTGGAGAAGCTTTTATGATAGTGATGGGGATGGATATGGAGACTTAAGAGGGGTAACGAGGAAGCTTGATTATATAAAAGAGTTGGGTGCAGATGTAATCTGGCTCAATCCTTTTTATCTTTCTCCTGATAAAGATAATGGATATGATATTTCCGATTATTATTCCATTATGCCGAAAGCGGGCAGTATGGAGGATTTTGAGGAATTAATGAGGGAAGCACAAAAACGAGATCTAAAAATTATTATGGATTTAGTCATAAATCATACTTCAAATGAGCATGATTGGTTTAAAGAATCCAGATCCAGCAAAGATAATCCAAAAAGAGATTGGTATATTTGGAGAGATGGAGACCAAGTGAACCCTCCCAATAATTGGCGTTCTTACTTTTCCCCGTCAGCATGGGAATATGATCAACGGACTGGTCAGTATTATTTTCATTCATTCGCAGCTGAACAGCCCGATTTGAATTGGGAGAATGAAGAAGTCCGTAAAGAAATATATCGAATTCTAAATTTTTGGTTAAAGAAAGGGATTAATGGATTTAGGCTAGATGCAATTGCCCTGCTTGCGAAGCCGGAGGATTTTCCGGATGCAGACGATCCGGATGATATTCGTTATTTGGCCAACCATCCCAAAGTTCATGATTATTTGCAGGAGATGAATGAACAGGTATTCCGTCATTATGATGTGTTAACCGTAGGGGAGGTAGCCTTCGTGACGCCGGAGCAAGGGTTATTATATGTGGATAAAAACCGCCATGAACTGAATACCTTGTTTCATTTTGAAGTTTGTGATGAAATGCCAACCTGGGACTTAAAGAAATTTAAAGAGATTCAGGCGCGCTGGTATGAAGGATTGAAAGAGAAAGGCTGGAACTCACAATTTATTAATAATCATGATCATACAAGAGTGGTAACCAGATATGGTAATGATAAAGAGTATCGTGTTCAATCAGCCAAACTATTTGCTGCGTTGCTGCATTCTTTGCCGGGTATGCCTTATATTTATCAAGGAGAGGAAATAGGAATGACAGGGATTCGCCTTTCTTCTATTGACGAATATAACGATATTGCGATGAAAAATCAGTATGCTGAGTTGGTGTCAAAGGGATGGGACCCGAATACGGTTCTTAGAGATTTGCAGCCATTAAGCAGAGACAATAGCCGTACACCGATGCAATGGACCAATGAAGAACATGCGGGATTTACAACAGGTACACCGTGGATTCGAGTTAATCCAAACTATAAATCAATCAATGTGAACAATGAATTGCATAATCCTGAATCAATCTTTTATTTTTATCAAAAGCTGATCAAGCTGCGGAGTCAGCACAAGGTCTTTGTATATGGGGATTATCAGGAATTATTTAAAGGACATTCTCATCTTTATGGATACAAAAGAAGCTACGCTGATGAGACGATTTACTTTGTTTCTAATGTTCAGCCGAACACTATACATATTGAGCTGAACAGTGAAATGGATTTGCAGGGGACATCTATTCTGATTTCTAACTATAATGAAACGACAAGCACAAAATTAAATGCCTATGAAGTACGTATTTATTTAAAAAAAGCTTAGCTGGGATAATTGATTCCAACGGCAACAATATAGAACAAACAAAAGATAATTAAAATAAGACTCCGAATGATTCAGAAGGTCGTTCTGAAAGTGAAAATGTAGTTCCGAACCATTCGGAGGGGAGCTCCGAGAATCAAAAAGAAGATAAAGACGATAGAACCCAAAACATACCTGGCACTTTTTAGACTATTCATATTAGTTAGATCATCAGGTATGTTTCATTAGTTATGCTGATTGGATTTTAAGGGGGAAATAAAAGGAATGGTTTCAAAACCTGTATCTTTTTGATAAATAGAATTAACTAGAGGTGTATGTACATAATACTTATTATTATTGTGGCTACTTGGTATCTATTTAAGTAATGCCGTTATTTAACGGGGGATAAAGATGAAGATAATCGTAAAAAGAATTATCATCACCATAATTTTGACCAGCGGATATTTTAATATGGGAGCAGGGGTGGGAACAGCCGAAGCCAATAAGGAAGAATTAACTGTGGCATTGTCTCCGAATGTGATTAAAGGATTCGACCCTTTTCTGTATACAAGGGCAAACGGTTCTCCTTTAATTCAAAGTACTTTATTATCCTTTGATAAGGATATGGGAATTACATATGATTTAGCTGATGAATATCAGGTCAGTGAAGATAAAATGACCTGGGAATTTAAAATTAGGGATGATGCTTATTTTTCGAATGGGGAACAAGTGAAAGCGAGTGATGTAGCTTTTACCTTTAATACTGCTAAGTACAATGGATGGTATGATCTATCTTTGTTAAAAGAAGCCAAGGTGATAGATCAATACACTATCCATTTTCGATTAGAGAAACCCTTGTCAACCTTTAGTTATACAGCTGCTCAGCTTGGAATAGTCCCTGAGAATCAGTATGATGAGTTATTCACTTTGAATCCAATTGGATCAGGTCCCTATATTCTGGAGGAGTGGAATGTAGGAGAGCAGGCGGTTTTTGTCAGGAATGAGCGATATTATGGGAAAAAACCTATTTTTAAAAGGGTCATCATTCTTTTTATGGATGAGGAAGAAGCCTATGCAGCGGCGCAAAAAGGTCTGGTAGATGTCGCTCAAACATCTCCGGCATTTGCAAATGTGGGCGTAATAGATGGAATGGATATCAAAGCTTTTAAAGGTAGTGATCAGTATGGAATCTCCTTTACTACTGCCCCACTAGAATCAGATGCCTCTGGCAAAGAAACTGGCAATGGGGTAACAAGTGAATGGTCCATCCGCCAAGCAATTAATTTAACAGTTAAACGTGATCACCTCATAAATGAAGTTCTTTATGGATATGGAGAAGCAGCCTATCATGATGCTGATCGGCTTCCGTGGGGCTACAAAGAAACAGAGTTTGAAGACAATAATATCGACAAAGCTAAAGAAATTTTGAAAATTGCGGGATGGATTGATAACGATGAGGATGGTGTGTTGGAAAAACAGGGAATAGAAGCGAAGTTTAAGCTTTTGTTTCTGGAGTCTGACCCTATAGCGCAGTCCATGGCGACATTACTTATGCAACAATTAGCTGAAATTGGAATCTCAGTAGAAGTGGTTGGTCAGAATGAGGAGAAAATCAATTCAAATAAGTTTAATAATCCATTCATTATGCGTGTGGGTAATCATAGTCCAATCGATTTGTATCATAGGATTCATGAAGGTAATACTAGGATGAATTTACATATATCTGCTGAAGTGAATCAGTTGGTTGAGGGAGCGCTTGCTAGCGGTGATTTTCAAATATGGCAATCAATTCTGAGGCAGACCGCGAAGGATTTACCGTGGATATGGTTGGTCCATCCAGATCATTTATACTATACAAAGAAAGGATTAAATTTAGGAGAGCTGGCATTTCAATCAAATGAACAGCCTCTATCTTTGTTAAATAATATAGAAGAATGGACTTGGGAATAATAAGGAAAACCTCTCCTGTTACTGGGAGAGGTCTTGTGTTTTTTGTAAGTTGATTTGTTCGTCTGCTCTCTTTGGTCGTTTAACAAAGAAGGCAAGGATAAGAGCCAATACAGCAATAAATGTCGCTATAAAGAATGCATCGTTAATCCCATCTACTGTTGCTTGAGTATAGATTTGTGCCTCCAATTGAGCTATTTCTTCTGGACTTGGTTGACCGGTAAGCTTACTCATTGCTTTTTCTGCCAATTCTTCCGCATGTATTTTCGTACGTGATGTCATAACGGAAACAAGTAAGGCGGAACCAATTGCACCGGATACTTGATTAAGTGTACTGTTCATAGCTGTACCATGTGGATTTAATCGGGCAGGCAATGAATTCATCCCGTTGGTCATAATCGGCATCATGACCATTGACATACCGAACATACGAACAGAGTACATCACAATTAATGTTCCATAAGTAGTTTCAGTTGTTAATTGACTGAAGAAATAAGTTGTAGCGACTGTGATGGTTAAACCGATTATGGCAAGAATCCGACCGCCAAATTTATCAAATAATTTACCTGTAATTGGTGACATAATTCCCATAATGATTGCACCTGGAAGCATTAATAAACCAGAATCTAATGGGGATATACCACGTATATTTTGCAGGTAAATTGGCATTAAAATCATGGCTGAAAACATCGCCATATTCAAAACAATCGATATAGCTGAAGATAAGGAGAACATTGGATATTTATAGACACGGAAATCGAGCATCGGCTTTTCCAGTTGAAATTGGCGAACAATCAACAAAATCAAGCCAATTACACCTGCAATCAGTGTACCGAATACTTCAACATCATCCCAGCCTTTACTACCCGCCGAGCTGAATCCATATAATAACCCTCCGAATCCGACACTTGAAAAAATAACGGATAATACATCCAATGAAGCGTTACTTTTTTCTTTCTTATCTTTTAATTTAAAAATCGATAGTAGTAAAACAATAACGGCAAACGGGATGATCATATAGAACAGATATCTCCATTCATAATGTTCAATAATCCACCCTGATAATGTAGGACCAATTGCAGGGGCAAAAATCATAACAAGCCCTAAAATCCCCATCGCACCACCACGTTTTTCAATTGGGAAGCTCGTTAAAAGAACATTCATTAAGAGGGGCATCATAATGGCAGAGCCTGCTGCTTGAATCATTCTTCCAACCAATAATAATGCGAAGCTCGGTGCAAATCCGGAAAAGATTGTTCCGATTGTAAATAGAATCATCGCGGTTATAAATAAGTGTCTAACCGAGAACTTCTGAATTAAAAACGCTGTTGATGGAATGATAATTCCGTTTATCAGCATATAACCTGTTGCGAGCCACTGAATCGTTGTTGGCTCAACTTTAAAATCCGCCATCATGGACGGAAGGGCAACATTCAATAATGTTGAATTCAATATAGATACAAATGCACCGGCTAAAAGAATGGCTATAATCCCATAATTGGGACGCATTTGTTGTCTTTCTGTTGCTGTCATGTACTTCTCTCCTTTTGATTTATACTATATGTTTAATTATTAGACTCATAATTCATGTTGATTATATTACTCTCTTTCTTTTCGTTTAGCAATTAAAATAATTTAGAATATATAAATTTGTATTTACCCTAAAAATAAGCTAATATACACTCAAATAACTGAAGTCATAGGAATGGATTGAGTTGTTATGAACGTAAGAAAAAAGCAAGTTATCAGCCATGCAAAGAAACTTTTCATTGGAAAGGGATATAGAAATACGTCTATTCAAGAAATTATTGAAGATAGCGGGATCTCCAGAGGAACATTTTATAATTATTTTCCTTCTAAAAGTGAACTTTTCAAAGCTGTATACGATTCCTTCCTTGAAGAGTATCACCAACAGCGAGATGAATTAATTATTGGGAGGGATCTCAGTAATATAGACATCTTTATAGAGCAACTTTATGTACAAAGGAAATCACATTCGCATAATCAATTATTTGCCCTTATTGAAGATGTAATGGTATCTAATGATATTGAACTAAAAGATTATTTGAAACAAACGAGATGGTTATATTTAAATTGGATTCACAACCGCCTTGTCGATATTTTTGGGGTGGAGAAGAAACCGTATTTGTTAGATTGTGCAATTATTCTATCCGCCATGGTCCAACACCACATGCATTTTTATAGTATTGCAAAAGGAGATCTTGATGCGAAAAAAGCAATTCGTTATTATTTAGATCGCATAAAGGTGATTGTTGATGATGTAAGTAAGAATGATGTTGTTTTAATAGAACCGGAAGTGTTAACTATGTTTATTCCGGGGGGTCCAAAAGGAAACAGGGATTTTTGCTACGATTTAATCCAATCCGTTAACCAACTAAAGACTTACCTTGAACAAGAGGTTGTTGATGCTGAGTTTCGTGCGGAAAAGCTACAAATAATCGAATTCCTGCAAGATGAACTATTGCATAATAAAGAGCCGCGACATTACTTAGTTAAAAATATGATTGCTTCATTAAATCATGATTCTATCTTGAGGGGTACTTCCTGCTATGGAAGGTTTAGAGAAATCATCATGGAATGGTTGAATAAGTAATAGAAGAGCCATGTTAGCAAGTAGTTTGCCATAGCATGGCTCTTTTTGGGCGAGTCATTTTGTTATGGGCTATTTTGATACAAATTTAAGACCAATGGCAGAGATTAAAATGAGTAATATGAAAATAATTCGTTTTAAGCTTTTCGCTTCTCCAAATAAAAGCATGCCAATTAATGCTCCTCCACTGGCACCAATACCAGTCCATACAGCATAGGCAGTACCCATGGGAAGTGTCTTCATTGCGAATGATAGACAGAAAAAGCTCCCCGAAAAACCGACAATCAAAAGAAGCAGAGATAAGAGATCCCTATTTTTATTCAATCTATTAATCATGCCGACCCCAAATATTTCTAAAAATCCAGCGATAACCAGTGCAAACCAGGCCATTATTAGTTAGCCTCCTTTTTGGAGGTGTCTTCATCAGTCACTATTTTTAAACCAATCACACCTATTAATAAGAGAAGAATTAATGCTATTTTCTCTATTTTTAACGGTTCATCAAAGAAGAGAATCTCCGCAATAACCGTTCCAGCTGTTCCCAATCCGACAAAGACAGCGTATACCGTCCCAACCGGCAGGTAGCGGCTTGCATCAATCATCATATAAAAGCTGATACAGATTGCAGCAAGTGTAATCAGCCACATCCATATACTGTCTGCATTTTTAAGACCGCTTACCCAGATGATTTCAAAGAAGGCCCCTATAATAACCTTTAACCAATGTCTGTTCATCAAAACAACTCCCTAGTGATATAACAATATAGCAGATTGTTTGTACTGTTGTTCATTTTAGCAATTATAAAATTGGTTTGCGAGTAGAAGAATCGAGAAAGAGTTTGATAAACTAATTATATAAGAAAGGTACGGGGGTGAAATAAGATGGATGATCCAACTATTTCGACCAAGGAATTAGTAAAAAAAATTCGCTATATAGACGACACCTATCCGAAAGAGGAACTTGATCTTCTATTGATTCGTGAGGATGCTATTCCTGAACTATTGAGTATATTAGATTTGGTTCGCAAGGAACCAGAATTGTTTCTTAGTGAACCCGATCGAATTGACCATATTTATGCAGCTGTTTTGTTGGGACAGTTAAACATCAGAGAAGCATTTTATCCATTTTTACAAACATTAAAATTACCGGATGATAATGCATTGGAATTATATGATGATTACCTGGTTACAACGGCTGGCCGTATACTTGCTGATACATATCCCGGTGAAATAGTTATGGATGGAAATATCCCTTCCATGCCGGATTTGGATGCATTATTTGATTTAATTGATGATCAATCTTTGGATGAGTGTATTCGTGCTACTGGAATTCAAGCAATTACATCCCTTGTCCTGCAAAAACGTATATCAAGGGAAATGGTTGAATATTACTATCATGATCTACTGCAGGGGGATTTGGTAGATGAATCAGGTTATATGTATACCATTCTAATTGATTCATGTATGGTATTAAATTTCCGAGATTTATATGATGATATCGCAGAGGTTTTTGCCCAAAAGAAAGTGAATGCCCTTGATATGTCGCTCGATGATGTGGAGGAGCAATTTAGGAACTATGATCCGTTATATGCAGATGATTGCCGGCCCATTACAAATGTTCATGAAGAGTTCACTTGGTGGGCTGGTCATTATCAACCCGGAAATTCACAGGCTTCCAGAAGCATAAAAGTGGGCAGAAATGATTCATGCCCATGCGGAAGCGGGAAAAAGTATAAGAAATGCTGTGGGAAATCTTGATTTATACACTTTATGGGTTTTAGCCCCCGTATGTACAAGTTGGGTTTGTGTACATATGGGGGTATTTTGTATGCGTTAAAAGGGAACTTACTCTACGATTTTGATGGAAGATTAAAGGAGCTATTTACTATAATGCTGTTTCAGGTCTTTGAGAGTTAATATTGTACAATTATTGTAATTTTTCAGAGTTTCAATACGTTCGTCGCACTTTATTCCTACATTTGTGCTTATAGGAAAATGGAAGGTTACTATTAGAAATATAATAAATAAACAATTATTTATATATTTGGGATTTTTTATAATATAATTCAACTAAGATAAAGAAATGTTAGAGAAAGTGGTGGATGAGATGGATTTGAAGAAGTCAGATCGACTAAGTAGCGGTGACAGGATAGCTACTGCCAGTTTTTCTTGGGGTGGGGCAGGAGATCCAGATATTCGCTGGCGTTATCAGATAGGGAAAAAACGGTTGGAGGAGTTTGGTTTAGAAGTTATTGAGCTGCCTCATACATTAAAGGGATCAGAGTATGTATATAATCATCCAGAAGAACGGGCACGCGATTTGATGGATGCCTTTCAAAATCCATCGATTAAGGGGATATTCTCTTGTATTGGCGGAGATGACAGCATTCGAATGCTGCCATACATTGATTATGAGGTAATCAAAAATAATCCAAAGATTTTCCTTGGCTATTCTGACTCTACCGTCACGCATTTTATTTGTTATAAGGCAGGGGTAATGAGTTATTATGGTCCTTCGATTCTGGCTGAATTTGCAGAGAATGTAGAGGCTTTTGATTATACGAATCATTGGGTGAAACGAGTTTTATTTTCTGGTGAACCTATTGGCGAAGTTGGAC
The DNA here is from genome assembly GCF_008087365.1 of Bacillus sp. E214. Taxonomy (NCBI): domain Bacteria; kingdom Bacillati; phylum Bacillota; class Bacilli; order Caryophanales; family Bacillaceae; genus Bacillus; species Bacillus sp. E214. The sequence continues at coordinate 94,694 of NZ_VENN01000005.1, read as the reverse complement.
CGCCATCTGAATGGACAAGTGAATTTATCCCTTGGGAAAAGCAAAACTGGACACGTAAAAGAAAAACATCACCGCATAGCGGTTATGAGTTATTACAGGGAGAGGGAATACATAAGGGGAAATTATTAGGAGGATGCATGGATGTGCTGGAAATGCTTAAAGGGACTGTAGTGTGGCCTGCAATTGATGAATGGAAGGATAAACTGATATTTTTTGAGACATCAGAAGTGAAAGTGAGTCCGGATCTGTTTCTTGGATGGCTGCGAAATTACGCGGCGCAGGGAATTCTGCAAAATGCTAAGGGTTTATTATTTTCCAAGCCATATGATGATTGTTATTACGATGAGTATAAGGAAGCAATCCTTAGTGTGGTACGGGATGAGCTAAAGTTAACGGATTTGCCGATTCTATATAATATGAGTTTTGGACATACGGCTCCAATGAGTATTATTCCTCTCGGGGCTATGGCTGAATTGGATTGTGAAAGAAAAACATTTAGCATACTTGAAGCGGGTGTGAATTAAGGTTCGAGGTTTACACACTCCCGAAGCAGGGACTATGAAGGTAACTAAAGCTGAAATAGGAGTTTTAGAGGTCAATCTTCTAAGAAGGGGGAGGTTGAGTAGCCTTCCTTTTAATATTCCATAGCTCTTCATTGAAAGCAGATAAATATGCCATTAGAGGGTAGGTTAAGAACTTCATAGGGGGAAATGTATGGAATATAGGGGACCTAGTGTTTATGATCAGGAAGATTTTTTTTTGGATTATATGAAAAGAAGAAGTAGGAAAGATAGTCCCAATAATGCTATTGAAACTCCAATCATGTATGAGCTAATACAAGATTTTCAAAATAAAGATATACTAGATTTGGGCTGCGGTGACGCTTCCTTCGGCAAAGATTTAGTAGAACGCGGTGCAGCGTCCTACAGTGGAATAGAAGGCTCTGAACAAATGGTGGAAGCAGCTAAGAGGAACCTATCACAAGTGAATGGAAGCGTGCATCTTCATACGATGGAATCATATACATACGGAGAAGAAAAGTTTGACATTGTAACTTCCAGATTTGCAATCCATTATGTAGCTGATATTGATGCTTTGTTTCAAAACATCGATTTGTCTTTAAAAGAGGAAGGTAAGTTTGTTTTCAGTGTTCAGCATCCTCTTACGACCGCATCTTTTACTAGTAAAAAAAAAGGTGATAGACGTGAAAATTGGATTGTGGATGACTATTTCCTGGAGGGGGAAAGAAAAGAACCTTGGATTGAACAAATCGTGGTGAAATATCATCGAACAGTCGAACAGTATTTTAGAGCGCTTATCAGTTCTGGATTTTCAGTGGTTGATTTGCGAGAAGGTACACCTGTGCGTGATAACTTTACCGATGAGAAAGAATATAAAAGAAGGCTTAGAATTCCAGTTGTGCTGGCATTTTCGTGTATAAAAAATAAAAACGTATGAAACAGAACACCTGGCTGATGTGGGTGAAATTGTACTGAGTGGTTCAGTCTATAAGTGTATAGAGGTTGATCAAAAGTAAAAACTCTTTTTCTCTAAAGAAAAAGAGTTTTTACTTCGCTAATCCAATTCTTTAATTAACTACTCGTTTTGCTCCTACATAACGTTTCTTCCAATAATCGAGATTCATATCTTGTGTTTTAACTCCTTTTGATGTAGCGCCAATGAATTTATTATTGCCGATATAAATGGCAACAAATGATACCTTTTTCCCGTCCGTTTTATAAAATACTAGATCCCCGGCTTTTAATTTGTTTTTGGCAACGGAAGTACCTGTTTTATATTGATCGGCACTGGTACGTGGTAATTTTTTTGCAACGCTTTTTGAGAATACATACTGTGTGAAACCGGAGGCATCGGACCCTTTTGGTGTTGTTCCGCCCCATTTATATGGACTGTTCGTTATTTTTTTTGAATAAGCAACCGCCTTTTGACTTTTAGACTGTGCTGCATCAGCATGCATTGGGCTGAAGAAAGTTGAAAAGAGTAGAAGAACGGCTGTTACGACGGCAAACAGAATAGAGGATTTTCTTGCATGTAAAGCTAACGTTAACATCCCTGCTTTCAAAGATTTTTTTGACACAAGGATATCTTATTATTGAGCAGAGCATTTTATGATTCAAATATTACTTTCTTACCTTCCTGCTTAACCTCCCCTTTTTTGTGAAAATAAAAGTATAATAGCACTGTAAACTATGAAATATATGAGGGAACAGCATGATTTTATTGAAAAATACAAGAGTTAAAGGAATTTTACTGGTATTAACTGCCGGTATATTATGGGGAGTATGCGGAACAGTAGCGCAGTATTTATTTCATTATGCCGGATTTACCCCGGAATGGGTTGTGGGTATTCGCTTGCTTGTATCTGGGGTGGTTCTCTTGATTCTAGCCTCTTTAAAAGTAAAGAGTAGGATAGGTGCTATTTGGAAGGACAGGAAAGACGCAATAAGTCTTTTATTGTTCAGCATTTTAGGTTTATTGGCTGTGCAATACACATTTTTTATGGCTATCAATTATTCCAATGCGGCTACAGCCACCGTTTTACAGTACTTAACACCCGTTATCATTACCTGTTATTTTGCCTTAATTTCAAAAAGGTTGCCTACAAATAAAGAAATCCTTGTTGTAGGTTTGGCCATATTAGGGACATTTTTGATTGCAACTAAAGGAAATATGCATAGTTTATCCATTTCGGTTAGTGCTTTGATGTGGGGAATTGGTTCGGCATTCGCTCTGGCATTTTATACTTTGCTTCCGCGTAAGCTGCTTCCTAAATGGGGTTCAACTCTCGTTTTAGGCTGGGCAATGCTAATAGGAGGAATTTGCTTTTCATTTTATAATCCTCCATGGGAGTTTCAGGGAGATTGGAGCTTTTATGCAATACTTGCTGTTATTTTTGTGATTATATTTGGTACGATTGTTCCGTTTATATGCTATTTGGAAAGTATGAAATATATTCGAGCTACAGAGGTAAGTGTGCTGGCATCTGTGGAACCAGTTGCTGCAGCGGTTGTATCCATACTTTGGCTGCATGTTACGTTTGGAATAGCCGAGTGGCTTGGTACAATCTGTATTATCAGTACCGTCTTCATTTTAGCCCTTTTTGATAAACCGGCAGGGAAGAAATCCAGTGATAATCATTGAGTAAAACAAACAGGATCCCAATTTGTTTAAGAATTGGGATCCTGTTGCTGTTTATCGGTACGAATCATGGCTGGGATGAAATAAATGATCTTCCGCGTTTCTTACAATAGAAAAATGTTCTATATTGTAATGGCCATGAAGTGTTTTATTATGATGGTTTATGATTTGTTCCGGGCTTAAAATGTCATTGCCGATTGTGGAATGTCCATCACCAACTAAAGTGACATCGAAGCCATTAATAGTAGCGGTTCTGACTGCACTATCAATACAATGCTGTGTTTCGCAGCCCATTATAACAATATGATTAATTTCATTAGATTTTAAATAATTTAATAGTCCAGTTCCGTGAAAGGAATTCGTTGCTGCTTTGTCAAAGAATTTTGTTTCCACAGGTAGATGAATTTCATCATGAACTTGAAATCCTTTCCCTTTACCTCCGGCTATATCAAGATCTCTTACACAAACTATCGTGGCATTTGCCTCTTTTGCCTTTTTAATTACTAAATTAATATTTTGAATAAGCTGTTCTTTTTTAAAAACAGCCCTCATGTCTTGATTCCCATCTATTAGTTCCTGTTGTGCATCAATAATTAATAATAGTTGATTCAACTGATTTTCCCCTTTCTAATTTGGGGAAGCGCTCTTTTATTTAGCTGTATTCCCCTTGGTTTTTTTTGAGTTGTGATATAGTCCCATATTCATATAATTAACCTCCTTGATAATATAATGCCTAAAAATTAATAAATGTAATTTTCAGACAATTAAACCTTAACATAGCTTCTTTTAAAAAGATACGCAAAAATAAAAAAGCCACCGATCTAGTCGGCGGCTGTATTGCTGTAATGAACGTTGATTAAATACTTTTATTTCGGTTAAACAGATAGCTTTCGCCCTTTTCGTATAGAGCGATGGATTGTCTAATCCATTTTTGTTTAGGAATAATTTTGTGAACGAGCAAAGCCGCACCTATTCCAAGAAGTGCACCTACTAAAATATCAACGGGGTAATGGACTCCTACATAGATTCGGGAAATAGAAAGAAGGAGTGCAAGTGTTGTCCATAAATACCAGAATCGTTTACGAAAGAGGGCAATGGTTATACAAACTGAGAAGAATACAATCGTATGATCACTCGGAAAAGAATTTCCAACCTCTTTTTCAATTAACTTGTTTACATCGGACCAAACGGCAAATGGCTGATGATGTGAATAAATCATACCAATTAACTTGCCCGTTACTTCGGCGATAAAAAAAGCAATAACAGCACTGACAACCATTAATTTATTTCTAGTATTACGAGTTAGCCAGTAAAACAACAGAACCAGTATTAAGCAGTATACTGTATATTCAGCAAAAAAAATAAAAAGTGGATTGATGTCCGGATACTCTTTACCAATGTCATTGACTGCACGAAATAATGTGATATTTGCTTCAGAATTAGTCATTTTTTCATTTCCTCCCAAGTTATTCTATTATGGATAATTTACTTAAATATTTCAAGAGATTCTATATAGTATTTGTATTCTAGACGATATCGTTTAGCTGTATGAAAGGATTATGATAAAATTTAACAAAACTAAGAATAAGAGGAGGCTAAAAATGAAACTGCCATTATCGGGGACGGAACGGAGTAATCTTCGTAAAAACAAGGTTCGAATAGACCAAATACCAACGAAAACAACAGAAGAATTAAAAATCATACTGAATTGTTCTACAGATCGGGCTAAGGAGTTAAAAGGTCTGTTAGACTTTCAGGAAATCCCTTCAATCGGGTTGGGTGCATCTAAAATGATGGTACAAGTACTGGGATTCTATTCTGTAAACGACGTTAGAAATGAAAATCCTGCAGAATTATTCGACCGCTATGAAGAATTGGTTGGATGCCGTGTCGATCCATGTGTGGAAGATCAAATCCGCTGTATTGTTTATCATGCCAATGAATTGAATTGTGTGTTAGTATGGTCTGATTTTACGGACGAGCGGAAGGCATATCGAAATACTCAGGGATATCCTCCTACTCGCCCTGAGAAGTAGTAATCCCCTTGTATGCCCTCTTTAGAAGAATCATTGAAAAAGCCCATATAAATAGGAGGCCAATATGAAAAAAATATTTCGCTTGTTACCCCCCTTTTTGATTATGATGGCTCTGCTTGGTTGTTCAAAGGAAGAGAAAAATGACACGGTTGTTAAACAGACTGAGACAGATGAAAAGCAGCCATATGAGATAGAAGTCGTTGCTGAAGGTCTCAATGTACCATGGGAAATGGTTATAGCCGATGATGGACGAATATTTTTTACGGAACGGCCTGGCCAAATAAGAGAAATCCGTAATGGGAAAGTAAGGGAAGAACCTCTCCTGTCTTTGCCAGCGCCTTTTATCAGTGAAGGGGAGGGAGGATTACTTGGACTGGCACTGGATCCTGATTTCCAAACGAATCATTTTATGTATACGTATCACTCCTATGAAGATAATGGTGAAATCAAAAATCGTATTCTTCGTCTTGTAGTAGGTGACAATCAAGCAAGGATTGATAAAGTGATCCTTGATGGAATTGTTGGAGATACAAATCATAATGGTGGGAGAATTAAGATTGGACCAGACGGGATGCTTTATATTACAGCAGGAGATCGGTATGAACCTGACTTAGCCCAGGATAAGACAAGTATGGGCGGTAAAATTTTTAGAATCCATCTTGATGGTTCCATTCCGGATGATAATCCAATTGAGGGGTCGCCTGTCTATAGCTACGGGCATCGCAATCCGCAGGGACTTGCCTGGCATCCTGTTACAGGAGATTTATTCAGTTCGGAACATGGTCAATCAGCACATGACGAAATTAATTTGATTGAAGCAGGGAAAAACTATGGATGGCCAATAATTCAGGGGGATGAAGCAAAAGAGGGAATGGAAACGCCGATTGCTCATAGCGCAACTGAAACATGGGCCCCGTCGGGAATGACATTTGTCTCGAAGGGTGAATGGAAAAACCAATTGCTGATTGCCAATCTGCGTGGCGTGCAGGTTCTTAAGGTAGAGCTTGATGAATCCGGAAAACAGGTGAAAAGCATAGAATCGCTCTTTAAAGATCAGTATGGGCGCATCAGGAATATCATCGAAGCGCCGGATGGAACCTTATATATGATGACGAATAATAGGGATGGCAGGGGGAATCCATCAGACAAGGATGACCGCATCATCAGGTTGATTCCTAAAACGGGTATTTGACTAATCTATACGAATATGGAAAAAGTGAAGATCCTAAGTCAGGAGACCTACCATTCTTTTTTAACACTACAACACCTACGTGGAGATAGGGAGGTGTGAAAAGTAGTAAACCTAAGTTTTAGGGAACGTTTTTTAAGCATTTCTATCTTTTTAGTAGAAGAGGATAGAAATGCTTTTTAGTTTGGGCTTTTTTAGATAGGGGGACTAGCATGTTAAACAGTATTTGGGATATCCGAGAATCGGAGAACCAAGATTTAAGATTAGCACTTCATATTTAAGAAATCATTCTAAAAATGAAGTGTTTTTTGCATTAAAATAGATAAAAAGGAGAGATGGAGAGGGAGTTGAGATGCATCCCACGCTGTCCGGTCTCTTGGTCAATTAAAGACTGATAGAGTACGAGGACATGTTGATTCATAGAATCCAGCTGTTTCAGCACTTTGTTCGATGAAGAAAATTCACTTTTAACATAGAACAGTGAACCTAAGTTTAAATATATCCAGATAAATCCAATTGATAATAAACTCCAGAAGAAACGATGGCCAATTTGCCATTTGAAGACTTTTTTATACAGAGTAACTCACTCTTTCTAATGGGATTAAAAATTATTTCTACAATATTTTACAGTTTAATTATAGGTTATTTTGTAAACTTTTGGATTTATTTATATATCCTAAATGGAGTGCTGTATAGAAGTTACGATATAGTATTCTCTAAATTTTTGGGGAATAAATATACGTTAATATTCGATATATACCATTTTCTTTTATACTAGGTGAATTTGGAATTGATTGTTAATAGAATTCATTATCTGAGGTCAGTATAATAATAAGGTTGCGATTATTATCATATTATTATGGAGAGAAGAATCAGCATGCTTAAACAATATATTCACGATTTGCATAATGAATTTGCCGGCTATAATTCTGAAAAGCTACGCAAAGATATTATGGCTGGTATTACAGTAACCGCTGTTGCACTTCCTTTATCTCTAGCGTTCGGGGTGAGCAGTGGGGCGGATGCGGCTGCTGGATTAATTACAGCGATTCTTGCAGGATTAATTATCAGTATGCTATCAGGCGCGTCCTATCAAATATCAGGACCAACGGGAGCGATGTCTGCTATATTGATTGCTGTTGTTGCCCAGTATGGACTTGATGGAGTATTTATTGCCTGTTTGCTGGCGGGTATCCTACTGGTGATTGCCGGTCTACTGAAATTTGGCCGTGTCGTTTCTATCATACCGATGCCAGTTATAACGGGGTTTACATCAGGAATTGCTATCATTATAGCGATGGGACAAGTAGATAACTTTTTTGGAGTCGAATCGAGCGGAGAGAATCCAATTGCCCAAATCATGTCTTATATAGAGAATGGTTTTAATCCTGATTTTGCTACATTATTAATTGGTATTATAACAGTTGTCACGATGATTGTATGGCCAAAAAAATGGAACGCCATAATCCCGTCATCCTTAGCAGCCTTACTGATTGTTTTAATTATTAATACCGTTTTAAAATTACCGGTTGCGGTCGTGGGAGATATACCGAAAACATTTTTTCCGGAAAATCGACTGGTATTTAGTGATTTATCCCTCGCTAAAATAGAAGCCTTGATATGGCCGGCAATCAGTATTGCGGCATTAGGAATGATTGAAAGTTTATTATGCGGAGCATCTGCCGGTCGCATGGTTGGAGAAAAAATGAATGGGGATCGGGAACTAGTTGCACAGGGAATTGGGAACATGATTATCCCATTCTTTGGCGGTGTTCCGGCTACTGCTGCGATTGCCCGTACGAGTGTAGCGATTAAAGCTGGTATGGTAACAAGATTGACGGGGATTTTCCATGCGATTGGTTTGCTTTTGTCAATGTTTCTCCTCAGCCCAATTATGTCGAGTATACCGATGTCTGCATTAGCAGGTATTTTGATTGTGACGGCATGGCGGATGAATGAATGGGAAAGTATTCATTATATCTTTTCTCACAAATTCAAAGGCGCTATCTTTAAATTTTTGCTAACATTGCTAGCTACTGTTGTGTTTGATTTAACGGTTGCCATTGTTGCAGGAATTGTCCTTTCAGCCATATTGTTTGTTATTAACAGTGCCGACGTAGAAATGAATGTCAGTAAAGTTGATATCGAAAAATTGGAAGGAAAAGGGATAAAATCAAATCAGACATACGAAGATATTCGGGTAGTTTATCTCACCGGTCCTATATTCTTTGCAACGGTGAGCTCTTTGACTGAGCGCCTTGAAGACATTAATCAAGGAGTTATGATCCTTTCTATGCGTGGAGTATCCTCCATTGACGGTTCAGGAGTACAAGCTATGGTGGAATTCTGTGAATTAAAGAAACAAGAAGGTGTAAAAATCATCTTTAGCGGAGTACAGCGGAGAGTTCTTAGCAGATTTGAAAGAGGTGGTATTCTGGATGTTGTTGGAGAAGACAATATATTCTGGAGTACTGACCAGGCGCTTGCAAAAATTAATCAAATACAAGGTTAATATAAAGATGGAAGGAGAGTGCCGAGTAGGCTACTCTCCTTTTTTTGATGCAAGCTAAGATAGCTTTTTACCTAATATTAGATACCGTTCTTTTGTCTTTTCATTAGGGAAGAAGGAATCATCAATGACAATCCATCCTTTTCTAACATATAGATTCCGTGCAGCCAGATTGGATTGTTGGGTTGTTAATATAGTTGTATCAAAAGGTATGTCTTTCATTAGGGAATCATGTAATAGTGATCCGATTCCTTTTTGGCGCACGGATGGATGAACACATAATTCAACGAACTCAAAACAATTTGCCAGCCATTCATTGGATAAGTCAGGTTTCAAATGGCTTGTCAATAGTTCGCGATAATATTGGCCTGATAGAGAAGCATAACCATAGGCAAATCCAACAGGCATTTCCTCTTCATCCAGGCATACAAATCCTCTGAAACCAGCGTAGTCCATGTGCCGCATGAATCGTTCTGTACAGTCGGTATTAATATTCCATATTTGTTGATACAGAGAAACGATTGGCTTAAGCAAATCATCTGTTCGATTCCACTTTACCATTTGTATCATAATTTCTTATTCAAAGATTGAACTGATTTGTTGGATTTCTTCACGGGATAACATAACTTCCAGTGTTTTAAGATTATCAACGACTTGTTCCGGCTGTTTTGCGCCAGGGATAACAACATCAATTGAATCCTGCGCCAAGTACCATGCCAGGACAAGATGAGCGATTTCAACGTCTTTAGCTTTCGAAATCTTTCGCAGTTGTTCTACTTTTTCTAGGTTTTGCTTAAAAAGTTCTGCCTGAAATAATGGATTACGGGAACGTCCATCATTAAAAGTAGAATGCTTTGTGAATTTTCCGGTTAAAAGACCAGAAGCCAGCGGGAAGTATGGGACAAAGGAAATTTTGTGTTGGGCGGTATAGGGGAGAAGCTCTTTTTCAGCATCTCTTTTAAATAGATTGTACTCAGATTGGATTACATCCACGTATCCATCTTTATTGGCTTCTTTTAATTGCTCCAATGAAAAATTGGATACCCCGATCGCACGGATTTTTCCGGCATCTTTTAGTTTCTTTAAGGCGCCGACTGCCTCGTCCTTTGGTGTATCCTGATCTGGGAAATGAATGTAGAAGAGATCTATATAATCTGTACGTAAACGCATTAGACTTTCTTCCACAGTTTTAATAAGGAATGCAGGGGAGTTATCAACTACAACATCATTTTCAATGAATTTATGAGCCCCCTTTGTAGCTATAACAAGGTTTTCACGATTGCCTTTTTCTTTAACAATTTCTCCAATTAATTCTTCTGACCGTTCCGGGCCATAAATATAGGCAGTATCAATAAAATTCACGCCATAATCGATGGCAGTCCGTACGATTTCCCGTCCTGTTTCCTCATCGAGATTTGGGTAGATATTGTGGCCTCCAACTGCATTAGTTCCAAGACCTATCGGATTTACAAGTAAGTCTGTTTTACCTAGCTGAATTTTGTTATTCATAAAAAAACCCCCTTAACATGTAATGATTCAATCATAGCAAAGGTGAGGAAGTATATGGAAATGATAGGGTTTAGAAATAGATAAATAGCTAAAGGCCCTAAGAGATAATCTTAGGGCCTTTATGCAAGAGGGGGGGGATTTATGTTCTATGGCTTTTATGATGTGTTCTACCATTAGTATAATTCAAATGATAACGATTATCAATATCATTTAGATGAAAAAGATATTAAATTTATTACGAATAAGTAACTAAATTTTCGAGGGGGAATTTGAATCAATATAAAAGCAATAAATTTGGACGAATTCATAATCCGAACCGAAATCATTAACTGCTGAACCCAGCAAACCAATGATTAGCTTCTTCCATGTTTACTTGTTACAAATCATAACCTGCTTACGAATGAGCGTTATGTTTGCTACCCTTTTTGTAACTCACTAGAATAAAGGTCATACAAAGGAGGAATAGTTCATGAATGAAAAATACGCTTCTCTTTTTGAAAGCTTTACACTGCCAAATGGCGTTACGCTGAAAAACCGATTCATACTCGCTCCAATGACACATTACTCTTCTAATCCTGATGGTACGATTTCCGATCAGGAGCTTCCATATATCGCGCAGCGTTCTAAGGATATCGGCTTAGTCATCACTGCTGCAACAAATGTATCCGATAACGGAAAGGCGTTCCCAGGACAGCCATCCATTGTACGCGATACATATATAGCAGGTCTGAAGAAGTTAGCAGATACAATAAAAGGCGAAGGAGCTAAAGCAATCATCCAACTTCACCACGGTGGACGGGAATCAGGAGCAGATCTTGTACCCAATGGGGATGTAGTTGCTCCAAGCGCTGTAGAAAAAGAAGGTGCAGCTACACCACGTGCACTGGAAACTGCAGAAGTACAGCAAATCGTTGCTGATTTCGGCGAAGCAACTCGACGTGCTATCGAAGCTGGTTTTGATGGCGTCGAAATTCATGGTGCAAATGGGTATATTATCCAACAATTCTACTCTCCATTTTCCAATCGCCGTGAAGATGAATGGGGCGAGCGCTTGCGTTTCCCCTTGGCTGTCATCGACTCAGTCAGAAGTGCTGTTGATAAACACGGCTCCAAAGACTTTATAGTTGGTTATCGTTTCTCTCCTGAGGAACCGGAAACTCCTGGATTAACGATGAAAGAAACACTTGAGCTGATTGATGCTCTAGTGGAAAAGCCATTAGATTACCTGCATGTTTCTTTAATGGACTTCCATTCCACAGCTCGCCGCGGTGCGGATGCGAGCGCCAAACGCATTGATTTGATCCAGGAACGCATCAATAATAGAATGCCTCTTATCGGCGTTGGATCCTTGTACTCTGCCGAAGACGTGGCTGCAGCCAAAGATACGGGAGTACCATTGATTGCCATGGGACGTGAATTGTTAATCGACCCGGAATTCGTTACAAAGCTCAAAGAAGGACGCGAAGACGAAATCATCCGCCTAATTGATCCTGCCCGTGAAGATCATCACGGCCTTCCGGATCCGCTTTGGAACATCATCCTGCAGACAAAAGGCTGGGTTCCGACAAAAGAATAGCAGGAGATAGCCAATAAAGGGAAAATTCAGCATTGGTACTTATGCCATAAAGAGATTTTGAGTATAAACAGATAGAAGGATTGCTTTTAAAAACCTCTCATATGAGAGGTTTTTTGTAGGCTTTTTTTCTGCTAATTCATGATTTATTTTATTGATTGAGTGAGCTGCAACTAACCTGTCACTTCTCAAATTCAAAGTAAGTCTATCCTCATCAATGTGGTCCGTCTTGAGAATGTTCAGGTCACTTTTACTGCGTCCCATTCACTCATAAAACTGAGAAAAGGCCGATTGTGCTATGGTATATTGTAGTTAAATGAAGAAAAGGATGTTCGGTATATATGCATATAACAATAATTGGATCAGGTATAGCAGGTTCGGTTACCGCATATAAGCTTGCCAAGGCGGGCTTACAGGTAACTGTGATCGATCGTTTTGATAAAGGACAAGCGACAGATGCTGCAGCAGGGATTGTTTGTCCATGGCTCTCCCAGCGTCGAAATAAAGATTGGTACCAGCTGGCCAAAGGTGGTGCTCGCTATTATCCAGAAATAATTGAAGAACTTCGTCAAGATGGAGAAACTGAAACAGGTTATGCCCGTGTAGGTGCATTGAGTCTGCATGAGGATCCGAAAAAACTGGATGCGATGCTTCAACGTGCTGAAATGCGAAAAACGGATGCACCGGAGATGGGCAAGATAAGCTTTCTTAACGAAAACGAAGCAAAACGGTTATTTCCTATGCTTACTGAAGGATATGGAGCGGTACATATCAGCGGTGCTGCGCGCGTTGATGGACGGGCTTTACGAAATGCCTTGCAAAGGGCAGCTAGGAAATACAATGCACGATTCGTATCAGCCGAAGCACAGCTTTCTATGAAAGCAGAACGAATCGTTGTGACAGCTGGCAATGAAGAATGGATGCCTGACCAGGTCGTAGTTACTGCTGGGGCTTGGGCAGGTCAATTATTAGAACCCTTAGGATATCAGATGCAAGTCAGCTTTCAGAAAGCGCAGATTTGTCATTTACAGCTGCACAATATTGACACACATGATTGGCCGGTAATTATTCCGCCTAACGATCAATACCTGCTTGCTTTTCCAGATGGAAGGATAATAGCTGGTGCTACGCACGAAAACGATGAAGAGATGAATACCGGGGTAACGGCAGGCGGTGTACTGGAAGTACTAACTAAAGCAACTAAGCTTGCTCCCGGTCTTGCGAATGCAGCTTTGACCGAAACAAGGGTCGGCTTCAGGCCTTTTACTCCTGGATTCCTTCCCGTATTCGGCCGCATGCCGCATCACTCTAATCTTTATGTCATAAATGGCCTAGGGGCATCAGGTCTGACGATGGGTCCATTTATCGCGTCACAGCTCTCAAAGTTAATAGTCGGGCAAGAAACGGATATCGATATATCCGCCTATAATCCAGATGGTGCTCTTGCTTAACAAAGGGTCCATGTTTATCATGGACCCTTTGTCATACTCAAAATAGAAAATTATTCGACTCCCAGGTGAACCATCACTTTCTGAAGCTGGCATTTTTATATAGACGAATTGTACGTTCATTAAAAGGATGCTATACTCCCTGGCTTTTACGTGCAAATGTATTTATCATTCCAAATGACTGCTAATAGTAATGTAGTCTAATATGCTCGATTGTTATAAAATGGTAATATGTGATTGGTTGATAAATTTAGAGAGGCAGGAAAAAGTAGTGGAAACTATTTATAGCCATGAAGATTTGCTGAAGATGATGGACCAATTATTAAAAGAAAAAACCAGATTTGACTGGGATCAATTTTATTTGAATCGTGATCAGAATGTACCTTTTTTTTCTAATCAGCCTGATGAAAACTTGGTAGAGTATTTCGATAAGGGCTTGTTTGTTCCAGGGAGTAAAGTATTAGAGTTGGGATGTGGTCCCGGGAGAAATGCAGTCTTTTTTGCTGAACAAGGTTGTCATGTTGATGCCGTAGATTCATCTGAAGAAAGTTTGAAATGGGGAAGAGAGCGGGCCAAAGAGAGTGGATTAACAATTAACTTTATACATAAAAATATATTTGATTTAGCTATTGATGAAGGAAGCTATGATATTGTGTTTGATTCAGGATGCTTTCATCATATAGCACCTCATCGGAGGGGTACCTATAATAATTTAGTTAAAAGAGCGCTAAAAACAGATGGTTTATTTGGCATTACGTGTTTTCTTGAAAATGGGAAGTATGGCGGATCAGATATAACTGATTGGGATGTGTATAGATTTTGGAGCCTAAAGGGAGGTTTGGGGTTTACAGAGCAAAAATTAAGAGGCATCTTTAAGGATCTGAAGGAAATTGAAATAAGAAACATGAGACAAACAGATTCAATGGATGGTGTATTTGCTGAGGAAGGTTTTTTAACAGCTATATTTAAAAAGTAAATTTAAATATTATAAAATATAATAGATTTAAAAGAGTGTGGCATCGTTTAAAGAACTTTGCCACACTCTTACTGCGTTCTCTATTGATGCGCTTTTAACCACATCATTGCCGTATAAGCATGCATGGCGGCACCGGTTGGTAGGATATCTTCATTAAAAACTACCTGTGGATGGTGCATGGGAAGTCCATAATGAGGGTCCTCTTCTTTTGTGCCGGCTCCCAGCAAAAAATAAACGGTAGGTACTTCATAACAGTACGAAGCGAAATCTTCAGAACCCATGCCTCCGCCTTCAAAAGAGATGACAGATTGTTTACCGACTACATCACTCACATAAGAGGACAATTGATTGGCCAAGTCTTTATCATTCGTTAAGGGCGGAACAGATGCAACAATCTCTATTTTAGCTTCACCTCTAAACATTTCAGCTGTTGATGTTACTATTTTCTCCATCCTTTTGTAAATAAAATCTCCTAAATCCGCATTTAAGTAACGAATCGTACCTTCTAATATGGCTTGGTCAGGGATTACATTATGGGTACTTCCTGCCTGAAACTTTCCAATCGTGATAACCACCGATTCGGTTGCTGAGATTTCTCTTGCTATGATTTCATGGATGGAGGTATAGATATGCGCTGCAATATTAATTGGATCAACGCCGGTTTCAGGCATGGCTCCGTGACACCCGACACCTTTAACAGTAATTCTGAAGATTGTACAACCTGCGATTGCGGTTCCAAGCCCATATAATACCGTATTAGTTGGTGTACCGGAATGTACATGTAAGGCCATTGCTGCATCCACTTTTGGATTCTCCAAAACGCCCGACTTCAACATTAATTTGGCGCCTTTGAAGCCTTCTTCATTTGGCTGGAATACGAGCTTAACGGATCCTTCCAGTTCGTTCTCATATTGTTTTAATAATTTGGCAGCTCCTAGTAGCATAGTTGTGTGCATATCATGACCACAGGCGTGCATATTTCCATTTGTTGATTTAAACGGGTAATCTGTCTGCTCTTTAATCGGAAGAGCATCCATATCGGCCCGCAAAAGAAATGTTTTTTTTGCATCAGGTTTCCCTGCCAGTGCTACAATCCCACTTTCACAGATTTCTTTTGGTTCATAGCCAAATTCCTTTAACTTCTCCATTACGTATTTCGTGGTTTGAGGAAGGTGGTCGCCTACTTCAGGATTTTGATGAATTTCTCTTCTATATTTGATTAACTCATCTTTCATAGCCCGTGCATTTTCTAAGAATTGATTCATATATACCTCCTGCATAGCCTTCATAGTTTGCTTCTTTGTATTTTGTGCATTGCAGGCAGTTTATATTAACGTTCTTCAATATAAATTGGAATAAAGTTCATAAATTTAGTAAATGGGGTTAAGAAAATAAATAGAGACCTAAGGAGTCTCTAGATTTGATTAACTTTAAATAGTAAAAGTAAAAAGTGCGGAAAATAACCTAGATTAATTATCAGCATAGCAAATAGAGTTTACTCTAAGCCTTGAATAAACAAGCGAGGGAGACAAATCTAATGGCTAGTCTCTAAATCTGTTAAATAAGCAATGCATCGTTCTGCAAATTCTAGTACATGATTAGGAATTGGGTATAAGCCTGTTTCTTCTGCGGGTTTTTTTCTGATTTCCCAAAACTGATTCATTAATTCCTCATTCCCTTGAAATGTATCATTTGATAGTTTAATTAAATCAGAAGCAATTTGGGCTCCTATTTCAGATTCGGGTTTAACTTTGTTTTGAATACAATACTCAATTTGTTTTAGTAAGAACATATACTGTTGCGTTGTTTTATCATTGCTGCTTAGATTTGGTATGGATTTCTGTAAAAGTAGCTTTTCATCCTGATGGAAGTAATCAATCCATTTTTTTGAGTTATTTTGTGAATTTTGAACCAGTTTTAAAACATCTTCCCATGATAAGGATTCTTGCAGCTCGCTCATATTAATTAATGATGTAGTATTAGAAATGCTTGTTTGAATATTCGTGAGTTGATCTTGTAGATAATTGTAGTGTGAGATGAGAATTTGTTGGAAGGATAGACTGTCTAATATATCGCGAATAGTTTCTAACGGAAGTGAAAGGGATTTGAGAATAATGATTTTTTCAAGTTTGAATAAATCATCTTCTGAATAAGATCTCCTCCCGTTATCTGCTTTATAACTAGGGGTAAGCAAATTAATCTGATCATAATAACGCAGGGTGCGAACGGATATATTTCGCTGCTTAGCTACCTCTCCTGTCGTCCATTGTTTCATTTCATTTCCTCCTGAAAAAAACTTGCAGGTGACGTAACGTCATCTAATATAGTTGGATTATACCATATATAGGGAGAGGGCTATCGGATGAAAATGAACTGGAAAGAACAAGATGATTGGGGGCTAAAGGAATTCATATTATTAATCCTTTTGGAATTTGTGTTTGTAATTGGTTTTGTGAAATTGATATTTAAACCAATTATTACCAATTGGCTCGAGAATGATTTATATTCAGGGACATTAATTGGACTAATAATAGCCATTATTTTAATTTCAGGTGTTTATTATATTGCTCTTAATCCGAAAAAATTATCTTGGAACGAGGTAGGGATAAAATCATTTAATGTGAAAGTTTGGAAGCTTATTATTCTGTATTCAACTATTTTATTAGTTGGTTCGGTGATTATAATCTTGTTTACTAGTCTTATAGGTAATTCGTGGGAGAATAACAAAACAGAGGCTTTACAGCAAAATGTAACTTTATTCACCTTTTTAATTGCTTTTATCTCCGCAGCTATTATATCTCCAATATATGAAGAAATCTTTTATCGAGGATTTTTATATCGCTGGCTGCGTACACGGATAGGATTTGTTGGAGCCATTTTACTTAGTTCAATCATTTTTACGATCGTACATATTCCGACCTATAATGTGATGCCAGTAAATTTCTTCAGTGGTATCATTTTTGCGCTGGCATATGAACGA
This sequence comes from Bacillus sp. E214, assembly GCF_008087365.1. Lineage (NCBI taxonomy): Bacteria > Bacillati > Bacillota > Bacilli > Caryophanales > Bacillaceae > Bacillus > Bacillus sp. E214. Next base: position 77,315 of record NZ_VENN01000005.1, on the reverse strand, counting down.
ACTAATTCAATTTGGCCAGCGGTTATCATTCACGGTTTGACTAATGGGATTATGGTTCTGCTGACAAGCTTCAGTTAAGGAGGTTGCTCCCGAGAGTTGAAAGATACCGTGTAATTATCCAGGTTTCCAAAGCTGATACTATTAAGTAATGGCCATTTGAGGCGATATTGAACAATTAATTTAGATTCATAGGGATATATCAACAGGTGAGATGAAAGGTATTAATTCAAAAAGGATTAATACCTTTTTATGTTGAATTATAAATGGTAGTAAAAGCTCGAATTTGTAGAGGGAATCTTCGGAACAGGGGAAATTGGAGGTGTGGAAAGTGGTTAATATTTTAAAAGCGAATGCAAGTCATGTTGAGGGGATTGCGAAAGTATGCAGTGATGGGTACTGGGCAACTTATAACGAATTACGATCTGAAGAATATATTAAGAGAGTTATAAAAGAGTTTTATAATCATGAAAGAATTCTGAAGGAAGTAAGTGAAACTGGGGTAGAATGGGGTGGCTATTTTGTTGCTGTTGAGGAGAACAAAGTCATTGGGGCAATTGGAGGCGGTATGATCGATAAGACTTCTGGGGAGGTCTTTGTCTTATATCTTAACCCCAATAGACGTAATGAAGGAATTGGGACAAGGTTATTAGATGTTCTTACAAAACAACAAAAAGAGGAATTTCATGCAACTGAGCAATGGGTATCTGTAGCAAAGGGAAATCAAAAAGGAATTCCTTTCTATGAAGCAAGAGGATTCATTTTCAATAATGAACAAAGAGGATACGGAAATACCAAGGAAGAAAACTATATCTCATTAAGATATGTTCGTAAGATATAACTGTAATTTTTGATGAAAAGGGAAGAATGTATATGAAAAATAAGATTGTGTTTTATATCTTAATCATCAGTTTAAGCATAAACTATTTTAGAACTGCTCAAAAAAGAAAAGCACAAGTGCATCGGCACTTGTGCTTTAATCGTTTACTGCGGAGCGTTAATATATAATAATCCTTCCGCTCTTTCAATCGTTTTATTGCCATAGTCATCTTCTGCGGTTACTTGAACGGCTGCCCCGTTTGCTTTGATATTTTTAGTGGCAGTATAGTAGCCGACATAGTGTCCTTCCGATGTCTCACGCATTGGAAGCTCAAGTGCATTTGAGACGCCAAGGTTTGTGACTGGAGCAAGGATTGAGAAGGTAGCGTCTAGCCCAGGTTCACTATCAAATTCGATTTTGACAGAATCGCCGCTTTCCAATACTTTGTCCTCAGCAGGAAGTATGTTGGAAAGTTCAGGTGCCGTATAATTGGCATCAATTGTGATGATCTTTTTAATGCTGTTGCCTGCTTTATCCTTAGCTTGAACAGTAATCTCATTTATACCTTCATCAAGAAGGATACGCTTGCTGAATTTCCCGTCGCTTACAGTTGCAGTTTGACCATTTACTTTAACCCAATCCAGATTGGCATCAGCAATTGTTCCTGTAACTGTAACGGTTTCTTTATTTGTTTTAGAACCATCTGTCGGTGAAGTAATAGTCAGTTCAGGTTTATCCTGATCAAGTGTAATCGTAACTGGTTCAGATGGGTCTGTTGAACCGACATCAGTTTTTGCTTTAGCAGTCAGTGTATTTGCACCATTTTTCAACTCGACTGCAACTGAGAAGTCGCCACTTGCATTCGTTTCCGTAGTAGCAGTTTGTTCTCCATCATTGAATAAATCAATGGTTGTTTCAGGAGAAGATTTACCCTCAACTGTCACAGATTTTTTATTCGTAAATGCTCCATCTTTAGGAGAAGTGATGGATGGTACTTGTAATTCATAGTTGACGGTCGCACGGATCATGTAGTTTCCTTCAGCCTCTGGTGATTGAGACCATGCACCGCTTACACCTTGCCAGCTGCGTTTAGCATTTGGACCGTCCTCATCAGTTGCCAAGCCAGGTGAATTAGGATTTGCTTTTGTTTGTGTATAGACAATGAAGAAGTCTCCTTCTACCATGATGCCGTGTTCGGCAAGGTCAACATGTGTCCAAGTGCCGTCACGTAAAGCTGTCTCGTTGAAAGGACCTGCCAATTTAGTACCAGGACCGCCGTTTGCACCACTGGCATCATAAACGGATACTTGGAATTCAGTACCGCCTGGGACTGGCCATTCCATATCCCAGAAGCGAAGGAGTGCACCAGTTACTAGAGCTTGATCTTCCCCTTCTTTTAATGACATTTTAACAGCCCAGCTATTGCCTGCCGCATTGAAGGATCTGGCATTTTCAGCTGTTCCATCATCATACTTAATCTCACCTGCATAGCCAATGAATGGACGTAACTCAACATTTTTAACGACTGGTTCGCCTGCTTCAATGGTTACAGTTGTTTCGGAACTGTAGTAGGATGGTGCAACAAATTTTAGTGTGTAGGTACCCTCGTATGCAGTAAGGGAATACTCGCCATCTTCATTTGTAGTCACAGGCGTAATGGCAGCATCTTCCACAAGGTAAACTGTGGCGCCTGCAACAGGATTTCCTGTTACTTTATTTGTAATTGTACCGCTGACAGTACCTTTAGGAATTTCCTGTAGTGTAAAGTTTGCGGTAGCAACTCCACCATCTTCAACACGTACTGCTTGTGTTTGAGATTGGAATCCATATGTTTCTGCTTGAACAGTGTAATCACCTGTTGCGTGCGTTAATTCATAGGTTCCATCCTGTGGGTTGGTGTAAACAGAACGGCCAGTTTCAAGAACGGTTACCTCTGCTTGAATTGGTAAAAGCAGTGGTCCCGGGCTTTCATTGCTAGGTTTTTCATTTTTTGAACTATCTTTTTCAGATATTGGTTTGATTTTTGCTGCGTCTACTTTTTCTTTTGCTGCTTTTTTGTCGTCTTTAGGGTCTTTAGCTTTTGTATCTTTGATTTTAGTATCAGTAGCTTTTGTATCTTTCTTCACACCATGTTTAGCTTTTGACGAAGGTTGGATAGGAGTTGCCGATAATTTGACATCATCCAAATACCATCCAGCTTTCTGGACAGACCCATCAGTTGTAACATTGAAGGAAATGTAGATGCGTTGTCCTGCATATTCGCTTAAGTCAACTTCGCCATCAATCCAACCATCGGATGTTTGGTTGAAACGAGCTGCCTGTGTCCAGTTGGTACCATCAGTAGAAATAAATACATGCCCAAAGTCATAGTTTCTTTCTAAATCAAACCATTGTTTGAACTGTAAGTAGCTGGCTCCTTCAGGAAGATCAATTGGTGGCATTTCCAGGCTCATATTAGAGCTGTTTGCATAGTTTCCTGTCAGATTTGTTGCATATACCTTTTCACCAGAGAATGCAGCGCCAGGGCCTGTTGTTGGTACTCCCCATTCCCATGAATTATTTGTACCGTAAGATGTCCATCCGATTGGGTTTTGTTCAAAATCTGTTTCATAGCCAACTGTAATACCCGGAAGTAATTCTACTGGATAAACAGCTGTTTCTTTTGAATTGCCTCCAAAGTCATATGCGATAAATTGGTATTCTGTTGAATCACCGGTTAAATCAGCACCAGGTATGGTTGCTTCGTATTCACCGGATTTATAATTTCCGCTTACACGTTCCGCAGCGACTTCAGTCCAGCTGCCATCTGCTTTTTTATATTTCAAAACGACAGATGTTACGGATACATCGTCCGTAGCGGTTGCGCTAAGAGGAAGGTCCATTTCTTTATAAGAAGTAGTCACAGGCTCTGTTTCAATTTCAGGTGCATGAGTATCATCACCTTCCTTGGAGACAGTTCCTTTAATTTTTCCTAAACCACTAACAACTGAAGAGACAGCATCAAAAGCATTTACCAAACCGTGACCATATCCATAGTTAGGTGACTCTGGATAAGCGCTGTCAGTTAATGGTGTTGCTGTTAAGTCCATAATCTCTTCCATTTGATCGACAGTTAAGCTCGAATCAGCTTGTCTAAGCAGGGCAACTACTGCGGCCACATGAGGCCCGGCCATTGATGTTCCATTATAGGAAGCATAATCGTTTCCAGGTATAGCTGAGCGAATATTTACACCTGGTGCAGCTATATTTGGTTTCATGACTCCTTCATATGGAGAAGGTCCCCTTGAAGAAAAGCTTGCCAAAGCATTATTGATATCTGTTGCGGCAGTTGCGTAAGATTCAGGATAATTGGATGGAGCTGCTATAGTTCCTGCTCCTCCTCCGTCATTTCCTGCTGAAAATTCAGGGAAGATATCCGCATTTTTCCATGCTTGAACCATTGGACGGAACCATTCGTCCAATCCTGGTCCGCCACCCCATGAGTTGTTTACGACATCTGGTGCGTATTCAGGATGTGGAGTTCCATTAGCATCTTTAGGAGCTAATACCCATTCACCTGCTTCTAACAAATCAGCACTCGAGCCTCCACCTGATGCAGAGAGAGCTTTAACCGCTATGAATTTAGCGCCGGGTGCTACGCCGATTTGGTTAGTACCGTTTGAATCTGATCCGACCATTGTTCCAATTGTATGTGTACCGTGACCATTATCATCAAATGCTGCAGGGCGGTTTGTAGAAGTAGCATCAAACCAGCTGAACTCATGGGTCGGGTTGTCTGGATTAGCAGGGTTGTACCCACGGTATTTTGTCTTTAGGGTAGGGTGATCCCATTGCACACCAGTATCTATGCTGGCAACGACTGTTCCAGCTCCATCAATTCCCATTGCCCATGTTTGAGGTGCGCTGATTTTTTCGATATTCCATTCAATCGAGGAGACTTCTGCCTTTGTCTCTGTTTTAGAAGGTTTCTCCTTAATATTGGACTCGATTAGTGGTTTCTCAGCTTTGGATTGTTTAACAGGTTCTACAAGGTGTACTTTTTCATTCGGTAAAAGTTTTTCTACTTCAGGAAATGCGGCAATTTGTTCCATGACTTCTTTTGTAGCCGTAACAGCCATACCATTAACGATGTAGAAGGATTGAATATCTTTAACCTTACCGGCTTTTTCTTGTTTCTCTAAATAGTTTTTTAGCTCATGCTGAGTTTCTTCAGCAGTTGCGCGCAGATTTGTAACGATGGAAGATCGTTTTGTCAAGGTCGTCTTGGCTGATGAAAGCTTTTGTTTTTTTGCAGTAGCAGTAGCTTCTTTTGCTACCTTGGCAGTGTCGACCTGCTCTTTAAGTTTAATTAAGAAGGTGACTTTTTCTTCTTCCTTAAACTCATTTTGAAGATCTTTGGAGATTTTGTTACTGCTATTCTGTATAATCGTAGATTTTGCTGAACTATGGATGGATTCTGAGGAAGCAGTAGAAGATGGTGAAGACGTAAATCCTGTAGTTAAGAGCAATGATGGAATGAGCATAGATGTTAGAATGAGTGACGACAGTTTTTTTCTCTTTGTTTTCAACAAGTATTCCTCCCTATACTAGATTATTAAATTGCCAATATGCCAAGTATTTTTTCACCTCCCTGTTAAGTAATATCGAATTATGTAATCCTGCTGATATTTCTACCATAACGAATTGAAGTAAACAAATGCTGTCACTAAATGTCGCAAGTATACTATGGAAATTGAAAATGAATCATTGGATGTAGTTTGGCTACAGCTGTAGGTGTCATTCTAATTAGGAAATGATTAGAAAAGAATATACTTATACCTGATTTCATATGGAGATAGTTGTATGAAAAAGGAGGGAGGAAGAATTTTAATATACTATTATAATAAAAATAAGCCATCTGACTTATTAAGCTATTTAATTACTAGTCTTTCTTTGTCTTATTCAAAAAAAGACTGGGGATTAAGGTGGGATATTTTGTTACTTATATGAAATAAGGTGAATCCAACTCTCACCTTTATCCCAGAAAAATATTCAGAATCGGTAGTTTTAATTTATTTAGATAAAGAAATAGGCTATGTTTATTGTTGGAAGATGTCGAACTATAGCAGGATATTTAGAGGATACTGACATAACTGATGTAGAATATGGTTTATGTGCTTTTGTCTTATGCTTGTCGGAGGCCAACAGGATGTTGGTCACAAAGACGTTGCCACACGATGTGGCGTATTTAGTCTTTGTTCCTTGATGCAGTCGTTTCAGCTTTTTATTCAATCTAGCTTCAGGGCCTAGGAGCTCGGGACATAAGCAAAGCCACTGCGGGGGGAAGTACATCCCCTACGTGCCTTTGTCTTATGCTCCTCGCTCCTGACCAAGGCCCTTCAGCTTTTTTGTTTTGAATTGCTTGAAAAATTAATGAAATTTGATGATAATTAAATAAAACATGTATACTGGCTACATGCTGATGTTGGTAGAGAATATTTATACGCTTTATATAAGGGAGAAATCATGATGTTAACAGTGACACCCAAATTACCTGGAGAAAATAATAAACATTATTCGTACAGAATTATTAAGAATGGCATTATGTCTCTAGAATTAAAACCAGGACAAGCAATCAGTGAAATTGAGCTGGCTAATGAATTAAGGATTTCTCGTACTCCAATCAGGGAGGTAATCGGAAAATTAAAAGAGGAACATTTGGTTGAAGTATGGCCGCAGGTCGGTTCATACATATCAAAAATTGATTATAAATTGGTTAAAGAGGCGGCCTTTATGCGCTCTGTACTAGAAAAAGAGGTTCTTAAGTTAGCCTGCGAATCTATTTCTGATGAAACATTATTAGAGTTAAAGAAAGTTATCAGTTTACAAGAAAATTTTATAGGAAAAAAAGGAATGGAAAGAACTTTTCATGAATTGGATCAGGAATTTCACTCCCTATTTTATAAAGATCAGGAAAAAGATCATATCTGGGATGCAATAAATCGGTTAAGTACACATTATAATCGAATCCGATTGCTATCTGAAATCGAATATGATTATACAGATATTATTAAACAACATAAAAACATTATTGATATTATTGAAAATAAAAAAGTTGATCAAATAGATGAGGCTGTTAGTCACCATATATTAGGACCAGAGAAATATTGGAATAGTTTGCTGGAACCGGATAGCCAATATGCTGAATACTTTGTAGAATAATCTCATATGTCCTTATCATCAATGGTATATTGGATTATTCGATCAGCCCTTATTCATGGAATAAGGGTTTTTACTGTTTAAAAGGGTAATATAAACTTAAATTGGATGTATGTACGTTTTCCCCCCTTTAAATATAATAGATTGATAAAATTTACCGTTACTTTAGTTTCTCTAATACCCTTGCAAATATAGAGGACAGTTACTATAATCACCGATATAGGAAAAACGGTGAATGTTAGAAGAAAAGTGGGAAAGTTGAGAAATAGGGCGAAATGTCTGAATAATCTTGACAAATGTGTTAAAATGGGTAATGTTATATTAAAAGATGTTAGAATTATTAGAAAATTTAAAATGTTCAACCAGATAGAAACGGAGGGTTTTAATTGGGTAATATGAAGAGTAAATCTACAACACTAGCGATTGGCTTTATGCTCTTTGCCTTATTTTTTGGGGCTGGAAATCTAATATTCCCAGTATTAATGGGACAAATGTCAGGGTCAAATGTTTGGGAAGCTACATTTGGCTTCATCATAACTGGGGTGGGATTGCCTCTGTTAGGAGTATTGGCAATTGGGTATTCTGGCCAAAGCGATTTATATACGATGGCTAAACGTGTACACCCAATGTTTGCTATTATATTTACTACAGTTCTTTACTTGGCAATCGGGCCTTTATTTGCGATGCCGAGGACAGGAACGGTTTCATATGAAATTGGTGTTAAACCTTTAATCGGTGATATGAATAGCACAGTAGCAATGGCGCTTTTCACTGTAATCTTTTTTGCTATTACTTGTTTCTTTGCATTAAAACCAGGAAAAATTATAGATATAGTTGGTAAAATGTTAACACCAATATTATTATTTTTTATCGCTTTATTGATTCTAGCAGCTTTGTTTAATCCAATGGGAAGCCTGACAGCTCCGGCTGAACAATATACAGAAAACGCATTCTTTAAGGGTTTCCAGGAAGGTTACCTAACAATGGATACATTGGCATCCTTCGTATTTGGAATTATCATTATTAATGCAGTTCGTTCAACAGGGATTCATGGCAAAAAAGAAATGATGACAAGTGTTATGAAATCTGCTTTCATTGCAGCCGGTTTACTTGCGGTAATCTATGCAGGGCTAGCATATTTAGGTGCTACCGGTGTGGAAGAGATTGGTGCATTTGATAATGGGGGTGCGATATTAGCAGCAGCATCTCATTATTATTTTGGTTCTTATGGAAGATTAATTTTAGGACTTGCTGTTATTGCAGCGTGTTTAACGACTAGTATCGGTCTTGTGACGGCTTGTGCGGCCTACTTTAATACATTGGCTCCGAGATGGTCCTATAAAACATATGCTATTGTTTTATCGGTATTCAGTGCATTAGTTGCCAATGTGGGACTTGCCGACTTAGTGGCTATTTCAGTACCTGTCCTGACAGCTATTTATCCTTTGGCTATATGCTTGATTTTCCTTACATTCATGCACAATGTATTTAAAGGTTTTTCAGAAGTATATATTTGCAGTTTGGCATTAACCTTTATTGTTAGTTTGTTTGATGGTTTTAATGCAGCGGGTCTGCAAATAGAAGCAATCAATAATTTATTTGCTTATTTACCGCTTTACTCCGTGGGATTAGGATGGATTGCACCAGCCATATTGGGCGCTATTATTGGTTATCCGATTGGTATGATGAGACAGTCTGCTCCCATAATGAATGAAGTTCCAGATATGCAGAAAGACTAGTTAGTACATGTAAAGCCAGCGTGAGACACCGCTGGCTTTTATAATTTACTTTTTTACCAATAAAGAAAATAATCCCGGCTCTATGATGGAGCTGGGATTATCTTTTATTCTACACGCTTAGCAAGGTCGATATGATCGGCAGCAGAATTATGAGTAGAAGGCAGTGGATTCTGTATAAGAGATCCTTCTGATGGCTTTACATAATCATCATAGAAGACAGCTAATGAAGTAGTTATAAAAGGTGCAAGGTATATAGCAATACCAAAGATTGTGATATACCCGATAATCAGGCTTGCCATGCCGCTTAAATATACTCCATCATTTACAGTATCAGCACCAATAGCAATAGATACGATTCCGATAAAAATTAATACGATAGGGATAATAAACCATGGTAAAAAAGATAGGTATAGTACAAATAAATCTTTCTTTTTACCATTCATGATTCGTCGGCTTTCTGTAATCGCTTGAAGAGCGGTTAAATCGGAACGGTCACGCAAGATAAATAAAGTCATAGAATAGGCTAACGCTTTAATGATGCCGGGTATAATTAATAAAACTGACCAGAGTAAGGTAAATAAAAAGATTAAAAAGTTTGTTAAGGCATTCCTGAAATAGTTCAATTTAAAACCATCAAATAGTGTTTCAATAGAAGGATTTTGCTGCCTCTTTATAGCTAAGTGGAACCATTGATATCCTACAGCCAATGGGCTTGATATAAAGAAAAATGCAAGAATAAAAAGAAATGATTCAGCAACTCTGCTAACAAGGAGAGTTATGAAAAAAACTCCTATCGCAATTCCCCAGTAGCCAGTTAATTTTTGTTTGGCTGTGTTTTTAATCAGTTTGATATTCATTTTACAACTCTTTCCTTCTTCCTGTGTGTTTATTACTATTTATAAGAATAATATAATCTGACTGAATTTGTAAAACTATATAAGTATTTGTAATTTTTAGATAATTAGTTGGAATTTAAAAGAGCATCAAGTATAATTGGGAGTAATTAACAATACCTACCGGTCAGTATGTGAAAGGAGTGAAGGAATGGATTTTTCCTATTCGAGTAAGGTGATTGACTTGGAGAGACAGTTAAGTGATTTTATGAATAAGTATGTATATCCTAATGAAGGATTATATGAGGTTCAGTTAAATGAGCAAGAATCACGGTGGAGTCTGGTGCCTCCGATTATGGAAGACTTAAAATCAAAAGCTAAAAATGCGGGGCTTTGGAATTTATTTCTGCCTGAGAGTGAATATGGTGCTGGTCTGACCAATTTGGAATATGCACCTTTATGTGAAATAATGGGACGCTCATTAATCGGCCCTGAAGTGTTTAATTGCAGTGCTCCTGACACAGGTAATATGGAAGTATTAGAAAGGTATGGGTCTGCTGAACAGAAAGAGGAATGGCTTAAGCCTTTATTAGCTGGTGAAATACGTTCCTGTTTTTCAATGACCGAGCCAGATGTCGCTTCATCAGATGCTACGAATATTGAAGCAAGTATTGAAAAAGATGGAGATGGCTATATCATCAATGGCCGCAAGTGGTGGTCTTCAGGCGCAGGAGATCCAAGATGTAAAATTGCAATTGTGATGGGGAAGACGAACAAAATGGCAGATCGGCATGAACAGCAATCTATGATTCTTGTACCTCTTGATTCAAAAGGAGTAAAAATCGAAAGAATGCTTCCTGTTTTTGGTTATGATCATGCCCCTCATGGACATGGAGAAATTACATATGAAAACGTTAAAGTACCCGCTGAGAACATAATTTGGGGAGAGGGAAAGGGATTTGCGATAGCACAGGGAAGGCTGGGTCCAGGAAGGATTCATCATTGTATGAGGCTGATTGGGGCAGCAGAGCGTTCACTAGAAATATTATGTAAGCGCATTCAAACAAGAACTGCCTTTGGGCAGCCGCTATCTAATCAAGGTGTAATAAAAGAGTGGATTGCAAATTCAAGAATTGAAATTGAGCAGGCAAGATTATTAACTTTAAAAGCAGCTTACATGATGGATACGGTTGGGAACAAAAAAGCGAAGGCCGAGATTGCGATGATCAAAGTCGTTGCTCCAAATATGGCTTTGAAGGTTATTGACAGGGCTATACAGGGACTTGGAGCAGCAGGAGTTTCAGAGGATTATCCTTTGGCAGCTCATTGGGCAAATGCAAGAACATTGCGATTAGCTGATGGACCCGATGAAGTTCACCGTGCACAGATTGCCAAGCTAGAGCTTAAAAAATATCTAGGGGAGGAACAAGCTGATCATGAACGTTTTACAAATGTTTGATTTAACCGGTAAGACAGCGATTATCACAGGAGGCGGACGTGGGCTTGGAGCCCATATTGCACAGGGTTTGGCAGAAGCGGGAGCAAATATTGTTCTATGTTCACGCAAGATTGAGGCTTGCACCGAGGTAGCAGATCATCTGAATAAAGAATATGGAGTTGAAACCTTGGCCTTAAAATGTGATATCACGAATGCGGAAGATATTCATAGTGTCGTCTCAGAAACACTAGATAAATTTGAAGATATTGATATTCTTGTCAACAATAGCGGTGCCTCATGGGGAGCTTCTGCATTGGATATGCCGCTTGAAGCCTGGAATAAGGTTATCAATACTAATTTGACAGGTACCTTCCTGATGTCCCAGGCAGTGGGAAAGGTGATGATGGAACAGAAGCGAGGAAAAATAATCAATATTGCTTCAGTTGCGGGGCTCGGTGGAACTCAAGCTGACATGATGGATACTGTTGGGTACAATGCCAGCAAAGGAGCTGTCCTTACTTTAACAAAGGATTTGGCAGTGAAATGGGGGAAACATAATATTCATGTTAATGCAATCGCACCTGGTTTTTTCCCAACCAAAATGTCTCAGGTCTTACTCGAACGCGGAAAAGATGCAATTGAATATATGACACCGCTTGGAAGGCTTGGAAATGATGAAGACCTCAAGGGAGTTGCTTTATTCCTAGCCTCTGCTGCATCCAATTATATAACAGGTGAGGTATTGGTAGTTGATGGCGGAAAACACGCCATGGTTTAAATAAAAGATGAAGGAGATTTGACTATGGAAAATATGAAAAAGAAAGCTTGGCTTACGCAATATCCGGAAGGTATTGCATCTGAAATCGAAATTCCGAACAAATCACTGCCAGACATTCTTCATGAAACGACAATCCATTACCCCACAAACAATGCCCTATCTTTTTTTGGAAGAAAAATGACCTATCAGGAACTTTTAGGGACATCCAATCGCTTCGCCGCAGCACTTCAGAATAATGATGTTAAAAAGGGTGATAGGGTGGCAATAATGCTGCCAAACTGTCCTCAGTATGTGATTGCCTATTATGGGGCCCTATCGATGGGAGGAATTGTCACACAAATCAACCCCATGTTAGTAGCTAGAGAACTGGAATATATATTGCAGGATTCCGATGCTGAAACGATTGTTGTCATGGATGCATTCTATCAAACTGTTAAAGCGGTTCAATCTACTACGAATCTCAAAAATATTATTGTAGTAAGCCTGCAGCCATCCGGGACAGAATTTGGAGATGATTGGACATTTGAGCGATTTATCTCTGAAACAGTCATGCCAGTAGAGCCAGTAGTTATTGATCCGAGTCATGATGTTGCTGTGCTCCAATATACAGGTGGCACTACGGGGAGATCGAAAGGAGCCATGCTCACTCATCGTAATTTAGTTGCCAATATCTATCAAACAAAGGAATTTTACAAGAAGATGGTAAATAAGGGGAAGGAACGGTATCTGACTGTCATCCCATTATTCCACGTATTTGGTATGACGGCCTGTATGAATAATTGCATATTAATGGCGAGTGAAAACATATTGCTACCCCGTTTTGATTTAGAAGAGGTCCTTCAAACCATAAAACAGGAGAAGCCAACTATATTCCCTGGCGTACCAACCATGTACGTGGCGATCAACGCTCATCCTAAAGCAAAGGAATATGGGATTGATAGCATAAAAATTTCCAATAGCGGAAGTGCTCCTATGCCTATGGAATTAATGAAGGAATATGAATCAAAAACGGATTCTAAGATTTTGGAGGGTTATGGTCTTTCGGAAGCATCACCCGTTACGCATTGTAATCCGGATTTTGGTGTTCGTAAACCTGGAACAGTCGGAATTGCCTTCCCATCTACAGATTGTAAAATCGTGGATGTAGCTACAGGGGTGGAGGAAGTCCCGGTTGGCGAACTGGGAGAATTAATTGTCAAAGGTCCGCAGATTATGAAAGGCTATTGGAATATGCCTGAAGAAACGGCTGTTGCTCTCCGCAATGGATGGCTATATACAGGGGATATTGCCAGGATCGATGAAGATGGATATCTAACGATTGTTGACCGTAAAAAGGATCTAATCATTGCAAGCGGTTATAATATCTACCCTCGTGATGTAGAAGAAGTCCTGTATGAACATCCATCCGTACAGGAAGCTGTTGTAATAGGAGTTCCGGATGAGTATCGCGGAGAAACAGTCAAAGCAATTTTAGTATTAAAAGCGAATGAGTCAGCTACGGATAAAGAGATTATGGAATATTGTAAAAATAATATGGCAGCCTATCGAGTGCCGACAATTGTAGAATTTCGTGATGAATTACCAAAAACAAATGTTGGAAAAATACTTCGCCGGGCTCTGAGGGAAGAAGTCGAAACAAAGTAAGGGTGACATGAATACACACGAACTGGGGTCTTGATGATGAAACAAAAAATTAAGAACACCAGCATTTCTTTATTTGAACAAAAGGGTTTTGCAGAAACATCCATACAGGATATTGTTGATTCTTTGGGAGTTACAAAGGGAACCTTTTATTACTATTTTGCAAGTAAAGAAGAATTATTGATGAATATTCATCTCGATTATATTAATGGATTAATTGAAAGACAGGAAGCGATCCTAAATACCTCGAAGAAAACCTGTAGACAAAAAATACACGATATAGCGTATTTACTAGTGAGTGATATTCGAACCCAAGGTTTAAGTGCAAAGGTGTACTTCCGGGAAATGAAACTATTATCCGAAGATAAGCTGGAAGAGATTTTGCCAAAGCGTGATCAATTTCGCTTTAATATTGAAGATTTAATTAAGCAGGGGATAAAGACAGAGGAGTTACGTTCAGATCTAAATCCTACCATTATCACATTTGGTATTCTTGGAATATTGAACTGGAGCTATCAGTGGTTTAACCCTGAAGGTGTTATTTCTGAACATGAATTAGCAGACATTTTTGTAGAGATGATCATGAAAGGAATTGAAAAAGGGGAGTAGGATCACACTCTCCTTTTTTGAATAAAATTGCCTAATTGGAGCTGATTGGTGTAAAGATTACGAATATCTTCCGAGTTATACAGCAGGGTGTAAATATGGCGGGATGCTGTGAATGGGTAAAAGGAGGCCGCTATGGAATCAATGGTAACCGTCCGTTTTTCGGAAACAGATGCACTTGGTCATGTGAATAATACAAGTTATTTCATTTATCTCGAGGAAGCTCGTCTTCATTTTTTGAAAGAAATGGAACTGGATTTGAAAATAAGAAATTGGTCATTCATTTTGGCCTCGACTAAATGTGATTTCCTCTCTCAAGCCTATTTTGATCAAATATTAAAAATTAACACGACTGTATCCAGAGTGGGGACAAAGAGCTTTCAGCTTGAACATGATATTTACTGTGCCCAAACCGGTAACCCGATTGCCAAAGGGACTGCCATCCTTGTTCAGTTTAATTTTGACAAACAGGAAAGTGAACCGATTCCTGAATTGCTAAAAGAGAAACTGTTGAGGCTGGTCGAAGCTGTTTAATGAGTCCGATTTTTGAAAGAGGTGGGATAGACATGACCCAAAGAGTTAGTAAAGATACGATTCCCGTACGAAGCGGAGAAGAATTGCAGCAGCATGTACTTGAAGCATTTCTGCGGAGTAAGATTAACGATTTGCCAGAAGGAAACCTGGAAATTGAACAATTCTCGGCAGGTCATTCAAATTTAACCTATCAATTGAAAATAGGAACATGGGAAGCTGTTTTAAGGAAACCACCGCTAGGTCCTGTAGCTCCAAAAGCCCATGATATGCAAAGGGAATACAGCATCCTCTCAGAAGTACATCCTCTTTTCAGTCCGGCTCCAAAACCAATCCTTTACTCAGATGATGAACATGTTGTAGGGAGTCCGTTTTTTATTATGGAACGAAAGCAAGGTATTGTATTTGATACTTCTGTCCCTGAAGGCATTAAACCTTCCCGTGAACTCTTTCAAAACTTATCTCGGGAAATGGTAGGACGGCTTGTTCAGCTTCATAGCATTTCATATCAGGAAACTGGATTAAAGGAAATCAGCAAGCCTGATGGTTTTATGGAAAGACAGACAAATGGATGGATAGCACGTTATGAAAGAGCAAAAACAGATGATATTCCACATATACAAGAATTAGAAAAGTGGTTAGTCGATCATATTCCAGCTTCATGTGATGCTTCAATTATTCATTATGACTATAAATTGAACAATGCGATTTTTAATGAGGATGGGACGGAAATGGTCGGTCTATTTGACTGGGAAATGACGACGGTTGGGGATCCGCTCGCTGATCTTGGAGTAGCTATGAGCTATTGGGCAGAGGGGGACGATTCTGAAGTATTGAAGAAAGGACTGGGGAAGCCATCTGTTACGATTCGGGATGGATTTTATACAAGGGAACAATTTATTTCAGAATATGCAAGACAAAGCGGCCGTGATGTCTCCAATATGAATTTCTATTTAACATTTGCCTATTTCAAATTAGCGGGGATTTGTCAGCAAATCTACTATCGTTATCATAATGGCCAAACAAAGGATCCGAGATTTGCCAGCTTTGATAAGTATGTAAAAACATTGATTGAGCATGCTTATTCACTTACAAGGAATCAATAAGATGCTGAAAGTTCATGTCTTGCTGACCAAGGAAGATATATCACCAGAAAAACTGGCCTCAGGCAACAAGATAGCTGTTGTACTAGATATTCTCCTGGCCACAACCACGATTGTAACAGCTTTGCAGAATGGAGCAACAGAGGTTATTCCCGTTCTAAATCAGGACGAAGCTATTAAAGTAAGCAGACAATTTGAGAACGGACAAGCCTTGATGGCTGGGGAATTACATGCAGAACCAATCGATGGATTTTTTTATCCAGGACCGGTTAAAATTAGCACGCGTATCCATGGTAAAACCTTGATTCTTTCAACTACTAACGGCACAGTGGCTCTACATAAAGCGGCATATGCAAATCTAGTGTATATATCCTCCTTGCTTAATAATGCTGCCGTGGCACAGGCGATACTGAATGATAGCAAGGATGAAACTATTGTCGTGATTTGTTCAGGAAATTCAGGAGAATTCAGCCTAGAGGATTTCTATGGTGCCGGCCATTTAATTGCAAATATAACCTGCAGAACCAATCAAGGGATTGAGCTGAATGACGCTGGAAAAGCTGCATTGGCTTTTTATGACAGCCATTCATCTAATTCATACTCAGTTCTGGCGGCATCCAGAGTTGGATTGCTATTAACCAAATACGGATTAAAGGAAGATCTTCTGTTATCAAGTACAAGTGGATGTTATGAGATTGTTCCTGTGTTTAAAAATAATCGCGTTATATTAACGGTAAAAAAGGAGGTATAGGATGCGATTTCATGAGCAAGTTGCCGTGATCACTGGCGGTGGCAGCGGGATAGGAAAGGCTACAGCTCTGCGTTTGGCTAAAGAAGGAGCAAATGTCATTCTAGTTGGAAGAACCTTAGAAAAGCTTGAAAGTGTTGTTGATGAAATTAATAATCAAAGCCATCATATCCAGGCAACCTGTTTTGCGGCCGACGTTACGAAAGAAGAGGAAGTAACCGCGTTGTTAGATTTTATTGAGGATCATTTTATGGACTTGCATGTGGTCATCAATAATGCAGGTGGTTCAGTGCAATCAAAAATAATGGATACGGCCGTAGAGGCTTGGGATATCGTTCAGGAAGTGAATTTGAAGAGTGTGTTTTTAGTTTCAAAAATACTTGGAAAGTTTATGATGGAGCACGCTAACCGTGGAGGTAATAGGGCATTTGTCAATATAGCGAGTCTATCTGGCCATAAGGCTGCTGCTCATATACCTCATTATAGTTCTGCAAAAGCAGCTGTGTTGAATTTTACGAAGGCACTTGCTTTTGAAATGGCCCCATATGGTATCCGTGCAAACTCCGTATCACCTGGATTTGTTGAAACACCGTTGACAGAATGGTCTTTAACGAATGAAAGGTTTGTTAAATCAATTGAACGCAACACAGCATTGAAAAGAGTAGGAACCAGTGAGGAAATAGCCAATGTTATTGCCTTTTTAGCATCGAGTGAAGCTTCATACATGACTGGTACAGATGTACTGGTCGATGGGGGATGGATGATCACGTAAAAGAGAAAGGGAGATGGATGATGGAACACTTATTAATAAAAGAGATAGGTTCAGTTTTAGTATTAACATTAAATAGACCTGAAAGCTTGAATGCTTTTAGTCCGGAAATGATAACAGGACTAATTAGTGAATTAAAAAAAGCTGATAAAAATCCTAATGTGAAAGTGATTATTTTAAACGGAGCAGGCCGGGCGTTTAGTGCCGGCGGAGATGTAAAAACGATGGGAACCAAATCAGCAGCTACTACCTACGAGTATTTAGGAGTCATAAATGAATGTATTTTAACGATGAAGGAGATTGAAACTCCTATTATTGCTGCGGTACATGGTTTTGCGGCAGGGGCTGGTTTTAATTTGGCGCTTGCCTGTGATTTGATTGTGGCCGCTGAGGGGAGTAAGTTCGCTTTAAGTTTTTCAAAGGTTGGCCTTATTTCGGATGCAGGAGGTTCCTATTTCCTTCCACGCTTAGTTGGTCCGCACTTAGCAAAACAATTTTTCTTTTCAGCTGAACCGATACCAGCAGAACGTTTATATGAACTTGGGGTTATTAATAAACTTGTACCTTTAGAAGCTTTGCGTGATGAAGCGATTCAATATGCGACTATGCTATCCTATGGTCCAGGAAAAGCATATGGGCAAATGAAAAAACTGATTGATTATTCTTTTACGGCCACTATCGAAGATGTCCTGGAGAGAGAACGCATCACTCAAACGATGATGATAGCCACGGAGGATCATCAAGAAGGTGTATCTGCATTTAAAGAAAAAAGAAAGCCGCAGTTTACCGGCAAATAAGAGAAAGGGAGTATGTATTATGAAAGCCATTCAATTTACTGAGTACGGAGGACCAGAAGTATTAAAAATGGTCGAATTAGATAGGCCGAAACCTGGTTCACATGAAGTATTAATTGAAATACATGTAGTTGGTGTGAATTATGCAGATACTGCCAGACGCGAAGGCCAATATGTTGTACCAACCAAGCTCCCTTTTGTGCCAGGAGCAGAAGTTGCCGGGATTGTAGTCGAAACTGGCTCAGAAGTGACGAACGTAAATATTGGAGCAAGAGTGGTCACGCTGATTGAATCTGGAGGATATGCTGAGTATGCTGTTGCAGACGCTCGGTCCGTGATCCTCCTGAAAGGAGAACTGGATTTAAAAGAAGCGGTCTCCCTCCCGCTACAAGGGTTGAGTGCCTACCATATTTTAAAAACAATGGGGCAGTTGCAAGAGGGTGAAACCGTTCTCGTTCATGCGGCAGCTGGAGGAGTTGGGACTTTAGCAGTCCAATTGGCTAAATTAATGGGCGCCGGTAAAGTAATTGCAACTGCCAGCACAGAAGAAAAGCTGGAGCTTGCACGTTCTCTGGGAGCTGATGTTTGTATCAACTATACAAAAGAAGGCTGGTATAAAGACGTGCTGGAAGCGACAAACGGCCGTGGAGTCAATGTTGCGCTCGAAATGGCAGGTGGAAACGTCTTTAAAGATACACTGAAATGTTTAGCTACGTTCGGAAGATTAGTAATATATGGTGTCGCAAGCGGAGAACAGGCCGTCATGCACCCCTCATCCTTAATGGCGAGAAACCAGTCGGTCATTGGATTCTTTCTTCCACAAATTATGAAAAAACCAGAATTGCTGTTGCCGAGCATGCGTGATCTTTTTTCTTTCTTAGAAGAGGGAAAATTAAAATTAATAATAGGTGAAGTCCATCCGATTGAGGAAGCAGCGAAGGTACATGAGTTGCTACAATCGAGGAAGACAATAGGAAAGGTATTACTCCAGGTTCGTCGTTAAGGTGATGACATTCTCGCAAAGCATGCAGTTCTAGCATGGTTGTTATTGTAATAAGAGTAAGTATAAATGTGACATTATTTGATATTGCTATATTGATATGTTTTATATCTATTATAGTGAAGTAAAGAAGCATCATTAAATTTGTATTATGTGCCATTGTTTTTACTAGTTCTTATTTTGTAAACTATTATAGTGAAATAAAAAAATAAGGACTGAAGATAATGGAATGGAAAAACATATATCGTGGTATGTTAATGGGAATCAGTGATTTAATTCCCGGTGTAAGTGGAGGAACCATAGCGTTTATATTAGGTATTTATGATCGCTTATTATTATCAATCAGTGGCTTTTTTAGCCGTGATTGGAGAAGGTATCTGGGCTTTTTATTGCCACTCGCAATCGGTATGGGGTTTACTATACTGACGTTTAGCCGATTGATTGATTATTTGCTGGAGCATCATCATGAACCGACACAATTCTTTTTTGTAGGGTTAATCATCGGTGTACTGCCATTTATTATAAGACAGGCAGAGGTGAAAAAACACTTTACAGGAAAGCATTTTGTGGTTGTCGTTTTGGTCGCGATCATGATGGCAGCACTAGGTTTCCTGAAGCCGAATGAATCTGTTGTTATATCTGATGTAACGCTTTTATCTGGGCTTGGATTATTCTTTTCCGGCTGGCTTGCAAGTATGGCTATGCTGCTTCCAGGTATTAGTGGCTCGTTTATATTATTGTTGCTCGGTGTTTATTCAACTGTTATTTCTGCTTTATCAGATTTAAACTTTACAATTATTATACTTGTAGGGGCTGGAGCAGTGGTTGGCTTTATTGTGAGCAGTAAAGCAATTAGCTTTTTACTGAGGGCATATCCACATATGACGTTTGCAGTCATAATGGGGTTGATTATTGGATCTATATTTGTAATCGTTCCTGGATTGCCAACAGGAATAGGTACTATACTGCTATGTTGTATAACTTTTGTGGCAGGTCTTTTGGTAACGAAAATTTTTACGAAGTAATAATTGACTAGAAAGTATAAGGATTGTCTCGGACAATCCTTTTTTATTTTGTTTCGACTGCACTGTTAAAACAATTATGTGGGATAGATAGGAAAAGGGCGTTTATGCTTAGAATATTAAGACATAAGCAAATGTATAGATTAACTACAATTTTACAATAAAAAGTATTGGAGGTTGAATCGTGCAAAAGGGACTGAGGTTTATATTTTTGGCATGTCTTATTTTAGGAGTATCAGCATGTGGAAGCGAAAAAGAAGAGACGATAAATAAGGATAATAAAAAGAATCAAACTACAGAAGATGTAAGTACGGATAATAAAGAAGGTACCGAAGATAAAGAAACAAAAAATGGCGTGGCATCAAAAGGAGAAGAGCCATCTGTATCCTCTGAGGTGTATCAAGATCGATTTACTTCTGGCAATATGGGTGTGAAAAAGATACTATATGAAAATTTAAAAATGAATGACACTAAAAATATTGAGGACGTAATCATTACGTTAGAAGGTATACAGTATGCTGAGATAACCCCATCAGAGGAAACTAAATCAAAGTTCAAAAATTTAAATGAAAGAGACCGTATCATACTTACCATGAAAATAAAGCTTGTGAACAATTTCAAACAACCATTAATATTTAAATCCATTCGTTCTTTTTTAAGAGGGAACGATAATCAAATAACCTATCTGCCAGAAACAAATCTGGAGCCGAGCCAACAAGGAGAAATTGCTGCCGGAACATCTAGTGAAAAGCTTCATGTCTTTTTAATAGACAAGGATTTGTTCTTAATTACACGAAATTTAAAATTGGAGTTTGGGCCATTCCTAAACAGTGAAGGTAAAGATTTATTTAATGGTAAAAAGACAGAATTTGAAATCCCATTACCGAAGTAATAGCTATAAAAAGAACCGTAATTCTGCTTGTCAGAATCACGGTTCTATCCCTGTGTTAAACATGTTGCAGATTGTTAAGAATTAATCAAATCTGGAGTCACTAAGAATGCGGCCAATCTCTTCCATATGGCCTGTTTCATCGGAGATAAGATCTTCTAGTTTGACAACTAATTCAGTTAAGCCTAATTCCTCAGCTTGTTTCTTGCGTGTTTCGTAGCGATCTATTGTATCTTTTTCTGCCTGATAGGCAGATTCAAGCATTACCTTAACATCAGTGGTTTGTTTAACTTCTGCTGGTGTTACAGTTGGTGTTCCACCCAATGTACTGATTTTTTCTGCAAGATATAAAGCATGTCCCTGTTCATCGGCTATTTCACCTTCAAAGAAAGGTTTCAGTGTTTGTCTGTATAAACCAGAAACCATTGCCGCATAGCTAGAATACATGATTGATGCAGCATATTCGTTTGCTAGATCTTCATTTAAACCATCTATTAATTCTTTTAATTTTTTTTCCATTCTATAATCCACTCCTTCTATATTCTATAATTCAAATGTACCCTACTTTACTACATATTAAGCATTTTTTTTGTGGCAGGATTTTGAAATGTTCAGGGAATATTTTTACATAATAAAAAGCCTGATCCGATAAAGGACCAAGCTTGGATTATTAAGTCAGATTAATTTTGAGAAATTAATACGTTTATTGAGAGCATACATAATTGGAGCACCAATTGTCATGACTGCTAATTCTCCAGCTGCGGTTGTTGCCCATGCAAACCAGAAAGGAAGTTTCAAAACAATATTTAACTCTATAGCAATTAAGAACATGGTAAAAGTAAAAACGAATGTATTAATAGCCATCCTTGCCCAAATATTGCGGACAAATCGGAAGGTTAGAATGGTGATTGTTAATGCTAGTATGGATTGGCCAACACCAAATATTAAATCATATGCACCCATTGATGAGAAAAAGAGGTTAGAGATAAATACTCCTATCACAATCCCATACATGTATTTTTTATTAAATACAATCAAGTGATTGAACATTTCAGGTACTCGAAACTGAATGTTCGAAAATGCGATTGGCTGTACGATTATAGTGACAGCAATATATAAGGCTGCCAAAACTCCATTTACAGCAAGCGTTCTAATATTCATTTTTTTCTCTCCCTTAGTTTTTTATCGTGGGATGGTTACGAACCACGTTTAGTATTTCCGAAGACACCAAATAATCATAAGCATAATAAGATGCCTAGTCAACAAAGGATTGTAGTTGGATCATGGCCAAAACATCATCGTATAGTTATGATCGACTGGCATAAATCAATAAAAGACGCCGAGAGAAATCTCGGCGTCGTCTCTTATTTAATCGTTAGTTTAATGACTTGGAGTTAATTTTTTTGTATTGATTGGTTTTATGTCATCCTTTTTGAAGATAGTTTTACGAATCCAGGGAAGAACGTAATAGTCTCCACCGAATCGGCCGGCATTTGCACCTGCTACAAGAATAACCATTCCCAGTATGATGTAGAGCGGGTTAGTAGATACTGTTCCGCCAAATAAAAACATAAAATTCATTAATAATCCAAAGAAGGCAGCTGTAGTTGTTAAGACACCAAGCAGTAACCCAAGCCCAACTAGAAATTCTCCCCATGGAATTAAGATGTTGATTAACCCTACGTTAGGAATCGCAAATTTTTCAATGAATGAACCATAAATCGGATACAGTGCCCCTCCGTCTGGCCCAGTTACAGGATTAGCAACAATATTTCCAAGGAATCCGGATGCATCAAATGCTCCGCCTTTAATTTTCTCAAATCCATGAATCATCCATTCATAACCAAGATACAGTCTTATAATCAATAATAGTCCGGAGGCATATTTATTAGTTCGTAACCAATTCATCATTTTAAATCACTCCCATATGGATTTAACTGGCTCTAATCCGCGGTTTTTAGTTCCAGTAACTTTCTATACCTTATTTATATACCATATGCTTGATAATGTGGTGCATTATCCCAGTGTTTCTTTTTTTGTACAAAAATATGTGAACCTTTTAAGTTAATACTAAAAACAACTTTACAAACGTGATATTGTTCGTTCCTTCACAAACTTTTACATAATGAACCAATTAGTGTTGTATTAGAATGAAAAATAACACTCTTAATTAAATGAGCTATTTAAAAATTTATATATAAGAGTAAAATATATTTAATGATAAAAGGTTAGAAAGAGAACATTTAAGGAAAATAATAGTATAGGTGTTTGAAGGAGGAATGGGAATGAGCTTACAATCAGTTATTATTGAAGCATTACATGTTAAACCGGAAATAAACCCTAAAGAAGAAATCAAAGACAGAGTTGGGTTCCTAAAAAGTTACTTAAAGAAGAGCGGAGCAAAAGGATTTGTTCTAGGAATCAGTGGCGGTCAGGATTCTACATTGGCAGGACGTCTGGCTCAGATGGCTGTGGAAGAACTGCGTGAGGAAGGGGTTGCGGCTAAATTTATTGCTGTCAGACTTCCATATGGAGTACAGCAAGATGAAGATGATGCTCAGCGTGCTCTGCAATTTATTAAACCAGATGAAAGTATTACTTTTAATGTCAAGTCTACTGTCGATGTCATTACAGATCAATACAAAGAAGCAACTAATGAAGCATTAACCGATTTTAATAAAGGGAATGTGAAAGCAAGGCTTCGTATGATTGCGCAATATGCCATTGGTGGACAAAATGGACTTCTGGTAATAGGTACAGACCATGCTGCTGAGGCAGTGACAGGTTTTTATACAAAATATGGAGACGGCGGAGCTGATGTTCTTCCTTTATCGGGTCTCTCTAAGCGCCAGGGCAGAGAATTGCTTAAAGAATTGGGAGCTGAGGAAAGACTTTATATGAAAGAGCCGACTGCCGATTTGCTGGATAATAAACCGCAGCAAGCTGATGAAACAGAGCTTGGCTTAAAATATGATACGATTGACGACTATTTGGAAGGCCGTAAAGTCGATGCTGAAGCTGCATTAAAAATTGAAAAACAATATTTAAAAACAGAACACAAACGTCAAATGCCTGCATCCATTCACGATAATTGGTGGAAATAACTAACCAAAAAGTAAGCCTGTGATTTTCATAATCATGGGCTTATTCTATTGTAAGGTGAAATGAATCGTGATTAAGATAACGATATACTGGTATAATTAATTGGAGAAAAATAAAAAACACGAATTGTTTTAGTTAATTTTCTGAGGGTATAGGATATAATCTATTAATATATTTATTTCAAATATGACAAATGTTCCATTTTGCTATCATATTGTATTGAAGATGAAACTTTACCGAAACCGTTTTGCAATCAAATTTTATTACACTATATAAGTTATAAACTATTCTATTGAACAAATTTGTGTGAGAGAACCAGGGAGGGGTCGTATGATGAATAATGAAAATAACTTGATTGAAAAGTCCTTATATAAAACCTTATTAACAAACGATAATGCGGCGAATCCGTTGCTTATAATAAGTGAAGAATTTTTGGCAGAACAACAAAAGGAATTGCCTGAGCTATCAACGCTTAGATTTGCTCAGGGAGAGCTTTATTTCCATTATAAAGACTATGAGACATCCATTTTTAAATGGGAAAAGGTTAGCAATGACCTGGCGCCTTGGGCTATAAAGAATATGGCGGATGCTTACTTTGCAATGGCTATGTATAAAAACGCTGAAGAGCTATATAAATCTATCGAATCAGACTCGATTATATTGAATACCGAAGTTGGATTGCAATTATTTGCTCTATATACGAAATTGGATAAAACTGAACTGGCTGATAAAACGATTAAAAAGGTAGTTAAGTTGAATCCAGATGACTCTCAAGTAACAGAAATAGCACGTTCATTCTTTGAAGAGCAACGTGATTGGAATAGTGCAGTTGAACTTGCAGTAAATGAATCCATCCGTACGGAGTCATTGCTTTGGTATGATGTTCTGCAGTCCTATATTGATCAGGGTGTAACGAAAAATATGGAACCTGGATATTTTTACCAAGTATTACATAAGCTCTATTCCATAGATAGCGGTCAATTTGAACAACTTGCAGTATCTCTTTGGAACAGCTATAAGGGAGAACCGGCATATTTGCAATGGGTTCAGGGATTTAATGATTTACTGCAGGATCTGGAACTTGTTCATCCCGAACCATGGTCAGATTTATCTTTCTTATTTAAAGAGGGTTACTTCGAATTAATTAATGGACATAAATTATTAAAAACATTAAAGGGTTTATTACCAAGTTTATTACGTAACTGGATTCGCATAACAGATAGGAAGCATGCTCTTTTAGCTTCTTCTGCTATATTGGCATGGAACGATAATTTTCCTGGTATGATAGGTCAAATAGATATTGATCATGCAGAGAGAGTATTAATGCAGGCTGAAAATAACCGGAATGGCTTGGAGGATAGCGTTCGATTATTTGAGGAAATTGATCAATGGGCAAATCAAAATAATTTATCTGTCAGCGAAAGACAAAAATGGATTATTGATGAATTATTAGATGTAAATGTACAGCATATTATGATTGCCGGAACTAGCGGTAGCGGTAAATCTGCCTTAATTCATTCTATTTTAGGAGAAGAGTTATTTGATAAACCAACTTCATCGGCTATCATGTTTAAAAATGCCGAAGAAGAAAGCATAATGGAAGTGACAGACTCTTCGATTAATCCACTAAATTTAGAGGAACTTGAAGATAAGGTTTCAAACAGAAACTTTGTTGATAACAAGCCAAGTATCATTGAATACCATCTTCCGAGTCAATTCTTGGCCGAAAATCAAATAGCAATCATCGATACTCCCGGATTCAGTATTGCAAATAATAAAATCCAGGAAGTACGCCGTTATTTGAATATGGCAGATGGTCTTTTACTTGTATTAGATGTAAATGATCCATTTACAAACAAAGAACGCGAAATTGTTATGGCCCTTCATGAACAAGTGCCAGATCTGCCAATTCATTTCTTATTAAATAAAATGGATCTTGTTCACAATGATCAGGAGGCTATTCGTATAGTGGATGAAGCTTGGTCCAGAATCAGTCCTTACCTGCCAAATGCTACAATTTTTGCTCATTCTGCTCATTATAGAAGCAATAGGCAGCTTTCAGATTTTGCTGAATTTATTAAAATGAATCTAACAAGCAAATATAAGGAAAGCGCTCGTACTGCTAAGCTGCTTCACTTTGTACGTGAGACTATATCAAGCTTGCTGGACCAACGATTGGAAAGGGAAGAAAGCTTGATTGAATCCATTCATTGGAATGAGGACCTTTTAGCAAAACTAAATGGTGCGAAGAATCAGATGGAGGATTTGGAGAAAGAAAAAGCAGTATTGTTGCGTAAGACGTTTAAACAAAGGAAGGAAGCCATTCGCCTTGATGTGGAGGCGGCGGTACCTAAAATTCTCCGAGCCAGCAAAGATTTAATTACAGAGGACAGTGATTTCCGCAAGATTCATATAGACTTAAATGAGAAAATGAATGTACGGATTCAGGAATACCTGGAGAATACGATTTTGCCTAAGTATTTTTATTCCTTAAAGGATTGGATTACCGAAGCGGAAGTAGAGTTAAAAGAGAGTCAGGCTTATTTAAAAGAAATGGCTGAAGGCTTCAATGCCATTTATCAGGAAGAACGAATGAAAATGGAATGTGATTTCAGAGTGCTGGATGACTGGCGCAGGGATGCAAACCGAATGACGAGCGGTGTACAAATGGAGACCATTAATATACTGCTTCGCCACACACCGCAACAATTATTATTGAAGAGTGCAGGCATGTTATTCGGATCGATTGCGAATAAAAGTGTTATGTACAATAAATATACAACGTTGATTGAAACACAGGATTATACAGAGGTTGCTCAATTGATTGCAGATAAATTCCTGCTGCAATTTGATATGTTTGAAAAATCGATTACTCGAGATGTTTCAATGTTCTTTGCAGATCCGACAGAAGTAATGAATGGTGCAATGTCAGATACGAATGAGAAAATTGCTGAACATAATGGCGTACTTGAGAAGATGCGTTCTCAGCCAGAATTGTATCGTGACCCATTAAAGCTATACGAATTGCGATTACGACAATACGAATGGATTTTAATTGGCCAAAAAGAAGTTCAAACTATTTCAAGGTAAAAAAAGGTGATTCAGGATGGTGGTTAAGCCATCCTGAATCACCTTTTTTATGTGAAGTTTAGGAGCTTTAAGATGTTCGCAGTTTATAGAATTTAATGAAATTTTTAACAATAACCTTTACTACTGAATAAGTAGGTATAGCTATGAGAATTCCTATAAATCCGTATAAGGAACCCGCTACAAGCAGCAATAATATGACCGTCAGCGGGTGGATATCCAGACGTTTTCCCATTACCTGAGGTGTAACGAGATGACCCTCAAGCTGCTGGACAATGACTAATAATATCAGAACTTTAAAGGCTGTAAATGGGCTGATTAATAGACCTGATATAATCGCAGGGATGGTTCCAAGGAACGGTCCAAGGAAAGGTACAACGGTCAGTAAAGTTGCAAAAATAGCTAAAATTAATGCGTTCTCAAGCCCAATAATTAGATATCCAATATACATAAGGATGCCATCGACTATTGCAACGATAAATTGACCGACGATATAAGTGGATAAGGTTTTATCAACATCCATTAAAATTCTGTTGCCCTCGTCCTCTACATTAGCAGGGATATGCTTTAATAAAAAGGGTCTGAGTTTATGCCCATCCTTAAGAAAATAAAAAACAATAAAGGGAACAATTAAAAGTACAGTGACTATGCTCGTAACTGTCGAAAATATGGTTACAGCATGATCGGATAATACTTTAGGAAAACTATCCGCATATTCTTTCCCGTATTGAGTGAGCTTGTCTACGGAAAAATAGGTTGAGGCGGCATTCTCATTTATAATTTCCTTTGACTGGGATGTGATTGTTTCTATTCTGTCCGGTATTTTATCGATGAGTTCTTCGCTCTGAGAAACAATGACGGGCCCCAAGAAATGGACACCAGCATAACCCATTCCGCCAATTACTGCATAAATGAGAAGTATACTGATAGTAATCGGCATATACTTACTCAAAAAATGAACGACCGGCCTCAATATATAATATAGAAGACCAGCTATTAAAATCGGAAAAAAGATGGTTATAATCAGTTTTTGGAATGGCCATATAAAGTAATCAATCTTCCCTAATAAATAGATAATGATTAGTATTAAAATAGTGCCGGTTGCATACTTATAAAAAGGTTTATTAAACCACATAGAGCACCCCCAAATGTTAAATTAATGTCTTCACATCTATACCCTTAATTGGTTTAGTTATACTCCAATGTCAGGTAAATAAATGGCACCGCATAACCTGAGAAAACAAACAGCGATTATCATAATAATAAAGTGATAATCGCTGTTTAATATTCTAATATATTAATTTGGTGAACCTTTCATCATCGATGATGACAAATTATTGTTCTTTAATTATAATACCTAATTTAGTAAATGCCTGATTTACGCTGCTTTCTGTTTGGATACATGAAAAATCAATTCCAAGCTGTATGCTTGTTTGTGCCACCTCGGCACGAATTCCTGTCATGATTACCTCTACACCGATTAATTTGAGTGCTTCTATCATTTGAAAAAGGCGGTGTGCTACCAAAGTATCAACGATAAAAACCCCTGATAAATCAATAATTAATTTGGAGATTTGATTGTCTGCACTTTGCTGAAGGGTACTTTCGTTTATAGCTCTGGCTCTGGTGGAATCAATATCACCCACTATCGGCAGTAATCCGATATTTTCAGTCAATTTAATCACAGGAGAACTTAACTCATTGATTAGGTTGGATTGTGAGTGGATTCGCTTTATCAATATGTTTGTATAGTTTTCTGTATAGCTATGTGTAAGTTGATCTATTGTAGAATTAAACTTTTCCTCCCAGAAAAAAATATCTTTAAAGGTAATATCCAAGCTGGTAATATCGATAAATTTTTGGGTGTACTTCCATATAACTCTTCTTAAAAGCCCGGCAGCATTAATAGAATTACTTAGAGGTGTACCGGATTCAAGGCGTACCTCTGCAATAGATAATGTGCGTTCTTTTATTATATAATCTCTCTCTTCTTCTGATTGAAACAAGCTGTTTGCTATTAAAAATAAATATTCTTTAAACTGCTTCTTTAATGCATTAATTGTATGGATAGATCCGTTAAGAGAATAATCTGCTTCAGTACTCTTCGGCATTAGTGAATACCAATCTTCAATTATTTCATCTGAATGAGTAATCAAATAATCATATAAGGCTTTTGATTTAGTTTCCATAATGACCTCTTTTCTTTACCATTCTATATTCAATATTTTGCGTGTATTATGAGAAAAACACAATTAATTAATTACTATTTTTGGAAGAAAAACATGGTTTATTTTAAAGGAATTTGTAGTTTTGACTTTTAGTGTCATAAAATACAAAAAATTCAAAATTAAATTGCGTATTCTTGTAAGCAACCTTATAATGTTATTCATAGACTTTTCTGAATATTTAAAATAGAAAACAAGAGGGGGCGTCATTTTGAAAAAGAAATCATTATTTATGTTTATTATGATAGCTATTATTACTGTCATTGCAGCTTGCGGTTCGAAAGAGGAAGAGAGTGCCGGCGGTGAAGGCGGTACAGATAAGACGTTGAGAGTCGTGACTGATGCGGCATATTCACCATTTGAATTCCAGAAGGAAGGTAAATTGGTTGGTTTTGACGTTGATATTGTGAATGCTGTGGCGAAGGAAGCCGGTTTTAAAGTGAATATTGAACATGTAGGATGGGATCCATTATTTGTCGAGATTAAAAACAAAAGGGCAGCGTTTGGGATGTCAGCAATCTCAATAAATGATGAACGGAAAAAAACATATGATTTCTCTGTTCCATATTTTTTATCAACCAATAAAATTCTTGTCCCGGAAGGCAGCGATATTAAATCTGCACAGGATTTAAAAGGGAAGAAAATTGCTGTTCAGGCTGGTACGACAGGTCAATTTGCGGTTGAAAAGGTAGTAGGCAAAAATAATAAAGACATCAAGAAGTTTGAAACAACTGTACTGGCGATTATGGATATGAAAAAAGGCGGTGCAAAAGCTGTTGTAGCTGATAATGGAGTTGTCGAGGAATACGCAAAAAATAATCCTAAGGATAAGTTTGTGGTAGTTAAAGACCCAAATGCATTTGACAATGAATACTATGGCTTAATGTTTCCGAAGGACAGTAAAGATAGGGCTACCGTGGATAAAGCTTTAAAAGCAATTATAGAAAATGGAACATATACTGAGATCTATAAAAAATGGTTTGGAGTCGATCCAGATCTTGAAACATTAAAAGCTCAGCAATCGAAATAATAAAGGTGTGAGAGGACTGCGTATCACAGGTGTTGCTGTGCTACGCAATCTTTGTCTAAGGGGGAACAGATGTGGATTTCAGGTGGGATATTATTGAAATTTATGCTCCATTGTTAATGAAAGGAACACTATATACAATTGGACTCTCAATAGCTGGTATTTTAATAGGTTCGATTCTTGGGTTATTAATCGGTCTTGGTAGATTGACCAAAAGGAAATGGTTATCTATTCCCCTAAATTGCTATATTGCTTTTTTTCGTGGGACTCCAATATTTGTCCAACTCCTATTAGTTCACTTTGGTGTTGTACCAGCATTGACAGGAGAGACAAATGCCATACTCGCAACTATTCTTGCCCTCTCATTAAATTCAGCTGCATACATAGCTGAGATATTTCGAGGAGGCATTCAGTCGATTGATTCGGGACAAATGGAGGGAGCCAGGTCGCTTGGGATGTCTCATGGACAGGCTATGAGGTACGTTATTTTACCACAAGCATTTAAGCGCATTATTCCGCCTCTGGGTAATGAGTTTATTGTATTGATTAAGGAGTCATCTATAGCCGCTGTTATCGCAGCTCCAGAATTAACGTATTGGGGTAGAGCTATGGCGACTGAATATTATCGGGTGTGGGAGCCTTATTTAACATCCGCTGTGATTTATCTCATCCTTACGCTTTCTCTTAGCTTGTTATTAAATCGATTGGAAAGAAGGATGGAGACAAAATGATAGATGTTAGGAATTTGAAAAAAAACTTTGGATCCAATGAGGTATTAAAAGATATATCTATTAGGATTGAACCTCAGGAAGTTGTAGTAGTGATAGGTCCCTCTGGTTCAGGGAAATCCACCTTTCTTCGTTGTTTAAATTTACTGGAGCAAATAACGGACGGACATGTCATTATAAATGGAGTAGATCTTGCCGATAAAAAAATTGATATTAATAAGGTACGAACCAAAACAGGAATGGTATTTCAACATTTCAATTTGTTTCCTCATAAAACGGTACTGGAAAATCTAATGCTGGCACCTACCAAGGTGAAAAAGGTTCCTGATGAAGAAGCAAAAAAACATTGTTTGGAGCTCCTTCGAAAGGTAGGTCTATTAGATAAGGAAAATGCTTATCCAGATTCATTGTCAGGTGGTCAGAAACAAAGGGTCGCCATTGCACGTGCATTGGCAATGGAGCCGGAAATCATGTTATTCGATGAACCAACTTCAGCACTTGATCCGGAAATGGTTGGAGAGGTCCTTGAGGTTATGAAAGAGCTTGCGCACGAAGGAATGACAATGGTGGTTGTTACACACGAAATGGGATTTGCGCGTGAGGTGGGAGATCGGGTTGTTTTTATGGATGATGGATATATCGTTGAAGAAAATGAACCGACCAGTTTATTTGAAAATCCGCAGCACAATCGAACAAAGCTGTTTTTGAGTAAAGTTTTATAATGAAAAAGGGACTGCAATAGCAGTCCCTGAGTCGTTATACACCTGTACGTTTACGTTGGTTGTTTGGTTTCTTTGTCAGTTGGCTTTGCAATTCTTTTGTTTTTTTGACAGGTCCGTTTACATGGCTGCCGGCTTGATTTGATTGTTGCTTAGAAGCAAGTTTTTGTTTAATCGCTTCTTGAAGACTTACTTTTTTAGACATATTATAATGAACTCCTTAAATGGATTTCCTTTATAATATCCCCAATAAGCCATAACATCAAGATTAGAACTCATCCAACTTTCTACCCTTGGTTAATTTTTCGAATTCTTCCATTGATTCTGGTGTTTCATCTTTATTGCTCACATGGTAAGGGTTTTGACTTTGGTTAAATCCGGGCTGCAGGCTGCCGGTGACAACTCCCATTTTAGTAGCTTTAGAATCATTTATGATGGATTCCTGTCTGCCATCTGGATTTGGTTCTGGGTTAACGTGGATTTGATCACTGTTTCTGGGCAATAGGAACATTCCCTTCTTTTTGTGTATTCATTCTATAAGTTCCCTAAACTTCTTTTATTCATACAATTTTATGGAGTAGTCAAGGTTGTTATTTAATGCCATTAACTGAATAATAACCTCAGATTATTGGCATATTATTGGATAAATATTCAGAAGCGAAAGGCAACCTTCAAAATTAGGTTGCCTTTTGATAATTGATATAGTTCAGTAGGTTTTTTAATACTTTATCGTTATAATATTTATATTAGGTTAGATAATGTTTCGGTTGGAGTTGTAGATGAATGGGAATAACTGATAGCTATGTATGGCAATTTTTAATAGCAATCAATTTGATATTTGCTATTACTATAACCTTTTTAGAAAGGCGTAATGTCAGCGCTTCATGGGCGTGGTTAATGGTTTTGAGCTTTTTTCCAATTGGAGGCTTTATTCTGTATATTGTTCTAGGGCAGAATTTAAGTAAAAGGAAAATATTCACATGGGATAAACGGGGCTATGATTACTTAGAGCAGCGTATCGCTGAACAAAAAGAGCACATGAAAAATATGGAAGAACCATTTAATACTTCTATTACACAGAGGTATAAGGATTTAATTTTAATGAATATGAAAACAGACCATGCTGTATATACCAATGATAATGAAGTTGAAATTTTCACAGATGGCAAGGAAAAATTCAATGCCTTATTTCAGGATATTGCTAGTGCCAAAAAACATATTCATGTTTTATATTACATTATCCAAAACGATACATATGGAAACAGGCTTCTAGATGCGTTGATTGAAAAGGCTAAAGAAGGTGTAGAGATACGGCTGATTTATGACGACGCCGGTTCCAGGAGAATCTCTAAAAAGCGAATAAAGAAATTAAGAGAAGCTGGCGGAAATGCAGAAGCGTTCTTTCCTGGGAAATTACCGCTTATTAATCTCAGAATCAACTTCCGAAACCATCGGAAGCTTGTCATCATTGACAGGAAAGTAGGATATCTTGGTGGATTCAATGTAGGTGAAGAGTATTTAGGACTTGATCCGAAGTTTGGTTATTGGAGAGATACCCATTTACGGATCATCGGAGACGCTGTGAATGATTTACAGTCTCGTTTTATGCTCGATTGGGCTCAGGCTTCAGGAGATAAAATGGAATGGACGGAAGATTACTTTAAATATAGCAAGCAACACAACGAAAAAGGGGTTGGGCTTCAAATTGTTACCTCTGGGCCTGATTCTGAGAGGGAACAAATTAAAAAAAGCTATATACGTATGATTTTGGATGCAAAAGAGTATATATATCTGCAGACGCCTTATTTTATACCGGATGACAGTTTGTTGGACGCCATCAGGATTGCATCCATGTCAGGGGTGGACGTCAGAGTAATGATACCAAATAAACCAGATCATTTATTTGTTTATTGGGCCACTTATTCATACGTTGGAGAATTATTAAAGGCTGGTGCAAAGGTGTTTTTATATGAGAATGGGTTCTTGCATGCGAAAACTATGGTGATAGATGATCGATTGGCAACTGTTGGAACAGCCAATATAGATGTACGCAGTTTTCGATTGAATTTTGAAGTGAATGCAATTATATATCATGCAGACACAGCTGTTCGCCTAAGGGATACATTTGCAGATGATTTAAAACAGAGCCATGAACTTACATCAGAAATTTATAATAATCGTTCCCTTTTAATTCGGTTTAAAGAGTCTTTATCCAGATTATTGTCTCCAGTTTTATGAATAGAAGTAAATATGTACTGTTTTTAAAGACACTAGGGCGAGTTAGTGTCTTTTTGTTATGGTAATGCAGTATAATATTGGTATGTTTTTTAAAACATTCTAATCATACTCCTTATTAATAGATAGTAGAGAGTTTGGAACAGGGGGAGGGGTACACACATGACATTTAAGCAAAAAAATTTAGTGGGTTTTGGCTCAATACTAGTGATTATAATTATATTGATGGTCATAATTGACGGTAGATTGAGCAGCTCTAGAGAAGATTTACTTGAAATAGTGGATGATCGCTACCAAAAGGTTAGTTATATTAATGATATTCAAAGAAATTTTGCGGAATCGGAGCGTACTCTTAATTTATTGGGACAGGATTCGCGTACTCCAAGTAAAGAAGAATTGAGCGCAGCCTCTGAAACAATAGATCAAAATCATATATATATCGAAGACCGTTTTAGAAAATTAGAAAGCATTGCTAATACGGAAAAAGGCGAGGCCTTGTTGGCAGAGTTCCGTGCATCATATGAGAACTATACAAAGCTAGAAACACAATTAATCACTGATATGCAAAAAGGGGTATCAAACTATGATGTCGTAAGGGCAGAAAAAGATAAAGCAAGTGATAATGTACTTGCTGTCATTGCAAATTTCGTTGATTTTCAAGAAAACCTTATGGATGACGCACTGGTGCGTGCCGACGGTAAATATGAACAAATGCAGACGATTATTATCAGTTCTCTAATTGTTACAATTGTTCTAACGTTATTTTTGGCTTATTGGGTAATCATGACCTCTTCACGGGAATTAAATAGAATTACAAAGGTGATCACTAATGTCGACCTAAGTGATACCACGACTATGCCGAGGATTGAAGTAAAAGTAGAGGATGAAATTGGCCGAATTGCATCTGCTTTTAATAGGATGTCAGCTTCATTGGAGACATTTAGTAGAAACGAAAAAGAATATACTCGGGAAATTGAGAATCAAAGCTGGGTGCAAACACAAGTTGCCGAAGTTGCGGAGATGTATCAGGGTATCTTTAAAGTTGGACAGCTTGCAGATGAATTCATTAATAAAATTACTCCAATCATGGGAGCAGAACTGGGTGCTTTTTATTTAAAAAGTGAAACTGAGGATGACCATTTTTATAAGGCTGCCTCTTATGGTGACGGAGGACGTGATGGATTTAGTTTTGGAGAAGGCGTAATCGGCCAGGCGGTTGCTAATAAAGAAGTTGTATTACTTGATGATGTTCCGGGAGATTATAAACTTATTACAACAGGGCTTGGAGAAATTAAACCGAAATCTATTGTCATTGCTCCAGTATTATACGAGAATAAAGTTATTGCTGTTTTGGAATTTGCAAGTATTAAAGGCTTTACTGATTTAGAATTAAAAACGATTAATCATATGCTTGATAATCTTGGTATGGCTATTAAGAGTGTACTGAGCCGGATGGAAGTGGAACAATTACTAAATGAATCACAGGCGATGACAGAAGAATTACAGGTTCAGGCAGAAGAATTACAAACACAATCTGAAGAACTTCAGATGCAATCAGAAGAATTACGTATGATTAATGAACAATTAGAAGAACGCAATCAGGAAGCAGAGCAGAAATCGAGGGAACTTGAGATTTCTAAAGAGGAGCTTGAGGTTAAAAATGAACAGCTCCTTCAAAGTTCAAAATACAAATCTGAGTTTCTTGCGAATATGTCTCATGAATTGAGAACGCCTCTGAATAGTATTTTAATATTATCTGAAATGCTGGTCGATAAAGAGCCTGGTGAATATACAGAGGATGAAAGAGAATTTGCAAAAGTGATCCATACATCAGGTAATGATTTAATGGCACTCATTAATGATATTTTGGATTTATCTAAAATTGAGGCTGGTAAGCTGGAAGTCTTCTTTAATGAAACCAATGTTTGTGAGGTTATTGAGAGCTTAGAACGAGTCTTTTCTCCTCAGGCAGAACAAAAAGGTCTGGAACTGGTTATTGGAAAAGAAGATGACCTGCCTTCCATTTTTTATACGGATGAACAAAGAATGCAACAAATACTAAAGAATTTATTATCCAACGCTGTGAAGTTTACGGAAAAAGGTTCGGTTACTATGAAGATGGAAAAAGTGAGAAATACTCGAGAGAAAGAACTTCTTGATGGTATTACGGAAACCGACTTCTGGATGAAAATTGTTGTAACCGATACAGGTCCTGGTATTGCAGATGATAAACAACAAATTATTTTTGAGGCCTTCCAGCAAGCAGATGGAGCAACAGCCCGTAAGTATGGCGGAACTGGATTAGGATTATCGATTTGCCGAGAATTTACAAAGTTACTTGGCGGATATGTAACTCTAGAAAGTGAAGAGGGCAAGGGAAGTACATTTACTGTGTACTTGCCGAATCTGCCGGATGGAATGACTAATAAGAACAGTAAAGTGAACGATGACATTATTCATTTGCCAATTGCAAATGATGTAATGGAGCAAATTGCTGTTCAAAAAGAAGTAATAGATCCTGAGGAAGAAGAATTATTAATTTTGGATGTCTTTAATGGGAAAAAGGTATTAATCACGGATGATGACCATCGTAATATATTTGCTCTACAAAAAGCCCTGGAAAGTAAAGGTGTTCAAATCATTGTTGCCCAAAATGGAATCGAATGTCTTGAAATCATTAAGGAGCAAGATGATTTAGATATGATTCTTATGGACATTATGATGCCTGAACTCGACGGTTATGATACGATGAGACATATACGTGCAAATCCTGAATTTACATCGATTCCTATCATTGCATTAACAGCTAAAGCAATGAAGGGAGATCGAGAAAAATGTTTGGAAGCTGGTGCAACAGACTATATCAGCAAACCAATCAATTTAGAACAGCTATATTCAGTGATGTCTGTTTGGTTAACGAAATAGGAAGAAGGGAGCTGCATAGTGTTGGGTTATCCATCATCTATAGAAGAACGCGAGAATTTAGAAATTGATTTATTGCTAGAGGCAATCTACCGGATGACAGGGTACGATTTCCGTGGTTATATGCGTTCATCAATTGCTCGCCGCATAAAAAATCGACTGAATAAGGATCACCTGACAACTGTTTCCGAGCTTCTAGTACGAGTGATTCATGAAGAAGGGTATGTAAATAATCTTCTGAGTGACTTTTCGATTAATGTTACAGACATGTTTAGAGATCCAGATTTCTTTTATGCTTTTCGCAAGAAGATTGTTCCTAGATTGAAGGACCTCCCAGAAATACGGATATGGCATGCGGGATGTTCGACCGGTGAGGAAGTATATTCGATGGCAATCCTGTTGGAAGAAGAGGGATTGGCTGATAAAACAAAGATTTATGCGACGGATATGAATGAAAAAGTTATTGAAAAAGCTCGCCAAGGGGCATTTCCCTTAAAAAGAATGCAATCTTATACGAAGAATTATTTGCAGGCTGGCGGATTGGATGCTTTTTCTAAATATTATAAGACCGATATGCAATATGCATATTTTCGTCCATCCCTATCAAGAAATATAGTTTTTGCCCAGCATAATTTAGTGACGGATGGATCATTTAATGAATTCCATGTGATTATTTGCAGAAATGTCATCATATACTTCACATTGGAATTGCAGGCGAAAGTATTCCAACTATTTGATGAAAGTTTAAGTCCTGGCGGCTTTTTGGGGCTTGGTAACAAAGAATCCCTAAAGATCATGGAGTTGGCTGATACGTATATGGAACTAGATATTAATCAGCGGCTTTATAGGAAAAAATTATATTCATAATAGGATTTATAAAAGGAAAAGGAGATCTTCAAACTGTTCTGACACAGGTTTTTTAGTGTCAGTCGGGTTTAAGGTCCCCTTTTTATCTATATAGCAGCATATAAAAATCCTTTTATTTTGACAGCCGTGATCTTCTGCTATTGCCTTTAGTTCGATAAGAAACTTTTCCAAACGGTTTTTTCCACCGTAAAGTATTCTTCGTGGGAGCATACAGCTAATATACATTTATCATTATGGTAAAACATAAAGTCTTCTGGTAGCTCAGGACCAATCCAATCAAAAAGGGAATTACAACGTTCTTTCAAAAATTGTCTTGTAGCATTATTCATTTTAAAATAAAAAACGTATGCTGTATCTTCAGAAAGTCTTGTGATTTCTCATTCTTTTTGTATTCTTTTTTCGATTATATGTTCTTCAATGTCGGTTACCAAATTATCAATGAGAGTAAATCTATTTATTGCTTATAATCTTTGCCCTTTATATTTTTATTTACCATTAACATATTAATCTCCCCTAAATACTATATCTGCTTATTTACTACTCTTTACCTCTCTCTTACGGGGTATTTTCGGATGAAGCACTTGATATATTTATCGATTGACATTAATAGTTGGCTTCAAAGCTTGGTGATTTAAAAACAAGTGTGTAAAAAGGTTGATGTTGTCCGTAATCAT
Organism: Bacillus sp. E214; assembly: GCF_008087365.1. Lineage (NCBI taxonomy): Bacteria > Bacillati > Bacillota > Bacilli > Caryophanales > Bacillaceae > Bacillus > Bacillus sp. E214. The sequence continues at coordinate 38,823 of NZ_VENN01000005.1, read as the reverse complement.
CAATTAAGCAATAACAATTCCTGTATATGGTCTTGTCATCAATCCAAAAAGAGGACATTTTGATCTTTTGTCAGATGAGAATGCTTATATCAAACAAAAAGATAAAGAACAGACTCCATTAGAATCTGTTCTTTATCTTTTTAGAGAAGTTGATTTTTATCCCCTTACAAGGATGACACACATATCATCATGCTGATTTGCCTGTTTCTCCTCAGGAAGGATAACATTTAAAGGAGCCACTGCTTCTTTTTCTGACCATTGATACTTTCCTATTTCTCGCAAATGTGCCAAGGCTTTAGTTTCATCATTATCAATAGCCTCCGCCACACCGTCAGTATATATTAAAGCCTGAAAACTATCAGTATAAGGAATAGTTATTTTATTTATATGCATTTCCTCGAAAAATCCAATTGCTGTATTTCGCTGTCCCATTTCAATTAAGTCTTTCCCATCGATATAAAGGTAGCCCGGTGGATGGCCGGCATTGACATATTCAATCGTCTTTGATTTCGTATCTATCAATAAATAAATACCTGTTAAGTAGTAGGATGTTAACTTTGTTTTTTCCTCCAGTAAAGTCATACAGCGATTCAATTCGAGAATGACTTTTTCAGGATCAACCACATTCCGTACCGCTTCACGAAGGATAGAGGAGATATACATACATACTAATGATGCAGGTATGCCATGCCCCATCATATCAAACATAAATATGGCATAGCGATCCTGATCAATCTGCTGCCAATAATACATATCACCTGCGAGATTAGAGGATGGCTTATAGGACCTCGTTATTTTGATTTGATTATTTAATATGGGCTCACTTAACAAGCTTCTCTGCACCTTTGTAGCGAGATCAAGCTCATAGCTTATTTTTTCATCCTGATTTTTATGCCAATCTTTCTCCTCTTTTAAACGGAGAGCAGCACGTATCCGAGCCAATAGCTCTACCTTATTAATAGGCTTCATTAGATAATCTGATCCACCGGCATCCAGTGCTTCCGCGAGTTTATGGGTATCACCTAATGCGGTCACAAAAATAACAGGTATATCTTTATATTCCTCCGTTGCAGTGATTCGCCTGCAGGCTTCGATTCCATCAATTTCTGGCATCATAATATCCAAAAGAATTAAATTAAAGGAGCTTCTGCCGTGATTTTTACTTAAATCTTCTTCTAAAATATGAATCATTTCATTTGCTGATTTAGCCAGCTTAATAGACCTGTATCCTGCCTGCTTTAAGATGGTCTCAATTACAAATAAATTCACTTTATTATCATCTACCACAAGTATTGACATACTTTCTTTCACCCATCTTCTAAAATACTAAATCTTATATTAATTATGGTATGTCACTTTAACTTAAAATACAAATAGTTGAAACTAGGGAGTAAATGGTTAGGTTATTACACTATTAAAAATGATAAATTAAAGTCTGCAATTAAAGAATGAATAGAAAAAAGGACTTATCGCCAATGGATAGGATTCTATTCAAAAATAATTATGTCACCGGTGTTAATTTTTTGTTTTTTTTCAATAAACCCATTAATCCTGCTATCAGTAAAAGGATTCCCGGAGGTATATAGAAAGCCGAAGTGCAAATAAATCCACCAATAGCCGCAATAAGCATAAAGGAGCTTCCTAATTTAGGGTTGCTTTTGACAACAACTAATCCAATGATCGCAAGAATAGAACAGTTAACCATCCAAGATTGATGGTTGTACAGAATCTAAACCCCAACAAATAATGCTATACCAGCTGCGAAAATCCCCAAAATACCATCAAGTAAACCAAGAAAAAATTCTGTAGTTCTGCTCTTTTTGGAAACCTCCATTTTTTACCCACTACCTGATATTCTGAAATATTATTTGAAAGAATTAGATTGTTGATTTTTTTGGATACTGAAAACTCTGTTAAACAATTAAATGTACTAAATCAGTTTGTATGCTCATAGCCTGAAAGGAAAATGAATTTTAAAAAGGATGGTGTAGCTATGACTGAGCAAAATCGGCCTGAAAAATCGCACATGAAATCTTATACACCTTTTCACAGTCGATTTGATCCGTGCAGACCAATTGGTAAGAAGTATTATTCTACTCCTCCTAATCTATTTCTCGGATTTCAACCGCCTAATTTGCCTCAATTTTCACCAAAGGAGGCATTATTCAAGGGCACACTCTGGCCTGTATTTTATGACTTTTATGAAAACCCCTATGAACATAAAAGGAGGGATTCTCAGTGAAGCCCCAATTACCTGATGAATATTATCAGCTATTAGAGGAAATTCAGGCAATCGACTTTGCTTTAGTGGAGCTAACCCTTTATTTAGATACTCATCCCAATGATTTAGAAGCCATGCAGCAATTTAACGAATTCTCTCATCAGAGCAGGCAGCTTAAACAGCAGTTCGAAAAGAAATTCGGCCCACTTCAACAATTTGGTAATAGTTATACAGATGCCAATTGGAGTTGGGGAACTACTCCGTGGCCTTGGCAAATATAAAAGATGAGGTGATTAAAGAATGTGGTTTTATGAAAAGAAATTGCAATACCCTGTTAGAGTCAGTACCTGTAACCCGACTTTAGCCAAATATTTAATTGAACAGTATGGAGGGGCAGATGGAGAGTTAGCAGCCGCTCTTAGATACCTGAATCAACGATATACCATTCCTGATAAAGTGGTAGGCTTGCTAAATGACATAGGCACAGAAGAATTTGCGCATTTGGAAATGATTGCCACAATGATATATAAACTCACAAAAGATGCTACTCCAGAGCAGATGAGAGACGCTGGTTTGGCAGACCACTATGTTGATCATGATTCTGCTCTTTTTTACCATAATGCAGCAGGTGTACCCTTTACAACTGCATACATTCAGACAAAGGGAGATCCTATCGCAGATTTATATGAAGATATTGCCGCTGAGGAAAAAGCAAGGGCTACCTACCAATGGATTATCAATATGTCAGATGATCCAGATTTAAATGATGGCTTACGATTTTTAAGAGAAAGAGAAATCGTCCACTCTCAGCGATTCCGTGAGGCCGTACAAATTATTACAGATGATAGGGAAAAGAAGAAGATATTTTAAACGATTTATCAATAATAAAAAAACCTGTGTTGGCTGTACAACACAGGTTTTTCTTGAGGCCAACAGGATGTTGGTCACAAAGACGTTGCCACACGACGTGGCGTCTTTAGTAATACAGTCGCCTCAGCCTTTTAGTCAATCCAGCTTCAACGGCTAGAAGCTCAGGACATAAGCATGACCACTTCGGGAGGAAAAAGCGCCTCCCTACATGCCCCTGTCTTATGCTCCTCACGGGCCAACAGGATGTTGGTCATGAAGACGTTGCCACATGACGTGGCGATTTTAGTCTTCGTTCTTTAATCGAGCCCTTCAGCCTTTTAGTTAATCCAGCTTTAACTCCTAGTCCCTCGAGTCATAAGGAAAGCCACTGCGGGAGGTTAGGGCGCCTCCCTGCGTGCCTTTCCTTATGCTTGTCGGGCCTGACCAGTCGTCTCAGCCTTTTAATCAATCTAGCTTCAGGGCCTAGGAGTTCGGGACATAAGCATAGCCTCTGCGGGGGAGGAACGTCCCCTACGAGTCTCTGTCTTATGCTCCTCACTCCTGACCAAGGCCCTTCAGCTTTTTAGTGGGCGTGGCCCCAGATCATGGTTAGGATGGTTCCGAAGATGACTGCGTGTGCGACGAATAGAGCATAGATAATGTTTAGATAGATTGTTCTTTTTTCTTTAGATTCATTAACATGCATGAATAAAAAGAGTTGTACAGCTGTTTGAATAATGGCGGTTATGGATAAGATCACCATTCCGGCCGTAAAGGATATATCATAAAAGGCTACGGATAACGCAATGATGGTTAGAATTAATGATATGACATAACCCAAAACATGTTTAAGTGGAAATAGTTGTTTTATCATCCTATATCAACTCCTTCAAATAAACGAAGCTAAAGATGAGAATCCAGATTACGTCAAGGAAATGCCAGTATAGGGAATAGATAAAAGATTTATTGGCTGTTTCTGCCGTAAATCCTTCTCGTATGACTTGAATGAGTATACATAATCCCCAGAATAACCCGAATGTTACGTGGGCTCCATGCGTACCGAGCAGCATGAATAAGCTTGATAAAAATCCGCTTGTTTGCATGGTTGCGCCTTCTTCGATATAGGTCATAAATTCAAAAATCTCTACACCTAGGAAGACAAGACCAAGCAGCATGGTAATAATAAAAAATGTAATCATCGGTTTTTTCAAATTAAGTCTCATACTATGAATAGCTAGCCCGCAAGTAAAGCTACTTGTTAAAAGGACAATCGTTTCAATAATGACGCCTTTAATTTCAAAAATTTCTTTTGCTGTAGGACCATCGCCCGTACCATTAAAGAGGGTATAATAGGTTGCGAATAACATAGAAAACAATGCAATCTCAGCTCCAAGGAATAACCAGAAACCAAAGATTCTTAATTGATTTTGTTCTGTACTGTATTCCAGTGGAAGGGAAGAGTCTATCTTCATAGTTTTTCACCTCGCAGTACTTTTTCAGTTCCTTCTATTTCCTCTACAGAAACATAATAGCCAGGATCTCGTTCAAAGGATTTAGCAGCCATTGTGATAAATACACCAATCCCAAATATAATAGCTGGAATCCACCAACTGAATACTAGGCAAAAACCAGAGAGAAAGAAGAATATACCCATAATGGCTGGTTTTCCTGTATTGCTTGGCATGTGAATAGGCTTTATTTCATCTTCGTAAAGCGGTTCATTATTAATTTTGGAATACCATAAAGGGTCGACGTCCTTAACGTTTGGCATAACCGCAAAATTATAGAATGGTGCCGGACTTGGAATTGACCATTCCAATGTACGTGCATCCCATGGATCCGCATGTTTGTCACGAGGACTTTTGAATGCACTATAGATGATATTATAGATAATTAATCCAAAGCCGATTGCTAACCCTACGGCTCCAATACTTGCAGTGAGATTCAGTGGGCCATAGCCTGTCGCTTCAGAATAGGTATACATCCGGCGCGCCATACCATCCAGACCTAAATAGAATAGAGGCAGGAATGTTACATTAAAGAATATCGCAATCAGCCAAAAACTAATTTTTCCGATTTTTTCATTTAAGCGGAAACCGAAAACTTTCGGGAACCAATAATAAGTACCTGCAACCATTCCAAAGACAGTACCCGGAATTAATACATAATGGAAATGGGCGACTAGGAACATTGTATTATGGTACTGGTAATCCGCACTTGACATTGCGAGCATAACGCCCGTTACACCACCGATTGTAAAAATCGGTATAAAGGCCAGCGAGAATAGCATGGCTGTAGGGAATACAATTTTCCCTTTTCGTAGAGTAAACAGCCAGTTGAAAATCTTAATACCGGTTGGTACAGAAATAGCCATCGTAGCAATCGCAAATATGCTATTAACCGTTGCATTGTGGCCCATTGTATAGAAGTGATGGGTCCATACAAGGAATGATAGCAATGAGATGGCAATCATACTGTAGACCATTGATTTATAGCCGTATAGATTTTTACGTGCGAAAGTAGAAATGACATCGCTGAAAATACCGAAAGCTGGCAATATAACAATGTATACTTCAGGATGTCCCCAAATCCAAAAGTTGTTTGCCCAAAGCATATCCATACCGCCATTGGTGGTTGAGAAAAATTGTGTTCCAAAAAGTCGGTCAAACATCATTTGTGCAAGTGACACAGTAAATGTCGGGAACGCAAACAAAATAATGATACATGTGATTAATGCAGACCAAGTGAACATTGGCATTTTCCAAATAGACATACCCGGAGCTCTCATTTTGATAATGGTTACGATAAAATTAATGCCCGTCATCAATGTACCAAGACCGGATAATTGAAGAGCAATTGCATAATAATTGTGTCCGACAGTCGGACTGAATTCATTACTTGCCAAAGGGAAGTAGGCACTCCAACCTGCATCTGGAGATCCGCCAATAACAAACGATAGATTGTAAAGCATAGCTCCGACAAAGAATAACCAAAAGCTGATAGCGTTGAGTGCCGGAAAGGCAACGTCACGAGCTCCAATTTGTAAAGGAACAACGATATTCATGACTCCCAATACAAATGGCATAGCCATAAAAAGAATCATAATAACTCCGTGAGTAGAGAAAACTTCATTGTAATGCTGTGACTCCAGGAATGTCATATTTGGAGTTGCAAGCTGCAAACGCAGCATTAATGCGTCAACGCCACCGCGAAATAACATAAGGAACGCAGCAAGGATATACATGATCCCAATACGTTTGTGGTCTACTGTAGTTAACCATTCACGCCACAGCCATCCATATCTTTTGGTATAGGTCAGATAGATAATGATTGCCAACATGGCAACAACAATGCTAACCATAGCACCATAGATAAGCGGATCGCCTGTAACAAAGAATTCATCCCATTTCATGGTCTAATCCCCTTTCCTGATTTATTCATGATTATGTTCGTTCGTTTCTGTATCTGTTCCATCTGTAGCATCATCATTGCTTTCATGGAATGGCCATACAGGAGCCGGACTGAAATCAAGGTGTGTGGAAGAGTAAGTGGCTCTGCCCATTACTTCCATATCAAGCAGTTTGTTAAATTCCTTCTCAGTTAAAGGTTCGGCAGTTTTTTGGACCTCATTTACCCAGCTATCAAATTCTTCTGGAGACATGGCTAATGTTTCGAACTCCATTTGTGCAAAGCCTTCTCCACTAAAGTTGGCGTTTCTTCCAAAATAGGAACCTGGTTCGTCTGCAACGATTCGTAATGTAGTTACCATATCGCTCATTGCGTATTTTTGACCTGCCAGCTGGGGAACCCAAAAGCTAGTGATTGGTCCAAAAGAATATAAACGGAATTCAATCTCCCGATCTGTTGGAATGTTGACATAATTGACTGTTTCGATTCCTTCTTCGGGATAGCTGAAATGCCATTTCCAGTTGGAAGAAGATGCATAAATCACTAAAGGCTCTTCGTCTTCATATCCAGCTGGTGTACTTTCCACCTGAAAAGTGGTGATGACCGTAACAACTGAAAGTACGACTACTATAACGATAGGAATGGCAGTCCATATAATTTCAAGCCACTTATTTCCTTTTTCATATGGTGGTACATAGTCTACTGGCTGTTTGGATGCTCGATATTTCACAATCATATAGATAAAAAGAGCATAAACAACCACTAAAATAACAGCCATCACGATCATTGAAAAAATAATCGTATCGGATTGAATTTTTGCTTGTGGCCCTTTTGGATTCAGTACCATTAAAGGGTTACAACCTGCCAGTGCGAATAAAGCAGCAAAAGACATACTGAATAAAGTCCATTTCTTCTTCATGATAGTCTCCTTTCTTGAAAATTATTTATATTATATAAATAAAGTATTATACTATTATGATAAAATTTAAAATAATGAAAATTCAACTGATAACCCTCGTTTTTAATAAGTTTTTATATGAATTTTTGATATGAAATAGAAGTTATATAGAATATTATATTTTTTTGATATAGTGATGGGAAAGAGAGGGTTAAAAGGTAGGTTTTGGCCTTGGAGTGTTTAAGTGAATGCTGATTCCGATAAAGAATAAATGGGTAAATATAAAAAGAACAAAAAAATAAGCTACCAATCGGGAATCGGTAGCTCGGATAATTGAGTCAATTATTTAGTTTCCGGTGTCCATTGCTTACGGACTTGTTCATAGGCTAACTGTCTGATTTCTGATTCATCAGTGTCTCTTGGTGCAAGGACATTTGTTTGATAGTTTTTCCCCATGAAATCTATTAATACTGTAACATTTACCATATAAATCTACTCCTTTTGTTCGTTTAATCAATAGTTAATAGACGCATTAAATGCATCATTTTTGTTCATCTAAAATTGGTTTTCCAAGGTTTTAGAGTAAAAGTGAAGTGATGTTTTTCTAATGGACGGTATGTTGTTGAGAGGATGAATGTACTATTCCCGTTTTTTGAAAAATATAAACTTAGCAATTGGCAATTGGAATAAATTGAGAGGTTAAAGGAATTATATAATAAAATTGGCAATAATTCCATATGTTTTTTGTTTATAAATAAAAATAAAAATAAAAAAATTGGAGGGATTTTTTTGTCTGTATTGTTATTTGATCTCGATGGTACATTAGTTGAGACAACGAGATTAAGTATACCTATTATTCAAGCGGAAATCAAGAATTATCCACACCTAAAGGTCCCTAATCCTAAAAAGATTCAATCTGCGTTTGGTTTACCTCATAAAGAGTTTTGGGAGCTTTTAACACCTGATGCCACCGAACAGGAAGTAAGAATGATTTCTGAGCGTTCAGAGAAAGAATTACTGGAAAGCTTAAAAACTGAAAATGTACTGCTTCCCTATGCCAGAGAAGTGTTAACTGAACTAAAAAGAAGAGGGCATATTTTATCAACAGCAAGTAATTGTTCAACTGCATATTTAAATGAAATACTAAATTCACAGCAAATTAAAGATTTATTTTATGAGCCTTTGTGTATTGAAAGGGTCGGCGGCCGTAAGAAAAAGGATATTTTGTTAGCGCACTTTCAACATTTAAATAAATCGGATGCTTTTATGATAGGAGATCGTTCGTCTGACATTGAGGCGGCAAAAGCCCATCATATACCAGCTATAGCTTGTCACTTTGGATATGCTGAGGATGGTGAACTGGATAGAGCGGATTATCATATTTATTCCTTGAAAGATTTATTAGAGATATTCAACTAAACATTTATAAGGCCAGTTTATTAAAAACCAATTCGCCGTATTCATTTGATACGAAAAGCTTAAGTGACTTGACTTTAAGCTTTTCGTATATTAAAACTCATCATAATTCTTGAATCAGTTCTATCCTGTTCCCAAACGGATCTCTAAATTCAAATCGTTCAAAGCCTGGTATGGGTATACCCTTTATTAGTTGAATGTTTTGTTCATGTAACACCTGTTCCCAATATGATAAATCCTCGACTTGATAGGCTAAATGAGCCTTTGTTTTTAATCGGTCAATTCCATCTTCCGTACCTACATGTACATCCTGATCTCCAACGGATACCCAAAACCCGCCGCGTCCCTTTAGTGAATTAGGCTTTTCTTTTTCAACCAGACCGAGAATCCCACAATAAAAATGTTTTCCTTCTTCTTCATATCCTTTTGGAATGGTTATCTGAGCATGGTGTAATCCCAAAATCATAAAATCGTCCCCCTTTTGCAATAAACATTTCACCTTTCATTTTGTATCTTCAATTACGAGCTTGGAAATTCGGAGTCATTATCGTTTCTGATAAGCTTTACTTCATGCTAAAAATAATTAAAAAACGCATTGAAATTCGGATGGAATTCAAATGCGTTTCATGGTCAATCTAATATGAGCTTTTTTATTTATTTGAGATTAGTTTTGCCACAGGTGTACTTTTCCATAATCTTTTTGCAGAAGGGAGAATTCCCTTTGCCTGATTGATTGGATAATTAATGGCGCTTTTTTTATATTCAACATCACTCATGATTGCTTGTTGCTTTCCTGTTAAACGATCTGTTTCATGTTTAATGCTATCCGTTTGTTGTTGTATTCGCGTAACAGTTGCTTGTATCTCATTAATTGTAGGTGTTGATTCTTTGAACGTTCGAAAAGCATATATACCGAGATATACAATTGATCCAACGATAATAGCTAAACTAATCCAAACGATGATCATGCACAGTCCTCCTTTGAAATATTCCCTTATCATAACTATATCTTACCCATTATTGAGCGTTTAGTAACTAATGACTTAGAAAGAAAAAGGATTAATAAGTGCTTAAGCGGGTATTGAACCCATATATTAACTTTTAGAGAGGGGATGATGGGAATGGATAAAAAAGTAATTGGTGTTTATGATAATGGTCAGGATGCTGTACGGGAAGTGGAAAGATTACAGAAGCAAGGGTATCAAAAAGAAGATATTTCCGTAGTAGTGAAGGACAAAGAAAAGGCAGATAAAATCACATCTAAGACTAATACAAATGTTGACAGTGGTCTTGCAGCTGGGGCAACTACAGGTGGAATCTTAGGAGGATTAACAGGATTATTGGCAGGTGTCGGTGCACTGATAATCCCTGGTATTGGGCCAATTGTTGCAGCAGGGCCGATTGCTACAACATTGGGAGGAATTGCAGCAGGCGCTGGAGCTGGTGGATTGACCGGTGCGCTGGTTGGATTGGGTATTCCTAAAGATACAGCTGATAAATATGCTACTGATGTAGAAAAGGGGAAGATTCTTATATTAGTCGACTCCGAATCACAAAAGAAATATGCAGCTCGCGATACGTATGAAAGATCTGATGATCCATTAGTGGGAGCACAGCGCGAAGTGAAAGTAACAATAAATCCAGCCACGGGTGGAGATCCCAATTTAAGAGGAAAAGATAGTTATAAATAATATATCTATAAGTGGAAGTCATCGATTCCTTGATGGCTTCTTTCTTTTTATGCATTGAAAAACGAACCAAGCATCTGCCTGATTCGTTTTAAAATAATTTTGAAATGTAAGTAACAACTTCTCATTTATTAGTATTCGTTTATGTGTGTGATGTAAATTGCCGCGGTTATCTATTCCACTTGGACGTTTTTACTTAGACGATATAAGCCCTACCTCTCTTATATCCTTACGGCTCCGAAGCCGTTCCAGTGTGAATAAGTGTTCCGAAAAACATAAATTGCAGAATGCCATATTTATTTACATATCTATGTGTAAGTCACTACTTTAAAATTATATCTTCTAAGTATATACTTTATAATTTCGTTTGTCAAATATGTTTTTTACAGAACGACGTCCGAAGATAACCACGATACTTGTTTAACCGCTATTTCTCATATACCCAAATAAAAATGATAAAAAACCTGTAGGTTATCTTACTTAGGTAGAAATTGTTCAAAGGAAACACGCATAGGATAGGTCATAAGGAAAAATGGGGAGGTTACATAATTGAGACAACAATCGATGAATGATTTAGTGAAACAAACCCAAAGGGCTATTAATGGAGAGTACAGTGCTATACAGTGTTATGAAAAATTAGCCCGACTAGCACCAACAGAAGATGAACGGCAGCGAATATTGGAAATCAGAGAGGATGAGATTAAACATTTTAAACAACTGGTACTACTATATACAGGCATAACAGGGAGAGATCCAAAGCCAAAACAGACAGAACCTTGTGAGGATGATTATTTACGGGGGCTTGAAGCGGCTTTAAAAGATGAGCAGCGTACCGTGGATTTTTATCTTTCAGTTGCAGACGGAACCATTAATTTAGCGGCAAAGAAGTTGTTTAATCGTGCAGCTAAGGATGAACAACAGCATGCAGTATGGTTTCTTTATTATTATATGAAGAATAAATGAAAAGGGCTAAATTGGAATTAGAACACATAATTTAAAAATGTCCTGCATAAGAGTCCTCCTATTCGGGAATAAGGTAACTGTACTAAACTGAATGGGAGGATGAAATATGAAAGCAGTCACATACCAAGGGGCCAAAAAAATTGAGGTTAAAGAGGTTGAAGATCCGAAGCTTGAAAAGAATGATGATATAATCGTCAGAATTACTTCTACGGCCATATGTGGTTCTGATCTTCATATCTATCAAGGGAATATGCCGATTAGAGAAGGATATATAATTGGACATGAACCAATGGGAATCGTAGAAGAAGTCGGTCCTGAGGTGACAAAAGTCAAAAAAGGCGACCGGGTAGTTATCCCTTTCAACGTATCCTGCGGGCAATGCTATTACTGTCAGCATGAGATGGAAAGTCAATGTGATCATACCGAATCCAATCCACATCAGGATACAGGCGGATATTTTGGATATACAGAGCGATATGGGAATCATCCCGGCGGACAAGCAGAATATTTAAAGGTTCCATTTGCGAACTATATGCCGTTTGTCATACCGGAATCCTGTGAATTAGAGGATGAGTCATTATTATTTATGTCTGATGTTTTGCCTACAGCTCTTTGGAGTGTGGAGCATGCGGGGGTAAAACCGGATGATACTGTGGTCGTACTTGGCTGTGGCCCAATTGGTTTAATGACACAAAAATTTGCTTATATGGCTGGTGCTAAAAGGGTTATAGCTGTTGATCACTTGGATTATCGATTAAAACAAGCTGAGAAAATGAATAAAGTAGAGACGATTAATCTTAATAATTATGATGATACAGGGAGCTATATAAAAGAAATTACACAGGGTGGAGCTGATGTGGTCATCGATTGTGTTGGAATGGATGGTAAGAAATCAGCTATTGAAAAAATTGAGCAAAAACTAAAATTGCAGGGAGGAACGTTAAGTGCTATTCAAATTGCCACGAAGGCGATAAGGAAATTTGGTACTTTGCAGCTTACCGGTGTTTACGGATCTGTTTATAATATGTTCCCGCTAGAGAAATTTTTTTCACGCAATATTACGATGAAGATGGGACAAGCTCCTGTTGTTCATTATATGCCTCGATTATATAAAATGATTGAAGAAGGAAAGCTCGACCCTACTGAAATTGTAACTCATAAGTTACCACTTCTGGACGCAGCGAAAGGGTATTCGTTATTTAATGAACATGAAGATAATTGTACGAAGGTTATATTAAAACCATAACTAAGATAAAACAAAGCATTCCTCCAGCAGTAATAGAATGCTTTGTTTTATTTTAAGGTATAATTTTACATAAAAAGGGAGACTGACATGAAAATTGGAGTGATTGCTGATATTCACGGGAATGAGCCTGCCTTAAAAGCGGTACTATCTAAGCTTGATTGAAGGAGGGATATTGAACATATCTATTGTCTGGGAGATATGATTGGAATCGGACCGAATACCAATGACGTTTTGGATATTCTATTTACAAGAAATGATGTATCCATGATTACGGGAAACCATGATGAAGCGGTTTTAGCACTTCTAAAAGGAGAGGAACATCCACAAAGCCACTCCCATGTAAAAGAGCATCATCAATGGATAGCAGAGAGGATGGATAAGCAATTCATCCGGAAGTTGGAAGGGTTGCCTAGGGCAATCAATTTAACTGTCGAAGGGAATTCAATTTTGTTTATTCATTATCAGATTGAGCCAACGAAGCTAAATGACCATATAAGCCAAGACCCTTTTAGCAGAATTGTTGAACCAAGTCTTAGGAATATAAGGACTTTATTTAAAGGATGGGAAGAAAAGTTAATCTGTTTTGGTCATCATCATCCACTTCATTTCTTCAGAAGTGAACGTACTGTCTTTCTAAATCCAGGCTCTTTAGGTTGCAATTCAAAGCCTACTGCCTAGATATAGCGGGAGACAAGGTGGTTATCTCTAACGAAGATGCTACCTATGATAATACAAAATATTTAGCTTCATATGAACGGCTTCAGGTCCCGGATCGTGATTTTATTCTTAAAATTTTTCATGGCAATCAATTAAAACAATAACTCTTAATTGCTAATCTGAGATTATTAAACAACTCCATTTCTATATCCTAGGTTACTGGAATTATTTCCGACTAATTCCTTGCCTATGCCAAGGCTAAGGCAGGGGGTAAAGAGTATAAAGTAAATAAAAAACCCGTTAACCAGGATGTAAATATCCAAAGCTAACGGGTGTTTAAGGTATAGCGTCGTTACATTAAAATACTTTAGTTGTCCAAGATTCACAGTTCCAAACATCTGTAGCTATGTCCTGATAGAAGTCAGGTTCATGGCTGATCAGTAGAATACTTCCCTTAAAGGCCTTTAATGCGCGTTTTAATTCTTCTTTAGCATCCACATCAAGGTGGTTGGTTGGTTCATCGAGAACAAGTAAATTGTTTTCACGATTGATTAGTTTACATAAACGAACCTTCGCTTTTTCTCCACCGCTAAGTACTTCAACTTTACTTTCAATATGCTTGGTAGTAAGGCCGCACTTCGCCAGAGCAGCACGAATTTCTGCCTGATTATAGGAAGGGAACTCCTGCCAAATTTCTTCGATACAGGTATTATTGGATGTTTGTTTTACTTCTTGTTCAAAATATCCCATATACAAATGTTCGCCAAGCTCAACCTGGCCAGAGATTGGTTTAATTTCACCGAGAATACTTCTGAGCAAGGTAGTTTTTCCAATCCCATTGGCACCGACGAAAGCAATTTTTTGTCCACGCTCCATACGTAAATTTAATGGTCTGGATAGAGGCTCATTATACCCAATGACAAGATCCTTTGTTTCGAATATAAGTTTACCGGATGTACGTGCTTCGCGGAAATGGAATTCTGGTTTCGGTTTTTCTTTCGCCAGTTCAATGATATCCATTTTTTCAAGCTTTTTCTGACGGGACATGGCCATGTTTCGAGTAGATACACGAGCTTTATTACGTGCAACGAAATCCTTGAGGCCGGCAATCTCTTGTTGCTGTCTTTTATAGGCGGCTTCAAGCTGTTGCTTTTTCACCTCATACACTTTCATAAAATCATCATAATTTCCAACATAACGGGTCAATTCCTGGTTCTCCATATGATAAACAAGATTGATAACACTGTTTAAGAATGGAATATCATGTGAAATTAAAATAAAGGCATTTTCATAATTTTGAAGATAACGTTTGAGCCACTCGATATGCTGCTCGTCAAGATAGTTGGTCGGCTCATCTAAAAGTAATATATCGGGTTTTTCAAGTAATAATTTTGCGAGAAGGACTTTTGTACGCTGGCCACCGCTTAAGTCCTGAACATCGCGCTCAAGCCCAATTTCATCGAGGCCCAATCCTCTTGCTATTTCCTCAACCTTTGCATCAATGACATAAAAGTCGTTGTTAGTGAGGACGTCCTGCAGTACACCTGATTCCTCAAGTAAGACTTCTAATTCCTCAGGAGAAGCTTCCCCCATCTTAGCAAAAATTTCGTTCATTTCATTTTCCATATCAAAAAGATACTGAAATGCTGTTTTCAGTACATCGCGTATGGTCATACCTTTTTCAAGAACAGCATGCTGGTCAAGGTAACCAGTACGAACTTTCTTAGACCATTCAACTTTCCCCTCATCAGGCTCCAGCTGTCCGGTTACAATATTCATAAATGTAGACTTTCCTTCCCCATTTGCTCCGACAAGGCCAATATGTTCGCCTTTTAATAAGCGGAAGGAAACTTTGTTAAAAATGGCTCGGTCACCAAAGCCATGGCTTAAATCTTTAACGGATAATATCATTTATCTATACTCCTGCCTCTTAATTGTTTGTAATTAATGGGTCTATACGCATTTAATAGTACAATATTTCACGATAAAAGCATAGATAATCAATTGATTAACAGTAATTGTAAAATTAATGGGTTCATACTTAGAAGGGGCAGTATTTACGAATGCTCACATAAGTTGTATGATGTTTAATGCAACAATTAGAATAATTCGAAAATAGCGAAAAGAGGGTAAGAGAGTATGAAAAAGGGATTGTGGTTATGCAGTATTATGGCCTTGATGCTTGTTATCGTCATGGGTTGTTCATCAAAAGAAGAGACAAAAGAGGAAGTGGGCACTAAAGAATCAGCGGATGTAAAAAGTGACTTATTAGATTTCTATCTTTCCATAGTGAATGTGATTAATGGAAGTGATCGTGATTTAAATACCTATGAGGGAGCAGAGAATCCTTCTGTCTTAACAGAGGAAGATAAACAAAAAGCTGCTGCTTCAGCAAATTCTGTTGTGGATGCTTTGGAAGATGTGAAAGTTCCTGATAGTTTAGAAAAATATAGCAAGGATTTTGAAAAGGCTATAAAGACTATTTCTGATTCATATAGAGAAAAAGGAATTCAATTGTCCGGTACAGCTGAACCCAATATGGATAAAGCAAATGAGCACTTTAATGCTGGAAGTGAAAAAGTTAACGATATTTTTAAAGCAGAGGATCTTATCGCGCCTAATTTAGCTGCTGAAGTAAATGGTTAATAAACGCAGGCACCCAGTCGATTGTTTAATCGGTTGTTTTTTTGATTCGCTTGGGAGTGAAAATTCCCAAGCGAATCAGTTTATTTCCTGGATTTAGCGCGTGCATCAGCTGCTTTTGATCTGGCTTGTGCAACGAGATCATCATGATCAGCTAATGCCTCAGAAAATTCTACATCTAATCCGTCAGATTTTATGGAAGGCGGCGTGTTTCCACTTGCCATCCTGTTTCTGCCGTGAAGTAAGTTATGGTTATATCTGCCCATTTTTGATTACCTCCCAAATGAAGAATATCTTCCTGATTAGATTGCAACAAAATCCAAGCCATTATTCTGGTAAATAAAAGGTTAGTTTA
This sequence comes from Bacillus sp. E214, assembly GCF_008087365.1. Taxonomy (NCBI): domain Bacteria; kingdom Bacillati; phylum Bacillota; class Bacilli; order Caryophanales; family Bacillaceae; genus Bacillus; species Bacillus sp. E214. The sequence goes on along the minus strand of NZ_VENN01000005.1, from coordinate 22,479 downwards.
TGGACGAATTCCTTTAGATCCTGTAAACCCAGCCGCTCGATCTGCTGCTTTAAATTCCCTTTTGTAACGAACTTCTTGAGTAGAGGTCAGGCGATTTTTCATTTGATCTCGCTTTTTCTTATCCATGAACATTCTCCTTTTCAAAGTAGTGTCATTCCTATAATTTCCATAATTAAATGTTTTAATTCATTTTCTAAAATCAAAGAAAGGACTAAGATAAGGATATATGCTACATTAAAAGAGGAGGCGAGCTAACGATGCCACTTATCTCAAAAATTGAACAACAAAAAAAGAATAAAAATCGTTTTAATATATACATAACAGAAGAAGGACAGCCTGAAAGATACGCATTTAGTGTGGATGATGACTTACTTGTCCGCATGCGGCTATCGAAGGGGATGGAAGTCGATGAATTATCCATTATGGAAATTCAGTACCGTGACCATATCCAAAAAGCATTTCAGTCTGCTGTCAATTATCTATCTTATCGTATTCGTTCAGAGCATGAGGTTATTTCCTATTTGAGTGAAAAGGAATGGGAACAGGCGGTTATTGATGAAGTAATTCATAAACTGCGTGAGTATAGATATGTTGACGATGAGGAATATGCGAATGCATTTGTACGAACCCAAATGAATGTCAGTAAAAAAGGACCTGATGTCATCCGGACAGAGCTGCTCAATAAGGGAATCTCAGAAAAGGATCAGCAGACTGCATTAAGTCAGTATACGAATGATTTGCAAAGAGAAAATGCTGAAGAATGGGCCAGTAAGACATTAAAAAAAAGTAAGGGTTCCATGAAAGAAGCAAAACAGAAAACAATCCAATTTCTTGTACGGAAGGGTTTTTCAATGAGCCTGGCCAAATTGGTGACTGAAGAGTTAGCGGTTGATGATAAGAATGCTGAATGGGAAAGTCTTGTAAAAACAGCGACTAAATTTCACAGAAAGTATGCTCAACTGGATGACTATTCGTATAGTCAAAAAATGAAAACAGCTCTATTTAGAAAAGGTTTTGATATGGACTTAATTTCTCGTTTTGTAGAACTGGGCAAAGAGCGAATTGATAACGGAGATTTTGAATTGTACTGAGAGGGGTAAAGAAATGCAGGAGAAAAAATTCAGTGAGATGTCAGAGCATGAGCTTAGACAAACAATCGCAGATTTAAATGAAAAAGCAAGAAAGGCTGAGCAGCTTGGGATGGTTAATGAGTTTGCCGTACATAAAAGGAGAGCCGTTATGGCAAAGGCTTATACATTAGACCCGGCTGATATTATAGTCGGTGAAATGTATGGTATAGATGGAGCGCCTGGAGAATATTTTAAGGTGGAGTATTTAAAAGGTGTGTTTGCCTGGGGGTATCGTCTTCAACAAAATGAAGAAGAAGGGCTGCCTATTTCCTTGCTAATGAAATTAAAATAAAACGAGAAAAAAAGAGCTTTCTGTAGAAAGCTCTTTTTGAATTTATTTAGAATCCCGTTCTCCAGAGGCATGCATTCGCTCCTGTGGACGAGTATTTGTAGTGCCATCTGCTCGTTTTGAAGCATACTCTGGTTTGGCTCGGGGTTCCCCATTAAATTTATTATCATGCTCATAAGGAAAGCCTTTTGCTTTATTTCTCAAGATTCTCTCACCTTTCATTCTGGGATGATGGATGCCTTATTAGTATTCTAAAATGGCTCCCACCCATTCATGAGAAAGCTTTCCTGATTATCCAGTAATCATATTTAGTTTCTTTTGAAGCTTTTCTTCTGTAAAAACCCATCCAGTAAATGAGTTGATAATAGTTAAATCATCATCTAAATGAACGACAGCCACAAAGGGATATCGTCCTCTGCTCCGATAACGTAAATCAATGAATCGGACAATGTGCATTCCCTCCTGATAGTCCATTTCCCATCGGTATACCGGAGAAAAAGATACAAAGGCAGAGAGATTCACATCCTTTAGAGCAGCATCCAGAATTGGACTTTCCGGTAAAGGAATACGATCAAATGTATCGTAAAATTGTATTTCACGATTTTCAGCTACCCCAACATAATATTTATCAGGCGTTGTAACAGCTACCTTCCAGCGGTGATAACGCATGGTTGGGGAAAGCGTAATTCGCCGAGCGTCAGGGATTTGTAAACGAATTCGAGCTTTTAAGCTTCTAGATTCTGTAATCCGAGCGATATAATAACCGATAATAATTACATACATTATTAAGAATATAGTTCCTGGATTAAAGCCGAATGTCCATAAAATAAGACCTACAATATGAATTCCAAAGATAAAGGGATCAAATGTATTAATAATCCCGAGCGCGACCCATCTTGAGGACAGGGGGCTTAGAGCCTGTGTACCATAGGCATTAAATATATCTACAAATACATGCAAAAATACAGCGAAAAAGGTCCACAACCATAAATGTAAGGTATTCGCTTCAGGAATAATAAGGGCAATAAGAGCCGTAATTAATATAGGCCAGAGAATTACAAATGGTATGGAATGTGTCCTTCCGCGATGATTGCGTATATATACTGCATTATTTTTCATTTTTAGAACTGTATCTATATCAGGTGCCTGGGAACCAAGGATTGTACCGATCATAACGGCCGTTGCTGTTCCTGTGTGGGAGGCGACCTCAGGATCCAAGGTGGCTAACCCGCCAAGTGCTATACCCATTACAAGATGAGTACCGGTATCCATAATACATCCTCCTTTTCTACTGACTTATAAAGGAAACCACTATTTTTATCCAATATTAATTACTTTTCATACCAGTCATGTTGTTTTAAAATGAAGGGAATCAAAAAATCATGGGTAAACCTACTCAGTATGATTACTTAATTTATTCCCTATTCCATTAATTTTTAACATAAACAGGAGGAAACGTGAAGACACTTGTAAGTTGCAATATAGAACAATTCAGAAAAGATCTTATAGATTGGTTTATTCAGGAACAAAGACAGCTCCCATGGCGATTAAATAAAGATCCCTATCGTGTCTGGGTTTCTGAAATTATGCTTCAGCAAACTCGTGTTGATACTGTTATTCCTTATTACGAACGTTTTATGGAATGGTTTCCGACGCTTGATGATTTTGCTGATGCTGATGAGGAAAAATATTTAAAAGCATGGGAAGGTCTAGGCTACTATTCTCGGGTTCGTAATTTGCATAGTGCAGTTAAAGAGGTAAAGGAAAACTACGGCGGAATTGTGCCAAACACTCCTGAAGAAATTAAAAAATTAAAAGGTGTCGGTCCATACACTGCCGGTGCAATATTAAGCATTGCTTATGGTGTTCCGGAGCCTGCAGTTGATGGAAATGTCATGAGAGTCATTTCCAGGATATTAGAAATATATGATGACATAGCAAAGCCTGCCACCCGCAAACTATTTGAGTCAGCTGTACGTGAATTAATTGATCCCGAACATACGTCAGAATTTAATCAGGCATTGATGGAACTTGGCGCTCTTATATGTGTTCCCGGTAAACCTGCATGCTTATTATGTCCGGTAAGAGAGCACTGCTGGGCATTTGATAAAGGAATCCAACAGGAGCTTCCGGTAAAAACGAAAGCTAAAAAGACCAAAATTGTTCATTTATCGGCAATTGTGATAAACGATGAAAGTGGAAGAATCCTGATTAGGAAGCGGCCGGAGACAGGTCTTCTCGCGGGATTGTGGGAATTCCCAAGCTATGAAACAACAGGAGATGTTAAAGTACTTAAAGAAATGGTTGCGGAACAGAATCAAGTTGAATTAAATCAATTAACTCCAATCGGTCATATCAATCATGTATTTTCACATTTGACATGGGAAATTGATATCTATACAGCCACTGTGAATAATTTGGAGAACTTTAAAAGCAATACACATAAATTAGCATATGTGAAAGATCATGATTTTCAACAGTATGCTTTACCTGTATCTCATCAAAAAATTTATGAAACATATGTATTTAATGGTTAAAAAATAACCCGGCATCAGCTACCTGCGAAAAGATAATAATCTTCAGGTATAGCTGATGCCGGTTCTATTTTAATTAATCGTAGGAAACACGCGTTCCTTTTGTCCAGGTTGCTTCCTGTCTCTTCAGGCCGCCTCTTCTTTCAATTTCCTCAATAATTTCTCTTTGAATGGTATGTCCCTCTATATTTAAATAGGGCATAATCTGCTGAAATGAATGATGGTAAAATTCCAGTTCATCTTCCTTCCATTCACTTTTAGGAATCATGGATAACTCTGACATATCTCTTCCTACAAACATAATAAAGCCTCCTCTTTTCCTGTTTTAAATTTCTATATAGGATGCCGCTATATAGTGAAGCAAAAACAAGGAAAAAAATAGAAACACTCTTTTTGTATATGAAAACCTCTGTTGGATACATTAATAGGTGTGGAGGTGATATTAATGGCTAACAACAGTTCAAAAACAAATGCAAATCAAGTGAGACAACAAAACGCACAATCTGCAGGTCAAAGCCAAGGTCAATTTGGTTCTGAATTTGCAAGTGAAACTGATGTGCAATCTGTGAAACAAGCAAACGCGAAAGCAGAGAAAAACAAAGCTAAAAACTCCGGTAACTCCGGACAACAATAATGTAAAACCTTTAATTAAAGCACTTGCCCGTAGCGGGCGAGTGCTTTTTAACGGCTCGACAAAACCTCTTAGAAGGCTACAGAAAAAGTCAAAGGTATTTTCTGCTTATTAGAGAAATGTATTATTATACTGATTTTGGGTGGTGTAGAGCATGAAGAGTTTTGAAGAGTTAGTTAATGAACAAATGGTCATTATGGATAAGCTTTTACATATGCAAACAGAACTTGACCGTTATATGGAGCTAGAGGAGGAACTGAGGAATCGAAAGAATGATGAAGATTTACTATGTGTCCAGGACGATATAAGTGAGATGAAAAGAGAATTAGATACAATCCAAACGATATTTATGCAATTAACAGAAAAAGTGATTGAAAGCTATCAGTCAAAATCTGCCCCGAAACTATAAAATATAAATACAATTCATCATTATTTAGGGCATCTCTATAGGTGTTCTTTTATTTTTATTCTCCGCTTCTGTTTCCTTCATTCATTATGACTCATGTTTGTAAACGATTAATTTTGGTTATAGGATTAATATTTCATTCTAAAAAAGAGCTGGTTAATGGCGATTTGTTTAACAATTTATAGCTTATCCGCTTTTCATGGTGGCTCTTTGTTTTAAAATTGTATGTGAATCGTTATAATAATAGAAGAATACGGAAAAAAGCATCTTAATTTAACGGTTAATATATTGTCAATTTGAACACAGAGACGGTATATAAGTGCCCTGCCCTATAGGGAGAGAAAGTAGGTAATACAACGTGCGAGTACCGAGAGAAGGAGAAGAAATCCAAATACACAGTTACAAACATAATGGACATATACACCGGGTTTGGCAAGAGACGACCATATTAAAGGGTACCCAATTTATTGTAATTGGTTGCAATGATCGGACTCTTGTAACCGAATCTGATGGTAGGACATGGCTCACAAGAGAGCCAGCTATTACCTACTTTCACTCACAGTATTGGTTTAATATCATCGGCATGCTTCGTGATGACGGTATTTACTACTACTGTAATTTAAGTTCTCCATTTGTATTTGATGGGGAAGCGGTTAAATATATCGATTATGATCTTGATATAAAGGTATATCCCGATATGACATATAACCTGTTAGATGAAGATGAGTACGAAGAGCATAAACTTCAAATGGGTTATCCGAATGTCATTGACCATATTCTCAGGAGAAATGTGGAAAAGCTGATTAGTATGATTCGAGCGAAAAAAGGGCCGTTTTCTCAGGAGTTCGTTCATAATTGGTATAACCGATATTTAACAATTAAAAGTTGAAAAGAAGCCTGTCTCTTTTATGGACAGGTTTTTATGCTTGATGGGAGAGACATTTGATGAATAGTATAAAAAGATATATGAGGTTTGTAAGGCCTTATAAGTGGCAAATCATTGTGACAATCCTAATCGGGATAGTTAAATTTGCGATTCCTTTGCTGACTCCTGCCTTATTGGCATATGTGATTGATGATATAATCGGTGCCAATGCTTTGCAAAAAGGAGAGCAATTAAGGAAGCTCTATATGTTAATGGCAATCATGTTTTTCATTTTTGTGGTAGTTCGGCCTCCAGTAGAATATTACCGTCAATATTTTGCCCAATGGACAGCAAGTAAAATCTTATTTGATATCCGCGATAAAATGTTCAGTCATATACAAAAGTTAAGCTTTAAATATTACTCTAATGCAAAAGCAGGAGAAATTATCTCCAGAGTGATTAATGATGTTGAAGAAACTAAGAATTTTGTTATAACCGGCCTTATGAATGTTTGGTTGGATCTAGTTACAATTTTAATAGCAGTTGGAATTATGCTTACCTTTGACGTAAAATTGACCATTGTATCGTTGCTTCTGTTACCGCTCTACTCATTCTCCATTAAATATTTCTTTGGTAAATTAAGAGAATTAACCCGAGATAGATCACAGGCGCTTGCTCAAGTACAGGGCTATTTGCATGAACGTGTACAAGGGATGGCCGTGATTAAGAGCTTTGCGATTGAAGATCATGAGCAAAAGCAATTTAATAAAGTGAATGGAAACTTCTTAAAAAAAGCGTTAGCTCACACAAGCTGGAACGCTAAATCGTTTGCAGCAGTCAATACAATTACAGATATTGCTCCTCTAGTTGTCATCCTATTTGCCGGATACCAGGTCATTAATGGGAATATGACATTAGGGACTATGGTTGCCTTTGTCGGCTATATCGATTTATTGTATGGACCTTTGCGTAGATTGATGAACTCATCTACCACATTAACGCAATCACTGGCATCAATGGACCGTGTGTTTGAATTTTTGGATGTTCCGTATGATATTGAGGACAAGCCTGATGCACGTCCATGTAAAGATGTACAAGGGACCATTACGTTTGATCATGTATCATTCTCTTATGGAGAAGATGAGACTCAGGCACTGAAGGATATTAATCTTGAAGTGAAAAGGGGAGAAACAATTGCGCTTGTCGGGATGAGCGGAGGAGGTAAATCTACTCTGGTTAGCTTGATTCCACGATTTTATGATGTGACACAAGGGCGTATACTATTGGACGGAGTGGATATCCGAGATGTTCAGGTACGCTCACTTCGGGACAATATTGGAATGGTGATGCAAGACAGTATTTTATTTAGTGAATCGGTTCGTGAAAATATTTTACTGGGTAGGCCAGATGCGACAGATAAAGAAATCTATGAAGCTGCCAAAGCAGCAAATGCTCATGATTTTATCTGCAAATTACCAAGTGGATATGAGACAAAAGTAGGCGAGAGGGGCGTCAAATTATCAGGAGGTCAAAAGCAGCGTATTTCTATTGCACGTGTGTTTTTGAAGAATCCATCCATTATTGTGTTGGATGAAGCAACCTCTGCTCTTGATTTGGAAAGTGAGCATCTTATTCAGGAAGCACTTGAAAAGCTCTCCCGTGACCGTACTACATTTATAGTGGCTCACAGATTATCTACCATTACACATGCTGATCGAATTGTTATGGTTGAACATGGCCGTATAATAGAAGTGGGAACACACCAAGAATTAATGGCTAAACAAGGAGCTTATTATAGACTCTTTCAGGTTCAACAGTTGGATGCCTAACGGCTCGTTGGAAACTGATCGCTTGCGGGCTAACGAAATTGGATAAAAATATATTTACAGGTTACACAGGAGGTTTCTTCAAATTGAGGAACCTCCTTTTTGAATTTCATGTAAGGTGCTGTCATCAAGAATGCAAGAACAAATAAGCTTTTATGAGAGAAGTGATTAGTGGATAGATGAAAAGTGATCCAGTAAGGTTTTATAGAAGGAGAGGAAATGGGAGAAATGAAGAATGTAGGTGAAATAAAGATTAACAAGCAGGTTTTTACTTAATAAGAAAGGGCATCCTAAAGCCTTTTTACTGGCTTTGGAATACCCTTTAAACGATTTTTTATAATTGATCATCATCATTTATCTTGATCGATTTGTTCTCTGATTTGTGATAAGAGTGAAAACTGTTAACAAGCATTTCTAGATGCTCTAAGTAGTCACCATATTCAAGCATAGATGAAATTAGTGTAACCATATGGTAGTGGACGGGAGAATCCTCGTCTGTATTTAATCGAAAACCTTTAACAATATCAATCAGCAATTGTTTGTTATAAGTGTCCGTAGATTCCTCAAGCATTAGTCCCGGCTTTACTTTACCTATAAATTTCAGATGAATATGTTCATGTTTTCTCAACAACAAATCCAGTTGATGATGAACCTGGATTTGAAAATCCTCAGGCATTTGATGGAATTCGTTTTCAAAGCGATGTAATCTTTTTAAGATATCCAATGATCGTTTGTTTGTTGCTATCATATAACGGTAGATTACGAGTTTACGGGATTTGGCAACCGTATTTTTCCTGAAAGTTTCACGCTCTTCTTTATATAGAGCGTACAAGCTATCGGCCTTTGTGACATTCTCTTTAATACGATTAATGTCCTTTTTCATCATAATATGTTCAGTTGAGCTTCTAGAACCAATTCTGATCCATTGTAGAATATCGTCTGTGGTTGTGCTAATTCGTTTATAAAGCTTTGTCTCATACTTTGGAGGAAGAAAGACAAGGTTAACAATAAACGCTGATAGAATACCGATTAAAATGGCAGCAACTCTCCAAAAGGCGAATTCAGTAAAATTACCGTCTTGTTGCTCCATAATCAAGATTAAAGTTACAAGCGAAATTGTCAGTTGATTTTCATTTTTCAGCTGTAAGTTGATTACAATTGTTATAATGGCTGCCAAACCAATTAATAAGGGATCATTACCAAATAATAATACAAACGATATCGCGATTAGAAATCCGATAATATTCGCTTGTATTTGATCAATTAATGTCCTGTACGAACGGTATATGGTAGGCTGAACGGCAAATACAGCCGAAATCCCGGCTAGTACGGGAGCCGGTATATTAAATGCTGTCGCAACATAGATGGCTATCACAATGGCTATTCCCGTTTTAAAGACTCGGGCACCAACCTTCATAAATAATACCTCTTCCTTTTATTCATAGTTGTTTACGAATATTTATCTATTTTTATCTCGAACATGACTGTACTATACAGGGTTTCGTCTTCATGTTCAAGATATACAGGCAAAATACTTCTTTTGTTTACTTTCCCCTTTAGACTAAAAGGCATGCATTGAATACGATTTTTTCAAGATTCATCAGGTATACGCTATATGGAGAGAAGGAATATATAGATTTTTCAATGAAAGGTTTATGTGTTCATAAAATATAAAGAAGAATTGAGAACGGCTTAATAGAAAGTTAAGAAATGAAAAGAAAAGAGGCCGCCGCTTTAATAAAGCGAAACGGTCTCTTGAGGTTCGAAAATAATGTATCATCCTGATATAAATTGATATATGGCCCATAACTGACCACCAGTCGCCTCAGCTTTACTCGTGTATTCTAGCTTCAACTCCTAGCCCCTCGAGTCATAAGGAATAGTCACTACGGGAGAAAAGCACTCCCTACGTGCCTCTTCTCTTATGCTTGTCGGGTCTGGGCAGTCGTTTCAGCCTTATTCTGTAGATACAGATGGGTCGGCTTGGGTTTTAACTGGGACGATTTGGAGGAAGTGCTGGCTTGGGTTGCCTAGCAATTGGGCCAGTTCTTCCGCTTCAGCCTGTTGACCATTTTCTCTAAGAATAGTTGTATAGCGTGTAAGTAGTTCAGTTACATCATTTATACCTGTTTCATTTAATTTTTCAACAGAGACGAGGGCTCCTTTTGCAATTCTGCGTTGGAGCGCATCTTTTGTAAGGCCTCGTTCAGGCAAATGACGTTGATAAATGACACCGCCTGTCATTCCTGCGCAAATCCATGGACCTGGGTCTCCAAGAACAAGTCCTCGGCCGTTTGTCATATATTCGAAGGCAAAGCCCTTAATATTTGAATAAACGCCAATGTTTCCATGTTCTTGTACAGGAATATCCCGTTTTAAAGAACCTCCGACAATCATGTCAGCACCAGACAGACGGATACCTGCGCGCGCATCAGCGTCACCCTGAGCAATTAATAGACCTTTTTGTGCACCATATCCAAAGCCTTTTCCGACGGAACCATTATAGAATTTGTCATCCTTGCCGATTCCTTTAAGAATTGCAATTGTTCCTCCAAATGAGGTTTTGCCGGTGCCATCCTGAGAACCGCCATCAACTGTTATCGTAATGCCTTCTGTATTGTATGCACCAAGTCCATTTCCAGGTATGGAACCTTTATAGGTTAGATTAACAGGATCCATTTTGACATAGGAACCATCTAATCTGCCTCTTACCCGGTGGCAGGAAACACGGCTTCCAAGTACGCGCTGAATAGAATTGATATTTTTAAATTGTCTGGATTGAAGCAGATCATTTACACTTGCATCCAGATATTCTGCACCGACTGCGGCCATTTGGACGATTAATTCGTCCTTTGTAGCAGCAGCTTCGAGATGTGTGATCTGGCCAAGCTCAATCGTTTTAAGTAAGTATTTTAAATCCAGCATTTCTTTTCCTTTTGTTTGTACTAATAAATCGGAACGCCCGACAGCTTCCTGGAGATTTGTGATTCCAAGTTCAGCCGCAAGTGTTTTTAATTCATTGCCAAAAGCACTGAATAGGTTGATGATTCCCTGGACGGCTAAATCAAATTGTCTAGGAACAAATCTCCTTAGCCCATGTTCCTTTGCTTCCACTTCAGAATCAATTTGAGTAGCAATCCCTACATGGCATGTATCCAGGTGGCAGCCTCGACATGTTGTACAGCCAATAGCAATCATAGAGAGGGTTCCAAAACCTACACGGTTTGCTCCAAGTAGCATAACCTTCAGTACATCCTTTGCACTTTTGAGGCCACCGTCAGCCCAAAGCTCAACATCCTGTCTTAGACCGGCTTCAAGCAAGGCATTATGAGCAGCTTTAACACCAATCTCCACTGGTAATCCAACGTTTTGAAGGGCATGGATACGAGCGGCTCCGGTACCGCCGTCAAATCCACTTAGCGTGATAATATCAGCACCAGCTTTTGCTATCCCGACAGAAATTGTCCCAATATTTGGAACAACAGGTACTTTAACAGCCACCCTTGCCTGATCATTGGCTGTCTTTAACTCATGGATCATTTGAGCTAAATCTTCAATAGAATAAATATCATGGTTGTTTGAAGGTGATATTAAATCGGATCCAATCGTTGCATTACGTGCTTCGGCAATTTTTGATGTTACTTTGGATCCAGGAAGATGACCGCCTTCACCCGGTTTAGCGCCCTGTCCGATTTTGATTTCAAGTAAATTAGAGGAATTCAGCAATTCCGCATTTACACCAAAACGACCGGAGGCAATTTGCTGACCGCGAGTTCGCGGGTATTTACCAAGCATATCTTTAATTTCTCCGCCTTCACCATTCATGCTAATCATATTAAGGCGATCGGCACCTTCTGCATATGCGCGAAAGGCTGTTTCATTTTGTGAGCCGAACGACATTGATGCAATTACAAATGGTAGACTGTGATCGCCAACACCAATATTCACTGTTTCTGGATCAACTTTTTGTTCGGTTTTCTTGAAATCTGTTAAATGGCGAATAGTTGTGGGATTTTGTTCTTCCTGTTCAGAGATTTTTTCTCCAAAGGCCTGATAATCTCCAGTTGAAGCCACCTCACCAATTGCTTTCCAGATTCGCGGGAACAGATGAAAGGTCTTGCCGACACGTTCTTTTTCATTGGCATAATCAATTGCACGCTGTTTCGCATCTTCCTTCAATTTATCAAAATTATAGATTAATTGATTGGATCCAAAGAAGTTCACGATTTGAAGGATGTCTGCTATTTCTTCCTGTAGTCCAATCGAAGAGAATAGTCGTCCATATCCGCGAAGTTCATGAATTCCAAGTGTTGAAATGACCTTTTCTAATCCTTTAGATAAAGAGTTATATAAATTAATTACTGGTTTCGACTGCTCATCTGATACGGTACGGAACATATAATATGGATTAATCAAATTAGCTCCTAATCCGTAAATCACCACAATGTCATGCAAGTTACGAATGGCAGCAGAGCGAACTAAAATGGAACAGTCTCTTCGTTTTTCTGCTTTTACTAATGCTCTATCGACTGCTGCGACTACAAGGGCAGGATCCAACCATAATTGCTCAGCCTGATGGGATAGTTCATCATCTAGGCAAAGTAATCCACAGCCGTCAGTAACAAAGGTAAGAGCCTCTTTACTGATACGATCTAGAGCTTCCTTAATCGTTTCACCCTCCGTGAATGTCATGGATATCGTTTTCAATTCTTCTGTATCCATAAAAAATTGGTGAATTTGTTCATAAGAAGGTTGTTTTGCAAACTGTGCACAAGTGTGTCCAGCTTTTCCTTCAGCTAATAGAGGCGTTAATAGCTCAATCACTGTGTTTACAGATTTTTCATCTGTAAACAGAGAAGGGCGTTTACCGATAATGGTTCGGGTCGAAAAATGTTCCATTTCTCGGTCGCGATCTATCGCAGGGTTTGTAACAACTGCAACACTTTCTTTAATAAAGTCTGCAATATTCTTACGCTCAGGATTGAGTGCTGCCAGTGGAGCATCGTGACCAAGTGAACGGATTGGTTCAGCACCTTTTTCAGCCATTTGTTCAATTAGTTGAATATGGTCACGTTCCCATCCGAAAGCTTTATATTGTCCGTTTTGGATTTTGTCCTCTTCCTGTGCAAAAGTATGCTCTTTTACATCAGGAGGATTTAAGCGATTACGAGATTCTGTAAAGTTAAGTCTCTTGTTAAATCTTTTGAATACTTCTTCCTGATAAGTGATATATTCATATAGTTCTATTGAATCGCCATTCCACTTTAATCCGACCTTTTCTCCTGGACCAATTGGTTTAGGATTGGCTACATATTCTGTTGGTGAAATAACACCTGGTTCAGAGCCAAACAAATAAGAGGTTGAAGTTTCCATCATCCATAAAGGACGTAGACCAAGTGCATCTACAGAGAAAGCAGCTTCATTGCCGTGGCGGGAAATGATTCCTGCCGGACCTTGAGCGAAATGGCCCCAGCTTTCACGCAAATACGTATATAGATCCTGAAGATGATCGGGATATTCCTTCATTTCATTAATGATTGGAGGGAAGACAATATCAAGTGCTTCAAATAGAGAATACCCCTCACGGTAGATGAATGTTTCCAATGTACGACTTAAATCCTGTGAGTCACTGCCGCCGTTTACTAATGGAACACCAACCATTTGCGCTTCATCGCGTAATTTGGCGATTGTATTGATTTCACCATTATGTCCAAGGACGCTAAATGGTTGTACGCGAAAAAAGCTGGATAGTGTATTAGTGCAATAGCGGTTATGTCCAAGTGTCATCGTTGATGCGACGAGTGGACTTGCAAGGTCTGGATAGTACTTAGGTAGAATATCGCCGGCTCCCATCACTTTGTAGATGGCATGATATTGGCTAAGCGAAGATACGTGGATGTGGTCATTTTTCTCAATTGTAATTGTGAGATCAAATAACAGAGATGAAAGGTCAGTTTGTTTTAAATCTTCTTTTGCTATAAAAGCAACTTGAAGAAATACAGGGTTTTCCTGTAATGCTATTGGTCCCAATGCATCGGTGGAATAAGCTTCATCAGATACATAAATTTCTTTTAAGTCTTTTTCGTTTGCCAGTTTGATTATTTCCTCAATAGTTTGTTGTTTCTCAGCCTCACGTTTAATAAAAAAGTGGCCCACTACAAAATGGTTATGATCCGCAAGGTCTGTATCAGCACCAGAGTTCTTTAGCTTCTCCTTCCATAATTGACGGGGGATATCTATGTGAATGCCGACACCATCGCCTTCGCCGTTAATAAAACCGGCCCGATGGTTCATGGTAACCAGGGCATCAATACACGCAAAAATATTATCACGGGTAGGTATTTTTTTCTTTTCAATACATGCAATAATTCCGCAAGCATCATGTTCTGATTCGTGGTAATTCATAAACGTACTAGGATTCCATCTTTTGTTCATACGTTGGGCAACTATAAGCTTGCGCCTATTCGATGCCGGTTCACCTCCTGCTTTAAACTTGTGGTTTTTTAGATTACTTTGGAAAACGAACGAGGAAGGAAATACAGTTTTGAGGGTAATAAATAATCAATACTAGTATGATTTATATTATCATTAGAATTTTCAGAAATCAATTAAATATACATTTTAGTTTTTTTGGAAAATAAACATTATCTGGTTATTAAAATCAAAATATCTTAATGTAAACGCTTTCAACAACGTTAAAACATCAATTCTACCGTGATTAGTAGAATTGATGATATGCATAAATATTCAAAAATTTGTATTTATAATAATTTGAATGCTTGATTTACAGCTTTAATAGTAGTTTCTATGTCTTCTTCTGTATGGGCTGTCGTTAAGAACCAGGCTTCATATTTTGATGGAGCCAAGTTAATCCCTTGTTCCAGCATAAGCTTAAAGAATCGGCCGAACACTTCGCCATTCGTAGCTTCAGCTTGAGCATAGTTACTGATATCTTCCTTAGCATCAGTAAAATAAACCGTTAATGCACCTTTTAATCGATTTACTTTAATAGAAACATGATGGTCTTCCGCTGCCTGAAGGATTCCTTGTTCCAGCATCGCCCCAAGTTGATCTAGTCGTTCATATACTCCTTCTTCCTTCAATACTTCAAGGCAAGCAATACCAGCTAGCATGGAAGCGGGATTTCCGGCCATCGTCCCTGCTTGATAGGCTGGGCCGAGGGGTGCGACTGTTTCCATAACCTCTTTTTTGCCACCGTAAGCACCAATCGGTAAGCCGCCGCCGATGATTTTTCCGAGCGCCGTCATATCAGGCTCAACACCAAGAAGGTTTTGTGCACCACCGTACATAAAACGGAAGGCTGTAATTACCTCATCATAGATAACAAGTGCCCCTGCTGCATGAGTAATGTCATTAATTGCTTCAAGAAAACCAGGGTTTGGTTCAACAATCCCGAAATTACCGACAATCGGTTCAACTAAAACGGCCGCGATTTCATTTCCCCATTTATTGATTGCTTCCTTATAGGCATCTATATCATTGAACGGCACTGTAATGACTTCCTGAGCAATGCTTTTTGGTACACCGGCGGAATCGGGAGTTCCAAGTGTGGAAGGGCCTGATCCGGCAGCGACTAAAACAAGATCGGAATGTCCGTGATAACAGCCAGCGAACTTAATAATTTTATCCCGTCCTGTATACGCTCGTGCTACACGAATCGTGGTCATAACCGATTCAGTTCCGGAATTTGTAAACCGTACTTTGTCCATGGATGGGATGGCTTCCTTAAGCATCTTGGCAAATTTAACTTCAAAAGGAGTAGGTGTTCCATAAAGAACGCCGTTTTCAGCTGCCTTTGTAATTGCTTTGGTAATATGCGGATGGGCATGCCCGGTAATTATAGGTCCGTAAGCGGCAAGATAATCAATATATCGATTGCCGTCAACATCCCAAAAATACGCGCCTTTTGCTCTTTCCATTGCAACTGGAGAACCCCCTCCAACGGCTTTGTATGATCTAGATGGTGAATTGACACCGCCGACGATGTGCTGCATAGCTTCAGCATGCAAACTTTCAGATTGAGCGTGGTTCATTTTATTTCTCCTCCTTCGTATGTAACTGCTTCATTTTAGCACTGGAATTCTTTGTTTGTACAACATGGTCACCTAAGCAATGGATTCGTGTACAAGCAATCATAGGTATGCCTGTAAGAGCGTATATATTACAAATGCGGTTGTAATAAAAAGGGGTGTTACCTTTGTTTTATATTATCCTTGCTGCGGTTGTTATCACGTTACTAATGAGTTTGAGAGGATTATTGATGCCAACAGACCCAACCCGGGCTGAACGGATATCACTCGATTATCTTTATTGGATCATTACGGTGTACTTCACTTTTTTAATAGGTTTCGGAATCCTATACGTATTGGTTGAAATGAAATTTGGAACGGTTATTCATTTGAATGGTTTACCTATTGAGGGAGGTTTGTTTCAAAAGCTTGCCTCTTCCTTCTATTTCAGTACTATGACTCTTCTCTCGGTAGGGTATGGAGATATGGTACCTGTAGGATTTGGCAGATGGATTGCATCAATGGAAGCTTTAATTGGATATGCGTTACCGGCAGCTTTTGTCGTAAGGACTGCCATAGACTTTGAACATGCAAAAACAACCCGAAATTAGGTATAGTAATAATAGAACGAGCTGTTCTTAATTATTTTTATCTAACAGGGGAGTGAGCTTTATGAGTAGTATAGTTGGTGAGAAGGCGCAGGATTTTAAGCTTCAGGCAAGTAATGGAAAAGAGGTTACATTAGCTGATTTTAAGGGGAAAAATGTAGTTCTCTATTTTTATCCAAAGGATATGACACCGGGATGCACGACTGAAGCATGTGACTTCAAGGAAAATCACACATCATTTGCAGAATTGGATACAATTATTGTTGGCGTTAGTCCAGATCCGGTTGAAAAGCATGAAAAATTTAAAACGAAATATGATCTTCCTTTTATCTTGTTGTCAGACCCAGAACATACATTGTCAAAAGCGTATGGAGTATGGGTATTAAAAAACAATTTTGGAAATGAATATATGGGTACGGAACGTTCTACATTCGTTATCAACAAAGAGGGTATAGTGGTAAAAGAGTGGCGTAAGGTGAGAGTGAAAGGGCATGTGGAAGATGCCTTAGCATTTATTAAAAATGAATTATCATAATTTAGATTGTGAGCAGGCATGGAATAATGCCTGCTTTCTTTATAAATAAAAAGCTCTCTGGAGGAAAAATATGTATATTGATAGTAGGTGTTTAATAAAGAGAACAGGGGAGATGACGTATGAAAGATCCACGAATTAAAAAAATGGCAAGACAACTGCTAACCCATTCTGTACGGTTAGAGAAGGGGCAAAAAGTGTTGATTGAAGGTCACTACATAACGAAACCTTTGTTGGTAGAACTTGTCAATCAAACGTATGAGCTAGGAGCATACCCATTTGTACAAATGCTCGATGATGAGATTCAAAAATATATGGCAAAAGGGTATAGCCGGGAACAGTTGGAAATCATGGCTAATTGGGATTTGAAAAAATTTGAAGACATGGATGCTGTCATTATTGTAATCGGAGAAGAGAATGATGCGGAATTTGCTGAGATTCCGTCAGAGAAATTTCAGCTGAGCGGAGAAGTAATGAAGCCAGTCGTTGATTACTATATTAATAATTGCCGTTGGGTATTATTGAACTATCCGACTAAATCACTTGCTCAAAAAGCAGGGATGAGCACAAGTCAATTTGAAGATTTTCTGCTTGATGTTTGTACAATTGATTATGCCAAAATGCAGAAGGCAATGGAGCCATTGAAATCTCTAATGGAGCAAACAGATCAGGTCAGAATCACGTCACCGGGTACAGATCTTTCTTTTTCTATAAAGGGAATTCCGGCAGTGATGTGTTTCGGAGAAAGAAATTTACCTGATGGAGAAGTATATACAGCCCCCGTTAAAAATAGTGTAAACGGAACGATTACCTTTAATACGCCTTGTCCTTATCAAGGGACTACCTTCAGAGATGTCAGTTTAACGTTTAAAGATGGAAAAATAATTGATGCAAGAGCAGATCAAGCGGATAAAATCAATAAAATATTTGATATAGATGAAGGTGCCCGTTATATTGGAGAATTTGCCTTAGGCGTAAACCCGTTAATAACAAATCCAATGGGAGATATTTTATTCGATGAGAAAATCTGTGGAAGCCTGCATTTCACACCGGGATTAGCCTATAAAGCAGCCGACAATGGAAATATATCTTCTATTCACTGGGACATGGTGCTTATCCAGCGAACTGAATTTGGCGGAGGAGAAATCTATTTTGATGGTCAATTGATTCGAAAGGATGGATTATTTGTACTACCGGAGTTAAAAGGATTAAATCCTGAATCACTTTTATAGTGATTGTTTTTAAAATCTATGGCAAAAGACCAAGCATAACAAGCTATTTTGAATAAGATAGAATCAGGGAATACCTCCTCATACAACTATTAGAAGGACAGCCGGAACTGGCTGTCCGTTTTTTTATTTAGTTTCTGCTTTTATGTGAGCTAGCTTAAAACGCTCGAGACATAAGTGGAGTTGCTGCGGATGCCAACAGGATGTAGGTCACAAAGGCGTTGTCACAGGACGTGGCGAATTTAGTCTTCGTTCATTGAACTAAACCGTTTCAGCTTTTTATGTAATCCGGCTTCGACTCCTAGCTCCTCGAGACATAAGTGTAGGCATTACGAGAGGAAAGAACGCCTCCCTTCGTGCCTCCTCTTATGCTTTTCGAAGCTGAACAGTCGTCTCAGCACTTTATACTGGTAAAAGATGTTATTATGTTAGTGATGTGTGGATGAAGGGGGTATTTGGATGAAGGTTGTTTCTGCAATTTATCCTCCGGGGGAAATTAGGAAACGTTTGATTGAGTCATACAAAGAGCATGAGTTTCATTTTTGTAAAGGTATCAAAAATGCAGGTTCTGTTATTAAGGATATGGATGTGCTCATAACATATGGAGAAGATGTGGATGAGGAAACAATCGACCAGGCGTTACGCTTGAAATGGATTAGTGTAATGTCAGCTGGGATTGAAAAATTGCCTTTCGAAAAAATTAGAGAAAGAAATATCCTGGTAACAAATGCGAGAGGGATTCATGTGATACCTATGGCAGAGTACGCCATGGGGATGATGCTTTCATATATAAAGCAATTCCCGATCATGGCAGAGAATAAAGATAAACGTATATGGGACAAGAGGCTACCTTTCGGTGAGCTGAATGGGAAAAATCTTCTTATATTAGGTACTGGCGCAATTGGAGAAGAGATAGCTAGATTAGGAAAAGCCTTTCGGATGAAAACGATTGGGATGAATCGCAGCGGGGTTTCCGCCAGTTCATATTTTGATGATATTATTACGATGTCTCAAATTGAGGATGCTCTCCCGAATGCAGATTTTATTATATCTGTACTACCTAGTACATCAGAAACTAAGGACCTCTTGAAATACAAACATTTTGAAATGATGAAAAATATAGCTATGTTTATCAATATTGGTCGTGGAGATTTAATTAAAGAAGACACGATACATGAGGTGTTAGAAAATCAAGTTATAGGTCATATGGTGCTTGATGTTTTTCCGAATGAACCGTTAAATGAAGATAATAAGCTATGGTTATATCCTAATTTGACTATCACACCGCATATTTCTAGCGTTTCAAAAAATTACTTGCCACGCGCATTTGATATATTTGAGCAGAATTTTCAGCGGTTTGTTAATCATAAGGATGATAACTATGTGAATAAAATTGATGTAGGAAAGGGGTATTAGAATGAAAATTTATACAAAAACCGGAGATAAGGGTCAAACCTCTCTTGTTTATGGTACGCGTGTATCCAAAACTGACCAACGTGTAGAGGCGTATGGAACATGTGATGAAGGGAATTCTATGATTGGACTTGGGATAAGCTATTTAAATGATGTAGAGTTCTCAGGGAAAGATAAGTTATTAGAGGAGTTCCATAAAATACAAACTGATTTATTTCACGTTGGTGCAGAACTAGCTACTCCATACGGCAAAAAAGTTGGCTGGGTTATAAAAGAAGAGTCGATTGATGAATTGGAAGCCTATATTGATGAACTTAATGAGGAATTACCTCCATTCAAGAATTTTATACTTCCAGGTGGACACCCAGCTGGAGCAGCTTTTCATGTGGCGAGAACAGTGATACGTAGAGCTGAACGAAATTCAGTTGCTCTCGGAGAAGAGGTAAATCCTTTAGTTATAAAATATTTGAATAGGTTATCCGATTTCTTGTTTATTGTTGCCAGATATGTAAACTATAAATTAGGAAAAATGGAACCAACTTTACATAATTCTTGAGACAAGAGTTTCCAACACCCTGGATATAATATATCTGAATGAGGTGCTGGAAATATTGACAACTCAACCAATCATCAAGTAAACTTATTGTAACAATTACAAAGTGAGAATAATATAAAAAAGGAGTGCATGACGGTGTCTCAACCACAACTTAAAGAAGCGTTAGATACTTTGAAACAAACTGGTGTCCGCATGACTCCGCAACGTCATGCCATACTCGAGTATATAATAACTGCCCATGCGCATCCAACAGCTGATGATATATATAAGGCGTTGGAAGGCAAGTTTCCTAATATGAGCGTAGCGACAGTATATAATAATTTACGTGTGTTTAAAGAGGTTGGCTTAGTAAAAGAGTTGACGTACGGAGACTCATCCAGTCGATTTGATTTTGTGTCATCAGATCACTATCATATAATTTGTGAAAAGTGCGGAAAAATAGTTGATTTTCATTATCCAGGTCTTGATGAAGTGGAACATCTTGCATCGCATGTTGCGGGATTTAAAGTAACACATCACCGAATGGAGATTTATGGTGATTGTCCGGAATGTTCTGCTAAAGAAGTTCATTAAACCAGATAGGGAAGTTAAATAAAAAGAAAAAGCTGGACGTTTGCCAGCTTTTTCTTTTTATTTATTTTTTAACTTTTTCTTATTGTAATCCTCGTTAAATTCTTTACCTTCCAAGTCTTTATCAAGTGTTAATGGTTCTTTACAGTACATACACATATCCACTCTGCCTAATATTTTTGTATATTTATTACAATTTGGACAAACAACTTGAACAGCTTTTGTGGAGAGCATACCTATCCAGAAATAGACGGCCATACTTGCAAAAATAGCTAATAGCCCGAGTACCATAAAAATAGTCATAACCAGTGGTGAGTTTCTAAAGAAAATACCTCCGTACATTATGATAAAGCCTATAAAAATTAAGCTGAGTGCAAATGTTCGTATTTTATTTATCTTACTTGAATACTTTGCCACCGTTTTTCCCCCTTTTATCTTCTATAATATACCATAATATCCAAAGAATTTAATAACAATAGATATTAAAATAGTGGCAGGAGTCTGTCGAATATTGTTGAATAGATAAGGAGAGCGAATTAAATTGTGGAGGAATGGAACATGGAGGATATCCTAAGACCCGTTTATCAAGAAAGAGCCAGCAACCCGGATACAAAAGGAGTTTTATTAATTGAGAAGAACTCTCCTGAGAGTTCAATTACAGATACATTTGATTACATTTTATTAATCATTACAGATAGTAAGGATAAGCAACCGGTCTTTATTAAACATTATGCTTACGAAAATAAAAAATCAGCACTCCACATCGTAACAGATGAAAAGTTAAACGAGTGGAGGTTATTAGGATCCAATAAAAAAATTATTGATTGGATATACCATGGGAAAATTGTTTTTGACCGTAATGATTATCTTGCCTCATTAAAAAGAGAATTAAATGAATTCCCTTTCTATGGAAGGAAAGTAAAAAAAGGTATAGAGTTTGCGCGTTTAATTAGAAGTTATATGGAAGGTAAAGAATTGTTTGATCAAGGGAACTCTCTAGATGCGTATAATCAAATAATCCATGCACTCCACCACCTTGCAAGATTAGAGATCATTGAAAAAGGGTTTCACCCAGAAGTAACTGTATGGAATCAGGTGAAGCAAATTGGTCCTGATATTTATAAATTATATGAAGAGCTGGTTTTTAGCGAAGAAAGTCTTAATCAAAGACTAGAACTTCTTTTCCTTGTTAGTGACTTTTTTATTCATACAAGAACAGAATCCGGGTCTGGGCATATATTAGAAATTATAGGTGAAAGAGGAGAAGAGTACTGGTCATTTGATGAGCTGTATGGACATCAAGAGTTATGCTATTACGGAGAGGACTTAAGGATATTAATTGAGTACTTGATTGATCGTGGCTATATTGATGTTGTACTAGAAAACACTAAGGGAGCAAAGCTTTTTCATAGGTTTTATAAAATTCATAAAGAAATTTAAAAAATTATATTGACCAAATGATTTTAGGGTGGTATATTAATAAACGTCGCCGCTGAGGTAAACAAAACGAAGCGAGACGGCAAAGAAAAAATGAAAAAAGTTGTTGACTTACGATTCTAACGATGATAAGATAAGAAAGTCGCTCTTTTACAAACGAGCTTGAAATGTTAGTAAATTACATTAAAAGAAATGCTTGACAACAAAAAGTTATCTTGATATAATGTAAAAGTCGCTAACACGACAGATTGTTCTTTGAAAACTAAACAAAACGAAACGCCAAGCAAGTCTAAAAAAAGAGATTTTTAAAATCTCGTCAATTTGCTTTAAAATTTAGCTAGATCAAACATCTTTCGGAGAGTTTGATCCTGGCTCAGGACGAACGCTGGCGGCGTGCCTAATACATGCAAGTCGAGCGAATCT
>NZ_VENN01000004.1:0-261910 GCF_008087365.1 Bacillus sp. E214 | reverse complement strand
AAGATGATCAGGTTGATAGGTCCGAGGTGGAAGTGTGGTGACACATGGAGCTGACGGATACTAATCGTTCGAGGACTTAACCAAATGAATCAAGCATACTTGCCAAACTTACATTATCCAGTTTTGAGAGAACGAAAAAAAGATAAAATTTCTTTAAAATTTCTCTTGAAAAATGTCAGAAATACGATATAATAATAAATGTCGCTGACAAAATCGTCTGGTGACGATGGCGAAGAGGCCACACCCGTTCCCATTCCGAACACGGAAGTTAAGCTCTTCAGCGCCAATGGTAGTTGGGACGCGAGTCCCTGTGAGAGTAGGACGTCGCCAGGCAATAAAATGGAGGATTAGCTCAGCTGGGAGAGCATCTGCCTTACAAGCAGAGGGTCGGCGGTTCGATCCCGTCATCCTCCACCATTATAAAATTAAAAATTACCAAAAAATACTTGGTGAAATTATAAAAAACATAAGTTATAATAATTAAGTGTCTTAGAAAAGCATTTAAATCTATTAAGCCGGTGTAGCTCAATTGGTAGAGCAACTGACTTGTAATCAGTAGGTTGGGGGTTCAAGTCCTCTTGCCGGCACCATCAGTACGAGCCATTAGCTCAGTCGGTAGAGCATCTGACTTTTAATCAGAGGGTCGAAGGTTCGAGTCCTTCATGGCTCACCATTTACAAAATGCGGGTGTGGCGGAATTGGCAGACGCACCAGACTTAGGATCTGGCGCCTTACGGCGTGGGGGTTCAAGTCCCTTCACCCGCACTTATATGCGGAAGTAGTTCAGTGGTAGAACACCACCTTGCCAAGGTGGGGGTCGCGGGTTCGAATCCCGTCTTCCGCTCCAATGCCAAGTTATATGCCGGGGTGGCGGAATTGGCAGACGCACAGGACTTAAAATCCTGCGGTAGGTGACTACCGTGCCGGTTCGAGACCGGCCCTCGGCACTAGTTTTTTGCAAAAAATGCGCCCGTAGCTCAATTGGATAGAGCGTTTGACTACGGATCAAAAGGTTAGGGGTTCGACTCCTCTCGGGCGCGCCATCTTTTTGCGGGAAGTAGCTCAGCTTGGTAGAGCACTTGGTTTGGGACCAAGGGGTCGCAGGTTCGAATCCTGTCTTCCCGACCATCTAAAACTTATGGGGCCTTAGCTCAGCTGGGAGAGCGCCTGCTTTGCACGCAGGAGGTCAGCGGTTCGATCCCGCTAGGCTCCACCATTATAAACTTTAATAGGATTCAATATTTGGCGGTGTAGCTCAGCTGGCTAGAGCGTACGGTTCATACCCGTAAGGTCGGGGGTTCGATCCCCTCCGCCGCTACCAAATAGGACCTTTAGCTCAGCTGGTTAGAGCAGACGGCTCATAACCGTCCGGTCGTAGGTTCGAGTCCTACAAGGTCCACCACTATATATGGAGGAATACCCAAGTCTGGCTGAAGGGACCGGTCTTGAAAACCGGGAGGCGGGTTAAACCGCGCGGGGGTTCGAATCCCTCTTCCTCCGCCATATATACCTTAAATACCTTGTAGTATATGGAAACAAATTATTATTGTCGCGGGGTGGAGCAGTCTGGTAGCTCGTCGGGCTCATAACCCGAAGGTCGCAGGTTCAAATCCTGTCCCCGCAATAAATGGTCCGGTAGTTCAGTTGGTTAGAATGCCTGCCTGTCACGCAGGAGGTCGCGGGTTCGAGTCCCGTCCGGACCGCCATTTATAAAATGTTAGCTCATCAGTAAGACATTGAGCAGCATCAGAGAAATATAAAGATACAAAACGGCTCAGTAGCTCAGTCGGTAGAGCAAAGGACTGAAAATCCTTGTGTCGGCGGTTCGATTCCGTCCTGAGCCACCATAACTTTAAAAAGACAATGCACGGCGGTTGTGGCGAAGTGGTTAACGCATCGGATTGTGGTTCCGACATTCGTGGGTTCGATTCCCATCAGCCGCCCCATAGAGTGCGGGTGTAGTTTAGTGGTAAAACCTCAGCCTTCCAAGCTGATGATGAGGGTTCGATTCCCTTCACCCGCTCCAAATTTTACTTCGGGCCTATAGCTCAGCTGGTTAGAGCGCACGCCTGATAAGCGTGAGGTCGATGGTTCGAGTCCATTTAGGCCCATATACCATTATTCCGTAGTAGCTCAGTGGTAGAGCACTCGGCTGTTAACCGAGCGGTCGTAGGTTCGAATCCTACCTGCGGAGCCATATTTGGGGAAGTACTCAAGAGGCTGAAGAGGCGCCCCTGCTAAGGGTGTAGGTCGGGTAACCGGCGCGAGGGTTCAAATCCCTCCTTCTCCGCCATTTGGCCCCTTGGTCAAGCGGTTAAGACACCGCCCTTTCACGGCGGTAACACGGGTTCGAATCCCGTAGGGGTCATAAAAACCATGTACATGATGTACATGGTTTTTTTATATATTATTTTAATAAATGAAATCTTAATTATTAAAACATAACTGCCAAAAGAGCTCAGTCCGTCAATACATTGTCTCCTAAACGCCTTATAAGAAGCAAAGGTAAAATTCTAATAACGGTTAAAGTCTAAAATAGAACGAGAATAAAGCCGAACTGATCATCAAGTACTTTTAAGAGGAATACCAAGTAAAATTTTATGATTTCTTTAGTAAGGATTATATCAACCAAATTGAAAATCTACTTTTACCTGTAATTTGAATAGATGTGTGAGTCAATTCTTGAATTTTTTCCCCATTTGGGAATTGGGGAAATATTGCTATAAGCCCTTCTCATTTTGCCCTATACTAATTTTACTGTTCGAACCTCCACTCCACCTAAATTAAGTATTAAATTCTGCTATTAAATATGCCTCACGATAAACCTTCATATGATCCATATATCAACATAAATAAGCAATTGAAGCTCGCATAGACATCTTCTTATAGTTTTCTGAGAGGGTATCATTTATTTAAGTCTTGCTTTAATCAGTAGATCCGTGAGACAATGGAAAGTAATTGTAAAGGTTTGTATTTAAAAAATTTCACGGATAATGTTCTCCTATAGAGAATATACTAATTCTTAAATCCTCAATCGATTATAAAGAAGCCTTCAGAAGAATTAACTCAACACAATCATCCTTTCCTCGATTGTATTTCCTAAAGTTCTATGTTGAAAGATATATTATATGCCAAAGTATCTAAGTTCCCTTTTTGGTCTTGAATTATGAGAATATTTTGTTTACTATAGATAAATACTATAATAAACAAATAATTTAATATTTTCTTACACAACTTTATTAAGTAAACATTTTAATTAATTAACTCGTTTTTGAGTGGTAGACCACTTCATTGATATTTTTCTCAATATAATGAAATATTTAACATAAAAATAATAGTATTTAAGTTTCTATATACTATATTTTGGATATATTATACTGATACCTGTTAATTTATCTTACTAATTCCAAAAAGTAGTGAAAAATAGCTTTTTAGAGCTAAATTAACAATTTTTGCATTTGATTTAGTTACAGAATAAGTAGTTTAATTAGTATATTGAGAAAATTCGAGAAAGGGTGATAATATGCCTAATGCTATCCCAACAGACTATCAGGTCCATTTGTTTCATGAAGGCTCTCTTTATGATGCATATAAACTGTTCGGTTCCCATTTGATAAAGGTAAATGATGATATACATACAAGGTTTACAGTATATGCACCAAACGCCCGTCAGATACGCTTGGTGGGTTCTTTTAATAATTGGAATGGTAACGGTTATGAATTAAAAAGAGTTTCTGAACAGGGTATTTGGACGCTTCTGGTAGATAAAAACCTGGACGGACATATATACAAATATGAAATTGAAGCAGCATCTGGAGCCATAGCTCTAAAGAGTGATCCGTATGCCTTCTATTCAGAAATAAGGCCTCATACGGCATCTGTCGTATATCCTATAGATGATTCATATAAATGGAATGATGCGTCTTGGCTTAAGAAAAAAACAAAGAAACAACAAGATGAGAACCCCATGTTTATTTATGAAATTCATGCAGGAACATGGAGAAAACATATCCAGGAAGGCCAAGTGTCTATACCGAGCGATGAATGCAAGATTGAGGAATTTTATACATACCGTGACCTGGCTGATGAACTCATCCCCTATGTAGTTGAACAGGGCTTTACACATATTGAGCTAATGCCACTAACTGAACATCCGTTCGACGGATCATGGGGCTATCAGAGTACAGGTTATTATTCACCAACAAGCCGATATGGCAGGCCTGAAGACTTGAAATATTTTATCGATCAATGTCATCAGCATAACATAGGTGTATTGCTTGATTGGGTACCTGGTCACTATTGTAAAGATGCTCATGGTTTATTTATGTTTGATGGATCACCTGTTTATGAATACTCTGATCTCAAACACAGAGAGAATCCAGTATGGGGAACAGCAAATTTTGACTTGGGCAAACCAGAAGTTCATAGTTTTTTAATATCCAACGCAAGATATTGGATGAAGTATTTTCACATAGATGGATTTAGAGTGGATGCTGTCGCAAATATCATTTATTGGCCCAATACATATAGTGGTGACGTTAATCCACATGCTATAGATTTTTTACAGAAACTTAACCAAGTTGTAAAAGAATCCGATCCTACAGTTCTTATGATGGCTGAAGACTCAACTGATTGGCCTAACGTAACTAAGCCAGCTAGTGAGGGAGGTTTAGGATTTACATATAAGTGGAATATGGGTTGGATGAACGATATTTTAGAGTACATGGAATCAGATCCGTGTTCTCGAAAGGATCTTCATAATAAAGTAACATTCTCCTTAATGTATGCTTATACGGAACGGTTTATTTTACCTTTGTCACATGATGAAGTGGTCCACGGTAAAAAATCTCTTCTTGATAAAATGCCAGGAAGCTACGAAGAAAAATTTTCTCAGTTGAAATTACTCATGGGATTTATGACAACCCACCCGGGGAAAAAATTATTATTTATGGGTGGAGAGCTGGGGATGTTCTCAGAATGGAAGGATAAAGAACAGGTTGATTGGCATCTACTAAATTATGATTCTCATCAAACATTAAATCATTTCTTTGCAGACTTACTAAAGTTTTACAAACGGTCAAAGCCGTTATATGAGTTAGATGATTATCCTGAAGGATTTGAGTGGATTGATGTTCATAACACCGATCAGTCCATATTCTCATTTATTCGTCGTGATCGAGAAGGAAATCCATTGATAGTACTGTGTAATTTCAAAAATATATCTTATGAAGAATATAAAGTTGGAGTACCTGATAAACAGGAGTACAAAGAGGTCATAAATAGTGATGCTGTCCAATATGGTGGAAGCGATCATGTTAATAAAAAGAAAATCATCGCAGAAGAAGGTTCTTTTCATGGGAGACCATATCACGTAAAGATTAAGGTACCTCCATTTGGAATTACTGTACTGCGTCCCATTAAAAAACGGAAGGAGTTAAATAAAAATGGCAAAGAAAAAAATAGTCGCAATGCTACTGGCAGGAGGACAAGGAACAAGGCTTGAGGCTTTGACAGCTGATGTTGCAAAACCGGCAGTCCCATTTGGCGGTAAATATAGAATTATAGATTTTACATTAAGTAACTGTACGAACTCTGGAATAGATACGGTAGGGGTATTAACGCAATACCAGCCGTTATTGCTTAATTCCTATCTTTCTAACGGAAGTGCCTGGGATCTCGATTTAAAAGATGGCGGAGTAACTGTATTACCTCCCTATTCTGCTTCAAAGGAAATGAGATGGTATACGGGTACAGCAAGTGCGGTTTACCAAAACTTAAACTATATCGATCAATATGATCCGGATTATGTGATTGTTCTCTCAGGAGATCACATTTACAAAATGGATTATGATAAAATGTTGAGCTTCCATGAGGAAAGAGGAGCAGATGCGACTATCTCTGTTATTCCTGTTCCTTGGGATGAAGCAAGCAGATTTGGAATCATGAACACCAGAGAAGATTATTCTGTAATGGAATTTGAAGAGAAACCGAAAAATCCGAAAAATAATTTAGCCTCTATGGGTATCTATATATTTAATCGTAAAGTTCTAAAAGACTATTTGATAAAAGATGCTAAAAATGAAGATTCAACAAGGGATTTTGGTAAGGATATCATACCTTTATTATTAAATGATGATAAAAAGGTATATGCTTATCCATTTGAAGGATATTGGAAAGATGTTGGTACACTGAAAAGTTATTGGGAAGCTAATATGGATTTACTGGATGAAGAGTGTGAATTAAATCTTTATGACTATTCATGGCGCATTTATTCAGTTAATCCGAACAGACCACCACAATATCTATCTAACAAAGCAGAGGTTAAAGAATCACTGATTAACGAAGGATGTATAGTTGAAGGTAAGGTGGAAAAATCAGTCGTTTTCTATGGAGCACAGATTGGCAAAGACGCACATGTTAAAGATTCTGTAATCATGTCAGATGCAGTTATCGGAAAGAATGTCTATATTGAAAAGGCTATTATTCCTCCAGGTGCTGTTATACCGGATAACCAGGTGATCAGACCTATTGATGATGAAGATGTTATATTGGTTAATCCTGAACTGTTAACAGAAGAAAATGTTATAAAATTATCTTGATATAGTGAAAGGCGTTGAAAATATGAGTAAATCACTATTAGGT
Source organism: Bacillus sp. E214 (assembly GCF_008087365.1). Classification (NCBI taxonomy): domain Bacteria; kingdom Bacillati; phylum Bacillota; class Bacilli; order Caryophanales; family Bacillaceae; genus Bacillus; species Bacillus sp. E214. Next base: position 255,268 of record NZ_VENN01000004.1, on the reverse strand, counting down.
ATTATAGATGCCACGAATAGTTTTGAATCACTGGATATTTTAACAAAAAGTCGGAATGTTGCAGCATTACCAATAGCTGGTCGTTTCCGTTTAATAGATTTTATTCTTTCAAGCATGGTTAATTCGGGAATATCTAATGTAGCTGTTTATCCACAAGCACATTTCAGATCGTTAATGGACCATTTGGGAACAGGTAAGAACTGGGATTTGAATAGAAAAAGAGATGGACTATTCTTCCTCCCGGTGCCTCATACAGAAGATGTATCTGGTGAGGTTCATGCGTTTGATCACTTTGCTTATCATATGACCTATCTTGAAAGAAGTAAACAGGAGTATGTGATTGTTGCTAACAGTCAAACCGTTTGCAATATCGATTTTAATGCTGTTCTTAAATATCATATACAAAACAAATGTGATATTACGGAAATCAAAAAAGATAAAGAATCACTTGAAATGTTCATCCTTAAAAAAGAACTGCTTGTTAAATTAATTGACGAGCGGAAACAAACTGGGTACAAATGTTTAAAGGATGTTGTGGAAGATCATTATTCCGACTTCGCTATCTGTGTTTATCAGTATGAAGGTTATCTGGCGAATATCAATTCTATTAATGCCTATTTTCAATCAAGTATAGATCTTCTTAAAGAAGAAAATTGGAGTCAGTTATTCATGAAGGAATGTCCTATCTATACAAAAGTTAAGGATGAGCCGCCATCCAAGTATAGTGAGAAGTCTCATGTAAGCCAATCAATGGTTGCCAACGGCTCTATCATAAAAGGTGAAGTAGAGCACAGTATCATCTTTAGGGCCGTTAATATTGATGAAGGTACTTCCATTAAAAATTCCATTATCATGCAAAAAACAAAAATCGGTAAGAATTGCAAACTCGATTATGTAATCCTCGATAAGGATGTAGAAATTGCTGATGGAACAGTTCTGATTGGGTCTCCATTCCAACCAATTGTTATTCAAAAAGGTGTAAAACAAGGAGCGTTGATGAACTCGTGAATGTATTATTTGTAGTATCTGAATGTGTACCCTTTGCTAAATCTGGAGGGCTGGCTGACGTAGCCGGCTCTCTTCCTAAAGAATTAAAAAAGTTAGGTCATGAGGTAAGAGTGTTGCTTCCTAAGTATGGGACGATACCTACTCATTTTTTTAATTCAGCGAAAAAAATTGCTGAATTTGAAGTTCAGTTAAGCTGGAGAAGACAGTATTGCGGTATTTTTGAAGCTGAATATGATGGTGTCATTTATTACTTTATGGATAATGAATATTATTTCCATAGACCAAAACTTTATGAGCAATTTGACGATGGTGAACGTTTTGCTTATTTCTGTAAAGCGGCTGTTGAAGCACTTTATCATATTCCATTTTTACCGGATGTTATTCATACACATGATTGGCATACGGGAATGATTCCATTCTTATTGAAAACTCAGCACCAGAATACGAAATTAGCAAACATCAAAAATATATTTACAATTCATAATTTGCAATTCCAAGGCATTTATGGAAAAAGTTTTCTTGATGATGTACTGGGGATTCATGATGACTACTTTAACCAGTTGGAATTTGACGGGAACGTCAACTTTATGAAATCAGCACTGGTTTATGCAGATGCAATAACTACTGTCAGCCCTACTTATAAAGAGGAGATTAAAACTGACTATTACGGTGAGCGTCTGAATGGATTGCTTCAGGCAAGAGACTCAGATTTATATGGGATTTTAAATGGAATTGACAATGACTTATATAATCCAAAAAAAGATGCTGCGATTGCCAGCGAGTTTTCAGTCAATTCTCTGAAAGGCAAAAAAGCGAATAAACGTTATCTCCAGGAGTATTTCAATTTACCGGTAGATGATAGCAAGCCGCTGATTGCCGTTGTATCGCGTTTAACCTCTCAGAAAGGCTTTGATCTGGTTAGAGCTGTATTCCATGAGATTTTGCAGGAAGATATCCAAATGATCATGCTGGGTACAGGCGATCCGCAATTCGAGCATTTCTTTGGTTATACGTCCCAATGGTATCAGGATAAATTAAGGGTTCATATTGGTTTTAATGAAGATTTAGCCCATCAAATATATGCTGGAGCTGATTTGTTCCTTATGCCTTCTAAATTTGAACCTTGCGGATTAAGCCAATTAATAGCAATGAGATATGGTACATTGCCGATTGTTAGGGAAACAGGGGGTCTGCGAGATACTGTACAGCCATATAATGAATTTACTGGCGAGGGCAATGGTTTTTCATTTACTAACTTTAATGCTCATGACATGCTTTATACAATACGTCGGGCATTATCTTTTTATCATAATCCTTCTGAGTGGAAAAAGATTGTTAAGAACTCGATGAAGAAGGACTATAGCTGGGCACGTTCAGCAGCAGAGTATGAGGTTTTGTATAAAGACTTGACTGAGAGGATCTGATTTAGATGTTTGATAATAAAGAACTGTTTAAGGAAGCCTTTATATCTAAGCTTGAAATGTCTTATGGAAAAACATTTTCAGAATCGACTCCGCAGGAGCAATATCATACTTTAGGAATTATGATTCGTGAATATATAAGTAAGAATTGGATTAAAACCAATCAATTATATAGAGAAACGAAGACAAAGCAGGTCTACTATTTATCAATTGAATTTTTACTCGGTAGAATTATGGGGAGTAATGTCTTAAATCTTGGCATACAAAAAGTAGTGGAAGACGGGCTTGAGGATTTAGGGATTAGCTTTTCGGAGCTGGAAACACTTGAGCCGGATTCTGCGCTCGGTAATGGTGGGTTAGGCCGATTAGCTGCTTGTTTCATGGATTCCATTGCTTCTTTGGAATTGCCTGGTCATGGATGTGGTATTCGCTATAAATATGGTTTATTTGAGCAAAAAATCATTGATGGCGTACAAGTTGAATATCCAGAGCAATGGCTTCAAAATGGACATGTATGGGAGGTTCGAAAAGCCGATCAGGCAGTAATGGTACCTTTTTGGGGAGAAGTACAATCCTATACAGATTCTGATGGCCGTTTAGGTTTCCGTCATATTGATACAGAGCCAATAATGGCTGTACCTTATGACATACCGGTTGTTGGCTATCAGAATGAAACGGTGAATACACTCAGATTGTGGAATGCTGAGCCTGCCCCGGCTCCTTATCATCGCGATATTATGCGTTACAAGCGTGATACAGAATTGGTATCAGAATTTCTTTATCCGGATGATACAGAAGACAGCGGGAAAATTCTGCGTTTAAAACAACAGTATTTCCTTGTCTCAGCCAGTTTGCATACCATATTAAAGACATACCGCAAAAAGAATATTCCTATGAGCAAATTGCATGAATACGTATCAATACATATAAATGATACTCACCCTGTTCTGGCCATCCCGGAATTAATGAGGATCTTATTGGATGAAGAAAAAATGTCATGGGAAGAAGCATGGGAAGTAACCACAAAAACGATATCTTATACGAATCATACGACGCTTTCTGAGGCATTGGAAAAATGGTCAATTCGTTTATTCCAACCATTATTGCCAAGGATCTTTATGATTGTGAATGAGATTAACGAGCGGTTCTGTCAGCAATTATGGGAGCTGTATCCGGGTGAGTGGCAAAGAATAGAGGATATGGCTATCATTGCTCATGATCAGGTTAAAATGGCCCATCTGGCTATTGCAGGCAGCCATAGTATAAACGGAGTAGCCCATCTGCATACTGAGATTCTCAAGAAGAGAGAAATGAACAATTTCTATCAGGTTTTTCCTGAAAAGTTTAATAATAAAACCAATGGTATTACTCATCGCAGATGGTTATTGAAATCCAATCCAGGACTTTCCCGTTTAATTTCGCAAGCAATCGGCGATAAATGGCAAATTGATCCGGTATATATGAAGGAATTGGAGCGGTTTAGTACGGATTCTTCCTTTTTAGAAGAGCTAATGAAAGTGAAAGCAGACAATAAGAAAAAGCTGGCTAAGCGGATTAAAGAACAAAATGGTATAACCGTTAATCCAGATAGTATTTTTGATGTCCAGGTCAAACGTTTGCACGCGTATAAACGCCAATTGCTAAATGTTCTTCACATTATGTATTTATACAATCGAATGAAGGAAGAGCCAAATTTCAAGCCATATCCGCGTACCTTTATATTTGGAGCTAAAGCATCCCCAGGATACTACTATGCCAAAAAAATTATTAAATTGATTAACACCGTGGCGGATAAAGTAAATAATGATCCGGACACAAAAGATTATATAAAGGTCGTATTTCTCGAAAATTATCGGGTATCTCTGGCTGAAGAAATATTCCCTGCAGCTGAATTAAGTGAACAAATTTCGACTGCAAGTAAAGAAGCATCAGGAACAGGTAATATGAAATTTATGATGAATGGTGCTTTGACCATCGGTACAATGGATGGGGCTAATGTAGAAATCTTTGAGAGAGTCGGAGAAGAACATATCTTTACATTCGGATTATCGTCAGAGGAAGTTATGAATTACAACGCACATGGAGGTTATCACTCCTCAGAATATTATATGCTTGATCGAAGAATTCATCAGGCTGTAAACCAATTAATTAATGGATTCTTCCCGAATACATCTGGAATGTTTGATATGATATATGATTCTCTGCTATTAGAAAATGATCAATATTTTGTATTAAGGGATTTTGGTTCCTATGCAAGTACACAGGAAAAGGTAGAGGCATCTTATCAAGACAAAAAGAAATGGAACTCATCAAGTGTAATAAATATTGCTAATTCAGGATTTTTCTCAAGTGACCGAACAATTCAGGAATATGCAACAGACATCTGGAACGTAAACCCTATAAATCAAAGAAACAAATAAATTATGTAAAATAGATAAAGGCAATCTATATTCCATTGATTAAAGGAATATAGGTTGCCTTTTTACCATGTGTAATGTTTTGAATATGTAGAAGCTACTTTTTGTCATATGTAACTGTTATGAACTATTAATTAGATAATTATCAAATGAAAAACAGCTCACTGGAACTTCTTGGAAGGTTATAGTTATATATAGCAGCAAAGAAAAAAGGACAGCCAATAGGCTGCCTTATTTGTTCTTGTTGTCCACATAACTATCTCTTTTTCGGTAAGGAATATCTCCTAAATTTGACTCTAGGTTTTCATCTTCCAGGCGTTCTTCATAATCGGTTTTTGCATCGCTTTGATATACTTTACGTTCTCCGTCTGGACCATTACCAACGAATGACTCAACTTCATCTGCAAAACCTTCATCCTCTGTTTGATCTGGATAAAGATCTTCATATCCTTTTGCATCTCTAACCATATCGGATGGAGTTTCCGAGGTTCCGTATTGGGCGGCTTCTTGATAACTGTCTGTGTAGTCTTCTATTCGATGATCATATGTTCTTTGAAGGGAATCTGGCTTTGGTGGCTGAATGACATCTTCCTCAATTGGACGGTGATTGCTTAATTCCTGTTTTTTTGAATGCTCGATACAATAGAGAGTGGATGGAATGGCCTCAAGTCTTTCGTATGGAATATCCTTTCCGCACTCTTTACATACACCGTATGTGCCTTCTTCTATTGCAGACAACGCTGTTTCAATTTCATTCAATTGCTCTTCTTCATGTATTTCCAGAGCCACATCTTTTTCACGCTCAAATAATTCTGTACCGAGATCGCCAGGATGATTATCATAGGATGATAGTTCTCCGGATGCTTCACGCTCACTTAGGTCGAGTCGGCTGTTTCTTTTTGTATTTAATTTGCTTTGAAATTCTTCTTTTTGTTCTTTTAATCTATCTGTTATAGCTTGAAGTTGATTTTTACTTAGCATGCTACCACTTCCTTAACTGTAATAAGTAACTTGTATTGTTACATTTACCCCATCACACAGTAGAAAAACATTTAAGAGAAATAGCAAGATTAGAGCAGAAAAAAATAAGCCTCTACTAAGAGGCTTATTAAAAGATTTAGAAGAAGAATCCAATATACATACCAAATGCAAATAAAAGACCATAGAAAGTGTTCGTTTGGCCTGTTGCTTTCATGGCAGGCATCATTTCCGGTGGAGTATCATTGCCAACAAATCCTTTCACGGCTTGTACCGCTTTTGGAATGCTCAATAGCACAAGTAATGTCCAAGGAGAAGTAATACCTGAGAACACTAGTACGAATGCCCATACATAGGAGAGAGCAAACATGGCTGCCAGTACGATAATGGCATTTTTCTTGCCAATGAGGATTGCCAATGTTTTTCGGCCGCCCTTTTTATCCCCGACTCTGTCGCGAATATTATTTGATAACAAAATAGCACCCACAGTCAAAAAGAATGGGACAGTTACGAGCCATGCATCTAATGTCACATTTCCAGTTTGAATAAAATAAGAAATCAAGATAATTAGGCAGCCCATAAAGAAACCGGATGTAATCTCGCCAAATGGGGTATAGGCTATTGGGAGCGGTCCACCAGTATATAAGTATCCCATTGACATTGATAATAATCCGATGAGTACCAACCACCAGCTGCTATTTGCGCATATATAAACACCTATCAGTGCTGATATACCATACAGAACGAGTGCTAATGTAAGAATCGACTTTGGTGATAAACCCTCATGTACGATTCCGCCACCAATCCCAATGGATTCCTCATTATCGAGTCCCTTTTTGAAATCATAATATTCATTAAATAGGTTCGTGGCAATTTGGATAAGCAGTGCGGCAGCCATCATAGCCACAAATAACCCGATATTCAGCGAAGGTATATGTTCATGAGCCAGCGCTGTTCCAACCAACACAGGTGTAAAACCAGCTGTTAATGTGTGTGGCCTGGTTAATTTCCACCATACCCGCCAACTTTTCCTGGGTAATCCTGTCTTCGCAGGAGTATGCGAGTGATCTTGCATTTTGTTAATCCCCTTTACGTTATAAGTTACTAGCGAATAGTGGTAAATCAATATGTTAAACTATTAGTATAAAATATAATATTTTAAGATTTCTACTACTCATATCATTTCCACTATTATTACTATACTAAATCAGTGTAGGTAAATGTGATAGCAAGTGTCAATACATTTATCCTCTATAGTAGACCTGTTAGAAAGTCATAATGGTTCAGGCTTTATGAAAAAGATATTATAATAGTAAGGATCCATATTAATAGGGAAAATAATTTTGATGGTTTGTTTATTGAGATGTACTCCATTCTTGTGAATAGAAGACATTCCATACAGGAGGCAAACGCAATGGAATCGCTATCAAATGGAGATAAGAATATAAGCTTTAAAATGAAAATTAAGAAACTACAAAAATTGACAGCTTAATTTATACAGGTGTATCTTTAAATAGGTTTATTGGATATAGGAGCAACGGAGGGATTTGAATGGCAATAAAGCAAATGACAGATATTCAACAGGGATTGACTGAAGCCTTACATACAGTAAAAAGGATTGCTATGCCAATCTTATTCAGTCATGTTGAGGCCGTTACCAATAAGAAACCGATCGATATCTATCAATCTAGTGAGTGTTTATATAAAGGTGAGCGATTTTACTGGAAAGATCCGGATAATGAATTATATTTAGCCGGGATCGGAAAAGCACATAAGATACAATCTCTTACTAATGGAGAAAAACGTTTTAAAGATATTAAGGAAGAATGGGCCGCCCTAATGGAGTCAGCCATTGTGAATGGGGTTAACTCTGGAAAAGGCACAGGACCTTTATGCTTTGGCGGTTTTTCCTTTAACTCTAAAAATACAGAGCCGGGTTCCAATTGGAGCCAATTTGGCAGTTATTTATTTTATATACCTAAGTTTTTAATTACAGAAACAAATCATGGTTCATACTTAACTTCCTCTATATATTTGACTCCTCATATGTCAGATAAAGAGGTACGCCAATTTATCGAAGATAGAGATGCTTTTTTGTCTATGTCTGATTCTGGCCAAAAAGAAATGCCAGCTATCATAGAACGGCAAGAACATATTGTGGAAGAGTGGAAACAGGCTATACTAAAATCTGTCGAGGATATCCGAAACGGACAGATGGAGAAAATCGTCCTGGCCCGTGAATTAAGTTTGCAATTTGAAGATGAAGTTCCATCTTATAAAGTACTTGAGAATTTAATGATTCAGCAAAACGGAAGCTTTATTTTTGGGCTTGAATCAGGGGATGATTGTTTTATAGGTGCTTCTCCGGAAAGGCTGATTAAAAAAGAGGGGCCGGCTGTATTTTCTGCATGTTTGGCAGGGTCAACGCCAAGAAATGAAGATGAAGAAATTGATTTTGCCCTAGGAAATGAATTATTAAATGATGATAAAAATCGATCCGAGCATCAGTTTGTGGTCAATATGATTAAAGAGGCGATGGAAGAGCATTGCATCGAGATTAATATTCCTGATGCTCCCGTATTAATGAAGCTAAAAAATATACAGCATCTTTATACACCGGTAAATTGTGTGAGTCTGCCCGGCACTTCTGTTTTGGACTTTGTGGAATTGCTTCATCCAACACCTGCTTTGGGAGGTTCGCCAAGAAATATTGCTATGGAGAAAATAGAAAAATATGAAGGTATGGATAGAGGATTTTATGCTGCTCCAATAGGGTGGATAGATATATACGGAAACGGTGACTTTTCTGTAGGAATCCGCTCAGGTTTATTAAAGAAGGATAAAGCATCTCTATATGCGGGCTGTGGGATTGTAGAAAAATCAAATCCCGAAAGTGAATATATGGAGACAAAAGTGAAATTTAAACCCATGCTTTCTGCTTTGGAGGGAAGGAATATATGAATCACCAAGAAGAGCTAACTGCTTTTATAGCATCCTTTGTAGATGAACTAGCCCGAGCGGAAGTGAATGATGTTGTCATTAGTCCGGGATCCAGATCTACACCAATCGCCTATTGTATGGCTGAACATCCGGATATGAATGTTCATATTAATATCGATGAAAGATCGGCCGCCTTTTTTGCGCTTGGGATGGCTAAGGAAAAGAGAAAGCCTGTCGCTTTGTTATGTACATCAGGTACAGCGGCTGCAAACTACTTTCCTGCTATCGTAGAGGCCTATTATTCAAGAGTGCCATTAATTGTTCTTACTGCTGACCGTCCGCATGAATTACGAGATGTTGGAGCACCACAGGCCATCGACCAAATAAACCTTTATGGGAAGCATGTGAAATGGTTTGTAGAAATGTCTCTGCCTGATTCCGGAGAAATGATGCTCCAGTATGCACGCACTGTAGCAAGCAGAGCCATCAGTAATACAATTCTGGAGCCTGCCGGACCTGTTCATGTTAATTTCCCTTTACGAGAGCCACTCATTCCAATCTTAAGCGAAATGGAAAAGTGGATTCGTAGAACGGACCATTCAAATGCGTGTATCGATATTGCACATGGACACCGTAAGCTGGCTGATTCTCAGTTGAATACATATCTTCGTTTAATTAAGGAAAGCGAAAAAGGGATTATTATTTGCGGTCCTATTGACCAACCTGATTTTAAGGAAGCTGTTTTGAATTTCGCTGAAGCAACGGGATATCCGATTCTTGCTGATCCTTTATCGCAATTAAGGGCAGGTGGAAATCAGCACGTAATTGAAACCTATGATACTTTTCTGAAGGAAGAAGCAATACACGGGAAAATTACACCAGATTTAATTATTCGGTTTGGTGCAATGCCAGTTTCTAAACCAGTATTGCAATTTGTGAAAAAGTGTAAACAGACAAATCATATTGTAGTAGATGGGGGCAGCGGCTGGAGAGAGCCAGCGGGAGTAAGTACCCATATGGTTTATTGTGATGAGGCCGCTTTCTGTCACTCGGTTAGAGAAAATCTTACTGTACATGCAAATACAGAAAGAAGAGATTGGCTTTCTCTTTGGCAAGGAATGAATGAAGTGGCGAAAGAAGGGCTGCTGACTATACAGGATGAAACAGGGATGCAGGAAGGTAAATTATTTTCTCTATTGGAAAGTTTACTTCCGGAAAAAGCTAACTTAGTAGTTGGCAATAGCATGCCTATTCGAAACGTAGATTCATTTTTCTTTCAAACAACTAAGCAGATTAGGATATTGGCAAACAGGGGAGCTAACGGGATAGATGGCCTTATCTCAACTGCTGCAGGAATCAGCGCTTCCTCTGAAATACCAACTGTACTGGCACTTGGAGACCTCAGCTTATTTCATGATATGAATGGTTTCCTGGCAGCTAAAATGTATCAATTAAAGCTTCTGGTTTTGGTTGTGAATAATGATGGCGGTGGAATCTTTTCTTACCTGCCTCAGTCTGCTGAAGAAAAACATTTTGAAGAGCTTTTTGGTACGCCTCATGGCTTACACTTTAATCATACAGCTGCTTTGTATGGAGCAAACTATAAAAATCCGGAAACTTGGGAAGAAGTGACTGATTCCATTCAGGACTGGGTAGCCAATCCGGATTTCTGTATTGTTGAAGTTTGTACAAGTCGTTCCTATGATGTGAAAAGATACAGGGAAGTCGTTCAGCATGTTTCCCGGGAAATAAGAATGATGAATGATGGCGAATAAACTCATGTTATCCATTAATGGAGTAAAGTATCACGTGCAATTGCAAGGAGTAGGACAGCCTGTACTTCTTTTGCATGGATTTACGGGTTCCATGAATACGTGGAATACATTTATTCAGGATTACAAACATTGTTTTCAGTTTATCAGTCTGGATCTATTAGGGCATGGTCTGACAGAAGCGCCTATTGATCCTGATAGATATGAAATGCAAAAGGCTGCTAAAGATATTAAGGACATTTTAATCGCTTTAAATATCCAAAGTGCACATATTCTTGGTTATTCGATGGGAGGGAGACTGGCATTGGGGTTTGCTGTTTTATATCCTGAATTTGTTCGGACGCTCATTTTAGAAAGCTCATCACCAGGCTTGGAACATGAAGGCGAACGACTGTCGAGGGCTCATAGTGATGCACAATTGGCAGAACGTATCAGAGAATATGGGATAGATAGTTTTGTAGATGATTGGGAGAAGATTCCGTTATTTGCTTCACAAGAAAGACTGTCGAATGGCAAGAAAGCAGAAATTAGGCAGGAGAGAGTATCCCATACCAGTATTGGCTTGCAAAATAGTTTAATGGGAATGGGTACAGGCTCACAGCCCTCATTTTGGAGTGAATTAAAGGAGTTGGATTTTCCCGTTTTATTGCTCGCGGGAGCATTGGATAAAAAGTTCGTTCAATTGGCCTTAAAAATGCAGAATTGCCTTAATAGATGCCAATTTGAAACAATAAATGACACTGGCCATGCAATACACGTGGAAGAACCCAAAATATTTGGTAGAATAGTAAGTGAGTTTATTAGAGGGAGGAATTAGAAATGGCTTTTGATTGGGTAACCATTCGTACATATGAAGATATTTTATATGAAAGATATAACGGTATTGCTAAAATTACCATCAACCGTCCAGAGGTACGCAATGCATTTCGTCCAAAAACAGTAATGGAATTGATTGATGCTTTTTCCCGTGCCAGGGATGATAAAGAAATAGGTGCTATTATTTTAACAGGCGCAGGTGACATGGCATTCTGTTCTGGCGGTGACCAAAAGGTTCGCGGTCATGGCGGATATGTGGGTGAAGACGAAATTCCTCGTCTGAATGTTCTTGATCTTCAACGCTTGATCCGTGTTATTCCAAAACCTGTTGTGGCAATGGTAGCAGGCTATGCTATTGGCGGAGGTCACGTACTGCATGTTGTATGTGATTTAACAATTGCTGCTGAAAATGCACGTTTTGGCCAAACCGGTCCTAAGGTTGGAAGCTTTGATGCAGGTTATGGTGCAGGATATTTAGCTCGAATCGTAGGCCATAAGAAAGCAAAAGAAATTTGGTTCTTGTGCCGTCAATATGATGCGCAGGAAGCACTTGATATGGGCTTGGTAAACAAAGTAGTTCCATTGGAGCAACTTGAAAAAGAAACGGTGCAATGGTGCGAGGAAATGCTTGAAAAGAGCCCAACTGCCCTTCGTTTCCTAAAAGCAGCTTTCAATGCGGATACAGATGGACTGGCTGGACTTCAGCAGTTGGCAGGCGATGCAACATTGCTTTATTATACAACAGATGAAGCCAAAGAAGGCCGCGATGCTTTTAAAGAAAAGCGCAATCCAGACTTTGACCAATTCCCACGATTCCCTTAATGGAGAACGAAAAACAGCTTGACGCCTACCGTCAGGCTGTTTTTATGTACATGTAAGTATCAGTTAGAGTGATAGAGGTTAATTTGTATTTGTACTTAAAAACGCTTTGATGGTCAGAGAGATCATGAAGGAGTTCAGAGGGAAGGTTGAAAAGATGTTGATGCATGATACGGTTGTTCCGCAGTTTTTGATTCAACGGGCGTATGTGACTCCGGAGCGTACGGCTCTTTCATTTGAGGGAGAGAAGTGGACGTTTAGAGAGTTATATGAAATGGCCCATTTATACGCTCAAAAATTGACGGAGTTGGGTGTTGCGGAAGGTCATGTAATTGGAATTAACATGAAGAATCGGCCGGAGATGGTCTTTACGATACATGCTCTTCTCCTGATTGGCGCCAAAATTGTCCTATTGAATACTCGTTTAACAGATCGGGAAAAAGAGTGGCAATTAGAAGATGCTCAGGCTGATTTTCTCATATCAGAAAACGAAATGTTACTGGATATTTCCGTGCTAAGGCTGGAACAATTAGAGAAGGCTAAGGCAAAGTCATTTGAAGAAAAGAAGAACTTATCGTTTAATCAAACGGCAACTATTATGTACACATCAGGTACGACTGGTAAGCCTAAGGCCGTTCAGCAAACGATGGGAAACCATTATTGGAGTGCGATTGGGTCTGCTCTAAATTTAGGGTTGCGCGATGATGATAAATGGCTTTGCTTTATGCCGCTATTCCATATAAGTGGTTTATCTATCCTTTTAAGATCAGTCATTTATGGGATAGAGACTGTTTTGCAAAGAGGATTCGACCCTGTACAAGCAAATGAAGCTATTTGGAAAGAGAAGATTACGATTTGCTCGGTTGTGACGAATACTTTGACAAGAATGCTTGAAGATTTAGGAGAAAGGACATACCCTGAGGAATTTCGCTGTATGCTGTTAGGGGGCGGCTCAGCACCTATGGCGTTGTTGAAAAAGGCTACGGATAAAAACACACCTGTCTTTCAAACATATGGTATGACAGAAACATGCTCTCAAATCGTCACGCTGGCTCCTGAAGATGCAACGCGAAAACTGGGCTCTGCCGGTAAGCCATTATTGCCATGTGAGATAAAAATTATTGTGGATGGAAGGATTGCTGCAGTTGGTGTACCGGGAGAGATTGCAGTAAAAGGCCCAAATGTAACTCCGGGGTATCTTCATGGAAGGGCACCGGAATCTTTCCAGGATGGCTGGTTTTATACAGGTGATATCGGTTATATCGACGAGGAAGGGTATTTGTTTGTCATTGATAGACGCTCTGATTTAATTATTTCTGGTGGAGAAAACATTTATCCGGCTGAAATAGAATCCGTTTTGATGGAGCATCCTTTCGTAAAAGAAGCGGGAGTCATTGGTCTTAGCGATGATGAATGGGGAGCCGTTCCAGCAGCCGTAATAGTCCCCCATCCAGCGAGCCATTTACAACAGACAGAGATCATCGAATTTTGTGAATCCAGGCTGGCGCGATATAAAATTCCTAAAAAAGTAGTGATGGGTAAGGAGTTACCCCGTAATGCTTCAAACAAAATAGTGAGAAGAGAGTTAATTAATTTTTTTAGTTAATTCTGAATATTGGGTGTTGGACTTATTCAATTCGGCTATCAAATCCTGTATAATGGAAAAAAAGACATAAGAAGGCGGGGAAGAAATGGCTCGTTCGAAAAAACAATACTTGATTGCTGAGATCTTGTTGCGTCGCGGACTCCCATTATCAGTTATAACCGCAATAACAAATGTGGCAGAAAAAGAAGTTGTCGAATTAGTAAAGAAAAGTTACTAAGGGAAAAGCGCCTGGGTCACAGGGCGCTTTTCTTTATTGATTTATTTCTTCTTCCAGTAAACCTAATTCCAATCCCCGTTTAGCTATAAGCTGGTCTACTTCCTTCGGTAATTCATCAAGGGATCCGAATTCGGTACTCCAATAATTCGTAAAAGAGTCCACGCATATAGGAAATGTTAAGGAATTGGAATTTTGTAAATCCTCGTTAAAATTTCGGAGTATGTGATTGATATCCATTTATGACAGCCTTTCGTTTATAAAAAGTCAGCTGGGCGAAAGGTTTTGCATCCAGTATCGCCACTTTTATAAGCACGTTCCTCTGAATACATATTTACTTGAATTTTTTCTGCTGCACATTTATTCCCTTGTTTCCAAAAGTGGCAGGAATTCACAGAGCATTTAACACCATTTGGCATAAAAATCTCTCCTTTCTTTTGTTAGAATGCTTCTTTTCACCTCTTATATGTAAAGTAAATACAGGAAGAAAAAAGCCCGAATCTAAAAGAATTCGGGCTTTTACGTGATTAATCATTTAAAGCTTTTTGCAGTGAGTCTAAATTATCCTTCGCGATTGAAAAATAATCGCGTTCTGAATCAATATCATCCTGAGTCAGGATAGATAGATTATGAATAGGCAATGCAGTCAAATTAGCCTCTTTTTTAATAATATCCGTTAATTTACTATTTATATTCTGTTCAACTAAAATATATTTAAGTTGATGTTCCTTGGCAGTATCCACTAACTTCTCAAGTGATTTTTGAGTAGGCTCTTCGGATGTAGATATACCGGAGACGCTTATTTGATCTACATCATAACGTTCTTCCCAGTATCCAAACGCAGCATGAGAAACAAGGAATTCATCATGAGGTGCTTCGCTGAATACCTTTGTATATTCTGTATTTAACTCATCGAACTTTTTAGCCAGTGTTTCGTAATTTTCCTCGAAGGCACTTTTTTGTTCAGGCATTTTCTCAATCAGTGTGTCTTTAATATGTTCAGCCATTTCTTTTGCATATAGCGGATCTATCCATAAGTGCGGATCGACTGTACCATGATTATGGCCGTCGTCTTCGTGCTCATGATCTTCATGTTCGTGCTCTTCATGTCCATGAGTATCAAGATTTACTTTTTCACCAATAGCTATCATTTCCACATTTTCGTTTCCCAATGTTTTGGTCACGTTATTTACAAAGCCTTCTAAATTGTATCCAACGTAATAAAATAAATCAGACTCTGCGATATTGATAATATCTTTTTGTGTTGGTTCAAATGTATGTTCATCTACACCTGCCGGATAGATAGAAGATACATTTACATGTTCACCACCTATTTGCTCAGCCATATACTGTAATGGATAAACAGTTGTATAAATAGAAAGCTGGTTTTCATTTTTAGTATCAGCCGTGCTATTATCGCTGTTGCATCCGGAAAGAAAAATAGATGCACCAAGTATGAGTGCGAATATAAATGATATTTTTTTCAATGTAGTATCCTCCTGTTAATCGTATTCATTACGATTTGTTAAGCGAAAATATAAATCGAAAAGATTACGATTTGCATATCTAGTATGATACACGGCTTTTTCTTGTAAATCAAGAGTCTTTTTTTTCTTGTTTTTCAGGTACAGGATCAAACCCGCCGGCATGCAGTGGATGGCATTTAGAGATTCGTTTTATGGTTAGCCAGGTCCCCTTTACTGGTCCGAAACGCTCAATTGCTTCAAGGCCATATTGAGAACATGTTGGATAAAATCTACAACTTGGCGGCTTCATAGGTGAAATGGCCACTTGATAAAAACGGACTAGTTTTAGTAATATTTTTTTCATAATATGAACTTCCTTAATTAGAATGTTTAGATACAACCATATCATAATGCCTGAAAGGGCAAACTTCAAACTTTAGAGATGAAATATTGATGGAGAAAAGGTAAAATTAGTAATAAGTTTAAAAGGAGGTTTTATAATGCCATCTGTTGAAAGTTTTGATTTGGACCATAATGCTGTTAAGGCCCCGTATGTTCGTCATTGTGGTGTTCATAAAGTAGGAAGCGATGGAGTTGTTAACAAATTTGATATTCGTTTCTGCCAGCCAAATAAACAGGCCATGAAGCCAGATGCGATTCACACTTTAGAGCATCTGTTGGCGTTTAATATCAGGAAATATTCTGAGGGTTATTCTCACTTTGATATCATTGATATTTCACCCATGGGATGCCAAACTGGATTTTATTTGGTGGTCAGCGGTGAGCCAACTGTTGAAGAAATCATAGATGTGCTTGATAAAACCATGAAAGAAGCTGTTGAGATAACTGATATTCCCGCGGCTAACGAAAAACAATGCGGTCAAGCCAAGCTTCATGACCTTGAAGGTGCAAAAAAGTTGATGAGATTTTGGCTGACACAAAGCAAAGAAGATTTAAAACAAGTATTTGCATAAACAAAGTCGAATCCCCTTTTTATCTGGGGATTCTTTTTTGCGCTTATTCATGTGGTTCAGATGTGCGAACCTCTTCTTTACCACTCAAATGCGGATTTTGATCTAATGGATCAATAGTGTGCTTGTATTCGTATGCTTTTGTTGTGACAAGTGCAGTAACCCCTATTATTAGGACTATAATAATTGCCCCTATTATAAATATTCCTGTCATCCCCATATGCTTTCCCCCAGTCTTTATGACCTCTATTATATCATTGCTGTTACATAGAAATGACCTATATCTTACCATATCGTTTTTCGGGGTCTCTGTGAATTTATTTAAAAAACTAAAAAAACCTCCTATTTTTAGAAGGTTTCGCTATGTAATCCTATCTTAGTGCAAATATTTTGATACAGGCGGCTGTACATCATCATTTGCAAATCGCTTTTTAAGGCTATCAATTATGTATATCCCCATTAAATTATATAGCTCCCGATCTTCCAGTTCATTAATTAATTGCATAACATCCTTACGATCAAGCTGTTCTAAAACGGCTAAAGCCAAAATATCAATATCTTCATCATCGCCAGTTAGTTTATCTCGATACAATTGGTATAGTTCATCAATGAAATTCACTGCTAAGAACTCCTTTCAATTTTTAGATCACGATTCATATAGTAATTATTTACCCCAACCTTTATAAATGTACTCTACTTATATTGAAAATATTATTGATTCCATCCTTCATGACTATATTTGTTATATTTTTAAGAAAGTGTGTTGTAAAAGTAAGCTTCTAATTGATTTATTCCTTATAAATTATATAAGAGCCAGTTTTGCTATAATTGAAAGAAACAATTAAGAGAGAAGTGTAGAGATAGATGGACATATTTAAGGATATCCATGGAAATAATGTCTATTTTCATGATGAACAAGGTCAATTTGAAAAAGAAGCTCGTCATGTATTCGTCATATGCCGCTATAAAGGGAAATGGGTTCTTACCAACCATTCCAAAAGAGGGCTTGAATTTCCCGGAGGCAAGGTGGAAAACAATGAAACCCCTGTTCAGGCTGCCATACGTGAAGTATATGAGGAAACAGGGGGAGAAGCAAAGCAGTTAATTCCAATTGGCGAGTATAAAGTACTCGACCCAGCGGGTTCCTTTGTTAAAGCAGTATTTTATGCCGAGCTTACTGCCCTTACGAAGAAAGAAGATTATCTGGAAACAGAAGGGCCCGTTTTACTGTCAGAACTGCCACATGATTTTCAAACGAGCACCCAATATAGCTTCATTATGAAGGATCAGGTTGTTTTGAAATGTCTGGATAAAATAAGCCGGTTAAAATTTTTATGATAAGCGGTCGCGGATTAACTTAGCTTCAACAAACTCGACCATTTTATACATAATCGTTGCAAATACAGCTATAACGAGTAATGCCATTAAAACAAGGGTGAAATTAAATACCTGGAATCCATAAATGATTAGATAGCCAAGTCCTTGTGAAGAAACAAGAAATTCTCCAACTATGACACCAACCCAGGCTAAACCAACATTAACCTTTAGTGTCGATATAATGACTGGAAAGGAATACGGCAAGACAGCTTCCTTGAAGATGTGCATGCGGCGAGCATTAAACGTTTCCATTACCTTTATATAATTGGGATCGATTTCCTTGAAGCTCGTGTAGACGACTATAGTCGTAACGATAACTGAGATAATGATTCCATTGGTGATAATGGATATTAATCCAGGGCCCATCGCCACAATAATAATGGGTCCAAGGGCTACCTTAGGCATAGCATTGAAGATGACTAAATAGGGATCCAGGACCTTTGAAAGCATTGGAGACCACCACAAGGCAACAGCTAGCAGTGTCCCTAGTAGAGTGCCTAAAATAAAGCTGATGACTGTTTCGAACAAGGTAAGTCCGAGATGGCTGAGCAAACTGCCATCCTGTATTTTTTCAATCAGCATTTCAACGACATTGGAAGGTGAACTGAACAGGAGGGGATCTATCCAGTAAAAATGGCTGGCTATTTCCCAAAGAGCAAAAAATAAAACAAAGATAACACCCTGATACAGCCATACTTTATGCTGGTTGGTTTTTAATTGTTGGATATAGTTCTTGTGAAGGGTATTAATTTTAAGTTTATTATCCGTCAAGCTGCTCCATCTCCTTCCATATAAGCTGGAACACATCTGAAAAGGCTGGATGATTTCTTGCATTAAATGGGGATAGCCCTTTTAACTCGTTTGGAATATCAAATTCTTTGTGAATTTTTCCTGGTTTTGGAGAGAGGAGGAAGACACGATCACTCATGGCTACTGCTTCTCCTATATCGTGAGTAACTAAAATAGCCGTTTTTTTAAACGATTTTAATGTACTTGATACGATATCTTCAAGCTTTAGTTTGGTTTGTAAATCTAAAGCAGAAAAAGGTTCATCTAAGAGGAGCAGAGTAGGGTTAGTGGCCAAAGTTCTAACTAGGGCAACTCGTTGGCGCATTCCTCCTGATAGCTCCCTTGGAAATTTAGTCAATACATCCTTCAGGCCGATTTCTTCTAATAGTGATATGGTTTGTTCTTCGTGCTTTTGGTCGAGCTGCTTTAATAATTTTAATCCTATCAATATATTTTCTTTAATGGTCTTCCAGGGAAATAAATAATCCTGCTGCAGCATATATCCAATATCCTGGCGATGGATGAGGACATCCTTCCCGTATAGCTTAACACTTCCTTCGGTTGGCTTAAAAAGGCCAGATATAATGGATAGAAGGGTTGTTTTACCGCAGCCGCTTGGGCCAAGGAAGGAGATGAATTCTCCCTCCTCAATACTCATTGATATATTCTCTAAAGCAATTGATGTTTGCGATTTAGATAAATAGAGATGAGATACATTCTCTATCGACAATAAAGGCATAATCCCTGCCTCCTTAGCTCCTATTTTGAAACTTCTTCAGCGATTTCTGTATTTACGAGTGTTTTATGATCGATATAGGAATCGATTTCTCCTGCTTCTTTCATGATATCCTGCAGATTTAACCATTCTTCCTCATCAAGAATTGGATTTAAGGCAAAGGACTCCTGTGACTTGTAACGGTCAATGGCCATTTCAATAATCTCTACGTCTGTATCTTCAAAATAT
The DNA here is from genome assembly GCF_008087365.1 of Bacillus sp. E214. Classification (NCBI taxonomy): domain Bacteria; kingdom Bacillati; phylum Bacillota; class Bacilli; order Caryophanales; family Bacillaceae; genus Bacillus; species Bacillus sp. E214. The sequence goes on along the minus strand of NZ_VENN01000004.1, from coordinate 235,710 downwards.
GGGAGAATAGCTTTTGCTACTTCAGCGGAATCTGTTTCTTCAACCCATTTTTGTGCTTTATAAATCGCTTTTGTAAAACGGTTAACGATATCTTCATTTTCCTTCATATAGCTTTCCTTTGCCATGAAGGTGGTGTATGGAACATGGCCGGATTCTTTTCCAAAGGAAGCGACAATATGTCCTTTTCCTTCTTTTTCAAAAACACTTGCCTGAGGTTCGAATAGCTGTACATAATCACCTGTTCCTGATGCAAAGGCATTGGCGACATTGGCAAAATCAATATTTTGAATTAATTTCAAATCCTTTTGAGGATCAATGCTGTGTTTTTTCAGTACAAACTCTCCAACCATTTGTGGCATACCGCCTTTCCTCTGTCCGAGAAATGTACTGCCCTTTAGCATGTTCCAGTTAAATTCCTCTATTTTTTCTCTGGATACAAGAAAAGTTCCATCTGTTTGAGTTAATTGGGCAAAATTAATAACAGGATCTCTTGAATTTTGTCCATGAACATAAATAGAAGTTTCTGAGCCAACAAGCACGATATCAGCTCCGCCTGATAGTAGAGCAGTCATTGTCTTATCACCGCCCCATGCAGTCTGCAGGTCTACATCAAGCCCTTCGTCCTTAAAAAATCCTTTGGCCAGGGCGACATATTCAGGTGCATAAAAAATAGAGCGTGTGACTTCTGCTACTTTGACTTTTGTCAATTCTTCAGTCGACTTATTTTCTTTACAGGCCGATAAACTAAAGATGAGCAGAATGGACAGCATACAGAAGAAGCTGGTTTTAAGATAATATTTCAAGGGAATTTCCTCCTTAGTAGGCAGTATGTATGCCAAAGTGTAGTTAATCGTATTGTATGTGTGGTATATATTTGTGTGAATGCCTATAGAACTTTGTAAAGGAGCCCGGATTATGGATGAAGTAAAATCATCGCTAGGTAGTATCGTAGATAGAAGTCGATATCCATCGCCACATCCGGATATAAATCTATATATTGTCACGTATTTATCGAATGGGTTAAGGGTTAAGGGGCTATTAGCTGAGCCAAAAAAAAATGATGAAATAATGGACGGATTTTTATATTTACGCGGAGGCATTAAAAATGTTGGGAAGGTCCGTCCAGGGCGTATCATTCAATTCGCAAGTCAGGGGTTTGTTGTTTTTGCCCCCTTTTATCGTGGCAACCAGGGTGGAGAAGGAGAGGAAGATTTTGCAGGAGAAGATCGTTGGGATGCTATTGCAGGTTTTGAACTTTTAAAGCAACATCCCAAGGTTAATCCAAAAAAGGTCCATATTTTTGGATTTTCTCGAGGCGGGATTATGGCCTTGTGGACAGCTATATACTGCCAGGACGCTGCTTCACTTGTCACGTGGGGGGGAGTTTCCGATATGGTTCTGACCTACATAGAGAGAATTGATTTAAGAAGAATGCTGAAAAGGGTCATTGGAGGTACGCCAAACAAGGTGCCGGATGAATATAAAGCCCGTACACCCTTGTATGAAATTGAAAAAATACCATGTAATGTTCTAATTATTCATGGCGAGAAGGATAAGAACGTTTCGGTTGAACATGCCAATCTATTAAGAAACAGACTGCAGGATCTCGGCAAGAGCGTCGATGTGTGGTACCTTAAGGACTATACACATTATCTACCTCCTAGAATAAATCGGCAAATCGTCACGGATTTAACGAAATGGATGAAAGAAGCCGCTTCAAATGATACCATTGAAATAAATAAATGAAGCAGGGGAGTGAGAGAATTGGGTATGCCAATGGAATTGAATACTCTTATAGTGACAAAGGCTAATGAAAAAAGGGTTGAGGAAAATCTATTCGTCCTAAAAAAAGAAGGATACCGCCTATATCCAATTGAAATTCCGATTGATATCCGAAAAACTCTGGATGGAGAATCGAGAGGAACGGCACGGATAAAAAAAGTGGAATGGGAAAATAACTGCACAACCATTACATATGAGTTGATTTCTTTAAATTCCAGTAACTAAATTGAATAGAAACTAAAGAAAACAAACCTTCATCCAGAATTACATTGGGCGGTGGGTTTGTTTTTAAATTTAGACAAATAAAATAGTGCCTCAGGAAAGCCATTTCTTTTTGGCTTCCTAAGACACCGCTAGTTCTTTAAAAGGTAATTGGTCCACCTTTAGATTCAATTTCAGAACTGATATTTTTAAATTCCTTGAAATTTTCTCTGAATTTATGTGCAAGCTCATTCGCCTTTTCATAATAGGCTTCTGGATCTTTCCACGTTTTCTGCGGCTGTAAAACTTCATCAGGTACTCCAGGTACGTGTAAAGGAATCGCTAAGCCAAATATTCTGTCTTGTACCGTTTCGATATTGGCTAGTTCTCCTTCCAATGCAGCTTGAATCATCAATCGTGTATAAGAAAGCTTCATGCGGCTACCTGTCCCATACTCTCCTCCAGTCCAACCGGTATTAACCAGATATACCTGAACTTGATGTTCCTCAATATTTTTGCCAAGCATCTCAGCATATTTAGTTGGATGCAATGGTAAGAATGGTGAACCGAAGCAGGTAGAAAACGTAGCCTGTGGTGAAGTGATTCCGAGTTCAGTTCCTGCCAATTTACTCGTATAACCGCTTAGAAAATGATACATTGCCTGTTCTTTGGTTAACTTGCTGATTGGAGGCAGAACACCAAAAGCATCAGCAGTTAAAAAGATGATTGTATTGGGATGGCCCGCTATACTAGGTGTGACGATGTTCTGCATGGCTTCGATAGGGTAAGCTGCCCGGGTATTTTCAGTTAACATTCCATTATCATAGTCAGCAATTCTCGTATCTTCATCTACAACCACATTCTCTAGTACAGAACCAAAGCGTATGGCATTAAAAATTTGAGGCTCTTTTTCCTGTGTGAGATTGATGCATTTTGCGTAACAGCCGCCTTCAATATTAAATACACCATCAGGAGACCAGCCATGTTCGTCATCACCTATAAGGCGGCGATTTGGATCGGCTGATAAAGTAGTCTTTCCAGTGCCGGATAGGCCAAAGAAAAGAGCTACATCTCCCTCGAAACCTACATTTGCTGAACAATGCATAGAGAACACATTTTTCTCAGGCAACAGGTAATTCATGATTGAGAAAATGGATTTTTTCATTTCACCTGCATACTCGGTGCCTCCAATTAAGACGACTTTTTTCTCAAAAGAAATGATGATAAACGTCTCAGATTGTGTACCGTCCACGAGAGGGTTTGCTTTAAAACCTGGTGCTGAGATAATAGTAAACTCAGGAGAATGATTTTCAAGCTCTTCTTTAGTGGGGCGGATAAACAGCTGATGTACAAATAAATTGTGCCAGGCATATTCATTGATTACTTGTATAGGAAGGCGGTAGTCTGTTGCAGCCCCAGCAAACCCATTAAATACAAATAATTCATCTCGTTTTTCGAGGTAATCGATAACTTTATCATATAATTTAGAGAATGCGTCTTCAGATATTGCTTGATTGACGCTTCCCCAGGCTATTTTATCTTTAGTGGCAGCTTCCTCTACAATATATTTATCCTTTGGAGATCTGCCGGTATATTTACCTGTTTCGGCTTTAATCGCTCCAGTAGATGTGAGGATGCCCTCTTTTCTGGTTAATACTTTTTCAACTAATTGTGGCACTGAAAGCTGAATGTGAATATTATCATGAGTAAGTAATTGTTTCAATTCATTGGAAACTCCTACACTGTTCATAAGGTATCATCCTTTTCCAGAATTTTGGTAAGCATATTATATGGAAAATAGTATAACACATTTAATCGATTTATCCATACTAATTGTGTTGATTTTCAAAAATATGGTTTAATATAGTATATAAGAATAATTATTATTGTTTTCATTGGTGAAAGAATAGGGATATTAGTCAATATTGATGGATAAATAATAAAGTATATTTATTTGAATATTCGTAAATTAATTATATCAATATCATAATTGAAATGCGAATTTTAAGTTCTGACTGTACTTCTTTTAGAAAAAGGATGAAGCTAAAGTTTTATCTTAACAATATATTCCTGTTTATTTATTGACAGAAAATGATGGATAAGATAATATATACATTTGATATGGATACTCTTATCAAGACTCGGTGGAGAGACGAGCTCTATGAAGCCGGGGCAACCTGCAGTTTGATTCCTTATAATGGAAATCACGCAAAGGTGCTAACTTGATGCAAGGTTATAATGCCTTGAACGATGAGAGTGAAAGGCAGATTTCTGAGACTCAGACCTTTCCTCTTTTCTTTATAAAGGGGAAAGGTCTTTTTTCGTATAATCAGGAGATAATTAAAGATAATGAGTAGCCATAAACAGGGAAACTGAAGGAGGAAATATACATGTCTAATAAGAGACATTTGTTTACATCAGAATCTGTAACAGAAGGTCATCCGGATAAAATTTGCGATCAGATTTCTGATTCCATTTTGGACGAAATTTTAGCAAAGGATCCAAATGCGAGGGTAGCCTGCGAAACATCTGTTACCACTGGATTAGTTTTAGTAGCGGGAGAAATCACTACTTCTACTTATGTGGATATTCCAAAAATTGTGCGTGACACAATCAAAGGGATCGGTTATACACGTGCTAAATATGGTTTCGATGCAGAAACATGCGCTGTCTTAACCTCTATTGATGAACAATCTGCAGATATCGCCCAAGGTGTAGACCAAGCTTTGGAATCAAGAGAAGGCACGATGTCAGATGAAGAGATTGAAGCTATTGGGGCGGGAGATCAGGGTCTTATGTTCGGTTTTGCCTGCAACGAAACAGAAGAATTAATGCCTCTTCCTATTTCTCTTGCTCACCAATTATCTAGAAAGCTGGCTGAGGTTCGTAAACAAGAAGTTCTTCCATACTTGCGCCCTGATGGAAAAACACAAGTCACAGTGGAATATGATGAAAATAAAAATCCGGTAAGAATTGATACAATCGTTATCTCTACTCAGCATGACGCGGAAACAACACTGGAGCAAATTAAGAAAGACTTAAAAGAACAAGTAATTAAACCGGTTGTTCCTGCTCACCTTATTGATGAACAAACTAAATATTTTATTAACCCAACGGGCCGTTTTGTTATTGGAGGTCCACAAGGGGATGCAGGCTTGACTGGCCGTAAAATCATTGTAGACACGTATGGTGGATACGCACGTCACGGTGGCGGAGCATTCTCTGGTAAAGACGCTACAAAAGTAGACCGTTCTGCTGCCTATGCAGCCAGATACGTAGCTAAAAATATTGTAGCAGCAGGTCTTGCAGATAAAGCGGAAGTTCAGCTGGCTTACGCGATTGGTGTAGCGCAACCAGTATCTATTTCTATTGATACGTTCGGTACAGGGAAAATTGAAGAGGAAAAATTAATTGAATTAGTACGTGCTAACTTTGATCTACGCCCAGCAGGGATCATAAAAATGCTTGATTTAAGACGTCCGATCTATAAACAAACAGCAGCTTACGGACATTTTGGACGCAATGATTTAGATCTTCCTTGGGAGAAAACAGATAAAGTGGAAGTACTGCGTGCGGAAGCTAACATCTAAGATAAACAGCATAAACATTTCTAGAAAGAGGGATAACCCCTCTTTCTTTTTTTGTCTAAATATGGTAATATTAGGAAGTTGTGATATCGGGTATAATGGATCATATTTTGTCGGGACCCTAGCTTATATCTAAAAATCTAATCCTTTGATATTTTTAAAGAAAAACAGTCGAAAGTAAAGGTAGTGAGTGAATAATAATGTGTGGATTTGTAGGATGTATGCATGATCACCAGCAAGCGAATCAGGATTCAGAACTAATTAAAAGTATGAATGACTTGATTACGCATAGAGGGCCAGATGACGAGGGGTATTATATAGATGAACATATCCAGCTTGGTTTCAGAAGACTAAGCATCATTGATATTGAATGTGGACATCAGCCCTTAACGTATGAAAATGAACGCTATTGGATTGTTTTTAACGGAGAAATATACAACTACTTGGAATTGAAAGTAGTGCTGGAAAAGGAAGGCATGGCGTTTTCTACAAATTCAGATACTGAAGTAATCCTGGCGGCATTTGTTCAATATGGGGAAAAGGCAGTTGAAATGCTTCGTGGGATGTTTGGGTTCGTGATTTGGGATAAACAGGAGAACTCTGTTTTTGGTGCCCGTGATCCATTTGGGATTAAACCATTTTTTTATAAGGAAGATGGGGATAAGACCTATTTTGCTTCTGAAAAGAAAAGTATTATACACGCTATAGAAAAACAAGAATTGGATCATGTGTCTCTGCAGCATTATCTTACCTTCCAATTTACTCCAGAACCAGCAACGATGACAAAGTATGTGAAAAAATTATTGCCTGGACATTGCTTTACAAAGAAAATTGGAGAACCTATGGAAATCCGCCAATATTGGAAAGCAGAATTTAAACCTATTCTGCGCAGTGAACCAGATTGGATTAAAGAAATTCAAGATGTGATGTATGACAGTATCAGCATGCATATGCGCAGTGATGTACCCGTTGGTTCATTTCTTTCAGGTGGAATTGATTCTACAATCATCGCATCCATAGCTAAAGAATTTCATCCTGGAATTAAAACATTCTCAGTTGGATTTGAACAGAATGGTTTCAGTGAAATTGATGTAGCTAAAGAAACAGCTGACAAGCTTGGGGTAGAGAATATCAGCTATATTATATCGCCGCAGGAATATATGAGGGAACTGCCGAAAATTATGTGGCATATGGATGACCCGTTGGCAGACCCCGCTTGTGTTCCTTTATATTTCGTGGCAAGGGAAGCGCAAAAGCATGTAACGGTTGTTCTGTCAGGTGAAGGAGCGGATGAATTATTCGGAGGATACAATATTTACCGTGAGCCTCAATCCTTAGCCATGTTTAATAAAATTCCTGTACTTATGAAAAGAGCGCTAAAAAGAATTGCTGCCATGATGCCTGAAGGTGTAAAAGGCAAAAGTTTTATAGAGCGCGGCTGTACGCCGATTGAAGAACGCTATCTTGGAAATGCCAAGATGTTTATGGAGGAAGAGAAGGGGCAATTATTCAAATTATATAAATCAAAGCTGGATTATACTACGATAACACATCCGTTCTACGCAGAAACACCCGAATATGATGATGTGAGCAGAATGCAGTATATTGATATTCATACATGGCTGCGCGGAGATATATTAGTAAAAGCTGATAAGATGACGATGGCACATTCTCTTGAGCTTCGAGTGCCATTCCTTGATAAAAAAGTATTTGAGGTGGCATCCGGAATTCCAACTGATTTAAAAACTGCTCATGGAACGACCAAATATATACTTAGAAAAGCTGCAGAGGGAATCATTCCTGACCATGTATTAAATCGTAAGAAACTTGGTTTTCCAGTCCCTATCCGTCATTGGTTAAAAAATGAAATGTATGAATGGGCGATTACAATAATAAAAGAAAGCCAAACAGATCATTTGCTGGATAAGCAAGTCATTATGAATCTGTTCAATAATCATGTTACAGGTAAAGCGGATAATAGCCGTAAACTATGGACTGTATTGGTATTTATGATATGGTACTCTGTATATGTCGAAGAAAAATATCCTTTCCAGGCATTAGCTGAAAAGGATATGATAAGTGACCCAATCCATTAATCTTTATAGGTTATAGCCTGTTTTCCCATTTGCACCCACGCTTTTTCAAAATCAGCGGAGGGTGCTTTTTTATTTTTAATTCCTGTTAAGGGATCGTTAAAATAAATATAATGCTGATCATATCCCGTCACTACGACAGAATGCTCCTTATAAGTAATCGATATTTTCCCATTTGGTGTTTTCCAAGTATGGAAATAGGATGGATCCAGTTTTTCATAGGCTGTATTTATGATAACCCAGACGGGCCGATTGGTTGAGAGATACTTTTTGATTTGGTTGAAATCTCCATTGGTAAAATCGATTATTTTGCCAGGCATATAATGCTCAGCAAGTTTTTTTATAGGCTTATGATACACTCCGAGGCCAGGTTTATTAGTTGAATACATATCTCCAATAAATCCATCATTAGGATCACCGTAATGGATTTCACCATTTATTTTTTTTATTTTAGCTGGATTTTTTTTTATTTGCTGGGCAAGTTTTAATTTATCAGCATCCAATCCGGAATATTGAAGAAGCATAGCCAGGCTGGTTACTTCACATCCTCTTGGGAGCTCGGGCTGCTGTTTAACGATCGGCACATCAAGAAGTACTTTATCTTTGGCAGGAGGTTTTGCAGGTCGATTATCTTTGGTAATAGAAGTTGTTAAGCTTACTGACTTATCAATCATATTATTAATTTGATGAGCAAAGGAGTAATTTGAGTTATAGACCTTCCAGCCTGTATACAGGAAAGTGCCTATCAAAGAGATAACAATCAAAATAGATAGTGGCTGATATTGACGCCATAGGACCAAAATGATTGAAATGATACTAAATAACATGAAAATCAAAATGAAAGTATTCATAATCCTACTCCTGAAATTGATTTTAAAAAGGTGTATCATTTATAGCTAAATAATAAAGGGAATGGGTATACAATAAAGAGTATACCCTAATGAGGAATGATAATTAGTTATTCTCTTTTAAAGGTTGTATACTTGAATAATAGCGTGCTTTTTCTGCGTATTCCTTATTTATTCTTTCCATGTCTTTACGATCATCATCTGTTAATTCACGAATTACTTTAGCAGGTCTGCCGAAAGCGAGTGTGTTTGGTGGGATTTTTTTACCTTGAGATACTAAACTGCCTGCACCGATGAAGGCACCTTCTCCTATTTCAGCTCCGTCAAGAATAATGGAGCCCATCCCAATCAAAGCATTTTTCTTCACATGGCAACTATGGAGAATGACTTGATGGCCTATCGTTACATTATCTTCCAGTACTAATGGGTTGTTGGGACTTTGATGGAGGACTGAGTTATCTTGAATATTAACATTTTTACCGATAATCACAGGAGCGACATCACCTCTAATGACTGTGTTAAACCAAACACTTGAATTTTCACCGATTGTGACATCACCACTGATAACTACATGATCCGCTAAATAAGCAGTTTGATCGATGGAAGGAATTTTATCTATATATTGATATAATTTCATTACAAAACCTCCGTTTTCTACTGTAAAATAGATAGTTAATAAAAGTGTACATATAAAGCGGTACAGTGTAAATAAAATAAAGCTAAACATCATACAGGAGGAGTTCATCTATGAAAAAGTGGGAAGCTGAGGGGAAAGCCTATGGTGTAATCGTGATTGTTCACGGCGCCATGGAGCATTCAGGCAGATATAAATGGTTAATTGAAAGATGGCTATCAGAAGGGTATCACGTAATTATTGGAGATTTGCCAGGTCAGGGAATGACTTCACGTGCAAATCGAGGGCATATTGATTCATTTGAGGATTATATTGATGAGGTTGATTCATGGGTGAACGAGGCTTATACATTTGGTTTGCCTGTATTCATGCTGGGTCATAGCATGGGAGGACTCATCATCATTAACATGCTTCAACTTAAAGAATATAATTTAGCGGGTATTATCCTATCTTCACCATGCTTTGGAACATTAATTCATCCTCCAAAATTACTTGAATCCATGTCAAAGGTTTTAAATCTTGTTTATCCTACATATAAAAAACCTTCAGGATTAACGGTTGAAATGGCAACGAGAAATCCAGAAGTTATTGAATTTGATTTGAACGATTCACTCTACATCACAAGTGTATCAGTCAGATGGTATCGTGAATTAATTTCAGCTATGAAGGATGCCTTTGATTTTGATGAGGATTTCCCGGATATTCCTGTTCTTGTTATGCAGGCAGGGGACGACAAAATAGTGGACAAGGCTATGGTTAGAGAATGGTTTAACTACTTTCCGGCATCCGAAAAGCATTATAAAGAATGGCCTAAGCTGTATCATGAAATATTTAATGAGCCAGAGAGAGAAGATGTATTTCTATATGCAAAGAGCTTTATTGAAGCGAGATTGCGCAATATAGGGTATATCGTTTAAGGGGTTAGGAGATGGGACACAAATGAAATTACCCACTAGTGATATCAGCTTAGTAAAGAATGTATACAGAAATGTATTTCCAGTTGTTCATCGAGAACTCGCGAGTTGGCAGGCAAAGGCAGAAAAAATCCCTAATGAAGAGCTGCGTACACAGGCCTTATCCAGTATTGCCCACAAAACTTTTCATTGCGAGGGTGGTTCTATATTAGCTCTCGCAGCAGGTGAAAAAAAAGATGATGTCATTCGATTTATTGTTGCGTATCAAACAATCAGTGATTATCTTGATAATCTATGTGACCGCAGTACCTCACTTGATCCTAATGATTTTACGCTATTGCATCAATCTATGAAGGATGCTCTTAATCCGGAGGCCCTGACGAGAAATTATTATGAACTCAGAGAGGAGCAGGAAGATGGCGGGTATTTAGTCGAGTTAGTAAAAACCTGTCAATCTGTTCTTTCAAATATGGTGCATTATCAACATATCGAGCCTTTTTTGAAAAAGCTTTGCACCTTTTATTGTGATTTACAAATACATAAGCATGTTACGTGGGAAGAACGGGTACATAGATTAGAAACCTGGTTCAATGAAAATAAACAGCAGCTTCCAGAAGGTTTGTCATGGTATGAATTCAGTGCTTGTGCAGGATCTACTCTGGGCATCTTTTGTTTAGTTTCATATGCAGTGCGTGATAATTTTACTGAACATTTGGGGAAAGACATATATGAATCTTATTTTCCTTATGTGCAAGGATTGCATATTATGTTGGACTATTTTATTGATCAGGAGGAGGATCGCCAAGGCGACGATTTAAATTTCTGTTTTTATTACGAAACGGAAGAGCAACTGATTGATAGACTTTGTTATTTTGTTGAAAAAGCCAATTTAGATGTCACAAAAATACCGGACAGCAAGTTCCACAGCATGATTAACCAGGGATTATTGGGTATTTATCTAGCCGATTCCAAGGTGAAAGACCAGTTGTCGGTTAAGCAATATACTAAAAAAATGTTAAGCCTGGGTGGCCGTTCAGCGTATTTCTTTTATTGGAATAGTAAGCTGTATCATGCGTTTAAGAGAATGAAAAAGAATAGGCGAGTCTAGCATTCAATACTAAGGGGATGGAGCAGAATGGTGAAATTAAGTATTCTAGACCAGTCACCGCGCTCTGTTGGAGAGCCTTCAGAGCAGGCACTTGCTAATACGGTCAAACTGGCAAAATTGGCTGAGGAGTGGGGATACTCAAGATTTTGGGTCAGCGAGCATCATGATAGTCAAGGCTTGGCAGGATCTTCGCCTGAGATATTGGCAACATGGATTGCTGCTCAAACAGATAAAATAAGAGTTGGAACAGGCGGTGTTATGCTGCCTCACTACAGTGCTTATAAAGTAGCTGAAAACTTCAGAGTATTATCTGGTTTAGCTCCAGGAAGAATAGATTTGGGAATCGGCAGGGCTCCTGGAGGGATGCCAAGAGCAACGCGAGCGTTGCAGGAGGGGAGAGTACAGGAACTGCATCGTTTTCCTGACCAGGTAGATGAGTTATCCTGGTATCTCTATGATCAAATACCGGAATTGCATCCTCTATATGGGTTATCGGCGACACCTACCATTACATCTCCGCCGGAATTGTGGATGCTTGGATCTAGTTCATCTAGCGCAGCTCTTGCAGCTCATAAGGGTATACCCTATAATTTTGCTTTGTTTATTAACAGTGAATATGCTGAAGAAAATATGAAGCATTACCATGAAGCATTTCGACCTACAGAGTTAGTACAGAATCCATCAGGTATGGTTACTGTATTTACAGTTTGTGCGGAATCGGACGAAGAGGCAGAATATCTGGCTGGTTCATTGGATTTATCGATGCTGTTTCTTTCACAGGGAATTATAAGAGAGGGAACACCTCACCCAAAAGAAATTCATGAAATGTCATTATCGCAGTTTGAGAAAGCTCGGATTGATTACAACAGAAGCAAGATGATTATCGGTTCTCCTAAAATGATTGGAGAAAAAATTAGAGAGCTGAGTGAACGCTTCTTTACAGATGAAATTATGCTTGTGACAATCACCCATTCATACGAGGCTAAAGAAAACTCCTTCAGATTAATTGCCAAAGAACTGTTGAAATAATAGTGGATTTGCCATTAGTCAATCAATCTATTAGAATAAGAATAAAATCTAATAAATCACTTTAAAAGTGCCTCGGTACACGAGGGTAAAAGGGAAAACGGTTCAAATCCGTTGCAGCCCCCGCTACTGTACTTACTAAATCACAAGTCTGATTTAGTAAAAGCCAGGAAACCTGCTTTTAGAGTTTTAGTACTTATTTTTCGGAGGGAAAAGTAGGCTTATTGTATTCACAGGCGTGAAAAAGTGAATCCTTAGCTCAATACCATCCTGAGCTAAGGATTTTTTATGTGTTGTAGCTTATAATCTTGTTTTAAAGTGCATGAATAATCCGAGGTTCGCCGCCAGGAGTAAAGAGGAATTGAAGTATAAGTTATGAATAATAAAAATAGAACAACCGGTATTTATTTTGGGAGTATCCTGTTTTTGCTGCTCGCTGCGTTGCTCGGCCTGTTTATAGGCAGCGTGGACATGTCATTTAAAGATATTCTTGGGATTCTCTTGAAGAACGTGACCGGCCAGGAATCCTTCTATACCGGTCCAAAAAATATAGAAATGATTATTTGGAATATACGATTACCCCGGGTATTAATCGCTTTATTTGTGGGTGCCTCACTGGCACTTGCCGGTGCTGCCTTTCAGGGGCTTTTGCAAAATCCACTCGCTGATCCATATACTATTGGAATTTCTTCCGGTGCATCGGTTGGGGCAGTGATTGTTCTATTCTTTAATATCGAATTTGCTCTTTTTGGTCAGTTCACATTGCCGCTTGTTGCAATCGTGTTTAGTTTTATAACCTTGTTTATTGTATTTGGTATTACAAAGGCAGCTAGTGTTACCTATGCAAATGAGACCATTATTTTAGCCGGTATAATTATGAATTCATTCATTGGCGCTGTGGTCTCACTTATCATTGCGCTATCCTCAGGAGATCAAATGAGGGAGGTATTAAACTGGCTGATGGGCAGTGTGGCTATGAAAAATTGGGGACACGTCAGTATATTGATTCCCTTTTTTATTATAGGAGCTTCCATAATTTTATATCATTATCGTGAACTAAATGGGATGGCTCTTGGAGATCAATCCGCTCAATATAATGGTATCGATGTGAAACGAAAGAAAATAATCATTATTATCGGGGCTGGACTATTAACGGGTGCAGCAGTTGCCGTATCAGGAGCTATTGGCTTTGTTGGACTGGTTATTCCACATCTTGTTCGCCTTCTTGCTGGTGCTGATCATCGCCACTTACTGCCATTATCCATGATTATTGGAGGTGGATATCTCGTATTGGCTGACTTGATTGCACGTACGATTATCAACCCGCAGGAATTACCAATCGGTGTCATTACTGCCTTAATCGGTGCACCTGTATTTACAATCTTACTGATTAAAGAACGCATAAAAAGAAGGAATTTGACATGTTAACCGTAGAGAGCCTCAGTGCAGGCTATCATAAAAATAAGCAAGTGCTTCAGGACTTATCTATTAAGGTTGAGAGCGGAGAATTTTTTGCTCTTCTTGGTCCAAATGGAAGCGGTAAGACGACATTGATTAAAAGTATATTGGGAAAAATGGAATATAAAGAAGGGACTTCAATCATTAATGGGAAAAGGACCTCATCCTATAAAACCGGAGAATTGGCTAAAATTGCTGCCGTGTTAAGTCAGGAACATATGGTGGGTATAGATTTTACGGTGGAAGAAATCGTACTATTAGGCAGGTATCCTTATCAGGAGAAGGGATTTTTTAATCATTACCGTAGTGAGGATTACGCAATTGTTGATGAGTGTCTTGCTCAGACAAACACGCTGAAATTTAAGTATACATACTTTTCGTCATTAAGCGGAGGGGAAAAGCAACGTGTCCTTTTAGCAAAGGCTTTGGCCCAGCAGCCAAAGCTCCTGTTTCTCGATGAACCTACAAATCATCTGGATGTAAAGCATACAATCGAATTGTTAAATTTATTAAAGAGGCTCCAGCTTCAAAATGGGCTGACGATTGTCGCCATCCTCCATGATTTAAACATGGCAGCTTTATATGCAGATAGATGTGCTTTGCTTAAGGATGGAAGGAAGGTGGCGGAGGGTGGAATAGATTTACTTTATGATGAAACATTGCTTTCATCTGTATACGAGGTAGATTTGGTAAGTCGCCCTCATCCTATTACGGGAACACCGCAGATCTTTTTTACCCCTGAGAACTTTAAATGATTATATATAAAAAGTGTGAGCATCCATAAGCTCACACTTTTTTAACGTTTTTCGATAGCGATAATAAATGGCGGATTGTTTTTTTGATTCATAAATCGGTATTCCAGCACATGGGCCGTATCCTGTGGAAGCTCTGTAACGAATTTGATTAATTCGTCACGTTCAATGTCTCCGCCGGGATGACCGTGATAGATGACAAGAACTATGATGCCTTCAGGCTCCATAATTTTGAGTAATGACGTTACAGCCTGAATCGTAGTAGGAGCGGTTGTAATAATTTCTTTATCGCCGCCAGGCAAATAGCCTAAATTAAAGATTGCGCCTGTAACAGATTTGCCAGTTGGGATAAATTCCTGTAAACGCTCATGACCTGCATGAATTAGTGTTACCCGCTCCTGAAGCTCATTTGTCATCAGTCTCTCTTCCGTTTTTTGCAAGGCAGATTCCTGAATGTCGAAGCTGTATACATGTCCATCCGGACCAGTTAAATTTGCTAAAAATACGGTGTCATGCCCATTGCCCATCGTACAATCAATGGCTATATCACCAGGTTTAACTGCTTTTTCAAGCAATAGTCTTGCGAAGGGAAGGATACGATCAAGCTTCATTTATGACAGCATCCTTACTTGGCACATAAAATTTACCTTGATAACTATTGCGACGCTTTAATTCACAATCGATAGCATTTAATACTTCCCATTTATTAACGCTCCACATTGGTCCAACCATCAAATCAATCGGACCGTCACCGGTAATACGATGGACAATCATTTCAGGCGGAAGGATCTCCAACTGATCACAGACAAGATTGACATATTCATCTAACGAAAGGAATTCCAGCATTCCTTTTTCGTATTGTTTTACCATTGGAGTGCCCTTTAAGAGATGCAATAGGTGAATTTTAATTCCCTGTACATCCAGTTTAGCAACTTCTTTAGCTGTCTCCATCATCATTTCTGGAGTTTCAAGCGGCAATCCATTAATAATATGGCTGCAAATGCGTATACCGTGTTTCCGAAGTTTGTTTACTCCCTCTACATAGGTTGGATAATCATGTGCACGGTTTATGATATTAGCTGTTTTCTCGTGAACAGTTTGCAGACCAAGCTCAACCCACAGGTAAGTACGTTCATTTAATTCAGCTAAATATTCTACAACATCATCAGGCAGACAGTCTGGACGAGTGGCAATGGATAATCCGACTACACCTTCCTCGTTCATGACGGTTTCGAATTTTTCCCGTAACACCTCGACTGGTGCATGGGTATTTGTATAAGCCTGGAAATAGGCCATATACTTGCCGTCCTTCCATTTTTGGTGCATTTTTGCTTTTATATCGGCAAATTGTTTTTGCAGATCTTCAGCACGATTGCCGGCAAAATCACCGGATCCAGCGGCACTGCAAAATGTACAGCCACCAAAAGCTACCGTGCCATCACGATTTGGACAATCAAATCCACCATCAAGAGCTACTTTAAATACCTTGTGACCAAATTGATTGCGGAGATGATAATTCCATGTATGATAACGTTTGTCGTCACTAGCATATTGAAAAGGGTTAACCTGTTTCATTACAAAAACCCCCTGTTTAGATTTCAAGAACATAAACTCCATTTTACCATGCTGATGTATACTTTCCAATTGACTATTATTAGCAGCTATTTAAAAATCATTAATCTTTTCAATTTCAAAGGGGCATAATGGATAATGGATGAGCTTTTGTAAACCAATCCAATGAAAAAAGGAGAGGGTATCTTTGGCTACACGAAAATCCATGGGTGAGTGTATGGAGCGATGTACTAATGCAATTGAATTCGCAGAAGAGCAATATAAGGAGTCTGCAAAACAGGAGCATTACAATGAAGCAGGATATACTGAGGCATTGGTCAGATTGGAAAATTCATTTAATGAGTTAGAAGCAATGGATCATAGTGCAAATGATCAACAGCGTGATATGTTGAACCGTATGAAAATACAGGTTCAGGATATTCAGCATGCAATGGTTGTTCGCAGACGCTAAGGGGTATTCACTATGCGGAGACGTTTTAACATAACAATCCTGAACAAAAGACTCGAATGGCATTAATAATCAAGATATCGAGGCCGGTGAAGATTAAGATATTATAAAGAGGGCTAAAAAGATGAACGAAGCATCTGGAGGCTAACAAACTAAAGCAACAGTTCATCCAAAGCAATGCAAATAAACCAGCAGGCACAGTTTATATGGCTGTGCTTGTTGGTTTATTTGTATAGAGAGGTGAGTGATGGTGAAATGCGGCGGAATCCAGCCAAACGGGTGTGTATTCCAGCCGATTGACAAGGAAATAAAGCCGAATCTGCTCATAATCCAGCCGGATGAAGGATTAATTCAGCCCGATGAGTGATAGATCAGTAAAATGAGAGGAATCCGGCCGAATCAGTGTGTAATCCAGCCAATTGACAAGGAAATAGAGCCGAATCTGCCCATAATCAAGCCCCCAGTTCCCCCCGCCAATCACACATAAATTTTTATCAAACCTGTATAATCGATGCTATATTTGTCAATGATTGAAAAAACAGTCTAAATTGACTTGAACTTTTTAGCGGATTTACATACAATGAATGTATATATTTTTTGAATCATATGAATAACTTTGAGAGGGATTAGTAGTAATTGTTGTTCTTTTTAGAGAGTTGACGGTCGCTGCAAGTCAACAGGACACATTATGAACTCACCCTGGAGTTGCAAGCCTGAACTAAGAGTAAGGTTTGCCGTACATCTGCGTTAAAGAGTCGAGCCGGATGCATATTTACTGCATCAATCAGGGTGGTACCGCGGGAAGTTAATAACAAGCCTCTCGTCCCTACTTATTAGGGATGAGTGGCTTTTTTTATTGTTAAGCACAGCAATTTTGAACCATGTAGGAGGAATTAGGATGAGTTTCAATCATGTAGAGATTGAAAAGAAATGGCAATCTTATTGGGAAGAACACAAAACATTCAAAACGACTGATCATGTAGGGAAGCGTAAATTTTACGCTTTGGATATGTTTCCTTATCCATCAGGAGCCGGCCTTCATGTAGGGCATCCTGAAGGATATACAGCAACAGATATTCTATCTCGCATGAAACGTATGCAGGGATATAATGTCCTTCATCCAATTGGCTGGGATGCATTTGGATTGCCTGCCGAGCAATATGCTCTTGATACGGGAAATGATCCGGAAGAGTTTACAGCTAAAAATATCGGTACATTCACACGTCAGATTAAATCACTTGGGTTCTCCTATGACTGGGACAGGGAAATCAATACAACCGACCCAGAGTACTATAAATGGACGCAGTGGATTTTCTTAAAGCTATATGAAAAAGGACTTGCCTATATGGCTGAAATACCGGTTAACTGGTGTCCGGCACTCGGAACAGTTTTGGCTAACGAAGAAGTTATTGATGGGAAAAGTGAGCGGGGCGGACATCCGGTTATCCGTAAGCCTATGCGCCAATGGATTTTGAAAATTACGGCTTATGCAGATCGTTTGATTGAGGATTTGGATGAATTGGATTGGCCTGAAAGCATTAAGGATATGCAGCGTAACTGGATCGGACGCTCTGAGGGAGCATCTGTAACTTTTAAGATTAAAGGTACGAACGAATCCTACACGGTATTCACGACACGTCCTGACACCTTGTTCGGGGCAACATATTCTGTCCTGTCACCAGAGCATCCGCTTGTGGATAAAATTACAACAGCAGAGCAAAAAGAAGCAGTTGAAGCGTATAAAAAGGAAATTCAATCTAAGAGCGATCTTGAGAGAACAGAGCTTTCTAAAGAGAAAACAGGTGTATTCACAGGAGCATATGCAATCAACCCGGCAAATGGGGAAGAGATTCCGATCTGGATTGCTGATTATGTATTGATGAGCTATGGTACAGGTGCAATTATGGCAGTTCCGGCTCATGATGAACGTGACTATGAATTCGCTAAGAAATTTGATTTGCCAATCCGTGAGGTTGTAGCGGGCGGAAATATTGAAAAAGAAGCTTATGCAGGAGAAGGAGAACATGTAAACTCTGAATTCTTGAATGGCTTGAATAAAGAAGAAGCAATTGGCAAAATGATCGAATGGCTTGAAGAACAAGGAATTGGTGAGAAGAAAGTAACCTATCGCTTGCGTGACTGGAACTTCTCTCGTCAGCGTTACTGGGGAGAGCCTATCCCAATTATTCATTGGGAAGATGGTACTATGTCAGCTGTACCTGAATCTGAGCTCCCGCTTATGCTTCCGAAAACAACCGAAATTAAACCATCAGGTACAGGTGAATCTCCTCTTGCCAACATTGAAGAGTGGGTAAATGTAGTAGATGAGAACGGCCGTAAAGGAAGACGCGAGACAAACACAATGCCTCAATGGGCGGGCAGCTGCTGGTACTTCCTGCGCTATATCGATCCGAAAAATCCAAACGCGATTGCTGATCCTGAAAAGCTTAAGCATTGGATGCCAGTAGATACGTATATTGGCGGAGCAGAACATGCTGTACTTCACTTGCTTTATGCAAGATTCTGGTACAAATTCTTGTATGATATTGGTGTTGTTCCTACAAAGGAACCTTTCCAAAAGCTATTTAACCAAGGAATGATACTTGGAGAAAATAACGAAAAAATGAGTAAATCCAAAGGAAATGTAGTAAATCCGGATGATATCGTAGAAAGCCATGGTGCGGATACACTTCGTCTCTATGAAATGTTCATGGGACCGCTTGATGCATCCATTGCTTGGTCTGCAAACGGACTTGATGGTTCCAGACGTTTCCTTGACCGTGTTTGGAGATTGTTTATTACCGATGACGGTACAGTAAATGATAAGATCACTGAATCCAATGATACTCACCTTGAGAAAATCTATCATCAAACGGTTAAAAAGGTAACAGAAGATTTGGAAGCACTTCACTTTAATACAGCTATTTCTCAAATGATGGTGTTTATTAATGAAGCGTATAAAGCGGAAATCCTTCCAATTCAATATATGGAAGGATTCGTGAAGCTCTTGTCACCTATTTGCCCTCATATCAGTGAAGAACTTTGGAGCAGACTGGGCAACAATGAAACACTTGCCTATACTTCATGGCCTGCATATGATGAGTCCAAATTGGTTGATGATGAAATTGAAATTGTTATTCAAATAAACGGTAAAATGAGAGCAAAACTTCAGGTACCAGCCGGCATTACGAAAGAAGAAATGGAAAAAATCGTAATGGAGAACGGAAAGGTCCAAGAGCAAATTGACGGTAAAACAATCCGTAAGGTTATTGCTGTTCCAGGAAAATTAGTAAATATCGTTGCAAACTAACAAGTGTGGCCGTCTTACGTTTAATAAAACGTAAGACGGCTTTTTTATAAAGGGGGAAAATGGAGATGGAAGAAATAAAAATTATCCAACCGGAAGAGCTGCAGATCAGAATTGAAAATGGAGAGGAATTATCCATCATTGATGTACGGGAGGATTATGAAGTTATAAATGGCATGGTACCAGGTGCTATTCATATGAGAATGGGAGAAATACCCGATCGGCTTGATGAGCTTGATAAAGAAAAGGAGTATATTCTAATCTGTCATGCAGGAGTAAGAAGTGAAAATGTGGCTTATTTTCTGCAGGAGAAGGGATATAAGACAGCCTCAATGGAGGGCGGTATGATGCATTGGCAAGGGGAAATGGTATTCTGAATAGTATAAAAATATAAAAGTCTGGCAAAGATATATAAAAACAGGAGGAGTCTTTGCCGTGATCCAAGTAAAAATGTTTGATTATGAACATGAAAAAGACCTGGAAAAAGGGATGAATCATTTTCTCGGAAAAATAGATGAGGACAGCATTGTAGATATAAAATATAATATAGCAGCTTTCGGTGAAGAGGATGAGGAAGACCAAATCTATTGTTTTAGCGCAATGGTTATCTATAAAAAATGAGTAGTTATCATTTTTGGTAAAATTAATTCTTGGTTCATATTTACCCGTAGGAACAAGTCTATTCCCAGATGAAGCGGAACATCTAAGAAATAATCCATAGGTTGATGAATTTAATTTTTGCTAACTCAATCGTTACAGCTAAAATTACAATTGAATATAGTAAAAATAAGTGGAGAAAACAAACTTGTTTCTCCACTTATTTTTAGGTTTGAACTTATTAGGTTACGGGTTTTTTGAAAAGCTTATACATGAGCTTGAAAACCATGTAGCCAAAGAAACCTCCGATTGTATTTAATAGAATATCATCTACATCAAATCCACCGACATGGAAGGTAAGCTGCATCGTCTCCACAAATAAAGAAAACAAGAAGGACAGAAATGTGATAATCAGTAAATTTCTCAGCTTTTTAAAGGCGATTGGCAGAAAAAATCCAAATGGCATAAAAGCGATAATATTACCGAATAGATTCGAAAACCATATTTTAAATTTGAAGTAATCAGCAAACGTAATATACATATTGATTGTTTTAAAGGGAACAAGATTATAAGATTCTATCCTGTCTTCTTGTCTGTAGTATCCAAAAAACAAAAGATAGGAAAGGATGGCTAAATAGATGAAAAACAACATGTAAATAAGCGGCGAAAACAGCTTATTGTTTTTTATCGTTTGGGCTATATCCTGCACTTATACCATCCTTTCTTATGCCAGGAAATTATTCTTTGCTGCAGCATTTAATCCTGCTAAACGGCCGGTTACCAAAGCTGAAGTGATATTATAGCCGCCCGTATATCCGTGAATGTCCAAAATTTCTCCGCAGAAATATAAGCCATTCATGAATTTACTGGCCATTGTTTTTGGTTCAACTTCTTTAACCGATACTCCTCCGCCAGTCACAAATGCTTTCTCTAAAGAAAGTGTTCCATTAACACGGACAGGGAATTTTTTAATATCTTTGCTTAAAGAACGCCATTTCTCATGGGCGATGACTGCCCCCTGGGAAGAAGGGTCAATCTGGTTACGCTCCAGTAAAAATAATAAATATCTTTCAGGCACTAAACCTTTTAAGCTGTTTTTGACAGCTTTTTTGTCATCCGATTTAATAATTTTAATAATCTGTTGGAATACCTGTTCTTCATTTAAATCAGGGAGCGCGTCAATTTGGACAACGACCTCTTTAAGATTCCATTTTTTGAGGGCCTTTACAACAAATTGGCTGCATCGCAGGACACCTGGACCTGATAGACCAAAATGTGTGAAAATCATATCCATACGATGGGTAATTAATGGTTTTCCTTTAGGATTCATTACGCTGATTGCGACATCGCGAAGTGAAAGACCCTGTAATGTTTTCTGTTTGATAAAATTTTCAGCTGACGTGAGCGGAACCTCAGTTGGGAATAGCTCTGTAACAGTATGTCCAGCTTTTTCCGCCCAAGCATAGCCATCACCGGTTGACCCGGTGTGAGGAACGGATTTACCGCCAACAGCAATGACAACGGAGTCAGCTTCGATCGTTTCGCCTGTTTGTGTCCGAACGCCAATTACTTTCCCTGAATCATACAAAACATCAGCTATAGGTGAGTTTGTGCGTATATCGGTACCCAATTGCTTCAAACGATTCATCATTGCATCCACAACGGATTGAGCTTTGTCATTAACTGGAAACATTCTTCCGTGATCTTCCTCTTTTAATTCAACTCCCAGTTTCTTAAAGAAAGAAATAATTCCCTCATTATCAAATTCAGAGAATGCACCGTACAGGAACTTGCCATTACCGGGAATATGCTTGATAATCTCATCAATCGGCAGACGGTTTGTGACATTGCATCGGCCTCCGCCTGAAATGGCCAGCTTTCGGCCAAGCTTGGATCCTTTATCTATTAATAAGGTGGAAGCGCCGTTTTCTGCAGCTGCTATGGCAGCCATTAAACCGGAGGGGCCTCCGCCTATAATTATTACATCGTATTTCATTATTCCATCTCTTTTCTAAAACATGCTAATATGTTCTATTATAAGTGATTTTATGAATAAGGCAAAAGTCGTAAACAAATTGAAGTTCAATTGTCAAAAAGGATAGAAAAGAGTAAACTACAGAATAGTGAACAAATAAACAAAAAGACTCATGAAAATATATTTCTTACAGGTTAAGGGAAAGAGTGAAAGGGATTGTTACATGTCATCGAAACTTATTAGAGGCACTTTTATTCTAACAGTTGGTATGGTTTTATCGAAAATACTCGGATTGTTTTATGTTATTCCTTTTAATCAAATTGTCGGCAAAGAAGGAATGGCGTTATACGGCTTTGCGTATATCCCCTATACGATTTTCATCAGTATATCAACGGGAGGGATTCCCCTCGCGGTGGCCAAATTTGTGGCCAAATATAATGCAATGGGTGAATATGCAGTTGGGCGTAAGCTATTTGAATCAAGCCGAAAAATAATGATGTTAACGGGGATTTCGGCTTTTCTCATTATGTATGTTAGCGCCCCTGGATTGGCTGCCATGATGGATACGCAAAAATTTTCCGTTGAGGATGTTACATCGGTTATACGGGCTGTTAGCTTTGCTCTGATCCTTGTACCTTCGCAAAGTATATTGCGTGGGTTCTTTCAAGGAAATGAGTCAATGGGGCCGACAGCTGTTTCCCAGGTTATCGAGCAGATAGCACGAATTATATTCCTGCTGGGCGGTGCATATATTGTCCTGAATTTAATGGGCGGAGATGTCGTACAGGCTATGAGTGTGGCAACATTTTCAGCCTTTATTGGAGCGGTTTTCGGATTTCTTGTTCTCTTATGGTATTGGAAAAAGCGGAAACGTCATCTCGATAAACTTTTGAGCGAAAGTAAAAATGAAATAGATATATCTCTTAAAGAGATCTATAAAGAAATCATTGTTTCCTCAATACCATTTATTTTTGTTGGTTTGGCTATGCCTCTATTCCAGTTAGTTGATACGGTTACTTTTAACAGAGCGATGGTATCAATTGGAGAAAAGGCAACAACAGATGTGGCTTTTGGTGTTTTAAATGTATCGACTCAAAAGCTTGTCCTTATTCCAATGACACTTGCTACGGCCTTTTCGTTGTCCATTGTTCCTAGTGTAACGAAATCGTTTGTTGAAAAGAATTGGAAGCTATACAAACAACAATTAACAGAAACGTTCCAAACTTTGCTGTTTATTTTGATACCGGCAGTTGTAGGAATCAGTGTTTTATCTGAGAGCGTATATGGATCGTTTTATGGATTTCTTGATTTAGGGTCAGAAGTATTGAAAGTTTATGCACCGGTTGCTATTCTATTTGCTTTATTTTCTGTTACAGCTGCAATCATGCAGGGAATAAGCCAGCAGCGTTTTACAGTCCTTAGTTTATTGACTGGGATATTAATAAAACTGAGCCTTAATATTCCGTTTATAAAAATGTTTGAAACGAATGGGGCAGTTTATGCGACTGCAATTGGATATACGGTCAGTACACTTATTAATTTATATGTAATTTATTACTTTACTGGTTATCGAATAAAATCTGTGCTGAGAAGGGGATTATTATCACTCATATTTGCTGGGGTTATGGCCTTGGTTGTATGGAGTCTGGATCAGGTCCTGTCTTCCTGGATAGGTTCAAAAGGTCAGATGGATGCGGTTTTCAGGGTGGCGATTACTGTTCCAGTCGGGGTCCTAATCTACTTTTTCTTATCCATTAAAAGTGGTCTATTACATGTCATTTTTGGAGAGCGAACGGATGGACTATTGCGCAAGCTAAAATTGAGCCGTTTCACGAGAGGGAATTAATCAAATTAAAATGTGAAAGTTTAACTTTAAGGCCTGCTTATTATTTAAAGCAGGCCATTCTCATAATTAGTATCGCATTCCAAGTGCTCGTTCAATGCGGGATACACGTCGATCAAGGCGTTCAAATTGGCGCTCCAGACGTTCAAAGCGGTTTTCAAGCCGATCTATACGGGCATTAACTCCACCTAAGCCAGGAAATAGGCCTCCTGGTCCAGGAAAACCGGCTGGCTGTGGCAATTGTCTATCATCTTGTTCGTTAGAGGGTTGTTGTTGATAATCCATAAATTTAGAACACTCCTTCAATTTATATTCAGCATTAGTCTATTCAAAAAAGGAAAATGGGTGATTTTAGGATGAGAATTGATAAATTATTGGCTAACTCCGGTTATGGAAGCCGGAAAGAGGTTAAACAATTACTTAAATCAGGGGCAGTTCTTTGTAATGATGTAAAAATAAGCGATGCTAAAAAGCATGTCAATCCGGATGAGGATGTAATTACCGTTTATGGAGAGCAAGTCAACTATAAGGAATACATTTATTTGTTAATGAATAAACCGGCCGGATACATATCTGCCACAGAAGATGACAGGCTGAAAACGGTGCTTGATTTATTGGAACCTGAAGATGCAAGTAAAAAACCATTCCCTGTTGGAAGGCTGGATCGGGATACTGAAGGGCTGTTGGTTCTTACAAATGATGGGCAGCTTGCTCATGAGGTGCTTGCTCCCAAAAAACATGTTCCTAAAACCTATTACGCAGTTATTCAGGGGATTGTAACCGAGGAAGATATTGAACAGTTTGCTAAGGGAGTTACATTGGATGATGGATATGTAACGAAACCGGGAAAATTAAGGATTCTTACAAGTGGTCCAAGATCTGAAATAGAAGTCATCATAACAGAAGGAAAATATCATCAGGTTAAACGGATGTTTGAAGCTGTAGGAAAAAAAGTAGTGTATTTGAAAAGAATTAAGATGGGCGAGCTTGAGTTGGATGAGAGCTTGAAAACAGGAGAGTACAGAGAAATGACTGAAGAAGAGATCAACCTATTGAATACACGTACTCCGGAAAAAGAAGACCGTTAAAAAGCGGTCTTCTTTTTGTAGGAAAAACTGTTTAAATCATTACGAGGTTAATTTAACTTTCTTTTGAGTGGTGGTCCACTTTCCACGACTGGGGCTGACAACAAGTTCGTTATAAGCCAACACATTTAAGTCCCTCTGAATGGTGCGTGGAGTAATTCCAAATTCATCCACTAATTCTTGGGTTGTTACCGTGCCGTTGCGGACGATGAACATATAAATGGACTTAATTCTGGTAAGCATACGGTTTGTTGAAGGTTTCAAAAAACCACTCCTTATGGATAGTTTCCAATGGCAACATTCCAACCTGCAAGGTATAAAGGCTGTTAACCATCCCACTTAACTAAGTTATCACCTATACAGCACTCCTTTTTTAGGACTTCAAAATACAAGTCCTTCTAGTACTATAATACCCCTCTCTAAATTTTAAATCCATATTTTCCAATAAAATAAAATGAAAATTCACTTAACTATATCTATTTTTGCGATACAGGCACTATGACAACAATACGATATATTTTATTTATTACACTATAAAATATGAACGGCACAGTCATGTGGTTCAACAAAAAATGCTAATCATGCTGAAATTCGATATAATAACGATAAATGATATGACAAAGAAATGAGGGTCACTTTTATGGATCTTAATTGGCAAAAAGAAGTGGAAATGAGAAAAAATGATTTGATTGCCGACACCCAGAAATTACTTCGAATTAAAAGTACACTGGATGAATCTGCATCAACTACTGATATTCCTTTTGGTCCTGGAATAAAGGAAGCGCTTGATTTTATGCTTCAGCTTGGAGAAAAAGACGGTTTTACCACTAAAAATGTTGATAACTATGGAGCTCATTTGGAAATGGGAAACGGAGATGAGCTCCTCGGTATACTTGGACATTTGGATGTAGTGCCTGAGGGAGAGGGCTGGACCAGCGACCCTTATTCAGCAGATATTCGGGATGGAAAAATATTTGCACGTGGCGCGATCGACGATAAAGGACCAACGATGGCTGCCTATTATGCGATGAAGATCATTAAAGAAATGGGCATCGATTTAAATAAAAGAGTTCGATTGATTTTGGGTACGGATGAAGAAAGTGACTGGCGCTGTATGGATTATTATTTTGAAAAAGAAGAAATGCCAACGGTAGGGTTCGTGCCGGATGCTGATTTTCCAATTATCTATGCAGAAAAGGGGATAGCAGATTTCACAATGGATATGAAATCAAAAAGTATACCGGCTGAATCCTTTGTTGTGAAAAGCTTTGAAGCGGGCCAGCGTTTTAATATGGTACCAGAGGCAGCTAAAGCAACTATTTCTCTTAATTTCGATGAGGCGAAAGAGTGGAAAGAAAAATTTGCAATGTACTTGAAAGATCATAATTTAAAAGGTACATATTCCATGTTAGATAATGAGGTCATCTTAACGATGGAAGGGATATCTGTCCATGGTATGGAGCCTGATCTTGGACTTAATGCAGGTCTTAAGCTGGCGGATTTTCTATTCACCATGCCTTTACGTGGGGATGACCGTGCATTTTTTGAATTCATCCATCAGTATTTGAGCAGTGAATCCAGAGGAAGAAAACTTGGTGTAGCTTATTCGGATGATATTACCGGTGATTTAACCATTAATTATGGAATTATTACATATAGAAATGGCGAATTAGGTAAGATTGCCTTCAATATGCGTTATCCTGTGACATATGATTTTGAGAATGGATGGAAAACGATTGAGCAAATCGCTGATAAGCATCAATTTACTGCGACTATAAAAACCCATTTGGGACCTCACCATGTGGATGCAAATAGCCAATTGGTTAAAACTTTGCAAAAAATTTATCACGAGCACACAGGGGAAGAACCTGAGCTATTGGCAATTGGCGGCGGGACGTATGCGCGTGCGCTGAAAAATGCGGTTGCCTTTGGCCCTTTATTTCCGGGGAGGGAAGATGTAGCTCATCAAAAAGACGAATACATCATGATTGACGATTTATTAAAAGCAACAGCTATGTATGCACAAGCTATCTATGAATTAACAAGATAATCTATCACAAGGGGAGTTGGGGGAAATGGATTATATTGTTCACAATGGCGTCCTTTCGAAAAGAGAAACAATTGCCATCGATATAGAAGATCGTGGGTATCAATTTGGGGATGGTATCTACGAGGTTATACGGATTTATAATGGAAAGCTATTTGCGTGGGAAGGGCATAGCAGGCGTCTGTTTGCAAGCGCACAAAAGATCGGCATAGAGATACCCTACAGTCCGAAACGCCTTAAGGAGATTATTGAGGAATTGGTTCTTAAAAATGAGCTGACTACCGGTACTGTTTATCTGCAATTTACACGGGGGGTTTCACCGCGGAATCATGCTTTTCCAGGTAAAGAGGTGGTACCGACCTTTATCGCTTATACAAGAGAATCTGAACGTCCTGTTGTACTGATGGAGTCAGGTGCTGAAGTCTGTATTATTGAAGATAAACGGTGGCTTAATTGCGATATTAAAAGCTTGAACCTTCTCGGTAATATCCTAGCCTTTGAAGAGGCGGTTAAACAGGGATGTAAGGAAGCGATTTTAAACAGAGATGGCATGATAACAGAAGGCAGTCATACGAATGTATCGATTATAAAGGATGGTATTCTGATTACTCATCCTGCAAACAATCTAATTTTAAATGGGATTACCAGGCAGTTGGTTTTAATGCTTTGTGAGGAGCTTTCAATTCCTTACGAAGAAAGACCATTTACACCTGGGGAATTAATGTCGGCTGATGAGGTATTTCTGTCTGGTACCACATTAGAAATTATACCCGTTGTAAAAACCAACGGACAAGCGGTTGGAAAAGCCCCATATACTACAACAAGAAAGCTTCAGAAAGCCTTCCTTGCTAAAATTGAAAATGAATGCGGAAGATTAAAGTAAATGGAAAAGAGTTCAGGGAATACTAACCCTGAACTCTTTTTTGATTAAACATTTTTATTCAAAATCGTCTAAATAGTTAAAATAGAAGGGTGGACATTATGTTAAAATATGAAGGAGATAGGCCGATGAATAGACAGAATCATTATTTTTTTGCAATTGAATTACCTAAGGAGATTAAAGAATCATTGCACCAATGGGCTGCTGAATTAGAACGTATGTATGCATTTAAAAGCTGGGTTCATCCAAGCGATTATCATATTACTTTAGCATTCCTTGGCAGTGCCTCTCATAGTATGTTGGATGGTGCTGTGAATTTATTGAAGTCAAGAGCAGAGCAACTTGTTTCATTTCCATTAACGATTAAAGGATTGGGTACATTTGGTATGGTGAATCAGCCAAGAATTCTATGGGCAGATGTGAGGAAACAGCCGATCTTATATGAAGTGCAGAAGAACGTATGGAATGCTTGTACAAGTATCGGCTTTAAGTTGGATACAAAGCCGTTTACACCGCATGCTACGATAGCAAGAAGATGTATGGAGGCAATGGAAAAAGACAGTCTAAGACAACTAGAAGACTCTCTCCCATCTATACCAGAATTTCAGGTACAGCATCTCGTTCTATATCAAACCAATAGCCAATCTATTCCTAAATATGAACCGATCATTAAATTTCCATTGGTGTAAGATATTCATAAACGTAATGGTAGGTTGAATTGATTAAAACATGAAGGCTTTATTGGTCATGATTATGCACATCTAAAATGACCATATAGATTTTAAAGAGACTAGAAAAGGGCAGGGGAAACGGGATGGGACAATTAATTAAACTGCAGGATTATGTATCCCGTTATGAACAGGATATTTATCATTATTCCTCTCAGTTTGTCCGCTTAAAAAAACAGCAGTGGACTAAACTAAAGCAGGCTTATGAAGAAGGAGATATCAATGACTGGCTGATTGGCGGAGAAAACAATGAGATATATCAAAATCAGGATGATCCCATTAAAAAGAGAACTCTCTCGGAGACGTTTAAGAAGATATTTACTAAAAGAGAACAAAGCGAACCTTTTCACGTTCATGAAGGGCAAACTGTTTCAAACAGAGAACAGGAATTGGGACGGTTTTTGAAATTCCCCCCACGAATAGAGAGCGATTTAAAACAGCAATTTTTAGATCGGATTTTTAATTTTCAGCTTAAATGGGCGAGTTCAACCTTAAGAGAAAAATCTGTAGTAAATGCCAATTATGTATATGACCAGAAACTGCGTTATTTTTTGCAACGCTTTCCTGATAACTGCTTAATTCTTTACAAGCCTGTCTTTCAGTTTAAAAATGCACCGGTAGAATTGGATATTCTGCTTATGACGCCTACGGAAATATGGTGCTTAACTTTTCTTGAAGCAGAAGAGGATGCCGTATTTTTGGCGGACAGGGGAAGGTTTTGGACAAGAAAACATCATAATCGGGCAGACAAAAAAGTGTTAAACCCGTATATATCCATAAATCGTATGGAAAGAATCATTAAGAGGATCTTAGAAAGCAAGGAGATTGATATGCCAATCAGGAAAGGAATCATTTGTCGTAATGGATATATCGATGATGTAAATGCCATCCATACAGAGATAATCATCGACAAGCGTTCTTATGCAAGATGGTTTGAGGGCATACGTAATAATCAGTCTCCTATAAAAAACCAACAGCTTAAGTCAGGTCAGGCTCTATTGGACTACTGCAGTACAGCCTACACTATTAGAATGGATTTGGAAGAGGAGTTGGAGGAGCTTGATAGAGAGAGCGGTTTATAGGGAAGCTTTAATGAGCAAGGAGAAGTTCAATTTCATTATAAATCCTGCCGCGAAGAATAGGGGAAGCTTAAAAATTTGGAAAAAGGTAAAAAAATACCTAGAACGTGAAAATATCCATTACCAATATAGGTATACAGAATATGAAGGACATGCCTGTAAAATCACTAGAGAAATTTTGGAAAAGGAGAGTGATTCGTTAATTATTGCTGTAGGTGGAGACGGGACGATTCATGAAGTCATTAATGGTGCTGTCGGATATAAAGAAGCCAGGATATCTTATATTCCTGCAGGATCCGGAAATGATTTTTCAAGAGGATACCAGATTGATAAAAATCCGACTAAAGCATTTAAAAAATTGTGTCTAAATAGTGAAAAAATGACACCAATCGATCTAGGATCCTATAAAACTGACAAACAAGGGTATTTTATGAACAGTTTGGGTATGGGATTGGATGCAGCAGTTACAAAAGCTGTAAATGAGTCGAAATCAAAATATTACTTTAATAAAATAGGCGCTGGAAAGCTTGTTTATTTATATTTCTTTTTTATTAAATGGTTAACATATAGACCAATTGATGTTTCTCTTTCGATAGATGGCCGGGACCTCAACTATAAAAATGTTTGGCTTGTTACGACATCCAATCAGCCCTATTTTGGTGGTGGAATAAAGATTTCACCAAACTCGAAACCAGATGACGGGCTTTTTCATATCATAATCGTACATAATATTTCCAAATGGAAACTGATACTTATGTTCGTCACAGTAGTTTGGGGCGGCCATCTCAAAATAAGGGGAGTACAGGAATTACAAGGGAAGAATATAAAACTTTCTTCTGAGCAACCAGCATTTATTCATGCAGATGGCGATTATATTGGCAATGATAAGGTAGTCGTTAATATGCATCATCATAAAGTAAATATTGCAGCTTTAGGAGAGTGAGTATTGTGTATTCAGATAGGTTTTCAGCTTTTTTGGACGCATTAAACAAAATTACCATCTTAATTCCACTTAATTATCGTGATAACGAAACCCCGACCTTTACGATTTATTTCGAAGGTCAAAAAATTGGCGTATTAAAGGTTGAAGAGGTCGTTCGAATAGAGCATTACATTAAATATATATGTACGGCTCCATTTGAAATACCGCTCGGTGAAGAGTATCAAATAGAGGATGATAAAGGAATAGCCTTTGGACTTCGGACAGGTGCAGTAATCCGGACTCCTGAATTTGATGAACATTATCATTATGATGGAAATGATTTAGGCGCTGTCTATACAAAAGAAAAGACAGTGTTTAAGCTATGGGCACCAACTGCTACCAGTGTAAAGGTTAAGCTAATCAATGATTTTGGGGCCGAAAAAGGAACTGTGGCGATGCAGCGGGGGGAAAGAGGAGTATGGTCATTAACGATTCATAATGATTTAAAGGGTTATTTTTATTCTTATTTGGTTCGTGTCAATTATATTTGGAGAGAAGCAACCGACCCATATTCGAAGGCTGTTTCTGTAAATGGCCAATACAGCGCTATTATAGATCCCGAAAAAATCGAAAGACATTCCTATAAAATTCCCACGTTAGACAGCCATGTCGATGCAATTATCTATGAAACACATGTACGCGACTTTTCTCATCATAACAACAGCGGCATGGATGCCAAGGGGAAATACTTGGCGTTTACAGAAGAAAATACGAAAACAAACAAAGGATATTCAACCGGGATCAGTTATTTAAAGGAACTTGGAGTTACTCATATTGAACTCTTGCCGGTTAATGATTTCTCAGGGGTTGATGAAACAGTCATTGGTAAGGAGTATAATTGGGGTTATAATCCGCGTCATTTTAATTCTCCAGTAGGAGTCTACAGCACAAATCCGCATCTGCCGTTCAATCGAATAGAAGAATTAAAGGAATTGATTAAGAGTCTTCATAAAAATGGACTTGGCGTTATTTTGGATGTTGTTTATAATCATGTATTTCAAAAGGAATTGTCTAACTTTGAGAAAATCGTACCTGGCTATTATTTCCGCTATGATTCAAACGGAATGCCTTCAAATGGCAGCGGCTGTGGAAATGATGTAGCATCAGAACGATTTATGGTCCGAAAATTCATTATAGCCTCCATTAAATATTGGTTGGAGTATTTTCAGGTTGATGGATTTAGATTTGATTTAATGGGCTTACTAGACTTGGATACGATGAAGGAAATAGAACGTGTGGTAAGAGAAATAAGACCGGATGCCATTCTCATCGGAGAAGGCTGGGATTTACACACAGCACTCCCTGCTGAGCAAAAATCAACGATTGCAAATGCTCATAAATTAACGGGTATTGGATTCTTTAATGATCGCTTTAGAGATACGATTAAAGGAAGTAATTTTGATTTAAAAGATATCGGCTATATTTCCGGTAAAAGAGTAGAGCCGCATGATTTCTTTGAGCTTGTGACCAATACAGGTACCGAATATCCATTGACATCGGTACAATCAGTCAATTTTGTGGAATGTCATGATAATCACACATTATGGGATCGCCTTCAGGTGGCTAATGGGTTGGAGTCAAATGAATTAAGGCAGCGCCGTCATCGTTTTGCTACAAGTATTGTCTTGCTTTCACAAGGTATTCCATTTTTGCATAGTGGACAGGAATTTTTTAGAACAAAACAAGGAATCGAAAATAGTTATTGTTCACCGGATTGGATAAATGAACTTAATTGGGATCTAAGAGAGCAACATGATGAAACAATATCTTATTTAAAATGCTTGATACAAATTCGAAAAAGCCATGGTGCATTCCGTTTTCGAACACGTGAAGAAATAGAAAGACATATGAAAATTGTCGATATTCATGTTAATTGTCATGCCCTGATGTATGAAAATGTCGGTGAATATGGAAGCTGGAAAAATATTTTAGTAATCTTCCACCATGCTGAAAAGGAAACAGCAATCACTCTGCCAAATGATACTGAATGGGATATTCTTTGTGATAGTTGTGCTGATGGACAAGGAGACCGTATAATCAGGAAAAGCATAAGAGATTATACCCTTGAACCTTTGCGAACATATGTGTTTGTTCAGGAATAATAGTCAGGAACACTTGACGAATGTGTCCCTAACCTACTAAAATTTAATAAGATGGCTATTGGAAAAAAGCAGTCAATGGCTGTCTTTTTTATTTTTACATACAACCATGCCAGAATAGATTAGATTATTGAAGGTGAATACCATGGATTATTTAGGGCAAGAGTGGGAGATAACCCCTGCCGGAGGAGCAACAGGTGAAGCGTTTATTGCCAGGCATGATGAGCAAAGACTATTTTTAAAAAGGAATTCGTCTCCTTTTTTAGCTGTGCTTTCCGCTGAAGGAATAGTGCCAAAACTGATCTGGACCAAGAGGCTTGAAAATGGAGACGTGATTACTGCTCAGGAATGGATGAATGGTAGAGAATTACATCCTACTGAGATGAGTGAAGAAGCGGTTGCTGAATTGCTTCAGAAAATCCATCTTTCTAAACCTTTATTAAACATGCTTCGACGCCTAGGTAAGACAGCCCAAACACCTACACAAATCCTAATGTCCGTAAAAAATTCCCTTGATAAGGAATTAGAAAATCATCCAAGTATTCAAAATACGATTGAATTTATGGAAAGACATATACAGGATGTCAACAGTGACCAGCAAGTTGTATGCCATGGTGATATTAATCATAATAATCTCCTTATTTCTGACAATGGTGATCTATATTTGATTGATTGGGACGGTGCAATTATCGCAGATCCGGCTATGGATATCGGTATGCTATTATATTCCTATGTTAAACAAGAGCATTGGAAGGAATGGCTATCCAAATACGGATTAGAGCTCACTGAAGACCTTAAGTTAAGGATGAAATGGCATGTGCTTGCACAGGTTATACAAAATATAGTCTTGCACAAACGAAAAAACCGGTTGCATGAAATGAACCGGTATATCGAATATTTAAAATTTGCTCAGGAATATTGATCAATGTCTCGAACCCAGCCAGAGAGTTGCTGCTGGTGTGCTTCTATATGACTTTCCAGGTTGGCGGCATGTATACCGCTTTGGCTGTATTGGTAAATCTCATCAAGTACAGCTTTTGTATTTACATCAAGACCGGGTTGAACCATCAGGGATTTAACAGTTCTCTCAAGCTGTTCAACTTCTGATTGTGAACCGCAGCAATCTTCTTGATGATTATTTAAAATATCTTTTACTAACATCCAATGATGATTTTGTGATAATGGCAAATTATCCACAACCCTTCTCTTCATATTCAATTTTAGGTTGTGAAAGTTTAGCCAAATTTATTCATATTTAACCGGCATATGCCGGTTTTTATTATGTTTTAACTAATAAGCATGGTATTTTATGAAATGTTATGCTACTCTTTTTTTACGTATTTTAGCGGAGGTGCACAAATTTGAGACAACGTTATAAACCATGGGCTAAGGATAAGCTAATGGCCAATCCTTATTATTGCATTCAGGAGCCGACTACTAAAAAGGGTTCATGGAATGAAGTGTTTGGGAATAATAATCCGATTCATATAGAAGTAGGTACTGGTAAAGGACAATTTATTAATGGTATGGCTGCACAAAATCCGGATATTAATTATATCGGTATTGAATTGGCAGAGCGTGTGATTGTTACAGCACTTGATCGATTGCTGGAATCTAATCTTCCAAATGTGAAGTTGCTGAATGTGAATGCCGAAGAGCTTCCAAATATTTTTGCAGAGGGAGAAGTTTCCCGTGTTTATCTGAATTTCTCTGATCCATGGCCTAAGAAACGTCATGAAAAGAGAAGATTGACGTATAAGACATTCCTTGATCTATATAAAGGAATTTTGCCGGAGCATGGCGAAATTCATTTTAAGACAGATAACAGAGGATTATTTGAATACTCACTTGTAAGCTTCTCGCATTATGGGATGACATTAAATGAAGTGAGCTTGGATTTACACAACAGTGATATGGAAGGCAATATTATGACTGAATATGAACAAAAATTTTCAGCAAAGGGCAATCCAATTTATCGTTGTGAAGTCTCCTTTTAATCCTATGGTTTTTTGATCTGTCAACACACTTATAAAAAGGGGCTTATAGATTATGGAAACTTTGCAATTTGGTAAGTTTACATTAACCTGGTTGAATGGCGGAGATACTCATATGGATGGTGGAGCCATGTTTGGAGTGGTTCCGAAACCATTATGGTCAAAACGTTATCCTGTTAATGAATTGAACCAAATAGAGTTAAGGTCGGACCCCATCTTAGTACAGACAGATCATAAAAATTATTTAATCGAAGCTGGCCTCGGCAAAGGGAAGCTGTCGGAAAAACAAATTAGAAATTATGGTGTCAGTGAAGAGTCCAAGCTCGAGGAATCCTTGAGCAGGCTCGGAATGACCTATTCGGATATCGATGCAATTCTGATGACTCATATGCATTTTGATCATGCCTGTGGGCTGACTGGTTATCAGGAAGGCGAATTGATCAGCCTATTTCCTGAGGCAACGATTTATACCTCGAAAATTGAATGGGAAGAACTTCAGAATCCCAATATTCGTTCCCGTAATACCTACTGGGAAGAAAATTGGAAGCCAATTGTTACACAGGTCGAAACATTTGAAGGTGAAGTATTAATCACTGAAGGACTGAGGATGATTCATACAGGCGGCCACAGTGACGGTCACAGCATTATCGTGCTCGAGGACAATAATCAACAATTAATTCATATGGGAGACCTTATGCCAACGCATGCCCATCAGAATCCTCTATGGGTGCTGGCTTATGATGATTACCCGATGGATTCCATACATGCAAAAGAGAAATGGATTAAACAAGGAATTGAAAATAAAGCATGGTTCACTTTTTATCATGATTATGCTTACCGTGCCATCAAATGGGATGCAGACGGAAAAGGAATAATCGAAAAAGTTGAGCGAAATCGACCAGAATAAAGGCTGTCCGGTAGGTCACTTGTTGGTGACTTATCGGCGCTTTTTTTTACGGGCTATTAGTTTAATGTGGTGGTATGCTGCGGTTATGAGGCATCCAATATCTAAAATTCCCGCTCAATCAATATCTTTTTCGCTCATAAGAGGGGAAATTCGCTCGATAAATTCTGCTTTCGCGCATAAAATAGGGGAAATCGCTCAATAAACCTTGCTTTCGCTCATAAAAAGGGGAAATCGCTCAATAATTCCTGATTTCGCGCATAAAATAGGGAAAACATATAATTCTCCTTCAAAATTACTACTATCTTATTGAAACGCCTAATGAAATAAAAAAATAGAAGGGGGAAAAGTGATTTTCCTCCTTCTACCATTTTTAATTAATGTACTTGTTCGTAAAAATCGATGATTGTTCCTGTTGTTGCATCCGCTATAAATTCATACTGCGTAGATTCAAGGCCTTCTTGCTTTGTAAGCCCACCTTTGTATACATCATAATCCAATTCATTTTTTGTATACTTTTCAGGCTTCATCATAATCCATGAGCCTCTGATGGTCTCTCCGCCTTGTCCAAGTGTACTTTTAATAGTGGACAAAATCTTTTCAGGAGAAGTAATATTGCTTTGATTTGTTAATTCTTTAACGACATAACCTGCTGCAAATCCTGCTGCAACACCTGAAATAAATGTTTTCCAATTCACTTATATTCCTCCAATCAAATGGGTAATAGCTGTTATTTAACATTTGCTTGGTTAATCTATTCCCGTTCATTATACATTTTAAGCTTAAATAGTGCCATCTTTTAACCAACAAACTCCATGTATGTGGTATTTGGAAGTATGATTCTGTAGAATGAGAATAGAGATTATAGAAAATAACATGGTAAAGGGGATACATATATGAAGCAATCTACTCTAGATTTATTTAAGACTCTTACCGAGATTCCAGGAGCACCTGGATTTGAACATGAAGTTCGTTCGTTTATGAAAAAGGAATTATCCAAATACACAGATGAAATCATTCAGGACGGCCTTGGCAGTATTTTTGGTGTGAAACGCGGAAATGACCAAGGACCAAAAATTATGGTTGCCGGACATATGGATGAGGTTGGTTTTATGGTAACCTCTATTACTCCTGAGGGGTTACTTCGTTTTCAAACGCTTGGAGGCTGGTGGGGTCAGGTGTTGCTGGCACAAAGAGTGCAGGTATATACTGAATCAGGCCCTATTATCGGTGTTGTCAGTTCGATTCCGCCACATTTGCTGAGTGAGGCCCAAAGGTCCAAACCTATGGAAATCGGTAATATGCTGATTGATATTGGTGCTGATGATAAAGAGGATGCAATTGCAATGGGAGTGAAACCAGGTCAGCAAATCATCCCATATAGTGAATTCACTCAAATGGCCAATCCTAAAAAAATTCTGGCAAAAGCATGGGACAATCGGTATGGCTGCGGATTGGCGATTGAACTACTGGAAGAGCTTCAAAATGAGACATTGCCTAATATCCTATACAGCGGTGCTACTGTTATGGAAGAAGTCGGTACGAGAGGCGCGGGTACAGCGGCGACGATGATTGATCCTGATATCTTCTTTGCATGTGATGCAAGTCCTGCAAATGATATGTCAGGCAGTAAATCTGTATTCGGTTATCTCGGAAAAGGTCCATTACTTAGAATATATGACCGTACAATGGTCATGCATAAAGGGATGAGAGAATTTATCTTGGATACTGCGGAATCGAATCATATTCCATATCAATATTTTGTTGCTCCAAATGGGGGGACAGATGCAGGGAAAGTACATATTACAAATCGCGGTATACCAAGTGCCGTAATTGGTATATGTTCACGGTATATCCATACGCATGCCTCCATTATTCATATTGATGACTATGCTGCAGCAAAAGAATTATTGGTTAAATTAGTTAGAAGCTGTGATAAAACAACCGTTGAAACGATTAAACAAAACGGTTAATAAAAGAGTTGAGAAGGCAGAGGCATCTATCTGTCTTCTTTTTTAAAGAAAGGATGCAGATTAATGGTTAAAATTGCTTTGGGCACTAAAAATCCGGCGAAAATTAAGGCTGGAGAATTAGCGGGCCGGGAGTTATCAGCTGAGCTTGTTCCGGTTAATGTATCATCTGAGGTAAATGAACAGCCATTCTCGGATGAAGAAACAATTGAGGGTGCTTTAAATAGAGCAAGAAATGCGATGAAGGAAGTTCAGGCTGAATTTGGGCTGGGTCTTGAAGGCGGAGTGGTGAAAACGCCTTATGGATTGTTTATATGCAATTGGGGAGCACTAGTCACGAAAGAAGGCAAAAGCTTTGTCAGTGGCGGTGCACGTATCAAATTACCGGAAAGTATTGCTGAGGAGTTATACTCGGGCAGAGAGCTTGGGCCGGTTATGGATGAATATACAAAGAAACAGGATATCAGGAAGTCAGAAGGAGCTGTTGGTGTATTCTCAAACGGCCGTATAACAAGAGATCGTATGTTTGAGCACATTATTGAATTATTAGTTGGTCAGTATGAGTATCATTTAACAGTAAAGAAGTCGTGATGAGGAGAGTTTAGGAGTCTTAGTATTTTTCATCTTCTGATAGACGCTGAATTTCTTCATGTTTCTTTATTTTGGAAGAGAAGAGCTTCGAAATAATAAACCCGACGAGGGAGATAATACTATTTTTCATGTAATTTCTCACCTTTATCTATGATTTTACTAGTATGATAACATAGGTGATAAAAAAATACTGCTAAAAACGTTGAGGACTGCCGAATTTTGTCAAATAAGGGTAGTTGCTTGTTTTTATCCTTTCTAAGGGCTATTAAGAGCTGGGAATATACTATATGATCTCTCATAGCTACTAAGAGTCAAAAGCCAAATCACCTTTTGATTGAAGAAGGTGATTCTACAACTCAGCGGGCTTTCGCATGATTGCTGCTCCTGGATAAAAGTTACGGATGTACAGCCACTTCCTTTCTGGAGGCAGTTGTTTCCATATAAATCCTTACGAAAGCAGCCATATAAAAAGAGGAGAGATAATTTCTCCTCTTTTCTTGTCTTATGTTTTCTCAATTACAATTAAACAGGTGCTGTCCGGTAGCGGTACAATCTCTCTTTTTTCATTCATAATTTTTACTTTAGGTAAAAGAAATTCTTCGTATCCGTTTTGTAAATAATGATGAAGCTTTAT
Source organism: Bacillus sp. E214 (assembly GCF_008087365.1). NCBI lineage: Bacteria > Bacillati > Bacillota > Bacilli > Caryophanales > Bacillaceae > Bacillus > Bacillus sp. E214. The sequence continues at coordinate 196,572 of NZ_VENN01000004.1, read as the reverse complement.
AATTTTTGCCTCTTTACCTAAAGATACATGAATAACTTCTTCATATTCACTTGGAGTAAAATACCCAAATTGTTCTTGTACCTCATGTGGATAAGCCTCTTCTCCCCAAGTATACGTATAGAGGAATTCCATTAAATCATTAACAGGCAGTTTGATAAGAAGACTCTCCAGTCTTTCATAATTGATAGTCCTTCCCCTAAAGTCATGAACATATCTCATAAAGAAGTCCATGCCCTTTGGGTCTTCAAATTCGAGTAGTCTCCATTGGTCTATAGGCTCAGTCATAATTCCGTCTCGAATAATGATTCTTCCGCCTTTGTTTAATACTTCAAAAGAACTTTTCAGTGCTTGGATAACTACATCTCGATTGAATTTCCTGCCTTTGTACGGAATATAAGAATACATTTCATGTAAGATAGAAGAAAACACAATGGTATCCACGCTTCCTGGCTCATAATAGTCTTTTAATTCCAAGGCGTTTGCCTGTTTTACGTGCCATGATTTATTTTCCCTGAATTTTCGCCTGTTTAATTCCTCTACTACATTAATTGAGATATCAATTCCGATTACAGTTGCTTCTGGGTGATTTTCAGATAGGATATCAAGCATCACACCGCCGCCGGCTCCAATGTCCAGCATTACCTTCCCTACAGCAAAATCAGATATGACCTTTTTATGATCTTGACCATTATTCATATCGGTTAAATAGTTTTCTTCATTCTGCAAGCGATCAAAGGCATCTTTCCTGAAACCAAAAAAGTCATAAAGTAAGATAATTGCTCTTTCATAGATCGGAGACTTTTCGGCTTCCTGGCAAAATTCAATTAATTTCTGACCGGCACTTGAATAACTAAAATAAACCCCTACAATTTGACCTAGTAAGTCTGAGGGTTCAATTTGAATTTGAACGTGTTCGTTTACAGGCATCTTTCCTTTTAGTAAATCATCAATTGTAAACTCATTCAGGAATGTCTCGACAATTCTTTTTTTGTATAGATTGATTACTTTTTGCCCCTTGTAATCATAGTAAATATCCTTCATAAAAGACTCAAAGCTAACCTGTTGTATAGTAAGGGGATTAATTTTCTGGAATATCAATAAGAAAATTTTCAAAAACTCTTCTAAAGAAAACTCTTGTAAAGCAGATTCAAGATACCACATATCTATTTTACTGAAGAACAACTCTATGTATCTCTCTAATTGTTTGTTTTCAAAATACTGATTGTATAAATCATCGAAGTTTTCCCCGCGCTGGATTGAAGATCTTCTTAATCTTCTCATCCGCTCTTTTAGGGGAAGCTCTTTTGCCTGTTCACCTTTGTTTATCCAGGATAGTACTTCTTCTACTTCCTTATGGACGTTGTTCCACAACTGATCTGAAACCGCTTGAATAACACACTGATTTAGGGAATAGAGAATCCTTTCTATGTTATATTCTAAGTTTTTATGTTCCTCAATCCAATAAATTAAGGGACGGAATTGAGAATAATGGATTTCTCCTCTGATAAATTGACCGGCTAACCCATGTGTTAATATGAGAAGATAAACAAGTTCCTCTCTATCTAAATTGCGGGAGTGTAACGGCAGGTTCATTTGTTCATCAGCATAAATTTGAGCTGAGCCAATATTATGAATGGCCAATTGGAATCCTTTTTTCTCCCACTCTCTACGTTTGTGCTTCAACCCGCCTTTTGATACCTCAGACCAAATCAAGACATCTTCAATAATTGACCTTTCATTAATGGGAAGATTCATCTCGTTCAATAACCAAAGGGTTCGTTCTACATAGGATAGAACCGGATTTGGCGGCAATTTCTCTAAAGATTCTACTTGCTCTAAATTTACGTGTTGTTCTTTTGTAAGGTAGAGAAAGTGTATCCACTTATGATTTCTTAATACCTTTGTATTTCCTATCTTTACTTCTTGAATACATTTTAGTGAGTTTAACAAATAAATCCGCCTTTCTAATAAAGCAGAATAATGGGGTGAAAACCATTCTGTTAGGATTATATCTTTATGCATGTTGTAGTTACTTCCATATTAATTCTTCAATGAACGGTGTATATCCTTTTCAGAATGGAAGATATTTGTGGTGAGGATAAAGGGGATTTCTTTATAAATTATAACTATTTTTCTCCCAGCTTATTTGTATTCAATAGCCGTTTATCCTATTAGAGAATGTCTATTGGATGTTTTCGTAAAGATTGTTGCTAATGCCATAAAAAGAGGCAGTGTTTTTGCTATCTCGGATATTCAACTAAAACCCCCTTAGTCAATAAGAACTAACTTCTCTTTCTCAACAATAAATAGAATATAAATCCACTAAGAGTAAATATAACCGTACCAACAAACACCTTTACTAATGAGACACCTATTTGAACAGTATCATCAGTTGCGTGTTTTATCACATTTACTGTCCACCAGTTATAAATTGAAGATTCATATATAGCGAAGTATAGCCACAATAAATAACAGAAGAAAACAAATAAAAAAACACGGATTTTTCTATTCATAACATTCCCCTTCTACAATAAATGTCTTTATAAAACATTAACACTGCCCTTAGTTAAGAAGCTATCTTTATTCTGGCGATATCACAGAATGGTGATTAACTTATTTATTCAGGAGGAACAATCTATGAGATAACAGCCTTGTAGAATCAAAGAGACTTAGACGAGTATTATTCTTTAGAAAATAATTTAAATAGTTGTTTACACCTGTCAAGACAGAAGTTAATATACAAATTAGAGATTTCATTTTAATAGTTTTCATTGAGATTGTGATGGGGAGGGTCAATGAATGGGGAAGGGAAAGGTAAAAGAACGGAAACTATTGGGGATTGCCGGGGTCGCTTGGCTATTCGATGCTATGGATGTTGGAATGCTTTCGTTTATTATCGCGGCTCTGCAGAAGGAGTGGAATTTAACCTCAGAACAAATGGGGTGGATAGGAAGTGTGAACTCTATCGGCATGGCAGTAGGTGCTTTAGTGTTTGGGATTTGGGCTGATCGTATCGGCCGAAAAAATGTATTAATTATTACGCTATTATTATTTTCCTTAGGAAGCGGATTTTCTGCTTTGACGACAAGCTTATCTATTTTTCTGGTTTTCAGATTTTTAATTGGAATGGGGCTTGGCGGTGAATTGCCAGTTGCTTCTACGTTGGTGTCGGAAAGTGTGCCTGCAGAGAGAAGAGGCAGAGTCGTAGTGCTGCTTGAAAGTTTTTGGGCTGCAGGCTGGCTGATTGCGGCGCTTATTTCATACTTTGTCATTCCAACTTATGGCTGGCAAATTGCTTTACTAATCAGTGCACTTCCTGCTTTTTATGCGATTTATTTAAGAATACATCTACCTGATTCTGAGAAGTTTCAAATGGTTAAGGAAAAGAAATCCATCTCAATCGTAAATTCGCTTAAGACACTATGGACTAAAGATTATGCGGTAAAGACTTTGATGCTCTGGATTCTGTGGTTCTGTGTTGTCTTTTCCTATTACGGGATGTTTCTGTGGCTTCCCAGTGTTATGATTTTGAAAGGTTTTACACTCATAAAAAGTTTCCAATATGTTGTTATGATGACCTTGGCGCAATTGCCTGGGTATTTCACGGCTGCCTGGTTTATAGAGAAATTTGGACGTAAATTTGTATTGGTTACATATTTGTTTGGAACAGCTGTAAGTGCTTATTTCTTCGGTAATGCAGAAACATTAACAGCCTTAATGATTTCAGGGTGTTTTCTTTCCTTTTTTAACCTGGGAGCTTGGGGAGCGCTCTATGCCTACTCACCTGAACAATATCCAACTATTATAAGAGGGACTGGCACAGGAATGGCAGCAGCTGTGGGGAGAATAGGAGGTATCCTTGGCCCGCTTGCCGTCGGAAACTTACTGGCTTCTCATACATCTATTGATAAAATCTTCTTACTTTTTAGCATTGCCATTATAATTGGGATGCTGTCTGTATTGATTCTTGGCAAGGAAACTAAAAATGTGACGTTAGAATAGCAATCCTCTGTAGATTTGGGTATGATAACTCATACAAGAGGCTACTCGAGAGGATGATTTTGATATGAAAAAATTAGAAAGTATGGAACATTATAATGAATTGATGTCAAATGGGAAAGTGATGCTTTTATTTTCTGCAAATTGGTGCCCGGATTGCAGATTCATCGAACCATTTATAGGTGACATTGAGGCCGCAAATAAAGAGTATACCTTTATCTATGTGGACCGCGATCAATTTCTTGATCTGTGCATAAAGCTGGATGTCTTTGGAATACCGAGCTTTATTGCATTTGAAGATGGAAAAGAGGTCGGCCGATATGTAAATAAGGACCGGAAGACTCAAGAGCAAATTGAAGATTTCATTGCTTCATTATGATAAACTATTATACTCCCCCCTATTCGGGGGATTTTTTTATTCCGTTCTTACTTCAAAAAAAGCAGAAAAAAGAACGATTAAGTGGAGATAATCGCCCGTATGAACCCGATTGACTCCGTTGGTGCTCTTTGGAATGAAGGAACCCAACCAACAAAGTTACACTTTATTTAGCAGCATGAGTTTAATTAAGCTATAGTAATGTTAAGGAGGAATCCCTATGAAAATGACGACTACTAAAATGAAATCTTTACTTATGGAAAGCTTAGCTGATACAAATTCAAAATTTAATTATAATCGTGATAAAGAGGAATTAAGAATTGAAAATGAAGAAACTGGCAAGGGAATAACAATTGGATTGGCGCCGCTTGTATCGAAGTATGAGCAATCTGGTCAAAAAGCGATTGATGAAGTCCTTTATTATATAAAAGAATCAACGAAAGTAATGGGTACGGAACAATCTTTGAAGGGAAATGAAAAATTAATTTACCCTGTTATCCGTTCGACTTCCTTCCCAATGGAGTCCCGTGAAAATACACCGTTTATTACAGATGAGCATACAGCCGAAACGAGAGTTTATTATGCTCTTGATTTGGGTAATACGTATAGGTTGATTGATGAGGAGCTAATGAGGAAAGAAGGCTGGGATCAAGATTCCATACGTTCAATGGCTATGTTTAATGTCAGGTCATTGCCGATTAAGTCTAAAAAAGACAGTGTACGCGGAAATGACTTTTATTTTATTAATCATAACGATGGATACGATGCTTCAAGAGTCCTGATTGATTCACAAATGAAAACATGGAAGGAAGATATGAAAGGGACAATGGCAGTGGCTATTCCACATCAGGATGTCTTAATCATTGCAGACATACAAAATGATGCAGGTTATGACATTTTAGCACAAATGAATATGCACTTTTTTACAAATGGAAATGTTCCGGTCACCGCTCTGCCATTCCTTTATGAAAATGGAGAATTGGAGCCAATCTTTATTTTAGCAAAGAATCGACCGGTAGAAGACCAATAATATAATAGGAAATTGATACCATTTACAAGGAATATGTCTTAAATGAGTAAATTTTTTGATAAAATAGATACTTGTAATACTAATTTATAACAACCATAGAAAGTGTGAGGAAGGCTATGAGCTTTTTCAAAAAAATCATTGATTGGTTCTATGAGGATGTAGAAGAGGAAGTAGAAGTAGAACCTCGTAATAGCCATGAAAACATTCAAAAAGTACCTAAACAAGTAAAAAGACAAAAAGAAAATCAAATTGAAATTGAAGCAAGAATTCAATATAGATACCCAAAGGATAATTTCAAATTCCCATTAATCTCAGATGAAGAGTTAATAAGATTAAAAGAACAAAAAAAGAAGCAAAATGAGTTGGGTGTGAAGAAGGAAGTGCACGTGAGGAGATTTGAGAAATCCCCGGCTGCTGTTCCTAAATTGAAAGTGTCTAATCAAAGAATAATACCTAAGCCAGAACCAAAACAGAACGAAGTTGTTCCGAATAAAAAGCCGTTTAGAAGAACAGAAATACCTTCGCCTATTTATGGATTTCAAAATCGACAGACCGGCACTAAAAATCAAAAAATAGTCGAATACGAATTACCACCTGAAACGACCTTAGATTCCGTTCTTGCTTTAATGCATGGAAAGAAAGTGAATCCACCGAGTGTCAATCAAGAACCATCATTTGAAATGGAAAGACAGAATGAGTTGCCGCTGAATTCCGATTTTAAGCATTCAGATGAAGAGATAAAAGAGGAACAGCAAAAAGTCTCGACTAATGATGGAAATAGACATACGGAGGATATCGAGAGTGTGATTGCTCCGCTATTACCTGATACTGTTTCAGCAGAAGATACAGAGGTTGCAGCCACAAGTGAAATAGCATGGAATCCAGTCAGCGAGAATCAGATAATTGAGGAAATGAATGAAGCAATTTTGAACGCTGATTACGAAGATGAAATAACTCAAGAAGAAGGAATCGTGGAAAAAGATACACTGATCATGCACTCTGGCTCACAGATGGAGCAGGAGGAATTTCAGTCGATTCCAATGATTCATCAGAATCTTGACGAACAAGCTGATGATGAAAATCTGGAGAACAACTTTGGATTACAACCGGAGGAACCAGTTGAAGATTACTACCATTCCCCTTCAGGCAGTGAGGTATATGAGGATATTGAGGAAGCTGATTCTGATATGGAGGAAGACCAACCATACAAGAGAGATGAAATTCAGCAAGCTCATGATTTAATCACGCAGACCCATGAATCTGCAATGAATATAGAAGAAAATCATCAGGTAAGCGGAAATGATGAGAAAAATATAGACATCAGTCACAATGAGAAAAATGGGCAGGATATCATTTTGCTTGACGGAACTGAGGATGAGTTTTCAATCAAGGACATTCAAACGAATGAGCCAGTTTCGAATGAATCTATAGCTTCGTTCGAAACGCAGTCAATCGATCGAACTAATGGTTTGGAGAAATCCGCGCAACTGGATGATACGGAGAACCATATAGATAGAGAAGTCTCTTTATCAGAGCCGAACAGTCCAATGGAAGCAACAGTGACAAGCGATGCTATGGATGAAGAAGAGAGACGAAAAATAGAAAGAGAAAAGCGCATTAGGGAGCGCAGAAAACACATTCCTTTTAACGTTTTAATGCTTAAGAATGATAAAGATCATATTGCAGCAAATCGCAATCAAAAAACGATTGCCGGCAAAGAGGAAAAGCCTTCGGAGCAACCTAAAAAAAAACTGAATGATTCCTATCAATATCCGGATATTTCAATTTTGAAGCCACGAGTGGACATTAGAGAAGATGCTGATTGGCTTGCAGAACAAGCAGCATTGCTAGATGATACACTTGAACAATTCAATGTTAAGGCTAGAGTACATACGTATTCTCAAGGACCTTCTGTAACAAGATTTGAGGTTCAGCCGGATCCTGGTGTTAAGGTTAGTAAAATCACAAATTTAAATGATGATCTAAAACTAAGCCTGGCTGCTAAAGATATTCGTATAGAAGCACCGATTCCCGGGAAACGAATGATTGGAATTGAAATTCCCAATATAAATACACGTCCTGTTTATCTGCGTGAGGTTTTGGAGGAAAAAGTTTTTGCTGAGAATACCTCACCGCTTTCAGTGGCAGTTGGGTTGGACATTTCAGGAAACCCGATTGTAACAGATTTAAAGAAAATGCCGCATGGTTTGGTGGCAGGCTCTACAGGTTCTGGAAAAAGTGTATTTATTAACTCTGTTTTAATCAGTTTATTATATAAATCACACCCATCTGATGTCAGACTCTTATTAATTGATCCGAAAATGGTTGAACTTGCGCCATATAACAATATTCCGCATTTGGCAGCACCGGTTATTACTGATGTAAAAGCTGCAACAGCTGCACTGAAATGGGCAGTAGAAGAGATGGAACGGAGATATGAGTTGTTTGCCCATTCAGGAGTGAGAGATATTGTCAGATATAATGAAAAGGCACTATCATCCGGGCAAATGGAGCATAAGCTGCCTTATTTAGTTATCGTGATTGATGAGCTGGCTGATTTAATGATGATGTCTCCTGCTGACGTAGAGGAAGCGATCTGCCGTATTGCGCAGAAAGCCAGAGCATGCGGGATTCATTTACTGGTGGCAACACAAAGACCATCTGTAGATGTCATTACCGGGTTAATCAAAGCCAATATTCCTACAAGAATTGCTTTTTCCGTTTCTTCACAGGTAGATTCACGTACGATTTTGGACCAAAGTGGAGCTGAAAAATTACTTGGACGGGGAGATATGCTGTTTTTGGAAAATGGAACTTCTAAAACAGTTCGCCTGCAGGGAACTTTTGTAACTGATGATGAGATTGAGGATGTCGTAAAACATGTAATGGCTCAGGCTAAACCGTCCTTTATGTTTGAGCCAAATGAATTGGTAAAAACAAGTGAACATATAGAAGAAAAGGATGAACTCTATTACGAAGTGTGTGAATTTGCGGTTGAGATGGGAGGAGCATCCATATCCAGTCTGCAAAGGCGCTTTAGGATTGGTTATAACAGGGCAGCGAGGCTGATTGATATGCTGGAGAAAGAAGGTATTTTATCAGAATCAAAAGGAAGTAAACCTCGTGATGTGCTTATATCTGAATCTGATTTAGAGGCTATACATGAATCTCAATCCCCTTTTTGAACAGAGGAAAAATTTTTGTATAATAATTTAATTATGAGTATTTCCCAGAAAAGGTAATACTATATTTATGAGAAAATCAGTTAGAAAAATTGTACGAAATCGATTTATAGGTTTATAATCATACAAGTTATATCTTTAACGCAATGAAGATATTGATTGCATGTGCTCGTTATAATAGTAATCTAACTGGTTTTAAATACTTATATTGTTTCAATTAGTAAAGCCTAAACAGGCATAGCAGGCAAATTGCAATTAGCAAAAAAAAGAGACCGTCATATACTGTTTTACAGCATTGACGTATGTTGGAGGTTCATTCTATGACAGTTTATCACTTCGTAGGTATAAAAGGATCCGGGATGAGCGCGTTAGCCCAAATCCTAAATGATATGGGATATCAGGTACAGGGTTCAGATTATGAAAAAAGATTTTTTACCCAAATCGCACTTGAAAATGCCGGTATAAAAATATTGCCATTTAATAAAGAAAATATTAAACCAGGTATGACAATCATTGCAGGAAATGCTTTTCCTGATAGTCATGATGAGATTGTTCAAGCTTTAGAACTTGGTTTGCCAGTCATTCGCTATCCACGATTTCTTGGAGATTTCCTTAAAAAGTTCGTGAGCATAGCTGTTACAGGCGCGCATGGAAAAACATCGACTACCGGCTTAATGTCTCATGTAATCAGCGGAGCTGAGCCAACGTCATTTTTAATTGGAGATGGAACGGGTAAGGGAGAAGCAGATTCTAAATACTTTGTATTCGAAGCTTGCGAATACCGAAGACACTTTTTATCCTACGATCCGGATTATGCCATTATGACCAATATTGATTTTGACCATCCGGATTATTTTGCAAATCTTGATGATGTGTTCTCTGCCTTTCAAGAGATGGCACTGCAAGTAAATAAAGGAATTATTGCCTGTGGTGATGATGAGCAGCTACAAAAAATCCAGGCGAAAGTACCGGTCATATTTTATGGGTTTAACGAAGAAAATGATTTCCAGGCTAAAAATATTGTCACTTCAGAAGCTGGAACTACATTCGATGTGCATGTAAGAAATAATTATTATGAGACATTTACGATTCCAATGTTTGGGCGCCATACAGTTTTAAATGCGCTAGCTGTTATTGCACTTTGTCAATATGAGGATATTGATGTGGAGATCATTAAGGAACGCCTAATGTCATTTACTGGCGTTAAGAGACGTTTCTCTGAAAAACAACTTGATCATCAAATCTTAATTGATGATTATGCCCATCATCCAACAGAGATAAAGGCAACAATTGATTCAGCTCGACAAAAGTATCCTGATCGGGAGATTGTAGCTGTATTTCAGCCGCATACTTTCTCTAGAACTCAGAAGTTTTTGGATGACTTTGCTGAAAGCTTAAAAGAAGCAGATAAAGTATACTTATGTGAAATTTTCGGATCAGCAAGAGAGTTGAATGGGAAATTAACAGTTAAAGATCTTTGTAATAAGGTGGACGGTGCTCAAATTATTCAGGAGGAAGATCCGTCTATCCTTAAAAATCATCACAATGGTGTATTATTATTTATGGGTGCTGGAGATATTCAAAAAGTGCAAGCAGCCTATGAGAGCTTTATAACGAAATAAATGCACATAAAGACCCTTCGAGAGTAATCAGTAAGTACTCTTGAAGGGTTTTTTATTTATTTTAGATTTTCAGGATTTAATTTCTCTAATTCTGGGAGAACGAATCTGCCGTCTTTTCTAATTAGTCGATCATCAAAATATATTTCGCCGCCTCCATAATCTTTACGTTGGATATTAACCAAATCCCAATGAATGCTGGAGTGATTACCATTTGGCGCCTCATCATAGCTTTGACCCGGTGTAAAGTGAAAGCTTCCATCAATTTTTTCATCAAATAGAATATCCTGCATTGGATTGGTTATATATGGATTAACCCCTATCGCAAATTCGCCGATATAACGTGCGCCTTCATCACTATCAAATACCTTATTGATTCTTTCTGTGTCATTCGCTGTTGCCTTAACGATTTTTCCGTTTTCGAATGTTAGACATACATTTTCATATGTAAATCCCTGATATGGAGATGGGGTATTATACGTAATGGTGCCATTTACAGAATCACGTACAGGTGCGGTATACACTTCACCATCTGGGATATTACGCTCCCCTGCACATTTAATGGCAGGAATGCCTTTAATAGAAAAATGTAAATCTGTTCCTGGACCTGTAATGCGTACTTTGTCCGTTTGATTCATTAACTCGACTAGGCTGTCCATCGCCTCAGACATTTTGGCATAATCAAGATTACATACATTAAAATAAAAATCTTCAAATCCTTCTGTACTCATTTTTGCCAGCTGAGCCATTGAATTGGTTGGGTAACGAAGGACCACCCATTTCGTTTTTGGAACTCGGATGTCTCTATGTACTTTATTTTGTACGGTCTGTCCATAGATTTTCATTTTATTAGCAGGGACATCAGAATGTTCTGAAATATTATCGCCTGCACGAAGACCTATGTATGCATCCATTTTACTCATAACCTGTGATTCAAATTCGGCGATTAATCTATAGTGTTCTTCAGTTGCACCTAATAGTAACTGTCTTTCAATGGTTTGATCCTTTGTTGAAACGAATGGATATCCACCTGCCTCATATGCTTCACTTACCAATGCTTTAACCAATTCTGGTTGTATACCGAAATTTTCTATAAGTACTTTTTCACCTTTTTGTAATTTTACAGAATAGTTAATTAGATTATGAGCTAATTGCTGAATTCTTGGATCCCTCATAAAAAAAATCTCCTTTCATCTCTCTAAACTTTAATTTAATTGTATCTTACTTTAGTAATAATATTAAGGTGGAAGGAACATTGTGGATCAGAATAAATTCCTATATAGTTTAAATAAGGAGATAAAGGGTAAAAACTAATTATAATTTAGAGATGGAGTGAAGACGATGGAAATTATCTTATATTTAAGCGTGGCATTGATTGCCATAGCGTTCCTGGTTCTTGTTATTTATCTTTCAAGAACATTAAAATCCCTTCAAACAACAATGGAGAGTGTATCTAGCACATTAACAGGCCTAGAAACTCAGATGCAAGGCATAACAACCGAGACAACACTGCTGCTACATAAGACGAATGCTTTGGCTGAAGATATTCAGCATAAATCTGAGAATCTAAATACGGTTGTTGATGCAGTTAAAGGTGTGGGAGGATCGATTCAACGTGTGAATCAAACCATTGACCAGATTACAAACCGAGTTCAATTAGCAGCGAGTCAAAATGACGAAAAAATTACCCAAGTAGTTCAATGGGGAAATGCATGCATTGAGCTTGTGAATAAGTGGAAAAAGCATAAAGCTGAACAGAGTACAGCAATCTATACCGAATCTGAAGCAGGCAGAGATGTTACTTTACCTTCACAAGAAACCAGATATCAACGTTCTCAATCTTAATCAACCATAAAAAAGGAGATGTTTAAGAATGAATAATAAAAATGATAATTTTAATCAAGATAATGGTATGTCAACAAAAGATTTTGTAGTAGGAGCAATAGTAGGCGGGCTTGTTGGAGCAGCTACTGCACTGTTTTTAGCACCTAAGTCCGGTAAAGAACTTCGTCATGATTTATCTGAACAAGGCAGCGTTTTAATGGAAAAAGGAACTCCATTGATTGAAAAGGGATCTGCTTTAAAACAAACGGCTACAGAAAAGGGATCTGCTTTAAAACAAACAGCCACTGAAAAAGGAATTGCTCTAAAACAAACAGCTCAAGAAAAAGGAACAGAATGGATTTCTGTCGCAAGAGAAAAAGGTGCACCATTAACAGAAGCGGTTAAGAAAAAGTTTGGAAGCACGACAAATGAAGAAAGCAACAGTCAATCATCTGATACAAAGGAAAATCAAACAGATAAGAAGATGGATAGTAATGTTGTAGTTGATTCCCCAGATGACGTTTATGTTGGAGAAGAAAACATAGACAGTAAAAATACTGCTAAAGAAGAAACGTATGCTTCTGAAAAAACTGGTTTCAATTCTACAGCCAGCGGAAATACATCTTCAGGTAAAACACCGTCCAATAGCTCGAATAATACAATAAAAGTTGATTTAGGTTCTAATTCTTCTAATTCAACTGGAAATAAAAATAATTCAGCAACCAATTCGAAAAACACAACGAATAAAAAATAAAAGTGGTTTGGAATAAACACAAATGGGGGGATATGGATGAAAAAGATTACTAACGAAGAGGAATTACAGCAACTTTTAGAGCATGATGTTTTTCTGCTTCTGAAGCATAGCCTTACATGTCCAATTAGTGGTGCAGCTTTTGATGAGTATTCCCAGTTTGTCGCTGAGCATCCTGCTATAGCTACAGCTTATCTAGCTATACAGGAAGCCAAACCACTATCAGAGCATGTTCGAGATTTAACCGGAATTAAACATGAGTCACCGCAAGCTATATTATTTAAAAATAGTGAGGCTGTGTGGAATACATCTCATGGAAGAATTACAGCCCAAAATCTAGAACAGGCACTTAAAGAATATATCTAAATAGAAACCGGTAAGGAATTTAATTCCTTACCGGTTTACTTTGGTCGGATAATTCTGTGAGTTGAACCAAACAATTTCAAGTTGATCACCATCTTGGATTTCATTGTAAAATGTGACTTCCTGTTTATTCCGCATAAGGTGAAAGCCGCCCGGATTATTCTTGGGAAGTTCTATTTCTATGTACCGAAATAGATCCTGGAATATAAAAGCGGATTCTTTATTAAAGTTTATTTTTAGTTGCTCCCCGTTAAAAAGGATATCTGTATCACTTAAGGACTTATCTTCTCGATAGACTGTATAGCTGTTATTTGTCAACGTAAGTGGTTGACCATTAAACGTAACAGATATTTGATTAATCTCTTCAGCCTTATAGACACCTATTAAATCTTTGACTGTGATTGCTTTTCTACGAACTAAGGTGAGGCGATCATGATCGGCTATCCGATGGTTAAAAGATACACCTTTTCCGTTAACATATATGGCACCTGAAAACGAGACGAAGCTTTCCGGCCGGCCATTGATAACTAGATTAAACGGGACAAGTTCGTCCAGTATAGAATTCAAGCCAGCGAACAATAGTGCATCCTGCACAGTCTCTGGCATTTTAAAAGCAATCCGATCACCATCATGAATATCTTCGTGGCCATCAGCAGGAAAACCATTCATAAATAGGGTACAAGGAATTTCATATTTCTCTTCGTTTATATAAATCTCCCTCATAGGCAGTTCATCAAGTAATTCTCTTAATATCACAGATGTTTCAGAACCGTCTTTTCCCTTATCTATCCATAGCTGATCTCCAGGGGTTAATGGGGAATCAAGAGAGCAAGACACATTATTTCTTTTGATTTGCGGAGGCTCTCCGTGTGTACCTGGTATGGTAATATTTCTGCCGTTAATACTAACAATCTTCGCATTTCCAGGTTTACCGTATAGCTTTGTTAAATGAAGTCCTGCTGCAAGCAAGGCATCTCCTATAGTCAGTTGCTTAAGATCAAATAAACGAACTGGGGTCCCATTTACTTCAACAGAAACATAATGAATTGGATTAACATCTGATGAAATGGCTATTCCAATGGGCGTAACGAGTTCGGGCCCTTTAATGTAATCTGACTCAATCACTAAATTTTTGATAGCGTCTATTCCGCGTATAGCAACTCTATTGGCAGGCAGATTTAATTTCTTTGCCAAAATATCTGGTAAGCGCGGTGTTAAGCTACCTCCGCCAATAAGCATAACGGCTTGCGGAGGCTTAGCATTATTCAGTTGCAAAATTTCTCGGCTAATGGAATCTGCTAATTTTTCAATGGCGGGATAGATGGCTGTAATCATTTCTTCTTTTGGGATCTCTGATTCGAAACCAAGAATATCACTGATTTTGACAAACTCCTGTTCATTTATGGATCTCTTGGTATCTTCCGCATTCGGGAAATCAAGTAAATACTGATCACTGATTTCCTCTGTTATCTCATCTCCAGCAACAGGGACCATTCCGTAGGCAATAACGGTTCGTTCATCTGTAATCGCTATATCAGAAGTACCAGCTCCAATGTCAACAAGGCATACGTTGAGCCTTCTCATAGAGGGTGGAATAAGGACATGAATTGCAGCAATTGGTTCAAGAGTAAGTGCTTCTAGCTCAAGATTTACTCTTTTGAGTGCAGCAAACAGTGATTCAACGACCACTCGCGGCAGAAAAGTAGCGATAATTTCTGCTTCTGCTTCATCCCCTTTTTGGTCAAGTAAATTTCCGATTTCCTGGCCATCAAGATAGTAATGGAGAACAGAATAGCCTACACAATAATAATGATAATTACTTTGGATGTCTTCTTTTTCAGCTACCTGAAACTGTGCTTGTTGTACAGCAGCTAATTCCAGATGAATGCGGTCATCGGCAGACAGGAGAGGCTTGCCGGATATGGGAATAGATGATCTCCCAATCTCTGTACGCAAAGCACGTCCTGCAGCTGCTACACATACTTTAGTAAGAGGACCGTGCTTTTTTTCAAGTGTAAGCTTAATATCGAGTATAACGTTGGAAACAGCTACGACATCATGAATCTGGCCATCCAGCATGGCACGCTCAGTATGTTCTCTAATGATGACGTCTGTAACGACATATTGATCGAGGCGTATTTCTAATATGATTCCTACAACTGAGCGAGTGCCAATATCGAGAGCAAAAATTTTTTTGGTCAAGAATTCGTCTCTCCTTTTATGCTTTAACACTTAAAAGCGGTTTATTGATAAAGGTTTAATAGTGACAATACCGAATTAATCCGTTATAATAGTTTCAATTATATACTGAAATGTAAAATATTTTACTAAGTGATTTAGAAATTTTTAAAATATATGAAACCCAGGCTAAAACATGCAATGCAGAACAGAGAGGATGAGTGATATTGAGTAATATGGAACTGGATGTATTAAGAGAACAACTGGATAATTTGAATTTGCAATTATTAAAGCTTATTAACGAACGAGGAAAAGTTGTACAACAAATCGGTGAATTAAAAGGTAAGCAAAGCCAGTATCGTTTTGATCCTGTTAGAGAAAGAGAAATGCTTAATACACTTATCCAAAATAATGATGGTCCATTTGAAAAATCAACCATTGAACATATTTTCAAGGAAATATTTAAAGCAAGCCTTGAACTACAGGAAGATGATCATCGTAAAGCATTGCTTGTTTCCCGTAAAAAGCATCCTGATGATACTATAATTGATTTGAAGGGTGAGAAAGTGGGAAATGGACAACCGTCCTTTGTGTTTGGCCCATGTGCGGTAGAATCCTATGAACAAGTAGCGACTGTAGCAAAAGCTGTTAAGGATAAAGGATATAAATTACTTCGAGGCGGAGCTTATAAACCGAGAACATCCCCTTATGATTTCCAAGGGTTGGGTGAAGAAGGATTAAAAATCCTGAAAAGGGTTGCTGATGAATTCGATTTGGCTGTTATAAGCGAAATTGTAAACCCGGCGGATATTGAGACTGCGGTTAAGTATATTGATGTGATCCAGATTGGTGCTCGTAATATGCAGAACTTTGAGTTGTTAAAAGCAGCGGGAGCGGTCAATAAACCCGTTCTGCTAAAAAGAGGGCTGGCAGCGACAATTGAAGAGTTCATTAACGCAGCTGAATATATAATGGCGCAGGGAAATGGAAATATCATATTATGTGAACGCGGAATTCGTACGTATGAAAAAGCTACACGGAATACATTGGATATTTCAGCTGTACCTATACTGAAAAAGGAAACGCATTTACCGGTAATGGTGGATGTTACGCATTCGACTGGCCGAAGAGATCTGCTAATTCCAACTGCTAAAGCTGCATTGGCAATCGGTGCTGATGGGGTTATGGCTGAAGTTCATCCGGATCCGGCAGTTGCTCTTTCCGATTCCGCACAACAGATGGATCTAAACCAATTTGATACGTTTGTAAACGAGATTAATCAATTTACCAAGCAGACAGGTATCAGAATTTAATAAATATGGAGTTGCTATTTGGCAACTCTTTTTCATTTTTCTCCAATAGATTAACGAATCAATAGTCCCTGAATTTTTCAGTGGAATTTTTATAATTTATTATTCAAATGCTATCATTTTAAAGAAGTACTGAGTTAGTCTTAGTGAAAATTGGATTTGTTATGTATACAATAGTAAGAAAATAGATAAAGTGTTTATTTGCACGAATTTAGAGGGTAGAGTATTATTATAATAACATACTAAATGGTACTTAATTGAATACTATTAGGATTAGAATAGAGAAATTTGGGCGGTGTAAAAAATGAATATTACAATTTATGATGTAGCTCGTGAAGCAAATGTTTCCATGGCAACTGTATCACGTGTTGTCAATGGTAATCCAAACGTTAAACCGGCAACACGTAAAAAAGTAAATGAAGTAATTGAAAGACTTGGCTACAGACCGAATGCTGTGGCACGCGGATTAGCAAGTAAGAAAACAACAACAGTCGGAGTTATTATCCCAGATATCTCCAGTATCTTCTATGCTGAATTAGCAAGAGGGATTGAAGATATTGCCACCATGTATAAATATAATATTATTTTAAGTAACTCGGATTCAAATG
Source organism: Bacillus sp. E214 (assembly GCF_008087365.1). NCBI lineage: Bacteria > Bacillati > Bacillota > Bacilli > Caryophanales > Bacillaceae > Bacillus > Bacillus sp. E214. Next base: position 179,332 of record NZ_VENN01000004.1, on the reverse strand, counting down.
AAGAAAAAGAAAGCCGACTAATCCAAACGATGCTTGGCAAACAAGTCGATGGACTTGTCTTTATGAGTTCAAATATTACGGATGAGCATATTGAAGAATTCAAGAAATCACCGGTTCCTGTTGTATTGGCAGGTACAATTGAAGATTCTGCTCAAATTCCATCTGTGAATATTGATTATGAACAAGCAGTGATGGATGCGATTAAATCTTTTGCTGATCGTGGACATAAGAATATTGCCATGGTATCAGGATCTTTTCAAAATGCAATTATAGAGAAAAAAATGGTGCCGGGATACCGAAAAGCATTGGAGGCAGCTAATATTCCTTATAATGAAGAATATCTAGTAGAAACAGATGCATCCTATGATGACGGAATCGAAGCCTTGAACCAGCTAATGGAATTGGATAATAAACCGACAGCTATTTTTGTATGTTCAGATGAGGCAGCTCTTGGTATCATTCATGCAGCACAAGATAAAGGTATCTCCATACCGGAGGATCTTGAAGTAATCAGTTCGGATAGCACGAGATTATCTTTAATGGTGCGACCTCGCCTAACGTCGGTTGTTCAGCCATTATATGATATTGGTGCTGTTTCCATGCGCTTGCTGACAAAGCTTATGAACAAAGAAGAGGTAGATGAATCCTCTGTAATTCTGCCGTACAGAATTGAAGAGAGAGATTCAACAAAATAAAAAATAAAAAAAGCTGAGCCATTTTGTGAATAGTTCTACAAATGGTTCAGCTTTTTATTTTAGTAAAACAGGTAGTATACATTATATCCAGTCCTCATCTTTTTAGTGTGTAACTTGGTGTCTGTGACCAGTTATATAAGAAATTTAAATAATCAGGTATTTGAAATTCAGCAGATTCATCGGGTTAGGATAGAATCGTGTATAATGCCTTTTCTAGAGTTTTTGCATTTTTTTCAGTAATCTCAGCCTTACGTGGGATGGGCTTGTACATATCAGGTGGATCTTCCCATGTAGTGGGTAATGTAACGGGTGCTAATGCTGACCAATGATTGACCCAATCAACAGGCAACTCACCTGAACAATTCGAATTATTAGTCATTTCTAGCCATATTAGGGACCAGGCACGCGGAACCACTCTCCAGATATCATATCCACCGCCACCAACTGCTATCCACTTACCTTGACAGTACTGGTGTGCAAGCTTATGGGCCAGTTTTGGGATGGATTGATAGATTGCAGTGGTAGCAGAAAGGTGCGTTAATGGATCATAGTAATGAGCGTCAGCGCCGTTTTGAGTTAAAATAACGTCTGGGCGAAAAAATTCTATGACAGATTTAAAGGATTTTTCATAGCACTCGAGCCATGATTCATCCTCCGTAAAGGCATCGAGGGGGATATTAAATGAATAACCATATCCTTTTCCATTTCCACGTTCAGTAATATTGCCAGTTCCAGGGAATAGGTAGCGACCTGTTTCGTGAATGGACAGTGTACAAACAGAAGGATCATCATAAAAAGTCCACTGAACACCATCTCCATGATGGGCATCCGTATCTACGTAGAGAACTCTGGCATTATATTTTTTTTGCATATATTTAATGGCAACAGAGCTGTCATTATAGATACAGAATCCGGAGGCTTTCCCTCTAAAGCCATGATGCAAACCACCGCCCAGGTTTATGGCATGCTGAGCACGCCCTTCCATTACTTCATCAACGGCAGTCAATGTTCCTCCCACAAGCCAGGCGCTTGCCTCATGCATTCCAGAGAAAATGGGGGTGTCTTCGGTCCCAATTCCATAATTTAATGCTTTATCCTGGTCAAGCTTTCCTTGTCCGGCTAATCTAATCGCACTGATGTAATCGGGATCATGCACCAGGCTTAATTCCTCATCTGTTGCCATTCGTGGTTTGATGCAGTCATCCTCTTTCAGGGCATTCATTTTATTTAATAAGTCTACTGTTATTTGCAGCCGTTTTTGGTTAAAAGGATGGTTATCATTAAATTTGTAGGAAAGTAAATCGGTTGAATAAACAAATGAGGCTTCCTTCATAGAGTGCTCTCCGGTATATCTGGCCATAATACCTCATATCCGGATGACCGTAGGCCCTGTACGATTTTCAGCGGGTTCATTGTTTGAATCCTTAGTACCAAGACTTTAAATGCCGGGTCTTCTTTATATGGATAAATGAAAATGCTATTTACATTGGAATTGTGGCCTTTGATGACTTCGGCTATTTCACTGAGCGTACCTGATTTATTAGTGACCTTCACCTCTATTTGGGATGCAGGCTGATTTGAGCCAGTAAGTTCTACATATGTATGCAGAAGATCTGTTTCAGTAATAATCCCGACTAATTTGTTGTCGCTGATCACAGGCATACAAGATATCTTTTGTTCATAGAATACAAATGCAATCTCTTCAACGAAATCAAGTGGGTGTGCTGTATAAATATCGGTAATCATGATATCGCTTATTGGCTTTAGAAGGTCTTCCTTATATTCATCAAGATGGAAGATAGATGGAGTTGCAGAGCGGATATCGACATCACATAACAGGCCGATTAACCGTTGTTCATCATCTACTATTGGTATATGCCTGATTTTTTTTTGTTTTACTAAATCAATTGCCTGCTGGAGTGTAGCATTTTTTTGAAGCGTAATAACATCCTTGATCATGATATCCTCAATAATCACAAGTAGCCCTCCTCAAAAATCAGTTCGTTCAATACATATATCGATTCATGAATCGTAATTGATCGAATTTTTGAATACTCTCTTTTTTAACGTTTTTCCCGATTCTGGCCATTAAACAATTGGCTGGATGGGAGCAAATTTCAGGGTCATCAGTGGCATACCATTCCAAGCCACCGGCACTCATCATTTTCTCCATCATTTTTCGATATTCCCATACATTTAATCCGCTGCCTTTTAAATCCCAATGCCAATAATATTCTGTGGTAATAATAATGTAATTTTCCATCCACTCATCCATCATAGCCACGCGGATCAAGTTTTTCCCGACCGCACATCCGCGATATTCACGGATTACTTCAATAGCACCCAATTCCAGTAAGTCATCCATTTTCCCTTCAGACCATCTTTCAAGAGGATCTGGGTATAAATAAGTGACATATCCGACAATGACATCGCCGGCCCTCGCAATAATAATTCGGCCTTCAGGAAGGCTGCTGATTTGAATTAAAGCCTTATGCTGCTTCTCAGGAACCCTAAAGGCAACGAGACCCTCATGAAATTCAAGATTTTCTAATTGATCTCGAGATACCGGGCCCTCGATAACTAACGGCCCACATGGGGTTTGCAATTCCTTCAAATTATACGTTTTTTTATGCTCCATCCATACACCACCCAGGTCACATTTTAAAGCTATTATACAGCACTTTAAATCCATAAATGCTTCATGATATGAACTTTTTAAGTCATATGTAGTGGAAATTAAGAAGCTTACTGGCATAATTATCTTAAACACTTAATGGGGATGTTATCTTAAAAACACTACAATTATAAAAATTGTAACATATTAGTGTAACTTATTAAATATTTTAAAAATTGAGATAAAATGGATTTTGTACTATACTATCAATATATTATCTTTGATCAGGGGGGAATAATTATGAAACTGGAAGCGCTTTCTGTTGTGCAAGGGGATTATAATTTAGCAAACTATGAGGAAATCTACAGATCATTTGACTGGAAGGATGTAGAGCAGGAATTCTCTTGGAATGAAACGGGTAAAGTGAATGCGGCATACGAATGTATTGACAGGCATACTGAAAATTTCAGGCGCAATAAGGTAGCATTATATTATAAGGACCCTAATCGCTATGAGAAGTATACATATAGTGATATGAAAGATTTATCGAATAAAGCAGGAAATGTTCTGAAGGAATATGGGAATGTAACAAAAGGTGACAGGGTATTTATTTTTATGCCGAGATCACCGGAATTGTATTTCACAGTGCTGGGTGCGATAAAATTGGGAGCTATTGTCGGCCCGTTATTTGAGGCATTTATGGAAGGGGCGGTTAAGGATCGATTGGAAGATAGTGAAGCCAGTGTAATCGTCACTACCCCTGAATTATTGTCTAGAATTCCTGCAGATGACCTCCCAGCATTGAAACATATTTTTGTAGTAGGAGATAATGTAGAGGAAACTGGTAAATATATAGATTTTAACAGCAAATATGAAAATGCATCTAAAAAATTAGATATAGAATGGGTAGATCGGGAAGACGGTCTGATTCTACATTATACTTCCGGTTCAACCGGTAAGCCAAAGGGTGTTCTGCATGCGCATAATTCAATGATTCAGCATCTGAAAACCGGACAATGGGTACTCGACCTAAAAGAAGAGGATGTATATTGGTGTACAGCGGATCCAGGCTGGGTCACAGGAACGTCTTATGGGATATTTGCTCCGTGGCTAAATGGAGCCTCTTCTGTGGTCACAGGTGGACGATTTAGCCCGGAAGCTTGGTATCAAACCATTGAAGATTTCCATGTAACCGTGTGGTACAGTGCCCCTACTGCATTCCGTATGCTGATGGGTGCAGGGGATGAGGTAGTAAAACAATTTGATTTATCCAGCCTTCGCCACTTACTAAGTGTAGGTGAACCTTTAAATCCTGAAGTTATTAAATGGGGACAAAAAGTATTCTCCAAACGTATCCATGATACATGGTGGATGACAGAGACCGGTGCACAACTAATCTGTAACTATCCAAGTATGGAGATTAAACCGGGTTCTATGGGTAAGCCAATTCCTGGAGTCGAGGCTGCCATCGTAGATGACCAAGGGAATGAAGTACCGCCTTATCGTATGGGCAATTTAGCAATTAAAAAAGGATGGCCATCCATGATGAGGCAAATCTGGAATAATCCACAAAAGTATGAATCCTATTTTATGCCATCAGGATGGTATGTTTCAGGCGATTCAGCTTATATGGATGAAGATGGGTACTTCTGGTTCCAGGGCAGAATTGATGATGTTATTATGACATCCGGAGAACGGGTAGGACCTTTTGAGGTTGAAAGCAAGCTGGTAGAACATCCGGCGGTTGCTGAAGCGGGTGTAATAGGCAAACCGGATCCTGTACGGGGTGAAATCATTAAAGCATTTATTGCCCTCAGGTCTGGATACGAGCCTTCGGATGAGCTGAAAGAGGATATCAGGCTATTTGTTAAACAAGGGCTTGCTGCACATGCTTCACCAAGAGAGATTGAGTTCAAGGATAAACTGCCGAAAACACGCAGTGGTAAAATTATGCGCAGGGTATTAAAAGCTTGGGAGCTTGAATTGCCAACAGGCGACTTATCAACGATGGAAGATTAAAACAGGGGTGTTTATAAGGTGATTTAACCCTTATAAACACCCCTTTTTTTGGTTTTTACAAAGGATATGAGCAAATGGAATACATATCATTCCATTTAGCAGGAAGAGTGGGGGAAATGAAGAATATTAACCTAATGAAGTTTCAAGAAACCGATTTTAAGGATTATTATAGTTTGGTAAGTAATGAGAAGGTTATGGCCCAAATAACAGAACGGGCTCTGCCTTTAGAGGAGGCAAGGTTGAACTATCAAAAGATATTGCAACGTAATAAGAAACATGAAAACTTTGGGACTTTTAAAATTTTTGATGCTTCCGTTCAGAGATTCATTGGACTCGGATCTTTAATTTTAAATGAAAAACTTACTGACGAAGCTGAAATTGGCTATATGATTCTACCTGAACATTGGGGGCAACGGTATGGGACAGATATTGCCGAAGTATTAATTGGAAAAGTGAGGAAATCGGAATTGAAGAAATTAGTGGCGATAATAGACCCTAATAATATTCCTTCGAGAAAAATATTAGCTAATCTTGGATTCAAATCTGAAAAGGTCTGTGCGATAGATGGGTTACCAGGGGAAATTATGAGTAAACTTTTATAAAAAATCATTTACCAATTACATAAGTTTTTTAATTTTAATAGGATAGTAAAAATAGATAAATTGATAATTGATTAGCCAGAAAAGAAATGGAGTGATGCCGATGAAACTATTGAACAAATTACCTAAATTTACATACGGAATTAACGAAGAATAACTGGATTCTTCTGAAAGAACCAAGGAATATAGTCAGTACAATTTTATTCTCTCTACCTTTTATGATTCTTGCAACACTCCTTTCTGGTGCAATTATGAATATCTTTTCAAGCTTTTCTTTTTACGATTTTGGACTGACACCTGATGGAATTAACATCACCATTAACGTAAGTATGAACATAGTTAATTTAGGTATGATTGTTTGTTTAGTCCTATTGGTAGTCATACACGAATTCATTCATTTGTTGTTCATACCCAATTTTATTAAATCAAAAAATACCTATATGGGATTCACATGGGTCGGCGCGTTTGTTATAACAGAAGATGAAATTCCTAAAGCTAGATATATCATCATTACACTTGCTCCTTTTATAATTATTTCAATCGTACTCCCTCTGTTATTAGGTGCATTGGGTATTTTAACCACACCAATAAAATTTTTAATACTATTAAATTCCATGTCATCCTCTGTTGATCTGCTTCTTTTTTTATTTATCCTTACACAGGTCCCAAGAAAAGCCTCTTTAAGAAGTAATGGGACAAATACATACTGGAAATGCATAGGAATTGTTGAGTTATTTTTATTAAATGATGAAGAAAAGTAACAAATCATTTTGCTATATAGAAATTAAAGATTGTAGTTTAAAAGGGGCTTGATAAAGTGAAAGAATGGTTTGGTTCTTCAGGTCTATGTATCAATGACAATGGTCAATTGTTAATGGTTCTGCAGGGGAAACCTGAAGAGAAAAAATTATGGTCTATTCCATCGGGCGGTAAAGAAGTAGATGAAAGTTTTGAACAGTGCTGTATTAGAGAGATGGAAGAAGAAACGGGATATTTAACAGAAATTGTTGAAGAAGTTAAGGTAAAAAGGGTAATATATGAAACACACAATATTACTGCTGAAGTTCGCTACTATATAGTGAGGATTGTGGGTGGTGAAAGAAATATTCGGGATCCGGACGGTCTTATTTATGATATTGCCTGGAAAGACCTTGAGGAATTAAAAACACTGAAGTTAACATATCCTGAGGACAGAGATTTTCTTATTCAATATATATGAAGGGATTCTAGTAATCCTATATATATCGGGGATTGCAAAAAATAGTTGATTGATAGATATAGAGAAAGGCTGTTCCGATAGTCGAGTGTGATGCCGACCTGGAACAGCCTCTTTTTTATTCCTCTGTATTTTCATCATGCTCTTGTTCTTCGGCATGAACTGGTTTTTCATCTTCTTTTGGATCTTTCTTCTCTTCTTTTGGATCTTTCTTCTCTTCTTTTGGATCTTTCTTCTCTTCTTTTGGATCTTTCTTCTCTTCTTTTTTATCTTCTGCCTTCTCTTTTTTTACTTCTTTAGGCTTAGGTTCCGGCTTAGGAACTGGTTTATATTCGATAATAGAGGATGGAGCAGATTCATTACCAGCTATATCCACTGCAGTAATGTAGTACTTTCCATTTCCATCTGTTTTATAGCTGAGTGTATTGTCAGCTTTGATACTGGCTACTTTAGCACCATTTCTATAAACACGATATCCAACTATGTCAAAGTCACCAGAAGATTTCCAGTTGATGACTTTCTCCTTTGAAGTAACTGCCGGTGCTCCAGGTACTTTCCCGTTATCATTCATTTTCGAAGCTCCGATAGCTGCCCCTTCAAATTCAGAGCCTTTTGGCGTAATAGATGATTTATCAATAAGGTATTTTGCTCCTGTAATGTTAGAAAAGTCGGCATTGATCACAAGACCGGTTTCTGTGAATTCCTCTGGAGTAGACCCCAGTGCCACATATTTCTTACCATTTATGAACACATATCTTTCGCTTGATGTTGCCAAATTGCCGTTCTCAGATGAAGGAAGATATTTGGCATTGAAATAATCGGATTTTGCGAGTCCTGCATCTATACATGATTTGGATGCCAGGGAACCGGTCAATGTGCAATAGGATCTGGATACAATTCCACCTGGCATTTGGTGTCGCTTCGAAGTCCCGACTAAGTTTGGTGCAACATCATAAGCTGAATTAATTAATTGTGCCCATAATGTTTGATTTCGCTGTGAATAACTCATTCCATATGTATCCACAGATGCATTTGAATCATATCCCATCCAAACTCCAAATGTGACATTTGGATTGGTCGCGACCATCCAGGCATCATGAAAGTTCTGGCTAGTGCCGGTTTTGCCGGCCCAGTCGGCTGAAAACTTCAATTTACTGTTTAAACCTGCTGCTGTTCCAGAGGTGATGACATCCCTCATCATATCAATTGTTAAATAAGCTGTTTGTGGACTGAATACATCCGTCTTCGCTTTTTTATGTTGGTAAATGGTCTTTCCATTAGAATCTACTATTTTTTCGATCATATAGCTATCTACGAATTGTCCACCATTTGCAAATGTTGCATAGGCATTCGTATTCTCTTCTACGGTTACGCCTCTGGCTAATGCACCCAAAGACGTGGAAAGGTTTGTATAATCTTGCTTTTCTAAAGAGGTGAAGCCCATTTTTTCAAGATATTTTACTGGGTTGCGATTTATAATTTCCGCATATTGAACCGCTGCCGGTATATTATAGGATCTCTTTAATGCTTCACGTGCAGAGGTTATACCGGTAATTCCGCCGCCAGCATAGTTTCCTGGACTCCAACCGCGAATGTTCACAGGTGCATTGACCAAAGTTTTGCCTGGATAGGAAACTCCGTACTCCATTGCTGGTGCATATACAAGTAGTGGCTTCATTGTTGAACCATTTGAACGTACAGCTGATGTAGCATGATTAAGCTGCTCCCGTTTAAAATCACGGCCTCCAACGAAGCTGAGTATTTTTCCGGTAGAGTTTTCAATTAGCATGGCGCCAACTTCAATTGGTTCATTCTCTATATAGGTTTCTCCTGTATCCGGATTCTTTTTCTCCACCTGGCGGGTACCCTGATAATAAGGGTAATTTTTAGTGACTTTTTGCATATTGTCATACATTTTTTTGTTTATGGTTGTATGAATTTGATAGCCATTTTGTCGGATGGCCTGATCAGCCAGAGTATAGTATTGCTTATATAGGTCATCGTCTTTTTCTAAATCCTTGCTTGAAAGCCCATCGTTCTTTGCCAATATTGGCATCATGATTTCAATTGCTCTTTTTTCTACTTCATATGTTAAGTATGGATACTTTTCAGTAGGATATGTTTGTTTCTTTGCAAGGTCTTTCTTAATATCATATTTTAATGCTTTATCATATTCTTCCTTTGTAATGGCATCGTTGGTATACATTCTTTTAAGAACTGTTTTCATACGATTGATACCTGGGGAAAGGTCCTCCTTCACTTCACCGGATTGTGTAAATGGTGTATAAAGGTATGGATTCTTTGGTAATCCCGCAATAAAGGCAGCCTGTGGCAGAGTTAAATCTTTGGCATCTACCCCGAAAATGCCATCCGCTGCAGCCTGGACACCGGCAATATTACGGCCGGAGGAATTTCTGCCAAACGGTGAGACATTCAGATAAGCTTCTAAAATCTCATCTTTTTTCATGAATTTTTCAAGGCGTAATGCCAGCAGGATTTCCTTCGCCTTACGATCAAAGGAAACCTCATTCGTTAAGATTTGTTGTTTTATTAATTGTTGTGTCAGTGTGCTTCCTCCTGATTGGACAGAAGAATTTGTCACTTCCTGAAGTAAAGCTCGAATGATGGCTTTTGGTACAACACCCTTATGCTCATAAAAATAGGAATCTTCTGTGGAAATTAATGCTGTCTTAACGTAATCCGAAACATTTTCCAGTTTCACTGCTTTACGTTCAAGATCAGAACGCATTTTCCCCATATATACATTGCTTGCAAAATAAATCTCAGATGTTTCTTCATAACTGGACACACTTGATTTAAGCTGTTCCTTGCTCCTGATTGGTTCGTCTTTTACCATAGATGCAAAGTAACCAGCTCCAACTCCGCCAGCAAAAGCAATCCCGATGACAGATACAATTAAGAAGATTAATAGATTATTCCAGATAACCTGATAGGAAATACGTGCTCTTCGCTGTACAACGGGTTTGTTTACAAAGTCCCACAATGGTGCAAGCCTTTCTTTAAGTTTTATAAAAATATCTTTCATTCATTCACTCCCCCAACAAATCACATACATTATAGCATAAGCAAGTGTTTCAGGTAGGTATAGTTTCTCTATATTAGCGAAACAATACAATTATTGGGTTTGACAAACAGTTTGTTATTATGGTAAAAAAAGCATAACCAATATTATATATTTGATGCGATAACAGGATTTCAGTAGTTAGTTCGCCAATGTTTAAGAGAGCCGGTGGGTGGTGTAAACCGGTACAAGCGAAATGATGAATTACCTCCTCGAGCAGCATTCGGGAATGCTTTATGTAAAGCTGTGTAGCGAATGCCGGAACCTTTCCGTTAAAAGGATAAGCGGCGAGACAGTTATACGTTTCGCAAGTTGGGTGGTACCGCGATAGTAATCGTCCCTTCATTTAGATGAAGGGGCGTTTTTTATTTTATTTTAATCTAATCTAAACAGTAAGAGGTGGAGAAGGATGAATATTTTAGATGATTTACGTTTTAGAGGTCTCGTGAATCAATTTACAGATGAAGAGGGATTGGAAAAATTATTACAGGAAGAAAGCGTGAAACTATATGCTGGCTTCGATCCGACTGCCGATAGCTTGCATATTGGTCACTTGTTACCTATTTTAATCCTGAAACGATTCCAGTTAGCAGGACATCAGCCAATCCCATTAGTCGGCGGAGCGACAGGTATGATAGGAGACCCAAGTGGTAAAAAAGCTGAGCGGACGTTAAATACAGAGGATGTTGTTCACCAATGGACTGCACGTATTAAAGATCAGCTTTCCCGTTTCCTCGACTTCGAAACTGGTGAGAATAAAGCAATCATGGCTAATAACTATGACTGGATTGGCAACATGAACTTAATTACGTTCCTTCGGGATATTGGGAAACATTTTGGACTCAACTACATGCTTGCTAAAGATTCTGTACAATCCCGTATTGAGTCTGGTATCTCGTTTACTGAATTCAGTTACATGATCATGCAATCTCTTGATTTCCTGAAGTTATACGAAACTCAAGGCTGCCGTTTACAAATCGGCGGAAGTGATCAATGGGGAAATATTACCGCAGGTCTGGAATTAATTCGTAAAACGAAGGAAGATGCAAAAGCCTTTGGTTTAACGGTTCCATTAGTTACAAAATCAGATGGAACTAAGTTTGGTAAAACAGAAGGCGGAGCGGTATGGTTAGATCGTGAAAAAACGTCTCCATATGAGTTCTACCAGTTCTGGATTAATACAGATGACCGTGATGTTATTAAATACATTAAATACTTTACATTCTTAAGCAAAGAAGAAATCGAAGCGCTTGAGAAAGAGGTTGCTGAAGCTCCGGAAAAACGGGCAGCTCAGAAGGCGCTTGCTGAGGAAGTAACGAAACTTGTTCATGGTAAAGAAGCTTTACAACAAGCAATCAATATTTCTAAAGCTTTATTCAGCGGTGATATTAAGCAATTATCTGTAGAAGAAATTCGCCAGGGCTTCAAGGATGTACCAAGCTTTGAAGTGGGCAGCAATGAGGAACTGCTCTTGGTAGATTTACTAGTAAATGCAAAAATTTCTCCTTCTAAACGTCAGGCGCGTGAGGATATCACAAATGGTGCGATCTACATCAACGGTGAAAGAGTCACAGACCTCGCTCATACGATGACAGAGGATGATAAGCTAGAAGGACAATTCACGGTAATTCGCCGCGGTAAAAAGAAATACACGCTTATTAAGTACGCATGATAGAAAGAAGAAAGGGCTGTCTCGGTTAGGCAGCCCTTTTAATGTATAGTAAGATATTTTTTCTTATTGTGCTTTATTATAAATGGTTGAAAGAAATAAAATTGAAATGAATATTAAGTATTTTTACTTACTGTTTTAAAAATAATTGTGTCCAATAATGTTTCCATGAACCACCTTCGGCATACCCAATTCCGATATGGGTATAACGTGCATCGAGAATATTCGCTTTGTGCCCTGGGCTATTCATCCAACTGTTCACTACAGATGCAGGAGTAATTTGTCCAGCTGCAATATTTTCACCAAGCATCGTGAAAGAAATATTGAATTTTTTTACCATTTCTCCCGGAGACCCGTATGTGGGGCTTGTATGATTGAAATAATTGTTATCACGCATATCTTTTGATTTAACTTCGGCAACTTTCGAAAGACTATTTAAATTTTTCAAAGGTGCTATATTTACTTTTGCGCGTTCTTGGTTAACCAATCGAAGAACCTCGGTTGCATAATTAGATGCTTTAGTTTCTTTAGTACCTACTTTAATAATTTGATTCACTGCTTTTTTTGTTACTTTAGACGATATTTTTTTTGTGCTAATTAGCTTTCCATTTTTAAACGTTTTCTTGTATATGATCGTTTGATTTCCGTTGCTTCCTTTTTGGACGACTTTCGTAGTGCCTTTTGCTAAAGTATTGTCATTTTGTTTAATTGTTTTATATTTTATTGCTGCTTTTGAAGTTGTTGTAACTGTCTTCGAATCTTTCACTTTAGATTTTAAAATCCATCCCGTTTTTCCACCGTACTTTGCTTTGGCATATTTATCGGAAGTAGTTGAATAAACAATTATTGTTGCCTCTTTGTTAATCGTTTTCAGCGTGCCGGAGTTATTTTTTGCTAGCTTTTTCAGGGTTGTTTTTTCAGTAGTGTACATTGTTTTATTTGTTACGGGAGCCTTGGATGTTAAATAATTTATTGATACCCATCCATTTTTTTTGTTAACTTTGACATATCCCCAGTTACCGCTCTTTTTAGTTACAATCAATTTTGTATTTTTCTTTACGGCCGTAATAATTTTTGACGATGATGATGCTTTCTCCCTCACATTTAAATTGTCTGCAGTTACGTACATCGTTTTGGAAGCAGCCTCAACCTGATTACTATTCGTTAAAAATAGTACAGTAAAACTTAAGAAAACAGTTAAAATTCCAGCAATATATTTTTTCATCTTAGTTGTTGGTATTCCTCATTAAAATTAAGAAGCCAACAAATTCCCCTCCTCTTTGTTAGTAATAATTTACACAATTAACTATATTATCACAATTTTTGATTAGTTTGTTAATAAAATATTAAATAAACTATTATATTTTTTCTGATTTTTATTTTTTTCATTTTTCATTTTCTCGCCTACTACAATATGTATAGATTGGTATAAGTATCAGTTACTCTAATAGTTGGGATAGTCTTGAAATGAAGGAGGTAACAAACCGTTATTCTACTGTACTGTCTAATAAGTGAATGATAAATTTGATCGACAATATAGTTCTTTTATAATACATCTGAAGAGGTGACTAATTTCTATTTGTAGATAAAGTTAGAGGGGATTTAATTTCCGATTTTTAGTGAGTTTGATGCTGGCTTTTACTTTAGGTGATTGAAAAGTATTCCAAAAGAAATTGATTTAATAGATATGTCCACAGTTATGTTAAGTACACCAAAACAGATCTTGTTAGGATGAAAAACCTAAGATCCGTTTTAGGTTTGGAGTCCCGTTTAATGGTGTTTACAGATGATGTCATGGTAAATTTTTAAGGTATTGCCTGGTCTTCGTTTTTCCAAAAACAAAGAGAGAATTAAGTGTCATTTGCTTCATAATTCCTATAAATAATATTTCGAGTCTGATTATAAGTTTAGTAATTATATATTTTCTACACAAATAAAAACCCTGGAAACAAGGTTTCCAGGGTTTTTGAATACGCTATTTACAAAGCGTATTAATTAACGAGAGTAGAACTCAACGATAAGAGCTTCGTTAATTTCAGCTGGTAATTCAGAACGCTCAGGTAAGCGAGTGAATGTACCTTCTAACTTGTCAGCATCGAAAGTTAGGTAGTCAGGTACGAAGTTGTTTACTTCCATAGCTTCCTTGATGATATCAAGGTTACGGGATTTTTCACGTACTCCGATTACTTGACCAGGAGCTAAACGGTAAGATGGGATGTCAACGCGACGTCCATCAACCAAGATGTGTCCGTGGTTTACAAGCTGACGAGCTTGACGACGAGTACGAGCTAAACCTAAACGGTAAACAATGTTATCAAGGCGAGAATCAAGAAGAATCATGAAGTTTTCACCTTGTTTACCAGGCATTTTAGCAGCACGATCGAACATTGTGCGGAATTGACGTTCGTTCACACCGTACATGTGACGAAGTTTTTGTTTTTCTTGCAATTGCAAACCGTATTCGGAAAGCTTTTTGCGTTGGTTAGGACCGTGTTGTCCTGGTGCGTAAGGACGCTTTTCTAATTCTTTACCTGTACCGCTTAGGGAAATTCCTAAACGACGGGATAGTTTCCAGCTTGGACCTGTATAACGAGCCATAAGAAGACTCCTCCTTGAATGTTTTTATTTTTGTAAAATAAAAACTGATGTTTACAAACATTACTGCCATTTCATTTTCATGTACCTTCGCCCTAGCAGCAGCGGGTTACAAGATACACCTCATGGTAGAGGAATGAAATGAACGAATAAAGATGTGAACATAAGCTGCGATATTTTACACAAAGAATATTGTATAATTTATTGTTATATAAGTCAAGGGATTCTCTTAAATGGAATCGTTACAATATGATGCTTCCTTCACAGGTTTAAATAAAAAATGTAATTATATTGAAAGAAAGTAATGATTATTTTAGCATATATTGGTAAAATGCAGGTATAAAGTATTATTTTTTTAAAAATCAATCTAAATTTATAAAAAATACGAAATAAAATATGACAACAGGTGTTGATTAATGTGATGGTAGATAATCAATTAAATCTGAGCTGGGAAACAAATTTAAAAAGTCTATTTGTTGAATGTATGATTAAAGATGATAATGAACTCTTTTTAGATAGATTTACAGATAAAATGGTCGACTTCTTATTGGAATTATTAAGGGTGGATGAGATTGCCTGTTATTATAATGATCCTTGGAAACAAAAGCTCTATCTGGAAAAAGCGGCTTCGAAAACAGAACTCCAAAATCAGTTTGCTAGCACCATTTCACTTGATGCTTTACTAAACTCCTCAATGAAAGATTTATGTACGGAAGCCTGTGTATCATTAACTGATACATTATACCCCTTGGGAATTCCTTTATATCATGAAGGAGAATTACTGGGACTATTTGTAGTTCTTTCTGAAAATAAAGAGTTGAAAAATGATAATAGAATTGATTTATCTGAATTGAGGACAGTGATAGGAGAATTACTGCACAAGGCAATTGCAATTTCAGAACGAAAAAAGGAAGAGAAACGATATAAACTATTGCAACGGATTACGACAGAGTTTCATTCCTCTATGAATATGCATTCCGTTTTGGCGGAGGTAATAGAAACCCTGCGTGAAGTATATCCGTCCTTTGTTTACTATTTGCTAATGTCTCAGGATAGCGATAACACATTAAATCTTCCAATTAAAAGTTTGGAAATGGATGGGGAAAATTTATCTGCCATGCAGGCATATGTTTCCGGTCGTGTTCAATTTGAGGATTCAATGGAAGTGAAAAATTCTGTGTTGTATGCGCCTTTATTAGGCAAGCAGGGTGTTTATGGGGTTTTACAAGTTATTGCACCTGAAGCAGTCATATTTCCTGATACGGAAATCGAATTCATCTCTCTCCTCGCGAATACGGCAGGCGGGGCACTGGAGAATGCCCAATTATATGAACAATCCAAACGCTTAATTGCGGATTTACGTCTGATTAATGAAACATCGCATCGTCTAAATTCTACCTTGAGGCTTAGTGAAACAGTTAGTTATATGAAGCAACAAATAAATAAATCATTCCTCGCAGACGAAGTAGGCTTTTTTATGATTAGGAATGGACAGACAAAACTTGTCCCGGGAAGTTCACCTTTTTTCACTGAAGAGACTTCTAAACACTACATCCAATATGTCAAAGGCAGCTTAGAGCAGGATCGGGAGGCTTTATATATTGGGGATATGGATTCGGATAAAGTCGGGCAGGATGGCCCTTATAAATCCCTTATGGCTTTCCCTATGATACATAGTGGAAAGATGGATGGTTTTTGTATTGTTCTTCATCGAGTACCGTATCATTTTACATTTGATATGTTTAAATTAATGCAGTCTCTTATTCATCATTCTTCGATGGCATTTGTGAACTCAATATTAAGAGAAGAGCTTGAAAAGATGGTCATAACTGATTATTTAACAGGTCTATATTCGAGAAATTATCTTGAAGGAAGAATGCTTGAACTGATAAATTCTGAAACTGAGGGAACGTTTATATTAATAGATATAGATAATTTCAAGCTGACAAATGATACATATGGGCACCAAAAGGGAGACGAGGTCCTTATTCAGGTAGCTGATTTAATTAAAAATAGTATTAGAGACACCGATATAGGTACAAGGTGGGGCGGGGAAGAACTGGCTATTTTCCTTCCAAAGGCACCGATAGAGGCTGGTAAAGCAGTTGCGGAAAGACTTGTTGAAAAAGTAAGAAAAGAAACAAATCCTCCGGTTACCATTTCTTGCGGTGTATCGTATTGGGAATCCAATCAGAAAAATAACAATACGATTAAAAACCTTTTCAAGCGGGCAGATGATGCCCTGTATACAGCTAAGCGATCAGGTAAAAATCAGGTGATTGTATCCTGTTAATACAAAAGGGCTAAGCTCATTTTTGGCTTAGCCTTTTGTTTTTTAAATTGATTGGACAAGTATATCAACAAATTGTTTTAATCCATGTTCATCTTCTTTGTCAAAACGATTCTTTGATGGACTGTCTATATCAAGTACACCAATCAGACGGCCATCCTTCAGAATCGGCAAAACGATTTCTGATTGAGTGGCAGCATCACAGGCGATGTGTCCAGGGAATTGATGTACGTCCATTACCCTGATTATTTCTCTTTTTTCTGCCGCTGTTCCGCATACTCCCTTGCCTAAAGGAATTCGAATGCAGGCTGGGAGACCTTGAAATGGTCCAAGTATCAGTTGCTCCTCTTCATATAGGTAGAATCCTACCCAGTTCACGTCGTCCAAAAATTGATTTAAAAGGGCAGAAGCATTGCTCAAATTGGCAATTAAATTTGTTTCACCATCTATTAGGGCTTCCAGCTGTTTGCTAACCATTTGATAGTTTTCTGGTTTCGTTTTTTTATATTTTCCGACTTGAAACATCATCATTCTCCTTTCATTGTTACCCTCAATAGAGAATAACCTCTAACCATAGTCAGTACTGTCTTTTTTGTCGAGAAGTTATAGAAGGATAAGTCTCTAAAAAGAAGAACTACTTCATGTATAAGAGAAAATACATGTGAACGCACAGCTTATGCTAGAACGGCTTTTATTCCTTTCAAATTAGCACGAAGACTTCACTTCTATTACGGTTCTGTGTAGGTCTTAGCGCAATATCCCCGATTGGTTCAACGAATACTCGGTGTTGGATGAAAGAACTCCCCGCCGAGCAAGGTTTCACTTTGTCATCTGACATTCCTAGAGAATGTTAATCATAAAGGGGGAAGATAAATTTATGGATAAACTATCGAATAAAAAAGATGATATTTTTGAAGCTGCTGTCTATTTATTCTATATGAAAGGTTATTCAGCAACTTCAATCAGAGATATCGCTGGCCGTGCCGGAGGTAATTCAGCAAATATAGCTTATCACTTTCAGCATAAGCAAGGTCTCCTTGAATATTGTTTTACAGATTTCTTCGAAGGCTATATAAGCGGTATTGAAAATATCGCTGAACAACTCCCACTCATTGGTCCGAAAGAATGTGTCTTAAAGTATACCAAATTTTGCTTGCATTATTACAGAGAAAAGTTCCTCTTAACACGTCTTGTATTAAGAGAAATATCAGTAGACTCAAGCCTGAACAGAGAAATCTATACAACCTATTTATCGAAAGAAAAATTTTATATTAATTTATTCCTTGATGCTGGTATGGATTGCGGTGAATTAAAAAAGATTAATCCATCTATGTTTGTCATGAAGCTAAAAGCATTACTGAATGAACCCTTTATTCAGGCCCAATACTTCAGTGAGGTTTGGCAATTATTTACGAACGAATTGTATTTTATAAACAAGTATCAGTTAGAGATTGAACGATTTCTTAATGACTGCTTATTTGAGGAGCGTGTTTGCCCTGTCCCCATCTGACTGGATGCTAAGCGATTATTCGTTTGTTAAGATTTTTGTTTTTAGTACATCTAATCCTCTTCCAAGATCTTCCGGATGGTGAGCGTCAGATCCATAACAGAGAGGGATCCCCATTTTTATGGCTGCCTGAATAAAGGGGATGGGAGGGTACGTCTCACCGCACAAGGGTTTAAAAAGGCCGGCCGTGTTTAAATCCAGTTCATACCCACGTTCTTTTATTAATGAAAGTATTGGTAGTAAATAGGATTCTAATGGGGCATTGCTTGGATACTTTTTCTGGAATTTTGTAATTAGAGAAATATGGCCTACCCGTTTGGGCTTAAATGTCCCCAAATCACTTATAATCGATTTTTGAAGGGTATGGTAATAAGCCTTATATAGTTGATCAACAGATTGGTATTGTTCTATCATATGACCGAATTCTGTTTCACTATAATCCAGGCAATACCAGTCGTTTTGATTCTTTAAAAAGTGAACCGACAGAATCGAGTCATCCAAATAAGGGCCAATTTCATTCAGGAATTCTGTTGTTTCCTGTTCCCAGCCATCTATATAATCCACTTCCAAACCAATATTAATAGCAACCTTCGCCTTATACTTCTCTTTACAACGCCTTATTTCCTCTATATATGTGAATAACTGATCCATTTGTATGGAACTATCCCGTGTTGGAGCCGGATCAATAAACCCTTTTGGTAAAGGAGCGTGTTCGGTAAAGGTGATTTCTTCGTACCCCAGCGCTATCGCTTTTTCAATATAAGCAAAAACGGGTTCATCTGTTCCGTGCGGACAATATGGGGTATGTACATGTCCGTCCTTAAATTTCATCGAGAAAGCCTCCTTTTCGACAAATATTTTAAATAAAATATATTTTCTGGACATTAAAAGAGGGCATTGAATAATTTTTTGTAGAAAAAGTAGATTTTATTAGTTAAAAATACTTTATACCATGTTATCATTAAATCATTGATATTGAACTTATTTATATATATTATCTGTCTCGTTTTGAATAGGAGGCTTCATATGGAGTATGTAATAGGGATATTGGTGATTATCTTTATTGCCTTTATTATTGGAATATTGGCAAGGAAGAAACACTACAAAGAAATAGATAGACTTGCAGAGAAAAAAATTGACATCATGAACAGGCCGATAGCAGAAGAATTAGCCAGGGTAAAAAGTTTGAATATGACTGGTCAAACAGAGAGAATGTTTGAAAGATGGCGTAACGAATGGGATACAATCCAAACGGATCGCCTTGCCGATGTTGAGACCCTGCTGTTTGATGCAGAAGAATATGCTGACAAGTACCGATTTAATAAATCAGTGCAGGTTCAAAAGAAGATTGAGCATATTATTGAAGAAATCGAAATTACACTTTCAGCGATGCTGCATGAATTAAATGAATTGGTGGGCAGCGAGGAGCAAAATAAAAAATTAGTTGAAGAGCTTTTATTAGCTTATCGTGAACAGAAGAAACGTTTATTGGCACACCGTCATTCATTTGGTGAAGCTGCGGGTAAATTGGAAGAGGAATTTGATAAGCTTGCTCTGGATTTTGACACATTCAATAACCAAACAGAATCAGGTGATTACTTAGAGGCTAGAGAGCAAGTACTGGGCATCCAGGCTAAATTGCAAAACCTGAAAGAAAAATTGGATTTGATTCCTGATTTAATTGGGCATTGCCAAATACATATACCGGGACTTTTGCATGAACTTAAAATGGGATATGCGGAAATGTGTGAGCAAGGATATCCGTTAAGTCATATGTTTTTTGAAAATGAAATTGAAAAAATGGAAGAAAATCTAGAAAAATATAAGGAATATATTGTTGACATAAACACCGAAGAAGCTGCAAAAGGAATCGAGGAATTAAACGAATCCATTCAATCCTATTATGATTTGTTGGAAAAAGAGGTTGTGGCACGTCAGTATGTTTTATCAGTTAAGGATTTGTATCAGCAAAAGCTAGATAAATCAATTGATCAGCTTGAGAGACTAGATGAAGAGACAGAATTGGTGAAACAAATCTATCAAATGCCGGAGAAGGAACTTGATGCACGTTCTAATCTTGATAAAACACTGATTACATTGAAATCAAAATGGGAAATGCTTAAAGAGAAAATATACGAAAGAGAGACAGCTTATACGGTATTAAAAGAGGACATCGTTGAGCTTGAATCCAAATTGGATGAACTGAAAGACTTACAAAAAGAATTTGAAGAGAAATTAAATACTCTGCGTAAGGATGAATTGGAATCAAGAGAAACGATAAGGAAGTTGCATCAAAGCATGACGGAATCCTTACGAATCATCAAAGGAAGCAATTTACCGGGTCTTCCAACTTCTTATGAATTAATGGTTATACAAGCAAAAGAAAGCATTGAAGAAGTAAAAGAGAAATTGGAAGAAAAACCATTGAATATGAATGCAGTCATGCACCATCTGGATATTGCAAGTGTTGCGGTTAGTCGTGTTCAGGAGGCTACTGTTGAATTGACTGAACAAGTAATGATGGCCGAGAAGGTTATTCAATACGGCAATCGATATAGAAGCAAATTCCCTTCAGTTGCTATTGCCCTGACCGAAGCAGAAAAGCAATTCCGCAATTATCAATACCAAGATGCTTTAGAGCATGCAGCTGAG
The DNA here is from genome assembly GCF_008087365.1 of Bacillus sp. E214. Classification (NCBI taxonomy): domain Bacteria; kingdom Bacillati; phylum Bacillota; class Bacilli; order Caryophanales; family Bacillaceae; genus Bacillus; species Bacillus sp. E214. The sequence continues at coordinate 158,394 of NZ_VENN01000004.1, read as the reverse complement.
GCAATTGAAAAAGTTGAACCGGGTTCGTTAAAAAAAATCCAAGAGTATCTTGAACATAGCAATGTATAGACCAGTCTGGACTTACCAGTCTGGTTTTTTTCTTTGTTTAATCCAGCATAAGATAGAGGCATAAGAGAAAATTACTTTATAAACAGGACAGGATATGCTACATTTTCTTATTGATAGGAAGGGGAAAAAGCATGATTTATTTAGATAATAGCGCGACAACAAAACCCTATAAGGAAGTGATTGATTCCTTCACAAAGGTTACTGCCGATTTCTGGGGGAATCCATCCTCTTTACATGGCTTCGGAGGGAAGTCAGAAAAACTGTTAGCACAGGCTAGAGAACAGGTCGCGGGTCTTCTGGGAGTAAAGGCTACAGAGATTATCTTTACTTCAGGAGGGTCTGAAAGCAATAATCTGGCCATAAAAGGAATAGCAGAAAATTATCGAAACAGAGGGAAGCATATTATTACCACCTCAATCGAGCATCCTTCCGTAAAAAGACCGTTTGAACAGCTAAAGGAACTTGGCTATGACGTAACCTACTTGCCTGTTAATCAAGATGGCAGAGTTGAAATTGAGCAAGTTAAGGAAGCAATCCGAGAAGATACAATATTGGTGTCAGTTATGCATGTTAATAACGAAGTGGGAACTGTACAACCAATTTATGAAATAGGACATTTTTTGAAGAGTTATCCTAAAATACATTTTCATGTAGATGGGGTTCAGGGCTTTGGTAAAGTCGAACTCTCTTTACGTGATGCTCATATCGATTTATATTCTTTATCAGGACATAAATTCCATGGATTAAAAGGCACCGGAATTCTATTTGCCAGAGAGGGAATTACACTTTCACCGTTAATTGCCGGGGGAAACCAAGAAAGAGGCATGCGCAGTGGGACGGAAAGCTTGGCTGGGGCCGTATCTTTGGCAAAAGCAATGAGATTGGCAATCGAAAAGAGCAGGGACGGCAGTAGAAGAATGAACGAGTACCGTACTCTGATACGTCAAGAGCTATCCAAAATGGAGAATGTTGTCATCAATTCACCTATAGAACATGCAGCTCCACATATTATTAATTTTTCAATTCCGGGACTTAAATCAGAAACATTCGTTCATACTTTGGGTGAGTTTGGAATCTATGTCTCAACAAACAGTGCTTGTTCATCAAAGAAAAAAACGGTTAGCCAAACACTTCTCGCTATGGGAAAAAATGAGCAAATAGCCGGCAGTTCCATACGAATAAGCTTAGATTATGATCATTCGAAGGAAGAAATAGAGCAGGCACTTAAGGAAATTGAAAGAGCAATCCAAATGTTAAGTGAGGTAAGAAAGAAATGATAAGATTTGATCATATCGTAATCCGCTATGGTGAGATTACATTGAAGAAAAGGAATCGTAAAGGCTTTATTGTTCAATTACGTAAAAATATAAAAAAAGCATTGTCAGATTATCCGGAGGTTCGTATTGAGGCGCAGCATGAGAGAATGTATGTTCACTTACAAGGTGCAGATTACAAGCCGATTATGGATATTCTCAAAAAAATATATGGCATTTCTTCGATAAGTCCGGCTTTAAAGGTTGATAAAGAAATCTCAGCCATTCAGGAATCAGCTTTGTTTTATATAAATCATTTAACAACAAAAATTCGTACGTTTAAAATTGATGCTAAGCGTGCTGATAAAACCTATCCCTATTCAACATATGATTTAAATGGCTTGGTAGGGGGATATTGCTTGCAGCATGTAGACGGTTTAACGGTCGATGTTCACAATCCAGATTTGAAATTGAGAGTCGAAGTACGCCAGGATGCTGCTTATATTACGGGTGAAAAAATTATTGGAGCTGGCGGATTGCCAATAGGAAGCAGCGGCTCAGCAATGCTCATGCTTTCTGGAGGGATTGATAGCCCGGTTGCGGGATATTTAACGATGAAAAGGGGAGTAGAGATTGAATGTGTACATTTCTACAGTCCTCCCTTCACAAGCGAACGCTCGAAACAAAAGGTAATTGATTTAGCGAATAAGCTGGCAGAAGTCAATGGACGTATGGTACTGCATGTTGTGCCATTTACCGAAATTCAAAAATTGATTCAAAAGCAAATACCTGATAACTACACAATGACAACCACACGCAGATTGATGCTGCGAATTACTGATGCAATCAGAGAAAAACAAAATGCGCTCGCGATTGTGACTGGTGAAAGTTTAGGCCAAGTAGCCAGCCAGACGATGGAAAGCATGTTTACAATTAATGAGGTTACAAATACACCAATTCTGAGGCCGCTTATAGCAATGGATAAAACAGATATTATTGAAATTGCAGAGAAAATTGATACTCATGAGATATCCATACGTCCTTTTGAGGATTGCTGTACGGTGTTTACACCAGCTAATCCCAAAACTAAGCCAAAAAGAGAAAAAGTCGGTCATTATGAGAGCTATGTCGATTTTGAACCTTTAATTAAAGAGGCATTGGATAAAACAGAAATGTTAGTTTTCACAGGTAAGGAGAAAGAATCGGAAACAGAGGATTTATTCTAAATTTATTTGTGAACAATTACCATTTTAAATCCGGAATGAAGATATGTGTTTTTACACACTCTATTATCACAAGGAGGTGAAAAACACATGTCAAATAACTCAAACAATCTTTTGGTACCAGGAGTTGAACAAGCTCTTGACCAAATGAAATATGAAATCGCTTCTGAGTTCGGTGTACAACTTGGAGCAGAAACAACTTCTCGTGCTAACGGTTCTGTTGGAGGAGAGATTACTAAGCGTCTTGTTCAAATGGCTGAACAACAATTGGGTGGAGGATTCTCCAGATAATTAAATAACATGGCTACAAGAAAGCGGATTTTTAGTCCGCTTTCTTTTTTTTGTATGTTGAAAGCCATTGTAAGAGCTAATCTTTTTCCACTCTCTTAATCCATTATTTGTAAAACAATGTATAATAGAGTTTGATTAACATTATTTGTTTTAAGGGAGGAGAAGGATATGAATCAACAGAACCTGATCGCACCAGAACAATATAATCTAGTCAGCGAGGTAGAAAATAACAGTAAGAACGAAACCAAAATCGCTTTGATTTGGGAAAATGAATACGGGGAAACACAAAAAATTACGTATGGAGAATTGATTAAAAGGGTGAATAGAGTTGGCAATATTTTGTTAGAGGAAGGGTTGAGGGAGGGGGATAAAATTCTCGTCATGATTCCTCGCTTTATTGAAGCGTATGTGATTTACTTAGCTGCTTTAAAAATAGGTACAGTGGTCATACCATGTTCTGAAATGCTTCGAGAAAAAGATCTTGTTTATCGAAGCAAGCATGCAGAAGCAAAAGCGGTAATTGTTCATAAGCCTCATACCTCTTTATTTACAGAAATTATATCGGAGTATTCACTGAAATCATTTGTTATAAATGGAAATGAAGATGGGTGGATTCAACTGGATGAACGAATGAAAGACGCTTCAGAAGAGTTACAAATGGTGAAAACCATGGGAGATGATATGGCCTTTTTATCCTATACTTCAGGTACAACAGGGCAACCAAAGGGAGTTGTCCACACTCATAGCTGGGCCTATGCACATCTCAGAACAGCTGCCTCAAACTGGTTATCAATAGGTGAAGATGATGTTGTATGGGCTACAGCCGGACCTGGATGGCAAAAGTGGATTTGGAGTCCCTTTTTATCTGTTCTTGGATCGGGAGCTACTGGGTTTGTATATCACGGAAAGTTTGAAGCAGAGAAATATTTAAAATTAATTGATCAGCATTCAATTACTGTTTTATGCTGTACCCCTACGGAATATCGATTGATGGCGAAGGTAGACAGCCTCGATCAATATAGCCTGGGAAGCCTACATAGTGCCGTTTCAGCAGGTGAGCCGCTTAATAGAGAAGTGATCGATACGTTTCAAAACTATTTTGGGGTCACCGTTCGTGATGGATACGGGCAAACAGAAAATACCCTTCTGGTCGGTATCATGAAGGGGATGGATGTGAAGCCGGGTTCCATGGGGAAACCAACCCCTGGAAATAACGTAGAAATTATTAATGAGGAGGGGCAGATTTGCCAACCTGGCGAAGTAGGCGATATAGCTGTCCACATTAAAACTCCCGCGTTGTTTAAAAATTACTATAAGGATCCGGAACGGACAGCAATGCAGTTTAGAGGCGATTTTTATATTACAGGAGATAAAGCTAAAAAAGATGAGGACGGGTATTTTTGGTTTGAAGGACGCGGTGACGATATTATTATCAGTTCGGGTTATACCATTGGGCCATTTGAAGTGGAGGATGCACTTGTTAAACATCCATATGTGAAGGAGTGCGCTGTAGTAGGGAGTCCGGATGAGGTAAGAGGGCAAATCGTAAAAGCGTTCGTAGTCTTACAAGATAGCGTTGATGCCAATGATCCTCAATTGGTGCAAACCTTGCAGAACCATGTTAAAGAGCTTACAGCCCCTTATAAATATCCAAGAAAAATTACTTTTGTGGAAGATTTGCCGAAAACAATCAGCGGCAAAATAATGCGTGTCGAATTAAGAAATAAGGAGAAAGAAGTATATAAGGCGTAAACAAAATCCTCTTTCGTCAAAAAAAGATGATTCCGACCAGCGGAATCATCTTTTTTGTTTCCTTCGTATGAAAATTTAAAGGAATGTCCTGTGGACTTTTTCCCAAAAAGAATTATTACGTAACTTTACCGTCTTGATATATCTTCCGCTCAGTTTAATATCCAATCGTTCGGTAAGATGAATACTCATCGCTTCATTATCCATCCCGATAATCGGGTAATCGTTTTCATTATCTAATACTTGAAGAGAAAGAGTACGATCTGGAGCCAAAATAAATGAAGCACCAAGCGTACGATAATGATTATTATTCATCGATGCTATTTCGCTCACCTGCATACAGTCAAGCAAAGGGTCTACAACTGCACCGTTGACCGATTTGTTGTAGGCAGTACTTCCAGTAGGTGTAGAAATTATCATCCCATCCCCACGGAATGTTTCAAATAATATGTCATCAATGTGAACATCGATAGCCATTGTTTTAATTAAAGCAGAACGGAATGTGCATTCATTTAAGCAATCAAAACTTATTTGGTTATCAACCGTTACTTCAATTGTAGGATATTTTCTTACTTCAATGACGGGCTTTGTGACTGCTTCCACCATATTTTCCGTATCATTTATGTAGAAATCACAATACATATTTAATTGCTTGTTTAATGAAATGCCTGCATACAGGCAATCCTCTCTGAAGCCTGTCTTACGTACTGCCTGAAGAAATGTTCCGTCATCTCCTACACTAACGATAATATTAGCATCTTTATGTTCATCTACAAGTTCGAATCCGTAGTTGCTTGCATTATCCTTTAATTTATTGACCTGATCCACCATTTCTTGACCTTGCTTGTAATAAAAAAAGATATTTCTGCGTTCCCCCATTTTGTTCCCTCCTTGTAGGTTAGTATTGGTACTCCTGATTATAGGTTTACCAAAATAAGGTGCTATAATAATTCTATCATGAATAATAAGAACATTAAAACTACTTAAAGCGTGATTGGGGGACAATTTGTATGAGTAAAAAAAGATGGTTGGCACTTGGAATAGCAGCGGTGATATTTTTTGTATCCGTTCTTATGAATGCTATCTCAACATTTTCAAGTGAAGAGTCTGCTATGACAAATTTGTTTGAGGATACATTATTTGAGGAGGATATCATTGAAGAAGGGGATGTGAACAGTCAAATTGTTGTCATGGATGTAGAAGGAGTCATTCAGGACACAGGTGAGGAAGAAAGTTATTTTACGGCTGAAGCCTATAATCACCGATCCTTTATGGAAAGATTGAATGCCATTAAGGACAATGATACGGTCAAAGGAATTATTTTACGCGTCAACAGCCCAGGTGGCGGTGTCGTAGAAAGTGCGGAAATACATAATAAGTTAATGCAAATTAAAAAGGAAACAAAGAAACCAATATATGTATCAATGGGTTCACAGGCTGCATCTGGAGGTTATTATATTTCAACACCGGCCGACAAGATATTTGCCAGTCCGGAAACAATGACAGGGTCACTCGGAGTCATTATGCAAAGCTATAACTTTGAAGGGTTAGCTGAAAAGTATGGAATCGACATGGTCACTATTAAAAGCGGTAAATTTAAGGATCTTATGAATCCATTTAGAGAAGTGACAGAGGATGAAAAGGAAATTCTTCAATCGATGGTTACCAGCTCCTATGATCAATTCGTGAAGGTCATTGCGGAAGGGCGCAGTATGCCTGAGGATGAAGTAAGAAAAATTGCTGATGGGCGTATCTACGATGGCCGTCAAGCAAAGGAGATTAATTTAATTGATGAGCTTGGTTATTTAGAGGATGTAATTGCCGATATGAAAAAAAGTGAAAATCTAAAAGGTGCACAAGTGGTTCGTTTAGTTGGATCAGATAGCCTAAGCTCATTATTTTCGATGAAAATGCAGCAATGGGCAGGCGTGAATGATGAGGTAAGCACGATCAAAAGCCTAATGACTGAAAATCAATCGCCACGGATGATGTATCTATATTCTGCGAATTAAGGAGGGTGGAAAATGGAAGATTATCAAGAAGAACTGACTTTAGACGAACAGATACAGCCTCCTGACTCTATTCCAAACCATCTGCGTGCAGGATTTTGGATGAGATTCTGGGCTTATCTCATCGATCTTATAGTAATTGGCAGCATAAGTCGATTATTTATCAATCCGATATTCAGACTGTTTGATATTTCTATGGATAATACGGGTATCTTCTCAGCTTATACCATAGTTGATTCGATAGTATTTTTCGGGTATTTCATTCTTACTTCCAAATTTTTAGCCCAATCTCTAGGAAAAATGATTATGGGTCTTAGAGTGGTATCATTGGATGGAACGCCTTTGGATTGGAAAACAGTAATTTTTAGAGAATGGATTGGCCGATATATCTCCGCTGTACTTATGCTCGGTTATATCGTTATTGCATTTAATCCAAAGAAACAGGGCTTTCATGATATGTTCAGTGATACAGTTGTTGTGTTGGAAGAGCGCGGTAAATAAATACAGGTTATAAAGGACTCCTTCTGTTAGAAGGGGTCTTTTTGCTATCTCGACGTTAAAAAAGTCAATGAGAAGTTTAGATTCAGTTATGATTGACCATACTGTTTGTTTGATGACGTACTCGGGAGGATATAAACGATGAAGCTTTTATTACTGATTTGTATAGTTGTGCTAATCCTTATATCCGTCTTTTTGCTTTCGAAAGTAACGATACATATTGAATATCATCACACTCAGGAAAAGAATAAGGCAATTATAAAGGTTCAATTATGGAGGGGCCTTATCCACTATTCTAAAGTAGTACAGCTGTCTGACGAAAAATATCAGCCTTCTTCTTATCGAGAAAGTACTTATCGGCAACAAAATCAATCAAACCAAAGTGAATCCTCTGCTGATGAATCTTTATCTATGGATGGTGTTCAAGCTGCCTTTCAGAATCTGAAGGAAATGCTTTCACAATTGAGGAGTTATCAAGAAACTGTAAAAAAATTCACCTCTAAAATACAAATGACAGATTTGCAAATGGAAATTCATTACGGTACAGGTGAAGCATCAACAACAGCAGTGGCAACCGGAGCATTATGGGGTTTAACTGGCGGAGCTATTGGTATCATCAGTCAGTATTTTTCATTAATGATACCTCCTAAAATCGATATTATCCCATATTTCTCAGTCAAGAAACCATTTGAAACGAAAATCGAATGCATAGCCCGTGTCCGAATGGCAAAAACTATAGTTGCAGGTTGGAAGCTGGCACGTTTAATGCTAAGGGAATAGGAAATGAAAATTTGAATAAAGCAAAACTATGCAGGAGGTTATAAAATGTCCAATCATCCAATTGAAGGTCTTATGAATTCAGCAATGGAAAACTTAAAAAGTATGATTGATGTTAATACGATTATTGGTGATCCCGTAGAAACTCCTGATGGCAGTGTGATAATGACTGTGTCAAAGGTTGGATTTGGCTATGCAGCTGGAGGCAGTGACTATCAAATTAGCCGTGGAGGAAGCCAGGGTACTGGCGAGGAGAAGCGTCATCCATTCGGCGGAGGAGCTGCAGGTGGTGTTTCAATCACACCGATTGCGTTTCTAATTGTTAATGCACATGGTGTAAAAATGCTTCATCTTAATGAGAGTACACATCTAATCGAAAAAATTCTTGATTCAGCTCCGATTGCTATGGATAAGGTAGAATCAATGATTTCGAAGGTAGGGAAAAACAATAAAAAAAATAACTCTAATTCTCAGGATGCTTCAGATTCCTCTTCCAATGAATCAGGGAATAGCTTTATGTGATTGTTAGTAAAGTTTTATCATAACCACATTCCATGCGAATGTGGTTATTTTTTTACAAAGAGTATGTATATCTCTATACTTAAGAATGTAGAGAATATATCGGAATATAAGGAGGAATTGGTGTGGCAACAGTAACATTTAAAGGTAATCCGGTTACATTGATTGGTAAGGAAGTAAAAGTAGGTGACACTGCACCTGATTTTACAGTGTTGGCTAATGATTTATCCCCAGTAACATTGAAAGATACAGATGGAAAAGTAAGAATTATTAGTGTCGTACCTTCTTTGGATACAGGCGTTTGTGATACTCAAACAAGAAAATTCAATGAAGAGGCAGCAAAAGCAGGGGATGTTGTTGTAATGACAGTAAGTATGGATCTTCCTTTTGCTCAAAAACGCTGGTGTGCAGCAGCAGGTTTAGAAAACGTCATAACGGTTTCTGATCACCGAGACGCTTCTTTTGGAGAGGCTTACGGAGTACTAATGAAAGAATTACGTTTATTGGCACGTGCTGTTTTTGTAGTTGACAGCAATAATAAAGTGACATATGTGGAATATGTACCGGAAGGCACTACGCATCCGCAATATGAAGCAGCGCTTGAAGCAGCAAAAGCTGCAAAGTAAAAAGCTCTATATAAAGTTTCTGCCCCTTAAAGTTAGACAGGCTTTTCTAACGTTTAAGGGGCGTTTTTAATGAACGTATTTTTTTGAATGATTAGACTTGTCCTTTATGAAACGTAATACTACAATGGGGAAAGTAAAATGCATAAAAGCTGGAGGAACTTAAAATGATCACAACAAATGTTGAATCTATATACGAATTGATAACATCTACCGCAACTATAATACAGGACGAACTAGGGATTACAGAGTTGGAAGCCATCGCTGAAACAGGAGAAAATTGGTTCCATAATGCCGTTCTTCAGGAAGAATTGAGTGAACTGGCAGTCAAACGTTTAAAAAATAGCTATCAGGATAAACCTTTGGAGCAGTTTAGTAAAGAAGATATCCGTAAAGGTTGGCAATTGGCAGTATTGAAATCCAGCAGATCTAATGTTCAGGCAAATCATCAAATGACTCCGGATGCCTTGGGATTTCTATTTGCTTATCTGCTCGAAAAATTCACCAAAAATCAAGATACGTTAACGATTACTGATTTGGCAGTCGGAACAGGTAACCTTCTGTTTTCTATTTTAAATTCACTGGATAAAAAGGAGCTAGATGCTACAGGTGTTGAGGTCGATGAAACTTTAATTCGACTCGCCTATTGTGGAGCTAATCTCATCGGCCATCCTATCCAATTTTTACATCAGGATAGCCTGCAGCCGTTGTTTATTAACCCTGCAGATGCAGTAGTTTGTGATTTACCGGTAGGCTATTATCCAAACGATCAGAGAGCGGCCGATTTTAAAGTGAAATCTGAAAATGGTATGTCATATGCCCATCATTTATTAATTGAACAAAGCTTCACGTATTCAAAAGAAGGGGCATATCTATTTTTCCTGATTCCTAATGATCTTTTCAACACAGTTGAAGCAAAGGCTCTTCATCAATTTATTAACGAAGAGGGATATATTCAGGGGATGATTCAGCTGCCTGAAAGTTTATTCCAATCGAAGCAATCGGCTAAAAGTATTCTTATCCTGCAGAAAAAAGGGAAAGATATAAAAGCACCAAAGCAGGTTTTGCTCGTCAATATGCCGAAGCTATCTGACAGGGCAGCTACAGCTTCCATGTTAAGTAAAATTGATGCATGGATAGAAGAAGAAAAGTAAAAGAAAGTTTTATTACCGTTATATAAATTTTTTGACAAGTTAGAATTGTTTAAATAAAATAATATTATTGTGAAAACGGTAACAAAGTAATTTCGGCTTGCGAGAACGCTTGTTCAATGTTTTAATTGGAATCGAGAACATATAAAATAAGCAGTTACCGTGTAACATCGATGCTATTCATAAATGTAAGGAGCAGAGAATATATGTCAAAAATAATCGCGATTAATGCTGGGAGTTCCTCTTTGAAATTTCAATTATTTGAGATGCCTGAGGAAACTGTAATCACTAAAGGGATTGTAGAAAGAATCGGACTTCAAGACTCCATTTTTACAATTACAGTAAATGGAGAAAAGAAAACGATGGTTACAGAAATACCTGACCATTCCGTTGCTGTAAAGCTTTTGCTTGAAAAGCTTACTGAATATAAAATCATCAATTCCCTTGAAGAAATTGAAGGAATTGGACACAGAATCGTACATGGCGGAGAAATCTTTAAGGATTCTGCTGTTATTACGGATGAAGTATTGGAGCAAATTGAAGACTTGGCTGAATTAGCGCCGCTTCACAATCGTGCGAACGCAACTGGTATCAGAGCTTTTCGTGAAGTATTGCCAAACGTACCAGCGGTTGCTGTTTTCGATACAGCATTCCACCAAACAATGCCTGAAAGCTCTTATCTGTACAGCTTGCCATACGACTATTATAAAGAATACGGAATCCGTAAATATGGTTTCCACGGAACTTCTCATAAATATGTATCCGAGCGTGCAGCTGAGCTATTAAAACGTCCTCTTGAGCAATTGCGTTTAATCTCCTGCCACTTAGGTAATGGAGCAAGTATTACTGCAATTGAAGGCGGAAAATCTATCGATACAACTATGGGATTCACTCCATTGGAAGGTTTAACAATGGGAACAAGATCCGGAAGCTTAGACCCTGCCTTAATCCCATTCTTAATGGCTAAAACAGGTAAAACAGCTGATGATGTAATCAATATTCTTAATAAAAAATCCGGTATGCTTGGTGTTTCCGGTTTCTCCAGCGACTTACGTGATATTGAACAAGCGGCTGAAGAAGGTAACGAGCGCGCTGAATTGGCTATCTCTAAATTTGCTGATGGTATTCACAAATATATTGGATCCTACGCAGCGAAAATGAACGGGGTAGATGCAATTATCTTCACAGCTGGTATTGGTGAAAATAGTTCTGAAATCCGTGCGCGTGTATTAAAAGGTTTAGAATTCATGGGCGTATATTGGGATCCAGCTTTAAACAATGTACGTGGAAAAGAGCAATTTGTGAACCATCCATATTCACCAGTTAAAGTTATCATTATCCCAACTGATGAAGAAGTAATGATTGCCCGTGATGTGGTACGTTTAACACATTAATAACTTGCATAATTTTAGTTTAATGATAAAAGGAATTCGGACTAGAGCTTTATAGCTCCTAGTCTGAATTCCTTTTTTGTGTTTAGTGCTATTAAATTCACTCAGGAGTATTCAAATGGATGATGTTATCTTGCGTTATTCTTATATCTGTTCATTCATAGGACTTCTGTACAGCTATTTTCGAGAATATAGGAATTGGTACGATATGTGATATACTTTTTGTATCAGACCATTTAAAGAGGTGATCATTATATGGCGTTGACGAAACGGGATCAGGAAATTTGGATGGAAATAAAAGAGTGGGAAGCGGAGATGAAGGCAAGTGAGCCAACCGATTTTGAAACATATTATGATCGGTGGATAGAGAATATGTTCACGCTGTTGCCGGAGAGTACACAACAGGAGTTTTTCTCAAAAATGGATAATTGGTTATTTCACCTGCACTCCATGATTCATGAGTCTCAATTCCAACTTGATGCAAGGAATCGTATACTTACAAATGCCCGCGTTTTTGATGAAAATATATCAACACTAAAAGACTTAAAAGAGCTTTCCATTGATCAGTTGGCCTATATCGCTGAACAGCAAGTGGCCAGACATCGGATGTATTCTCTCGTTCAGGGAGGTATTTCGGCTGTAAATGGAGGGGTGGCTTTAGCAGCGGATTTGCCGGCTCAAATGGTGATCAATTTAAGGAGTATTCAGCTGATTGGAATTTCATATGGTTTTGAAATGAACACCCCATATGAAATTATGCTTTCACTAAAGGTATTCCATGCTGGTACAATGCCAGAACGTATGCAAAAGTATTTCTGGGAGACCTTAATGGAGGATTTGGATCATTCACCTTCTTATTTCTATGAAGGGGAAGATGAGTTGAGCAATGTTTTTTGGTTTGATCAGCCTATTAAACAAATGATGAAGGTGATGGCTATATATTTCTTTAGGAAAAAGGTATTTAAGGGAATACCAATTCTAAGCATGGCTATCGGTTCAGGTGCTAATTATCGTCTAACAAAAAAAGTTACGGATTTTGCAGATAAATTTTATAAATATCGTTACTTAAGTGAAAAAGAGAACCTTTGATAGATGTATCAACCGTGTGTAGCTACATATAGGGAGTAAGCTCTCGAATGGATATGGTTGTAACTGATATAGGTCTTCAGCAGATTTCAACTGATTTATTTAAAATACCCGGTTCTAAAAAAGTTTGTAAATTAGTATTGGAGAAATTAACTTTCCAGAGCATGTACATTTCATCGGGAAGTAAGGGAAGATTAAATTGCATAATTTATGAATAATATAGAATGAACCGCCCACAATAATGGGCGGTTTTTTTGATAATAGACCACAAATTATAAATGTTTTTTTCCTGTTAAATCCTGTTCAGTTCTGTACCAAATCCATAAATCATTTATGATTGAGGCATGTTCAGCAATTTCGTAATTTAGAGTACATGAAACCTCAAAATCATCTTCATCATTTAACTGATTTAATTTATGATTAATAATCCGTTCAATATCCTGTATACGCTCTGGGATCTCCCCTCTAATTTGTTCCCAACGGTTTAGGATGGCTTTTTGTACAATAGGAGGGTAGACAGCAAAGTCCAATTTCAGGTGAGGAATCGGTATACCCAGACGTTCATCGTATATGAAAAAATCCTCCATTTTAATTCACTCCCAATGTTCATTCATACAAATAGTTTACACAATCTGGCTAATATATACGAATTTCTTTTGTAATTTATAATAGCGGAAAGTTACAATGATTCAGCATAAAATAAATTTTCAGGAAATACTTGAAAAAGTCACATAATGTTGGTAAAGTGAATAACATATTCTAATTGCATAAAAACATTTTTATTTGAATAAATATACATCGGAGGGGAACGTTCATGAATAAAAATAAAGTAGTACTTGCCTATTCAGGAGGATTAGATACATCAGTTGCTATTTCCTGGTTAAAACAAAAGGGGTATGACGTGGTAGCATGCTGCCTGGATGTAGGCGAAGGCAAAGATTTAGATTTTATAAAAGAGAAGGCTATTAAGGTTGGTGCCTGTTCTTCCTATGTAATAGATGCCAGAGAAGAATTTGCTAATGATTATGCGTTAGTTGCTCTTCAGGCGCATGCAATGTATGAGGGGAAATATCCATTGATTTCTGCTTTATCCCGACCATTGATTGCAAAAAAACTTGTTGAAGTAGCGGAAAAAGAAAATGCTGTTGCTGTGGCACATGGCTGTACAGGAAAAGGGAATGATCAAGTACGTTTTGAAGTATCAATTCAAGCTTTGAACCCTAACTTGAAGGTACTTGCACCGGTTAGAGACTGGAGCTGGTCTCGCGAGGAAGAGATTGAATATGCAAAACAAAATAATATTCCTGTACCGATTAATTTAGATAGCCCATACTCAATTGACCAAAATTTATGGGGACGCAGTAATGAATGCGGAGTTCTTGAGGATCCCTGGGCAGCCCCTCCGGAGGGAGCGTATGATTTAACAACAGCTCTTGAACATACTCCTGATACACCAGATATTATTGAGATTACGTTTAAAGAAGGAGTACCTGTTGCATTAAATGGAGTTGAATCTCCTTTAGCCGCATTAATCCAGAATCTTAATAATCTTGCTGGTAAACATGGTGTTGGCAGAATTGATCATGTGGAGAACCGTTTGGTTGGAATTAAGTCAAGGGAAGTATACGAGTGTCCTGGTGCATTAACTTTAATTAAAGCGCACAAAGAACTGGAAGACCTAACAATGGTTAAAGAATTGGCACATTTTAAGCCTGTAATTGAGAAGAAATTAACTGAACTCATTTATGAGGGCCTATGGTTTTCACCGCTGAAAGATGCTTTGATTGCCTTTTTGAAACAATCTCAAAGCTTTGTGACTGGCGTAGTACGTGTGAAATTATTTAAAGGTCATGCTATTGTGGAAGGTAGAAAGTCTGAATACTCTCTTTATAATGAAAACCTGGCAACCTATACTTCAGCTGACGAATTTGACCATGCGAGTGCGGTTGGATTTATCAATCTATGGGGACTGCCTACAAAAGTAAACAGTCAGGTTCACAATCAAAAGAAGGTGACAGTGTGAAAAAACTGTGGGGAGGCAGATTTACGAAAACTGCCGAAGAATGGATTGATTCCTTTGGCGCCTCCATCGCGTTTGATCAAGAATTAGTGATGGAAGACCTCGAAGGAAGCCTTGCTCATGTGACAATGCTTGGAGCCTGTGAGATTCTCTCGAAAGAGGAAGTCGAGTTAATTAAGAATGGATTGTACTCTTTAAAAGAAAAGGCGGAAAAAGGAGAGCTCTCTTTTTCTGTAGATTTTGAAGATATCCATTTAAATTTGGAAAAATTACTTATTGATGAAATTGGGCCGGTTGGAGGTAAATTGCATACTGCCAGAAGCCGTAATGATCAGGTGGCAACGGACATGCATTTATATTTACGTTCCCAGGTCAATGAAATCATCGGCGGAATTACAGAATTCCAAAACACGCTGATTCAGGTGGCCGAAAGGCATATCGAGACAGTTGTTCCGGGATATACTCATTTACAAAGAGCCCAGCCTATTTCATTAGGGCATCACTTTATGGCCTATTTTTGGATGCTTCAGCGAGATAAAGAACGTTTACAGGACAGCCTGAAAAGGATTAATCTCTCGCCTCTTGGAGCAGGCGCGTTGGCTGGTACAACATTCCCAATTAATCGGGAATTGACTGCTCAGCTGATGGGGTTTGATGGAATCTATGAAAATAGCTTAGATGCTGTAAGTGATCGTGACTTCATCGCAGAGTTTTTGAATAATGCATCATTGATCATGATGCATCTATCCAGATTCAGTGAAGAAATTATTTTGTGGTCCAGCCAAGAGTATAGGTTTATCGAATTGGATGATACGTTTTCAACAGGATCAAGTATTATGCCACAAAAGAAAAATCCGGATATGGCAGAGTTGATTCGCGGTAAAACCGGACGTGTGTATGGAAATGCCTTTGGGTTATTAACTCTCTTAAAGGGCTTGCCACTGGCTTACAATAAAGACATGCAAGAGGACAAAGAAGGCATGTTTGACACGGTTATCACACTAAAAGGATCTTTGAAAATTTTTAATGGAATGATAGAGACTATGAAGGTTCATACAAATGTGATGAAGGAAGCAGTTTATAACGATTTTTCAAATGCGACCGAGTTGGCTGATTACTTGGCAGCTAAGGGAATCCCTTTTCGTGAAGCGCATGAAATTGTCGGTAAATTAGTTCTATATTGTATACAAAAGGGGTACTATCTACTCGATCTTCCATTAGAAAAATTAAAAGAAGCATCCAATCTAATTGAGGAAGATATCTATGAAGCTTTGAAACCGGAAGAGGCTGTGAGAAGAAGAAACAGCTCTGGTGGTACTGGCTTTAATCAGGTAAGACTGGCTATTGATAAAGCAAAGAGTTTAGTGGAATAAGAGCCTCATACAATAAAAATCCCATGTGCGCGGCGCATGGGATTTTTATTGTTAATTACGTGTATACTTACTTTGCTGCAGCTTGATCCACAGGTTTATCATCGGAACGAATAACCATTACGTCGCATTTTGCATAACGAATAATATGTTCAGATACGCTTCCGATAAAGAAACGCTCAACAGCATTTAAACCGGTTGCGCCACAAATAATTAAGTCAACATTAAAAGATTTAGCGATATCTTTAGGAATTTTTACTTTTGGAGATCCAAACTCAATAGATAGAGCTACATCTCTAACACCAGCATCAAGAGCAATTTGTTTATATTCCTCTAAAAGGTCTTTTGCATATTGCTCAGCGCTCTCAGAAATAGAAATGCTGTATGCCTCAACTGCAGCAAATGTACGGTTGTCGACAACATGAGCTAAAACTAACCTAGCGTCATTTCTTTTTGCTACGTCAATAGCTTTTTTGAAAGCCCATTCTGCCTCCTGTGAACCGTCAACTGCCACAAGGATATTATTATAGGTTAATGCCATATTAATCTCCTCCTTTAAGTATATTTATATTATACTATAAATTACACGAAAAGTCGGAATATTATATGAACATATTTTGAAATGAATTATAAATATTATAAATAATACAATAACGAATATCTTAATTTATTGAATATTATTTTGAAATACTTAATGATTCAAGAAAGATAATGTCTCTCAATCCGATTAGTATTCTTTTTTAATACATAATAAAAACACCCCTTAAAAGTTAGATTGGTGTCTAACTTTTAAGGGGCAGTTCATCCCCGCTGTCTGTTGGTTTATTATATAGTGCTCTTAAATAGTTACTAGTTCTTTCGGGAATTTAGTAAGAATTTCTACCCCGTTTTCAGTCACATATAGATCATCCTCTATGCGAACGCCGGCTTTGCCAGGGACATAAATACCCGGCTCAATCGTAAAGACCATTCCTTCCTGAAGAGACAGTGTATTGATTTCGGTCAAGGAAGGATATTCGTGAACGCTAATTCCAAGGCCATGACCAAGACGATGAGGGAAATAGTCACCATATCCCTTATTTCTAATAATATTACGTGCTGTTAAATCTATTTCGGCACAAGTTTTTCCAGGTCGGCATGCTTCAACTGCAGCAATTTGAGCCTCAAGAACAGTGTTGTAAATTTCCCTTTGTTCTTCATTAATTTGTCCGAAAGCAACTGTACGTGTAATATCAGAACAATATCCATCTACCACAACACCTAAGTCGAATAGAACCAGGTCACCTTTTTTGACTTTCGTTTGTCCAGGAACTCCATGAGGGGAAGCGGCGTTTTCACCAGTTAGCACCATTGTTGCAAAGGACATTTCGGATACGCCTTCTCTTTTCAATTGATACTCCAAAGCAGCCAGGATTTCCATTTCTGTTTTACCCTCTGCAATTTCTTCAGTTCCGATTTTTATGGCATAGTCAGCAAGACGGCAAGCTTCTTTAATGATTTTTAATTCAGATGGACTTTTAATCATACGCAGTTGACGCATTTTTTCTTCCGCCGATATATATGTCGGCTGGTTTAAAATTGAATTAAGTCCTTCAAGTCGTTCCATAGTTAAATGTTCTTTTTCCACTGCCAGAGTTTGAATAGAAATGTTTCTTTTTTTCAGTGTTTCTTTAATAACTTCCCATGGATTTTGGGTATCAGAAATGCCAAGCACTTCATACCCCCAGCCAGCCTGTTTTGCGTCTGAAACCTCCATTTGCGGGCAAATTAAAATAGGTTCTTCAGTAGGGAAAGTAATTACTGCCAATAAGCGTTCATGAGGATCGCTATAGAACCCACTTAGGTAAAAAACATTTTCTGTAGACGTGATAAAAGCAGCATCAGCCTGTTTTTCGGTAAGCCAATTTGCCAAGTGATTTAAGTTACTCATATTGGACCTCCATAATATTTTATGTAAATGTTACTATGAAAGTAGAGTATCAATTATGCAGGATAATGTAAATTGTTAGAAAACTTAATTTAACGGGTATTTATTGAAAAAACAATGAAAGGACTGAAGGAGATGAAAGTATCTTTTCATGGCCATTCCGTAGTGAAAATCGAAACAGAGGGAAAACAATTGCTGATTGATCCATTTATTACGGGAAATGAATTGACAGATTTAACAGTGGAGGATGTAAATCCGGATTATATTTTAATTACACATGGACATGATGATCATTTGGGTGATACGGTTCAGTTGGCCAAAAAACATGATGCGCTGGTAATCTGTAATTTTGAATTAAGTACATACTTGGGATGGAAAGGTGTAAAAACACATGGCATGTCCATCGGTGGAGCTTATGAGTTTGATTTTGGAAAAGTGAAATTAACCCAAGCTTTTCACGGAACGGGGTTTGAGGATAATGGCCAATTAATTTATGGAGGGATGCCTGCAGGGTTGTTGATTACAGCGGAAGGTAAAACGATTTACCATGCCGGAGATACAGGCTTATTCTCAGATATGAAGTTGATTGGTGACCGTCATCCGATTGATTTAGCATTCCTGCCGATTGGAGATAATTTCACGATGGGGCCAGAAGATGCTGCGCTGGCTGCAGAATTCCTGCACCCTAAACAAGTTGTTCCAATTCACTATAATACGTTCCCACCGATTAAGCAGGATCCATATTATTTTGCTTCCTTATGTGATTCAGAACTCGT
The DNA here is from genome assembly GCF_008087365.1 of Bacillus sp. E214. NCBI lineage: Bacteria > Bacillati > Bacillota > Bacilli > Caryophanales > Bacillaceae > Bacillus > Bacillus sp. E214. Next base: position 139,662 of record NZ_VENN01000004.1, on the reverse strand, counting down.
TCGGGTTCTGAAACCGGGAGAATCTATTGAATTATAAAAATAGAGTTTTATGTGAACGGATTGGTTTTTAGAAAATGCTAAATATCAGAATAATTAATACTAGAATTAGCATTAAAATCTAACCATTTTTCATAGTGTAACCAAGAAAAGCATCGGTACTATGCCGATGCTTTTTAACGTGATTTATTTTAACTAGCGGATTTCTATTACAAAAGCATAACTTGAGTCGCCCTTTTCCCATCTTGCCGATACATCGTAAACATATATCCCTTTTTCTTTTGGCAATACGATCTTATTATCCCGAATATGTACATTCGCTGTTTTTTCATTGGTAAGCCATTGATTTACATTTAATGTATTTTCTTGCGGTGTGTTTTTGAATTCTATGTTCAATTCGGATTCAGGTGATGCAACCACAGGTTTGAATTCGTGATCTTTAATAATTTCTGGAGGAGAAGGCATATCAACACAACCAGCATTTATGAGTCCATTCCAGCAATATGAGCCTTGCGCGGTCTCTACATTTTTATCTTCAACAGTTATGGTTGGTGAAGGTGGTGTTACGTTTAATAGTCCAATAAGAAAATAGCCACCCATACTTAAAGTAATCAATACAATCAATGTAACCAAGTACTTTTTCATACGCTTCCCTCTTAATGGAATAATTTACTAATCAATCACTAAAATAGTTTAACATAAATTTCTAAAACACTTAGAATTCAACTGAAAAAATCCTTTATTGCACGCAAAAATGAGCAAATTCAATGTGAATTGAATTAACTTCTGCATGTATCCATAATTAATTTTGTTCTTAAAACCGAACCTGTTAGTTTTATGTGTACTTCTTTTTTTTTCGTTTATTCATATATTTATCTTATAGGAGGGATAAATCTATGAAAATTCGTTGTGGTATCAGTTTGGTAATTGGCCTGGCGATGTTATTATGGGCACTTCCATATCTATCATTTGAAGGTAATATGGAAGAAACCATTTTTTCATTCGCATGGCTTGCGCTCGCATTTAGTGTTTTGGGAGGGAACCTTTCAGCTATTTTGTACAGTGTGGGTAATAAACGAACAATTGCGCAGTCAAAAGGTACAAAAAATCCCCATATTTCCAGACAATATAAAAGGTCACATTGATTGATTGGAACGTTTCCCATTATAATAGTAATAATGGATAACGAAAAAGGGTGAATAGTTTGGCTACTAAGCATGAACAAATATTGGCATATATTGATGAACTACCGATTGGCCAAAAAATCTCTGTACGGCAAATTGCAAAAGCACTGACCGTCAGTGAGGGAACCGCCTATCGAGCAATTAAAGAAGCTGAAAATAAAGGGTATGTCAGTACGATTGAAAGAGTTGGAACCATTCGTATTGAACGGAAGAAAAAAGAAAACATAGAAAAACTGACATTTGCTGAGGTTGTTAATATCGTTGATGGACAGGTCCTCGGTGGTAGATCAGGGCTTCATAAAACTCTGAATAAATTTGTCATAGGGGCTATGGAGCTTGAGGCGATGATGCGTTACACAGAGGCAGGCAATCTTTTGATTGTCGGGAACCGTGTGAAAGCACATGAACTTGCATTAACCACAGGGGCAGCTGTGCTCATCACCGGTGGATTTGATACAGCGGATTCAGTTAAAAAACTTGCGGATGAATTGCAAATGCCTGTGATCTCTACGTCTTACGATACCTTTACTGTTGCAACAATGATTAATAGAGCAATCTATGATCAGCTGATTAAAAAAGAGATTTTACTTGTCGAAGATATTCTTATTCCAATTGAGAAAACAGAAGTACTGAAAGCAGGAAATACAGTTGAACGTTGGACTGAACTGAATAAAGCGACAAAGCATAGCCGTTTTCCGGTGGTAGATGATAATTTGCGCCTGCAGGGAATGGTTACATCTAGGGATATTCTTGGGGTTGATGCTTCCGTACAGATTGATAAAGTTATGACTAAAAATCCTATCTTTGTAGGTGAAAAGACGAGTGTAGCATCTGCCGCTCATATGATGGTTTGGGAGGGTATTGAGCTCTTGCCAGTCATTGATAACCGCAATCTTTTAATTGGAATTATAAGCAGACAAGATGTTTTAAAGGCATTGCAAATGAGCCAGCGGCAACCACAGGTCGGTGAGACGATTGATGATGTCATCGCCAATCAAATGACGGCTGTTCAGGGTAATGATAGTTATCAGTGTGAGGTGACACCTCAGATGACTAATTACTTGGGAACGATCTCGTATGGTGTATTTACAGCTATGGTAATTGAAGCAACGAATAGAGTGCTGCGAGGATATAAACGCGGTGATTTAGTTGTAGAGAATATGACGATCTATTTCTTAAAGCCTGTTCAGCTTGAGAGCAAACTCGAAATTGTACCAAAGGTACTGGAAATTGGACGGAAGTTTGGAAAAGTAGATATAGAAGTCTTCAATGAAGGAAAATTGGTCGGTAAGGCCATGATGACCTGCCAGTTATTGGAGCGTAGTTAACGATAAAAAATTGCCTTTATAGGAGCTATAAAGGCAATTTTGCATATTCACGTAATGATTATGATACGATTATTTTAGTGCCGCCTGATATTCTTCCTCAGCAAGGGGAGCATAATATTTATACATTCTTACACCGCCATATATACTCCATCCGCCAACTATGATAAAAATAGCAGCGACGATATAGGTGACAGTTGTATGAAAAAGGAATAGCTGATTAAGACCGAAAAGAGCAACAAATACACCTAAAGAGATGGATGATTTACCGGACAGATATGCTCTTTGCATAGGTAACTTGGTTCTGAAGTATTTTGTCTTATAGTAAATAAAAAACGAAAAAGACATTACAATTAAAAATACAAATATTATCATGCACTGTGCCTCCAATTGGGTTGTATGCCTATATTGTACAAGATATTGAAATATTGTACCAATTTGGAATTCGATTCCTTATCCTTGGTTGCGGGTATCATATGCATGACCATACATAAAAAATACAAAAGATAAAGGGAGAAAAGTGATGAAGGAACAGATTATAGATGCAATCAAAAAATACAATACGATTATTCTGCACAGACATGTTCGGCCAGACCCTGATGCATATGGATCACAATGTGGATTGGGAGAAATCATTAAATATTCCTTTCCAGAAAAACAAGTATTCATGGTTGGTCAAGAAGAGGAATCTTTACATTTTCTAAAGCGACTTGATGTGATTCCGGATGAAGCATATGAAGGAGCATTAGTGATTGTTTGTGATACAGCCAATCAGGAAAGGGTCTGTGATCAACGGTATACGAGGGGGGATCTTTTGATTAAAATAGATCATCATCCAAATGAGGATCCTTACGGAGATTTTTTGTGGGTTGATACATCAGCAAGCTCTTGCAGTGAAATGATTTATGAATTATATGAGTACGGTAAGGATAAAGGATTACGAATGAATCAGGAGGCAGCGCGATTATTATATGCAGGAATCGTAGGTGATACGGGTAGATTTTTATATCCAAGTACTACCGATAAAACATTTCTGTATGCCGGCGAGCTTATTCAGTACGGATTTAATCGCACGGATATATACGATGGTATGTATGATGTTGATGAAGCGGTCGTTCGTTTGAATGGCTATGTTTTTGAAAACTTTAAAATAATTGATTCAGGAGTTGGGGTAGTCGTAATTACGAAGGAAGTCATGGAACGATTTGGTGTAAAATCCTCCGGAGCATCTTCACTTGTCAGTACTTTGGGATCTGTAAAGGGAATCAAGGCATGGGTATTTTTCATTGAAGAAAATGATGAAATTCGAGTTCGTCTCAGATCAAAAGGCCCTGTTATTAATGGTGTAGCTATGAAATATAATGGAGGCGGGCATCCCTTAGCATCTGGCGCAACCATTTACAATTGGGAGGACATGAATAATGTCCTTGCAGATCTCGTACAGGTTTGTTCCAACTATGGATCCAAATAATTAAGTGGAACAGCCAGGTACCCAGAGGAGTACCCGGCTGTTCTTAAATTTGTTTGAGCGACAATGAAATTTCGATATGCGTGTATAGAATTAATTCCTGGACTTCCAATTGATAGTGCCTGCCGTTTAATTTGATATTCTTATTAATAATTGCTCTTTTAAGGAGTTCTTTTCCATGACTCACACTTTCCAAATCCTTACCTAATAAGCTTTCGAAATCTTTCTTAATACTTTGCTCTACCTCAAAAATACTGAGTGGATCCAATCTGTATTTTTTATAGTTTGTAATATGAACGGTTACTTCCTGTACGAGTAATTTACTCTCATTTTTTTTATTTAAAATTTCGTATTCATTTTGCCATATTTCAAGCTCATCGTGTAAATCTTTAATAGCATCCTGCTGTGTTTCTATTAACTGAATTTGCTTTTCCTGCAGATCACCGAACATATACAAAAAAAGCCCCCAGCTTATGATCGCCCCTATAATAACTCCTGCGAAAAAGCGTTGCCATAAGGGATTTCGATAATATGGAGGGATTCTCATGGATTTAACTGCTCCTGTGTCAGCCATTGGATAATGAGAGCGCCGGCTTGAGCTCCTCCAAGGGCTGAAATAATAATCAGGATTTGTTTGAATAAATCTTTTGTCGCACCATGAAAGATTCCTCGTTCAAATGAATAGACCGCATCGAAAGTTCCGCCAATAGCTGCGACAATAGCCCAAATTCTTAAACCCTCGGATAGGCGAAACACTTGAGTTAATGGGGGTTGACCTGTTATGAAAGCAGCCAGTCCACCGATCAAAGATCCGCCAAGCAGTACGCCAAATGAAATGAAGAAACTGTTTATAAATGCTGGTAAGAAAGCCTGGTTCATTTACCTCGTCCTTTTTGTTTTTTACATATATATGAGGGAGGGATGAGTAATATGTAATTAGGCTAAAAAGTTTTTCAACTTGCATCGAACATATTTTCTTTTTGAGCATTGGACTTCTATAATAGAGAATAAGAGAGAATTTCTCCTAAATACAAAAATGATAACAAGGATGTGACGAAAGAATGTCATTAATCCATCTTCATGTATATAGCGCGTATAGTCTTCTGGAGAGTACGTTATCAATCAGGGATATCGTTACCTTGGCAAAGAATAATGGTTTCAGCAGTATCGCATTAACAGATCGAAATGTTATGTATGGGGCTGTGTCTTTTTACAAGGAATGCATGGAACAGGGAATCAAGCCAATCATAGGTTTGACTGCAGATATATTTGATGATGAAGAGCATAAAAGTTATCCTCTTATTTTGCTGGCTAAAAATAATGAAGGATATCATAACCTAATGAAAATATCGAGTGCAATTCAAACGAAGTCTCCTGATGGTTTGCCATTCAGATGGTTGAAAGGATATGCAAGAGGCCTCATTGCCATTACACCGGGAATAGAAGGTGAAATTGAAAGTACACTTTTCCACAATGAGCAAGCTGCAGAAAAAGTCCTCTTGAAATATAAAACCTTGTTTGGTAATCAATCTTTTTATCTTTCATTGCCTAAACCGTCTACGGAAGGAATGGAGAGGGCGAAGATCAAACAACTGGCTGACAAAACGAACACCCAGCTTGTTGCAGCTCACCATATTTGTTATTTGAAGCCAGAAGATTCACTGGCTTATCAAGCATTGACTTGTTTAAAAGATAATATAAAGATAGAAGAATTGGATAAAATCGAGTTGTCTGAGAATGAAAGGAAGCATTTTGCGAGCCGTTCTGAAATGATGGAGTGGTACTCATCCGATGTGGCTGCTCTTGAAAATACGATTCAAATAGCCAAAGAATGCTGTGTAAACTTAGAGTTTAATCAAAAATTACTTCCAAAGTATCCCGTTCCCAATGATTTGTCCGCACATCAATATTTGATAGAGATTTGCAAAAAAGGATTTGCCAAGCGTTATCCAACTCCCGATAAAAAGCACTTTGAACGATTGGAATATGAATTAACTGTAATTGCTGATATGGGGTTCAGTGACTATTTCCTGATTGTCTGGGACTTTATGAATCATGCTAATAAACAAGGGATATTAACAGGTCCTGGACGTGGATCTGCTGCAGGTTCGATGGTTGCTTATGTGCTTGGAATTACCAATGTCGATCCTATTGAATACAATCTATTGTTTGAAAGGTTTCTGAATCCGGAAAGGATTACGATGCCTGATATAGATATCGACTTTCCAGACAATCGCAGAGAAGAAATGATACGGTACGTAGCAAAGAAATATGGACCCATTCATGTGGCACAAATTATAACCTTTGGTACATTTGGAGCAAAGGCCGCTTTGCGGGATGCGGGCAGAGTTTGTGGATTGAACACGAAGGAGTTGGACCAGCTATCTCGTTCGCTTCCTCCTATTAACGGACTGACCATACAATTGGCGCAATCTGAATCCAGCCGTTTCCGTACATGGATTGCAGAATCTGCACTTCATAAGCGGATTTTTGAAATCGCCAAGAAGTGGGAAGGGCTTCCAAGACATACATCCATACATGCCGCAGGGGTAATTATTACCGATCAACCGCTGACCGATTTAATTCCGATTCAGGAAGGGCATGAGGGTGTTTATTTGACCCAGTTCCCGATGGAAATTTTAGAAGAAATTGGTCTTTTGAAAATGGATTTTCTCGGACTCCGAAATTTAACTTTGCTTGATCAGATTGTGAGACAGGTAAATCGTTCATCGGGTAAGAAGATTCAGTTAAGTCAGATTCCATTGGATGACACGGCCACATTTGAGTTATTAAGTAAGGGACTAACCTCGGGGATTTTTCAGTTTGAATCAGCTGGCATGCAAAATGTCCTTAAAAAGCTAAAACCCACTGTTTTTGAGGATTTGGTAGCGGTCAATGCCCTGTATAGGCCGGGCCCTATGGATAATATCCCGACATTCATAAATCGTAAACATGGAATTGAACCTATTACTTTTCCTATTACTGAATTGGAAACAATTCTGAAGCCTACCTACGGGATCATTGTGTATCAGGAACAAATTATCCAGATTGCTTCGACAATGGCCGGTTTCAGCTTAGGAGAAGCTGATTTGCTGAGAAGAGCTGTAAGTAAGAAGAAAAAAGACGTTCTCGATGAACAAAGAGCTCATTTTGTAAAAGGGGCTATGGCTAGAGGGCACGAACAGCATACGGCAAATGAAGTATATGACTTAATCGTCCGGTTCGCAAATTATGGGTTTAATAGGAGTCATGCAGTCGCTTACAGCCTAATTGCATATCAGTTAGCCTATTTAAAGGCAAATTATTTGCGCAGCTTTATGGCAGGGTTGATGACATCTGTAATTGGCAACGATGATAAAATAGCTCAATACGTTCAGGAATTAAAGTCAAAAGATTATATAGTCTATCCGCCATCAATCAATAAAAGTCATTTCCCGTTTATTCTTGAAGGAGATAAAGGGGTGCGTTACAGTCTGGCAGCTGTGAAGGGCATTGGAGCTTCCGTCTTAAAAGAACTGGTTGCAGCTCGTAAGAATGGCCCATTTGAAGATCTATTTGATGTTTGTATACGTATTCCTTCCCGTATCATAAATAGAAAAGTATTGGAAAATTTATGTTACGCGGGTGCATTTGACGAGTTTAAAATGGATCGTGCAAGTATTTTGGCAAGCATAGATGTGGCACTGGAGCATGCTGAATTGGTTCGTCCTGATTCAGGAGAAGTTGGTTTTTTTGATGCTGATGATATGTTCATTAAACCGAAATATGTAGTAGTCGACCCGATGCCAACGGACAAAAAGTTACAAAAAGAAAAAGAAGTTCTCGGCTTATATTTATCCGACCACCCAATCAGCGGTTCAAGACCTTTATTAAAACATGCAGGAGCACTTCCTCTGTCCAATTTTCCACTGAATTCAACAGGATTTGTTGGTGCTTATATTCAATCTGTTAAACTGATCCGTACAAAGAAAGGCGAAAATATGGCTTTTCTGCTTCTAAGTGATGAAACGGGTGATATGGAAGGGGTTACTTTTCCAAATGTGTACAAGCAATATTCATCCATTTTAAAAGAAGGAAATTTAGTTTTAATAGAAGGAAAGCTGGAGGAGCGCAATGGGAAGAAACAATTTATCACACAAAATCTTTATGATTTAGAGAATGATATACCGAAAATAAAGGAACTTTTTAAATCCGTCTATATTAAGGTTGCTCCAAATGTTCAAACCAATAAAACCTTAACAGCTATTCGTAATGTTTTGATTCAATATCGTGGGAACACAAAGGTGTATATATATTACGAAAAAGATACAAAAACTATTCAATTATCCAAGGAAAACTGGGTGAACCCTACTCCCGCCCTACTGAAAGATTTAGAAAGAATTATAGGAGAAGGAAATGTCCTGATTAAAGAAGATTAACTATGTACAAGACAGAATATTGTGATATATTTACAGTATAATTTTGGTCATACCAGAAGTGGGATAAAATGTATCGTATGATAAAAAGTGGGGTGTGGGTAATTGACTTTAAGAGAAGAAGCGTTGCATATGCACCGTTTAAATAAGGGGAAATTGGAAACAGTGGCCAAGGTACCTCTGCGGAATGCACACGATTTAAGCCTGGCATATTCTCCAGGTGTAGCTGAACCGTGTAAAGCTATACATGATAAACCGGAAACAGTATATGAATATACTTTCAAGGGCAATATGGTAGCCGTAGTATCAGATGGTACAGCAGTGCTTGGACTCGGCAATATTGGTCCGGAAGCTGCCCTCCCTGTGATGGAAGGAAAAGCATTATTATTTAAGGGGTTTGCAGGAGTCGATGCTTTTCCAATCTGTCTAAATACGAACGACGTAGATAAAATTGTGGAGACAGTAAAATTACTTGAACCAACTTTTGGCGGAATTAATTTAGAAGATATTGCGGCTCCAAATTGTTTTGTCATTGAAGAAAGATTGAAAAAAGAAACGAATATCCCTGTTTTCCATGACGATCAGCACGGTACAGCAATTGTAACGGTTGCAGGTCTTGTTAATGCCTTGAAGCTTTCCAATAAGAAAATGTCTGAGATTAAAGTGGTTGCAAATGGCGCTGGTGCTGCCGGTATTGCCATTATTAAGCTACTATATCACTTTGGTGTACGCGATTTAATTATGTGTGATAGCAAGGGTGCGATTTATGAAGAACGCCCATATGGTATGAATGCTGTAAAAGCAGAGGTGGCTAAATATACAAATCGTGATCATTTGGAAGGCAGTCTTGAGGACGTCATTAAAGATGCAGATGTTTTTATCGGTGTTTCGGTTGCAGGCGCGCTAACTCCTGAAATGATTAAATCAATGGCCTCAGATCCAGTCATTTTTGCGATGGCCAATCCAGTTCCCGAAATTATGCCGGAATTGGCTAAAGAAGCAGGTGCGGCAGTCGTAGGAACTGGTAGATCCGATTTCCCCAACCAGGTAAACAATGTTTTAGCCTTTCCGGGAATTTTTCGAGGGGCTCTGGATGTAAGAGCAACTCATATTAATGAGAAAATGAAAGTTGCAGCCGTTGAGGCGATTGCAAATCTAATTACAGATGAAGAGCTGCAAACGGATTATGTAATCCCTGCTCCTTTTGACCCGCGAGTTGCTCCGGCAGTAGCTGCTGCAGTAGCAAAAGCGGCGATGGAAACAGGGGTTGCAAGATTAAAAGTTGATCCGGAAGAAATCAGAAAGAAGACAGAATTACTATCATCCATTGGAAAAAGTGAGTGATGACAGATGGAATTACAAACTGAAGGACAGCCAAAAGTATATTTAGAAATAGTTCGCAAGCTGCAAAGAATGATTGAAGAGGATCATCTTGTTCCAGGTGATAAAATCCCCTCTGAACGGGAGCTGTCTGACCGCTTAAATGTTGGCCGTTCCTCAGTCAGAGAAGCTTTAAGAGCGTTGGAGCTTTTGGGATTGATTGAAACAAGAAGAGGAGAAGGAACATTCATTCATGATTTTCAAGAGCATAAGCTTGTTGAATTACTTGGCTCATTTTTCATTTTAGAAGGTAAAACAAAAGAAGATTTGATTGAAGTGAAATTGTTGTTAGAAAAAGATTGTATACGTATAATGTCCGAATACAACCGTAAAAATCCTGAGACTATTAAAGATCTATATAATTGGGCTAGAACCAACTCATTTACGGACGAGGCTTACTTCTCTCAATTAGCCAGTTTGACTGACAATCGATTGATGGAAAGAATTTGGAAAACGGTAAACAGTTACTGTAAAGCATCTGGCTATGAATTCTCCATTCAAGACCGAAAGCAATATATTATTTTAGCTGCTTTAATGGAAAACGGGGAAAAAGATCAAGCACTTGAAATATATGATACAAAAATCAGAGCTACTGCGAAAAGTGAATAATAGATATCTGTAGTATATTGGCCTTATATAGGTACGTTTTGTAAACTATATAAGGCCAATTTTATAAACTTTCCATTGCTTGCAATTAAGGTTTATAGATTTACTAAGACATAAGGGTTAATGAAGATGCATATGATTTGTCCTATTGGTCGGTAAGGATATGATTTTTCAAAGATGTGTTTCTTGTATGTAGATAAGATAGGACTTCAATAATTTGCAAGTAGTTTGTCCTATTACCATAGTCTGTATATATCTGATGGGATGGCAGGTATAATGGACAAGGTGGTTTCGGTAATCACTGGCTGATGAGAAAATCAGTAAGGTTTATTTATGAACCATTGATGTACTGTATTACGAAAGGGGATCGAGAGTTTTGTTGAAAGACATGTTTTCTCGTACAAAAAAGAAAAAGTATGCAACCATTCCTTCTGATAAAGCAAATCAAGATGTGCCTGAAGGAATTATGATGAAATGTCCGTCTTGTAAAACTATTAAATACTCTAAAGAAATATTAAAAAATGATAAAGTTTGTCCTAAATGTGGTTATCACCACCCGATGAGTGCAGTTGAACGTTTAAGCAATTTAATGGATAAAGGGTCTTTTGAGGAGTACGATCGGGGGATGATATCGGAAAATCCACTGAACTTTCCCGATTATACAGAAAAGCTCGATAGAGATCGAAATAAGACAAAACAAAATGAAGCTGTAGTAACAGGAATAGGTCGAATTAGTGGTCATACCACTGTGATTGCTGTAATGGATTCTACATTTCGTATGGGCAGTATGGGCTCTGTAGTTGGTGAAAAGATAACCCGGGCCATTGAAAAAGCTGATGAATTAAAGGCACCTTTTATTATATTTACCGCATCCGGAGGAGCCAGAATGCAAGAGGGAGTTATAAGTCTCATGCAAATGGCAAAAACAAGTGCAGCCTTAAAACGTTTCAGTGAGCATAGCGGTTTGATTATATCGGTTATGACTCATCCAACTACCGGTGGGGTATCAGCGAGTTTTGCTTCTCTCGGAGATTATAACCTTGCAGAACCTAAAGCTTTAATTGGATTTGCCGGCCGTCGAATAATCGAGCAAACAATCCATGAAAAGTTACCGGAAGATTTTCAAACTGCTGAATTCCTTCTAAAACATGGTCAACTGGATGCAGTAGTGCCGAGAAATAAAATGAAAGATACACTGGCTGCAATTATCGATATTCATACATCAGGGGGGAGTAAATAATGCCGGGTGAATTGTCATTTGAAAAACCAATACAGGATTTACAAAAAAAAATAGATGAATTAAAGAAAATGACTTCACACTCTGATGGAGAGTTTACAGAGGAAATTAATAAGCTGGAGGAACGCTTGGGCCAATTGGAAAAAGAGCTGTATCTAGATATTAAGCCTTGGGATCGAGTTGAAATAGCCCGGCACTCATTACGCCCTACAACCTGCGATTACATAGAACACTTATTTACATCGTTCTTTGAATGTCATGGGGATCGACTTTTTGGTGATGATGAAGCAATAGTGGGCGGCATAGCTAAGTATCATGGGATGCCGGTGACTGTTATTGGTCATCAGCGAGGTAAGGATACAAAGGATAATATACGACGGAATTTTGGCATGCCTCATCCAGAAGGATATAGAAAAGCTTTACGACTCATGAAGCAAGCGGAAAAATTCAGGAGGCCAATTATTTGTTTTATTGATACAAAGGGAGCCTATCCTGGTAAAGCGGCAGAAGAAAGAGGTCAAAGTGAAGCTATTGCTAGAAATTTATTCGAAATGGCCGGTTTAAAGGTGCCAATCGTTTGTATAGTAATTGGAGAAGGAGGAAGTGGCGGAGCTTTAGCACTTGGTGTGGGAGACCATATTCATATGCTTGAAAATTCAACTTACTCAGTTATTTCTCCTGAAGGAGCTGCATCCATCCTCTGGAAAGATGCATCCATGGCAAAGAAGGCAGCGGAATCCATGAAAATTACGGCACCAGATTTAAAAGAGTTAGGCATTATAGATCAAATTATTCCTGAAGTACTTGGCGGTGCTCATCGCTCGGTTAAAGATCAGGCTGAAGAGATTGATAAAATATTAAAAAATTCGCTTGATACATTAAAAAATATGAGTGAGGAAGAGCTAGTCAATAAAAGATATGAAAAATATAAAAATATTGGCAAGTACGGATTTTCGACTCAATTTGTAAAGAATCATTAAACGTACATGAAAATGTACGTTTCTTTTTTGTTCAATAGGGAAAAATACACACGATGTACAATTTTTTTTAATCCCTTGATAATAATGAGAATCTCTCAATGTGATAGCGTTTTCATATAAAATTCCTTGGTACAAAGGGCTTTACGAAAGGATTTTGTTATCATAGAATAAGGATGCGATTATGAATAAACGGAAACAACTATATTTCGTGATTGTGTTTCTGTCTGTCTATATACAGATGCTATAAACAGATGTGTACTCAATGAAGATAATACTAAACTTGGGGTGATATCATGAAAAGAATAGGTGTATTAACAAGTGGGGGAGATTCACCAGGCATGAATGCCGCAGTACGTGCCGTTGTAAGAAAAGCGATTTACCATAATATTGAGGTTTATGGGATTTACAACGGATACCAAGGTCTTTTAAATGGGAACATAAAAAAGCTTGAGATCGGATCTGTAGGAGATATTATACATAGAGGCGGAACGATGCTGTATACGGCTCGTTGTCCGGAATTCAAGGAAAGAGATGTTCAATTGCAAGGTATAGAACAATTGAAGAAATTTGGAATTGAAGGACTTGTTGTTATAGGTGGAGATGGTTCTTATCGTGGAGCCAAAGCTTTAACAGAACATGGATTTCCATGTATAGGTGTACCGGGCACGATTGATAATGATATTCCAGGAACCGAATTCACAATTGGATTCGATACTGCCTTGAATACCGTTATTGATTCTATTGATAAAATCAGAGATACAGCTACTTCACACGAAAGAACATACGTTATTGAGGTAATGGGAAGAAATGCCGGAGATCTTGCACTATGGGCAGGACTTGCAGGCGGAGCGGAATCTATTCTTATCCCCGAAGAAAACTATGATATGAATGATATCATTAATAAGCTGAAGCGTGGGCATGATAGAGGAAAGAAACATAGTATTATTATTGTTGCTGAAGGTGTTGGCAGTGGTATGGAAATCGGTGAAGATATCCAGAAACGCACTGGCTTCGAAACGCGTGTGACAGTTCTAGGACATGTTCAGCGCGGTGGATCACCAACAGCGACAGATCGCGTATTAGCCAGTCGATTGGCTGCTAATGCAGTTGAATTGCTCCTTGATGGAAAAGGCGGCCGCGCAGTAGGGATCGTTAACAATAAATTGGTTGATTATGACATTATTGAGGCATTAAAGATACCTCATGTGGTTGACAAAAAAATGTATGAATTATCTCAGGAGCTTTCAATTTAATTAAGAAATAGTAAATAGGAGGATACAACGTGCGTAAAACAAAAATCGTATGTACAATTGGACCAGCCAGTGAATCATTAGAAAAGTTAAAAGCATTAATGGAAGCAGGAATGAATGTTGCCCGTCTAAACTTTTCTCATGGTAGCCATGAAGAGCACCGTGCAAGAATTCAAACTATTCGCCAGGCTGCAGAAGAAACTGGTAAAACAGTTGGGATTTTACTTGATACAAAAGGACCGGAAATTCGCACTCACAACATGGAAAATGGTGGGTTCGAATTAGTAGCAGGTCAAGATGTTACCATTTCTATGACTGAAGTACTTGGTACTCCGGAGAAATTCTCAATCACTTATGAAGGCTTAATTGATGATGTTCATGAAGGATCCAGAATCCTTGTTGATGATGGTTTAATTGGTCTTGAAGTAACTGGTTTAGATAAAGATAAAAAAGAAATCTATACAAAAGTTCTTAACACAGGAATGATTAAGAATAAAAAAGGTGTTAACGTACCAGGAGTTTCTGTCAAATTACCAGGAATTACACAAAAAGATGCGGAAGATATCGTATTCGGTATTCAAGAAGATGTTGATTTCATTGCAGCTTCCTTTGTAAGAAGAGGAGCGGACGTTCTTGAAATCAGAGAATTGCTTGAAAATCATAATGCAGGTCATATCCAAATCATCCCGAAAATCGAAAACCACGAAGGTGTAGAAAATATTGAAGAGATCTTAGCGGTTTCTGATGGTTTAATGGTTGCGCGTGGGGACCTTGGCGTTGAAATTCCTGCCGAAGATGTACCTCTTGTTCAAAAAGATTTAATTAAACGCTGCAATACAGTGGGTAAACCGGTTATTACAGCAACGCAAATGTTAGATTCAATGCAACGTAATCCTCGTCCAACTCGTGCGGAAGCAAGTGACGTAGCGAATGCAATTTTTGATGGAACAGATGCAATCATGCTTTCAGGTGAAACAGCAGCTGGCCAATATCCAGTTGAAGCTGTTCAAACTATGCACAACATTGCTAGTAAAGCAGAAACAGCTTTAAATTATAAAGCAATTCTTTCTGCCCGCAGTAAAGATCATGATTATAATGTAACTGATGCAATTGGGCAATCTGTAGCACATACAGCATTAAACTTAAATGTTTCAGCTATTATTACACCGACACAAAGTGGATCAACAGCACGTGTAATTTCCCGTTACCGTCCTAAAACACCTATCATCGCAATCACATCTGATGAAAGAGTGATGAGAAGATTAGCGTTGGTATCTGGTGTATATCCAATTCTAGGAACTAGTACTACTACTACAGATGATATGCTTGAAAATGCAGTTCAAGCAGCAACTGAGAAAAACTTAGTAAAACCTGGTGAATTGGTTATTATCACAGCGGGTGTACCAGTGAATGAATCAGGCACAACTAATATTATGAAAATCCACTTGATCGGTTCTGTTTTAGCAAGTGCTCAAGGAATTGGAAGAAAGTCTGCTTCAGGCCGTGTAGTTATTGCTAACAACGCTGAAGAAGCGATTGCTAAAGCAAAAGAAGGTTGTATTTTAGTTACAAATGCAACGGACAAAGATATGATGCCAGCGATTGAAAAATGCGCAGCATTGGTAACTGTAGAAGGCGGTTTAACAAGCCATGCTGCAGTAGTTGGTTTAAGCCAGGGTATTCCGGTTATTGTTGGATTTGAAAATGCTACAACAGTGTTACAGGACAACCAGGTTATTACTGTAGATAGCCGAAGCGGCCGTATTTACGAAGGTAATACAGGAATTCTGTAATAAACATGATGGAGCTGTTTGCTTAGCTGTTTGCTAATTTAAACAGCTCTTTTTTCTATCCACTTCTATCAATTATGCTAAACTAAAGGAAAATGCCAGACACTTTGCAATAAGGAGGTTCCTAATGAAGCTCTCAACCATATTTTTCATTCTGATACCAATTATTGAAATTATTGTTTTGTTGGTGTCGGGTTCTTATTTGGGTATTGGCTGGACGGTTTTCCTCATCTTTTTTACTGGGATCATCGGAGTATTCTTGGCCAAGAAACAAGGCTTGCAGGTCATCCAGCGCGCAAAGGACCAGATGAGTAAAGGATTTATGCCTGGTGAAGAAGTATACAGCGGGATCTGTATTCTAATTGGAGGCTTCCTGTTATTACTGCCTGGTTTTATCAGTGATATAGTGGGGTTCCTGCTGCTAATGCCATTTACAAGGAAAGCCTTTAAGCCAATCCTCTATGCACTGCTTACAAAGTATATGAGTAAATCACGCAAAACGATTACGATTATTCGATAAATGAGGGGCTGCTTCTGACGATGGAAAAATCGTTGGATGCAGCCTCCTCCTTTTATTTAGGAGGAGGGGGCTGAACTCCCATAATATAATCTTTTAAATCATGAAGGATATGCAATTTATATAATGTACTCAATATCACTAAGATAATGGGACCTAAAATAAAACCTAAAAACCCAATTAGCTTAAATCCGACAAAGATAGCAACTAAAGTAGCCAATGGATCCAGACCGATGCTTGAGGAAAGGATTTTCGGTTCCATGAATTGCCTTTGAACAATCACTACCGTATATAAAATACCAAGACCAAGTGCAAATCCGAAGTTGCCGATAATCAACTCGTATATAATCCATGGAACGAAAACTAAACCTGTACCCAGATAGGGCAATAAATCAACAAATCCAATTATAAGGGCGATTGTAATGGCATAATCAACCCGCAGAATTAATAAACCAACCAGAACAATTAAGGCTGTTATTGATATTAACGTCAGCTGTGCTCTTATAAAACCGAATAATGCTTTCTCCAACTCTTTCATGACGTTCTTAAGATTGTACATGGTTTTATTCGGTAGCATTTTTTTACTGTAATTAATAAATCTATCCCATTCCTTCGCAATAAAAAATGTGGCCAGTAAAGTAAAGATAGCCCCTGTTCCTACACTTGGAAGCCAGCCAATAACAACAGGCAAAAAAGCTAAAAACGATTGTAGAATCGACACAATGGTATTACCAGCTTCTTTCCCTAGCTGTTCTATATTTGACAAAATGGTATCCTGTTGCCCTGTATCAAGAGTATTAAAGAAGGATATGATTTTCTCGTAGAATGGGATGAAGTGATTTGTAATGTAATTTTGTGTATATACTACCATCGTATTTAAATGTTCAGGCAATGCTTCTGACAGATAGGTTATCCCGGAAACCATTTCAGCTACAAGAAAGGTAATCAAACCAGCAATAAGCGCAACCGTAACAAGCATAGAGAGAATAACAGATAAACTTTTTGGTATTTTAAGTTTATTCGTTAAGAACGTAACAAAAGGTTTAAGCAAGTAGGCAAACGAAAAACCTATGATAAATGGGTATGTATATTTAGCTATGATAAGCAGTAAATAAACGGATAGATAAATCCCGATAATAACGACTAAGAAGCGTAAAACTCTATAAAGGTGTTCAAGGTTCATATAAGCCTCCTTTATTTGGCTTTCTGAATTTAATTATATTCTTTAAGATCATTAAAAGAAAGTTCATATATTAACCACAAGTGGTATTTTTTGAAATTATCAGTCTTTTTATACTTGATATACATTTTCAACAGGAAGGATGAAACATCATGTATGGTCCATACATATTTTTAGTTATTCTTTTGGCGATAGGGATATTTGCGAAAAACAGTTCCCTTACATTTGCAGTTCTTTTTTTGCTTGTATTTAAAATTGTCGGTTTAGATGGAAAAATGTTCAGTTATATTCAGTCTAAGGGGATTAATTGGGGTGTTACGATTATTACCATTGCTGTATTAGTGCCGATTGCCACAGGCCATATAGGGTTTAAGCAACTGACGGAAGCAATGAAATCGCCGTATGCCTGGATTGCTATGTTATCTGGAATAGCCGTTGCATTAATTGCGAAGAATGGTGTGCAGCTTTTGGTAAGTGATCCTCATATTACGGTGGCACTCGTTTTTGGAACGATCCTAGCTGTCGGTCTTTTTAATGGGGTAGCAGTAGGTCCATTAATCGGAGCTGGGATTGCATATCTTGCCATGCAGCTTATTGATTTTTTCAGATAATTATTAAGATAAAATACTTTTGGATTTTTATAAGGTGTTTTTGTTTCACAAATTTTAAATAATTGTTTATAATTGAAAACAGGGCATAGATTTCACAGATTTGTAAAAAATTTCTTGTGAAATCTATTGTTATTCTGAGCAATCGTTCAACGAGGGAGATGCTGGGTGAAATTTACGCTCTTATGATAACGCTTACTTACAAGTAAGAGATATAAATGTGATGAAAGCATATAGGCAATACATACATTACAGTGAAGCGGTAACCCAATTCGTCAACCAAAATCAGGAACATAGGGGAGATTTCTAGCAAAGGAGAGAAAAACCATGTCTGTTACAAAGGGTCTTGAAGGAGTAGTGGCTACATCATCTTCAATCAGTTCTATTATCGATGACACATTGACATATGTCGGTTATGATATCGATGATTTGGCTGAAAACGCAAGTTTCGAAGAGGTTATTTATTTGTTATGGCATCGCAGATTACCCAACAAGCTAGAATTGGAAGATTTGAAGAATCAACTTGCTGCAAATGCAGGACTTCCTAATGAAATGATTGAACATTTCAAAATGTATCCGATTGATACGATTCATCCAATGGGAGCATTAAGAACAGCTGTATCTTTATTGGGGTTATATGATGAGGAAGCCGATATTATGGATGAAGAAGCAAATTTCAGAAAAGCAATACGTTTGCAAGCTAAAATCCTATCCATTGTGACGGCTTTTTCACGCATTCGTAAAGGCGAAGAACCTATTGCGCCACGTAAAGATTTTGGCTATGCACAGAATTTTCTTTATATGCTGAATGGCAAAGAACCTGAACAGATTGAAATTGAGGCATTTAACAAAGCATTAGTTTTACATGCGGACCATGAATTAAATGCATCTACATTTACTGCGCGTGTATGTGTAGCTACATTGTCGGATATTTATTCGGGTGTCACAGCAGCAATTGGTGCCTTAAAGGGACCATTGCATGGCGGGGCTAATGAAGCAGTTATGAAAATGCTATCTGAAATAGGCTCTGTTGAAAATGTTGATAGCTATATAAGTAATAAATTAGCAAATAAAGAAAAGATAATGGGCTTTGGACATCGTGTCTACAGAAAAGGAGATCCACGTGCAAAGCATCTTCGTGAAATGTCCCAAAGACTCACGAACTTAACGGGTGAACCGAAGTGGTATGAAATATCTTCCAAAATTGAAGAGCTAGTTACTTCAAAAAAACCGCTTCCTCCAAATGTAGATTTTTATTCTGCTTCTGTATACCACAGTCTGGGGATTGATCATGATTTATTTACACCTATCTTTGCGGTTAGCCGTATGTCAGGATGGATTGCCCATATTCTGGAGCAATATGAAAACAACCGATTGATTCGCCCGCGTGCTGAATATGTGGGACCAGGAATGCAAAAATATATACCAGTTAATAATCGTTAATAAGAGGTCAAATTATCTGAAAATTAATAGTAGGATGATTTGTTAATTAACTTCTGGATAGTTATACTTAAATTTATAGATTTAGAGAAAAGGTTAGCTGAAACGGACTGTTTCACTAACCTTGTATATTGATGTTGGAGGGGATTTGAATGAGTATGGGAGAAAAAATCACAGTTGTCGATGGAGTACTGCAAGTGCCAAACCAGGCGATTATACCATTTATTGAAGGGGATGGAACAGGTCCTGATATTTGGGCAGCTGCATCAAGAGTGTTGGAAGCGGCAGTAAACAAAGCATACAATGGGGAAAAAGAAATAGTTTGGAAAGAAGTACTTGCTGGTGAGAAAGCATTTAATCAAACAGGAGAATGGCTTCCTAAAGAAACGCTTGACGTTATTAAAGAATATTTAATCGCGATTAAAGGACCGCTTACAACACCGGTTGGCGGAGGTATTCGTTCTTTAAATGTAGCTTTGCGCCAAGAACTTGATTTATATACTTGCTTGCGCCCGGTTCGTTATTTTAATGGAGTTCCATCACCGGTTAAAAGACCACAGGACACGGATATGGTTATCTTCCGTGAAAATACAGAAGACATTTATGCAGGAATTGAATATGCAAAAGGATCTGATGACGTTAAAAAATTATTAACCTTCCTGCGTGAAGAAATGGGTGTTTCCAAAATCCGTTTCCCTGAGACTTCCGGACTTGGAATCAAGCCGATTTCTGAAGAAGGCACAAAACGTCTTGTCAGAGCTGCACTTAATTATATAATTAAAGAAGGACGTAAATCCCTCACGCTTGTTCATAAAGGAAATATCATGAAGTTTACAGAGGGAGCCTTCAAAAACTGGGGTTATGAAGTTGCTGAAGAAGAATTCGGTGATCAAGTATTCACTTGGGCACAGTATGACCGCATTAAAGAAGCAGAAGGTACAGAGGCTGCAAACAAAGCACAGGCAGATGCAGAGGCAGCTGGTAAAATTATTGTTAAAGATTCCATTGCAGATATCTTCCTGCAGCAAATCTTAACAAGACCAAGAGAATTTGATGTAGTTGCAACCATGAATCTAAATGGAGATTATATCTCTGACGCTCTTGCAGCACAGGTTGGTGGAATAGGTATTGCGCCTGGTGCCAATATCAACTATGTTACAGGACATGCAATTTTTGAAGCAACACACGGAACAGCACCTAAATATGCTGGTCTTGATAAGGTGAATCCTTCATCAGTAATCCTATCAGGTGTATTGATGCTTGAGCATCTGGGCTGGACTGAAGCTGCTAATTTGATTACACAATCAATGGAAAAAACGATAGAAACAAAAGTGGTTACATATGACTTCGCCCGTTTAATGGATGGAGCGAGTGAAGTGAAATGTTCTGAATTTGCTGATGAGCTCATAAAAAATATGGATTAATAATTCACGAAAGGGGTAATCTCGAAAAAGGTTACCCCTTTTAAAAACTGGGGGTAAATTCGAATGGTATTTAACCGAAAAAAAATATCTGTCATTGGCAGTGGTTTTACAGGAGCAACGACCGCGTTTCTTTTAGCTCAAAAAGAACTTGGGGATGTAGTGTTGGTTGATATTCCGCAATTGGAAAATCCCACAAAGGGCAAAGCTTTAGATATGGCAGAAGCAGGCCCTGTAATGGGATTTGATGCATCCATTACTGGAACATCAAATTACGAGGATACAAAGGATTCTGATCTGGTTATTATTACTGCAGGAATTGCGCGTAAGCCAGGGATGAGCCGGGATGATCTAGTTCAAACGAACCAAAACATTATGCGCTCAGTAGCTAAAGAGATTGTAAAATATTCTCCTGACAGTTATATTATTGTTCTTACTAATCCAGTTGATGCAATGACCTATACGGTATTTAAGGAAACCGGATTCCCCAAAAATCGTGTGATCGGTCAATCGGGTGTATTGGATACGGCTAGATTCCGTACATTTATCGCTCAGGAATTAAATTTGTCAGTTAAGGATATAACAGGTTTTGTGTTGGGTGGACACGGCGATGATATGGTACCACTTGTTCGATATTCATATGCTGGCGGCATTCCTTTAGAAGCTCTTCTGCCAAAGGAACGTCTAGAGCAAATAGTCGAACGGACGAGAAAAGGCGGCGGAGAAATTGTTAGTCTTCTTGGTAATGGAAGTGCATATTATGCCCCTGCTGCTTCACTTGTAGAAATGGCAGAAGCTGTATTAAAGGATCAGCGGAGAGTGATTCCTGCAATAGCCTATTTGGAAGGTGAATATGGATATAGCGGAATATACTTAGGTGTTCCAACTATTTTGGGGGCAAATGGCATAGAGAAAGTAATTGAGCTTGAATTACTTGATGAAGAAAAAGCAGCATTGGATCAATCTGCTGAAGCAGTTCGAAACGTTATGTCTGTACTTGCTTAATAGTCTTATTATATAAATCGGAGAGTATTACTTTCCGATTTTTTTTTGCATTTTCCAGGAGAGACTATATGGGGGTATCCCAAATAATGCAATCGGTTAGTGACGTATCCTAGACTACCCAAAAGCGTATGTTCATATATAATGGTTAGTATAGTGAAAAAATAGCAGGAGGGGCCAATGAGTAAAAAAGTCCTTGTAGTGGAAGACGAACAATCAATTATTACCTTACTAACCTATAATCTGGAACAAGCCGGCTATCAGGTTATTAAAGCAATGGATGGTGAGACAGGTAAAAGAATGGCTATAGCTGAGTCACCAGATATCATTATTCTAGATTTGATGCTGCCTAAACTGGATGGCATTGAGGTATGTAAAATCTTGAGACAAAATAAAATTATGACTCCAATTCTTATGTTAACAGCAAAGGATGAGGAATTTGATAAAGTGCTTGGGCTAGAATTGGGAGCAGATGATTATATGACAAAGCCATTTAGCCCGAGAGAAGTTGTGGCCAGAGTGAAGGCTCTCCTTAGGAGAGCTGGGATGGGAAATTCCGGGCAGGATACTTCTTTAGAAAAACAAGAAACAAGCAATTTGAGAATTGGAGAGTTACAAATATATCCGGACAGATATGAAGCATATATGAGAGAGGAGTTACTTGAGCTAACTCCGAAGGAATTTGAGCTGTTAGAGTATCTTGCGAGGAATAAATCCAGAGTTCTGACAAGAGATCAGCTCCTTAATGTGATATGGAACTATGATTTTGCCGGAGATACTCGAATTGTCGATGTTCATATTAGTCACTTGCGTGAAAAAATTGAACAAGATACGAAAAAGCCTGATTATATTAAAACCGTACGCGGGTTGGGATATAAACTTGAGGAACCAAGGCAATGAAAAAGTTCAAGCTTAAAATAACTGCAGAGATAGCAGCCATCACTATTATTATACTTCTATGCTTTGGTTTGTTAATTGGGAAATTACTTCTTTATTATTATGATAAGTCTGTAATGAATCACCTTAAGGAAGAAGGGCAATTGGTAACTCTATACCTGGGTGATGCTGATAACGGCAATGATTTAGAGATGAAGTCTAATAAGTTGAACAATCATTTGCGCTCATCCTTTCTAATCATGAATAAGGAAGGGCGTATCCTGTATAAAACAGACAAGCCTTCGGGCTGGAAAAACTGGGATGATTCAGCATCCCTTACAGAATATATGGGAGATATAAGAACGGACAAGCAAATAGGAAAGAAATCCGATATCAGAACAGGGCCATCCTATTACTATATGGACGATTATTCGTTGGATACTGGGGAAACAGGCCATTTCATATTGGTTTCAAATGAAGATTCCTCTCTATATACAAAAGTATGGTTTATACTCTTGGGCTGTTTGGGATTCGCCTGTGTGATGATCGTCCTGTTTGTATTTCAGTTAATCAAGAAGTTTGCGATTCCTATAGAAAGTGCTACAAAAGCTGCTCTGGAATTAACGAGAGGTAACTATCGGGCCCGTTCTTATGTCGGTAGAAATAATGAAAATGGAATTCTTAATCATTCTATTAATACTGTTGCCCGAAATTTGCAGGAAATGAAAATTGCTCATGAAATCCAAAAAGACAGATTGAGTACACTGATTGAAAATATGGGTAGCGCCCTGTTATTAATCGATGATAAAGGGTTTATCAGTATGATTAACCATGCCTATATTGATCTTTTCAAGGTAGAGGAAGAAGAATATTTATCTGAACTCTATTATAAAGTGATCAAACATGAAGAAATTAATGCGATTATTGAAGAGATCTTTATGGCTGAACAAAAATTAAAGAAACAAATCGTATTGACGATTGGAATTGAGCGGAAGAATTTTGAGGTATACGGTGCACCAATTATGGGACCTAAGGGAGAATGGAAGGGTATTCTACTTGTTTTCCATGATATCACTGAGCTAAAGAAATTAGAGTCAGTAAGGAAACAATTTGTTGCCAATGTGTCTCATGAACTGAATACACCGGTTACATCTATTAAGGGATTTTCGGAAACGCTCCTTGATGGAGCCATGCATGATCCGCAGGCATTAGAGCACTTCTTATCTATTATTTTAAAGGAAAGCGACAGGCTGCAGGCTTTAATAAAGGAATTACTGGAGCTTTCAAAAGTGGAGCAACAAGGCTTCCGGCTCGATATACAGGAAATTGATATTGTTCCTGTTTTATCCGATACGTATGCCATGCTTGAGAAAAAAGCATCGAAGAAACATATTCAGTTCGAGATCCAGGATTTTAAAAAGCCTATTATGTGTGAAGCAGATACATTCAGGCTTAAACAAGTATGCCTTAATCTTGTTAGTAACGCGATTTCCTATACCCCGTCATATGGGAAAGTACAAATAACTGCAAAAGAAGAATCTGATAAAATTTATATTGCTATCGAGGATACCGGAATTGGCATAGAGGAAAAGGAGTTTCCTCGTATATTTGAAAGATTTTATCGAGTGGATAAAGACCGTAGCCGGGAATCAGGAGGAACGGGATTGGGACTTGCAATAGCTAAGCATATTATGGAGGCACATGAGGGAGAAATAACGGTAGAAAGCCAAAAGAATGTAGGAACCACTTTTACAATCATACTTCCTAAATACCAGGCCAAGCATACATAGGCCTGATGACTTCCAGCTTAAAAGAGTCCTATGACAAATCCAAACCGGTGTAATTGAATAAATAGAACTGAACCGTCATTTTTCTTTCAAACTCTAGTCATGATAAAATAGAGTGGATAAGTGAAGTGACGGTTTTTATCAGGCCTGAATCAGTAAAATGTCTCAAATCCTGATAAAAGCATTTATAAGGCACACCTGTTATGATGAATGATTCGGTGGCCGTATTTAAATTATGCTATATGTTAATGAAAATATATATATGGATACTGGAGGTAACCATGAAGAAAAAATTGATTTTAATCGATGGAAACAGCATTGCCTATCGGGCGTTTTTTGCATTGCCATTACTGAATAACGAGAAGGGTGTACACACAAATGCCATCTATGGTTTTGCGATGATGCTCAACAAAATCATTTCAGAGGAAAATCCTACTCATATATTAGTTGCTTTTGATGCCGGGAAAACAACGTTCAGACACAGTACATATAAAGAATACAAAGGCGGACGTCAAAAGACGCCACCTGAATTATCAGAGCAATTTCCTTTTATTCGAGAATTACTGGATGCATACGGAATCTCTCGCTATGAGTTAACGAATTATGAAGCCGACGATATTATCGGAACACTTGCTCTTGAAGCTGAAAAAGGGGATTATGAAGTACAAATTATCTCCGGCGATAAAGATTTAACCCAGCTTGCTACGGATAAAACGACTGTACGTATTACCCGTAAAGGGATTACGGATATGGAGGATTATACACCGGAGCATATTCGTGAAAAGTATAACTTAACGCCGAATCAAATAATTGATTTAAAAGGATTAATGGGGGATGCTTCAGATAATATTCCTGGAATCCCGGGTGTAGGTGAGAAAACTGCCTTAAAATTGTTGAATCAATTTGGAACAGTTGAGAAGGTAGTGGCTTCCCCTGATGAAATCAGCGGAAAAAAACTAAAAGAAAAAGTGGAAGAATTCAAGGACCAAGCTATTTTAAGTAAGCAGTTGGCAACAATTGAAACAAATGCTCCAATTGAGGTAGAGCTTGAATCAATTGATTATGCGGGTGCAGACCAGGAAAAGCTGCTGTCTATCTATAGGGAGCTTGGATTTGCAACCTTAATTGAAAAAATGGAACCAGCTGCAAAAGAAGAGATGGCCATCCTTGAAGAGATTGACTATAAGGCAGTGGAAGAAGTGACGGAAGATATGCTGACAGCAGAGTCCTCACTCTATCTAGAACTGCTTGATCCGAATTATCATACTGCAAAAGTAATTGGCATAGCTATTTCAAATGAAAATGGAACATTCTTTATCAATAAGGACAAGGCTGCAGGATCCCCTCTTTTCAAAGAGTGGGCAGAGAATCCTGAATATAAAAAAACAGTGTATGATGCCAAACAAAGTATTGTGGCATTAAGCCATGATGGGATTGCTTTAAAAGGAATTAAATTTGATGTTTATCTGGCATCCTATGTTTTAAATCCAGCTGAACCGGATGTTGATATGGCGGATCTTGCTAAAAAACATAATGCCGGACATATTCAAACAGATGAGAGTTTTTATGGAAAAGGAGTGAAACGTTCAATTCCGCCGGTTGCTGAATTGGGTGAGCATATTGCCCGGAAAGCTTTATCGTTAACACTGATTAAGGAAAGCCTGGAAAGACAGCTGGAGGAATTCAATCAAATAGGATTGCTGCAGGATCTAGAACTGCCGCTTGCTCTTATCCTGGCTGAAATGGAAATTACGGGTGTGAAGGTCGATGAGAACCGTTTGAAAGAAATGGGAGCTGAACTTGCAGGCAGATTAAAGGACATCGAAGCTAAAATTTATGAAATGGCCGGTGAATCCTTTAATATTAATTCACCGAAGCAGCTTGGAGTTATCCTGTTTGAAAAATTAAATTTACCTATTATTAAAAAGACGAAGACAGGCTATTCCACATCAGCAGATATACTTGAAAAATTAGAGAGCAAGCATAGTATTGTCCGGGAAATTCTTCATTATAGACAGCTGGGGAAATTGCAATCAACCTATATTGAGGGACTTTTAAAAGTTATACATGATGATCAGAAGGTTCATACGAGGTTCAATCAGGCATTAACTCAAACTGGACGACTTAGTTCAACAGACCCTAACCTGCAAAATATTCCGATCAGACTTGAAGAAGGCAAAAAAATCAGACAGGCTTTCGTTCCATCTGAAGAAGGCTGGGTCATTTTTGCGGCTGATTATTCTCAAATTGAACTGCGTGTTCTGGCCCATATAGCGGGAGATGAAAACCTGATAGATGCCTTTAACTCAGATATGGACATCCACACAAGAACGGCTATGGATGTATTTCATGTGGATGCTGATCAGGTGACATCAAATATGAGAAGACAGGCTAAAGCGGTGAACTTTGGAATTGTGTATGGTATCAGTGATTATGGACTATCGCAAAGTCTTGGAATTACCAGAAAAGAAGCTGGAATCTTTATTGATCGCTATTTAGAGAGCTTCCCTGGTGTTCAGCAATACATGAAGGATATTGTAGAAGAGGCGAAGGAAAATGGATATGTAAGTACTTTATTGCAGCGCCGAAGATATATACCTGAAATTAATAATCGGAACTTCAATGTTCGTGGTTTTGCAGAAAGAACAGCTATGAATACACCAATTCAGGGCAGTGCTGCAGATATTATCAAATTGGCGATGATTCGAATGAATGCCAGATTAAAGAAAGAAAATTTACAGACTAGAATGCTGCTTCAGGTGCACGATGAATTGATTTTTGAGGCGCCACCTGAAGAGTTGGATATATTAAAGAAAATTGTTCCGGAAGAAATGGAAAATGCAATTGAATTAGCGGTTCCATTAAAAGTGGACTATTCTTTTGGCAACACCTGGTATGATGCTAAATAGGAATAAAAGGGGTGAAAAGGTATGCCTGAATTACCTGAGGTCGAAACAATCAGAAGGACCCTCGAAGTTTTGGTACTTGGAAAAACAATTGATGATGTGGATATACGCTGGGCAAAAATTATAAAAGAGCCGGATGATGCTGAACTGTTTCGTATGCTTTTAAAAGGGCAAACCATTCATGAGATTGGGAGGCGAGGTAAATTCCTGATTTTCCATTTAGATGATTACAGTCTTGTTTCCCATTTACGGATGGAAGGGAAATACGGTCTTTATGATGAAACGGAACCGGCAGATAAGCATACGCATGTTATATTCAAATTTACGGATCAAACGGAATTGAGATACAGAGATGTCCGTAAGTTTGGCACGATGCATCTGCATACAAAGGGGACAGAATTGGAAGTATTGCCACTTTCAAAAGTAGGACCTGAGCCTTTTTCAGATGAATTTACACCAGATTACTTAAGCACAGCACTCAGTAAGACAAATCGTTTTATCAAAACGGTATTATTGGATCAAAGAGTAGTTGCAGGTCTTGGTAATATCTATGTGGATGAAGCATTGTTCCATTCCGGTATCCATCCTGAACGGCCGGCATCCACATTGACAAAAGAGGAGATAGAAAAACTATATACATCCATTAAGGAAACTCTTGCTACCGCCATTGAAAAAGGTGGAAGTACAGTACGATCCTATGTGAATTCACAGGGACAAATCGGCATGTTTCAGCTCGAGCTGTTTGCATATTCGAGAAAAGGACAGCCTTGTAAAATTTGCGGAACAAACATGGAAAGAATTATTGTTGGAGGCAGAGGGACCGTCTACTGTCCTGAATGTCAGCCATTAGCCTAACTGAAGATGAACATAAGATGGGCTCCTTTCATATAGTAGGGTATTGATTATGGAAAGGAGTCCCTATGAAATGGAGCACATAGCATCAATAGTATTATTGGCATTGGCAGTGAGTCTGGATAGTTGCGGTGTGGGAATGACCTATGGAATGCGAAAAGTAAGTATACCGATTCGCTCCATCATCATCATTGCCGGTTGCTCTGCATTAAGCCTAGCATTCGGTATGTTAATGGGATCGTTAAGCGAGCATTTGATGGCACATTCCTGGACCGGTAAGCTAGGAGGATTTATCTTGCTGGTGCTTGGAATTTGGACACTTTCAAGTTACTTCAAGCGAAATGAAGATAATTGTCCCTATGTGGATGAAAGAACCTTATTCCAATTAGAAATAAAGTCTATTGGGCTGGTTATTCATATACTTAAAAAGCCATTAAGTGCAGACTTTGACCGTTCCGGGACCATTACTGGATTAGAGGCTTTCTTTCTAGGATTAGCCTTATCATTAGATGGATTTGGAGCTGGAATAGGTGCTGGTATACTTCATTATCCCCTGTTTATTCAGGTGACTCTCTGTTTTGGTATGAGTGCTTTATTAATGACTGTGGGTATAAAAGCGGGAAAATATCTGCAGGATTCCATTATGGCAAAGGTCTTTTCATTTATTCCGGGTTTAGTACTTATTTTTCTTGGGTTAACCAAAATAATTTAATAGGGAATGGAATGCTATGGGGAAAATATTCGGAGTTACAGGAGGGATTGCCAGTGGAAAGAGCAGCGTCAGCAAATGGCTCATTTCCAAGGGTTACCCTGTTATTGATGCAGATATCGCAGCTAGAAAAGTCGTCGAGCCTGGTATGCCAGCATTAGAGGAAATTAAAAATGTATTTGGTCAGGATATTTGTTTACCTGATGGGACATTAGACCGAAAAAAATTAGGTTCCATCGTATTTTCAAACTCTGAAAAACGGCAAATGTTAAATGGAATTGTTCATCCGGCAGTCAGGAAATGGATGATGGAAGAAACGGAGAAAGCGTTACACCAGGGGAAAGAACTCGTTTTCATGGACATTCCCCTATTGTTTGAAAGTAATTTGACGCATATGGTAGAGGGTATTATTCTTGTGTATGTAAAGCCCGAGGTCCAGTTAAAGAGATTAATGGCGCGGGATCATTTTACTGAGGAAGAAGCACTTGCGAGAATACGAGCACAAATGCCAATTGATGATAAGAAAAAATTGGCCGATTATATTGTTGACAATAACGGAGAATTTTTTGAGACGGAAGAGCAACTCATTGATCTAATTAAACAATTGAATGTATAACCAATAGAAAGGCTATCTGAGGGATAACGACCCTGGGATAGTCTTTTTTTGTATAAAGTACCATTTAATTTGGATAATTTGGGTATTTAAACCATGCAGCATTTTATTGAATGTGTTATACTAATTACATCATTTTTATAATAAGTATAACTTATATATAGGAGGAAGTTAAATGAGTGCAAGAGTTGCTATCAATGGGTTTGGCCGAATTGGCAGAATGGTTTTCCGAAAAGCAATATTGGATGAGCATCTTGAAATCGTAGCCATTAATGCTAGCTATCCGCCTGAAACATTAGCACATTTAATTAAATATGATACGAATCATGGTCCATTTAATGGTGATGTACATGCTATGGATGATCATTTATTGATAAATGGTAAAAAAGTTCTTTTGCTAAATAATCGCAATCCTGAATTCCTGCCTTGGAAAAATCTTGGGATTGATATCGTAATCGAAGCAACTGGGAAATTTAATCATCGTGATCAAGCAGCTCTTCATTTAAATGCCGGTGCAAAACGAGTCGTTTTAACAGCTCCCGGGAAGAATGAGGACGTCACGATTGTAATGGGTGTTAACGAGGATACATTGGATATCAATAAACACCTTGTTATTTCTAATGCATCCTGCACAACTAACTGTCTCGCTCCTGTTGTAAAAGTACTCGATGAACAATTTGGAATTGACAATGGTCTTATGACAACCGTTCATGCATATACAAATGATCAAAATAATATCGATAACCCGCACAAAGATTTACGCAGAGCTCGTGCCTGTGCACAAAGTATCATACCTACCACAACTGGAGCAGCCAAAGCACTCTCACTGGTGCTTCCTCATTTAAAAGGAAAACTCCATGGTATTGCGTTGAGAGTACCAACTCCAAACGTCTCTTTAGTTGATTTGGTAGTAGATTTAAAAAGAGAAGTTACTGTTAATGAAATCAATCAAGCGTTTAAAACAGCAGCTGAAGGATCATTGGCCGGTATTATCCAATACAGCACAGAGCCGCTTGTTTCGATTGATTTTAATACGAATCCACATTCGGCTATTGTAGATGCACTCTCAACAATGGTGATTGGTGCAAATAAAGTGAAAGTGCTTGCCTGGTATGACAATGAGTGGGGATACTCATGCAGAGTGGTAGAATTAGTAAACCATGTGGCACGCCTTCTTCAGGAGGATAAGGTGAAAGTAAGTTAATAATAATAAACAATATCTATTACGGTCTGGCTGTCTTTCTGAAAAAAAGGCGGTTCAGGCCGTTCTTTGATTCATATTCTAGAATAAACTAAGAAAAACAATTAATGTACATTTAGTGGTAAATATTAACTAATATTGAATTGTATGATTGCTTTTGAAATATAAACCATATATACTAAATGTCGTAAACTTCATCATCCTGGCAGTACTACTTAAAGGGTTAGGACCTCTCAGGACTAACTTTCCCCCGTGGTAGTAAAGGCCAGAAACGAAGATAATTATAATTCGTTTAAATGCTAAAGGGGGAATTGAACATGCATACAATAGGTCGTCATGTCATTTCTGAATTATGGGGCTGTGATTTATCTAAATTGAACGATGTTAATCAGATTGAACAAATATTCGTGGACGCTGCTTTACGATCTGGAGCTGAAGTTAGAGAAGTAGCCTTCCATAAGTTTGCGCCACAGGGAGTAAGCGGAGTAGTCATTATATCTGAATCACATTTAACCATTCATAGTTTTCCGGAACATGGTTATGCGAGTATTGATGTATATACATGCGGTGACTTAGATCCTAATGTGGCTGCTGATTTTATAGCTGAAGCCTTAAACGCTCAGGTTAGGGAACACATTGAAATCCCGCGAGGCATGGGTCCTGTTGCTGTCAGCCATGTTCTTGCTAAAGCATTATAAATAAAAAATATTTAAGAGATGTCCTTTTGTGTTGACTCAAAAAAGCTAGATTCAAACTCTAACTTTTAGGGGTGCAGTACATATGCATCTCTTTTTTTTGTGGCAAACGTCTTTACTTGCCCATTATTTACTTTTCTCCGATAGTATTGGCCGTATCATAGATAAAAAATAGCATTTTATGCAAACAGACTTGTCCTATTCGATTTGTTTTAATAAGATAGAACTATAGAAAAGGACGGTGCTAATCTATGATATGTCCAACGTGCCAACATAATGGGACAAGAGTGCTGGATTCCCGCCCTGCGGATGAAGGACGTTCAATACGTAGAAGAAGAGAATGCGAATCCTGTAGTTATCGTTTTACTACATTTGAAAAGGTAGAAGAAATTCCGCTAATTGTGGTAAAAAAAGATGGCGCACGGGAAGAATATAGCAGAGAAAAAATCCTAAGAGGTTTAATCCGAGCTTGTGAAAAGCGTCATGTTGCTCTTAAAGAACTGGAAGAGATTGCAACTGATGTTGAAAAAGAAATAAGAAATCAAGGATTTTCTGAAATAAAAAGTGATTTAATAGGTGAAATGGTTATGGATAGGCTGGCTGAGTTGGATGAAGTGGCCTATGTCCGTTTCGCTTCTGTGTATCGTCAATTTAAGGATATAAATGTCTTTATTGACGAATTGAAAGAATTAATGAAAAAAGAGGATTAAGTAGAGCTGAAGACAGTTTCTTTAGCTCTTTTTTCAACTATAAAAACCCGAAGTACGAAAGGTTTGTAGACAATGCAATTTTCATGGAAGTTTGTAAATCCTAAAGACAGATATGTTGTACTATATAAAGAAAAGCTATCAGAAATGGACCATAAATCGATTCAATATTTATATCAGCCACTTGTAGGAGGATTGGCTGTTTCTTTGTATATGACCTTATTAAACGAAGTCAATACAGGTAACATGTATTCCAGACAAACGACACATCGTTGGTTAATGGATGTACTTGGTTTACCTTTGGATGAGATATTTCAATACCGAAAAAGGCTTGAAGGAATCGGGTTATTAAAAACATATAAAAAAGCAACTCCGGAAGGTAATGTTTTTATTTATGAGATTCTTTGTCCTTTAAGTCCGGATAAATTTTTCCATGATGATTTGCTGCCTATTTATCTGAAGCAAAAACTAGAAGAGAGACATTACGAACGGCTGCTCACGATGTTTGCGGATAAACGTATACCGGATGATTATGAGGAAATAACACAATCGTTCAATGAAGTGTTTGCATCTGAATTTCGCAATCCAAAAGAAATCATCAGCTCGGAAACTGATCAAAACATGCAATTCTTCTCAAAGGACCCACAGGGATATAGCCATAATTTAATGGAGCAATTTGATTTCGAGTTATTATTTGCGACGGCTAAAAATAGCTTTATATCGAGAAAAGCGTTTACTCCAAATGTGATGGAATCCATCGCGATGCTGTCGTATTTATATAAAATTAATGTAATGGATATGAGCAAGTTGATTTTACGCTGTCAAAATCAACATAATGAAATTGATATAGACGAACTCAGAAAATGTGCCAGAGAGTTTTTCCACATCAATCATGGTGAAGAAATGCCGACACTGATTGAACAGAAACAGCCTGAGTATGAACGTACGATCATAGAACCTAAAACACCCGAGGAGCATTTGCTGTATACCTTTGAAACAACCTCTCCATTGGAGTTTTTAGTCAGCCTTTCGCAAGGAGCAATGCCTTCCGACAATGATTTGGCACTTGTAGAAAAGGTCATGGTCAATCAAAAACTTCCTCCTGGAGTCGTTAATGTCCTTCTGCACTATGTCATGTTAAAATCAGATATGAAATTGCAATCAAACTATGTGGAGACAATTGCTTCGCACTGGGCGAGGAAAAATATCACCACCGTACGTGAAGCCTATGAAATGGCTTTGAGTGAGCATAAGAAATACCAAACCTGGGCTAATGAGAAAAAGACGAAAACAAATAAATCAACACGCCGCACATCGGGTAATGCGAGGAAGGAAATCGTTCCTGACTGGCTGGATGAAACAAAGAAGAAAGAGCCAGTTGCTCAATCCACCGAAATTGCTGAGCGGGTAAGAAAACTCAAGGAAAAATTGCAAAATGAAAATTCTAAATAAACAGGAGGTGTATAAGGATGAAAAATATACAGGATGCACTGAATCAGCTCGGGAAGCGTGAAAACTTTCAACAAAGATTGGATGAAATGAGAAATATTGTTTTAAAAGATCCTGATGTCCGTTTATTTATAAATGAACATAGCAGTCAGCTGACAAGCGACATGATTGAAAAAAGCATGAATAAGCTCTACGAGTTCTCCACTCAAACGAAGACATGTGACGAATGTCCTTCTTTATCTGAATGTAAAAATCTTCTTCAGGGTCATCATCCGCACCTGTTTATTCAGGGGAAACGGATTGATGTTCGGTATGAACCCTGTCATAAAAAACGCAGGCAGGAAGAGAAGAATCGATTACGTAAGCTGATCCGTGCCAGCCATGTACCAAAAGAAATTGTGGAGGCTTCTTTTTCTAATTTGATTTGGGATGAGTATACGACCGAAGCACGTGTGGAGGCAGTCGAAAAGGCAAAGAATTTTGTTGACTCATATATAAATGGTGCTGGTCATAAAGGGCTCTATTTATACGGTGAATTTGGGGTAGGTAAAACCTATTTGCTTGGTGCGATTGCAAACGCACTGTCTGAAGAGGGCGTTTCATCACATATTGTGTACTGGCCTGAATATTTAAGAGAATTAAAAGGGTCCTTCGCGGAAAATTCCTATAACCAAAAGGTGGATGCCTTAAAGGAAGTTCCTATTTTGATGATTGATGATATTGGAGCAGAAACGATGAGTGCCTGGTCGCGTGATGATGTACTGGGACCGATCCTTCAATATCGAATGCATGAAAATCTTCCAACCTTTTTTACCTCCAATTTTAACATGAAACAATTGGAACACCATTTCACGTATTCTCAGCGTGGAGATGAAGAACTGGTTAAAGGTAAAAGGATCATGGAGAGAGTCCGTAATTTAACGGAGCCAATTGAAATGGACGGAAAAAATCGTAGAGATTAAAGAGAATAAAAGGTTTGGCAAAGAGGCAGCTCGCGCAAAAAAGGGGCTGTCTCTTTTTAGATATTACTATTCCTTAATAAGCTAACAGACCTGGCATGAAATAAATTGACTGGAATTCATATGATATGTAGGCAATAGTACAGCGGCTCTGTACAGTCTGCCATGATGCTTTTATTTTACATCTAATTTTATCCATCCATTCTAAAGGGTTGCCATGTCCCATATACATAAAACTAGGAGTTCCGATAGTCTGGAGGGATAGGGTTGCTTACGATGTATTTTGATTCACAGGAAGAACAGGCTAATTGGCATGTTCGATTTAAGAACAGCGATTTTTTTATCCGACAGGCAATTCATTCTGTTCATAAGGATGGCCAAAAGTCTGTCTCCTTTCTTTGGGACCCGGATCAGGAGGAAATTTTTTGTCACGCACTCATTGATGCTTTATATACATTTTTCTCTACCTATCATCTGGAATGCAAAATTCGGGATGTGATTCGGGAACGCTTTTTATATGAGGATGAAGATGAAATTAGCCAGATTGCAGAAATCGCATTGCTCATGTGGGATGGTGAAGCTGCCTACTGCTGTAGCCATCACCTTTCAGAACAATTAAAAAAACAAGTCAAGTATCTCCTGCAGGAAGTAGTTAAACAAAGAATTGATTTTTCGTTTCGATCCTTATGGAATTTCCGTTTAAGGGATATCCATGAATCGCTTGTTACATTAGTTGGATTTGCGATTGATGAGTATAAGCTTGAGCAGGATTATCAGGAATTTATCTCTGTGCTAAGACGATTGATAGAGGAGCGGAATCCACAGATTGATGAAATTCATTTAGTTTATCATGAAGAATTTCAATTTTATAATCGATATTTTGAGCCAATTTCTAAACAAGATATTCTTAAAGTGATTGACCGTAAATTGATGGCTGAGAATCCTATGTTTATTGATTCAAACACCATTGCACCGCTGGTTTCCTTAGCACCGAA
This sequence comes from Bacillus sp. E214, assembly GCF_008087365.1. Classification (NCBI taxonomy): domain Bacteria; kingdom Bacillati; phylum Bacillota; class Bacilli; order Caryophanales; family Bacillaceae; genus Bacillus; species Bacillus sp. E214. The sequence continues at coordinate 104,113 of NZ_VENN01000004.1, read as the reverse complement.
ACGAATTCATATTTATGCGGATGATGAGGATAATCGTGTAATCACTACATTGAGGAAAATTTTCGAGGAAAGAATCCTTTTATTCCGAATCAGTTACTTCCATGAACAGGTTAAAAAGGTAGAAGAGCGTTCATAATGATAAAAGAATAGAAAGTGACTTGCTTTTGTCCTCATAAGCTTTTATAATAACCTACATACAAGTTTATAATTCGATAGGTTACGATAAGGACATGAGTGTTTTAAAAAGCTGTGAACAGAGAGGGAAGCCAGTGGCTGCAAGCTTCCTCATAGACTTGAAATGCTTACCGCCTTTGAACTTCAGCCAGGAAAACATATTTGGGTGATTATTGGCTGACGGGAACTCCGTTAAAAGATACAAGTGCCGGAAAAGCTGAACCATCAGCACCGGAATTTGGGTGGAACCGCGGGTTTGTTTAGTATACAATAGCTCGTCCCTTAATTTATCAGGGACGGGCTTTTTATTATGTAGAAAAAGGAGTGGCTCACATGGCTGAAATGATCAAAATTACATTTCCAGATGGCGCGGTAAAGGAATTTGAATCTGGAATTACAACTGAGCAAATTGCTTCTTCCATTAGTTCTGGATTAAAGAAAAAAGCAATTGCAGGAAAGGTAAACGGAGCATTATATGATTTGCGCCGACCAATTACAGAGGATGCGTCAGTAGAGATTGTGACTCCGGATCAACCGGAAGCCCTGGAGGTATTGCGCCACAGTACAGCGCATTTATTAGCACAGGCAGTTAAACGTATTTATAAAGATGTTAAATTCGGTGTAGGCCCAGTAATTGAAGGCGGCTTCTATTATGATATGGATTTAGAGAAATCCATTACACCGGAAGACCTTCCTTTAATCGAAAAAGAAATGAAGAAAATCATTAATGCGAATATTGATATTGTCCGTAAAGAAGTCAGCCGTGCTGAAGCGAAGCGTCTATTTGAAGAAATTGGCGATGAGTATAAGCTGGAATTGATTGATGCGATTCCTGAAGAGGAAACTGTAACGATTTATGAACAAGGTGAATTTTTTGACCTTTGCCGAGGTGTTCATGTACCTTCAACTGGCAAAATTAAAGAATTTAAGCTATTGAATATTGCGGGGGCCTACTGGCGTGGAGACAGCGATAATAAAATGCTTCAACGTGTGTATGGAACTGCATTTTTCAAGAAAGAAGATTTGGACGAGCATTTACGTCTGTTAGAAGAAGCGAAAGAACGTGATCACCGTAAAATTGGGAAAGAGCTTGATTTATTCATGAACTCTCAATTAATTGGACAAGGCCTTCCGTTATGGCTTCCAAAAGGTGCAACGATTCGCCGCGTCATTGAACGCTATATTGTGGATAAGGAACAAAAGCTTGGCTATGACCATGTGTATACACCAATCATGGGAAGTGTTGACCTCTATAAAACTTCCGGCCACTGGGATCACTATCAGGAAAATATGTTCCCAGTAATGGATATGGATAATGAACAGCTGGTTCTTCGTCCAATGAACTGCCCGCATCACATGATGATTTATAAAAACGATATTCACAGCTATCGTGAGCTTCCGATTCGGATTGCTGAATTGGGTATGATGCATAGATATGAAATGTCCGGTGCATTGGCAGGCCTGCAACGGGTACGTGGAATGACATTAAATGATGCTCACGTATTTGTACGTCCTGACCAAATTAAAGATGAATTCAAACGTGTTGTTACTTTGATTCTGGAAGTGTATAAAGACTTCGGCATGGAGAACTATTCCTTCCGTCTTTCTTACCGTGATCCGGCGGATAAAGAAAAATACTTTGATGATGATGCAATGTGGGAAAGAGCTCAATCCATGCTGAAAGAAGCAATGGATGAGATGGGTCTTGACTATTTCGAAGCAGAAGGCGAAGCCGCTTTCTACGGACCTAAATTGGATGTTCAAGTTAAAACAGCGCTTGGAAAAGATGAGACTCTTTCCACAGTACAGCTTGACTTCTTGCTTCCTGAACGTTTTGACCTTACGTACGTTGGAGAAGACGGCAAACAGCATCGCCCAGTTGTTATTCACCGTGGGGTTGTTTCAACTATGGAACGTTTCGTTGCGTTCTTAATTGAGGAATACAAAGGAGCTTTCCCTACTTGGTTAGCACCAGTGCAGGTTCAGGTTATTCCAGTATCTCCGGATGTTCATCTTGATTATGCAAAAGAAATTGAAGCGAGCCTTCAACGTGCAGGTTTACGTGTAGAAGTAGACCTACGCGATGAAAAAATGGGCTATAAGATTCGTGAAGCTCAAATGCTAAAAATCCCTTACATGCTTGTGGTGGGAGACCAGGAACAAGAAAATGGTAATGTTAACGTTCGTAAGTATGGAGAACAGAAATCAGAGACTATGCCATTTGATGAGTTCTTGACTTTGATTAAAGGTGAATTGAAATAAAACTCTAGATGATAAGGGGCCTATCCGAATTTGGATAGGCCCTTTTTATTAAGAATCCAGCTTTTGTGGTGGATTATATTATAATTTGCTATAAAGAAGAGCGCCTATGCTCTTCTTTTTTATACTTAAATTTCAAGGTAACTTCATGATTTACCTTCAAACTTGAAAGAGGGTTAAAAGCTGGTTTTCCCCATTATCCTTATCCCCATGATGAACAACTATCTAATAATAATAAGATTACTGCAAACTCAGCCTCTAGGCACTTTTCGCCATTCTATCTAATTTTGTCCTGATTTTTTCTTTAATTCACAGGGTGTTCACTCCTGATTTCCCTCTGTAAAATGGAAGAGAGCTAGTTGATACAAAAAAATGTAAGCGCATTAATTTTGTTCGACAGATGAAAGTTCTAATAATTTAGTAACAGGTATATGCAATGAGCTTATTCTAATCAGATTACTCAAATTCGATTTTTCGATCTACTTTTTTAAAGAGGTATGCTGCAACTCAATTTTTGAAAAGGGTGATTATATATGAAATTTAGCAATGGGAATTGGCTGGATAAGGAAGGCTATCAGCTTCATTATCCAATGGAAGTATACGATTTGGAAAAAGATGGTAATAAACTATCGATTTTTGCTCCGTTTACAAAAATTCTACATAGAGGAAAAACATTGGACGGAGGGTTAATGACCATTGAGTTATCTTCACCTCTTGAGGATGTTATTTCTGTCAAACTGCTTCATCATATTGGAGCACCGATGAGAGGGCCGGAATTTGAACTGGCAAAACAGAATCCAGACGTTTATATAGAGGAAGCGGATGAAGAGATATCGTATCAGAGCGGAAATCTGCGGGCTTCTATTAGAAAAAAAGGGGATTGGAATATTGATTTCTTTTCTGGGGATGAACGAATTGTATCCAGTCAAAGTATGGGGATGAGCTATATTTTGACTGATAAAAAAGAGCCCTATATGCGAGAACAATTAACATTAGATGTTGGGGAATTAATCTATGGATTAGGAGAAAGGTTTACACCGTTTGTGAAAAATGGACAAACGGTTGATATATGGAATGAAGATGGCGGTACAAGCAGTGAACAAGCTTATAAAAATATACCGCTTTATCTAAGTAATAAAGGCTATGGAGTTTTTGTGAACCATCCAGAGAAAGTATCATTTGAGATTGGATCAGAAAAAGTCTCTAAAGCACAATTTAGTGTACCAGGTGAAAGTCTGGAGTATTTTATTATAAATGGATCGACAATGAAGGATGTACTAGAAAAGTATACAACTTTAACAGGGAAGCCAAGCCTACCACCGGCATGGACATTTGGTCTATGGTTAAGTACGTCATTTACAACAGATTATGACGAAGAGACTGTAAATCATTTTATCGATGGAATGCTGGAAAGAGATATTCCATTGGATGTTTTTCATTTTGATTGCTTTTGGATGAAGGAATTTGAATGGTGTAATTTTGAGTGGGATAAGCGCGTTTTTCCTGAACCGGAAAGCATGTTGAAAAGGCTGAAGGATAAAGGGTTAAAAATCTGTTTGTGGATTAATCCATATATCGGACAGAAATCTCCATTATTTAAAGAGGGACTGGAAAATGGTTATTTCATTAAGCGTAAGGATGGACATGTTTGGCAATGGGATAAGTGGCAGCCGGGGTTGGCGGTTGTAGATTTCACTAATCCTGAAGCATGCAAATGGTTTGAGGAAAAGCTTGAAGCTTTAATTGATATGGGGGTAGATAGCTTTAAAACAGATTTCGGTGAGCGGATTCCTACGGATGTTGTCTATCATGATGGTTCTGACCCGCAGAAAATGCATAATTACTATACGTATTTATATAACAAAATCGTCTATGAGTTATTAGAAAGAAAGCTTGGAAAGGGAGAAGCAGCTGTCTTTGCCCGATCAGCTTCTGTTGGAAGCCAGAAATTCCCTGTCCATTGGGGAGGAGATTGCTGGTCCACTTATCCTTCGATGGCTGAATCATTACGAGGGGGCTTGTCTTTTGGCTTATCAGGATTTAGTTACTGGAGCCATGATATTGCGGGCTTTGAACATGGAGCTACACCTGATTTGTATAAGCGTTGGACTCAATTTGGCTTGTTATCCTCTCACAGCCGTTATCATGGTAATACTGAATATAAGGTTCCTTGGATCTATGATGAAGAAGCGGTGGATGTCACACGAACTTTTACAAAATTAAAAAATTCATTAATGCCTTATTTATACAGAATGGCATGTGAGTCAGCAGAAACTGGTGTTCCTATGATGAGGCCTATGATCCTTGAATATATGGAGGATGAATCGTGCCACTATTTAGATCGCCAATATATGTTAGGAGATTCTCTATTAGTTGCTCCAATCTTTAATGAAGATGGAAAAGTAACATACTATTTGCCAAAGGGTAAATGGACAAACTTCCTGACAAATGAGGTCGTCGACGGAGGAACATGGCAGGCGGAGGAACATGGGTATATGACATTACCATTAATGGCAAAACCAAACTCTCTTATTGCGGTAGGCTCTGTTGATTCTACAGCAGTTTATGATTATGCAGAGGAAGTAACTTTTCATTTATTTGAACTGGAAGAAGGTAAAACCGTAAACTCACATATCTATAACCAAAATGGTGAGAATGTGTGCAGGATTACGATTTCCCGCTCAGGTAATGCGTTAATCGTAGAAGGGGAGAGAGTTTCCAAACCATATTCACTCGTCATTCGAAATAGAAAAAGCGTCTTAGCTGTTAAGGGCGGGGAAAGTATAGAAACAGAACAGGGTGTATGTATCCATGCAAATGAAAATAGGGTAGTGATTGAACTATGATTCACCAACAAATTAAAAAAATTGTTTATGGTGGAGATTATAATCCTGAACAATGGCCTGAAGAGATTTGGCAGGAGGATATGCGGATTACAAGACTCGCAGATATAGACATCATGACAATTAATGTATTTGCCTGGGCTATGCTGCAGCCTAAAGAGGATGAATACGATTTCTCATTGCTTGATAGAGTGATGGATTTGTTGGCAGAAAATAAGATTTATGCATGTTTAGCAACAAGTACGGCTGTTCACCCAGCTTGGATGGCCAGGAAGTATAATGATTTGTTACGTGTGGATTTTGATGGCAGAAAACGAAAATTTGGATTACGCCATAATTCTTGTCCGAACAGTTCTTCCTACCGCCACTTTTCAGCAAGACTAGTAGAGGAAATTGCTAAGCGTTATCAAAACCATCCTGCTCTCACACTATGGCATGTCTCTAATGAATATGGAGGGGATTGTTATTGTGAAAACTGTGAAAAGGCATTTCGAGTTTGGCTGAGAAGAAAATATAACACGTTGGATGAATTAAATCGGGTCTGGAATACACGATTTTGGGGACATACATTCTATGACTGGGATGAAATTGTCCTGCCAAATAATTTAAGTGAGCATTTAGGAAACTCAGATTACACAGCCTTTCAGGGGATTTCACTCGATTATCGCCGTTTTAACTCTGATAGTATGCTGGAATGCTATAAATTGGAATATGACATTATCAAAAAATACACTCCTGATATAAAGGTAACCACTAATTTAATGGGAACATACAAGCCGTTAGATTATCAAAAGTGGGCGAACTATATGGATATTATCTCGTGGGATAATTATCCTGAGGTAGGATCTCCGGTAAGTAAGGAAGCAATGCGGAATGATTTAATGCGAGGGTTGAAGCAAGGAGAACCGTTCATGTTAATGGAACAAACACCGAGTGTAACAAATTGGCAGCCATATAATGCGCTAAAGCGGCCTGGTGTCATGCGCCTGCAAAGTCTTCAGGCTGTCGCTCATGGAGCAGATAGTGTGATGTTTTTCCAAATTCGTCGCTCTATTGGCGCCTGTGAAAAATTCCATGGAGCCGTAATTGATCATGCCGGACACGAACATACACGTGTATTTAAAGAGTGCGCTGAGCTGGGGAAAGAATTGACTGCACTTGGGGATACAATTATCGATTCAAGAGTGAAAGCGAAAGTCGCGATTGTTTTTGACTGGGATAACTGGTGGGCCGTGGAACTTTCAAGTGGTCCAAGCAGAGATTTGAATTATGAACAAGAGGTATGGAAATTTTATCATGCGTTATTTGAGCAAAATATTCAGGTTGATATCATAGCTGAGAATGATGATTTTAACTCGTATGAGGTTGTCATTGCGCCCGTTCTCTATATGACCAAGGCTGGTTTTAAAGAGAAAGCGGAAGCGTTTACTGAAAATGGGGGTTCCTTTATCACTACTTTTTTCAGCGGCATAGTCGATGAACATGATTTAGTCATAGGAGGAGGATATCCAGGCCATTTGCGTCATTTACTTGGGATTTGGGTGGAAGAAATTGATGCTTTGCCGCCTGGAAAAACGAATCATATTTTAATGGCTTCCTCTCAAAAAGATATATACCAGCCATCCTATTCATGTTCATTGCTTTGTGATCTTCTCCACCTTGAAGGGGCTGAGGCATTAGCTTTCTATGGTGAAGATTTTTATAAAGGAATGCCAGCAGTTACTCGGAATCAATATGGTAATGGGTATGCCTACTATATTGCATCCAGTGTGGATCCTGAGTTTCTTCGTGATTTCCTGGCAAATGTATGCAGAGAGCGAAATGTGAAGCCGGTGCTTACTGCTCCAAAAGGAGTTGAAGTATCAAAACGCGAAAAGAATGGTGAAGAGATCATTTTTATATTGAACCATAATGAAAATGAGGAAATGATTCAGGTGGATGACTCCTATTTTGATTTGATTCATCAACGGGAATACTCCGGTTCAATAGCAATCTCAGGCAGAGATGTTGTTATTTTATCTAAGATTTAATGGAGAGAGGACAGGAAGCTGTCCTCTTCTTAGTAAGAATGGGGTGAAGGAAAGTGGGAAGTGAACCATTGAGAGGCTTCAGCAGGCATTGGACATATAGCGATAAGCCTGCTGATAAGTGGGAATTTGCGAATGTATGTGGAAATGGAGAGCTAGGAGCCATACATTTTGGGCAGCCACACAAGGAAACGATTATTGTGAACCATGCGGAATTATTTCTTCCAACCGGCTCGCCACAGACCATGCCAGATATGTCCTTTTATTTAGAAGATGTGAGAAGAATCAGCAAGAGTGATGGTTATAGAGCATCCCATCAATTCTTTATTGAAAAAGGGGAAGAACTGGGACATACAATCGTGGACACAGACCCATTCCATCCTGGATTCTTTCTAAATATTGAACAAAGCCAAACGGAAGGATTGCGTGAATACTGCCGTTATACAGATTTTGAAAAGGGAGAGATTGGTTCTTCATGGGAGAATGATGGAAAAAGGTTTCAGCGCCGCCTTTTTTCCTCAAGAACCGATCAGCTTATAGCATTAAGTATTAAAATGGATGAACATCTGCCGTTAACTTGTTTAACCATAGATGAAAACAATCATCCTTTAATAAAGTCTAGATATGAATGCCTCCCTAATGACGTGTTAGTTGGAACTCATGATTACGTACATGGAAAAGGCGGATACTATACCTTTGTGCACATAAAAAATTGTGATGGAACGATACAGTGCACGCCTACTTCAATTGAAGCAAGGAATGCCAGTAAGTTACTGATATTAATGAAAATTATTCCATTCGCCGAACACAATGAAGATATGGTGAGAGAGGTATCGTCCTTATTTTCCGGTTTTTCCGATACATATGAAGCATTATTCGATTCCCATCAAGTAAAACACTCAGAAGTCTTTAACCGTGTCTCCTTAAATTTAAATGGCGGAGAAAAAAGAGGCTGGAGTACCGATCAACTACTGGCGGATGTTAAGGAAACTTCCAGTGTACCACCGGCATTATTAGAGAGATTATTTGATGCAGGAAGATATATGTTTATCTGCAGTGCCGGTGTACGTCCGCCAAATCTTCAGGGGATATGGACGGGAACATGGGAGCCTTCCTGGTCATCTGATTATACGTTAGATACTAATTTGCAATTGGCCATGGCTTCTGTTTTTAGCTGTAATATGCTTGAAGGCATTCACCCATATACAGCCCTGCTCGATTCTTATATGGAAGATTTTCGTTATAATGCCAGGATGCTCTTTGGATGTAGAGGCATTCTCTCAGGTGTTCGGGCTTCAAGCCATGGAAGGCATTTGCACTGGGGAGAATCTTCCTGGGGAGATCGAGAATGCGATACGTTTTTTGGCGCTTTTTGGACGTGCGGGGGAGGATGGCTTGCTCATTGGCTGTATGACTATTATTTGTATACTGGAAATCAGCAGTTCCTACGAGAACATGCATTACCGTTTATGTTAGAAATCATAGCCTTTTATGAGGACTTTTTATATGAGGAAGAAGGAATATATGTCTTTAATCCCTCTTATTCCGCTGAAAATGGAATCGCGTTTAATAGTACTCAGGATATTGCCGTAGCGAAAGAGGTTTTAAATCATACAATCGAGGCTTGCAGGGAGCTTGGAATTTATCAAGAATCTATACCGCATTGGCAGCAAATGATAGAAAAAATGCCGCCGTACATGATTAATGAGGATGGGGCATTGAAGGAGTGGGCTGTATGGGATCATGATGATAACTATAACCATCGGCATTTTTCTCACCTATATCCGCTTTTTCAAAGCTATGAATTTTCCGATACCGAGACTCCTGAACTTTGGGAGGCATCCAAACGGGCATTGGAGCTAAAAATGGAACATTGGCTATATAACCCTGACACCGATACCTCGTCTCATGGCCGTATGCATGCAGGATTATCGGCTGCCAGATTAGGAATGGGAGATGTTGTGATTGATATTATCCGGATGATGGCAGCTGGCGGAGCTATCTATCCTAGTTTAATGACAGCTCATTATGACCATTTTAATGTGTTTAATGTTGATGCAAATGGATGTATTCCTGAGCTTCTGGTAAATCTCCTGGTTTTTTCATTGCCTGGGAAACTTGAATTGCTGCCAGCTATCCCTAAGAACTTAACAAAGGGAGCAGTCGAGGGCATTTTATGTCGTAAACGAATGAAGATATCGACTATGGAGTGGGATTTAGAAGAAGGAATTCTTTCCTGTACCTTACTTTCAGATATAAATCAGGAAATCTCTCTTTCAATTGAAGAAGAAAAAGGAAATTGGTTTTTAAACAATAATCAAAGAGATACATGGAAAATAAATTTAAAAGCAGGAGAAAATACTACACTTACATTTAAACAAAAGGAATAAGGAGGGACGGGTAATGAATTCAGGAGTTTTGGGTGGGACATATCGAGTATGCTTATGGGTTGTCAGACTGGCTTGGTCAAATATCATATGGATTTTCTTAAATCTTCCTGTTTTATATTTTTGTTTAAGCTTATTGAATGCTGAATATTTAAATATCACGTATATTCTTCTTTTAATCATGGGGTTAGTGCCAATTTTCTCTTTCCCTTCCACTGTCGCTTTGTTTGGAGTTGTACGGAAATGGGTGATGGGAGAAAGCGATATTCCGATTGCCACTTCCTTTCTTCGTTATTATAAGGAAAACTATTTCAGGAGTTTCATAGGGGGAATCGTGTTTACCCTTATGTGGGCTGGCTGGATTATGAATTATATTAGTTTTGTCAGTCAACAGTCCGTTATATTTCTTGTTCTCTATGCTTTTTTTACGATGATTCTCCTAACATGGACTTTATATTTTTGCTGCTATACCGTTCATATTCACGATCGGCTCTTACAATCTATCAAAAATTCTTTCATCATGTCCGTTGGACGACCGATTTCAACCCTTGGGGTAGTCATGGTCACTGCGATATTAATTTATATTAGCATTGGTTTTACGTTTTTATGGCCATTCTTTACCGGAACGATATTGGCGTTTTTATCCTTTAGCTTTTTCTATCGGATTATTGAGAAAACCATACACTATCAAAATCAAACTAGAGATAGTGGCTTAGACACAATAGAAGAAAAAACAACCTAAATAAAGGCTGGGCTTTTAATCGATTATTTGTTTTTGATAAGAAAAAGAATCTGTTGATGGGAGTTGGAGTTGAAGATGAAGACGGAATATACATATCTCTTTCAGAATACAAAAGCTTTACTAGAGGACAGGGTGAAAGATCTGGTGTCTCAGCTGACATTGGAAGAAAAAATTAATCAAATGTGTCAGTACCAAGATGCTGTTCCGAGATTGGGAATAAAAAAATATAAGCATGGAACAGAAGGAGCTCATGGTATTGCTTGGCTGGGGGAAGCTACCGTGTTCCCGCAAAATATCGGCTTGGCCTGTACATGGAATGTAAATCTAATGAAGGAAATTGGCTCTGTCATTGGAGATGAGGCGAGAATTTTTTATCAAAAGGATCCAGAACATAATGGATTAACAATTTGGTCTCCAACGGTTGATATGGAAAGGGATCCAAGATGGGGTAGAACCGAAGAGGCCTATGGGGAAGATCCTTGCTTAACTGGTAAACTGACAACAGAATTAATCAAGGGTATGCAGGGGGAACATCCATTTTATTTGAAGACAGCCGCTACATTAAAGCATTTTCTGGGAAATAATAACGAGGTTAACCGTGGAGAGTGCTCAGTCAGTCTCGATCCCCGTAATTTAAATGAATATTATCTGAAAGCTTTTGAAAGGCAAATTAAAGAAGGAAAAGCACAATCGATCATGACTGCCTATAATGCTGTTAATGGAACTTTATGTAATATGAATCCTGATGTTAACGAGATTATAAAAAAGGAATGGGGAATGGATGGCTTTGTTGTAAGTGATGCTGGAGATGTACTTGGTTCAGTTAATGAGCATCACTATGTTGAATCCTATTCAAAGGCGGTTGCATACTCCATTAAAAATGGAATTGACAATATCACAGATGATAAGGACATAACGGTACGAGCCATCCGTGATGCTTTGGAACAGGAATATCTATTGGAAGAAGATTTGGATAAGGCTCTTTGCAACACCTTTAGGGTGAGATTTCGTCTTGGTGAGTTTGATTCTGATGGGGAGAATCCTTATTCATATGTTTCTGCAGAAAAATTAGCCAGTAAGGAGCATTATGAGCTATCTTTGAAGGCTGCCCGGGAATCTATTGTATTGCTTAAAAATAATGGAATCCTTCCATTGAAAAATAAAAAGGTTGCCGTAATCGGTCCTTTGGCAGATGAAGTGTTAACCGATTGGTACAGCGGTACACCACCTTATTCAATCACACCGCTTGAAGGTATCAAGGGAAAAATCGGTGAAACAATTCCCTACGCTGATGGAAGCAATCGCATAAGGCTCAGTATTACGGAAAGCGGAAAATCGATAGGGGTTAACCCTGATACCGGCTTCTTGCTTGCAAGTGAGAATGAAGGAGATGTATTGATTCATACGGACTGGGGATGGGGGAGTGAGACGCTTCGCTCTGAGAAAAATGGCAAATTCATTACCGTAGATGACGATCTTCATTTAAAGGCTACCGCTGATGAAGCAAAAGGGTGGTTTGTAAAAGAAGTATTTACTTTTTCTCAAAAGGAAGAAAGCATGGAGATTCTTTCCTGGGATAAGCAGCCTATCCAATTGTCTGATGATGGATCCATTATTCAGGCCGAAGGTATGCCTGCCGCATTGTTCTCCTATAACATAACCGAGGATGGTATCCAAAAAGCTGTGGAAGAGGCAAGCAAAGCAGATACAGCTATCATTTTTGCTGGTAATAATCCTTTTATAAATGGAAAGGAATGCATTGATCGTCCGGATTTGACATTGCCGCCTGCTCAGGAAAGGCTCATCCAAGAAGTACTTAAGGTTAATTCCAATACTGTCGTTGTTATTGTTGGAAGCTATCCTTATGCTGTTAACTGGGTTAATGCACATGTTCCTGCCGTTATATATACATCTCATGCAGGACCGGAACTAGGCCGTGCAATAGCTGATGTGTTGTTTGGGGATTATAATCCAGCGGGACGTTTACCAATGACATGGTATCAATCTGTCAATCAGCTGCCTGAAATTATGGATTATGACATCATAAAAGGAAAGCGTACCTATCAGTATTTTGATGGGGAAGTATTGTACCCTTTTGGACATGGATTATCTTATTCACAGTTCGAATATAAAAATTTGGAACTATCGAAAGAAAGTGTAACGAAAGAAGAAGTTTTACATGTGACAGCAGAAATCAGCAATAGAAGTGATCTGGATGGTGATGAAGTGGTCCAGTTGTATGTGCGGTGTAATCAGTCTAAAGTAATTCGGCCTATTAAAACGTTAAGGGACTTTGAACGGGTGCATATTAAAGGCGGAGAGACTAAAAAAATAATCTTATCAATAGAGGTAAAGGATCTGGCATACTGGGATGTGGCAGAAGAACGTTTTCTATTGGAGGATGGAACATATACAGTCATGCTGGGCAGTTCATCCAAAGCTATTCAGTTGGAAAAAACAGTTGAAATAACAGGAGAAACCCGTACAGAAAGAACATTGAAGGGCAAAGTAAACTCTGTTCATTATGATGATTATTACTCAGTCAAAATGGTTGAGTGCTTAGAAGGACGGCATGCAATTCAAAGTATTGGCTCTAGTGGTTGGATTATGTATAAAGACGTTAAAATAAAAGCAAATAACAGAATGATGAAAATACGTTTGGCCAATGGCGGAAAGCAAACCGATATTGAAGTGAGGACATGTAAGCCGAATGGAAAGCTTTTATGTACCCTTCAAGCTCCAAGTACAGGTGGGTATCAAGCTTGGACTACAGTGGAAAAATCATTCATGGACATCGAAGAGGACAAGGTAGAAGATATCTATCTCTTATTTAAAGATGAAGTGGCTATTCATTGGCTAACAATAGAGTAATAAGAGACAAAAAACACTATAGTCAAATATAGTGTTTTTTTACGTTTATCGATAATTGGTATAGAGTGAGCATGTGAATAAATATAAAATAAATAGGAGTTATTACCATGAGGTTTTGCGTAATCACTAATTATGACATGAAAAATCATAAAAAATATACCACTTTATTTGGAAAATTCTTTAAAAAATCTCATGTATAATATATTTATATATGTAAGCGCTTACTATCCGTTGGAGGTTCGTTGATGATAGCGTATATTACTCGCAAATTAAATAATATGAAATTAAGAGATAAGTTGATTATATCCCTGGTTATTCTGGTAGCGATTCCGATTAGTATAGTTGGTCTATATTTAACTCAGCAATTGCGAAATGGAGCTATTGAAGACGCCATCAGTGAATCGAAAATGAATATGGAACGAATGAAAAAGAGAACGGCTGAGGTTTTAAAAGTACCAATCTATATATCTGACAACCTTCAGTTTGATCAGCAGCTGGATACGGTCGCAAATACCTCTTATGATTCGCGTTATCAGGTTGTAGAAGCCTATGAAAATTATAAGCTATTTACATATTACCTTGAATACTATAATGAAATCTCGACAATTCGATTTTTCATGGATAATCCAACGATGTTAAATAATTGGGAATTTATACCTATTGATGAAGAGGTAAAAAAAGAAGAATGGTATCAGGAAACAACGAAAAATCCTGATTTAATGAGATGGTATTACGTCAATGATTCAACTAAGGATAATGGGCCCTATTTATCACTTGTGAGACGTATTAATTTTCTTAAGACTAATACATACGGGGCGCTTGTTATAACAGTGAATACTTCAGAGTTGGAATGGATATTGAATCAGGAGACCCTGAGGGCAATGATTGTTGATGAGGAGAATAATATTGTAGCCTCCAATCAGAAAAAGCATATAGGACAAAAGCTTTCCAGTGTCATCCCTTCATTAGAAAAGGTAAGTGAAGAGGATGGATTCAAAGTTTATGAAGGTAAATTAAATGGCAAAAAATCTGTGGTTATGGAGGATTCCTTACTGGAACAAAGTCAAGATCATTTACGGATTATATCAGTTATGACAGAAGACCAAATGATGAAAGATGCCAATAACATCAGTATGATGGGTTTTTTTGTTACCCTGCTTGGATTTACATTAGCTGGCGTATTAATTTCCATTGTATCAATCCTTTATTCTAAGCGGGTTTCTAAATTGAGCAAGCAAATAGATTTGGTTTCAGCCGGTGATTTATCAAGCATGATTGAAGTGGATGGGGAAGATGAAATTGGTACATTATCCAAGCAATTTAATCGAATGGTGGCAAATCTGCGAGAGCTCATTGCCAAGGTGGAGGAAACGAATAGGCAGAAAAGTCTGTTGGAAATTAGGCAAAATGAAATCAAAATTAAAATGATGGCCAGCCAGATAAACCCGCATTTTTTATTTAACACATTAGAGTCTATTCGGATGAAAGCCCATATGGAGGGAGCGAAGGATGTGGCGAATGTTGTAAAAATGCTTGGCAGAATGATGCGCCACAGCTTGGAGATTCAGGGTCAAAAAATTCCTCTGTCAAAAGAATTGGAAATGGTGAATCTCTATTTGCAAATACAGAAATTCCGCTATCAGGACAGGTTGGAATATGAGCTGGATATAGAAGAAGAAGCTTTGACCGTGCTGATTCAGCCATTAATCATTCAGCCCTTGGTTGAAAATGCTGTTATTCATGGATTCGATTTATTAGATAACGGTGGAAAAGTGTGGGTGACAATCGAGAAAAAAGAGTGTGATTTAGAAATCATCGTTTCTGATAATGGGATTGGTATTTCGGAACAGAGGTTAATGGATATTCTTCAATCCATTAACCATCAAGAAGAGGGGAAACATATAGGGCTGAGGAATGTCCATCAAAGGATGGTGCTCATTTATGGAGAAGAATATGGTCTTTCTATTCAAAGTGAGCTTAATAAAGGAACCGTTATACAATTTAGAATTCCAATAGGGAGAGATAGCCATGTTTAATGTATTGATTGTTGACGATGAACCTATGATTCGTGAAGGCTTAAAAACTCTGATCAATTGGGAGGAATACGGTTTTCGAATCATTGCATTGGCTAGAAATGGAAAGGAAGGCTATGAGGAATACTGCCGGTGTAAACCCGATTTAATGATTGTAGATATTCGTATGCCAGAGATGGATGGTATTTCCCTTATTGAGTTAATACGTGCAGAGGATAATGATATTTCTTTTATTGTTCTGAGTGGCTATTCAGATTTTGCTTATGCCAAAAGGGCAATCAAAGCAAAAACAGCGGGTTATTTGCTTAAGCCAATTGACGAGGAGGAGTTGATTCAGTACCTGATTGACTTGCGTCAAAATATTGAGGAAAGGAAACAATGGTCCAGTTTGATTCAGGCTGAGTACTGTCACGAAAGGGATGAATTTCTCGCTTCCTTATGTCTGAATGATTTTAAAGAAATGGCTAATGTTCAAGAAAATCTTCATAAGTTTGAATTGGAGGATAGCGGATGTCAAATTTTATTAATTCAGTGCTATGAGAATGGGCAGAAAAAAATAAAATCAGAGTTAGTATCCTTCTTCGAGGATTGTAAAAAGGGCGTTGTTTTTACGATAAATGGGTATGCAGCTGTTTATTTGAGATCAGATTATTCATTTATTTCTCGGACTGACATGATCAAGCAAAAATTAATGAAACAGATTCATCCGTTTTGTAAAAGTATTGCATTGGGAGAATTTATGCCGAGTGTATACGGTATACAGGAATCCTATCAAACAGCACTTACCTTGATTAAACATCAATTTTATTTTGAAAAAGGACAAATATTAACAAAGAGCCATAGAAAAGAGTTGGATAGCGCCCATGGGATTTTAAAAGAAGAACTACTGCTAGATGAATATTTAAACCGCCTTTATTATGCGATAGATGTTGTTAATATTGATACTTGCAGAACTGTTATAGATGAACTTGGAAGAGAAATGATGCATCGAGATTTTTCGGAACAGCAAATAAAGAAACAGTTTATTTACATCTATACCCATACAATGAATAAGCTGTTGCAATTAAATTCTTCCATTGGTTTAGATTCAATGAAGGTTAATGATTGTGCCACTGATATTTATAAAATCGAAACTATGTCTGACTTAATCGAATATATTTTTCAACAGTTTGAGTCTATTATAAAAAGAATTGATAATGGGTTGACCGGTACACAAATGAAGAAAATGATTGATTTAATTCATAAGAATTATAATCAAAATCTCCGGTTGGAAAGTCTTGCTGGGGTATTCAATTATAATAGTGCCTATCTTGGAAAATTATTTAAAAATTATACCGGTGAATATTTTAATACGTATTTAGATAAGGTCCGTATTGAAAATGGAAAAATATTATTACAAAAAGGTTTAAAGGTTTATGAGGTTGCCGAAAAAATTGGGTATGCCGATGTTGATTATTTTCATAGAAAGTTCAAAAAATATGAAGGGATCTCACCTTCTGCCTACCGAAATCATACTGGGTAATAGTACCTTGCCAAAGCTTTGTTGATGAATGCTTTGGCTTTTTTATTTTACCTTGCATACATATGAACTGCATATCTAAAATTTTCACCTGATTTTCTCCTAAATCTGTATGGTATTTCCACCTTTTTGATTCGGTTATCATTAATGTAAGAAAAGGGGGAGGTATCAATGCAGACGGCAGAAAAGAAAGCGCATACAATTATGGAGGCAGCTCCTACAAGAACGCAAAGAATGTGGACGTCAATAAAAAATCAAAAGTATTTGTACCTTATGTCATTGCCATTTGTTGCGTGGGTGTTTGTTTTTAACTATATCCCTTTATGGGGTTGGACAATGGCTTTTCAAAATTTCAAGCCAGCCAGATCATTTATGGAACAGGAATGGGTGGGATTTGACCACTTTATTGCACTCTTTCAGGACGAGAGGTTTTTTCTTGCTTTACGTAATACGCTTGCAATGAGCTTAATGGGTCTGATACTTGGATTTGTTATCCCTATTATATTTGCCATTTGTATTAATGAAATACGTAAGAAGGCATTTAAACAAACGATCCAAACTGTATCATACCTTCCTCACTTTGTTTCTTGGGTTGTAGTAGCAGGGATTGTAACAAAAATGCTTTCGGTCGATGGGGGAGCCATCAATCAGTTGTTGACTACAACAGGTATTTTGGATGAACCCTATCAATTTATGACACAGGGAAATTTATTCTGGATCATTGTTACATTATCTGACCTTTGGAAAGAGATGGGCTGGAACTCAATCATCTTTTTAGCGGCCATGGCTGGAATTGACACTCAATTATATGAAGCAGCAAAGGTGGATGGAGCAAGCCGTTTGAGGCAAATATGGCATATTACCTTACCGGGTATTCGGCCGACCATCTTGGTTGTTTTGATTTTATCGATTGGTCATTTGATTTCCATTGGCTTCGAAAAACAATTCTTGCTGGGTAATGCTACTGTTGTTGATTATGCAGAGGTTTTAGATTTATATGCCTTAAACTACGGTATTGGTCTTGGAAGATTCTCGTATGGTACGGCAATTGGGATATTCAATTCTTTAGTCAGCATCATTTTATTATTCTTAGCAAATGGCATTTTCAAGAGATTTACAAACCAAAGTGTAATGTAATGGGGTGAGATAGTGAGTAGCAAAGGAGTTAACGTGAGACCCAGCCGGGACGACCGAATATTCGATATTTGTAATTATATCTTTCTAACACTTGTATTCGTCGTTACCCTATATCCATTTTTGAATGTATTGGCTATATCCTTTAATGAGTCGAATGACACGATTCGAGGGGGAATTACGATATTCCCAAGAGAGTTTACGCTGGAAAACTATAAAACTATTTTTCAGTACGATAATTTGGTAACAGGATTTGTTAATTCAACACTTCGTACCATAATCGGGACTGTACTTGGAGTATTATCATCAGCAATGGTGGCTTTTACTTTAAGTCGTGCTGATTTTAGTGGACGTAAATTTGTTTCAACGATCTTGGTTTTAACCTTGTATTTCTCTGGGGGATTAATTCCTGGATATATGCTTATGAGAGATTTAGGCTTAATCGATACATTCTGGGTGTATGTATTGCCTGGTATGGTTAATGCCTTCAATATCATCATTGTTCGGTCCTTTATGGATGGATTGCCATATGCCTTACAGGAATCAGCAAAAATTGATGGCGCTAATGATTTTACTATTTTTTGGAGAATTGTATTGCCGCTGTGTACGCCCGTTTTAGCGACAATTGCTTTATTTGTAGCAGTTGGTCAATGGAATTCCTGGTTTGATACGTATTTATATAATAGTTCAAATGAGAGTTTAACAACCTTGCAATATGAATTAATGAAAATCTTACAAAATACGACTGTTAGTGCCAGTGATCCTAATGCTTATCGGACTTCGAGCGGTGAAGCAGCTGCTTCATCTGTATCACCGGAATCCATCAAAATGGCGATTTCAGTTGTCACTATTGTTCCTATTCTGCTAGTATACCCGTTCCTACAACGCTTTTTTGTACAGGGTATGACATTAGGTGCCGTAAAAAGCTGATTTAAGTTAAAACAGATCATGATCTGTTTGACAATAAATGATAAGGAGAAAAGAGAATGAAAACAAAAACGAAATCAGTACTAATTCTTTTGATGGCCGTTATGTTGGTGATAACTGGTTGTAAGGATGATAGTACTTCGAGTCCGAAGGAAGAGACAACTGGGCCTGTTACTTTTTCTTTATTTAGCGCTGATCCGCATTCTCAATGGGATAAGATGGAAAGTCCAGTGAGCAAAGCAATCAAGGATAAAACAGATGTGACAATTGATCCTGAATTTGATGTAAATGGCGGAGATCAGAAAATCTCGCTTATGATTGCAAGCGGGGAGTATCCGGATTTAATTTTACCAAAAGGGAATGCTGGTAATTTGGTTGATGCAGGAGCTTTTATAGACCTGACAGATTTAATTGAAGAACATGCACCTAATTTAAAGAAAATTTATGGTGATTATTTAAATCGATTGAAATGGAGTAATGAAGATGAAGGGATTTATATCCTTCCAACTGCAGCTGTTGATCAGACGTATTTCGAGCCAGGCACTGGGTTTATGCTCCAGCATGATGTTGTTCAAAAATTAGGTTATCCTGAAATCCGCACAGTGGAGGATGTAGAGAAGGCTATTAAGGAATATAAGGCTAAATATCCAACGATTGATGGAAAGCCAACGATAGGTTTATCCCTACTGGCTGATGACTGGCGCATCCAGATATCTACCACAAATCCTGCATTTTATGCAACAGGTGCACCTGATGATGGAGAATTTTATATCGATCCAAAATCACATGAAGCAAAATTACATTATCGCCGGGCTGAAGAAAAAGAATATTTCCGCTGGTTAAACCATATGAATGATATTGATTTATTGGATAAGGAAAGCTTTGTACAAAAATACGACCAATATTTAGCTAAGATTTCTTCTGGCCGTGTTCTTTCCGTAACCGATACGGATTGGCAGATTGGCGATGCAGACCGTGCGCTGCGTGAATCTGGAAAAACAGAGCGTATGTATGGAATGTATCCTGTAACACTTAATGAACAATTCAAACATCATAATTTCCAGGATACTGGCTATCTAGGCGGATGGGGCATCGGGATTACAGTAGATAATGAGGATCCTGTACGTGCCATTAAATTTATTGATTATCTTGCCTCTGAAGAAGGACAGATTCTTCAAAACTGGGGAATTGAAGGGGAGCATTATGAGGTTGTAGATGGTAAACGTGTCATCTCGAAAGAAGAAATGGATCAGCGTAATAGCAATGCCAATTATGTAAAGGAAACTGGTATTGGTGCATTAAAAGGCTTTGCTCCTTATTACGGGGATGGAATAACAGATTCAACTGGACAAACCTTTTCAATTGCCAGTAGAGAGCAAATCAAAGACGGCTATACTGATGTTGAAAAAGAAGTACTTTCTAATTATGGCGTAGAGATGTGGGCCGATTTGTATCCACAAAAAGAAGATTTCCCTGTAAAAGAATGGGGAGCAGCTTTTAATATGGCGGTCCCTTCAGGTTCTGATACGGAGCTTATCATGCAAAAGTGTCTTGATATCGTGAAAAAACGGATTCCAGAAGCTATTCTGGCAGATCCAGATAACTTTGATAAAGTGTGGGATACCTTTATGAAGGATTTGGAAAAAGCGGATGTCGAACAAGCTGAAAAGGAATATACCAAACTAATAAAAGACCGTATTGAGCTATGGAATAAGTGATATTAAATCATAACTGTCCTCCTGAATCTTTATAGGAGGACAGTGTTTTTAACTATCAGGCTATATAAATGAAAGAATAATAAATTATTTACTGGATTGGAGAGTATTCATATGAATCAGATTCCTATAGCGGTTCAAATGTTCAGTCTGCGAGAAGAGGCGGAAAAAGATTTTGCAGGTACGTTGAAAAAAGTAGCTGAGCTTGGTTTTGACGGTGTTGAGTTAGCTGGCCACGGTAATCTTACTGCCCAGGAAGTGAGGAACCTCTTAGATGAGTATGGCTTAAAAGCAGCAGCCAGCCATATCCCAATCGATGAGCTAGAAAGTGAGCTTGAACGAGTAATTGAAGAGCAAATTATATTAGGTTCAAACTATATTGTATGTCCATATTTAGCAGAAGACCGACGCCAGGAAAGTGAGTATCTTGCTTTGCCTTCTCTATTAAATGAAATAGGGGAGACATGTAAGAGGAACGGTCTTACATTGTGCTATCACAATCATGATTTTGAGTTAGAGACCCTATCTGATGGACGGAAAGCGCTAGAGGTTATTTTTGATGGTACAGATCCAGATAAGGTTAAAGCGGAGTTTGATGTATATTGGCTAAAAAAGGCAGGGGAAGATCCTATTTCCTGGTTGGATAAATACCGGAATCGGTCTCCTCTCATCCATTTAAAGGACATGACCTTAGATGATGAACAGTTTTTCGCAGAACTGGGCACAGGTGGGGTTGAGATTGAGAAAATTTTAGAAAAGGGCGAGGAGTTAAACGTCGCCTGGTGGATTGTTGAACAGGATGCTACGAGATTAACTCCGTTTAGGAGTATGGAAATTAGTATGAATTATTTAAAAAGCAACCTGCCTGATTATACAACAAATAAAGGGAGATAGGGTTTCATGACTTTACGGGTAGGGATTGTCGGCTGCGGAAATATCAGCAGCATCTATATCGAGAATAGTAATAGATTTACAGACTATCAAGTAGTAGCCTGTGCGGATTTGGATTATACAAAAGCGATCGAAATGGCTCGAAAGTATAATGTTGGAAAACCGTTGGAGCTTGAAGAAATATTTACATCTCCAGATATCGATTTAATTTTAAATTTAACTGTTCCTCATGCTCATTCATCTGTATCTCTAAAAGCTATTCATAACGGTAAGCATGTTTATACTGAAAAACCTCTTTCAATTTCATATAACGAAGGCAAAAGAATACTGGACGCTGCCCGTGAAAAGGGAGTTATAGTAGGGTCGGCTCCTGATACCTTTCTCGGTGGCAGTCTTCAATTAGCTGGAAAATGGATTGAGGAAGGGTTGATTGGGCGAATTGTAGGGGCAACAGGCAATATGATGTCCAATGGACCTGAATCCTGGCATCCAAACCCCGACTTTTATTACAAGGCTGGCGGTGGCCCTATGTTTGATATGGGTCCATATTATTTAACGGCATTAATCAGTTTACTGGGCAGTGTGAACAGAGTTACTGGTATAGCTAGAACAACCTATACGGAACGATTGATCACAAATCCGAAGCGGTTTGGAGAGTTTATCCCGGTTGAGGTGCCGACACATGTGACTGGAATACTGGAAATGGCGAGTGGAGTGATTACGACGATTACGACAAGCTTTGATGTAGTGGGAGCTAGAACTCCGTTTCTTGAGATATATGGGGAAAAAGGAACACTTAGCTTGCCTGATCCGAACCAATTTAATCATCCTGTTCTTGTAAAAAGAGATGGAGAGATTGAGTGGACTGAATTGAAGACTATGGGAGATCCATATGACAATCTGCGCGGGATTGGTCTTGCCGACATGGCAAAGGCTCTTCAGAACGGCTATCAGCCCCGTGCTAGCTCTGAAATGGCCTTGCATGTACTTGAAATTATGGAAGGAATACATCGGTCCTCGGAATTAGGGACTCATTATGTAATGGAAAGTAAATGCGAGAAGCCATTTTTACTAGACGCTAATTAAGTTCAATAATTTTAAAATGGAGGAACGTAGATGAATAAAATAAGAGTGGGTGTTATTGGATGTGGAAGTATCGCTAAATTCCGCCACTTACCTGAGTATGCTGCAAATGAGACTTCAGAAATCACTGCCGTATGCGATCTAGTTGAAGAAAGGGCAAAGAAGATGGCTGAGCTTTATGGCAGTGAAGTGTATACCGATTATGATGAAATTATAGCAAGAAACGATATTGATGCTGTCAGTATATGCCTTCCGAATTATTTGCACGCTCCCGTTACAATTGCTGCATTAAAATCTGGTAAACATGTATTATGCGAAAAACCAATGGCAACTTCAAAGCAAGAAGCAGAAGAGATGATTCATGCCGCACGTGAGGCCAGTAAAAAATTAATGATTGCCCATAACCAACGATTTGTTGCATCACATCAGACTGCCAAGGGAATTTTGGATAGCGGTAAATTAGGGAAGATTTATAGTTTTCGTACCGCTTTTGGCCATCCCGGACCAGAAGGCTGGAGTGTGGATGGCAAGGAAAGCTGGTTCTTCAATAAGAAACAAGCATTTATAGGTGCTTTAGGTGATTTAGGCGTACATAAGTCAGATTTACTTCGCTATTTATTTGGAGAGTTTTCAGCAGTAAGTGCTTTTGTTGAAACCAATGCAAAGGATTCTACTGAAGTAGATGACAATGCGGTTGTCCTGCTGCGCACGGATAGCGGAATCATTGGCACTTTAGCGGCGAGCTGGGCTTATGTAGCCGGCGGCGGGGATAATTCAACGGTTATTTATGGAGAAAAGGGTATTCTGCGATTGGAGGATGATCCAGAGCATTCATTAATTGAAGAGTATGTTGATGGACGTGTCATTAAACATAAGTTGGATAAAATTCAGACGAATGAAGATGGTGGGCAAACGTCATCTCATGTGATCAATCATTTCATTCAGTCAATTATCGAGGATAAAGAACCGCTAATTACGGGAGAAGAAGGGAAAAAATCATTGGGTATCATTCTTGGTGCTCTTGAATCAGAGCGGACGAAGAAGACCGTTTCCTTAGCTGAGGGGGAAGGTTTTTAATGAAGATGGGAGTTTTTACCGTATTGTTCTCGAAAATGTCATTTGTAGATATGCTCGATTATGTTAAAGAAGCAGGATTATCCACTGTTGAAATTGGAACCGGAGGGTATCCGGGGAACGCTCATTGTCCGTTGGATGAATTGCTTGAGGATGAACAAAAGAGGAATTCGTATCTTGGAGAAGTCAACTCTAGAGGATTATCGATTAGTGCG
The DNA here is from genome assembly GCF_008087365.1 of Bacillus sp. E214. NCBI lineage: Bacteria > Bacillati > Bacillota > Bacilli > Caryophanales > Bacillaceae > Bacillus > Bacillus sp. E214. Next base: position 80,219 of record NZ_VENN01000004.1, on the reverse strand, counting down.
TTCAGCTGCCATGGCAATCCACTAACACCGGATAAAAAGTTCGCTGAAGAATCAGATTCCATTTTACGTAAGACAATTCAACTTGCATCCTTGTTGGGAGTACCCGTTGTAAATACATTTTCCGGTACACCGGGAGACAGTGAAGAAGCAAAATATCCAAATTGGCCAACTGTTGCTTGGCCGGCGGAATATGCCGATCTATTAGAATGGCAATGGGAAAATAAGTTGATTCCTTATTGGAAAGAGATCGGGACGTTTGCAGAGCAACATGATGTAAAAATAGGTATTGAATTACATGGGGGGTTCCTTGTTCATACACCTTATACATTATTAAAACTAAGGGAAAGAACCTGTACGGCAATCGGAGCTAATTTTGACCCGAGCCATATGTGGTGGCAGGGAATTGATCCGGTGGCAGCGATTAAGATTCTCGGTAAGGCCGGTGCTATTCATCATTTCCATGCGAAGGATACGTATATCGATCAGGATAATGTAAATATGTATGGATTAACAGATATGCAGCCCTATGGTAATGTGGAATCTAGAGCCTGGACATTCAGAAGTGTTGGATGCGGGCATTCTATTCAAGAATGGAGCGATATGATGAGTGCGCTCCGTATTTACAATTATGATTATGCTGTCAGTATTGAACATGAAGATCCATTAATGTCTATTGAAGAAGGTTTTACTCGAGCGGTTAAGAATTTAAATGGTGTGCTTATTCGCGAAAGACCAAGTGAAATATGGTGGTCGTAATGAATGTACACACTTAAGGTTTGAATTCTGTTGCGAAATCAACCGGATTTGGAATTGTTTTGTTGAATGGCCAAACATGTATCCAATTTTGAAATCTATACAGAATCAATAGTATCTGGATTTTAACTTTCCAATCTTTCTTCAAAAACCTCTTGCCACCAGGTACAATTTTTGATAAAATAACTTTTGTTGTCATTACGAATGAGCTTCTATTGACATTATACAGCGAAACATGTTAAAATGATTTTTAGTGAGCAAATCAAATACGACACATTATAAAGCAGAAGCACCCGCTTCTCACCTGTATAACACTCTTCAGAGAGTAGTTAACTGGTTCAATTGATATAATCAGACGGTATGTCTTTTTATGGGCGGGTGTGCATGCACCGGCCTTTTTTATATGTTTAAAAAGCATGTGAAGTAGTATTTGCTAGAAAATCTTGGAGGTGGCTTATTATTAGCAAACAAGACTTAATCTTAAACGAAGGCATTCGTGCCCGAGAAGTACGTCTAGTTGATCAAAATGGTGAGCAGCTTGGAATTAAATCCCGCAATGAGGCATTAGAAATTGCTACACGCGTGAATTTGGATCTTGTGCTGGTTGCACCGAACGCAAAGCCTCCTGTCGCCCGTATTATGGACTATGGTAAGTTCCGTTTCGAGCAACAGAAGAAGGAAAAAGAAGCTAGAAAAAACCAAAAAACAATTAGTTTAAAAGAGGTTCGTTTAAGCCCAACTATCGACGAGCATGACTTTAATACGAAGCTTCGCAACGCTATTAAGTTCCTTGAAAAAGGAGATAAGGTAAAAGCAAGTATTCGATTTAAAGGACGGGCTATTACCCATAAAGAAATCGGGCAGCGCGTGTTAGTTCGCTTTGCAGAGGAATGTAAAGAAGTGGCTACTGTGGAAACAGCGCCAAAAATGGACGGACGCAGCATGTTCTTGATTTTAGCACCGAAAAACGAAAAGTAATGTTTCGAGGAGGAAATTTCCCATGCCAAAAATGAAAACTCACAGAGGCGCTGCAAAGCGATTCAAAAAAACTGGTTCTGGTAAGCTTAAGCGCAGCCATGCTTACACAAGCCACTTATTCGCTAACAAATCCACTAAAGCAAAACGTAAATTACGTAAAAGTGGAATGGTTAGTTCCGGAGATTTCAAACGCATTCGTCATCTATTAGACAATATCAAGTAATTGAGAACGCTCAATTTTAGGAGGAATTAGATATGCCACGTGTTAAAGGCGGTACAGTGACGCGCAAACGTCGTAAAAAAGTATTAAAGCTAGCTAAAGGTTATTTCGGTTCAAAACATACATTATACAAAGTTGCTAATCAACAAGTAATGAAATCCTTGCAATATGCATTCCGCGATCGTCGTCAAAAGAAACGCGACTTCCGTAAATTATGGATTACTCGTATCAATGCAGCAGCTCGCATCAACGGTCTTTCTTACAGCCGTTTAATGCACGGTTTAAAACTTGCTGGTATTGAAGTTAACCGTAAAATGCTTGCTGAACTTGCAGTTAGCGATGCAGCAGCATTTGCTCAATTAGCTGAAACAGCTAAAAAAGAACTTAATAAATAATAATAGAGGCGCTTCTCAAGTGATTGGGGGCGCCTTTTGTTATGGGAGGAGAGGAGAATATGAAAGAGCTTATCATCGGTTATTTTATACTGATCAATTTAACCTTACTTCTTGTTATGAAACTGGATAAAAACAGAGCTCAACATAATCGATACCGCATAAGCGAGAAAACATTGTGGATTCTGGCTCTTGCTGGAGGAGCTATTGGCGGGACAGCAGGTATGAAGCTATTCAGGCATAAAACAAAGCATAAAGCTTTTGTGGCAGGCTTTCCATTATTAGCAATCGTGGACGTAATCATAGCAGCTATTCTTTTATCAACCATACAGTCATAATTAAGCAAGAGAACATATATTAATAAATAAGCCAAGTTTTAACAACGTAGAAAGGCAAAATGGGGTGTGAGTATGGATTATGATTTTACCATGTTGCTCGCTTTTATTGAGGCAGGTGGTTTTTGGTCACCTCTTGTCTTTGTAGTTTTCCATATAGTAAGGCAATATATTTTTATTCCGGTAGCTGTTGTTTGTATGGCGGGCGGGATTATGTTTGGTGCTGTATTCGGTACGTTATTATCTTTATTAGGTCTCTGGCTATCATCGATTATTTTTTACTTTATGATTATTAAAATGCCGAAATTACAGCATAAGCTTGAAAAGTTGGATGAGCGTACATTGAAGTTCGGAGGAAGAATAAATGTAAAGCAGGCGAGTATCCTAAGGCTTATTCCGTTTATACATTTCCATCTCCTAAATTTTTATTTAATCGGCAACAGCAAAACCTTTACGGATTACGCAAAAGCCGTTTTTTGGTCCAATATTCCCTTGGCATTTTTTTATACGGTATTTGGACATTCGATTGCAAAGTTTTCTCCAACGATGATGCTGATTATCATTTCAGCGCTGATTATCTTGCTCTTTTTCCTTAGAGAAAAGAAGGTCATTATTAAGTGGAGTCAGTTTTTTGGTCATACTTAACATTAGTCTGTTAAACTTATTTGTATAGATAAGTTTTGCAGGCTTTTTTAGATGGTTAATAGAATGAAGTTCTATTCAGTTTACTGAAGACTGGTTAGGATACAGGAGGAATGACCATGTTTAATGGAATGAACCAGTTCCATGGTCAGGCTATATTTAGAAGTGAATATTAACGGAAGTCTTTCGGCTGATTCATAATGGTCTTTCGATTATTTGATAGTAAAGGGAAATAATACATATACTATAAAGAATGATATACATAGTTAAGGAGGCTCTTTTTTATGAAACATCTAGATGATACGCTTTCTATGCTGAAGGAGCTAACAGATGTTAACGGCATTGCAGGTAATGAAGGAGAACCGAGAAAAGTTATGAGAAGGCTGATTGAGCCATATGCTGATAGCCTTTCATTTGATGGAATCGGCAGTTTGATTGCTGAGAAAACAGGAGAAGAAAAAGGACCGCGCATTATGATTGCCGGACACCTTGATGAAGTAGGTTTTATGGTTACCCGGATTGATGACAAAGGATTCCTCTTTTTTCAAACGATTGGGGGCTGGTGGTCACAGGTTATGCTTTCTCAGCGTGTTACAGTAACCACTTCGGGGGGCGAGCAAATTACGGGTTTAATCGGATCTTCACCGCCTCATATCCTTACTCCGGAAGCGAGAAAGAAACCGGCAGATGTCAAAAATATGTTCATTGATATCGGAGCCACAAGCCGGGATGAAGTACTTGAATGGGGAATCCGTCCAGGAGATATGGTAACGCCGTACTCCGAATTTACGGTACTTAAAAACGAAAAAATGTTAATGGCTAAAGCATGGGACAACCGAATTGGTTGTGCGGTGGCAATAGAGGTATTAAAACGCCTAAAAGATGAAAACCATCCGAATACCGTATTTGGCGTAGGAACTGTTCAGGAAGAGGTAGGGCTGCGCGGCGCTAAAACAGCGGCTAATTATGTACAGCCTGATATTGCGATTGCTGTAGATGTTGGAGTGGCAATCGATACACCAGGATTATCTGAAAAAGACGGTTTAACAAAAGCGGGAGACGGTCCGGGACTGGTGTTATATGACGCAAGCCTGGTGACTCATAAAGGCTTGAGGGACTTTATTGTCGGTGTGGCAGAAGAAATGAATATACCTTATCAATTTGATCATATACCTGGCGGCGGAACAGATGCTGGATCATTCCATGTCAGCGGTACGGGTGTACCTTCTATCGCGATTACGATTCCAACTCGTTATATCCATTCTAATGCGGGGATATTAAATCGTGATGATTATGAAAATACGGTTAACCTTATTGTAGAATTGGTTAAACGTCTGAACAGGGAAACGGTGGATAAGATTACGTTTGATTGAATACGAAAAAACGATGATGGAGAATAACTCCGTCATCGTTCTTTTGTTATTTGCTGAGTGCACTTTCTAATAGATGGAGCATCTCGTCCTTCTCGCTTTCAGAGGCTTTTTGCCAAATAAGCTCAAATAATACACCAAGGCCCGGCAGCATTTTTTCTTCACCGCTTTGAATGGCATCTACAATAGTGGCTTCAAGTTCATCCTGGGTATTGCCTGTTACATTATGGATAATGGCATTTCTAAGATTTAAATTCATGGATATTCCCTCCAATTTTGGTCTCATACTTAGTTTTGCTTTTCTTTCCTTTTTCTATGTATTAAATTTGGGATATAATGAAAGAACGTTTGATAAGAAGGTGACTTATATTGAAATATATTGAATCAATGCAAAATGCACGTGTAAAGCAATGGAAGAAACTTTTGACAAAGAAGGACAGGGATAAAAGCGGTCTTTTCCTAGTGGAAGGTTTTCATTTAGTAGAGGAAGCTCTTATGCATGGATTAGTGGAAGAACTGATTGTAAAGGAAGGTACTGATTTACCTTTAAAGTGGGAGCTAGAAGGCATTGATCTGTTTACTGTACATAAAGACATTTTTAAAGCAATCGCGGATACTGACACACCACAGGGAGTTGCAGCGGCTTGCAGAAAGCCAACTTTCCCTGAGTTAGGAGCGGACATTTCAACTGTATTATTAATTGATCGTGTGCAGGATCCAGGGAATATCGGAACAATGATACGTACAGCAGATGCAGCGGGCTTTGATGCCGTTATACTAGGGGACGGGTGCGCAGATGCATACAGTCCAAAGGTAGTTCGCTCTACACAGGGCAGCCTGTTTCATATCCCAACTTTTAAAGGAAGCCTAGAAACTTGGGTGGATAAATTACAACAATCAGGTATGAAGGTTTATGGGACTGCCTTGCAGGGAGCAAAGTCTTATAAGGAGATAAGTAAAGCAGAACGGTTCGCTATACTTGTCGGCAATGAAGGCAGCGGCGTCAGCAAAGAACTGCTAGAACAAACAGATCAAAATGTGTATATTCCTATATACGGAAAAAGTGAATCATTAAATGTGGCAGTAGCTGCCGGCATTTTGATGTATGGCCTTAAATAAAGAGGAAATGAACGTTTGAAACTCGGGGCAATTTAGATTATAATGAGTAAATAAAATTGGATGATGAAAAGCATAGATGGGGACTAAGTAGCTGTTTGACCGCCTTACAGGAAAAAAACGCCTGAGACTGAGAGCGTTTTTATGGAAAAAGGCAAACAAGTGAATTCACCCCCGGAGCTGCAACCGGGACCACAGACAAAACGTTTGTGTAAAGGTTAGCCGGCAGAAATGTCGTTATTGAATGAAGTGAGCGAGCCTATAATGAATAGGACGCTAACAAGGGTGGTACCGCGATGATAACCTCGTCCCTTTTTGGGGACGGGGTTTTTTGTTGTTTTCATTTATTGGTTTTCATCAAAAATCACATAGGAGGATTTAATTATGCAAGAGAAATTACAAGCATTGCAGCAGGAAGCCTTGGAAAAAGTACAGATTGCTGTTGACCTCAAAGGCTTGAATGATGTCCGTGTTGCGTACCTTGGCAAAAAAGGACCGATCACCGAGGTATTGAGAGGAATGGGCAGTCTTTCAGCAGAAGAACGTCCAAAGGTAGGGGCACTTGCCAATGAAGTAAGAGGTGCGATTGCATCTGCAATTGAAGAAAAGCAGCACGCATTAGAGGAAGAAGCTGTTAATCAAAAATTGGCAAAGGAAAAAATTGACGTCACTCTTCCTGGAGCTCCTGTTAATAAAGGGAACCACCATCCTTTAACAAAAATTACGGAACAATTAGAAGACCTATTCCTTGGAATGGGCTACACAGTGGCTGAAGGTCCGGAAGTGGAACAGGATTACTATAATTTCGAAGCATTGAATCTTCCTAAGAGCCATCCTGCCCGTGATATGCAGGATTCCTTCTACATTACTGAGGAAATCTTAATGCGTACCCATACATCCCCTGTACAAGCTCGTACAATGGAAAAGCATGAAGGGAAGGGACCGGTTAAAATTATCTGTCCTGGTAAGGTGTATCGCCGTGATAATGACGATGCCACACACTCTCACCAATTTATGCAAATTGAAGGTCTTGTAGTGGATGAGAACATTACAATGGCTGACTTAAATGGAACTCTTGAAGTATTTGCGAAAAAATTCTTTGGTGAAGATCGTGAAATTCGCCTTCGTCCAAGCTTTTTCCCATTCACAGAGCCTTCAGTTGAAATGGATATTTCCTGTAAAATTTGCGGTGGAAAAGGCTGTTCAGTTTGTAAACAAACAGGTTGGATCGAAATTCTGGGCGGAGGTATGGTTCACCCGAATGTACTTGAAATGGCAGGATTTGATTCCAAGAAGTACACTGGATTTGCATTTGGTATGGGTGTTGAAAGGATTGCCATGCTGAAATACGGTGTTGACGATATCCGTCATTTCTATACAAATGATGTACGTTTCGGAAGCCAGTTTCATCGTCACGAGTAAGAATTAGAGGGAGGAAATAAGATGTTTGTATCATATAGATGGTTACAGGATTATGTTGATTTAGATGGAATCAATGCTAATGAGTTGGCAGAAAAAATTACAAGAAGCGGAATCGAAGTAGAAGGTGTAGAATCTCCTGCTGAGGTAATTCAAAACGTGGTAATCGGACATGTACTTGAAAAAGTACAGCATCCGAATGCTGATAAATTAAGTGTTTGTAAAGTGGATATCGGTGAAGAAGAACCGGTTCAAATCGTGTGCGGTGCACCGAATGTGGCAGCAGGACAAAAAGTTCCTGTCGCAAAAGTGGGAGCTGTTTTACCGGGGAATTTCAAAATTAAAAAGAGTAAGCTGCGCGGAGAAGCATCCCACGGCATGATCTGTTCCCTGCAGGAATTGGGAATCGAAGCGAAAGTAGTGGCAAAAGAGTTCAGTACAGGTATTTTTGTATTCCCTGAAGATGTTGTTCCTGGCACAAATGCGCTTGAACAACTGGGGCTGGATGACCATATTCTTGAGCTTGGATTGACACCAAACCGTTCTGATTGCCTAAGCATGCTTGGTGTAGCATATGAAGTAGCAGCTATTTTGGGTAAAGAAGTTAAATTACCGGAAGTAACTGTAAAAGCAGGCTCTGAGAAAGCAGAAGACTATGTAAGCGTAAAAGTGGACGCACCTGAGCAAAATCCTCTTTATATCGCGAAAATCATTAAAGATGTAAAAGTCGGTCCATCTCCATTATGGCTGCAAAGCCGATTAATGAAGAGCGGGATCCGTCCGCATAATAATGTGGTCGACATTACGAATTTTATTTTGCTTGAATATGGTCAGCCATTGCATGCGTTCGATTATGATCGTTTACAATCTAAAGAAATTGTAGTTCGTATGGCAGATGAAGGTGAAAAGCTGACTACATTGGATGAAGCTGAACGTACGCTTAGCGATGATCATTTAGTCATTACAAATGGCAAAGAAGCTATTGCACTTGCTGGTGTGATGGGAGGAGCCAACTCAGAGGTTGTTGATGGAACAACAACTGTATTACTGGAAGCAGCCTATTTTGCAGGCGGTCCTGTCCGCAAAGCTTCCAAAGATTTTGGTCTTCGTTCAGAAGCAAGCGCACGCTTTGAAAAAGGTGTGGATCCAAACCGCGTTCGTGCTGCCGGAGAACGTGCAGCAGAATTAATCGCAGAGCTTGCAGGCGGTACAGTGCTTGAAGGTCAAGCAGAATTTAATGAGATGAAGATTGAAGAAGCCGTGATTAGTATTGGTCTTGGAAAAATCAATAAGGTACTGGGTACGTCTTTATCTGTGAACGAAGTGAAGGATATTTTAACGCGCCTTCAATTTGAAGTGAATGTGGATGGAGAAGACTTTGTAATTACGGTACCGACACGCCGTGGAGATATTACTATTCCAGAAGATATTATTGAAGAAGTAGCAAGACTTTACGGATACGATAATATTCCAAAAACATTACCGGTTGGTGCTTCTAAGCCAGGTGTACTAACTCCTTACCAAATGAAGCGTCGAGTTGTACGTCGTTATCTAGAAGAAGCCGGTTTAATGCAAAACATCACATACTCTCTAACATCTGCTGAAAAAGCAGCCATGTATACATTAGAGCAACGTGAAAGCATTCGTTTGGCAATGCCGATGAGTGAAGAAAGAAGCACTCTTCGTATGAGCCTGATTCCTGGCTTGCTGGATGTGTTAAAGCATAATGTAGCTCGCCAAAATGAAAATATGGCTGTTTATGAAACAGGTGCTATTTTCCTTAAAACTTCTGATACAGAGCTTCCAGAAGAAAAAGAGCATCTTGCAGGTGCTGTAACGGGTCTATGGAACACGAACCTATGGCAGGGAGAGAAGAAAAAAGTAGATTTCTTCGTTGTAAAAGGAATCCTTGAAGGCTTATTCCGCAAGCTTGGCCTTGAAAACCGTATGGAGTGGAAACAAGCGATTGTTGAAGGAATGCATCCAGGACGCACAGCTGAATTGTTCTTAGATGGAGAATTAATTGGTTTCGTAGGTCAAGTTCATCCGAAAGTTGAAAAGAAAGAAGACTTAAAAGAAACCTATGTATTTGAATTGTCTCTAGTAGACCTTTTACATGTAGATCAAGAACCAATTCAATATACAGCTATTCCAAGATTCCCTTCTATTACACGTGATATTGCATTGGTTGTGGACTCTGAAGCAGTAGCGGGAGAAATCAGCACGATTATCAAAGAAGCTGGCGGCAAACTATTAAAAGAAGTTCACTTATTCGACTTATACGAAGGAGAAAAAATGGAAGAAGGCAAAAAATCATTAGCATTCTCCCTAAAATACTTCGACCCTGAAAAAACACTAACAGACGAAGAAGTAACAAAAGCCCACAGCAAAGTCCTAATGGCAGTAGAAGAAAAAGCTGGGGCACAGCTGAGAGGCTAGAAAAGCTGAAGGGCCTTGCTCAGGAGCGAGGAGCATAAGACAAAGGCACGAAGGGGATGGTTTCCCCCGAAGTGGCTATCCTTATGACTCGAGGGCCTAGGAGTTGAAGCTGGATCTAACGAAAGGCTGAGACGACTCAAAAAGGAACAAAGACTAAGACCACCACATCGTGTGGCAATGTCTTCATCCAACATCCTGTTGGCCTTTGCAGCCACTTATAATTGAATGAGGGAGTGGTGGAAGCCATCTCCCTTAATTAAAGATTATATCTGTATAATTTTAATGCAAAAAAGATTGCTATAATATAAGCAATCTTTTTTTTATGTATGAATTAACTTGTTAATGTATGATGACTGTGTTGGTTTATGATAATTTCTCTTTAATCTGTTTGAATTCTTCTCTTAATTTCGTACTATATTCGTCGATTTTTTCTCGTCTTTCTTTTGAGCGCTGTTCTTTCATTCTGGCTTTTGCTTCGTGTTCTAATTCCTTTTGTATCTTACGCGCATGGTCTAGTTCTTCCTGAATAACGCTGGCACGGTATCTAACGATTACTGTATTAAATTGATTAATGATCTCATTATAGGATGTTTCTGTTTCTTCTTGTATAACAGCTATAAGGGCTATATCTCCGTCTTTCATTCTTGTAGAAACCGTATAAAGCATACCGTCCTCTTCCTTGGCATCATTCATATCTAATAAGGAACCGAAGCCGGCACCTATCCCCATTCCTAAAAGGATACCTATCGGACCGCCAAGTAACCCGAGAGCTCCTCCAATAAGTCCGCCTAATAAAGTGTCATCACTTGTTTGACTGCCAGTGTTGAAGCTATCCTTTGTGATAATCTCCCCATCAACTTTTTTTAGTAAAACTACTTGTGAGAGGACGAAATCTTTCTGGGATGTATGAGTTCTTTTTAGCTCAGATAAAGCCTGATATGCTTCGCTTTCAACCTTGAAAAAACTTAACACAACATTTTCCATTCTCGTTTTACCTCATCTCTTTGAAAAAATTCCGATTATTTTATTCCCCTCAGAAAATGCGGTAAACTGGTAAGTTTTTCATTGCATTTAAACATCATTTTAATTGGCTGAGGATAGCGGCTGGATTTAGGGGTAGTTTGGCTGGATTCCAATCAAACTCGGCTGGATTATTACCAAGATTGGCTGAATTCCTTCTAAGTTCGGCCGGATTTTGAATAAAGTCGGCTTGATTCCCGTAAATACAACCTACGAGGCCCTGTTAAATGGAGAATCTTGTTGAAAACAACTTTACTCCATAATAAAAACACTCAGACCAGATGTGATCTCCCCAATTGTTAGACCGTGTGTCTAACAATTGGGGTGCAGATCAGCTCCCAAGCTGAGTGCTTGATTATAATCCAATTCGTTTTACGAGCTTGCGTGCCTTTTCTGTATTGGCGAAGTGAAGCTTGGCAAAGGCGTTTAATTCACTTTCACCTTTTTTAGCGATAAAGACAGCGGCAGCTTCATCCACTTTTGAACTGGCGCCTTTAGGAATCGTCATCCCTGCCTGTTCGCTGAGTAGATCCATATGTTTTAAGAAAGCGTAGCGGGCAATGACAGAAGCGGCTGCCACCGCTGTGGATATACTTTCAGCTTTTGTGCTGAAATACAAGGGAACTTCACGATTTCCGTTCGTGGCGGTATGGCGAAAATATATATCAGGTTCACAAAATTGGTCTATGAGAATACCATCTGGCTTGGTTCCTTCCAATTTGGCCAGCAAATGATGAATAGCTTGTTCATGCAGCATGGCTTTCATTTTACCCTGGCTCATTCCTTTTTGCTGAAGGCTATTGTATTTTTCGTTTTTCAGGACAAGCAGACTATACGGAATCATTGCTGTAATCTTTTTGCCAAGAATTAATATTTGCGGATCGCGAATCGTTTTTGAGTCCCGTATGCCCATATTTTCAAGTTCCCGAATATGTTTCTTGCTGACATAGGCTGCCGCAACTGTTATGGGTCCGAAGTAATCGCCCGTTCCCGCTTCATCTGTACCAATGATACTCAACTCATTGATTGTATGAGGAGGACGGTAGATATGGTCTGATACACTTCTTTTTTTAATTGGTGATTTTTTTTGAGGGGCAGCAGCATTGGCTGATCCGCTACTCCATTTTTGAACTTCTGCATCTGAGACGGCTCCCTGGAACAATACTTTTCCAGAATTATAGGCCGTAATCGTCATCCCATTCATTTTCGCTGAGAAAACAGCTCCGGGTGGTGTTTTAGGCAATAAAGAATTCAAGTAATAGGATTTCATTTTAAGAATCGTTTCTTTTGTTACTGTAATAACAGTATTCGCCATTTTTCTACTCTACTCCTCTTTACGCCAAATTTCCGTCCTCTTGTTGATAGGACGGAAATTTGTGTATATGATATTTTACGATTGATAGTAGTTTTTATCTAGGAATACCAAGAAATTGGTTTTCATGTTATGATAGTAGACAGGATTTTTATGATTGGAGGCAACCGCCTTGTCTGATAAAAACAGGATAAACGTTGAGATATATGGACAACAATACACCATTGTAGGCGATGAATCAACTTCTCATTTACGACAAGTTGCCCACTCGGTGGATGATAAAATGCGCGAAATTGGTCAAAAAAACCCGAGTCTGGATACGACTAAATTAGCTGTATTAACTGCAGTTAATACGATGCATGAATACTATAAATTGTTAGAAAAGATAGAAGCCTTGGAAATAGAAATAAATCAACAGAAGAAATGAGGATATTATGGTTACACTATTCATATTAGTAGCTTTACTCATAGGATTTTTAATAGGTTTAAGAAGAGGCTTAATCTTGCAGCTTGTACACTTATTAAGTTTTATTATTGCCTTGATTGTAGCTAAATTATTTTATAAAGACCTCGGTCCTAAGCTTGAAATGTGGGTTCCTTTTCCGTCATCAGCGGATACTGACTCAAGTCTTAATATGCTGTTTAATATTACAGATTTGGATTCTGCTTTTTACAATGCAATTGCATTCTTTATTATTTTTGTTGGCGTAAAAATTGTCCTGCAAATTATTGGGTCCATGCTGGACTTTCTTGCTCAGCTGCCCCTTTTGAAGCAGTTTAATCAATTGGCTGGCGGGGCTTTAGGATTTGTAGAAATGTATTTGGGTATGTTTATTATCCTATTTATTGGTGCTATGCTACCCATTGAGTCACTGCAGGAAATGATACATAACTCATCCTTAGCGAAAACAATCATTATGAACACCCCATTTTTATCTGATTGGGTGACAAATTTGTGGTTCCATCCATTTTCATGACTTCCTCTTCCAATAGGGAAGTCATTCTTTTTTAGTATCCGATTGAGCTTGTATATAATGAAGGATAAAGGTATCTAATAAATGAAATAGGACGGGTAGGTGGCCGGAATGAGCGTAAACAAAAAAGATGTCATTAAACTATTGGAAACAATAGCAATATATATGGAATTAAAGGGAGAAAATCAATTTAAGGTTTCTGCCTTTCGCAAAGCTGCACAGGCACTTGAAGTAGATGAACGCAGCCTGTCGGAGATTGATGATTTCACCAAGCTGAGCGGGATCGGCAAAGGAACGGCAGCTGTCATAAATGAATATATCGAAATGGAATCATCAGAGGTCCTTAAAGAATTGCAGGAGGAAGTGCCGAAGGGGTTAATTCCTCTTCTTCGCTTACAAGGACTCGGTGGGAAAAAGATTGCCAAGCTATATAAAGAGTTAGCTATTACGAATGCGGAAGAGCTGCAGAAAGCGTGTGAAGAAGGGAAAGTCAGTAAACTTGCCGGCTTTGGCAAAAAGTCTGAAGAAAACATACTTGATGCCATCAAAGCAATGGGAACAAAACCGGATCGTCTGCCTCTTGCTGTTATGCTGCCGATTGTGGAAGACATTGAGGCAAAACTGCAGGCAATGGAAGATGTTATTCGCTTTTCAAGAGCTGGCAGTGTAAGGCGCGGACGTGAAACGATAAAAGACCTTGATTTCATCATAGCTACTGACAATCCCTTGAGTGTCAAAGAACAAATCTTAGGGTTAACCAATATTGATCATATCGTTGCAGCCGGTGATACAAAAGTATCTCTTGCTTTAGCCTATGATTATGAAATAGCAGTAGATTTCAGGATGGTAAAGCCAGCTGAGTTTGCAACGGCTTTACACTATTTTACTGGATCTAAGGACCATAATGTCCGTTTACGCCAATTGGCTAAGGATCGCGGTGAAAAGGTTAGTGAATATGGCGTTGAAAATTTAGAAACTGGTGAAGTCAAAACATTTGAGAGCGAAGAAGACCTATATAGCCATTTTGGTCTGCCGTATATTCCACCGGAAATTAGGCAGGATGGTACTGAAATCGATAAATATCAAGCTGATTACGGTTTAATTTCCTTGGAGGATATTAAAGGTGATCTTCATATGCATACAACCTGGAGTGACGGCTCCCATACGTTAAAAGAGATGGTAGAAGCTTGCCGTGCCAAGGGGTATCGCTATATGGCCATAACCGATCATTCTCAATATTTAAAAGTGGCAAACGGACTGACACCTGAAAGAGTTTTAAAACAGAAAGAAGAAATCAGGAAGTTAAATAAGGAATATGATGACATCATGATCCTGTCCGGTATCGAAATGGACATCCTTCCGGATGGTACACTTGATTTTGATGATGAAATTCTAGAACAATTAGATCTTGTTATTGCTTCTATTCACTCCTCTTTCTCACAACCGCAGGAAGTGATTATGGAGCGTTTGAAAACAGCATTGACCAATAAACATGTCGATATTATCGCACATCCAACTGGGCGGGTTATTGGGCGAAGAGACGGTTACGCAGTGGATATGGATTTATTGATTCAGCTTGCAAAAGAAACTGATACGGTATTAGAGTTGAATGCCAATCCAAATCGTCTCGATTTAGCAGCGGAAAATGTTAAAAAAGCTCAGGATGCAGGAGTTAAAATCGTTATTAATACAGATGCTCACAGCATTGATATGCTGGAGAATATGGACGTAGGTGTGTCAAACGCCAAGCGTGGCTGGATCAAGAAAGAGACTGTATTAAACGCCCAAAATGAGGACGATTTTTTGGCTTTCCTCAATAGAGACTAACAGAAAAAGTAAGGAGGATTTTTCTCCATGCAAGACAAAGTATTAAAAACACTCGAGTTTACAAAAATCATTGCACAATTGCAAAAACATGCTTCTTCCAGTCTGGGAAAAAGCCTAAGTGAACAGTTAATGCCCAATACCGATTTGGAAGAGGTTAAACGTACTCAATATGAAACAGACGAGGCTGCAACCGTATATCGCTTAAAGGGCAATGTGCCTCTTGGAGGGATATTTGATATTCGCTCCCATATAAAACGAGCTCGGATTGGTGGTGTTCTCAGTCCTGTTGAATTGATGGAAACATCAAGTACACTGAGAGCAGGACGGACTCTACGCAGATTTTTGGAGGATATGCAGGAAAATGAAATCGAACTTCCTATTCTCTATGAATATAAAGACCAATTAGTGAATCTGAGTGATCTGGAAAAAGACATCAATATGGCAATTGGGGACCATGGTGAGGTTCTGGACTCTGCCAGTGATACGCTCCGGACGTTGCGTCAGCAATTGCGCACGAATGAAGCAAGAGTTAGAGAAAAGCTTGAAAGTATGATTCGTTCAAGCAATGCCGCCAAAATGTTATCAGATACGATTGTGACGATTCGGAATGATCGTTTTGTCATTCCTGTAAAGCAGGAATATAGAAATCATTATGGCGGTATTATCCATGATCAATCTGCATCAGGGCAAACCTTGTTTATTGAGCCGCAGTCTATTGTTCAATTGAATAATACATTACAGGATATTCGCGTAAAAGAAAGTAGGGAAGTAGAACGTATACTAACAGCACTTTCCAATGCTGTAGGCGAGTATGCAGATGATATTCTACTGAATGTCTCTATTTTGGCTAAGCTCGATTTTGCCTTTGCAAAAGCAAAATATGCAAAAGCTATTCATGCATCCATGCCGATTATGAATAATCAGGGAATCATTAAGCTTAAGAAGGCAAGACATCCGCTCATTCCAAAAGAAGAGGTTGTTGCCAACGACATCATTCTTGGAGAGACCTATGGGACGATGGTCATTACAGGACCGAATACAGGCGGTAAAACCGTCACATTAAAAACGGTCGGTCTTTGTACATTAATGGCTATGGCAGGTTTGCAGGTACCGGCAATGGATGGATCAGAATTAGCAGTTTTTAAATCTGTATATGCAGATATCGGTGACGAACAATCGATTGAGCAAAGCTTGAGTACATTTTCATCTCATATGGTGAATATAGTGGAAATCCTAGAAACCTTGGACTTTGAATCACTCGTATTATTTGATGAGCTTGGAGCTGGAACAGATCCTCAGGAAGGAGCGGCACTAGCGATTTCAATTCTGGATGAAGCACATTCACGTGGAGCTAAGGTTATTGCTACAACCCATTATCCTGAGCTGAAAGCCTATGGATATAATAAAGAAGGCGTCATGAATGCAAGTGTGGAATTTGATGTAGAAACGCTCAGTCCAACCTATCGACTGCTTATCGGTGTGCCTGGTCGAAGTAATGCGTTCGAAATCTCTACGAAGCTGGGTTTAACTGAACGGATTATTCGCAACGCTCGTGGAATGATTGGAGCCGATTCCAATAAGGTTGAAAACATGATTGCATCTTTGGAAACTTCACGAAAGGAAGCTGAAAAAGACTGGCAGGAAGCGGAAGAATATTTGAGGGATGCTGAAATCCTTCATCAAGATTTACAAAAACAATTAATGGAGTACGAGGATAAAAAAGATACGCTAATCGAAAAAGCCAAGCAGGAAGCAAGGCAACTCGTAGAAAAGGCTCAAAAAGAAGCGGAGGAAATTATCCGTGAGCTGAGACAGATGCGAATCGAAAAGAGTGCTGAAGTCAAAGAGCATGAATTGATAGAGGCGAAGAGAAGGCTTAATGAAGCAAAACCTGAGGAATCCAAAAAAATAAGAAAAGCCGCTGTATCGTCAGCCAAAAGGACGCTTAAGCCTGGCGATGAAGTTAAGGTTCTCACTTGGGGACAAATTGGTCAATTAATAGAAAAGATATCCGATCATGAGTGGAATGTTCAAATGGGAATCATGAAAATGAAAGTGGATGAGAAAGATCTCGAATTTAAGAAAAGTCCAAAGCCAGTCGAGACGAAAACGATCACCAAGATTAAAGGTAAAAATTTTCATGTTAATCTAGAGCTTGATCTCCGTGGTGAGCGTTACGAAAATGCATTGTCTAGAGTGGAGAAATATATTGATGATGCCTTGCTTGCCGGTTATCCGCGTGTTTCCATCATTCATGGGAAAGGAACAGGGGCACTGAGACAAGGAGTCAGAGAGTATTTGAAGAATCATCGTTCAGTCAAATCAATGAGGTTTGGGGAAGCTTCTGAAGGTGGAATTGGCGTGACGATTGTTGAATTGAAATAAGGGAGAACACAGGAGGAGACCATGGAAACACTGGGGAAGATTTTGTTGGTGGTATCTGCTTTATTTATCATTGTCGGGATCATATATATGGCCTTCTACGCGTGAGTGCGTGAGTGAAAGAGTTTAAATGGTGGGGGGTCCCGCTGTTTAGGCTCTTTTTTATATCCTGCCGGCAAGTTAAGTACACATTGAAAGCAAAAAAGTGATTATTGGATATTCAGGACTTCCAAAATCATTCTTTAGGAGTTAAGAACTAGATAATTCAAATAAAGTTAACAGAATATTAGTAAAATATTGTCACATAAAATTCATTATACTATAATTAACTAGGAGAAATAGCTTTTTAAGGGAGGTTTTTACATTGTTAGAAGAAAAACCATGGTTTAAGCATTATCCAGAAGAAATCCCGAAAAGCATCGAGTATGGACATAATTTAATACAGGATTATTTAAAACAGTCTGCTTACAAATACCCAACTAAAAACGCCATTCATTTTATGGGAACATCAATTACGTACAAGAAACTGTATGAGTATGCATTGCAATTTGCCCATTATTTGAAAAAGCTAGGCGTTGAAAAAGGTGACCGAGTAGCTATCATGCTACCAAATTCGCCGCAGGGAGTCATTGGTTATTATGGATCATTGATAGCAGGTGCTATAGTGGTTCAAACGAACCCTCTGTATATGGAAAGAGAAATCGAATACCAAATGCAGGATTCAGGTGCCAAAGTTATCCTGACTTTAGATATTTTGTTCCCCCGTGTCATGAGTGTCATGAAAAAAACAGATTTACAGCATATCATCGTTGCTCCCATCAAAGATTTTTTACCTTTTCCAAAGAACTTAATTTATCCATTTATCCAGAAAAAGCAATATGGCATTGTCGTCAATGTTGAGCATAAAGGCAATCATCATCTCATGTCTGAAATCCTAAAAACATCACCGAAAACCGAGGTCGAGTATGAAGGCAACCCGGAAGAAGATCTTGCCTTACTGCAATATACCGGTGGAACAACTGGTTTTCCTAAGGGAGTTATGCTGACACATAATAACCTGGTAGCCAATACAAAAATGTGTGATGCCTGGCTCTATAAATATAAAGAAGCAGAAGAAAAAGTCCTCGCAATATTGCCTTTTTTCCATGTCTATGGGATGACTACCGTTCTTATCCTTTCTATCATGAAGGGCCATGAGATGATTATATTGCCAAAGTTTGATGCCGTTACGACCTTGAAGACTATACAGAAACAGAAGCCAACTCTATTTCCAGGAGCTCCTACCATGTATATTGGCTTATTAAATCATCCGGATATTTCGAAGTATGATTTATCATCCATTGATGCCTGTATAAGTGGTTCAGCAGCACTCCCAGTGGAAGTTCAGGAGAAATTTGAAAAACTCACTGGAGGTAAATTGGTTGAGGGCTACGGTTTGACAGAAACATCACCCGTAACTCATGCTAATCTTTTATGGAGTGACAAGCGTGTGAAGGGAAGTATTGGTTTACCATGGCCAAGTACGGAAGCAGCAATTCTATCCTCTGAAACCTTAGAGCCGTTACCTCCAGGTGAGGTCGGTGAACTGGCAATAAAGGGCCCCCAAGTTATGAGAGGATATTGGAATCGTCCAGAGGAAACAGAAAACGCTTTCTCTGGTGAATGGTTATTAACGGGAGATATGGGCTATATGGATGAAGAAGGATACTTCTACATCGTGGATCGTAAAAAAGATATCATTATTGCAGGCGGGTTCAATATTTATCCGAGGGAAATTGAAGAGGTATTATATGAGCATGAGGCTGTTCAGGAAGCCGTGGTGGCGGGTGTGCCTGATCCATATCGCGGAGAAACCGTTAAAGCGTATGTAGTATTGAAAGATCAAGCAAAAGTGACCGAGCAGGAATTAAATGAATTTTGCCGTAAGCATTTGGCTGCCTTTAAAGTACCTCGTCTATATGAATTCCGCGATGAGCTTCCGAAAACCGCGATTGGTAAAATTCTACGACGTGTATTGGTTGATGAAGAGAAACAAAAACAACAAACAATTGATAAAAGAGAGGCTTAATCGGTTCTGAAGAAAGCTCTTCGCAAAACCATTTGATTGAAAAGGGATTTAGCTTGACTTTATTATTTTTCCCCTCTAATATGAAATTATGAATGACTATTCATTCATTTTTAGAGGAGGAAGAATGATAATGAAAAAAGACCGCCCAAAATACAAACAGATTATTGATGCAGCCGTGATTGTTATTGCAGAAAACGGCTACCATCAAGCACAAGTCTCCAAGATAGCAAAGCAGGCGGGTGTAGCGGATGGTACGATTTACTTGTATTTCAAAAATAAAGAAGATATTTTGATTTCCATGTTCCAGGATAAACTGGGAAGTTTCATATCCAGTATTGAAGAAGAGATGGAACGGGTATCCAGTGCAACTGAAAAAATGCTGGTGCTGGTGCGCAAGCATTTTGAGATTCTTTCTGAGGATAAGCATTTGGCTATCGTTACACAGTTGGAATTACGGCAATCCAATAAAGAGATACGTTATAAAATTAATGATGTTCTTAAAGGATATTTAAAGCTTGTTGATTCCATTTTAGTTACAGGAATTGAACAAGGGGAATTCCAAGATAAACTTGATGTTCGTCTGGCTCGTCATATGGTATTTGGTACGCTGGATGAAATCGTTACGACTTGGGTGATGAACGAGCAAAAATATGATCTTAATAAGCAAGCTGAACCAGTTCACCATTTAATAATCAAAGGATTGGGTGCTTGAATGAGATAACCATGATACAAAAAAGGGGTAATACAAATGAAGACATTACGTGTATATGAGGAGAATCAGGTGGCCTATGTCTCTATAGATAGGCCACCAGCTAACGCACTGGCTTCTGATCTTCTTGAAGATTTATCCGCCATGTTTGATTCGATTGAAGAAAACGAGGATGTGCGGGTTGTTGTCCTATATGGAGAGGGGAAATTTTTCTCAGCTGGTGCAGATATTAAAGAATTCACGACAGTTACATCCGAAGGAGATTTTTCTGCTCTTTCTAAAAGAGGACAGGATTTATTTGAAAGGATTGAACGGTTCAAAAAACCGGTCATAGCGGCCATTCACGGCGCTGCATTGGGAGGCGGACTTGAGCTCGCTATGTCTTGCCATCTGCGATACGTAACTGAAAGGGCTAAGCTTGGATTGCCAGAGCTGCAGCTGGGTCTTATTCCCGGTTTTGCTGGTACTCAAAGGCTCACTCGTTTTGTGGGAGCATCCAAAGCTGCAGAGATGATGTTCACATCTGAACCTATTTCTGGTTTGGAGGCTGTTGAAGCAGGACTTGCAAATAAATCCTTCAAGGATGAAGAGTTAATGGATGCCGTAAAAGAGATTGCCGGTAAAATTGCAGGAAAAAGTCCAATTGCACTAGAGAAAGCCATCCACCTTATTAACTACTCTAAGCATGAACAATATTACAAAGGAGTAGATGAGGAAGCTATCCAATTTGGCAAAATCTTTGTCACTGAAGATGCTAAAGAGGGGATTCATGCATTTTTAGAAAAACGTTTGCCGATTTTTAAAGGAAAATAGGCGGTCAATAGCGAATCATTTTGTGAGTAACCTCTTCTCTTTGAGTGGGAGCTTCAGAGAGTAGGAGTTATATATATTTAGTTTTCTCAATCTTCAAAATTAATACGAACTATAGGAGGGCAATACATGAATATCTATGTTTTGCTAAAAAGGACATTTGATACAGAGGAGAAAATTTCATTATCAAACGGCCGTATTCAAGAAGATGGCGCTGAGTTTATCATTAACCCGTACGATGAGTATGCAGTGGAGGAAGCTATCCAGGTGCGTGATGCACAGGGCGGCGAAGTGACTGTTGTGACAGTCGGCGGAGAAGATGCAGAGAAAGAGCTAAGAACTGCACTTGCAATGGGAGCTGATAAGGCAGTTCTTATAAATATTGAAGATGATGTGGAAGATGGAGACCAATATACAACTTCTAAAATATTAGCTGAGTATTTAAAAGAACAAGAGGTTGATTTGATTATTGGAGGGAATGTGGCAATTGATGGAGGTTCCGGTCAGGTAGGACCGCGTGTAGCCGGTTTACTCGATATCCCTTATGTAACTACTGTTACTAAACTTGAAATTAACGGCGAAAATGTAACCGTTACCAGAGATGTTGAAGGGGATTCTGAGATTATTGAAACTTCTCTGCCTTTATTAATTACAGCTCAACAAGGTTTGAACGAGCCGCGTTATCCATCCTTACCAGGGATTATGAAAGCGAAGAAAAAACCGCTTGAGGAATTGGAACTGGATGACCTTGATCTTGAAGAAGATGATGTAGAAGCTAAAACAAAGAGTATTGAAATTTATCTGCCTCCTAAGAAAGATGCCGGTAAAGTTTTACAAGGGGAAATTCCTGACCAAGTAAAGGAACTGGTTAATCTGCTTCGTACTGAAGCAAAGGTAATTTAATTTAAATAAACGGTGATAGTGATAGATAGCAACGAACACAAAGGGAAAAATAACGGGAGGTAAAATTATGTCTAGAAAGATTTTAGTTTTAGGTGAAACAAGAGAGTCTTCTCTTCGTAATGTATCCTTTGAAGCAATCGCTGCAGCTAAGACAGTTGCTGAGGGCGGAGAAGTTGTAGGCGTTATACTTGGAGAGTCTGTTACAGAGATTGGGATGGAATTAATTCATTATGGAGCCGACCGTGTTATCGCTGTTGAGAATGAACAGCTAAAACAGTATTCATCAGACGGTTATACTCAGGCCTTGTTAGCTGTGATTGATCAAGAATCTCCTGACGGACTTATTTTCGGCCATACTTCATTGGGAAAAGACCTGGCGCCGCGTGTTGCTGGTAAATTAAGTTCCGGACTAATTTCAGATGCGATTGGTGTAGAAGAGGCAGGCGGAAATATCGTCTTCACACGTCCAATCTACTCCGGTAAAGCATTTGAAAAGAGAATTGTAACAGATGGACTAGTATTTGCTACTATTCGACCAAATAATATTGATCCGCTTGAGCATGATTCTTCCCGTACGGGGGATGTTTCAACTATATCTGTAGATATCAAGGATTTACGTACCGTTATTAAGGAAGTATTACGTAAAGCAACTGAGGGAGTTGACCTGTCAGAAGCTAAAGTAATTGTTGCCGGTGGACGGGGAGTAAAAAGCGAAGAAGGCTTTGAACCACTAAAAGAATTGGCCAATGTTCTTGGTGGTGCTGTTGGAGCATCTCGCGGAGCATGTGACGCCGAATACTGTGATTATTCTCTGCAAATTGGCCAAACAGGTAAGGTTGTGACACCGGATCTGTATATTGCTTGTGGAATTTCCGGAGCAATCCAGCATTTAGCCGGTATGTCTAACTCCAAAGTAATTGTAGCAATCAACAAAGACCCAGAGGCTAATATTTTTAAAGTAGCTGATTACGGTATTGTTGGCGATTTATTTGATGTAGTTCCTTTATTAACAGAAGAGTTCAAAAATCTTCTTGTGAAATCTTAAGTTCATATTTTGGGTAAACAGGGTGGCAAAAGCCATCCTGTTTTTCAACATAAAGGTAAAATTAGTACAAACCCATTTCTTTGAAATTCAGGATAATTAAGCAGGACAGTAGCCATCCTATATAGAACAGTGGTATACTCCACTTATAGTTTACTTAATGTATGCTTTAGGAGGTAAAATTCATGGCAATTTCTAATGTAACGGATCAAACATTCGTAACTGAAACAGGCGAAGGCTTGGTTTTAGCTGATTTTTGGGCACCTTGGTGTGGACCTTGTAAAATGATCGCACCTGTATTGGAAGAAATCGATGCAGAGTTAGATGGTAAAGTTAAAATCGTTAAACTTGATGTAGATGAGAATCAAGAAACAGCTGTTAAATTCGGTGTCATGAGCATTCCTACACTTGTTCTTTTTAAAGATGGAGAAGTAGTAGATAAAGTGATCGGATTCCAACCAAAAGAAGCACTTGTTAATTTGATTTCCAAGCATTCTTAAGGTTTAACGTAAAAAAGACTTCGGACGACCGGAGTCTTTTTTCTTTTGGAAAGTATTAAAACCTCCTTTAATTGTAAAATCCGTTTATAATATATAGAAACTTAAACTTTAAGTAGAGGGGGGACCCTTTTGAATCAACATATAAAAGATAAGCTTAGCTTGTTACCCGATCAGCCGGGATGTTATCTAATGAAGGACCGACAAAATGTTGTTATATATGTGGGAAAAGCCAAAGTTTTAAAAAATAGGGTACGTTCTTATTTTACTGGTTCTCATGATGGGAAAACCCAGCGCCTTGTATCGGAGATTGAGGATTTTGAGTATATCGTAACCTCTTCTAATATGGAGGCACTCATATTAGAAATGAATCTAATAAAAAAATATGATCCAAAATACAATATCATGCTGAAGGATGATAAAAGCTTTCCGTTTATCAAGATCACTTCGGAAAGGCATCCTCGATTAATCATTACAAGAAACGTAAAAAAAGATAAAGGTAAGTACTTTGGGCCCTATCCCAATGTATATGCAGCCAATGAAACTAAAAAGCTGTTAGACCGGCTGTATCCGCTCAGGAAGTGCACAACCTTACCGGCTAAAGCATGTTTGTATTATCATATTGGACAATGCCTTGCACCATGCGAAAAGACGGTCAGGGAAGATGAATATAAACAAATTACAGATGAAATAACAAAGTTTTTAAATGGCGGTTTTAAGGATATCAAGAAAGATTTACAGGATAACATGTATAAAGCATCAGAAGAATTGGACTTTGAACGGGCCAAGGAATTAAGGGACCAAATCGCTCATATTGAAGCAACAATGGAAAAACAAAAAATTGTATTCAGCGATTTAACGGACCGGGATATATTTGGATATGCAGTTGATAAAGGTTGGATGTGTGTCCAAGTCTTTTTTGTTCGGCAAGGAAAGCTGATTGAGAGAGATGTCTCGTTATTCCCTTTATATGATGATCCTGCTGATGAGCTATTGACCTTCTTGGGGCAATTTTATTCTAAGCCAAATCATTTTAAACCACATGAAGTACTCCTCACTGATGATATAGATATAGAATTAGCTGAAGGACTTCTTGACGTGAAAGTGGCACAGCCTAAACGTGGACCAAAGAAAGACCTGGTGAAACTTGCTGTTAAAAATGCAAAAATCGCCTTACAGGAGAAGTTTTCTTTAATCGAAAGAGACGAAGAACGGACGATAAAAGCAATTGAAAACTTAGGAGAAATCATGGGGATTCATACACCGCATCGAATCGAGGCTTTCGATAACTCGAATATTCAGGGTGTTGATCCTGTCTCTGCTATGGTTGTATTTATTGATGGGAAACCTGAACGGAAGGAATACCGGAAATATAAAATTAAAACCGTAATCGGCCCGAATGACTACGATTCCATGAGAGAAGTCGTCAGAAGGAGATATGCCCGCGTACTTCGAGAGAATCTCCCTTGGCCGGATTTAATCATAGTTGATGGAGGCAAAGGACATATTGAGGCAGTTCGCGAAGTAATCGAGGATGAATACGGAATGGAGATTCCTGTAGCGGGATTGGCTAAGGATGATAAACATAAGACCTCCGTATTGCTATACGGAAACCCTTTAGAAATAATTCCATTGGGCAGAACCAGCCAAGAGTTTTACCTCTTGCAGCGTATACAGGATGAGGTTCACCGATTTGCAATTACCTTCCATCGACAAATTAGAGGAAAATCAAGCTTCCAATCTGTCCTGGATGGAGTTCCTGGTATAGGAGAGAAAAGAAAGAAAGTACTGCTTAAGCATTTTGGCTCGATTAAAAAGATGAAAGAAGCCACATCAGAGGAATTTATAAAATTGGGAATCCCTGAAGCAAGCACCAAGGCTTTATTGGATAAACTAAATGAAGAACAAAAAAATGACTAACCAGTAAACCTGCACCTTTAATTTTATGGTGCAGGTTTTTTATTGAAGGTAAACAGATATCATAGAGAAAAAGGGCAATTCATATATGGAATTACCCTTTTTAATCAATTTACATTAAATGGTATCTTTATTGTCGGTTTTCACCGTGAAGTATACTTTATTTGCCCGTTTTTTTTGTTCCTCATAGCTTTCAGAAACTACTTTTCTCTGATGTTCTGTTTGGTAGGCAAGAAAACCTGCTTCTAATTGGAAATGGGTATTTTCGTTGATTGAAAATCTGCGGTTAATTAATTCACCTGTAAGCTCCCACTTTAATTCATCTTTTGTTTCCTTTACCAGCGTAAGGTCGCCCCAACCGGCGTCATGAAAAAACGTGATGGTTTCTTCTGTACTAGATAATGGAAATCTTCTTCCGAGTTGCTTTCCAGCCCAATAAAGGATTTGAGGGCCTTCCTTTCCTAATAAATCTTCCAAAAGGAATTCTCTTATTATTTCATACCCAAATGCAGGTATTAACGGCTCATTTTCAGTGACAGGTGCCATTTCTACTGACTCTAACTTATCTTCTTTTGTCATAGTTTCCCCTCTTTCCTTACATTATTATAGCTATATATATGGGAGTGGATGCAAGGGTAAAGTTGTATTTTCTATTAAGTATTTTCCAGGTAATATATAGAAATAGAAAAATATCAGTTATTTACAAATTATCGGTAGAAATAGGAAATCTCTGTATCCGTTTTCTTGACGCATTTTGGTTGAAAGGAGTACAATAAAACCGTCACATAATTGTAAGAATATGTGGAATTATTTTTGTTTTTATACTATTCATCTATTAATTTTGCAGAAAAATGTTTTTGGCATCTTAGATGGGTGGTGGGTTAGATGATTGCAGCTATGTTGAAGACCTGCTTGCAATTATTTAAGGCATAGTCCTTATCCAAGGCTATACTTTTATTTTTTCATTTTCAGAGGGAGGGTAACTATGGAGAGTCGTCGCGAGTTTAATTTACGTAGGTTACATTCGTTGTTAGGGGTATTACCAATCGGGCTTTTTTTGATTGAGCATTTAATGGTCAATTATTTTGCGACAAGAGGGCCTGAAGCATTCAACAAAGCAGCTGAATTTATGCATGATTTACCTTTTAGGCTTTTAATGGAGATTGTTGTCATCTATTTGCCAATCCTTTTCCATGCTGTATTAGGTCTTCATATTGCATTTACGGCGAAATATTCAGTGGGAAGTTACAGCTATTTCCGTAACTGGATGTTTGCTTTACAAAGAATCACAGGTATCGTGACTGTAGTTTTTATCGTTTGGCATGTATGGCAAACGAGGGTGCAGGTCGCATTGGGTGATACAGCAAATGCGGATATGATGGTTGAAATTTTTTCTAATCCATTTATGATTGCTTTCTATATGGTAGGTGTACTTTCAGCAATATTTCACTTTGCAAACGGGTTATGGTCATTTGCTTTAAGATGGGGACTTATCGTAACACCAAAATCCCAAAGAATATTTACATATATAACTCTTGGAGTTTTTGTATTTTTAGCTTTTATATCCATTCGCACGCTGCTGGCGTTTATCAACATGGCTTAAACAATTGCAATAGCTTAGCAGGTGAGTCTGCTAGTTTAATAAGGAGAGGGTCGGTTTATGAGTAAAGGTAATATAATCGTAGTCGGCGGCGGTCTTGCTGGTTTAATGGCTACCATCAAAATCGCTGAAGTAGGACATAAAGTAGAACTTTTTTCAGTCGTACCCGTTAAAAGATCCCATTCTGTTTGCGCCCAAGGGGGAATTAATGGAGCGGTAAATACAAAGGGTGAAGGTGATTCTCCTTGGGAGCACTTTGATGATACCGTGTATGGCGGTGACTTTCTGGCTAACCAGCCGCAGGTAAAAGCAATGTGTGATGCGGCTCCTTCGATCATTCATATGTTTGACCGTATGGGCGTTATGTTTAACCGTACGCCTGAGGGATTGCTCGACTTCAGACGTTTCGGCGGTACACAGTATCATAGAACAGCATTTGCAGGCGCAACTACTGGCCAGCAATTGCTCTATGCATTGGATGAACAGGTTCGTCGTTATGAAGTGGCGGGTCTTGTTCAGAAATATGAGGGTTGGGAATTCCTTGGAGCGGTGCTGGATGATGAACAGATATGCCGCGGAATTGTAGCACAAAATTTAACCTCTATGGAAATTAAATCTTTCCGTGCGGATGCAGTTATTATGGCAACCGGAGGACCTGGAATTATTTTTGGTAAATCTACGAATTCCATCATTAACACTGGTTCAGCAGCTGCGATTGTATATCAGCAGGGTGCTACCTATGCAAATGGTGAATTTATTCAAATACATCCAACGGCAATCCCTGGGGATGATAAACTTCGATTAATGAGTGAGTCTGCGCGTGGAGAAGGCGGACGTATTTGGACTTATAAAGATGGAAAGCCTTGGTACTTCCTTGAAGAGAAATACCCTGCTTATGGAAATCTAGTTCCTCGTGATATCGCAACACGTGAAATTTTTGATGTGTGCGTGAATCAAAAGCTGGGAATCAACGGTGAGAACATGGTCTACTTGGATCTTTCTCATAAAGATCCTAAAGAGCTTGATATTAAATTGGGCGGTATTATTGAAATCTATGAAAAATTTACTGGTGAAGATCCGCGCAAATTGCCTATGAAAATCTTCCCGGCTGTTCACTATTCCATGGGTGGACTATGGATTGATAACGACCAAATGACTAAAATACCTGGATTATTTGCTGCCGGTGAATGTGATTTTTCACAGCATGGAGCTAACCGTTTAGGAGCGAACTCCCTGCTATCCGCCATTTATGGAGGAAGTGTTGCAGGACCAAATGCGGTACGCTATGTAAATGGACTTGCTAGAAACGCTGATTCCCTACCGGATTCTTTATACGAACAGCATGAGAAGGCTGAAATGGAAAAATGGAATCGCATTATGTCCATGAATGGAACAGAAAATGCTTATTCCATCCATAAAGAATTGGGTGAATGGATGACCGATAATGTAACAGTAGTTCGTTATAATGATAAGCTTCAAAAAACAGATGAAAAGATTCAGGAGCTGCTTGAAAGATGGGAAAACATTAATATTAACGATACGGCAAAATGGAGCAACCAGGGAGCATCATTCACACGTCAGCTATACAATATGCTTCAACTGGCACGCGTTATCACATTGGGTGCCCTGCAGCGTGACGAAAGCCGTGGTGCTCACTACAAACCGGATTTCCCAGAACGAAATGATGAAGAGTTCATGAAAACGACAATGGCTGACTTTGTTGATGGAAAATCTGCACCAAATATTTATTATGAAGAGATTGATGTCTCACTTATTAAGCCGCGTAAACGTGACTACTCTAAGAGCAAGGGGGCAAATTAATTATGGCTACAGAAAGTAAAGTACTGTTTAAGATCCAACGCCAGGATAACCCGAACTCTGAGCCTTATTTTGAAGACTTTGAGTTGTCCTATCGACCAAATATGAATGTCATCTCTGCACTAATGGAAATACGTCGTAACCCGGTTACAAAGGAAGGCAAGAAAACAAGCCCGGTTACGTGGGATATGAACTGTCTGGAAGAAGTTTGCGGTGCCTGTTCCATGGTCATTAATGGAAAGCCACGTCAATCCTGTACGGCATTAGTGGATCAATATGAACAGCCAATCGTGCTGGAACCAATGCGTACTTTCCCGGTTATCCGTGACCTTCAGGTAGACCGTAGCAGAATGTTCGATTCACTTAAAAAAGTTAAAGCCTGGATTCCTATCGATGGTACGTACGATTTAGGTCCGGGACCTCGTATGGCTGAGAAAAAACGCCAGTGGGCATATGAATTATCTAAATGTATGACTTGCGGTGTTTGCCTGGAGGCCTGCCCGAATGTAAATGATAAGTCCAATTTTATCGGACCTGCTCCTGTGTCACAGGTTCGTCTATTTAACGCTCATCCAACAGGTGAAATGCAAAAAGCAGAACGTCTGAATGCGTTAATGGGTGACGGAGGAATTCAGGATTGTGGTAACTCCCAAAACTGTGTTCAAGTTTGTCCGAAAGGTATTCCTTTGACAACCTCGATTGCTGCATTAAATCGGGACACGAATGTCCAGGCTTTCAAAAATTTCTTTGGAAGTGACAAAATCTAAGTCTTTTCATTTTGATAGTCTTAGATGGATGTGAATAAATGTAATATAGTAAGAAAGGCCGTCTGTAATAGTCAGACGGCCTTTTCCGTTTAGCGATTGTGTTATGTTTGTAGAAATATAAATAAATAGGTTAGTACTACATTTGTGATCATACAATAAAGTTTTATTTTTATTCACTTGTAATCTAAGCAAAGGACATGGTCCAAAAAACATGCTATCCACCAGTAAAATAATTACAATTTCGTCGATTTTTCTGTATAATGAATGAATAGTCATTCATATTTATAGAGAGGTGTGTTCCCAATGGGTAAAATTGCATATATTAAAGACATGGAAGAGTGGAAAGAAGAATTTACTTTTTCTTATTCTATTAAAGTTAGATTTTCAGAGACAGATATGTTTGGGCATTTAAACAATACAGTGCCTTTTACGTATTTTGAACAGGCACGGATTGAATATTTTAAAAGTCTTGGCATGATGCAGGATTGGGTGGATACCAAACATGAAACGATTCCTGTAGTAGCTGATCTTCAATGTGATTTTCTCCACCAGGTTTTTTTCGATGAGAAACTCAATATTAAAGTTAAGGCAAATAAAATAGGCAATTCATCGGTTGATATCCATTATCTTGGTCTACGAGAGGATGGGGTTCCCTGCTTCACCGGTCGAGGAACAGTTGTCCAAATTTCCAGATTAAGCGGTAAGCCGGTAGCTTGGACAAAAGAGATGAAGGAATTGTTTAATGACGGATTGAAGAAGCAACCTCAATCATAAAAACACGTTCATTCTTATCTAAATATAGTCACTCCTTATAGACCAGTCACATACACTATCGTGACTAAATATATACCCAATCCTAAGGTTATGGCTGGTAGCAAGGAGGGTTACAATAGTTGAAGGAGAACGATTTCACTCATAAACCTTTACTCACAAAAAGAGAAAGAGAAGTATTTGAGTTATTGGTACAGGACAAAACAACAAAAGATATCGCTAAGGACCTCTTTATTAGTGAGAAAACTGTGAGAAATCACATATCTAATGCGATGCAAAAATTGGGCGTAAAGGGCCGTTCCCAAGCGGTCGTAGAACTACTTCGAATGGGTGAATTAGAATTATAAGATCATTCAATGATCTTTTTAGAAGCTCGCCTAGCAAATGATCTATTTATCATTGTTCTTGACAATTCCTTTATGAGTCCATAAATTAGGAAGAGTAGCGAATATCAAATCACTATACACGTCATTGTAAAATGTAAAGTATGTGGTTTGAATCACTACTCTATTTTTATGCCCAAGTGATGGATTGGAAAAGAAATAAACTAATGATAAAGTGATATACAGTCCGGTTTAAATAATAGAGCAAAATGCTGCAAGCAAAAGATAGATAGAGGCGATCTGATTTGGATAGAGAAAACCCAATAGGACTTATCGATTCGGGAGTTGGCGGATTAACGGTTTTTAAAGAATTTATCAGGCAGCTTCCAAATGAAAATTTAATATATCTTGGTGATACAGCCAGATGTCCATATGGGCCCAGACCAATGGAAGAAGTTCGAAAGTTTACATGGGAAATGGCTCATTTCCTTTTGAAGAAGAATATTAAAATGTTAATTATAGCTTGTAATACCGCGACGGCTGCCGTACTTGAGGAAATGAGGGCAAGCCTGCCAATTCCGGTTTTGGGTGTTATTCAGCCGGGAGCTAGGGCAGCGATTGATGTATCAAAATCAAGAAACATCGGTATTATTGGTACGGAAGGAACAGTGCGCAGTAAAGCATATAATAAGGCGTTATTAAGCATTCATCCAAAGGTACACATTGAAAGTTTGGCATGCCCAAAATTTGTCCCTCTGGTAGAAAGCGGGGAATGGAACAGTGCAATTGCTAAAAAAATTGTTGCTGAAACATTAAAGCCCTTGAAAAATAGGAGCATGGATACATTGATTTTGGGATGTACACATTACCCATTGCTAACAGAACCTATATCAAATTATATGGGATCCTATGTGACGGTTATATCATCAGGGGAAGAAACGGCCAGAGAGGCAAGTGTACTATTGGAGCATGCTGGCATGCTAAATAAGGAAACCCCTCAGCCAACCTACAATTTCTATACTACCGGCTCCAGAAGAATGTTTAAATCTATTGCTTACGCCTGGCTTGGTGAAGCAGTTGAAACGGTTGAACATGCTACGCTTAATCAGTTGGTAGATGGAGACTAGTAAAGCAACTTATAAAAACCCTTGCACAATTTTAAGTATGAAAATACTTCGCTAAAATTGTGCAAGGGTTTTTTTAATCCATAATTTTTTTCTGCCTATAAAGGTATAAAATGAGCCAAGCCCCGTATATATGTAGTACAAACAGTCTTAGGAGGAATGGTGTATGCCTTTACGAACGAAATCAACATTGGTTGCTTCGGTACTTATATCATCTGTTTTAGTGTCAGGCTGCGGCTTGTTCGATTTACCAAAAAAAGAAGAAATTGATCCGCCACAGGATGTTACTTATTTGAAGGAGCAGGCAGAGGGTGAAGAAGAAGTTGTCAATCAGGAGGGTGTTAACACCAACGAAGAGGCAGGAAAGAATGAAGAGGCATTAAAGGTTCAAACGGAATTATACTTAATGGATGCAAATGGATATATTGTGCCACAAACCATTCCATTGCCAAATACAGAAAGTGTAGCTAAGCAGGCGGTGGAATATTTAGTGACGAACGGCCCGGTATCACAAATGCTTCCGAATGGATTCAAAGCTGTTTTGCCGTCAGATACTGCTGTTAAAAGTGTAGACATTAAGGATGGAGTAGCCACCGTAGATTTTTCTAAAGAGTTTAAGGAATATAAAAAAGAGGATGAAACGAAAATTCTGGAGTCAGTGACTTGGACTTTAACGCAATTTGATAAAGTGGAGAAAGTAAAATTGCAAATCGAAGGGCAAGCATTAAAGGAGATGCCCGTTAATAAAACAGCAATACAAAACGGAACATCAAGATTAATGGGAATTAATAACGATCATACAGACACGACCGATATTATGAATACACGTCCTGTTACGGTTTATTATATGTCCGGTGAAACAGATAACTATTATTATGTACCAGTGACAAAAAGAATCAGTAATCAGGAAAATGATCATGTAGAAGCCGTAGTCAGCAGCCTGATTAAAGGTCCGGGTTATTCCTCTCCGCTTGTTACGGAGTTCAGACCTGATGTTGCATTAGTCGAGGAACCTAAAATAGAGGATGGCGTGGTTACACTTAATTTTAATGAATCTATTTATTCAAGCTTTGATGGGGAGGAGAAAATAGTATCCGGCCATTTATTAAATGAACTGGTGCTTTCTCTTACTGAGCAAAAAGATATAAAGAAAGTGGCGATTCAGGTAAATGGAGAGGGTGAGCTTCTGAAGGAAGATGGCAAGAAGCTATCGGAACCGGTAACACGACCTGAAACCGTCAATACAGGTAAATACTAATAGTGAAAAAGATGGGCAAGTTCCGTTTAGGAGCTTGCCTGTTTTTAATTTGGACATAAATGGCAATATTGTTTGGACAGGGTGCTTTTTTATTGATTTAGGGTATGCTAAACTAAGCATGATGTATACATTTAGGAGGTACCTATGAGATTTGATGGTCGAAAGAAGAATGAATTAAGACCCGTACATATAGAAACAAATTATATTAAACACCCGGAAGGCTCGGTGTTAATCAGTGTCGGTGATACAAAGGTGATTTGTACAGCCAGTGTAGATGACCGTGTTCCGCCATTTATGCGCGGAGAAGGAAAAGGATGGATTACGGCAGAGTATTCAATGCTGCCTCGTGCAACAGAGCAAAGGACGATGCGCGAATCAACTAAAGGGAAAGTTACTGGACGTACGATGGAGATCCAGCGTTTGATTGGGCGCGCTTTACGTGCGGTAGTCGATTTGGAAGCGCTTGGAGAAAAAACAATCTGGATTGATTGTGATGTGATTCAGGCAGATGGAGGAACAAGAACAGCTTCGATTACAGGTGCATTCGTTGCAATGGCGATTGCGCTCGATAAGCTTCAGGAGGCAGGGAAAATTAGCTCTTATCCGATTAAAAACTATTTAGCTGCCACATCAGTCGGGATGATTGAGGAGCTTGGAGCGGTTCTTGATTTGAATTATCATGAAGACTCTAAGGCTTTAGTGGATATGAATGTCATTATGACAGGCGCAGAGGAATTTGTGGAGCTTCAGGGAACCGGAGAAGAAGCGACTTTCTCCAGACATCAATTGAATGAATTACTTGACCTTGCAAGTGAAGGTTTACAGCAATTATTTACTGTACAGCAAGAGTCATTGGGAGATATAGCAGCTAAAATTCAGTAAAGCGTACCAATTTATACGATTTTTCTCTTGGGAGGAGAAGTTGAATATGAATACCGTTTTAATTGCAACCAAAAATAAAGGTAAAGCAAAAGAATTTGAAGCATTATTTTCCCCAAAAGGGATTAAGGTTATTACCCTATTGGATATTGAGAATGCGATTGATGTTGAAGAGACAGGAAGCACATTTGAAGAAAATGCTCTTTTGAAGGCTAACACTATTTCTGAGCTTATGAATATGCCTGTTTTGTCTGATGATTCTGGCTTGGTCATTGATGCATTGGATGGACGTCCGGGTATTTTTTCGGCAAGGTATGCAGGTCCAGGAAAAGATGATAGAGCTAATTATGAAAAGGTTCTTAATGAGCTAGAGGGTGTACCTAAAGAAAAACGAACTGCCCGTTTTTATTGTGCAATAGCACTTGTCGGTCCGAAGATGGACCCTATTACAGTTTCCGGAACATGTGAGGGAATCATTGCTGACGCGCCGGATGGCGAGAATGGCTTCGGATATGATCCTATTTTCTTTGTGCCGGAAAAACAAACAACGATGGCGAACCTTGAAGCAGAGGAGAAAAACAGAATCAGCCATCGAGCGAATGCTTTAAAAGAATTAGAGAAAGTACTAAATGAAAAAGTAGTGGAATTCCTATGAAATGTTTAATTGTCAGTGATAGCCATGGCTTACTGGAAGAATTGGACGTTTTGCATGAAAGACATAAAGAAGAGGTCGATCTGTTTATACATTGCGGGGATTCAGAATTATCTCGTGATGATCAAGTAATTCAGTATTATCAAACTGTACGAGGTAATTGTGATTTCGGAGAGGACTTTCCGGAGGATTTAATTGCACATCTTGAAGACTGGTCAATACTTGTTACACATGGGCATTTATACAATATCAAATCTACGTTGATGAATATTAGCTTGAAAGGGAGAGAGGTTGGTGCGAATGTTATCTGTTTTGGCCACTCTCATATAGCAGGTGCAGAAAAAATTGATAACTGCCTGTATATTAATCCCGGCAGTATACGTCTACCGAGAGGAAGTCAGTATAAAACCTATGTGATTCTCGAAAAACAAGGTCAGAATGCAATCGTTGATTTTTACACAATGTCTGGGGAAAAATTACCAGGCTGGCAATTGAAAACAACACTTTCCTAAATCAAAAAAAAGTTGTATAGTAAGTGAAGGGAATATACAGATC
This sequence comes from Bacillus sp. E214, assembly GCF_008087365.1. Classification (NCBI taxonomy): domain Bacteria; kingdom Bacillati; phylum Bacillota; class Bacilli; order Caryophanales; family Bacillaceae; genus Bacillus; species Bacillus sp. E214. The sequence goes on along the minus strand of NZ_VENN01000004.1, from coordinate 45,347 downwards.
AGGATTTGTGAGTTCCCTTCCCTTCACTTTTAAAAAGATAAAAAACTTTTTCAAAAAAGTTATTGACTTATAAATAAAGTGATTATATAATAATAAATGTCGTTAAGGACAACGTAAAAAAATAAAAACATGTCCCAGTAGCTCAGCTGGATAGAGCAACGGCCTTCTAAGCCGTCGGTCGGGAGTTCGAATCTCTCCTGGGACGCTAGTAAAAAAACCTCTTATTTTCATAAGAGGTTTTTTGTTTTCTAAATCTAATAAGTATGAAGCTAGAATGATTAAATCTATGGTATAGACAAATTCTCTTCCGAGTCCGTTAATTAAAGAAAGAGGCAAAACCTTTTAAAGTTGGTTTTGCCTTTTTTTACATTTAATATTGAAATTATACAAATAACCTATTTGGATTACCTTTCCCTCCGTTTCTGACTATATAAGTTAAAGGCTGGATGAGAACCTTTTGTGATGATATCCGTGATGATTTTAGACAAGACAGTGCTATAGACAAGTCCGTTATCTCCATAGGCAAATTGAAAATGGCAGTGTGGAAATTCGTCATATTGACCGATAAGAGGAAGTCCATCGTGTGTCCCGCCATAGAAGGCTCCAAGATAAAATTCGGGTTCAGCTTTTATATCGGGAAAGAGCTTATTAAATTCTTCAATAAGCTTCGTCTTTTTATGATTAATTTTTGAATCACGATCCTCAGGATAGATTGTGTTTTCGTCAAGTCCTCCAATGATAATCCGATTATCTGCAGTTGTGCGCATATAGATATATGGGCGTGCTGTTTCCCAAATTAATGTTTGCTTATACCATTCAGATTGCTGAAGATTTTCAACCGGTTTGGTGATAACAGCATATGAACTTGTCAGAAGACAATCCTTATCTTTTTTAAATTCGAGCCCTTCATATCCAGCAGCAATGATGACTTTTCTTGCTGTGATGGAATGATTGCGGTCTGTAAAAAATGTAGCATACTCCTTATTGAATTTTTTACCGGTTATTTTTGTATCCTCAAATATTTGTACACCCTTTTGATGGGCTGCTTGAATCAGGCCATGATTATATTTAAATGGATTGATTTCCCCATCATTATGGATATACAAGGCTGATTGCTTAGAAAATGGGTAACGCTCTTTAATTTGGCTTTCGTTAAGCAGATCGACAGGGAAGTCGTGCTTGATCAAATAATCGTATTCCCTTTGTAACTTCGTCTCTCCTTGGGGATCACTGGCATAATAGAGGCTATCCCTTCGTGTAAACTCGGAATCTAAATTTAGTTTTTTCGATGTTTCTTCAATTTCAGAAATGGCTTGCTCGCATAATTTTGTATGGTAAATGGCTGATTCTTCCCCAAAGGAATTGATCAACTCAAACAACATCTTATCTCCTAAATATTGAAGGAGGGCGGTGTTGGTCATTGTGCTGCCGGTACCAATCCTTCGTTTATCAACTACAGCCACCTTAAGTCCTTTGTCGCTTAAAAGGTATGCGCACTGTGCCCCTGAACTTCCTCCCCCAACAATAAGAACATCACAAAGTATATCTTCCTCCAACGATGGATATACAGGAGGATTAGGATAAGTTGTTTGCCAATAATATTTGCCGCTCTGCAGGTTCATAATCCGTGCTCCTTTTATAGAGGTGATTTGAAATAGAATTCCCTGCTGAAATGAAAGTATACCTGTATCAAAGTGTAAGATTATTGGATGGAGCGAGAGCTTAAAAATATATTATGACCACTTTATAATCTGAATAAGCAAAAAAGAAACACCTCTCTTATTAAAGAAACATAAGAGGGGTGTATATACACATTAATCAATATAAACAGATCTCACCAACGTGCGAACAGATTCTTTTCCGTTAGGATGCTTGGTCTTGATATCGACTGTCATATTATAGACACCTGGCTTCGGCACTTTTGGCAGTTTGGCAGAGAAATCTATTCCGTTGGTTGTCTTAGGGAGGACGGTTTGTGTCAATTCGATACCGTCTTTGTCGATTAATTTAATTGAGAAGCTAGCTGTTCCGGAATGCTTAGGGGCACGGATGGTGAAGTCCGTCAGCTCTGCTTTGCCTGTTCCGGCCATCTCCAGTTTATATATTTCCTTTTCGTTAAAGGTAGAGGCTAATAGATAGGCATCATCAGCTTCCGTTGCCTTTATTTGTACCGTCCATGTACCAGGAGTGAATTCTTTGTTATAAAAGGTATATAAGCTGGCACCGGAAAAAAGTATCTGATCGACAGTCGGCTTAGAGGCGGGGATGATGGTACCATCTGGTGAAATCAATTCGACACCTGTTGATGAGTGGGCCGTATAGATCGAGATTGTACCGGTGGTTTTTTCCGGAATATAGATCTCTTTTTTTACAAGTTGATTTTGGGCTAAGGCATCCCCATGAATATAGTGGGACGATGTGTTTTGGATAGCTGATTCATATTGATTGGGAAGATTTGTTGTGGTTTTAGTTTGTGTGACAGTAGCAGAACGCAAGTAAGGCTCAATCCGCGAAAACACCTTGGAGCCCATCCGAATATTATCATGGTCAATTGAGCTGTCTGTAAACAGATGTGTACCATAGGATAGTTTGGAGCTTGTTTCAGTGACCAATCCATCATTAGCCCCGTATGAAGATAAATAGGCGCCTCCCAAGGATAGAGCGGAGAAAGCAGGTCCATGATCCGTTCCTGCCACGGTATAGTACTTATTCTTGTTTCTATTCGTATGCCCATCCGTTACAGAGCGGAATCTCGCCATTTCCCCAAGCTGCAAAGAATAGGTACCAGCATCGTTTTGGCCAAGCAAATCTCCGAGCCACCCAGCATACCAGCTATATGCCAGGTCTGCCAGCTCTGAACCACGATGTGGTGAACCTAGTGTAATAACCTTGCCGACATAGGGGTGGGCTCCATAGTGTACTAGGGCTGCTTGAGTATCTGGTCCTCCTTTGCTGTGAGCGATGATGTTGACTTTCTGGCCATTGAAGTGTCGGGAGATATCGGCTAGCATCGATGCAAGTAATTCTCCGTTCGTATACTGATTTTCCGACCCGTTTCCGGCTGCATCATAAAGCTGGACAAAGGCGGTTTGATATCCGGCTTCATACGCCTTTGTATACATATCATTCACGCCATGATATTCTGTTTCACCGTACCAACTGGTTGAACTGCCATTTTTCCCTTGGACAAAAACAATCGGAGGTTTAGCTGGATTTAAATTCGGCGGCCGTTCACCCAGGAACCATTGGCCTGGCGTAAAGGTTTCATCAGGTGGTTTCAGCTTGCCGGCTGAGGTTTTTGTAGGCAGGCTGAATGGTAAGAAAAGAAGCGCAGCTGATAGAATAACACCAATCCGTTTCTTCATCGTATCCTTCATATGATCCTCCATTCAAATCAGTCTTTTAATACAAAAATAATTTTATGATGATTAGAGGTTTCGTATTCTGAAGCAAATGGCTCAAAATGTATTAGGAATAATTATGTGTGCAAGATTCTTTGAATCTGGAAGAGGAGTTTTCTTTGGTTGATAAAACGTAGTCAGAGTAGGTTTCTTTAGATAAAAACATTTATTAAATGTCATAATGAGAGCGGTAGATACAATCTTTATCTATTTAACTATACAATCATTTTGACTTTTTTTACAATTTAAATGTGGCATACAAGCATAGAGGAGAAATACTGTTATTAAAGAAAAAATAACTAAGAGATTTTCTGTACGTGGGAAATTGAAGGATGAAAACGGAATGGGCCTTGAATGGCTGGGATTTAAGGATATTCACAGTCAACACCTAGGTCTATATGTAGATCTTGACTGAATTCACAAAAAAAGGTTGTCCCTTATGCTATTAATGCATTTGGGACAACCTATTACCTGTAAATTAATGAGAGTGTTTCATATTCTCTTCAAGTACACTTGCGACCTTTTGGAATTCTTCGTCGCTTTCAATTTCGTGAAGTTCACCGTCTTCGTCAACACGGAAAAAGAATATTTCCATATCTTCTTCTGTTTCGAGTTTGATTTCTTCCACGAGTGCGGTAACAGCATATTCTGCTCCGTCTACATCCAATGTACCTAGTACTTCAATTTCTTCTTCCTGTCCATTTTCGCCTTCTAATACAAGGATTTCTCCCACTTCAATTTTCGCCATTTGATTACTCCTTTAACGATTTACTTGTCCGCTTAGTATATCCATTATTGATAGGAAAAACAACTATTAATACCCAGGTGCGAAGCTTAGAAAAAGGATTGATCAAGCAAGAATGTTTGTTTATTGTCACTTACTTGTTACTATTAAATGGAAACTTTATGATGGAAGGATCCAAACTATATGACAAATAAAAGTATTAATATAAATGTTCCTGTTTCTGTACTAAATTTAGCCCCTATTCGCAAAGGCCAAGATGCAAAGGGAGCAATTGATTCAATGGTTGAGCTTGCACAGGCTACAGAGAAGATGGGATATAAGCGATATTGGGTTGCCGAGCATCACAATACACCTACAATGGTTAGCTCAGCCACTTCTATTTTAATTAAACATATTTTGGAGCATACAGATAAAATAGAGGTCGGATCCGGTGGCATTATGCTGCCTAATCATTCCCCATTAGTTGTGGCGGAGCAGTTTGGAACGATGGCAACTATCTATCCAAATCGCCTTAATTTGGGCTTGGGAAGAGCGCCTGGAACAGATATGATGACGGCGAGTGCATTAAGACGTTCACAGAAGGATTCCGTTTATACATTTCCTTCAGATGTGCAATCCTTGTTAACCTATTTGGGACCGGAAGAGAATCAGGGTTATGTAAGGTCGTACCCGGGTGTCGACACCAATATACCAATTTATATTTTGGGATCCTCTACGGAATCAGCTGTTCTTGCTGCTAAATTGGGTCTGCCTTATGTATTTGCAGCCCATTTTGCTCCAACTTATTTGGAAGAAGCCATCTCAATTTACCGTAATCAATTCAAGCCGTCTGAATATCTAAGTGCTCCTTATATGATGGTCTGCTTGAATGTTATTGCAGCGGAAAGTGATGAAGAGGCTGAGATAGAATCTACAACCATGCAACAATTTTTCCTAAACGTTGTTCGTGGGACAAAAAATTTGTTAAGCCCTCCAATCAAAAACATGGATGAATTATGGAATGGACCTGAAAAACAAATGGCAAAATCCATGTCCAGTGTCACGTTGCTTGGCTCAAAACAATCCATACGCGAGCAGCTAATCAGCTTCCAGGAAAAATATAATGCTGATGAAATTATGGCTGTTTCCTATATCTATGATCAAGATAAACAAAAGCGGTCCTACGAAATACTAAAAGAAGTGGTTGAAGGTCAATAATGAAAAAACATCGCATCCGATGGTACGTATTTAACCGTGAGGATGCGATTTTTTTATTAATAAATTGTGTCGTTGCAATCCTATTTGTTCCGTCGAGCTCAGTTGAAAAGTGATAACATGAAGAAGGAAATGTGGCAGTAAGGATTTTATTAAGCAACCGTAAATATACATAGAATACCACTGAATAAATGGGTAATTATGTTAAAATATTCAAAAACATAGTTTTACGCGTTCTTTGTCGGTGGATGGGCTAAATTGTATATTAAAGCATTCAATATTTTTTTGTATGGGAGTGAGGGAGAATGATTAAGCGTTTAAGCGAAAAAGATCATGATGTTTGTGTGTCTTTTATTCATACGAAGCCTTCTGAAAACTTATTTTTAATTGGGGATATTGAAGCGTATGGATATGAGGAAGATTTCCAAAAGGTTTGGGGAGAGTTTGATACAAATGGGAATCTGATTGCCGTTCTTTTAAAATACATAGAAAACTATATCCCATATGCTGAGAATGATCTATTTGATGCAAAAGGATTTGCTGATATTATGCTGAATGATCCTGAATTTTCCATGATGTCCGGTCTAAAGGAAGTCACTGAGAATATTGAACCCTATTTACAGCAGAGACTTTTAAATAAAAGGCAAACATTTTATGCGAAATGCCAAGTTTTAAACGCTGAGGCTGGCTATGTAGATACGACAGAAGTACAGTATGCTGCACCTGATGATGCAGAACGAATTGTTAAATTGCTGCAAAATATCCCGGAATTTAAAAATTCATGTACGTCGGTAGAAGAAAAACGTAAAAGTTTAAAGGATGGTTTTTCGCGTTGTGCTTATATTACCGATAATGGGAAAGTTGTTTCATCCGCTTCGACTACAGCGGAAAATTCCTGCTCAGCTATGGTAGTCGCTGTCGCTACTTTAGGAGATTATAAGAAAAAAGGCTATGCTACGAAATGTATGGTCAAGTTATGCAAGCAGCTTCTTAGTGAGGGAAAGGAAATATGCTTGTTTTATGATAATCCAAATGCTGGCGCTATATATAAACGAATTGGCTTCGCAGATATTGGATATTGGATGATGTATAGGTCTAAGAAGGATAAATTGTCAGATTAATAGAGCGGCGATATGGAGAAGACGTAGTGGAAGGCATTCATACAAAGCACCCTGAAAGTTAAGCTTGAAACCTAATGTTCAGAGTGCAATAGAGTATTTACTATTACTGTAGGATTGATTATTTATGTTTTGCTAGATTTGCTACAGTACCGCCATCTACACGTAAGTCGATACCTGTGATATAAGAAGCCGCATCGCTTAATAAAAATTCTACAGCTGTTGCAATCTCTTTTGATTCCCCTTCACGACGTAAAGGTGTAATTTCAAGTATCTTCTTCATTTCTGCTTGCTTTGAGGCTTCCTGACGTCCCATTGGTGTGTTGATTGTTCCAGGAGAGAGAGAATTTATACGTGCGCCTTTTTCTCCCCATGTCCATGCCTGGTCCTCAACAATTAATTGTACGCCTAATTTAGATAAACTGTAGGCAGCCCCAGGATTCCCTTGGGCAAATTGCTCCATTGTTTCCACGGCATTTTCAGCTAACGGCTGTTTTAGTACTTCCATATAAGGGCCTTGACGGGGAGCCATATAACCGCTCATGGAAGAGATGCAAACGACCGCTGTTCCTTCTGTAGCAAGTGGAAGGAAAGCTTCTAGAATAATGCCTGTCCCAACCAGGTTAACTTCTGTAATCCGTTTTGAATCCGCCATAGTAGGAGAAAGGCCTGCTGTATGAACTAATCCTTTTAATGTACCCAGCTCAGCAGCCTTATCAGCTAGGTCTGCAACGTTTTCCTTAGATGTAATATCAACGACTTGAATGTGGACATCTGTAATCCCTTTTCCAGCCAATTCCTCTTTTGTTTGAAGTAAGCGTTCATGCGAAACGTCTGCTAAAAGGACAGTCCCCTTCTTGCCGACTAATTCAGCAGTTGCTTTCCCCATTCCGCCAGATCCGCCTGTAATGACATATACTTGTTTCGTCATAGTTCCAACCTCCTTATATGATTCAATTTTAATTATAAATGTTTTTTGATTAGTGGTAAAATTTAACTATGTGAAGATTCAGAACAAATTCTAAACTTTTATATAAGAGGTTAAAATATAAAACTCAAATGTTTATGTATATCCATAAAAAATAACGGTTTCAAGACTAGGTTTTGGAAAGGAAGCTAGTTCGTCATCAAGAGATATTAGAAACTAGAACACACCATACTCCTATAAAATATTGTGAGCAAATAATTAGTGAAGTAATTATTAAATAAAATAGGATAATTTAGGAGTGTATCAATTAATAAATTCAATTTTTGCTATACTAATATGATTAATAAATCAATAATTGTCTTGAATAACTTCTCTCTTTCGGATAACATTTTTAATATGTGAAATAAGGAACTTATTTTGAGAGGATTAATTAAGCCATGTCAAAACATCAAAAGAAGAACATCTATGCAGCGGGAGCTGTTTTAAAGAAAGAGATTGGTTTGAAAGAAGCCTTAACCATTGTAGTTGGGGTTGTAATTGGATCAGGTATATTTTTTAAAGCTACTCCAGTATTGGAAAGCGCCGGTTCTCCAGTTGCGGCTATTATAGCTTGGTTACTTGGGGGATTAATTACTCTTGCAGCTGCTCTGACGTTGGCTGAGATTGGCTCAGCTATACCGGAGACAGGTGGGGTATTCGCTTATTTGAAGGAGCTTTATGGAGAAAAATTTGCTTTCCTATTTGGATGGGTACAAGCGTTAATCTATATACCAGGCATTCTGGCGGCGCTATCCATCGTTTTTGCCACACAAGCAACATATTTTATGCCTATGACAGACCTCCAGCAAAAATTATTAGCGATTGGTATTTTAGTATTTGTGGCCGCACTAAATATCATCTCAACTAAACTTGGAGGCAGGATTCAGTTCATTTCTACGATAGCTAAAATGATTCCAATTATTGCCATTATCGTGTTTGGAATTATTCATGGAATGGGGAAAGAAACAGCATCGCTATTCTCGGGAGAATCTGTTCATAGCTTTACCCTAACTAGCTTTGGTGCTGCAATCCTAGGAACTTTGTTTGCCTATGAAGGCTGGGTGAGTGTTGGAAATATGGCTGGAGAAATGAAAAATCCTCAGCGCGACTTACCACGCTCTATTTTATTTGGAATGACAATTATTATTGCAGCTTATGTCCTAATAAACGTAGCCTTTTTCTCTGTTATGTCTGTTCAGGAGATTGTTACGACAGAAAAAGTAGCAACGGATGCTGCTCTCATTCTTTTTGGAAGCGGCGGCTCAGCGATTATCTCGATAGGGATTCTAATCTCTATATTTGGTACATTGAACGGATATTTGATGACAGGTGTCCGAGTGCCATTTGCGATGGCACAAAGCAAGATCTTCCCGTTCCATCATGTTATGGGACGTGTTGAAAGCCGTACAAGTACACCGATTAATGTCTTTATTTTTGAAGTGGTCTTATCGATTATTTATATTTTATCTGGATCATTTAATACACTGTCTACTCTGGCCTTATTTGCCACATGGATTTTCTTTGTAATGGCCATTTACGGGGTTTTCATCCTTCGTAAAAAGCGTAAGGACTTAGTTCCGACTTATCGAGTTCCTTTCTATCCGTTTGTTCCGCTTGTCGGAATCATTGGTGGAGTATATATATTGGTATGTACGGTTTTTACCGATACCTTATATTCTTTAATTGGATTAGCGATTACCGCATTGGGTTATCCTGTATATCTCTATCTGAAAAAATCAAATATGTAAATATGAATACACACGGGTTTCCGATTAGGAAATTCCGTGTGTTTTTTTATCTATCTATATATAAAGCTCCTAAACTGTTTTTAAAAGGAAAGGTAAATTGGGCTTTTTACTTGTATGATTGAAAAGGTTTTAGCAAAATAAGGATGTAGTCATATGTCGGTAACGAAAAAAGGTGAAGGTATGGGGTATTTACGAAAATATATAAAGAAATATGGAGTTTTATTTACGGTTGCGATTCTATTTTTAATGGTTGAAGCCATTTGTGATTTGCTTCTGCCTACGATATTAGCAACGATGATTGATAAAGGTGTAGCAAATAAAGACCTTTCTTTTGTATTGGAAATGGGCGGAGTGATGTTAGTTGTTACGGCAGTAGGTGCGTTGGGTGCGATAAGCAGGAATATAATCTCCAGTAATATTTCGCAAAAAATGGGAGCCGAACTTCGCTCTGATTTATATAAAAAGATACAGTCTTTAAAACTCGTGCAAATGAACCGTTTTGAAGCAGCGACTCTAGTTACAAGGCTTACAAATGACGTAACGCAGGTGCAAGTATTTGTGAACGGCTTGATGAGAATTATGGTGAAGGCTCCATTGATTTGTATAGGGAGCATTATCATGGCAGTCCGTTTAAATGCTTCTATATCATGGATTCTATTAATTATTATTCCGATTGTAGCGGGTATCATTATGCTGAATCTGAAACTTAGCTTTCCTTTCTTTATCCGCGTTCAAAAAGTGACAGATCGCTTGAACGGGGTAATGAGAGAATATTTATCCGGCATACGGGTGATCAGGGCATTCAATCGTTCTAAGTTTGAGAAGGAGCGTTTTGAAGAACGGAATGATGATTTGGCAGAAACCTCTATTAAAGCTATGCGAGTAATGTCTGTATTTAGTCCTGGAATCATGCTAACCGTGAATTTTGGAATTGTGCTCGTCCTTTTAGTGGGCGGTTGGAATATAAATAATGGACAGATGCAGGTTGGACAAATTGTTGCCTATGTGAACTATATGACTCAAATCTTAGTATCTTTATCGATGATTTCAATGATATTTAATTTCTTTGTTCGGGCAAGGGTATCTGCCGGAAGGATTGGAGAAGTATTTAATACTGAGGAGCCTCCTTCAACACTTGATACATCTGGAAAAGCTATTGATAAAGAAGGTATCTTTTTTAATCAAGTTGGTTTTTCATACTTTGGAACGAAGGACTTTGTAGTAAAAGATGCTACCTTTCATGTAAATATGGGAGAGACAGTTGGGATAATAGGTTCAACCGGATCAGGAAAGAGCAGTCTGGTTAACTTGATTCCTAGATTGTATGAACCTTCTAAAGGTGCCATTTATATGAATGGGGTAAACATTCAAATGATGGACCCAGCTTTATTGAGAGAGTCTGTGGCATATGTGCCTCAGAAATCTATATTATTTACGGGAACGATTAAAGAAAATATACTTTGGGGAAATGGGAATGCCAGTATGGAAGAGGTGGTACAGGCAGCCAAGGCAGCCTGTGCCCATACATTCATAGAGGCTTTGCCCAATGGGTATGATACTCATCTTGGACAGGGCGGAATTAATCTTTCCGGTGGCCAAAAGCAAAGATTATCGATTGCCAGAGCCCTGTTGAAAAAATCATCTGTTTTAATTCTTGATGATTCAACCAGCGCACTTGATGCGGTCACGGAGAAGCAATTAAAGGAATCATTAGGGGAAAGAACGAAAGGGTCGATGATTTTTTTGATTGCCCAAAGAATAACCTCTGTTATGGATGCCGACAAAATTATCATTATGGATAATGGGAAAATAGTAGGTATTGGAAATCATGAAGAGTTAAAAACACATAATCCGGTTTATCAGGAAATTATACGTTCGCAAATAGGTGAGGAGATGGTTAGCCATGGCAAATAAATCGGAGAATGGAAGCAAGCCCTCACAGCCGCAAATGCCGAAACCAGGGGGAAGAGGCCATGGCCATGGTGCGGGCCGATTTGCTCCTGTAGAAAAACCTAAGGATTTTACGGGAACTCTTAAACGGATTTGGGGATTTTTTGGGTCTGAAAAGAGAAGTCTGTGGATTATTTTTGGCTTTGTTGTTATTAGTTCAGCTATCAGCTTATTTGTTCCCTATTGGATTGGAAGAACGGTCGATACGATTGCGAAGGAATCAGTTGACCTGAACTTATTACATATGATGATTCTAATTTTGGCTGTGGTCTATGTAACAGATGGAATATCCAGTTTGCTCCAGGGCTGGATGATGGTCCGAGTTTCTCAGCGGGTTGTTCAATCTTTAAGAAGCAAGCTATTTCATAAGCTGCTTAAATTACCAATCGGTTATTTTGATTCGCATGCCCATGGCGATATGATGAGCAGAGTTACAAATGATATCGATAATGTCAGCAGTAGTATTTCTCAATCGACTACGCAGCTGATGGGTGGAGTCATCACAATAACGGGATCATTTATTATGATGCTAATATTGAGCCCCATTTTGACGGTTGCTGCATGTATTACGATACCATTTATGTATTTGCTGACGAAAATGATTGCTAAACGGACACGGGTTTTATTTCGGGAACAGCAAAAACATTTAGGCAAATTGAACGGACATATAGAAGAAACGATATCCGGAACGCTTATTATTAAAGCCTTTAATAGAGAAAATCAAGTGGTCGAGACGTTTGAAGAAATCAATGGTAAATTATTTGAATCAGGAAGGAAGGCACAAATCTGGTCAGGTTATTTAATGCCATTAATGAATGCAATTAATAATCTTGGACTGGCCGCGATTGCAATTGTAGGCGGTATCTTGGCTGTAAATGAAGCTGTAACGATTGGGGTGATCGCCAGTTTTGTCAGCTATTCAAGGCAGTTTACGAAACCGTTAAATGAATTGGCCAATATATTCAATCTATTTCAGTCTGCAGTTGCAGGTGCTGAACGAGTATTCCAGGTGATTGATGAGAATGAAGAGACAAAAGATGGCGAGCATGCGGTTCCACTCCGGCATTCAGAAGGAAATGTAACGTTTAAGAATGTTTCATTTGGATATGACGCAAATCACCCCATCTTAAAAAATATCAGTTTTGAAGCAAAAACGGGCAGCCACAATGCGCTAGTGGGACCAACTGGTGCAGGGAAGACAACCATTACGAATCTCTTAACCAGATTTTATGAGGTATCTGAAGGGAGCATCTTAATCGATGGGGTAGATATTCGTGATTATACAAGAGAGAGCTTAAGAGATACGTTTGGGATTGTGCTGCAGGACACGTATTTGTTTACGGGAACCATTAAAGAGAATATAAAATATGGCCGGTTGGATGCTACAGATGAAGAAATGATTGAAGCTGCCAGAACGGCAAATGCTCATTATTTTATTACAAGACTTCCAAATGGCTACGATACGATGCTTCTAGAAAATGGCTCGAATCTCAGCCAAGGGAACAAGCAGCTGCTAGCTATTGCCCGGGCAATATTAAAGGATCCAGCAATCCTGATCCTAGATGAGGCAACGAGCAGTGTAGATACGAGAACAGAGCTTGCCATACAGAATGCTATGCGTAAAGTGATGAGAGGACGTACCAGCTTTGTGATTGCACACAGGCTCAGTACGATTCGCGAGGCAGATAAGATTATGGTCATTGATGACGGCCAAGTCAAAGAGAGTGGAACGCATGAAGAATTATTACGTCATAAAGGTCGATACAGTGAAATGTATGAAAGCCAGTATAAAAATATCCAGACTTCATAATGTGAAATCCTGTGGTAATTGATCCGCAGGATTTTTTATTGAATTATATGTAAATAATATGGAAATTATATGCTACTATTAAAATAGTATTTAAGAAGGAGTTCGATTGCTTTGAAAAAAAGACGACCCTGATACTATTTGTCCTTTCATTCATCTATCTATCATTGGCCCAAGTATTAAGTTGGAATAAATACTTTGTTGTTTGGGAGGGTAAGGTATATGAAATGAAGGAAGATGAGGCAATAGATCCTCGGAAAATTGGTAAATACATAGGCAAGGTGGAGTCAATAGCAGATTACGATACCGGACAATATAAAGGGAATGGCTCTAACATATACCCTGTAGGCACTAAGTATTATAAATTGAATAATCAATCTTCTGATTCTGCCATTGCTGTTGAAATCGGTAACTAAAAATGGAAGAAAGCCGAGTTTATCCATGAAGCACCGTTCCGTTTTACCGACCTGTTTGGGAAATACTTGCCTTATACACTTTTAGCAGCTATTGTATTTATTATTTTAGTGAAATTTATACCCAGAATCAGAGTGTCACAATAAATTCCAGAGCTTATAGGCTCTTTTTTTGTGTAAAAAATAGAGATGAAATTTCATTTATTTCTTTTAATTACAAATGATATTGCGATGATAAAAATTTAAAAATAGGAAAACCGCTTAGCAAAAACAATGAAAGCGCATACAATTATTCAGAATTAATTAAATAGTCTAATAATTTAGAAAAATCAGTTGACTATGTGTCTGGAAGGTCGTATTATAAATTTCAACGAGATAACAAATTAGTAATTATTTGGATTTATAATAGTGGAACTAATAACAAGAATTTAATAAGTAGAAGCGATGATAAGGATAAGTAGTAAGTGGGCTGAACAGTTACAGAGAGCCGATGGTGCTGAGAATCGGTACTGTTTCCAAGTATGAACTCCCCTTTGAGCGTCTGTATGAACTCTCCAGTAATACAGACCGGGTTTGACCGATCAACCCGTTATCAAAAGTAAAGAGTGCATGATTGATGAAATCAATTATGAATTAGGGTGGTACCATGGAAAGGACAACAAGCCTTTTCATCCCTGCGTTTCAATTGGGAAACGTATGTGATGAAAAGGCTTTTTTATTTTTAAAAAAGACCTGGCAAATAAGCCTATCACTAAACAGGAGGTAGATTCCATGTTGGAGAAAACAGCTCTTGCTGAGAAGAAAAGCCTACAAACTGAAATAAAAATCAGCGGAGCCGAGATGTTGGTCAATGCCCTGAAAAAGCAAGGAGTGGAGGTTTTATTTGGATACCCCGGAGGTGCCGTTCTACCCATTTATGATGCACTTTATAAATCGGGATTGAAGCATGTGTTGCCAAGACATGAGCAAGGCGCAATCTATGCGGCTGAAGGATATGCAAGGATAAGTGGAAAGCCTGGAGTGGTAATTGCTACCTCTGGTCCCGGAGCAACCAATATTGTCACAGGTCTTGCTGATGCCATGATGGATTCCTTGCCTTTAGTCGTTTTTACCGGTCAGGTTGGTACAGGAGTAATCGGAACAGATGCTTTTCAGGAGGCAGATATTTTAGGAGTTACAACACCGATCACAAAGCATAATTATCAAATTCGAAATACGGCAGATATTCCAAGAATCGTGAAGGAGGCCTTTCATATTGCTTCAACAGGACGGCCAGGGCCAGTCCTCATTGATATTCCGAAAGATATGGCTCAGCTCGTAGCAATAGAAGAGGAACCTGAGACAATCCATTTGCCGGGATATCAGCCAAAGTATGAACCTAATTATTTGCAGATTAGAAGACTCGTAGAAGCAGTCAGTTCTTCTAAGAAACCCGTTTTCTTGGCTGGTGCAGGTATCCTTCATGCGAAAGCCTCAAAGTACTTACTTGAATATGCTGAGCAACAGCAAATCCCAGTCGTTAATACATTATTGGGACTTGGCAGTTTTCCTCCGAGTCATCCGCTTTACATCGGAATGGGAGGGATGCACGGAATATACGCAGCCAATATGGCACTGTCTGAATGTGACCTATTAATCAATATTGGTGCCAGGTTTGACGATCGTTTAACAGGTAATCTATCAAAATTTGCACCGCATGCAATGGTTGCCCATATAGACATTGATCCTGCTGAAATCGGTAAAAATGTTCCGACGGCTATCCCGGTTGTAGGAGATGCCAGGCATGCTCTGAAGCATTTAATCAAGCAGAATGGCAAACAGCCAGATAACGAGGGCTGGAGGAAGCAAATTCAGAATTGGCTGGAGGATGCACCATTCTATTATGACAAGGGGAACGGTCAGCACCTGAAACCACAGAGAATTATGGAAATGATTTATGAAATGAGTAATGGGGATGCCATCGTGACAACCGATGTTGGTCAGCATCAAATGTGGGCTGCCCAGTATTATCCTTTTAAGCGTCCGAATGCATGGGTAACCTCCGGAGGACTTGGCACGATGGGGTTTGGATTACCGGCTGCGATTGGAGCACAAATTGCTGAACCAGATGATTTGGTTATCTCCGTAAATGGTGATGGGGGTATCCAAATGTCCATTCAGGAACTTGCTGTTATCGCAGAACTGAACTTGCCAGTAAAAATTATCATTATCAATAATGGTTCTCTTGGAATGGTACGCCAATGGCAGGAAATCTTTTATGAATCCCGATACTCAGAAAGTGTATTTCGTTCCCAGCCCTCCTTCAGCAAGCTGGCTGAAGCTTATGGAATAAAGGGATTCGATATCCGGACGGAGGAAGAAGCTGAAAGGGTATTTAACGAAGAATTTAGTAAAGATAGTCCAGTACTAATCAATATTTTTGTAGAACCTAAAGAAAATGTATACCCAATGGTTGCACCTGGAAAGGGAATTAATGAAATGGTAGGGGTGAAGAAAAATTGAAAAGGATCATCACTTTAACCGTTCTAAACAGACCGGGTGTCCTTAACCGGATTACCAATTTATTTACGAAACGAAATTATAACATTGAAAGTATTACGGTAGGGCAATCCGAAATGGAGGAGAGAGCGCGAATAACTTGTGTTGTAAACGTCGAATCCGTGCAAATTGCAGAACAAATTACCAAACAATTAAATAAACAGATTGATGTCATAAAGGTACAGGACATAACAGATCAATCCGTTGTAGCCAGGGAGCTTGCGTTAGTAAAAGTAACAGCCACTCCCCAATCGAGAAGTGAGATTTACTCACTCATTGAGCCTTTTAGAGCTTCGGTTATTGATATTGGCAAAGAAAGTCTTGTGATTCAAATAACCGGTGAATCAAATAAAATAGAAGCTTTTATCGAATTAGTCAAGCCGTACGGAATTAAGGAATTAGCTAGAACAGGCACTACCGCTTTTGCCCGCTCCACTCAAATGGGCAACCAGGGAACAAAGAATTATTCAATTGTCTAAATAAAAATGAAAAAGGGAGAGAACAATTATGGCAAAAATGTACTATCAAAATGAAGCAAATGAAGCAGCTTTATCAAATAAAAAGGTAGCAGTTATTGGATATGGATCACAGGGGCATGCCCATGCACAGAACTTACGGGAAAGCGGATTTGAAGTAGTTATTGGATTGCGAGAGGGTAAATCTTGGAACCAGGCGGTTGAAGATGGATTTGATGTTAAATCTGTTAGGGAAGCAAGCGAGGAAGCAGATGTAATCATGATTCTCTTACCGGATGAACATCAAACAAAAGTATATAAAGCAGAGATTGAACCAGTCTTGCGAAAAGGTCATACACTGATGTTCGCTCATGGTTTCAATGTCCATTATCATCAAATTGTTCCTCCGGCATTTGTAGATGTATCCCTAGTGGCGCCAAAAGGACCGGGCCATTTAGTCAGAAGGACATTTGAACAAGGGGCAGGTGTTCCAGCATTATTTGCCATCTATCAGGATGTGTCAGGTGAAGCAAGAGAAGTTGCATTGGCTTACGCAAAAGGGATTGGAGCACTTAGGGCAGGAGCTCTTGAAACTACATTCAAGGAAGAGACCGAAACAGATTTATTTGGAGAACAGGCAGTACTTTGCGGGGGACTTACCTCCTTGGTAAAGGCAGGTTTTGAAACGCTGACGGAAGCTGGCTATCAGCCTGAGCTTGCTTACTTTGAATGTTTACATGAATTGAAATTAATTGTTGATCTCATGTATGAAGGCGGCATGGAAGGGATGCGCTATTCCATTTCTGATACCGCTCAATGGGGTGATTTTGTTTCAGGTCCCCGCGTAGTTGGCCCGGCTGTTAAAGAAGAAATGAAGCAAGTGTTAAAAGAAATTCAGAATGGCACATTTGCAAAAGGATGGCTGCTTGAAAATCAAGTGAACAGACCTGTATTTAACGCGACACAGGCACAGGAAAATGCACATCCAATTGAACAGGTAGGCAGAGAACTTCGTCAAATGATGCCATTTATTCAACAGCAAAAAAAGAAACAGAAAGAAGTGGTCGGCAGTGCGAAAAATTAATATTTTTGACACGACCTTACGTGATGGAGAACAATCTGCCGGAGTCACTCTTAATTTGACCGAAAAACTGGAGATAGCCAAACAATTAGAAAAAATGGGTGTAGATATCATTGAGGCTGGTTTTCCCGCAGCCTCTCCAGGAGATTTCGAATCAGTGAAGAAAATTGCTGATTTAGTCAAAAATTCAACGGTAACAGGACTGGCAAGATCTGTGGAAAGTGATATTGATGCAGTGTGGGGAGCTTTAAAGCAAACGGCCGACCCGAGGATACATGTCTTTCTTGCTACATCACCCATACACAGGCAGTATAAGCTGAAAATGACGGAGGATCAGGTAGTTGAAGCTGCCGTGGCTTCGATCCGTTATGCTTCGAAGTATTTCCCGGTTATTCAATGGTCAGCTGAAGATGCTTGCCGAACAGAGCTTCCATTCCTGGCTCGGATTGTGGAAGAAGCTATCAAAGCCGGAGCAAAGATCATCAATATCCCGGATACGGTTGGTTATATCACACCGAAAGAATACAGTGAAGTCTTCCGATATCTAATGAGCCACGTTCCATCTATAGATCAGGTTACGTTGTCTGCCCATTGCCATGACGATTTAGGATTGGCGACCGCCAATTCTATGGCAGCGATTCTGGCCGGAGCGACTCAGATAGAAGGTACCATTAATGGAATTGGTGAACGGGCCGGGAATACTGCACTGGAAGAAGTAGCGCTTGGCCTATATACAAGAAAAGATTTTTATCAGGCAGAAACCGGCTTGGTTCTTAGTGAAATTAAACGTACAAGTGAATTGGTCAGTAAACTGACAGGTATGGTAATCCCGCCAAATAAAGCTGTAGTAGGTAAAAATGCCTTTGCACATGAATCCGGCATTCATCAAGACGGTGTGCTTAAAGAGAAAACAACCTACGAGATAATTGAACCTGAATTAGTTGGATTAAGTTCTAACTCCATGGTGCTTGGTAAGCATTCAGGCCGGCATGCATTCCGTACAAAGTTAGAAGAGTTAGGCTTCCCTGTGTCGGATGAAGAAGTTAATCACCTTTTCAAAGTATTCAAGGATCTCGCAGATCGTAAGAAAGAAATGACAGATGATGATATTGTCGCGTTAGTACTGGAAGAGAAAGTAACAAAAGAGGATAACTATTATGAATTAATTTCCATTCAGGTTCAATACGGAACCAATCAGATTCCTACAGCAACCGTTACATTGTCAGGGGTAAATAACGACAGAATACAGGAGGCCGCCACTGGAGCAGGGAGTATTGAAGCGTTATACAATACGCTCGAGCGTTGCATCCAGAAACCAGTTAAGCTGCAGGATTACCGTATTCAATCAGTTGGCGGTGGCAGAGATGCGTTGGCACAGGTGTTTGTAAGAATTATTTATCAGGGAGTGGAAACAAGCGGACGGGGATTAGCCCAGGATGTGTTGGAAGCGTCGGCCAAAGCGTATTTAAATGCTATTAACCGAGTGATTTTAACAGTAGAGCACCAATCAATGGTGATCACGAATTAATCAATAAGGGGGATTTCTTCGATATGAAAAAAAACATTGCTGTATTGCCGGGTGACGGAATTGGACCAGAAATTATGATAGGAGCCCTCGAAATCCTCAATGCTATTGGTGAACGATTCGGGCATGAATTCGTCTTTGAATATGGGCAAATTGGCGGGGCAGCGATTGACACGGAGGGTACCCCTTTATCTGAAAAAACGATTGACCTTTGTAAACGAAATGATGCCGTGTTACTTGGAGCAGTTGGCGGTCCGAAATGGGATCATAATCCCCCGGAGATGCGACCTGAGCAAGGGCTGTTAAAAATCCGCAAAGAGTTAAATTTATACGCAAATATGCGTCCAATCAGTTATTATGCCAGCATCGAGGATTCATCACCTTTGAAAAAAGAAATCATTGATGGTACGGATTTTTTAATCGTGAGGGAACTAACGGGCGGGTTATATTTTGGCAAACCGAGTAAGCGTAATTATCATGATGGCATGGAATCTGCTGTCGATACTCTGTATTACGAACGCGAAGAAGTAAAGCGGATTATCACACTCGCTTTTGAATTGGCAAAGGAACGAAAAGGAAAGGTAACATCCGTTGATAAGGCAAATGTATTAGAATCAAGCCGAATGTGGAGAGAGGTGGCAGAAGAAGTAGCCAGTGAGTATCCAAAAGTGAAGCTTGAGCATATGCTCGTAGACAACGCGGCGATGCAGCTTATCCGTAATCCAAGGCAATTTGACATATTGGTGACTGAAAATATGTTTGGTGATATTTTGAGCGATGAGGCAAGTGTCTTAACTGGTTCACTTGGAATGCTACCTTCAGCAAGTCTTTCTGAAAATGGTTTGCATTTATATGAACCAATTCACGGCTCTGCCCCGGATATCGCAGGCCAGGATAAAGCTAATCCAATTGCAATGATTCTGTCTGTTGCATCGATGCTTCGCCATTCCTTCCAAATGGAAGAAGAGGCAAGTATAGTGGAACAAGCGGTGAAAAATGTACTGGACTCCGGCAAACATACAATAGATATATCAGGAGATGGAAAAGTGCTGTCAACTACGGAAATGGCCAGGTCTATTAAGGAAGAAATTTTGCAGAAGGACGCTATTTTTCACATTATGGAAGCGTACGCGTAAAAAAATTAAAGGTATCAATAAAATGAGGAGGGATCTATGTGGGTAAATCGATCGTGGATAAAATCTGGGAAAATCATATAGTGCACAAGGAGGCGGGAAAACCAGATTTATTATACATCGATCTGCATCTCGTTCATGAAGTGACTTCTCCTCAGGCATTTGAGGGTCTTCGCCTAAAGAAAAGAAAGGTACGCAGGCCAGATTTGACCTTTGCAACAATGGATCATAATGTCCCCACCATTAATCGTTTTGTAATAACAGATGAGGTGGCGAAAAGGCAATTGACAGCACTTGAACGGAATTGCCAGGACTTTGGAGTACCTTTAGCAGGCCTTGATAGTGAAGACCAGGGAATTGTCCATGTAATTGGACCTGATTTAGGCTTAACCTGGCCGGGAAAAACCATTGTTTGCGGCGACAGCCATACATCTACACATGGTGCATTTGGTGCATTGGCCTTTGGAATTGGCACGAGCGAAGTGGAGCATGTATTAGCGACGCAAACCATTTGGCAAAACAAACCGAAAACGATGAAAATTGAAATAAACGGTTCACTCCAAAATGGGGTTACTGCAAAGGATGTCATTTTATTTATCATCACTCAAAATGGAACGAACTTTGGTAACGGTTATATTTTGGAATATGCAGGAGATGTAGTACGTAATATGTCGATGGAAGAGCGCATGACTATGTGTAATATGTCTATTGAAGGTGGCGCTCGTGCCGGTCTGGTTAGCCCGGATGAAACTACTTTTTCTTATATGAAGGGCCGGAAATATGCTCCCGTGCCGGACGAATTCGAGGAATATTGTAAGCGGTGGTCAGAATTGGCCAGTGATGCTGATGCAGATTATGACAAAGTAATCTACATGAATGGAGATGATATTTCTCCTATGGTCAGTTGGGGCACCAATCCTGGGATGTGCAGCCCAGTAACCGGGAATATCCCTCATTCAAATTCAATGAAGCCAGCAGCAGCCAAAACATTACAGCGAGCGCTAGAATACATGGGTCTTAAAGAAGGTCAGGCAATTACAGATATACCGGTTCAGCATGTATTTATTGGTTCCTGCACAAATTCCAGGATAGAAGATTTAAGGGAAGCGGCTGAAATTATCGATGGTAATAGGGTTGCTGCAGGAGTGAGAGCAATGGTCGTTCCAGGCTCACAGGCTGTTAAGAAGATGGCAGAGGAAGAAGGTCTGGATACGATTTTCAAAGCAGCTGGATTCGAATGGAGAGAAGCAGGCTGCAGCATGTGCTTAAGCATGAATCCAGATGTGGTGCCGGCAGGTGAACATTGTGCTTCCACGTCGAACCGTAATTTTGAAGGAAGACAGGGCACTGGAGCAAGAACGCATTTAGTATCTCCGCGCATGGCAGCAGCGGCAGCGATTTACGGAAAGTTTGTAGATATCAGAGAAGCGGTGAATCCTTTGATTTCTGGAAAAGGAGGTCATTAAAATGGAAAAAATGACAGTCTATACAGGTAAACCTGTTATTCTTGAACGCGATCATGTCGATACAGATCAGATTATACCGAAGCAGTTCCTAAAGCGCATTGAGCGTACCGGGTTTGGCAGGTATGTGTTTTTTGACTGGCGTTTTCATGCAGATGGAACCGAGCGAGACGATTTTGAACTGAATCAGCCTGAAGCTAAAGGTGCGACCATTTTGTTGGCAGGTGAAAATTTTGGATGTGGATCCTCTCGTGAGCATGCCCCATGGGCACTGGGGGATTATGGGTTTAAAGTAATTTTAGCTTCCTCCTTTGCAGATATTTTTCATCAAAACTGTTTGCAAAATGGAATACTGCCGATAACCTTAGAAAAAGAGACTCTTGCTTCACTAAAGGAATTTATACGTAAAACACCGTTGGATCTAACGGTTGATCTACCTAATCAAGAATTGAGAGCACAAGAAAACGTACTTGCTCGATTTGATATTCATCCATATTGGAAGAACATGCTGATTAATGGTTGGGATGAAATTGAACTAACGCTTCAGTATAATGAAGAAATCAATCAATACGAACAGAGAATACTGGCATAGACTACAAGATATATAGTCTATGTTTTTTTGCGTTTCATTGTTTATTGAGTGAATAACAGAAAGATTTTTTGTTTTTCATGGAAAGGCATGCTAAACTAACGACAATTAATTCAAAAAAATCAAGGCGGTTTGTTATGAAGAACACAAAAAGTGAACGAAAGGATGAAAAGGTAATTCCTTTTCCTAATCTGGCACAATTGCTCCTCAAAAAAGGTATGCAAGCCATGGAGGAGAAAAAATTCAAAAATGCCCGTGAATTATTTGGCCAGGCGTATGAATTGGAACCGGAAGATGAAGATATCAATATCGGATTGGCTCTGTCACTTGTAGAGCTCGGGAATTACCAAGATGCAAAAGCTATAGTGAATAAGATGATGGGAAATGGAATTGGAGAGTATTTTCATGTCATCAATATTTATTTAATGATCCTTCTGCAATTAAATGAACATCGCGAGATTATATCGGTAGTCGAAGCGTTATTGGAAGAAAATCAAGTACCTGAAGGCAGAGTTGAATCATTAGAACATCTATTGGCTATGAGTAAACGAATTGTGGAACAGGGCAGCGAACAGGAATATTCAGATGATTTTCCTGAATTTAAAGTCGAATCACCTCAAATTCAGGAGGAAGAAATAAAAGTTATTTTGGAAACCGGAACGATGCAAGAGCAATTTTTTATGCTATCTTCACTTGCAGGGCAAAATATTAGACCGTGGGTAGGGCTGCTTTGCCAATATTTAATAGAAGAAAAACATCCTTTTTTAAAAACCTTTACTTTATCCATATTAAAAGAGCAGGAAGTGGATAAGATTGTAGAGGTGGATAAGTTCGGTCAAACTATTACAGTGAATATAGTAGACTTACCAATTGTTGAAGAAACGCATTTTTTATCTGACATACATAAAACCTTACGTGACAGGTTGGAAAATAATAATCCTATCATGTTCGAACAGGCAATGGAAATGGTTAAAAGGCATAATATCCTGCTTTATCCATTGAATATACCGAATCTCGAAGGATGGGCAGAAGGCTATTATCGAATTGTGTCGGAAGCCTATGGAATCGATTTGAAGGAGCCTGATGAAAGGATAAATATAATTATAGAGGAAATCAGGAATCTAGAGGGGATGACTTTCCCTGTTATTTGAGGGTCCAAGTCTTGAAACGTAGGAAACCTATGTTATAATATAGTGGTTGCAATATGCATTGGTACAGTAAGGCTGTACTGCCTAAGATCAATAAATCTAGTTGCACATAATATCGTGTTAAGAGAAAACGATTATTAGGAAATATATATAGTGGAGGGAAAACCATGTCTGCAAAATGGGAAAAGCTTGAAGGGAACAGCGGTGTATTAACTGTTGAAGTACCGGTTGAAAAAGTAAACGAAGGCTTAGATTCAGCATTCAAAAAAGTGGTTAAACAAGTACAAGTGCCAGGATTCCGTAAAGGAAAAATGCCTCGTGCATTATTTGAAAAGAAATTTGGCGTTGAGTCTCTTTACCAAGACGCATTAGATTTTATTCTTCCAGAAGCATACGCTAATGCAATTGAAGAAACTAAAATCGAGCCAGTTGATCGTCCAGAAATCGATATTGAAAAAATGGAAAAAGGCGAAGCTCTTATTTTCAAAGCAACTGTTACTGTGAAGCCAGAAGTTAAACTTGGCGAATACAAAGGTATTGAAGTTACACAACTTGATACTGAAGTAACTGATGAAGATATCGAAAAAGAAATCAAAACTTTACAAGAGCGTAACGCAGAGCTTGTAATCAAAGAAGAAGGACAAGCTGAGAATGGTGATACTGTAGTTTTAGACTTTGAAGGATTCGTTGATGGCGAAGCATTCGAAGGCGGACAAGCAGATAATTACTCCTTAGAACTTGGTTCTAACTCTTTCATTCCAGGATTTGAAGAGCAATTGGTTGGTCTTGAAGTTGGTGGAGAAAAAGATGTTGAAGTTACTTTCCCAGAAGAATATCATGCTGCAGAATTAGCAGGAAAACCAGCTGTATTCAAAGTGAAAATTCATGAAATCAAAACAAAACAATTACCTGAGTTAGATGATGAATTTGCTAAAGATGTTGATGAAGAAGTAGAAACATTGGAAGCACTTAAAGAAAAAATCAAAACTCGTTTAGTTGAGTCTAAAAACCATCAAGCAGAGCACCATGTAAAAGACACAGTTATCGAAAAAGCGGCAGAAACTGCAGAAATCGATATTCCAGAAGCAATGATCGACACTGAAACAGATCGTATGATTCAAGAATTTGAACAACGTCTTCAAGCTCAAGGTATGACTCTTGACATGTACTTCCAATTCTCTGGCCAAGACAAAGATGCTCTTAAAGGTCAAATGAAAGAGGAAGCTGAAAAGCGTGTACGCATCAACTTAACTCTTGAAGCAATCGCTAAAGCAGAGAACCTTGAAGTTACTGAAGAAGAAATCAACACTGAAGTACAAGCAATGTCTGAGCAATATGGCTTGACTGCTGAACAAATCATCCAAGCGCTTGGCGGAACTGAAAGTGTTAAAGGTGACTTATTAGTAAGAAAAGCAATCGACGTATTAGTTGATAACAGCAAAACAGTAGAAGCTTAATACACATATTAAATAACAAAACAAGGTGCGATTTTATCGTACCTTGTTTTATACATACTATACATACTAATTGCAGGGCCAAAGTTTCGAGAAGATTCGACTTTTAGAATCGAAATATTTTAACACATACATAATTGCTTTTTTCATGAATTAAGTGTAGATTAATTCTAAATAAATAGGATTTAAAACTCTTCCATTTTTGATTTCCAGGATTGAAAGGAGTCAAGAATGGATATTATGTACATATACATAAGGAACAATTAGTTTGGCAAATGAGTACGGCCTTTTTCTTACCTTATATGGGGCAATGTATGTTACAATCCTTACATACCCTTCATTAGTTAATCTGGATCGTAAAGAATTGCAGATTTCATGATAGAGTTCATAATACCAAGGGGTGAAACTATGTTTAAATTTAATGATGAGAAAGGGCAATTGAAGTGTTCTTTCTGTGGGAAAACTCAAGAACAAGTCCGAAAACTCGTAGCGGGTCCAGGTGTTTATATATGTGATGAGTGCATAGAGTTATGCACTGAAATTGTAGAAGAAGAACTGGGTACTGAAGAAGAAGTTGAGTTAAAAGATATACCAAAACCAATGGAGATCTTAGAAATCCTTGATGAATATGTTATTGGTCAAAAAGGTGCTAAAAAATCCTTGGCAGTAGCCGTTTATAATCACTATAAACGTGTAAATTCTAATAGCAAAATTGAAGATGTAGAATTATCTAAATCCAATATTTGCTTAATCGGGCCTACTGGAAGCGGGAAAACACTTCTTGCTCAAACTTTAGCCAGATTATTAAATGTACCATTTGCCATTGCAGATGCTACGTCATTAACTGAAGCTGGTTACGTGGGTGAAGATGTTGAAAATATCTTACTTAAGCTAATTCAGGCTGCTGATTACGATGTAGAGAAAGCTGAAAAAGGCATTATATACATTGATGAAATCGATAAAATTGCACGTAAATCTGAAAACCCATCCATTACACGAGATGTTTCAGGTGAAGGTGTACAGCAGGCGTTGCTGAAAATTCTTGAAGGCACAGTGGCAAGCGTTCCGCCACAAGGAGGAAGAAAGCATCCTCATCAAGAATTCATCCAAATTGATACAACGAATATTCTATTCATTTGCGGTGGTGCATTTGATGGAATCGAACCGATTATTAAACGCCGTCTTGGCCAAAAAGTTATCGGTTTTGGATCAGTTAAAGAAGAAGTTGAAGATAAAAACTTGTTAACTAAAGTTCTTCCTGAAGACATGCTTCGTTTTGGATTAATTCCAGAATTTATCGGACGTTTGCCGGTAATTGCTACACTTGAGCAATTAGATGAGGATACATTAATCCAAATCCTTACTAAGCCAAAAAATGCGCTTGTTAAGCAATTCCAAAAAATGCTTCAACTTGATGACGTAGAACTCGAATTTGAGGACGGAGCGTTGTTAGAAATTGCGAAAAAAGCAATTGAGCGTAAAACAGGTGCACGTGGACTTCGTTCCATTATTGAGGGAATTATGCTGGATGTCATGTTTGAACTTCCTTCCCGTAATGATATTAAAAAATGTATCATTACAGCTGAAGTGATCTCTAAAGGCGAATCTCCAAAAATAATTCTTGTTGATGGAACAACTGAAACAGTTGAAAAGAAAACATCTGCTTGATAAAGATATAAGTTGTAGAAGAGGCCAATCAAAATCTTGATTGGCCTTTTTTGTATTGCAAATGACGTAATTTACAGGTTATCTATTCTTAAATGGATACATGTTTGGAGAGTTAGAAGAAAACAATTGCTTTTATAGGAAGAATAATAAGAGATTGACCCGATTGGAGTAGGAATCCAGCTGATTCCTTCATTAATCCAGCCAATTTTAGATTTTATCCAGCCAAATTCAGCACTAATCCAGCCAATTCAGCTCAAATTCCAGCCAAACGCTAAAGTAGATGGCAGGTTTTGGTGTAGATATATAGAGCTTGAGTCATAAGGATAGCCACCCACTGCGGGAGGAAAGAACACATCTGTGCGCCTCCTCTTATGCTTGTCGAAGCCTGATCAGTCGGCTCAGCTTTTTGATGTTTATTCCATCCTTTCTAGGGAGATACTAGCTTGTATCTCAACGATGTGATTTCAGGAGGGTGCTTATATGAGTTGGACTGGTGTGGTTATTGTTATCCAGCTGTTCTTTGGAATAGTGATTGGCATGTATTTTTTAAATTTGTTAAAGGGTCAAAGGGTACAAAAGGTTTCGATTGATCGAGAGGCTAAGAAGGAGATGGATCAGCTTCATCGAATGAAGTCTATCTCATTAACTGAGCCGCTTTCCGAAAAGGTAAGACCAGCACGGTTTGATGATATTATTGGTCAGAAGGATGGAATCAAGGCACTAAAGGCAGCACTTTGTGGGCCAAATCCACAGCATGTACTAATTTATGGTCCGCCTGGAATTGGGAAAACGGCCGCTGCGCGACTGGTGCTGGAAGAGGCTAAAGCAAATATGAAATCTCCATTCAGGCAAACCGCAACATTTGTAGAATTGGATGCCACAACAGCCAGATTTGATGAGAGAGGAATTGCTGACCCACTTATAGGCTCTGTTCATGACCCAATCTATCAGGGCGCCGGAGCAATGGGCCAGGCAGGTATTCCACAGCCAAAACAGGGGGCAGTTTCAAATGCTCATGGCGGTGTCTTATTTATTGATGAAATTGGAGAATTGCATAATATACAAATGAACAAATTATTGAAGGTATTGGAAGATCGGAAAGTACATTTTGAAAGTGCATACTATAATGAAGAGAATCCGAATATACCAAAACATATACATGAAATTTTTCAAAATGGATTGCCTGCTGATTTTAGGCTTGTTGGGGCTACAACGAGAACACCTTCTGAAATTCCGCCTGCGATTCGTTCCAGATGCATGGAAATTTTTTTTCGTGAATTAAATCAGGAGGAACTGAAAAAGGTGGCCAAAAATGCAGTTGAACGGGTGTCCTTAGAGATTAGTGATGAGGCGCTTAATGTCATTGGTAATTTTGCCAGCAATGGACGGGAAGCTGTAAATATGGTTCAGAGTGCCGCAGGTTTAGCCATTACAGAAAATAGAGATTATATTAAAGATGAAGATATTGAATGGATTGTTCAATCCAGCCAAATGTCTCCTAGATATCAAAGCTTTATTGCGAAAGAATCTGCCGTTGGTGTTGTAAATGGTCTGGCTGTAACCGGACCAAGCTCAGGGGCGTTACTTGAGATTGAAGTGACGGTTATTGATGCGGTTGATAAGGGATCAGTTAATATAACTGGAATCGTAGAAGAAGAAAGTATTAATAGTGCTGGAAAATCCATCAGAAGAAAAAGCATGGCTAAGGGATCGATTGAAAATGTGGTGACTGTCCTGAGAACGATTGGCGTACCAGCTGACAAATTTGATATCCATGTTAATTTTCCGGGCGGTATACCGATTGATGGTCCTTCGGCAGGCATTGCTATGGCCGTTGGGATTTACTCAGCTATCTATCAAATACCGGTAAAAAATAATGTTGCAATGACAGGAGAAATCAGCATTCACGGGAAGGTTAAGCCGGTTGGCGGTGTGTTTACGAAAGTGACAGCAGCTAAGTTAGCGGGAGCCGATGTAGTTCTGATTCCGGAAGAAAATATACAAGCCCTGTTAAACCAAGTCGAAAATATTGAAATTAAACCTGTCAGGAACTTAAAGGAAGTATTTCAACTAGTATTCGATCGTACAGCGGCCATTGATACTATTATCGAAAATATGCCACTTTCTGAACGGGAAAGCGGCTGAGGGAACAAAATTAAAAGGCTTGCATCAGAGCGAGCCTTTTTTTTGTCTTACTAATAATGAGAGTGGGAAATTTTGTTACCCTAAAAATTGATGAAAGGTGTTACATCCACTTAAATTTAGGGAAAACAAGTAACATGGTTTCGTTTATCGTCCCAAATAGACACAAACCAGTAAATACGATAAAATTGGTAAAAGGCCAATGAATAATACATATATTAGCATGTTTTGGAGGTGCAACAAATGGCAAACACTATGGACAAAAACGTTCCCCTCCTGCCGCTTCGCGGATTGCTTGTTTTCCCAACGATGGTTCTCCATCTGGATGTTGGAAGGGAAAAATCTGTTCAGGCGCTAGAGAAAGCGATGGTAGATGACCATTTGATATTTTTAACTACTCAGAAGGAAGCTTCTACAGATGAGCCCAGTGAAGATGATTTGTATGAAATGGGTACACTCACTAAAGTAAAACAGATGCTTAAACTCCCAAATGGGACAATTCGAGTGTTGGTAGAAGGTTTATCGAGAGCACAAATGGTTTCCTATGAGGATGATAGTGATTTTCTTACAGCGAAGCTCGAAATTATTGAAGATCCAGTAGAGAAGGATCCTGAAACAGAAGCTTTGATGAGAACTTTATTGAATTACTTTGAACAGTACATAAAAATCTCAAAAAAGGTCACAACAGAAACATATAATTCAACTGTTGATATAGAAGAACCCGGCAGACTGGCTGATATTGTTACATCACATTTGCCGCTTAAGCTGAAGGACAAGCAGGAAATACTTGAGACCATTGATGTCAAGGAAAGATTAAACAAAGTAATCAGTTTAATCAATAACGAGAAAGAAGTATTGAATCTCGAAAAGAAAATCGGTCTGCGTGTCAAAAAATCAATGGAGCGAACACAAAAGGAATATTATCTACGCGAACAAATGAAAGCAATCCAAAAAGAGCTCGGTGACAAAGAAGGTAAGGCTGCTGAGATTGCTGAATTTGCTGAGAAGATAAAGGAAGCGGGCATGCCGGCTCATGTCATGGAAACTGCACTTAAGGAGCTGGACCGCTATGAAAAGATTCCGGCAACATCTGCAGAGAGTGCGGTCATTCGTAATTATATTGAGTGGCTGATTGCAATTCCTTGGTCGAAAGCAACGAAGGATGATCTGAATATTAGAAAAGCTGAGAACATCTTAAACAAAGACCATTATGGTCTTGAAAAGGTGAAAGAGCGCGTGCTTGAATATTTGGCTGTTCAGAAGCTTACGAATTCCTTAAAAGGACCAATTCTTTGCCTTGCGGGACCTCCAGGGGTAGGTAAGACTAGTTTGGCAAAATCCATAGCCAAGTCTTTGAACCGTAATTTCGTCCGGGTTTCTCTTGGTGGAGTAAGAGATGAATCAGAAATACGCGGACATCGCCGTACGTATGTGGGGGCTATGCCTGGCCGTATTATACAAGGGATGAAAAAAGCGGGAACCATTAATCCGGTTTTCTTATTGGATGAGATTGATAAAATGTCCAACGATTTTCGGGGGGATCCATCTTCAGCTATGCTTGAAGTTCTTGACCCGGAGCAAAACAATACTTTCAGCGATCATTATATTGAGGAAACCTACGATCTTTCCAATGTAATGTTTATTGCTACAGCCAATGATTTAGCAACGATTCCGGCACCTCTACGTGATCGGATGGAAATTATTAATCTCTCCGGATATACGGAAATTGAAAAGCTCCATATTGCTAAAGATCATCTGATGCTAAAACAAATCAAAGCTCACGGATTGACAAGAAGCCAGCTTCAAATGAAGGATGATGCGATTATCAAAATCATCAGGCAATATACAAGAGAAGCTGGGGTTCGTACTTTGGAAAGGCAATTGGCGGCAATCTGCCGGAAAGTAGCCAAGATTATTGTTTCAGGTGAGAAGAAAAAAGTTATTGTCACAGAAAAAGTAGTGGCTGAATTTTTGGGTAAACCGTATTTCCGTCATGGCGAAGCAGAGCGTGAAGATCAGGTTGGAGTAGCAACTGGACTTGCTTATACTACATTTGGCGGTGATACCCTTCAAATTGAAGTTTCTTTATCACCAGGTAAGGGCAAACTTGTGTTGACGGGTAAGCTTGGAGATGTCATGAAAGAATCTGCGCAGGCTGCTTTCAGCTATGTTCGTTCCAAGGTTGAAGATTTTGGGATTGACAAGGATTTCTATGAGAAATATGATATTCATATTCATGTTCCTGAAGGAGCTGTTCCAAAAGATGGTCCTTCCGCAGGTATTACTATAGCGACTGCCTTAATTTCAGCGCTTACGGGTAAAGCGATCCGTAAGGAAGTAGGGATGACTGGTGAAATAACTTTGCGTGGTCGTGTATTGCCGATTGGGGGATTAAAGGAAAAGTCATTGAGTGCTCATCGTGCAGGACTAAAGAAAGTTATATGTCCGATTGATAATGAGAGAGATATTGATGATATTCCTGAAAGTGTTCGTGAAGAATTAGAATTCGTATTTGTATCACAACTTGATGAAGTGCTGCAACATGCATTGGTAGGTGGAGAAAGTTGAAAATTACTCAAGCAGAGATTGTGATGAGTGCTGTTAAACCGGAACAATATCCAACAGATGGTTTTCCGGAGTTCGCTCTTGCTGGACGTTCAAATGTAGGAAAATCTTCTTTTATTAATAAAATGATCAATCGGAAAGGTTTGGCCCGTACTTCATCTAAACCGGGTAAAACACAAACATTGAACTTTTATAAGCTTAATGAGCAATTATTTTTCGTCGATGTACCGGGATATGGATATGCGAAAGTATCCAAGTCCGAACGTGAAGCATGGGGTAAGATGATTGAGACATACATTACGACACGTGAGCCTTTACGTGCTATGCTCTTAATCATTGATTTGCGCCATAAACCTTCTGTGGACGATGTAATGATGTATGATTTTCTTAAGCATTATGAGATACCTTGTATCATTATTGCAACCAAAGCGGATAAAATTCCAAAAGGTAAATGGCAAAAGCATCTAAAAGTCGTGAAAGACACACTGAATATTATCGAAAGTGACGAAGTGATTTTGTTCTCTTCGGAGACTGGGCTTGGAAAAGATACGGCCTGGAATGCCATACAGGCGCGAATATAAAAATTGATGTGAAAAGAGCTGCATATTAGTTATGCAGCTCTTTTCATATGTATATTCTAATATCAGAAGCTCTGATGAGTATTTTTTGGTAAAGCCCTTAATTCATAAAGGATGGCAGCATCACTATTTTTTCCTTCCCTAAATTTAAATATCATGATACCTGTTTCTTTGATTCGTTGGTTATCCGAAGGAATGTTAAACCAACCACCTTTTAGGTCATCCAGCCGGTATAACGGACAACTAGCTTTTCTCCCTGTTCTATTAAATCATCTATTATCCATTCATCATCCTGAAAAACATTCCTATACCATTTCATAAATTCTCTCAAATCATTTTTGGGGTTATCTGTATTTCTTGAGTGGAATATAAAATGTGAATCTGTAAGCTGATCTAAGAGTTCAAGATTACCTTTCGTAAAGTATTCATCGAACTATATCCTGGTGACTTCTCTTTTTTGATCAGTAATCACTTTATCTCCCTATACTTGTATAAGATGGTCCGACCTTTGTATTATTCCTCATCCTCAAAAGTAATCATTACGCCAACAACCTGTTTGAAAATATTATATTTCACTTTGACTTCATACATTCCATCACCATAGCCAGACATAGAAACCGCACCTCCAGGAACCACTCCGGCTTGCTCATCTGTATCAGTCATATCACAGCATGCTACATAGTATTTAGAGCCAGCCTCATCTATCTCTATATCATGGGTATTTATCAGTTCATATGGGATTGTTTCATCTTTTTGAAAAACGTCAAAATCAAAGATTCCTGCTTGTGCTGAATCAACCGCTATTGCTTGAGCGCAATCATGCCATCTCCCGCTTGGTTTCTTTTCGCCATAATATACGAACAAATTTTGTACTGCTTCCTCATCAGTGTGTGTAACATATGCTGTCCACTTTCCGTTTTTCACATTTAGAAGTAAGACTTGCAGGTCTTCTTCATCTTTATCGTAACATGGGTCCGTAACAATTAACTTCCCACTTTCGATTGTAAATGTGCCTAAGATTTTAGGCTTATTTGTCTTTTTCGGTACATACCAGTCAATAAATTCACTTAAAGTTGAAGCCTTACATTCGCATTTTCCCTTTTTATCATCCCATAGAAAAATCAGCTCTTGCATAAATCTTTTTCGAATTCGATAGCAGAGATTATTTCCATTGATATGGTCACCAATACAAATAAATTCATCAGGCATATTTTTAGGCCGGTTCTCTTGATTTTGCCTAACAATATCCATTGTAAAGGCTAATTGTTCATTAGTTTGAATCGAGTACAAAGTCCATTCTCCGAATGTTGCACCATTTGTTTCTAGAAAGAGTTCCTTGTATTCTTCTGGAAAGGTAGCGCCAAGTGTTCGTTCTGTTTTCTTTAATTCAATTAATGACACTCCGGCTACTTCAATCTTGGGATTGATCTTATTTATTACTTTCTTCATTGTTTCCTCCAAGGATTTTTCCAAATTATTATGACATGTCAGAGAAATAACGTAATTTTATTAATATGCTAAGAATTGATTTATAAAAAGCGAAAGAAATGAGTGGTCTGAAGATGAGAATTGAAGTAAACAAATGAAGTAGAATCATCAAATTCGAGAATCTTTTTAAGGATGGATTGTATGCGTAAATCTGTCAAACGTCTATTATGTGGATTGCTTGGATTTATTTCTCCATACGAGGGATGCAATTAAAATAAGTAAACCGGCGGCTATTCCCATTATTTGATCGATTAAAAGCTCACCTGTTCTAAAATAACGGATTGTAAATGTTCCTCCGAAAATAAGAAGTATGCTGATGGAAAATCGAATGAAAAATGTGTTTGTGCTCAATCTCTAACACCTCCTCTGTAAATAAAGCATAATTCATATGTAATTAATTGTAAATATCCTTTGTTAATAGGCTGAGATCTCTATAAAAGGCTTTTTCGTAAATATTGTTGCTTTGAATAAAAAGGGAGCTGCTATCCATTTGCGGTAAAATTGGGTGGGGATTACCTTCTTGAATGAATGGGATAGGTTAGTGAAAGAAGGAATTTATTAATATTTTATTGAATTATATTAAAGATGAATTTATATAGAAACCCAAAAAAACGGTAAATTGTAGCGTTCAGGTGAGATTAATATGATATGGGTACATAAAAATATAAAGGGCAAACGTTATAAGCAATTAATAGACTTACTCTCAAGGAATTGTAATCGCTTTGCTTTTGTAGAAGATGGACGTTTATTGGAGTTTGAAAAGGAGCGTTTTGCCTTTATTGATAATTTAATAATCGATATTGAAGAACATTTAAATGAAAGACGAATATAAAAAGAATGGGAAACCACAAGACTTTCTGAAGATACAGCCTACGTTTTTTATTTTAAAATGAATAATGCTACAAGAGACTTTTTGAAAGAGCGTTGTCATTCCCTTTTTGATTGGATTAGTCCTGAACTACCAGAAGACTTAATGTTTTACCATAATGATAAATGCATATTAGCTGTATGCTCCCACGAAGAATATTTTGTAGTGGAGGAAGCTATTTGGGACAGTTTCATATTGAACTAACGGGGCAGTTTAGCTCAATAAGAGAAAACCACTAGTGAATGTTACCATTACCAAACGACTTTATTATGAATTAAGCAACTATATGTACAAAGATAATAAAGTCGTTTAATTTTAATACAGAAAAATAAAAGCCTTACTACACATAAAATGTAATAAGGCTTTTAAAATTTGTTCAAAAACGCACAATTTTGTCTTTATCATTTCATTGCTTGTAACGTTTCCTTTGCCCAATGAAAAATTAACGTTGTATCTTGTTGTAAATGAACAGGCATACCTTGTTGAATCTCTAAAAAACGGCTTAATACTTGTCGATCAAGCTTTTCTGCATTTAGAATAAGCTCCCCTATATCTGATTGAAATATTTCTGATTTTAAAAATTGCTTTCCTTGTATTACGAAACGTGCATTTTTAAATATAGCTTTAATTGCCTCTACTGATTTTGTGTGCAAATAATTGTGCAAAGTCATATGATAACTATTTCCTGCACCTGTTCGAACAAATCGCTTGATATCTTCCGGTTGAATATGTTTCTTTAAAAATTCCAAGCTACCGTAAACTGCTTTTGTATCATAGACAAAGGTAAATAAATCCGATTTATCCCAAGCTTGGAGTTCGTCTACACCCGAAATAAAACCACAAAGTAAATGACGGTTTGGCATCGTATGGGTAACGACTTCATACGATAATAATCGATCAATCGTCAGTTCTTTAAAAATGACCACTACATCAATATCACTGTCTAGCTTTGCCTCTTCCCTCGCTCTACTTCCTTGCAATCCTATAAAGACAATCTCCTCGCCAAATTGTTGAATAAGTTTTTGACTAAATTGCTCAAGCCAATCGTTCATTTCAATCATATGCATTACCATCCTTATTTAATTTTGCCGCGGTAAATGCAGTAGCGTAAATAATTCTATTTTAAAACTGTAACTGTAGTCAATCGACTTATTTCTTGTAGTTTTTTATTATAACTGTACACGATAAATGGTAGGCGGGAAAGTTTCATTTTTAAATAACTCTATTATCATTAAACATTTCAATCATCTCTTATTAAATTAACGAGTGCATTAATTGAAGAAGGAATAACACTATTCTTGTTTAAGTAATTGTTATCTGGGACCAATAAGTTATTTAGAAAGTAAGATTATGTTTGTTTTGGCGAATGTCTCATTGTGATTAAGGATTATACCGCTAAAGGAGCAGCATTCCAGAAATAATAAAAAGCTTGTGAACAAGTACACTTAAACTATAGGGGGCGTTGATCCAGGAAGGATTAATCTCTTTTTATGTTGAATTTCTTATTGAAGTAAAAGGGGAAGGTTTATTTAAGAAAAAATATAATATAAGTTTTAATCCCAATGATAAACTGAATTGAAAATTGTAAAAATTTACGAATATGAAATTAATGGTCAATTGGAAACTAAATTACGGCAGTTATTAGTAGAATGTTTTACAGATGTATATCCAAAAGATAGAATTTACTTTAAGTAGTTACCTCATTTTAGGTTCATTGTAATTGATGATACTAATCAACTTGTCGGTCATGTGGGCTTGGATTATAGAGTAATGAATTTAAACGGGAAACCAATAAGAGTTCTTGGTATCATCGATTTATGTGTATCAAAAAACAAGCGTTCACAGGGAATAGGTTCATTACTGCTCTCTGAAATAAATGATTTCTGTGAAGGGAAGTTAGTTGATTTTTTACTCTTGTTTGCAGATAACAAAAAATTGTACTTAAACGCAGGATTCAAGTCTGTAAATAATGAATGTAAATGGTTAAAAATTGACGATGAAAATCAATCAACTTACGGAATAGGACATGAAAAGATTAATGAGCTTATGATCAAAGAAGTAGGTAATATAAAATGGGAAAATGGCAAGTTAGATTTATTAGGATACCTTTTATTAAGCTAACGGGGGCGATTGCAAAACAAGGCAGTCGCTTTTTGTGTTATTTGCGCAGGAAGGTTTTATAAAGAATAATAATATTAAGGTTAGTAGAGGTTTCAGAATATACGTGGGAAAATCAACCTTCCCTTTATTGGTAATCCGACACGATTCCTATTGTTAGTGCTTTTTCTGATCTTTAAGAAAAAGTAGTTGACAACGGAAAATAAATTATGATATTATTAAATATTTGCTAAAAAATGATATATATGTTAAGGTTAAGAAGGTTACCATATATGGAGGTGGATTATTTGTTTCAAATTGGCGATAACATTGTTTATCCAATGCATGGAGTAGGTTTAATTAAAGCCATAGAAGAAAAGGAAATCTCAGAGGAAAAACAACAGTATTATGTCATAAAAATGTTAATCGGTAATATGCAAGTCATGATTCCTACGGGTAAGAGTTCAAGTATACGCCCTGTTACTGACATAATTGCATTAAAACACATCATAAACATCTTTCATCATGGAGAATCAGATAGATTACTGCCGTGGAAACAAAGGTATAAAGTGAACACGGACAAAATAAAAACGGGTAAAATACAAGAATGTACTGAAGTTGTACGTGATTTAATGCGTATGAAGAAAGAAAAAGCACTTAATACAAGCGAAAAAAAAATGTTAGATAACGCACATGAATTTTTGATTAGTGAACTGGGATTAATTAAAGGTATTACTGAAAATCAAATAAAAAGTTTCTGTTAAGGTTAATTTAAGAAAATTGATTACTTTCCCGAAAATTTCCTGATTTTTTTGAAAATGTTTATTATTAAAATAAATCTTTTCAAAGACATTCAACTTCTCCAACTCACCTTTAGAGCATTAACCTCTTTTGTAATTTCTACAATCTAATCCATTTTTATTATTTAAATTTATTTTACGAACGTTTGAAGTTTCATCAAATAACTCGATAAAATAGTCACTTGATTTTTGCAATCCTGATTCACACTGGCACGGACAAGGAGCCGTAAGGATGAAAGAGAGGTAGGGCTTTCATTGTTTTAGGTATACAATATATTATTTAAGTCATTATTTCTAGAAGAAAAAACAATCAATCTCACCTCTATCTTTAAGAATTTTTTATATCATCTGAGACAGTGAATAGTAATTGTTTATCTTCTTTACGTTAAAGAGAGAAACGAATTGGTAACACCATATGGTCAACTACAAAAATGGATTCCAGACCAGGAAACCATTTTTTATTTTATTTACATAACAATAGTAAAGATTACTGGTGAGGGTTTAAATCCTTTGAAGGGCAACGCGTACAAGAAGGATTTTAATGCTATTGTGGAACATATTAAAGGTTAACTAATAATATTAAATCATGTATGAAAAAACCAAGTTTGTGAATACGGAAGTATTTGAAATTCTAGGTTCTAATAACAGTCATTCAATTGTAGAAGATTTCTCTGAAAATTCCCTGATTGCTTTTTGGATCAGAATTGACTGGGAGAATCCTATTGTTAACCGAGTTGAAGTAAATGACCAAGAAATTAAGAGCATTCCATCCTTTCTAATTTCTAAAGATTTGATACTTCAATTCCTATATATATCTTTTGGGGATACGATAGTTATCCATGTGTAAAAACTAAATTGACTGGAGAAATATTAAGTAATATTGAGGATATTGTTTGGTTAGGAAATGATTTATATATTTATTGTCTTACACAGAAATATGTTATTGAATTCTTTCATGATGATACGGTTAATGTGGGGTGGATTTAGGTCAACAAAGACTTTATCCTTATTTAACAAACAGGGGCGGTGATCCAAGAAGGATTAATGCTCTTTTTTGTTGAAATCCTTATTGTTGAAACGGGGCAGTTTAGCGGAAGAAGGTTTAATACCTTTCTTGTTGAACTTATTATGGTAGACCAGGTCAGTTTAATAAGAAAGGAAGATATTATTGGGGAATTGGGAAAGGAATTTACTTAAAACATCACGTGGTGTATTCGAAATATTTATAAAGGGTGAAGGCGAACAACTTTGTGTTACCCATCATTATGCAGAATTTAATCAGACAGGTGATTATTTTGCAGAGACTTTTACAAAAACAAACAAAGTATTTTTGATAAATTTAAGAGAAGCAGGTAATTCAGAGAAAGCACAAAAACCGTATCAACTAATTTTTTTGGAAACAATATTTGATATAGAAGCTATTCGAGAAGAATTGGGTTTTAATAAATGGGGATTTTCTGGGCACTCAACTGGGGGGTATGTTAGGCATTATCTACGGAATATACTTTTCAAAATCTCTTACATTTAATGTGATTGTCGGAGCTGCAGCAAGAGAATATATGACATTCTCAAAAGATTGTATTTATAATCCGAAACACTCCCAATTCACCAGAATGCAAGAACTTAATGAAACATTGAAACGTTCAGGTATATCATCAGAAAAAAGAAAAGAACTAAAAATTGAAAGAACGAAACTATCTTTATTCGACCCTGAAAAATATGACGAGCTTTTTTGTCTAAACATTAGTAAAGGAATGTCTGCGATTCGTATGGATTTTTTCAGCCGAGAATTACAAGTCTATGATGTAACGAAAAAGCTGGAGTTTATATCAACCCCAACTTTAATAATTTGCGGTAGAAATGATGTACAGTGTCCAGTGTTATACTCTATTGAAATGGAGGAAGGAATACCGAATTCAAAATTAGTGATTATTGAAAAAAGTAATCATTACCCTTTCTTAGAAGAAGCTCAACAATTTATTGAAGAATATAATTTATTTATAAAGGAACACCAATCCTTATTAAGCTAATGGGGGCGTTGATCCAAGGAGGATTAATGCTCTTTTTTGTTGAATTCCTTATTGTAGAAACGGGGCAGGTTAGTGGAAGAAGAATAAATTCTTTTAAAGAGGAATAAATATAGGTAATAGGCTAATTAGGGGCGATATGATGAAACGCTTACTGTCTTTGATTCCTTTTATTTTATTGATTATTGGATGTAATGAAACATTTCTTTCTAATGGAAATGGTAAACCTCTTTCTTTCTCAGGAGAAAGTGACAACTGGAAAGGGGAATACTCTGTAATCATCTCTGAAAATGGAACAAGAGAAGATGGAGATTTTGTATTTAGCTATAAAAACGGATCGAGCAAGACCTTTTTTAGGAACATAGAGGTAGTAATTAATAACGGTGAAACAAAATATATAGAATATGGTACTAGAGGATCCACGGTTCGATTTTTTTTATCCAGTTCGGGTGGTGCTGTAATGCAGGAAGACCTTCCAATTAAAGTTACAATTAAATGGGATAATGAA
Organism: Bacillus sp. E214; assembly: GCF_008087365.1. Lineage (NCBI taxonomy): Bacteria > Bacillati > Bacillota > Bacilli > Caryophanales > Bacillaceae > Bacillus > Bacillus sp. E214. The sequence goes on along the minus strand of NZ_VENN01000004.1, from coordinate 5,877 downwards.
AAACAAGAATCCTTTGAGTTAGAGTCTAAGTAAATTCTTTTCGGGGAGAGAGTTATAAATGTTGATAATTTTATAGTCCTTATATTTTTTGCTTTGTTCAATCCTATACGTCGAATGATTCAAAAGCCTAATTATAAAAAAGTTCATTTTAAACAAACGCGGGCATTGATCCAAGGAGGATTAATGCTCTTTTTCGTTGAATTCCTTATTGTAGAAATGGGGCAGGTTAGTTGAAGAAGGATTTTCAAAGTGATGTGATGAACTTGTTATCAAATACATTTTGAAAAGGAGTTTATTAATATTGAATGAAGAACAATTGGTAAAAGCACTTGAATTACGAAAAGAGGATAAGAAGAAAGAATCAAATCACATACTACTAAAAATGGTAGAGGAACATCCTGATAATGCGTTTATTAACTACCAATGTGCTTGGAGCTTTGATGTTTTAGGAGAAGAGTCAAAAGCAGTTCCTTTCTATGAAAAGGCTATTAAGCAAGGGTTATCAGGTAAAGATTTAGAAGGAGCAATATTGGGACTTGGAAGTACATATAGAACTTTAGGGGAATATGAAAAATCAGAAAAGGTCTTTTTAGAAGGAATAGAATTATTCCCGACTAATAGAGCAATACAAGTGTTTTATTCAATGACCTTATATAATTTAAGCGAGCATAAAAAAGCTATGGAGTTTTTACTAAAATGCTTGATAGATACCACAACAGACTCTGAAATACTGAGTTATAAAAATGCAATTAATTTCTATACTGATAAATTAGATGAAATGTGGAAATAGCAAGTGAAAGGTTGTACTTAAACAAACTGGGCATTGATCCAAAAAGAAGGATTAATGCCTTTTTGTGTTGAACTTCTTATTTTAGAAACGGGGCAGGTTAGCGGAGGAAGGAATATTAACAAGATAGATTGAATCTAATAATATAGGCGGGATGAAATATAGAAAGATTTATCGACTTACGACAACCGAGTAGATAATGAGAATTTCGTCTTTTTGACCTAATGCACAGGTTACTCGCAAGAACGTTAATGGTTTATTGTTTATCTTACAGGAGGTATCTAAATGCAAGATAACAAAGGTACGGCGATACTTATTCTTTTTGTCATAATTGTAGTTATAGTTGCTTCAAATTTTTTTAAGTAACGAATGGAATAGCAGAAGAACAGAACAGCCGTAGTTCCAGCTATCTCTTATGCTACTAACGGGGCAGGTTAGTTGAATAACAATTTACCCTTAAAGTAAGCTGGTGTTATAATTTACCTATAAATCATATTTTTAGAGATAAACATTTACTAGTCACGAGCTAAACCGGGTTCTGTGAAGAATTTAAAACATATGATCCTGTTTATTTCCAACAGTAGAAACAAACAAGTCGTTAAGAACAGCAACTTTTGCTGTATAAAATTTTGAGGTGATTATATGTCGGAAATTATTTTTCAAGAAGCCGAAAACTTCATTGAAAAAGCTAAAAAATTAGGTGAAAAATATTTAGGAAGAACAGCTACAAGAGAAGAAATCCAACTTTTGAATGACAAATTTGGGGATAAGATTCCAAGTTGGTATTGTAAATTAATTTCCGAACTTCCATTAATTCATATGGAAATTGGTTGGCAAGCATATGAACCTGAAGAAGATTATGATGGGATAGAATATGTAGAAATATATCAGCCGATTCATATGATAGATAACTCTTTTGAAGCATATCAAGGTATACAAATTTTAGAAAGAGGTTATGTCTGCATAGGCGGAGATCCAACGGGTTCTGGAGACCCCTATTTTATTAATTTTGATTCTGAAAACCCACCTGTATTTCAAATATATCACGATGTAGGAAACAATCCAGATGAAATTCTTAAGCACGGTAAAGCAAAAGTAGCTGACTCTTTTGTGGAGTTCTTTAGAAATGGCATAATCTTGGAATATTAAAAGCAAGTGAATTACAAAATATTTCTTCAGTACATATGGAACAATTCGGGCGTTAATCCAGGAAGGGATAAACGATATATTTTGTAGAATCGAAGGAATAGATATAACATTATAAGGTCAAGAAGGTGCGATATGTCTGATATTGAAAAAGTGGATGAATTGTTACAATCTTTAATAAAAGAAATCCCAACTTTAAAAAACGGGTATGACATACTCGAAAAGTATGCAAGAAATATAGATAATACAGTAGATTTAAGTAACTTTAAAAATCAACTATCTACTGGCTATAAACAATTTGAGAATTGGCTTAACAAATTATTTGAGCAAGAGAAAGCACAAGAGAGTATTCAAGCCTTTAATTTTGGTCTTTTTGAAAATGAGAACGGTATTCAACTCTATATTACAGGTTCAACAGAATGGGAATTTGATGATGATGATTGGACAAGTAATAATGATTATTTTCCTGAAGATAGATACCCTAGTATAATGCTGTATAATGACCTATATGATTTTTGGGATGATAAGTTTTATTTAGGTTTATTTCTAACGATTTCTTCAACTATTACTTTTGCAAATACATATTTGGTCGATAACCCTTCAAAATTTCCTAAAGAAATCGTATTTGCAACAGGATTTGATGACGGGGATTTATATAATTTCTCTAGAAAGACTGAAGAAAAAGTAACCTGTTTATTGAACTAACGGGGGAATTACTCCATATCAAGGGCTGTGATCAGCTCTTTTTTCTTATGCTACTAAAGGGGCAGGTTAGTTCAATAAGTATGTAGAATATAACTAAATTAAGCGTTGCTTACTATTGAAAGATTGTAGGTTTTTATAGAACCAATTCTTTAATTCTTATTCGATTAACTGGTGCTCTATTAAAAAGGTTTACTAATAAGAGGAGGATTTGATTGAATAAAAAAATAAGGTTCAGAATGGCTACTGAAAAAGATTTAGATTGCATTGTTGCAATGCTTGCAGATGATGTTATGGGAAGTAAACGTGAGCGTTATGAGCATCCACTTCCTAATAGTTACATAAAAGCATTTAAAGCTATAACGTCTGACCCTAATAACGAGTTAGTAGTGGCTTGTGACGGAAATGAAGTGATTGTTGGAGTACAGCAAATTACTTTCACACCTTATATAACACATCAAGGTGGATTGAGAGCTACTATCGAAGGAGTGAGAACAGCTGTTTCTGTAAGAGGAATGGGCGTAGGTACTGAACTTATAAAATGGGCAATTATGCGTGCAGAAGAACGTGGTTGTCATTTGGTACAACTGACAACGGATAAAAAAAGACCAGATGCGTTAAGATTTTATGAACGATTAGGTTTTAAAGCAACGCACGAAGGTTTAAAGCTGAAAATTTAAAATTTGAAATTTCTTATTCAACTAACGGGGGCATTGATCATTGTAGAAACGGGGCAGTTTAGTTGAAGAAGGAGAATTAAAACGTTTTGTTGAAATCATTACTTTATAAAAATATATGAGGGGGGAATATAAATGGTTTTGCAAAGAATTAGCCTAATTACTATCGGTGCATTCAATTTGCCTATTTTACGTTCGTTCTATAAAAATTTAGGATGGGAAGAAACAGAGATAAGTTCTGATAATTACGCTGTCTTTAAAACGGCAGGTGTTAATCTTTCAATATTTCCTATTGAGGAATTGGCTAAGGATGCAGCAGTTGAAATTACTCAAAGTGTAGATACCTTTCGTGGAGTATCTTTTTCAATCAACGTAGATAAACCCGAAGAAGTTGATACAACAATTGATGCTATTAAAAAAGCAGGTGGGAATATTTTAAGAGAACCAAGCGATGCCTTCTGGGGAGGAAGAACAGCTTATTTTTCGGACCCTGAAAACAACCTTTGGGAGATTGCTTGGAATCCAGATTCAGTATTCGATGAACGTGGAGCTATGATTTCCTTTTAATAGGTTCTTACTTATGTATGCCTTGTATCAGTTTTCTTAAAGTACCAGGGCATTACTCTGAAGGGCTGTGATCAGCTCTTTTTTGTTATTCCGTTAAAGGGGCAGGTTAGCGGAACAAGGATACATTAAGGAAGGAATTGTTATTGTTCACATTCTAATAACAAACTTATGTTGATTGATTATTAATTCTTATGTGTTTTGTATCCTATGCGTTTATGAGCTTTATAATTATGGGTTGAAGTTAGAGTAAGTTGCAGGTAGTGTCACTTATATGAAAATAATCAAGATTTATTAAAAATAAATCTACCTACCCTAAAGTATATTGATATAATATTTTATGAATATATATAGGGGGGAAAATTATGAAGAAAATTAAAAGAATAGCGGTATTAACATTTGCCGGGATCTTAATATTTAGTATGGGAGTTCTAGCAAGTGAGGTTTTTTTAACTTGGACTGGTGATAATCAATTATCTAATGCAGAAACAGAAGTGAGTGAATATGTTTCTGGAGTAAATGATTACATAACCAAGACAGAAAAAGCCATTAATTCTCTAAAATCTCAAGTTGAAACACTAAAAGAAACAAAAGCAGATTTGGAGCAACAATTAGAAGAGAAAAATAGCAATAATGAAACTTTGCAGGCTGCTGTTGAAAAATTAGAACAAGATATTATTACCCTAGAAGCTAGAATTGATGAACTACAAAGCAACCTTGATGAAACAACAAATTCATTAGAAGATGCCAATATTGAAATAGGAAGATTGAAAGAAGAAAATGAACGCCTTACAGTTGAATCAGGAAATTCAACTAATGAAATAAATCATCTTAAAAATGAATTGACAAATGCTAATAACAGCGCTCACACACACAAACAAAATATACATAGTATTATCACTGAAGGTTCCGAGATACTTGATGATTCAATCTTTGAGGGGACTGATGAAAATGGATCTATTGGTATAAACTTAATTAATTTGAATAAAGCGGAATTTGAAACCAATAATTCAAGTTATAGAGTGGATGACTATGACGCAATAACTGTATCAGGACCTTCTGGTAACCAGTGGTCATTTACCACAGCTTTTAAGGTGACTAAGGGTAAGAAATATCGAATCACAGCTAATAATTCTTCTCGAGAAGTTTCACCTTACATATATATAAATGATGGTAAAAGTTTTGGGTTTAAAGGTGGGAACTATTCTGGTACTCTTGATCAGACCTTTGTTGCTGAACGTAGTTTTATAAGATTGGTAGTTAAATCTAGGGATGATGCTCCTAACGCTAATTATTGGGGCACAGCTACTATTACAAATTTAAGTCTAGTTGAAATTGAAGAATAGTAAGATTACTATTAGATAGCTTATTACTATTGATATTCAGTTGTGTATCTTGCTTTCAAATCCTATTATAGCATTTCATTTTTGCTAACTGCTGGTTGAATGAAAGCGGATATCATATCTTTTTAGATGTCATCCTTTTGCATATTACTGACCTCAAGGATTAAACAATTCCAGTCGGTCTTTTTTGCTAGATATAAAGCCGAAGAAATTTCTCTTTTAAAAAGTATACTTCTATACTTTTCTTTGTGAATACGTAAAGAAATTACTTAAAGGTAGACTAGGCGAATAAGCTTAGCGGGAGGCTATTAAAGCCTCCCTTTTTCTTATATCAGAGTCTTGCCTACCTTATTTAAAATATCAATAATTCTATATTTTATTCATTATTCAAAAATATCTCCTACCAGTCCCACCTGACCATCCGTTAACCGTACTTTAAGAGCATTAGTAAGATTGAGTTTTACTATTCCACTAACGGAGCAATAGCACAGAAGATTGCCGCTGTTAAATTAACGGCCTTTTCTTATGCAGCTAAACCAGCTAATAGTTTGTCAAACATTTCACTCAATCTTATAATTTAAGCATGTTATACTGAAATTAAGGCATGACAAATAAACTTCCTTTATTGATATGGAAGTTCCTTGAAGATATGTGAAAA
>NZ_VENN01000003.1:0-300362 GCF_008087365.1 Bacillus sp. E214 | reverse complement strand
TTATCGTACAGGCGCAGGACGGCTCCTTTTAGTTTCTTATCTGTTCCTGTTTCAACCTTGGTGATTTGGATGGATCCTTTAGGTTCCTCTTTCCGTATGTTTTCAAGGGTAAGTTCTACATCTGGATATTCCTCATTGACTATTATTTCTTTCATATCTGTTAATAGCTCATAGCCTTCTGGGGGTTGTACTTCCTTCAGGTAGTACGTGCCAAAGGAGAGGTTCTCAAATGTTGCCAACCCATTTTCATCAGATGTTTGTTCACCTACCGGTTGACCCTTACCCTGTGGATTATCGTATAGGTTAAAGATTGCTCCTCCTAGTTTCTTTTCAGTTCCTTTTTCAACCTTGGTGATTTGGATGGATCCTTTTATTTCTTCATCTAAAGGTAAATTTACATTAAACGGGTGATGATGCGTTTCGTAATTTCCCTCGGAAGAGTTAATAAAATCTTTAACTATAACAGTCCCATTTATATTTCCATAACCCGAAGGGATAAATTCAGCTTGGGGTGCCAATAAAGATCCAACCATTTCAAAACCAAATATATCCAGTTTGGTTAACTCAGGAAAATTCCAAAGAATCCTACTACCATTTTTAGTATCTAGGTGTCCTCCATTATTTTTCATTGAAAAGTTACCCATACTCAAATCCGTACCTGAAATATTAATTAAAACTGCAGAATTTTCTGGTACTACTAAATCAAGCAATCCAACGTTTCCACTTGCTAGGTCTTCAGTTGTTAAGTTAAATATATTTAAATCTTGGTCATAACCTCTCAATGTCAAATTGGAACCATTTTTCTCGAGATTTCCATTAGGAGTCAATTGTGACCATTTAGATGATTTGTACGTTAAATCGTTATATACAGCCTCAAAATCAATCAATTCTGTTTTTAAATCTACCCTAAATGGATTTCCTTCTACTTTATTATTGTGTGTCGCACTATGAAATTCATATGTAGCATCTATCCCAATAGCGGTATTCCCTTTAAAATTAGTAAAGTTTTGGGCGTAAAGTGAGTTTCCAACTATTAAATCGTAACGTTCTTTAGATTCCGTCAATTTGTCTCCTATACCATAATTGGTATAATGAGCTTTATTCCCAACAGCAACTCTTCCTTCTGCATCGGAATTCATCTGGATGTGATCATTAAAAACAAAGATATTAAAATCATTCGCTACACCTAAGTTAGTATAAGTGGTTGCAGCATCTGTCTGTGTGTTTGATACCGGCAGCCAAGAAATAAATAGCGAAAATATGATTGAAAAAATAAACAGCTTGTTCTTCATTCTCATTCCTCCAAATATTTTGACATTAGAATTTGTAAAGCAAACTTTTCATCCACCATTTAATAATAAATTAATACTATATTAATATAGTATTAATTTATTAATAATTTTATAAAAAATCAATAAATTATGTATTTAATTAATTATATTATTATATTATTTAACAAAAAACCAACCCTTAACAGGATTGGTTTTAGTTGCTTACTGTATCTTGAATTGTGTAGATGGCATTAAAAAAACCAATTCCTAATTGGAATTGGTTTTGATTAAGCCACTTTTGCCGTTACATATAAGAAAGTTTTAAACCACCACTTCTCCAAGTGGGTGTTCGCAAAAGCTTTCCTGCTTGTCCTCCAGGTCATATAGACAGAGGCTTGTCATTCCAGCCTTTATAATAAAACTCCCTATTACAGCTTAAAGGTTAAAACTTAAATTATGCATCACGTACAATGTAGCTCGTACTAAGTATAATACTCCTCTTATCGTTTAAATGCAATGGAGATGACTTCCATAATAAATATATAATTTCCAGAAAAATGGAAGTTCATCAAGAGGAACCAACACACAGTACAGGCGGTTAATGAAACTATCTCATTTAAATATTTCTTTTAAAGCATCTTCCAAATTTTTATATTTAAATGTATACCCCACTTGTTCAAGCCTTTCAGGGAGTACCCAACGACTTTTTAGAACAAGCTCCGGCTCCGTTCTAATCAGTATTGCACCTGCCTTAAGCATCCAAGCAGGTGTGGGGAGCCCAAATTTTCTGTTCATACTGTTACGGAGGTGAACCATTAATTCACGATTGGTGACTGGATGGGGTGAAGAACAATTAAATACCCCCTCCAAGTCTTCTCTGTTCTTAAGAAAGAGAACAAGTTGAAATAAATCTTCAATATGTATCCAGCTAAACATTTGTCGTCCAGATCCCTGATACCCTCCAAGACCAAATGTAACGAGATTTTTATACGGAGTCATAACTCCGCCGCTTCCCCCTAATACGATTGCAATTCTTAAGGCAACTTGCCTTGTATGCGGTAGTTCAAAGTTAAAAAATGTTTCTTCCCACGCTTTCGCAACATCGACTGAAAAGCCGCTTCCGATCTCACCCTTTTTCTCTGTCATAGGTCGATCTTCCGCATGTCTGTATATGGTGGCAGTACTGGAATTAATCCACAAAGGAGGTGGAGTCATACACTCAAGGAGGGCACTCCCCAATATAGCTGTTGTTTCAGTTCTAGACATGACTATTTCTAGCTTATTACTGGCATTATAGCGGCAATTTACCGATTTTCCAGCCAAATTAACCAATAACTCGGCCCCTTCAAGCGCTTCCTTTATTTCACCTTTATTATGCCAGTTAATATGTTCGTTGCTTCTGGAAATAACCAGCACATCATATCCCATAGAATGAAATTGCTTCTCAAAATACTGGCCAATAAAACCTGTTCCCCCAGCAATTACGACCTTCTTTCTCATCCACTCATCCCTTTACCTCAAATTTATGAAGTATATCACTAATATTTTATCAAATATTTTACATTCTTTTGAATAAAAGGATTATTATGCGTGCAAGTCAACCATTTGTTTATTAATATACTTCAGATACATATGTACAACATCAAAGTCGTATTGTTGGTAAAGTGTACGGGTACCTACTGCATCTTCTATTTCGTTGAACAGGAATTGCCCGTCCTGGCCGATGAGAAAATCGATTCCTACAAAGTCAAAATCAAATAACTCACCTATTTTATTTACTAAATTCACTTGTTTCTCAGACAAAGTATAACGCTCAGCCTTTCCGCCAAGTGAAAAATTAGACTTAAAGCTGTTGCTGGAATAACGTTTAACAGCTCCAATTATCTCCTTACCCAGTACGAAGACTCTCACATCAACACCTGGATTATCACACATTTCCTGTAGGATAACATCCCCCTTATTAAGCTCCCCCATCTGCTTAGTTAATTCTGTTTTGCAATCTACTTTAAAAACATCCGTCCCACCATGGCCGCTGTTGGTCTTCAAAATAAGTGGATAATTTAATAGCGACTGTCCCTCAGTGAATGAGATTGCCGTCTTCACAGATTTTATTCCATGGCTGTTAATCATTTGATGTGTTTTAGCTTTATGATTACAAATATCCGTCACTTGAGAATTGTTAAAAACTCTGCACCCCATTAATTCAAAATGAAGGCTTATTTGACTGTCTCGGGTGCGGTTAATGACGAAATCCGGTTGAAGTGAATTCCCCTCCTCCATATAAACGGACAATTTTCCATTATCAATTATTAAACTCAATTCCTCGGCAAATACAAGCTGGATATTTAGATTGTGCTGATTACTATTATTAATAAACTGATTGGCAAACCATTTATTTTTGTCATAATCCTCGCGCTTATAGATCAGTAAGCCTTTAAACATGTCACACCATCCGCAAAATATAATCGAAGATATGCTCAGTTACATCAATACCTGTACAATCATAGATATTTTTTATATGAGCATTTGAATTTACTTCACAAAGAATCGGTTCTTCCTCTTCGCCAAACAAAAGATCCACTCCACTAAAATCAGCTCCGATAATCTTACTTGCCTTAATTGCCAGTTCTTCAAATTCTTTCGGAAGAACATATTCATGCATGACCCCACCATTTGTCACGTTTGCTCTAAAATCTGTTTCGGAAGTTCGCAGCATAGACGCCACCACTTTGTCACCTACCACATGAACTCTTACGTCTCTGCCTTTACTGTTTTTAATGAATTCCTGATAAAGATGTGGGATTTGAAGTAGTTCTTTTCTCTTTTTCTCCAATTCTTCACGGGTTTGTACCAGATACACCTGCTCACCAAAAGATCCGTAGGCCTCTTTAATAACAATCGGATAGGATAATTCCCTTTCAATAAACTCAATAAATGAATGATCCTTTTCCAATGTATTTGTAAAAGTCAGCGGGGAAAATATAGTTTTCGGTAATTTAATTGAATGATCAGCCAGTGCCTGGAATGTCATGATTTTGCTATCACACACTTCAATCACGGAAGCCTTGTTAAACAGTCGATAACCCATCTGTTCCAACTGATTTGCCAGACGAATATCCTTATCCAAGAACAAAATAAAATCCGGCCGTGCATGCTGTCTTTCACTTTTAATAATGGTTTGATTTCCTTCAATAACAGAGAATAATTCTGTATTTTTAACTAAGTCGAGAATGATTCCTTTTTTTGAAGCTGACTCTTTATACCAATCATGGATTTCCATAAATTTTGGAGACAGCAAACTCCCATTATAGATTAACCATCCATACTTTCTTTCCATATTGAGGATGCTCCTTACTATTTATTCGTTTGTTTTATTATATCAAACCAGTGAGAGCTGAAGAATTTCATCATTAATCTAATCGAACAAAGCAACCATTCCAATCATTTTCATATGATGAAATTATCCCTAATTGTCCCGTACGTAAAAATACGTCAAGGAGTTTAATTTATGAACCATTTACTGATTAAATCTGACTTTAAAAAGGGGAATCTTCTTCCGAGGTGGCTGAATGAGGCCTATAACTATTGGAGTTCTACTGTCAGTGACAATCAATTCCCATGTCACTTTGGCATGAAAGCAGAGCGAGATGGCCTCCTCCGCTATACGTATTGTGAGAATCATAATTTTTCTGCGCTTCCACATACACTTAGCGAATTTCTCAAACTTTCAAGGAAGAATCCATCTATTCGGTATGCATTGGTTCTTTTCGTAGAGCCTGAACTTAATTATCAGCACCTTGATTATGATTATTATAATGCCAATTTTTGGAGTATTTTATCCTATTTGCACGAACAGGATGATAAAGAATGGTCCAATGATATTCCCCTTGATCCAGATGATCCCCATTGGGAATTTGTTTTCAACGGGGAACCTATCTTTGTATCTGGCAATGCTCCTTTTTACCAAAATCGTATTACCCGAAATCTAGGTGATTGCCTAATCATGATTTTTCAGCCAAGAAGAATTTTTGCTGATACGTCTTATACTACTCCACATGGCAGAAAAGCAATTGAGGTTATTAGAAAAAAAGTTGAGAAGATTGAAAACATGCCGTATCATCCAGATTTAGGCGGCTATGAGGATTTATCCAAGAGAGAATGGAAACAGTATTTAATTACGGATGATTGCAATCCAATTAAAGGAACTTGTCCAATGAGGAATACTCTATTATCATCTGGTAAAGGTAATCAGAAAAAGGAAAAACCATGCTAAGTCAGCATGGTTTTTCCTTGATTGCTTATAGTATTTTTTTTAATTTCTGAAGAAGGTTTAATCGTTGTTTGCGCGGGCTTTACCGCCTTTTTCACCAATCTCTTTATAGAAGTCTTTATCATGATTTTTCTTGGTGGCTTCTCCACCCTTTTCGCCAATTTCTTGGTAGAAGTCCTTATCATGATTTTTAGATGTAGCTTCTCCGCCTTTGCGTCCTGCTTCTTCTCTAGACATTTTGTCTGCCATAAATAATCGCTCCTTTTTAAGAAATTATTTTGTTGTTTACACTACTATATTTATCCTCTTTTAAAAGATAAAAACATAATTACACGTATTTAACCTTTTTGTTATTCTCTTGTTATTCGAACTTAATGTTTAAATTCGAAATAATAGTTTCAGTCGTTGAAATCATACTAGCATTTCATAGTATCTCTCTTACTACCATTTTGTAATCAATATGTTGCCTTTCCTACTTCTCATATTCTAATTTTTACCATACAGTAGTATGATTGTACTGTAGTTTACTATATTGAATGAAAAAGTTAATCAACCTATTTGAAGGAGGTCAGGGAAACATGATAGTAGTCATTATTCTTTTTTTATTTTTACTAATGTTGTTAATTGAAAAATCGAAGTATGAAAATAGCACCTATTAACAAGAAACGAATAACTCCTTTTTAAAAGTAAGGTTTAATACGGGATTATACGGCGAATACCTAATCGTCAGAGTTTTAGATAATCTGAAGGATTTCCACAGAAAACGAAAATTTCCGTTAATAAATGCCGAGAAAAATAATAATCAACATATTCTTTGAATTACGTGTTCCGAATTATTTTTGGGTGAATTCACATCAGCACTTACTTCAAAAGCTTCCATTAATTCAGGATTAAACGGACGTAAATATTGTTTTAGTAAATGCGAATCATGAATCTTTGGATTCAGCCACTTTTGTTCATCTTCCGGGTTAAGAATAACTGGCATCCGGTCATGTATGGAAGACATCAATTCATTGGAGGACGTTGTAATAATGGTACACGTGCATACGGCCTGTCCTTCTGGTGAATTCCATGATTCCCATAAACCTGCCAATCCAAATGGCTCTCCGCTTTTCAATTTAATCCGCATCGGTATTTTTCTTTCAGGCGTTTGCTTCCATTCAAAATAGGAATCAGCCACAATTAAACAGCGTTTATTTTGGTATGCCTTCCGAAAACTTGGTTTTTCCGCAAGCGTTTCTGATCGAGCATTGATCAGCTTATATCCTATTTTTTCATCCTTTGCCCACGATGGAATCAATCCCCACCTCAAATAACCTAAGCGATTTTTGGATCCATCATTAATAACGGCAACAATTCTCTGAGACGGTGCAATATTATAACTAACTTGATAATCTGCCTCATCAAAGGCTGCCTCTATATGAAATCGTTCAATAATCGTTTCAAACGTTGAAAATAACGTAAATCTACCACACATATGTATCACCTCATGGCCATTATAACAGTTTTATTTCAGGAACCAAAAAGGCACCCATCTAGGTGCCAGAGCCTTCAATATTTTTTTGCAATTGCTCTATTAGCGTTGTTTACATCGTTTTTAATCAAAGCACTTAAATCATATGCGGGATACATATTATTCTTATACATATAGTTAAATACCTGGCTATGCAAATCAATCATTCCGTTTAGTTGGTTTGTTAATGTCTTTTTCAAAACAGGAGTAGCCGTTTCAGTGATGGCTATCGAATAATTCCGGATTAATGTTTTTGTTAATCCCAATAAATTCCCTGCAAAAAAGCTGGCGTCCGGTTGTTCTCTTTCATCCTCTTCCCTTTGCGGTGCTCTTGGAAAGTATTGCAGCAACTCTTTAATATATCTTTCCAAAACTTTAATTGTAGTCAAATATAGATTTTTCAACTCCTGATTTGGTACATCTCTGACCTTCATTTTCAAGCCTACTAATGCATTTGATGCAAATGCTACTAATTCATGCAATTCCAGTGTTTCATGATATGCAAGTGTATTAGCCAAACAACTTCCCCTCCTTCATTCCTTCACAAAGAGTATATGATTGCTAGGCTTGTCTCTTTCCTTCTTTTTATCTTGGTAAATATCTTCTACTATCAAGGTTCATTAAACGGATGATTATTTAATGATGATTAACAACTTCAACAAAAACAAACATCGAACATACGTTTCTTTTTTTGTTGAATAAGAAACGTATGTTCGTATATAATGAAAATAGGAGGTGAAGATAAATGAATGATTTACTTAGGAGCATGAGAGAACAAATTCCCATCGATATCATCTATGTCTCGAATAAAAATATTTTTACAAAACGCCGTATTCTGGTTAAATCAATGGGTGAGCAACTGATTCGTGCCTATTGTTTTAACCGCAAACTCTATCGAACATTTAAGAAGGAACAAATCTTATCTACCCAACTCGTTTATCAATCCCAGCGGTCATCATAAAAAGAAAAAGAAGAGGTTCCCCCCCTTCCCTTAGCCAATCATTTCTTCATGATCTATATCTTCAATTTCATCCTCGGACAGGGATTCCTCTTTATCACGCAGACGATGAGCTAATCTGGAAGCAGCACTTGCTGCAATTGCAGCGACCAAATCATCAAGGAATGTATTTACGCCTCTTCCCTCTTTCTTCGTATCTAAATATCGGATAATCCCCAATTTATTCTTATCCAGGTGACCAAATGTTGTCACACCAATACTTCCATAACCGAGCACAGCTCCTAAGGCAATGGTTTCATCCACACCAAATAAGGACTCATCAGACTCAACAATAGACTGCAATGGCTCTGACAGCATGCCCTTTTCAGCTAATCGATCTAATTCAATACCTACAAGAAGGGCATGCTGAATTTCACGTTTCATCAGGACACGTTCTATACTATATATGCATTCATCCAGAGTTAAATTATCATTATAAGGAAATTGCATTTCATAAACAATTTCAGCGATTGCTTCAAGTGTAACACCTCGACTTTGCAAGGCAAGTTTAGCAGCATTTGTCACTGTTTTACTATGTACACGTTTTTTAATCATATCTCTATTACTCCTTTTTACACTTTCATCCATTATACCATCAGAATCTTCATAATATCACAAATCTCCTGATTATTATATACAAGTTAGAGTATGCTAAAATATACCTGAAAAGAATAACAGGGGGTGAGCTCATTGGCATTAAAAGCCGGAACAATTAAGGGTATATCTTTTAACAGCAAGGAATTAAATGAGGAAATCGAACTCCTTGTATATTTACCTTCAGCCTTTTCCCATCTGTATAAGTATTCCGTCCTGATTGCACAGGATGGTAAAGATTATTTCCAATTAGGCAAAATTGGACGAGCTGCAGATGAGCTTTTAGAAAGGCAAGAAATAGATAATATAATCATTATAGGTGTCCCTTATAAAAATGTTGAAGATCGCTGGAATAAATATCATCCTGACGGCCTGAAGCATACTGCCTATAAAAGGTTTCTTGCACATGAACTTGTTCCATATATTGATGCCGAATATCCGACCTACCAAATGGGGCTGAGCCGCGCCCTAATCGGAGACTCCCTGGCAGCTACTGTTTCATTAATGGCAGCTATGGATTATCCCAATACATTCGGCAAGATTGCATTGCATTCCCCACTTGTAAACGAGTCCGTACTATCAGCAGTGGAGTCTTTTCAATTCCCGCATTTAACGCAAATCTACCATACGATTGGAAAGAATGAAACAACAGTACAAACATCTAAAGATGGGATCATAGATTTTGTACAACCTAATCAGGAACTTAACTCGATTATTGAAAGCAAAGGCTTTCCGGTCTTTTACGAAGAGATTGATGGAGACCATACCTGGAGGGCATGGCAGTCAGATATGAAGAGGACACTTACCTGGCTCTTTCACAGGACATAATTAGCAAGGAAATTTTTTTGAATATTTGCTATAATGAAGTAATATCTAATTTTACAAAATAAGTCAGGGGGTTCTTACATGAATTTTGGAATTGCTATTTTCCCTTCAAAAAATTTGCAAGACATTGTAAACTCATATAGAAAGCGTTATGACTCACATTACTCTCGTATATCTCCTCATGTCACATTAAAATCTGAATTCACAGCCACAGATGAGCAAATCAAGGAAATTTCAGCTAAACTCGAGGAGATTGCAAACCAACACCAGCCTTTTACATTAAAGGTCTTAAAAGTTAGCACCTTCCAACCAGTCAATAATGTGATTTATTTAAAAATTGACCCTACTGCCGAATTAAGTGCACTTCACGAAGATTTCCATAATGATATTCTGGGCAAAGATAAAAAATACAAATTTGTTCCGCATATTACTATTGGTCAAGATTTATCTGACAAGGAACATAACGATATTCTCGGACAACTGCGTCTCATGAAATTCGAACACGAAGAAGTAGTTGATCACTTCCATTTACTCTATCAAACTGAAAATGGGGCATGGAAAGTATATGAAACATACCAATTAAGAAAGGACAACTGATCACGATGAACATCAAGATTGTATCAGAAAAAGAAGAATTGGATCAGGTATTTTCGGTACGTACTAAAGTTTTTGTAGATGAACAAAATGTACCTGAAGAAGAAGAAATTGATCATTTAGAAGAGGAATCTACACATTTTCTCGTAATAGATGAGGAAAGTAATCCAATAGGTGCCGGACGCTTCAGGGTGGTTGATAGCTATGGAAAAGTCGAAAGGATTTGTATCTTACCAGATTTCCGCTCAAAAGGGGTGGGCAAAGATTTAATGAATGCCATAGAACAATATGCCCTATCTAAACAAATTGAGATCCTTAAATTAAACGCTCAAAACCAGGCGATCCCTTTTTATGAAAAACTCGGTTACTCAGTTATATCCGATGAATTTTTAGATGCCGGCATCCCTCATCACACTATGAAGAAACATATTTAAGACTGCAGCCGACTGCAGTCTTAAGTGTTTATACTCATAAACATTAAAGGAAAGCAGCGTATTAAAATACGCTGCTTTCCATATGTATAGAGTGATTTTAAATGTATGGTTTAAATACTTTCATTAATAAATTGACCGACCCCAGTCATTTCAGTAGCGGTTTTTTTGACTATTTCTGTCGGCACATAATTTTTGTAAATGCGATTAGATGAACCTCTAAAATCGTCTGAATTGATTTCCCTGTCAAATGAATCCCGTTCTTCATTCTTGCGATGGAATCTGATTGGCTGTACAGGCTGAAAGCACGAGATCATATTTTTAGTCAGCTTCTCCGCTGCAATCGTTCTGTTCGTGTACTGTATGTATTCGTATTGCGTGATTGGACTTATGTACCCCATTCCTTTTCCACCTCACTTTTTTATCCTTTTTTTTACTTTTATTACCCGCTTTTTAAGGGAATAAAACTACTATCCTCTTTTGTAATATATGATTCGATTTGATAAGATGATATTTGTCTGTCGTTTTTAAAATTTTTTATATAAATGAGGAATATGATGAAAACAGCTAATTGGAAAAACGAATCTATCTCTTTACTCACATGGCCCAAGGAGGCATTTGCTCGTATTCATGAAGCTGGAAAAAATGGTGAACTTCAATGTAATCATTGTGGTCAACCTGTTTATATGTATCTTGGAATCCATGAAGAACCATATTTTATTCATCGTGATTCTTCACGTCCTCCTTGTGTGGACAAAACTGAGAAAACGAATCCGGCAGTGAATGAAGCTTCAGTGGAATACGGAGGATTTCGCTTACCGCAATCCAGGTCCATTACCAATTGCTCTGATGAAACTATCTGGCAAGGACCAAAGTCCATTACAAGTCTGCCATCCTATAATGAAAAACATCTGCCTGGGGTGAATAGCAATCATCCATTCATTGACATTCTGAGTGCCCACGGCTGGTTATTGGACGATCAACAAGCAAATGCTGTCGTAACTGATGCAAGACATTTACTCGTTCTTGCAGGAGCAGGCAGTGGAAAAACCCGTGTTTTGACTGCTCGGACAGCCTTTTTACTATTAGAAAAACAAACGGATCCTAAATCGGTGATGCTCGTTACGTTTACATCTAAAGCAGCTGCTGAGATGAAAAGCAGGCTACAGCAAATGCCCGGTGTAACTCCCTTTATGCTGCAGCATGTATTTACCGGTACCTTCCATTCCATTTTTTATCGAATTCTTTTACAACATGAACCTCAAAAATGGCATTCAAGTAAATTGATAAAATTTGATGGGGAGAAAGAATATGTCCTAAAAATAGCAGCTTCAGAATTAGGAATCGATGAACGGGAATTTGCATTTGATCAAGCCTTACAGCAAATCAGCAGATGGAAAAACGATTTATTATCTCCTCAGGATATTCATCCTGCTGACGATTGGGAAGTCAATTGCCGGGAGCTTTATAAAAAATACGAATCATATAAAGAAATAAATAATAAATTCGATTTTGATGATATGCAAACAGGCTGTTATCAACTTTTAAAAGAGAATGAACAGATTCTTAATTTTTATCGAAACCGGTTCAAACACTTTCTAATCGATGAGTTTCAAGATATTAATAAGGTACAATATGAGATTGTTAGACTGCTTGCTTCAAATGCAGAATCTGCATGTTTTGTAGGCGACGATGATCAGGCCATTTATTCATTCCGTGGCAGTGATTCTGCCTTTTTACAAAACCTGAAGCTTGACTACGATTATCTCGAAACCATAATCTTGTCAGCTAATTACCGTTCTGGGCATAAAATCATTCAAACAGCCAACAAGATTGTTTCTCAAAATAAAACAAGAACACCAAAAAAAATGGTGGCTACACATGATCAATCACCTTCTCCGGTTTTATTTTATCCATTTGATGAAGAATCTGAGGCAATCATGATTATGACCGACATAACCGAAAAAATAAGGCATGGAGCAAACCCAGAGGATTTTGCGATTCTTTATCGTACCAATACAATGAGCCGTGCTATTTTTGAAAAGCTTGCATCTTCAAGTCTTCCATTTCGGGTGGATTCTGACTATGATTCCTTTTATACAAGAAAGACTGTGCGCAGTATTTTGGCCTTTATGAAAGCAAGTATAAATCCAGATGATCCGGGAATGCTACAGGATTTATTACCGCCGCTATATTTGAAAAAGTCGGCAGTCCAGGATGCTAAAGCTCTATCCATCCTGAATGATTGCACTTTGCTCGAGGCACTTCGATTCCTCAATAATTTAAAACCGTTCCAAATGCGAGCAATAGATAAAGCTGTCTCTGTCATCCATTCACTTAAGGATTTGTCTCCATCAACTGCTATCGAGATGATAGAAAAAGAACTCGGTTTTGGGGCCTACCTCAAAAAGCGGGGGAATGAAGGCAATAAAATGGACAAAGGGTCGGACGATATCAAGGATGTGAAAATTGCTGCAAGACGCTTTGATACAGTGCTGGAATTTATTCTTCATGCGGATCATATGACAGCCATGTCAAAAGAGATTAAATCAATGTCTAAAAAAACAATAAATGCTATTCAGCTGAGCACCATCCATCGTTCAAAAGGACTTGAATATAAATATGTTTATATTCTTGGCTGCGTAGACGGAAACATGCCTCATGATTATGCTCTGGAATCTTGGCGTGACGGTGACAGGAAACCTATGGAGGAAGAAAGACGGTTATTATATGTAGCGGTAACACGCGCATGCTCGGGATTATATATTTCCATACCGGAAAATAGACGTTCAAAACGGGCAAGATCTTCCCGTTTCTTAACGATTTTAAAAGGGGAGCCCTCTTACAAAGAAGAACTGATTACCAAATAACCGAGTAATACAGATCGGCAGTTTGAGTCAAATCAAATGTTCTTCATATGTAAAGGTGGCTCCTTTACTCATTTTTTATTATTCATCATATTGGCAATTGTATTAAAATCTAATGATTTCCCATCCTTAATGATTGATTGTACCAACTGGTCCTCTACATCCTTCGGTACAGGCTTGTTTGCAATTTGCGAAACCCTCTTAATGACGTTGCGGACTGTTTTTTCATCTTTAAAATTTGCATTTTGTAAGGAATTAGCCAGCTCCATTACATCTTTCATATTTACGCCTGTTTTCTTTTCCATATTTTTAAAGAATCCATTATCCATAATTCAGCCTCCTTATCGTTACTGCTATCATATGAAAGAAAATAGGAAAGGTGAGACTCATTTCTCCATGCAAAAAAGGGATTCAGTATAGACTGAAATCCCTTTCTTTCATTTACTAATTGTAAATACTTAATTAACAGTAGGGCATAGAAGAGGTTTTAGGTCTCTTCTATGCATTTCAATTATTATTAGCAGAAGCTAGCGCCAACAATAATTAACAAGATAAATAGTACAACGATTAGTACGAAAGTAGAACCGTAGCCACCGCCGTATCCATAGCCGCCACCGCAGCTGCTTCCGCCGCCGCCGTATCCATAACAACCAAACATGTAAGTCACCTCGCTTTCGCTTAGTACACTCATAACATATGTTAAAAGTGTTTCCTCGGTTTGGGCTAATCTCCATATAAGAATACCCAAATATTAAAATCGGCAATAATACCTTGAATTACTGTAAATATATCTTTTACACTAAAAGAAAACAGTAAGGAGTCATACACATGGCTATAGAGTGGAAAGAAGTAACAGAATTAGAGGATGAACTATTAAGGAAAGCATTATCTTTATATCATGATTGTTTTCCTGAATACGTGCGTGAAGATGAATGCGTATTTTACGAGTCCATCAGACAACGTGAGAAAAACACACCAAATAATTTCCATTTTTTAGTTGGAATCGTAGACGATAAAGTAATCTGTTTCTCAACTGCCCATTATTTAGCTCAAGTAAATAGCGGTTATATTGTTTATATAGCAGCCGATCCGAAAGAACGCGGGAAAGGCTTAGGGAAACAAACACTTTTAAAAATGGAGAAACTACTTAAAGAAGATGCCGTACATGCTGGGTACCCATCCTTAAAGGGAATCTTCCTCGAAACTGAAAGAGAAATTGATGCGCAAAACGAAGAAGAATACAAAGAAACCATAAATCGCCTTCAATTCTTTAACCATCTTGGCTTTTCACCTATAAAAGGATACCAGTATGTCCAACCACCACTATATACTGGACAAACTCCGGTGCCTTTATATCTCGCATTTAAAAAGTTAACTCGCGGAGAAGATATTAATTATGATCAAGTTGTTACAGCAATCTATCATGAAAAATATCATAAAATGAATAAAATTTCCTTAGCTGTACTTGATGAATGCATAACGTCTCAGAGGAATATTTCGGAAACCATCCAATAGCGGAAACCAAAAAAAAGTTTCTTTGGGGGCACAGGTCCCTGAAAGGTGGTCGGTAGGTGTTTGATAGTAGAACTTTCCACTGGACTTCACCCACCTTTACCCCGGTATGTCCCGGGCATAGGTGCCTCATAGGTCGGTTATAGCTGCTTTTCCCAGGACTTCACCTACCTTTCACCCGCCTATCCCCCGGTATAGCCCGGGCATAGGTGCCTCATAGGTGGGGTATAGCTGCTTTTCCCAGGACTTCACCTACCTTTCACCCACCTATCCCCCGGTATAGCCCGGGCATAGGTGCCTCATAGGTGGTGGGGCATAGCTGCTTTCTCCTGGACTTCACACACCTATCGCACACCTTTGGAGCACCTTTGGCGCATACACAAATACCCCGGCTATCGCCGGGGTATTGCTATTCAATATTTAACTCATTAATGCCAGCCTTTTCATCTGTTATCAATGATTCGCAGCAAAATAAGCAACCTGGATTAATCAGATTGCATTAACTTTCTTTTTTAATTCTTCGTTTCTTAATAGTTCTTTCACCTTTTGATCCATTCTTTCGATTTCTTGAGCAGGGGTTTTCCACCAGTTTCTACTCCAGATTCTTTCGATTGTCCATCCTCGGCTTTCAAGGAATCTTTGACGATAGATATCCCGTTCTTTTGCATTGGCCGAGCTATGGTACATCGCTCCATCACATTCAATCCCTAAAATATATTTGGAAGAATCATTAGGATGGACGATGGCCATATCGATTCTGTACCCGGACATTCCTACTTGTGTGTGGACTTCATACCCTAAATTTCTTAATTGAGTATAGACCTGTTCTTCAAAGGGGGAATCAAAATGCAGTGCCAGTTCTTGTACATGTGTATTTACATTATCATTAATTTCCTGGACAACCGACTGTATTTCCTCCCTGTTAGTACGTGAAACAGCTCTTACATATTTTAAATATGATTTAAGAAGCTTTGGTCCAATTTGTGCTGTGCCCGCAACATTCAGTTCTTCCGGCTCGATACTAGATACTACAATAATACGTTCCTTGGCTCTTGATACGGCTACATTCAATCTATTTTCTCCACCATATTGGTTAAGCATTCCGAAGCGATTATAGACCTTTCCTTCTTCATTTTTAGCATATCCTATGGAGAAAATAATGATATCTCGTTCATCACCCTGAACATTTTCAATATTTTTTACAAATACTCTTTCATCCAGTTCTTTTGCCATCACTTGATTATAAGCAACATTGAATTCTTGATCGCTTGCAGCTGAATTTTCAATGATATCCAGTATTTTTGTTTGCTGTTTGGCATTAAAAGTTATAATACCAACAGTTTTATCGGGCTGCTTAATCAATGTTTCTTTTAATAGTCTATAGACCTCAAGTGCTTCTACTTCGTTTGATTGATTGATCCATCTGCCATTCACTTTTTTCCATTGGATAGCTGGAGGATCTTTTAAAGGCTCGACATTGGGAGCAATCTGAACATGTCCATTATAAAAAGCATGATTAGAAAAGTTAATGAGTTCCTCAAATTTCGAACGATAGTGCCACTGAAGAATTTTTTCTGGGAACCTTCTTTTCGCTAGATTTAATAAACTTTGCGATTCATCAACATCATATTCTTCTTCATCATCTTCATTTACAAAAGATGACTGGAACATATTAAATGGCGGCAATTGCTTTTCGTCTCCAGCGACAATTAATTGTTTTGCTCTAAAAACTGCTGGTAGACCGCTCTCCACTGTACATTGAGAAGCTTCATCGAAAATCACCAAATCAAATAAATCATCATTTAACGGGAAAATCGAAGAAACTATTTCGGGTGATGCCAACCAAACCGGCATTAAATCCACAAGACCCTTCTCAGCAAATTCATTCACCAATTTGCGCAGTGGCCAAATCATCCTCTTTTTCCCTGCCTGATGTTTAAGATCTCTCATTTCCCTCGGGTAAGCTTTCTTAAGCTCCTCGACTGATTGTGTCAATTGATGAATTAAATATTGGTTAGCAACTTCTCTTTTTCGGTCAACCAGTTGACTAAACTTTTCCCGTATCCTTGAAAATTCGCTCGTTGAAATCTTCTTAACTTCAGGATATTTATTTTCCGTTTCATCAATCCAATGAATATATGCCGAGTTTTTAAATAACTGGACCCAGTACTCCGGTAGAGCTTGTTCAGAAGCAGGACTTTTCACGCTGAGTTCTTGAATGATTTTCTTCGTGACCTCTGAACACTCTTCCCAATATGAATCCATTTGCTGTAAGTCCTCAAAATCTTGATGAATATACTCTAATAATTGATCTAATTCCTGTAATGGAATATCTCCATCCGCAATTCTGCTTTGATAATTTTCGATCATTTTCTCATCGAAATATTTTTTTAGCTGGTTGATTTCATTAGACATTTTCTTTGTTTCTTTACCTAATTGATTCATGATTATAAGGGCTTGCTTAATTTTGACCCAGTCCGCAGAACTTGTTCCTTTAAATTTTCCGCCCTCTAATAACTCCTCGATAATTGCTTTACCTGAAAAAGAGGTCCACCACCATATTCTCAAGCCTTGTAGTGTCTTTTTACCAGTACCCTCTAAATCAGGATAGATACTATCTAACTTGCCACCTACTAGCCATGTATACGCAGGTGTAATTTTTTTGTAATCCAAGGAATCCAAATAATCAGAGGCGTTCTTCGCTTTCACAATTAAATCATTTAGAAGTTCTACTAGGTTAAGCTTATCTTTAATGGAAAATTGAGCGAATGATTTACGCTTTTTCAATTCGTAAGACTCGCTGCCGAATCGCTCGTACCATTCAGCATAACTGTAGATTTTTCCGCCAATCTCATCTAGTACATCTTTATTTAACTCACTTAACACAGGTTTTAAATTTAGCATTTTGTCCATATGATCTAATGGTGTTGCTTTTCCGTATAAATCATATAAACGATACCCAAAATCCTGGTACTCATAAAGCCCTTTAGCAATATCATTTAACAGCTTTTCATGAGTAAACAAGCTATTTGATGTGGATTTTAAATCTTCAAGTGACCGATCAAATAATACTTTATTAGTCTCAAGAACAGCACTAATTTTATTATAAAGCGGCTTTCGATCTGTTTTTTCATCATGCACCAAAGCTATATGATTGGATAATCTCAGCCCGTCTAAGCGTTGGTATACTACATCTAGAGCAGCCCTTTTCTGACAAACTACTAATATTTTCTTTCCCTGACTAAGTGCGTCTGTAATTAAATTAACTATAACCTGGGATTTTCCTGTTCCTGGCGGTCCGTGAACAACAATCCCTTTCTTATATCTCGCTTCTTTTAATATTTCCTCCTGTGACCCATCCGTAACAAGCAAATTCATTATATCCGGTTCTTCATTAGTCTGATTATCTTCATTGTTTATATCTTCTGCTGACTCAAACTCTTGTGGTTCTATCAATTCACTGACTAACGATGATAGATTAGATTCTTCTGAAAGGTCTATCAAGGCATCAAAGTCTTTAACTAGTGAAGAACCCCCTTGTGGAAAGTTCCCGATAATCGCATTTTCCAATAGTACAATTCCAGTGGATTCAGGAATTTCATCCCTCTTATATTCTTTTAACTTTGTGAGTCCTTCATTAGAAAATGAAAGATTAATATCATGCGCTTGGAAGAAAGTATCCCATTTTTCCCTCTCATAAGACTTAGCGATTTCTGCAGCCTCTTCGAAAAATTCTTCGGTAAACTGGACACTATTTAATTTCTTAAACGCCAAAAATAAAGTTCGATTGATTTGCGGACCACCTTCTTCCACACGAATGATCCATCTCTGTGTATTTACCTTACTTTTTTCTAAACGAAGTGGATATAAGAATAGGGGAGCCTGAAAAAAAGTCCCATCAGAGAGGCTTCCTGATATAAAGGGGTAGCCTAAATAAAAGTCGTGAATACCTGTTTCTTCTTCAATTCCTTTTATATTTCGCAATAAATCTGTGAGTTTTTTCGAAATGACCATTGAATCTTCATTCTCTATTGTTGGCTTAAGTAACGTAATTTCACCTTTAGACTGCATGACGATTTTCTTTACAATAGCTTCACTGATTTTTTCATTATTGTTTGATAACTTATCTAGTTCAGTTAAATCGAAACTCCATTTATTGTAGATTTTCAATAATCGAATAGAGCGATTACGACGACTAATATCATTCAATTTATCTCTCATATGAATTAGTTTTTCTTTCACCGTTTTACCTTCTTTCCAGATAAAAAATTCTACACCTCAAAAAGGAAGAGCATGCGCCCTCCCCATAACTTATTGTTTTAATACAGAATATATTCAACGGAATTGGAGTGTTAGATCTTCTAAACAGGTATCAATTATCGGCTTTTTCAATTTTATAATACCATGAAAATGGAATTTTTCTTCCAAGTTACACAAATTACCAATCATACATTCCACATGCTGTTACTAGCCCTCTCCAGCCCTCTTACAACCGCTTTTGCATCCATCCATTTAAATTTTAGAATACAATTAATGGGTTCTCTTTCATTAACCTTTTGGTTTAAAAATCAAGGCTGCGATAAATCCAAAGACTATCGCTGCCGTTATGCCTGATGATGTAATTTTAAACATTCCGGTTAACACGCCAACGATGCCATGCTTCTCTGCTTCCTCTAAAGCACCGTTTACAAGCGAATTCCCAAAGCTTACTATCGGAATAGATGCCCCAGCACCTGCAAAATCCAATAATGGTTCATACCATCCAAAACCACCCAATATAGCGCCAATGACAACAAATGTCGAAAGAGTATGGGCAGGCGTTAATTTTGCTACATCAAATAGAAGCTGTCCAATCACACAAATAATGCCTCCTACAACAAAGGCCCAAAAAAACATTGCCAGCATATATGCTCCTCACCTTTCAACGCTATAGTCTTTCAATAGCAACTGCGTGTGCTATACATGGAATGGACTCCCCTTGCTGGAAGGTCAGCGGAGAAAGAAGCGCTCCGGTTGCTGCCAGTAAGATGCGTTTATATGTACCCTTTCTCATTTCATTAAGTAAATGGCCATATAGAACAGTCGCGGAGCATCCTGCACCGCTTCCACCTGATCTTACTGGTTGATCGTCTTTATAAATCATTAAACCGCAATCCCTAAATTTTTCTTTATTTAGCTTTAAGCCCTTCTGCTCCAGTAAGTCAATCGCAGTGTCATGACCAATTTTCCCAAGGTCACCTGTAACAACAAGGTCATAATAGTCCTCGTCAAGGTTTAAATCCCTGAAGTGATGATAAATCGTATCTGCTGCAGCAGGTGCCATCGCGCCTCCCATATTAAATGGATCCTTCAATCCCATATCAACAACTTTACCGATGGTTGCACTGGTTACAACGAGCTTACTTTCAGATGAGTTATCATTCTTCTCCACCAAGGCAACTCCCGCCCCCGTTACGGTCCATTGGGCAGTTGGCGGTTTTTGACCGCCATATTCTGTTGGATACCTGAATTGCTTTTCTACGGTTGTATTATGGCTTGAGGCACCAGTCAATATCTTGTTGGCACCGTCATAATTAATAATAAAGGATGCCAGTGCAAGGCCTTCCATAGATGTTGAGCATGCACCAAACAGCCCAAAATATGGGATGGCCAATGTCCGGGCTGCAAAGCTAGTAGGTGTGATTTGGTTAATTAAATCTCCCGCAAAGAAAAATTGAATATCACGAGTTTGCAATTTCTTTTTATCCAAAGCTTTTTGAACCGCTTCCTCAATTAATACACGGTTCGCTTTCTCATATGTTTTCTGATTTAGCCAAAGATCATCATGAATAATATCAAAATCATCAGCCAAACGGCCATTGCCTTCAAAAGGACCGACAGCTACGCCTGTAGAGGAAATGACAGGATGATTATGCAGCACCCAGGTTTGTTTACCAGTTAGCATATTAACCTCCTATAACCATTAGATAGATTTGCTTTACTAATGCAACGACAAATGCTGAAAAAACACCATATAGGATTACAGTTCCAGCCAATTTAAATATATTTCCTCCTACCCCAAGCACAAATCCTTCTGTTCTATGCTCAATCGCTGCTGAAATGACGGAATTACCAAATCCCGTAACTGGAACAGCACTTCCCGCTCCAGCAAATTGGCCAATTCGATCGTAAACCCCAAAGCCTGTTAATAACATAGCTAAAAATATCATCGTTGCTACAGTTGGGTTACTGGCTGTTTGCTCAGTAAAATTAAAATAAAATATATACATATACGTAATAACTTGTCCTAGTAGACAAAATAGCCCACCTACAAAAAATGCCTTAATACAATTCTTTACAACAGGACGTTTTGCTTCATATTTTTGTTCCAGCTCTTTATATTTTTGTTGTTCAGGGGTTAGTTTTTCATTCTTTTTATTTGCCATATGTACACCTGCCTATGCCATATCCTTCTGTAGTTTCATTATTTTATCAAACCATTTTCCAGCTTTTTTCTTGGAGTAACCTTTATCCTTCACATTCACGATTAACTCGACTGTTTCAAGAAATATTTTCATATCACTTGATACAGTAAAATCAAAGGATTTAAAGTTTTTCTTTAACTCCTTATCTAATTTACTTTCGATACTTTTCATTCGAAAGCGTTGCATATGTTTAACCTTGTACGCAACCAAAATATCTTTATCCTTTTGGACAACAGCCACATCGTAGATTTCTTTATGGGAAGCTACTTTCTCTTTTATTTTCTCTAATGGTGCCTTTGAATGATCACCAAGATAAACGGGATCTTGATCCACGGATTGAATAAGTGACATCTTGGCTTCTTTACTGCTTGAGTCACCGGAACATCCGCTTACTATTGTGAAAAACATAGCTATAATTAAAAATACAGAAATCCTTTTATTCATAGCACCATCACCCCCTCATTACAAATTGAAATTATTATCCTGTATTGTTTGTTAAACACGGCATTTTATCCAATTTATTTGGAATAACATTAGATGTAGCTTAATTGCTGCATAACAACCTAAAATAAAAAAAACTGCTGACTAAACAGCAGGTTATGGTTGTAAACGACCTTTTTTATTATTTTTTGTACATCCACAGTTTTTTTTCTTTTGCTTGGAAGGCGTTCTCTTGATTTGGCTTGCTTTTTGTTTTGGTATCTTCATAAAAGGGGTCCTCCTTCCCTGATTAGGACTCATACAGTATAAGTATGTAGGAAGGTTTGGTTTGTCTAATACAGATAACCAGATCCGATACAGAAGTATTTTAAAAACGAACTATTTTTATTTCTTTTATTTGCTGCAATGTATATTTAATCCATTTCTTCCCAAACGCAACTTTAATATAGACATAATCCCCCTTTACTTTTTCAATCGTTCCCCTCAGCCGCTTCCCATCTTCCACTATAAAATCGCAGACCGGGCTCGACATGAGCGACGGCATTTTGGAGAGATAGGTGACTAATTCCTCCTTCGTCATATCCTCTATACGTTTACGCTTTGTTTTTCCATTCGCTTCACTTACATCCAATAAATCAGGCTCCCGTTCTTTCAGCAAATCAGTATATTGTTTCTTTTCTATCTCAAAGCTTAATAATGGGGGCTGCTGCTGCAAACTATCATCACTATTTCCCTCTTCAAGTCCTTCACGCGAATTATCTTTATCAGCAATATGTTGTTCCCATTCCTGTTGCTGATTAATTTTATGCATCAATTCTTTAGTCGCAGCATTTGTAAAAAAGTCATCTATTTCCACTATTTCTTCTTCACGCAATCGTCTCATTATTTGCTCCTTATCAAGCCAAGCATTTGCTGGCAGTGCACTATTAATCTCATTATGGCTCATATAGTTACCTCCTTAGCTTCTATCTGCTATATATATGTGCAAAAGACTGTAGATATATCTGAGCTCCCCTCTTTGCTGAAAGCGTTAATTATGGTTTATCATGACATTGCCTGCCCATAGCCAATTTTTCACAAAAAAAACCGCTCTCTAACAATTGCAGAGGAGCGGTTCATACTATTTTTATTTTCTTATTTAACGCTGTTTCATTTTTGGATCAAGGGCATCTCTCAGTCCATCACCCAATAAATTAAATCCTAGGACAGTTAACATGATAGCCAATCCTGGGAAAAAGAGCGTTCCGGGAGCCTGTACTAAAAAACCCTTCGAATCCGCCAGCATTTTTCCCCATTCAGGTGTCGGTGCCTGTGCTCCCAAACCGAGGAATCCAAGCGCCGCTGCTTCTATAATTGCTGTTGCAATTGCCAATGTTGCCTGAACAATAATTGGTGTCATACTGTTTGGAAGGATATGACGAAAGAGAATTCTTGAATCCTTCATACCAATTGCGTTGGCTGCCATAATATATTCCTCTTGTTTAACACTCAGTACTCTAGACCTTATGAGGCGGCCAAAATTCGGAATATTTATAATGGCGATTGCAATCAGGGCATTTTGCAGAGATGGCCCTAAAATAGAAATAATCGCGATTGCCAATAAGATACTTGGAAAGGCAAGAAGGATGTCAAAAAAACGTGAAATAATTGTATCAATCCATCCGCCATAATATCCAGCTACAAGCCCCATTATTGAACCTACTATAACAGAACCCAGTACAGAGAAAAATCCAACGGATAAGGATATACGCGCACCATATAATATTCGTGAAAGAATATCCCTCCCAAAGTCATCTGTTCCAAACCAATGTTCAGCAGATGGCGGTTTTAAACGGTCTGTCAAACTAACCTCCTTATATCCATAAGGAGCAATAATCGGAGCTAATAATGCCAATAATATAAAGAATAAGACGATACCAAGGCCCACCATTGCCAAACGATTACGTTTAAAGGCAGCCCATGATTCCCCCCATGGAGAAACCACTTTTTCATCCATTACCAATGGTGTCTCTTCTGTATTTCGTACTAATTCCCCCAATGTCTACACCACCCTTTATTTGGAGTATTTAATTCGTGGATCGACCAATGCATAAAGGAGGTCGACAACTAAGTTAATGAATACAAAAGCAGCCGCAATCAGTAAAATACCAGATTGAATAACCGGATAGTCACGATAGCCGATTGCTTCATATAAATAACGCCCTATGCCCGGCCAAGCAAAAATAGTTTCTGTCAGAATAGCCCCTCCAAGAAGTAATCCTGTTTGCAGCCCTATGACAGTTAAAACCGGAATAAATGCATTTTTCAAAGAGTGCTTGTACACCACCCAAAACATACTGACACCTTTTGCACGTGCTGTACGAATAAAATCTGATTTCATAACTTCAAGCATAGTCGATCTTGTCATCCTAGCAATAATGGCCATTGGAATAGTTGCTAAAGCGATACTTGGCATAATCAAATGCTTAACCGCCACAAAAAATTGATCGAAATCACCTTGCAGCAACGTATCCACCAAATACAAATTAGTTATCGCATTGATTGGATCTCTGATATCTTCACGTCCCGTTGTCGGTAACCAACCCAGCTGAAGGGAAAAAGCCCATTGCTCCATTAACCCCAGCCAAAAAATAGGCATGGATACTCCAATTAAGGCTAAGATCATAGCTAAATAATCAAACCAGGAATTTGAAAACCACGCACTGATGATGCCGGCGTTTACACCAATAACGATGGCAATAATCATCGCAACTAGCGTTAATTCTAGCGTAGCAGCAATATATGGCCATATCTCACTAGTAATCTCTGCATTGGTTCTAATGGATGTACCCAAATCACCGGTAAACAAATTCTTAATATAATCTATGTATTGAACATACCAGGCTTTGTCCAATCCAAGCTCTTGAGTTAAAACTGCAATGGACTCTTTTGTTGCCCTTTGCCCTAAAATAACCTGTGCCGGATCTCCAGGAATGGCTCTGACAATGGCAAATACAATCAGCGTCATTCCAAACAGAACCGGTATAACAGACAGAATCCTTTTCATTGTATAAGAAAACATCTGTATGCACCTCCATAATAAACAGGCGCCCCTATATGAATCATCCATGTAAAGGCGCCCTTACTTAACACAGTTTTACTTGAATTCTACATTCTTTAAAATATCTGATCCGGTCGGATGCGGTACAAGTCCTGTTAAATCAGCTGATGCTGCCAACAAAGGCGTTGAGTGAACGAGCGGAATCCACGGTGCATCTTCATGGATAATTTCTTGAGCCTGTTTATATAGCTCATTCCGTTTGTCTTGATCAACAATTGTTTGCGCTTCAATTAAAATGTCGTGGAGCTTATCATTCGCGTAATAGGAATAGTTGTTAGATCCGATTGAATCTTTATCAAGCAATGTATAGATAAAGTTATCTGGGTCTCCATTATCACCTGTCCAGCCCAGCATATAGGCCGGGAACTCGCCAGCTGCTGCCTTTTCAAGGTATGTAGCCCATTCTACAGTTTGAATTTCTGCCTTAACTCCAATTTTTTCAAAATTTGCCTGAATCGCTTCTGCAATTTTCTTTCCTTCTGGTATATATGGACGCGGAACTGGCATAGCCCAAAGATCCATTTTAAATCCATCCGGATAACCAGCTTCTTTTAATAATTCTTTTGCTTTATCTAAATCAAATTCATAATCCTGAATTTCATCGTTATAGCCTTCCACTGAATCCGGCAGAGGATTTTTCGCTGGTTTTGCCATTCCTAAATAGAAAGCATCAATGATAGCTTGCTTATCAACGGCATGGCTTAAAGCCTGACGGACTTTTGGATTATCAAATGGTTTTTTCGTTACATTAAAGCCAAGATACCCAACGTTCATGGAAGGACGTTCAATAGCCTGTAAATTTGCATCTCCTTTAATTGTTTCAAGGTCTGATGGGTTTACACCGTCCATCACATCAATCTCACCAATCTTTAATGAATTCAAACGTGCCGAGTTATCAGGAATCGTACGGAAAATAATTGTTTTTAATTTTGGCTCTCCGTCTACATAATAATCTTCATTCTTTTCAATAACGATTTTGTCATTTGCTTTTTCTTTAAATTTATACGGACCGGTACCAACTGGATTTTCCCGGAACTTATCACCATCTTTTTCAACTGCAGTAGGGCTGGCAATTCCAAAACAGCTCATTGCAATATTTTTAAGGAAGGTCGCCTGAGGTCTTTTCAAAGTAAATTGAACAGTCGATTCATCAACCGCTTTTACTTCCTTAATGACATGCCCTTCATCTTTTTTATAGCCGCCAAACATGCTGTAATATGGATACTGATCAGCATCGCCATTCATCCATCTGTTAAAGTTGAATACTACTGCTTCTGCGTTAAAATCAGTACCATCATGAAACTTAACGCCTTTTTTCAATGTAAATGTATATGAAAGACCATCATCAGAAGCCTCCCATTTTTCAGCCAATCCAGGTTGCAGCGTCGTATCCTGTTTACCGTAAGTTAGCAGTGTATCAAAAATATTAATCGTGACTTTAAATGACTCTCCTTCGGTTGTCGTGATTGGATCTAACGAAGTGGAATCACCGCCACGCCCAAAAACAAGTGTATCCTTTGTATTTCCTTTCTCTTCACTGCCTCCACCTTCAGTCTCCTTGTCGCCAGAATTACATGCTGCCAGTACAACGCTTAGCATTAGAATACTGACCATAGCCAATAAAAGCTTTTTCATATGAAACCCCCTCTTATATTTGTTTATTATCATTGCTGTCATGTTCACCATGGAGATGACATGCAGCATAATGATCCCCTTTTATTTCTTGGTATACTGGATTAATAGTCTTACAAACTTCCATTGCATGCTGACATCTAGTATGGAATGCACAACCACTCGGTGGATTGGATGCGCTTGGGATGTCTCCAGTTAAGATGATGGATTCACGTTTAATATCAGGGTCTGGTATTGGTACTGAAGATAATAAAGCTTGTGTGTACGGGTGAAGAGGGTGTTCGTATAACTCTTCGCTGCCCGACAATTCTACCATTCTCCCCAAATACATGACTCCAACGCGATCACTAATATGCCTGACAACCCCCAGATCATGTGCTATAAAAATATAAGTAAGTCCAAATTCTTTTTGGATATCCTTTAACAGGTTTAGTACCTGGGCCTGTATGGATACATCAAGCGCAGAAACAGGCTCATCTGCAATAATTAATTTAGGTTTTGTCATTAGGGCTCGGGCAATACCGATCCGCTGACGCTGACCGCCACTGAATTGATGGGGATAACGTTTTAAATGATAGGAACTGAGTCCCACAACATCTATCATTTCTGCTACCCTATTTGCCCGCTCCTTCTTATTGCCAATGCCATGAACAATTAAAGGTTCTTCTAATATTTGCTGGACGGAATGCCTCGGATTTAATGACGCATAAGGATCCTGAAAAACCATTTGAATATCACGTCGCACTTGTCTAAGCTGCTTTTTTGACATAGACATGATTTCCTTATCTTCGAAGACAATACTTCCTTCTGTTGGGTCAATCAATCTCATTAATAATCTGCCGGTTGTTGACTTTCCACAGCCACTTTCCCCAACAATCCCAAGAGTTTCCCCTTTTTTCACATGAAAGGATATATCATTGACGGCTTTTACTTCACCAATCTTCCTGCTCAAAACTCCTCCATTAATAGGGAAAAATTTCTTCAGGCCTTCAACTTTTAATAGCTCCGTCATGATGGATGCCTCCTTCCTGTCCCTGATATAATAGGCACCTTACCCATTGATATTGGGGAGACACCTTTTGTAATTCCGGAGTCATTGTGGCACAGGCAGGCATGGCATATTCACAACGCGGAGCAAATACACAGCCATTTTGAATCATTCCTGGTTTCGGAACATTACCTGGAATGGAATATAATTTACTATCTTTCTGCCGGATGTCGGGTACAGATTTCAGTAATCCTTTTGTGTATGGATGTTTAGGATTTTTAAATATATCCCTGACCGTTCCTTTCTCAACAATTTTTCCTGCGTACATAACAAGAACGCGATCGCATATTTCAGCCACCACTCCAAGATCATGAGTAATGAGAATGATTGATGTTTCAGTTTGATTATTTAAATCTTTCATCAGCTTAAGAATTTGGGCTTGAATGGTAACATCAAGTGCCGTAGTCGGTTCATCTGCAATCAATATGTTTGGTTTGCAAACCATGGCCATCGCAATCATAACCCTCTGTCTCATACCGCCTGATAACTCATGTGGATAATTTTTCATTAAATCAGCAGCCCGAGGCAGCCCTACCTGCTTTAACATTTCCATACATTCAGTACGCGCCTTAACTTTATTACTGTTTCTATGCAGCCTGTATGCTTCAATCATTTGTTGGCCGATTGTAAACAAAGGATTAAGAGAAGTCATCGGTTCCTGAAAGATCATAGATATCCGATCCCCGCGAATTTTCCTCATTTTTGATTCGGATTTTTTTAATAAATTGTCTCCCTCAAAATTAATGACTGCCTGGGGATCAACAATAGCCGGCGGTTGTGGAAGCAGTCCCATAATGGATAAAGAGGTCAAACTCTTCCCACTTCCTGATTCACCAACAATACCAAGAATTTCTCCTTTATGAAGTTGGAAATCGATATTCTCAACTGCAGGAACCAATTTTCCATCATCCATAAAAGAAACGGTTAAATGGTTTACATCTAAAACCACAGTGTCATCCAAGCCATTCCCTCCTGCGTAATATTATTATGTAATTTATTAAAATATTTAAAATATTATGATTTATTATGTCACAGCTTTTCCCAATTGACTATCATTTTATTAGAAATTTATAACATTTTTATTGTATAGGAGAATAATATTGGATCTTAACACAATAATGAAGGGGGAACAGTTCCACTTTATTTAGGTGATTGATTGACTGATTTACACAGTAACACTTTTCATAAAAAAACTCTCTATTTCAAAAGCGGTTATCAAAGCCACCTTGCAATAGAGAGTCATTTTATTTATAAGCTTAAGATGTGATACCCTGAATCCACATGGATATTTTCCCCCGTAATTCCCCGGGACAATGGACTGAACAGGAATAGGGCTGTGTCTCCCACTTCCTCCTGGGTTACTTGTCTGCGCAAAGGTGCACGCTCTTCAAATACTTTTCGAATTTCATTAAAATCGCCGACTCCTTTGGCCGACAAGGTTCTGATTGCTCCTGCTGAAATAGAATTTACTCTTACGCCGTTAGGCCCAAGATCATTAGCCAAATATTTCACACTTGCTTCAAGTGAGGCCTTGGCCACACCCATGACATTATAGTTTTGGACTACTCGTTCAC
The DNA here is from genome assembly GCF_008087365.1 of Bacillus sp. E214. Classification (NCBI taxonomy): domain Bacteria; kingdom Bacillati; phylum Bacillota; class Bacilli; order Caryophanales; family Bacillaceae; genus Bacillus; species Bacillus sp. E214. The sequence goes on along the minus strand of NZ_VENN01000003.1, from coordinate 271,229 downwards.
CGCCAAGATAAGTAAGAGTAACGATACTAGCCCCTTCATTCAGGATTTCTTTTGCTGCTTTTGCAACAGCTGTTAATGAATAAGAGCTAATATTTTGGGCCAATAGGAACCCGTCCCTCGTCGTGTTCATATACTCACCTTTAAGCTCTTCCTTATTGGCAAAAGCAATACAGTGCGCAATCCCGTCTATCTTTCCATATTTTTCTCTAATCGTAGCAAAACATCCTTCGATTTCATCATCTTTTGTAACATCACATGGCAGGACGAAGGTCTCTTCTCCACCCTCTAAGCTGTTTACAAGGTCATAAACACTCTTTTCCATTCGTTCCCCTGCATATGTAAAAATTAATCTAGCACCAGCCTGGTAAAGTGAATTAGCTATACCCCAAGCTATACTTCTTTTATTTGCCACACCCATTACAACAATGGTTTTCCCATCCATACTTAAGTTCATAGGAAGGATTCCTCCTTAAATAATTAACACAAGTTATTAGTACCTACTACTAATTTAAACTAAGTAAAGAAGAATCGCAACCATTTTCTGTTTTTTCAGCTAAATATATCATGTGAGATAACCCATAAAGAGAGTAGCCATTCCAAAGTAAATAAGAATACTTATTAAGTCATTAATGGTCGTAATAAATGGTCCTGAGGCTACAGCAGGATCAATATTCATCTTATGCATCAATAAAGGCACAAGGCTACCCGCTAATGTGGCGACAATTAATGTTACCAGTATGGAAATACCAACGAGGGCAGCAAGAATTAGTTCACCTTTCCAAACATAAACGATAATGGTAACCACGATTCCACATGATATTCCGGTTATAAGTCCTGTTCCCGCTTCACGCCAAAGGAGCTTTAGCTTGTTTTCATCCTCAATTTGCCCTGTAGCAATTCCTCTCACTATAACAGCCAAGCTTTGTGTACCTGTATTCCCAGCCATCCCTGCAATTAAGGGGATGAACACCGCCAGAATTGCCTTTTTCGATAAAGTTTCTTCAAATTGACCGATTAAATTAGCGGTAATCATGCCTAGAAATAATAATATAATCAACCACGGGAGTCTTTTACGGGCAGATGAAAAAGGACTTTTATCTATGTATTCCATATCGGATACCCCTGCTAATTTGGAATAATCATCGGAAGCTATTTCATACATAACATCAATCATATCGTCAAATGTTATAATGCCGACCAGATGATGCTGAAAATCAACAACCGGCATCGCAACGAAATCATAGTCTCTCATTTTTCGAGCTATTTCTTCCTGATCATCGCTTACTTTCACCGAATAGACCTGTTTGTTCATTAATTCAAAGACCATTGTATCATCATCTGCCACAATCAAATCACGCAGGGATAGTACCCCTGTTAATTTTTGCTTTTCATCCATAACATAAATATAATAAATTAATTCAGCATCCTGTGCTTCCTTCCTCACTAGTTTCATGGCAGATCCTACTGTTTGATTCTCTGCAATGCTTATAAATTCAGTCGTCATGATACTTCCTGCAGTTGATTCCTCATAGTGAAGCAAATGCATGATATTTTGCGATTGTTCTTCATCCATTAAAGACAAATAACTGATTATTTGTTCCTTATCCAAATTACTGAGCAAATCAACAGCATCATCCGGATGCATTTCAGCTAAAATAGAGGCGGCATATCGAGGATCCATTTCTGCTAAAATTCTCTCTACAATCTCTTCTTCATATTCATAAGCAAGATTCCCTATTAGCTCTGCCATTTCATCCGGTGAGAGAAAGTGATGAACAGTTGCCCGTTCTTTTTCTTCTAAATTCGCATAAAACTTTGCCTGATCATAGGGGTGAATATCTAAAAATATAATCCGAAACTGTTGGAGGTTCTCTTCTTTTAATAAACGCAGTAAATCTCTTTGCTTGCTTTCCTGAATTTCCATTTTAGAGGTCACCATACCTTTTTTTATGTCGTTTAAGGCGTATCTATCATACCCTTTACAATTTCCTAAATAGATATAATTGAAACCCTTTAAAAAAGGGTAATATAGAGGTAATAGAAGGAAGTGATGCAAATGATCTATGATTGTATAGGCGATGTACATGGTTGTTATGGGGAATGTATCGAATTATTCCACAAACTGGGTTATCAATTTAATGAGGATAATATTCCTGTCCATCCAAACGGAAATACCCCTGCCTTTATAGGCGATATTACTGATCGAGGACCTAATTCTATAGAGATGATTAACCTTGTATGGTCATTAACCATACAACGGAAAACTGCCTTATATATACCGGGTAATCATTGCAATAAACTATATCGTTATTTCCTAGGCAATAAAGTAAAGGCTGTACATGGCTTAGAGACAACGATTGCTGAACTTGAGGCTTTATCTAAACCAGTAAGAAAGAAGGTGCGCGACCATTTTATGCAATTATACGAGTCAGCTCCTCTTTATCTTGTCTTAGATCAAGGTAAGCTTGTCCTTGCACATGCCGGTATCAAAAAAGAATTTATAGGAGCAACACATAAGGGTGTTAAAACATTTGTTTTATATGGGGATATAACCGGAAAAACACTGCCGGATGGAAGACCAGAACGAAGGGACTGGGCACTTCGACATCCAGGTGATCCGATTATTGTCTATGGGCATACGCCTGTCCGCGAACCAAGAATTAAAAATAATACGTACAATATCGATACAGGAGCTGTATTTGGAGGAAAATTAACTGCTTTGCGTTACCCAGATATGGCCCTTTTCTCAGTAACCTCCTCTCAACAGCTTGTTCCAGAAAAATTTCATACTTATGACAATTAATTCTAGTAATTAAAGGTGTCTGATTGTCCTATTATGCGACATTCAGCACCTTTTTATTTTCCAAGAAAACTTTTGGTTAAAAAAATCGAATTATCCTCGATCCAGAAGTAACTCATTACATAGGTCAACACATACTCCTTGTGAAAGGTATTGATTGAGCATGGTCTCCAAATCAATTGATATGTCATTGTCTATCAGGATTTTCTCAAGTTTTTGGTATGTTATTTTTGGAGTTATTTCAGCTCTTTTATCAGGAAACATGGTCCTGATCGCCTCATTCATAGCTGTCTTTTTATGTTGGAGATGCCTTACTGTAGAAGCAAAGGTAAGGATTGTTTCAATAAAACCAACTTCGGTTGGATTCAAATGATTATCAGCAATCCATTCATCTATTGTTTTGATGTTATTTACCATTATTTTCACTCCTTTTAAAATACTTATTTGCAAAACTTTATTTATCCTCAGTTTATTTATTTTAAAAATAGATATATCTGCTCAAATACTCATAAGCCCTATATTAATTGCATCATATCTTCTGGTAATTCACTCTCAAACGAAAGTTCTTTCCCCGTTATTGGATGAAGAAATTTCAACGAATAACAATGTAATGCCTGCCGCTTAATCAGTTGTCTGCTTTCCCCATATAAATCATCACCTATTAGCGGATGCCCCAAATGTGCCATATGTACTCGTATTTGATGCGTTCTTCCGGTTTGCAGCTTTAATTCCACAAGTGAATACCGTTCAAATAATTGCAGCGTTTTATATTCCGTGCATGCATATTGGCCATCTTCCCGTACCTCACGTTTAATAATGCTGGTATCCATACGGCCAATAGGTTCTTCCACTGTTCCAGCCAAGGGTGTAATCACACCGGTGACGATTGCTTTATATTTTCTCTCCACCGTTTTTATAGATTTAGACAAACTTAATAAATGGTGTATATGGCGATGCTTGGCTATTAAGACCAAGCCAGACGTATCCCGGTCCAATCTTGTGACAATATGAACGGTCGCTGAATGGCCAATTTGTTCATAATGGCCAATGATTGCATTGGCTAAGCTACCGGCTGGATGCTCTCTAGATGGAATTGTAGACATGCCGGCCGGTTTTTCGACGACCATTACATAGTTATCCTCATAGATAATAGAAAGAGGTATCTTCTCACCTATCAGCTGCTCACTTCCCACCTCTTTCGGGAAGATTACGGTAACCTGATCACCAGTTTTTAATATGTATCGCACCGTCACTTCTTGCTGATTAACAAAAATATAACCACCCTTAAATTTAATATCTGCCAACGCTGATTTTGATATTTTTTTATCCGCCAAATATTCTCTCAAAACTTTATTGCTTTCCTGATTTTCTACTGTCCACTCTAATGTAAATGGCTTCACCATGGAGACCTTCCTTTTCATTATTCATATTTATAGCTTTTTAAGCTAAAGGATTATTTATTCAGTAAAAAAGGTGACCAAAAGACAATTGCATTCTTTTAGGTCACCTACTATAACTTTCTTTTTATTCTGTAACAAAAGAATCACGAACTCTTTTCCAAAATGGGAAAGGTCTAAAACGAGCAAAACGAATTCGTTCATCTGCCACTCTGAATTGAATCGATTTTACCTCTTTATGCAAAAGACTTAAATGGTCAATTGTAATTTGAAAATCATCATTTGTTACTGGTTTCATCATACAGGTATGATGACCTGGCAGTATTAGAGGAGATCCAATTGTACGGAACACTCTATTATTGATTGAAGCCATTTCCGTCAATTGCACAGCAGGGATGGAAGGATGAATAATAGCACCACCAAGGGCTTTATTATAAGCAGTACTGCCTGAAGGAGTAGATACGCACAAACCATCTCCTCTAAACCTCTCAAAGGATTGCCCTCTAATTTCTACGTCCATCACCAATGTGCTCCCCACACTTTTAACAGTTGATTCATTCAAGGCTAAATATTTTGACTCTCTGCCACCGTGACTGTATCGAACAGTAACCTCCAGCAGTGGGTACTCAACAGTTTGGTAAGGCGTCTTAGCTATAGCATTAGCTAGCTTTGTAATCTCTTCAGGTCTCCAGTCAGCGTAAAAACCTAAATGACCCGTATGTACACCTATAAATGCTGTTTTATCAAGACGTGAGCTATAACGATGAAAGGCATATAACAATGTTCCATCACCGCCGACAGATATAACAACATCAGGTTGATCCTCATCATAAATAACACCCAGACTATCCAATTGATCCTTCACTTGCTCCATAAAATGATTGGATTTGGTATCTCCTTTAGACGTAACTGCATATTTCATCATAATCCCCACCTGTAAAGTGTTATTTCCCCCTCTTCTTAAAGACATATTGCTGCGCTTCCTGGATTTCCATTTTGATCTGTGTCATTTCTTCATCCATATGGAAAGCTGCTTCAGCTAATCTCTCTAAGCGATTGCGTAATGTTTCCGGGAACTGTCCGTTATACTTATAATTAAGTGAATGCTCTATCGTAGCCCAGAAATTCATGGCAAGGGTACGAATTTGTATTTCCGCTAATATTTTTTTCTCTCCGTGAATCGTTTGAACCGGATATTCAATAACTACATGATACGAACGGTATCCACTTGCTTTTTTATTTGTAATATAGTCTCTTTCTTCAATAATTACAAAGTCAGTTCTTTGTCGTAACAGCATAACTACCTGTTTTATATCATCCACAAATTGGCACATAATTCGAAGACCGGCTATATCCTGTAATTCCAGTTCAAGTCTTTCCTCAGGAATTTGCTTTTGGTAAGCCTTATCCAGGATACTTGCGATCGGTTTAACGCGACCTGTAACAAACTCAATTGGTGAATGTTCTTTTTCTAAGTCACATTGGGTTCTTATACCCCTTAATTTGATCTTTAACTCATCAACCGCCTGTTTATAGGGGGCTAAAAATTCATCCCATTTTCTACTCATGGATTCCACCACCTGAAATACTTTTCAATATTCTTGTTATTGAGAGCAAGGGAAAACTCAGAATCGAAGACATTATCATGTAATTAGTATGTATTTTATGAATTAATCGTCTTTATTCAACCATGCTAATGAATACATTTAGTACTAATTATTACCCTAAATTGCTCAAACCCATTTTAACACAAAGATTATACGGATATCTAAGATTGATGTTATCTATTCAAAAAGTCATAATAGTTATACATAAGTTTATCATGGAGGAATGTACATATGAGCGAACAAATCGAAATTGAATTCAAAAATTTGCTGACATTTGAGGAATTTAACCACCTCATGCAACGTTTTAAAATAAAGCCAGAACATTTTACAGTACAAAAAAATCATTACTTTGACACAGTTACATTTGACTTAAAAAAATATACCTCAGCTTTACGTATACGTGAAAAAAATTCATCCTATGAGATGACCCTTAAACAGCCTCTTGAAAATCAAAAAGGCTTATTGGAAACCAACTGGGATATAGACCCTGATACAGCTAATAAAATCATAAAAGATGGTGGTATCCCTGATAGCAAAATCTCTGAAAGAATTAAAAATCTAAAAATCAACCCACAAGAAATTCGTTATTTTGGTACCTTGACAACGAAACGGGTTGAGCTTCCTTATAAGAGCGGCTTGCTCGTTTTAGATAATAGCTCCTATTTCCAAATAGAGGATTATGAGGTAGAATTTGAAGTGGACAACTTTGATCAAGGAAAGAAAGAATTTGACCTGCTTTTATCAGAATCTGGCATTCCGGTTCGTCCAACTGAAAATAAAGTTCAACGTTTTTATAATCAAATGATACTATACCTTACTAAGGAGTGAACATAATGAACGTAGGAGACATCAATACGATTATTCAGCTTCAAGCTCTCGGATCCCTGAGGCCAACAGATAGTAATTCTGTAACTCAGGCACCTTCTTCTGCCAATTTATTTCAGGCTCTGCTGAATGAAGTTCTTTCATCCGTCAGCCATCCTACGAATAATGCACTTGCTGCCAATCCGGGATTAGGTACATTGGCTACTATAATCAACAGCAGCATTCCGTCTTCTCCGTCCATTGCGTACAATCCAGTCCCAATTACTAATCAATCAACTACTGGTACAGCAATTATGAATCAGAATACAGAATACGATGACATTATAAAAGAAGCTTCCAATAAATATCACGTCCCTGAAAAATTAATCAGATCCGTCATACAGCAGGAAAGCGGCTATAATTCAAATGCCATTAGCTCAGCCGGGGCATCAGGCTTAATGCAGCTAATGCCCAAAACGGCTTCATCTCTTGGCGTAAACAATATCATGGACCCCTATGATAATATTATGGGTGGAACCAAGTATCTTAAATCCATGATGACTAAATATAATGGAAATATCGAATTGACCTTAGCTTCTTATAATGCAGGTCCAGGAAATGTTGATAAATACGGTGGTGTACCGCCTTTTAAAGAAACGCAAAACTATGTAAATAAAGTCATGACTTCCTATTACGCATAAAATAACCAAACCTGCAAAACTGTTCATAAAATGAACAGTTTTTTATTTCCCCTTATATATGCAAATTGAAGAACTATCAATAACCTTCTACTAAGCTTCTCTGCTAGCATCTACCCTTCAAAATCTTATAAAATCAGGAAAAAAAGCAGTATATTGGATAATTCAAGTCTTGCTTGTTAAAATTATTCTTATCAACTCATGGAGGGAGAATAATGTATGGCAGAAAATCCAACTCCATATGATGCATTAGGGAAAGAGCGGTTATCTGAATTAATAGATGCATTTTATGATCATGTGGGTTCGCATCCGCTGCTAGCTCCTATTTTTCCAGATGATCTTACAGAGACAGCTCGTAAACAGAAACAATTTCTTACTCAGTTTCTTGGTGGACCTTCTTTGTATACTAAGGAACATGGTCATCCCATGCTGAGAGCAAGACATCTTGCTTTTGAAATTACACCTATGCGTGCAAAAGCCTGGCTGAGCTGTATGGAGAAGGCTATGGATAGTATTCAGTTAGATTCTCCTTTAAGAGAGTATCTGCTGGGCAGACTTACCATAACAGCTGAGCATATGATAAATACAAACGATATCCAGCAAAAAGGTGATAGTTATGAATAAGCATGACTCTTCAATTCCAAAATGGCAGGATTGGCTGTCTGTCCATCAATATTTTAAACCGTTGGAAAAACCATTAGAAATCTATTTATTTATAGATCCTACTTGTTCAATTTGCTTTGAGCTGGAACGAATTATAAAACGACTGAAATTAGAATATGGACATTACTTTGCTTTAAAGTATGTGTTTAGCAAAAAAGTGGAAAGAAAGCATACAAATGCTAAGCACCCATTTCCATCATTCCTTTCAGCTGCAAACAGGTCGGGTATTTCCTGTGATGATAATATCTGGATCAACAATCCTGAAAGCTCGTTATATATCACCCCTATCGCGATTAAAGCTGCAGAAATGCAAGGAAAGAAGGCTGGATATCGTTTTTTTAAGAAAATTCAGGAGGCTTTATTTCTTGATCAAAAAAGTGTATCTAATTGGCATACATTGTTAGCCTGCGCTCATAAAGCCAAGATAGATTGTGATGAGTTTTCACGTGATATCAATTCAGAAAGTGCCATAAAAGCTTTTCAATGTGATTTAAAAATCTCATCAGAAATGGATGTCACTGACCTGCCTAGCCTGGTCTTCTTTAATCAAAAGATGGAAGATGAAGGTATAAAGGTAACAGGGGCTTACCCTTATGAAGTTTATGTTCAAATACTTGAGGAGATGTTAGGATTTCCGCCTAAAGCACAATCACTCCCCTCTTTAGAGGACTGTATTAAGGATTTTCAAATTATTAATACTCATGAGATTACATTTATTTACCGAATGGATAAGCAAGAAGTTGAAAGGGAAATGAAAAAATTACTCTTGAAGCGTACGGTTGAGAGGATACCATCATCCAACATAACGTATTGGAGATATGCAGAAAACGATTAAAAACCGTCATTATAATTATTATCCTAGAATATTTTTCCGTATAAATAAGAATAAGACTCTGTAATCGGACAGAGTCTTATTCTTCATACGAACAAAGGGGATGGGAGAAATTTTTCACGGTCAAACAAAGGGGTAAATGTTTGCTAGTGATCAACTTCACAATAGTAATATAACAAATTCTCTTCACATATGCAAGCACTTTGTTCATTAATTCACATTTCTGACATTTTTACTGCATACTTGGTTATCCTCTGCCATATTCTTTAGAAATCAGTACAAATTATCTTATGTAATAAAGGATGATTTCTATGAAAAAAATTTATATTTGCAGTTTAATCCTATTAGTTTTATTTTCTATTCCCCTGCAGCTGTTTGGGATTATGCGGATCATTCCTCTCTATGTATCGTCACCTATTTTGTTTCTCTCTTTTTTCATCTTTATCTATAGTCTTGGTTATCAAAAAAAATTCAAGGGATTCTAAAAGCCTTAAGTTGGCCTAAAACTACCGGTTATAGTTATAAATTAAAGTGAGAGCTCGCAGAAAATTGGCGAGTTCTCTTGATTGGCCTGCACTTACTTTTAGAGTTTAAGATTCTGTAATAGTATCCAATAACTCAATAATTAGATTATCTTTATTATTCCAACTATGATACCTCTCTAAATGCCATTTATCTAATTGTCTTTCATATCCGTTTTTTTCAATCCAAGCGTGTAATCTTGCATATGTATCTCTAATACTATAATTAGCTCCATTATGTTTGCCTACAGCATATCTTTGAGGCGGAATCGTTAAGCAAACCATATCATCCGGTATATCCTCGTACTCGTTAACTTGAACACATATCCAATAACCATCTTCAGTTTCTGAATAGTTATCAACAACAAATGCCCCTATTGTACAGATGAATTGGTAACCTGTTGAATTTCATTCATACGTTCATTAAGAAGTTGTGCTGCTTTTGGAATTTCATTTAGATATTGTTCGCCATCGCATAAAACTCGAAAACCTACTAATTTAATTTCACTAAGATCCTCAATTTTTGGATTGTGTAAAACTTTTTCCTCCAAGGGTTATTTCCCTCCTCTAGAGTTACTAGTACTGGAATCATTAAGTTTAATTTCAGCATTTAATTCCATTTTAAAAAAACCGCCCCTTAAAAGTTAAATTGGTGTCTAACTTCTAAGGGGTGGTTTAAAAAATCCTCGAATTATTTTTATTTATCTAAAAGAGCTTCCAGCTCATTTAATTTATCCTCAAAAACTTTACAAGCTTCTTCAACCGGATTCGGTGAAGTCATGTCTACACCTGCTTTTTTAAGAACCTCAATTGGGAAATCACTTGAGCCTGCTTTTAGGAATTCAATATAGCGCGTAACAGCCGGCTGCCCTTCCTCTAAAATCTGTTTACTTAACGCTGCTGCTGCACTGAATCCAGTTGCATATTGGTATACATAATAATTGTAGTAGAAATGAGGGATTCTTGACCATTCCAAACCAATCTCCTCATCAATAACAATATCATCACCAAAGTATTTTTTATTAAGCTCATAATATTTTTGTGTTAGGCTTTCAGCAGTCAGAGCTTCTCCATCCTGTGCCATCTTATGAATAATGTGTTCATACTCCGCAAACATCGTCTGACGGAATACTGTTCCTCTAAAACCTTCAAGATAATGATTTAATAAATAAATTTTCTTGCTCTCATCATCTATTGTTTTAAGCAAATAATCATTCAACAGGGCTTCGTTTGTAGTAGATGCTACTTCAGCTACGAAAATCGAATAATTACCATATGGATATGGCTGATTTTTGCGTGTGTAAAAACTGTGTACAGAATGGCCGAATTCATGAGCTAATGTGAAAAGATTATTCACATTATCCTGCCAGTTCATTAGAATATATGGATTAGTTCCATATGAACCTGAGGAGTATGCGCCGCTTCGTTTACCGCGATTTTCGTGAACATCTACCCAACGGTTTTCGAACCCTTCTTTTAATACATTGATGTATTCCTCACCTAAAGGCTCAAGCCCTTTTAGAATATATTCTTTAGCCTCATCATAGGAAATATCCATCTTCACGTCTTTCACTAAAGGTGTATATAAATCATACATATGCAATTCATCCACACCTAAAAGTTTTTTACGAAGCTTCACATAACGGTGTAGTAAATGCAGATTGTTGTGAATGGAATTGATTAGATTTTCGTATACGGTTTCCGGAATATTATTATTGCTTAAAGCTGCATGTCTTGCAGAATCATAATGACGTACCTTTGCATAGAAATTATCTTTCTTCACTGTCCCGGATAATGTACTTGCGAACGTATTTCGGTACTGTCCATATGTCTTATACATCGCTTTAAAGGCTTCCTCACGAACTCTACGATCACTGCTCTCCAAAAATCTGCTGTACCTTCCATGAGTCAGTTCAACCTCTTCCCCGTTCTCATCTTTAATTGTAGGAAAACGAAGGTCGGCATTATTTAACATGCCAAAAGTATTGGATGCAGTTCCCATCACTTCTGATGCCTGAGCCAATAAAGCCTCTGCCTCTGCTGATAGAACGTGGGGTCTTTGCAGATTGATCTCTTTTAAAGTTTGTTCATATAAGGAAAGCTCCTTTTTCTCTTGCATGAACCGATTAATTGTTTCTTCTTTAATTGCAAGGATTTCAGGTAAAATATACGAAAAAGCACTGGCAGCCTGAGAATATAAATTCCGGGCGCGGTCGTCCATTCCCTGATAAAATGTATTACCGGTATCCTGGTCATATCTCATGTGAGAATATGTATATAAACGTCCAAGTCTTTCAGTAATCATATCCTGAAATTGCAAAGCCTGCCATAAGGTATCAGCACTCTCATCTAATTTCCCTCTATATTGATCGCCTTTTGGCAATTCAGCCAAAATGCCCTTGAACTCCTTCTCCCATGCTTCATCGCTTGGGAAGATATCCTCCAGTCTCCAAGTATCTTCTACAGGTATATCTTTTCTTTCAGGTAATTGTTTAATATCTGCAGCCATGCAGTTCCCTCCAATCATTTGCTTCTTTCATAAAGTTCTTCATAATACCTTTAATTCCCTTCATAAAAATCGAATAACCTCAATTTGATTATCTCTTCAAAATGATCGTCTAAAATGAAGTCTTCTCTTATTATATAATGATTTACATCTATTTTTTCCAAATAATCAATTTTTTCAAGGAATCTCAGATATTCTTTCAATGCGGTAAATATATCCTGGCTCATTAAAGGGCATTGATTTAAAATTATATCCTTCTTCTTTATTCTTTCCAAAAATCTTGACCGAATCCATGCTTCACTGATTCTTCCATGCAGGTTAAAGCAATTCAGTAAATCGATATAGATTAATCCTTGCCAGACAGTCGCCGGCATTCCATACATACAGCCGCTTAACAATGGAACACCAACAAATTCAGGGATTTTAAACGGAGATATCCCAACCTGATATAATTCTTTAATCAGCTTACTTTGCAAGCCTTTAAAACGGATTTCATTCATAAGTTGCAGAGTACGTTTTTTAAACCAATCGTTTAAATAAGGGATTTCTTGCTTGGGTGGAGATAAGATACTTTCCAGATCCATTCCCTCAGATAACAATACCATCTGACCGAAGCATTGTTCTATTGAGACAGGTATAATATTCACAAATGCCAGTATGGAATTTGCTTGCTTGGGGTTGTGAAAGAGGAGAAAAGGTGATGAAGATTTTCTAAGAGCAGATTTAAGGAGTGAATTTAGCCTCCACAGATAAACTCCGTTTCTTTTAATGAAGTGGCTGTGAAAAATCCAGATAGGCACAACATCTGCATCCAAGTATCCTTTTGTTCTTTTCAAAAATAACTCTTCATGAATAGATGAACATTGATATTCGATTGCATAATATTGATTTTTCCTCTTTACATAAATGTCAGGTCTTTGCTTTATGATAGCTATATATTTCTCCAGTTCAACATCCAACTGACAGCTTCTTAACCAACGGTATAAATTATTTTTCCCTGATAGATGATCTGCTGTTTCAGATTCAGTTGCTGCTTGGCAATTCCCCTTTGTTTGATGAGCAAAATGGGGAATCGTCCGCGGGCCGGAACGGTATATCACACGTTTCCGGCAAGCAGGACAGCGATACTCTTCCTCGTGTCTCTTTATAATTTGGTTGGCATGAATTTGTTTATCTTCTTTATTAATTGCAACCAGCATGTACAGGCTCCTTTTCCTATAGGATACCTATCAAATTCTCGTTATCTATTTAATAAACCTTCATTCTAAATGAACTCTATATGTCCATCTGTTGAACTTTTCAACTAGGCGGAGCTTTTTCATCATAGCATCGGTGATAGTAGTCTAAATAATGATTCCATCATTCTCATACCGAAATGTCTACCTTTAAATACCTCAATATGCAGCTCATTCGAAACTAATAAGTCATGTAGATAATCATTTACTAATGTTTGTACACTATCGGTCTTATAGAGAAACGCATTGACTTCAAAGTTCAAGTGAAAGCTTCTCATATCCATATTTGAGGTACCTATAGATGCAAGTTCTCCATCTACAATGATGATTTTTGAATGCAAGAAACCCTCACGATATTCATAGACTTTAACTCCTGTCTCCAATAAATCAGGATAATAGGACCTCGAAGCATGGAAGACAATTCTCTTATCCGGATTACTAGGTACTAATAAGCGAACATCAATACCACTTAGAGCAGCAATTTTCAAGGCAGAAAATATGTCTTCATCTGGGATAAAATAAGGGGAGGCAATCCAAACTGATTTTTTTGCCGAAACAATCATAGAAAAGAATATATTTTTAATGGTACTGTATTCATTATCAGGCCCACCTGCAATTATTTGTACTCCCCCATGATGCCCTTTTTCATGATCTGTTGTTACAGGAGCAAGATACTCATCTGTTAAGAAACTGTGATTGGTCATGTAATACCAATCCTGCAAAAAGATTAATTGTAAACTGCGGACTCCTTCTCCATTTAACCTCAAATGGGTATCACGCCAAAATCCAAAGTTCTCATCTTTACCCAAATATTCATTACCGATATTTAAACCACCAACAAAGCCAATATCTCCGTCCACTACAACAATTTTTCGATGGTTTCTAAAGTTAAATTTATTATTTAAAAAGGGGAGCTTAACAGGGCCAAACGCCACTACCTCAATCCCCCATTTTCTCATTTCCTTAATATATTCCCCTGAAAGAGTCCATGATCCGACTGCATCATAAAGAAATCTAACTTTCACCCCGTTTTTCGCTTTATTAATAAGTATGTCTTTAATTTCATTCCCCAAGGTATCATGGCGAACAATATAATATTCCATATGTATGTGATGTTTTGCTTGCAATAAAGCTTCTTTAATAGAATTAAATGTTTCTTTTCCATTTGTAAGAACTTTAGTCTCCGTAGATAAAGAGATAGGGGTGTTGGCAATCTGATCAGCTAGATTAAACAATTGGCTATAATCATGATTCTCATTATCTAATCTTAATAATCTTTTCTCACTTTCCCCTGTAATATCCATATACTTTTGCTTATCTAAAAAATATTTTTTCTTAAATATCTTTTCTTTTCTAAAATTCCTTCCAAATAACAAATAAAACAAGAATCCAACTACCGGAAAAGCACCCAAAACGATTAACCATGCTAGTGTCTGTGCAGGATGACGATTTTCCAGGAATATAATAAATCCAATAAAAACAACAGTTATTGTAAATAATATACTTCCATATTGAATATAATCCCCATCGAAATTTTTCTGATATATAAATCCCACAATCCCTAAAATTGCGATAAATAAAAGAACATTAATAAAATTCTTCATAATCCTCACCTTATCCATTTTTCATTGAAAACTTTCATTATCTATACCCCAATATGGTCTGAATGACGCAAACCCTCGATTAGTTTTTCAATCACACTTTCTAAATAGGGGGTCCTCAATGTGGTGATTCCAGACCAATTTAAGAACTAAAAAGCCGACTTCCAAGTGGAAATCAGCTTTCAATTAATGAGTATTAAGAAAAGTATTGGCTTACAGTCGAGAATACATCTTTAGGTATAATGACTTTTCCATATTCTTCAAGACGATGGATTGTAACAGGAGATTCATCAGCATATTCAAGTATAATTGATAGCTTATTATCAATCTCTTCTTCCACAAACTCTCCATCTGGAAATTCTACATACAAATAATATATATTTTCAAAGGAGTATAACTTGGTCACAACTCCTTGAATTCCGTTCGTTTTACTTAATGCAATGACATCTTCAAAGTCTTTAAATGAAAGGACAAATTCCAATGTATCATCCTCTGTTATTTGCTCATCTATTGCTTGGTTAGTTTGAAAATGCTCTTCAAGCATAGACTCTATCTTCACATCAACGGAATTGGCGGGATCATCAATTGGCAAATCGAATTTATGGCCATCCTTGGATAGATGCGCTCGAGTAACTAAAATCTCCAACCCTTTTTCAAGTGCTTGGATTTGAATCCAAAGTGGGCCTTCAACAGTAAAATCCTCTTCTTCATGCACTTCATCCATCATTTCCCAGAAAAGTTCCTCACTTCGATCACGATTATACCAGATCTCTTCTCGATCGAAGCCTCGCTTTTCAATATCCCCATATGAAATGTAGAATTTTACAGTATTCTCATTAATACGTTCGATTTCCATGATTCACTCTCTCCCTTCTGGTTTGAGGTAATTGAAGGGATATACCCCCAAACTAGGTTGTTATATCTTTTCCCTGTTTTTAAAAATGTTAATCATGGATGTTCTTTTTATAAAGCAGGTGGTAGTTATATTTTATGATAAATAGTAAATAGTGGGAAACAAAAAGCCTATATTTCATAAAATAATTATGTCTAATAATTTAAGATACACCAAAACCCCCTTCGCTGTCCAGGAAGGGGGTTTATGAACAATATAAAAATTAATTAACTAAGCGCTGTGCTTCTCGAAGTTGAAATGTTCTTACTTTACGAGGTAAAAATCGTCTGATTTCATCTTCGTTGTAACCAACTTGCAGACGTTTTTCATCAATGATAATTGGTCTTCTTAATAATCCGGGATTCTGTTGGATGATATTAAACAATTCCTGTAAAGGTAAATTATCAAGATTTACATTTAACTTTTGAAAAGTTTTCGAGCGTGTTGAAATGATTTCATCGGTACCATCTTCAGTCATACGTAAAATCTCTTTTATTTCATCAAGACTTAATGATTCAGAAAAAATATTACGTTCTTTATATGGAATATCATGTTCTTCTAACCAAGCTTTTGCTTTTCTACATGACGTACAGCTAGGTGATGTGTAAAGTGTAACCATTCCCTGTCACTCTCCCTATTCTTTAAGTTCCCTTATCCCGTTAGAGCTATATATTTAACATTTCACAATGCTTATGATACTATCTAAATTAAAATAATTATAATTAAGGAACATATAAAATTATTATACATGATTAATAATGGAATGTGTAGAGATTTTTTAGAAAATGTTTCCGGGTTTACTAAACATTAACCTTACTATCATATTATTGAAATAATTGTTATATTACTCCATTCCTTTGCCCTATTTCATTTGGCCTGTGTCTCTTTTTTTAAATAATTTCTATTATTTATATACCCTAGAGCGAAGCCGTTAAACATTTGAGGTAAAAAGAAAACAAGCTGAAGTTAAATCTTCAGCTTGTTATTTCATCTAAAATATCAGATTTATTTTCTTTTATTTTCAAGGCTTTCTCAGTTGGCCGGTATTTCCCTCCATATAATTCTTCATCCTTATAAGTATGCAAATCACGATAGATTTCTTTCATTCCATCTAATACCTCTTGATCCATATGCTTATCTGCTTCCGGACTCCAATAAAGAATCTCCAATTCTACATCTTTATTTGTAGCGAGTGAATTTTTAACATAGGAGACGGTATTCGCATGCTTAAAACCCTCTCGTTTATAAAATCGTAATCTTTTCTCTGAATCCTCTTCCGACTCATTTATCGGCTCTACTTCTAAAAAGATTGGTTTTCCCTTCAATTTCAGTTTGTCCAAAACCTTTTTTCCTGTACCATTTCCTCTTGCATTACCCATCACATATAAGTAATCAACAAAGATAAAGTTCTCTTTCTCTGCATATAATAAAATATGATTTTTCCCATTATCAAGGAAGTAGTCCTTTTGGCCATGATTTAACAGCATGTTTATATGTTCTTCTGATTTCATTTCCTCTTCCGGAAAATATTCACGCAATCTTTTATACCAACTCATCTGATGTATCTGCTCCTTTGTTTATCTAGTTCGTATCTAGTAATTTTGATTTTACATTCATACATATTCTTATAGGTTGTTAAATGATAGGTGTTACCTATCTCATGGATTAATAGTTTAGAACAAGCATCCTGCCTATTCGTATGATTTTTTCTATCTTCTAAAGTGATATATTTTATTAAATGTATAAAATTTAGCAACCAAGTTACCTTTTCCCTTTTCTCCCACTTCTTAATCTATTACAATAAAAATGTAAAGAAATTTACACAGTCGAAATATAAAAGGAGGAACGAATGAGCGAATATATCCTTGATTTTATATTGGTATCCTTTTTAATTATTGGTCTAACTGCTTTTATGGGTCCATTAACAAATGGTATTGGAAATCTGATTTTCGGCAGGCACAAGCGTTCTGAGTTTGTGATACAAACGAACAGATCAACAACCGGATTTAATAAGGTTGGCGGCAAGAAAAACAAATAACCTTTTCAATTTCTTAACCTTCCTAACAGAGCTGTATTCGCGTAGCGAAATAAACTTCATAATCATCACTGGCTTTAAACATTATTATAAATGGCGGATGCAGCCAGTATTCTACTTCTTAAGAACCTGTTGATAAAATTCCCCAAATTATACATTACTAATAAAAATTCTCACCCGATTGGAGTATGAAATAAGCTAAAGAAAAGGATTGGCTTTTTTTAGCCAATCCTTTGTTTCAGCTTATATGATTTTATTATTGTTTATAGTCTACTCCGGAGGTATAACGGTTTCCTGAGTTCCATAATAAATACTCATTGATTCCTTCTTCTTTTAACGCTCTAATTTGATCTTCTACTTCTTTTTTTCCGTATTGCTTATAATTTCCTTTACCTAGCCATGGTGCCGTAAAATCCTGAATCCAAGGCCTGGAGATTGGCGGACTCTCTAAACTGCTCAATTTTTTATTCTCTAGTTTTGCGTATTCTTTTACAAGTTTATATGGTTCTAAATCTGGCTTGGCAATTCCAAAATAGGATGTCCAATGACTCGGATAGATCATAGAAGAAATGACATCAACATGCTCAGATATCTTAGAGAAGTTTTGTCCTATCCCAGGCGCTTCTGGAAGAGTAGCAGAGTAGCCAAAAATATCAACTGATACCTTTACTCCATATGGCTCTAATTCACTCTTAGCATACTCTACAAAGTCTGTAACAGCATTTACTCGATGCTGAACATTATCTACAGCTTTATCTCCGTAATTACCCACTGAGTATTTCAATTCTTTATCGCGATTCTCAAATCCTTCGGGAAAGCGAACATAATCAAATTGAATTTCCTGAAAACCCATTTCAGCTGCTTCTTTTGCAATCTCAACGTTATATTCCCATACATCTTTTACAAATGGGTTAACAAATGATTCTCCTCTGCCATTTTTCCATACTTCTTTTCCATCTAAAAATGACCATTCAGGTTTTTTATTTGCCAAATAACTATCCTTAAAAACCGTCACTCTGGCAATCGGATAGATTTCTCTTTTTTCCATATCCTTTAATAATTTATCTGGATCTTTAATTAGATTTGTTCCAGCTTCAGCATATGGCTTAGATGCATCGGGTTTATAGGTTAATTTACCGAAGTCATCTTTTATATCAATAACCATCGCATTCAAATCTGTTGTATCCACTAATTTTGCCAGTTCTTTATATTTACTGCCCCCTGCAGAATTTCCTGTCACATAGATGCCTCTTACTGCATCAGGATATGTAAATGAATATTTCGATTCTTTTATAAATCGTTGCATCCCATCAGGAAGTTCCTTGTTTTCTAGAACAATACTCTGTCCACTATGTAGTAAAAACTCTTTTTCAGCCTCTGTAGCAGCATATGATACCTCTGTAAACAGTGTCCCTATCATTAGGATTGACATTAACACTGCCATTTTTTTAACCAATTTCATCCCCCACATCACTCCTTCATGTCACTATTATTATACCTCCTATAAATATGAAAAAACATCTCACTTCCCTCTTTTTCCAAAAATACATCAAAAAGGCTATCCACAGAAGGATAACCTTTTTGCTACATATTCCAAATAAGACTCGTGAACCACAAACGGTTCATACTAATTTTTTTTGATATATGTTTTTTTATATTGCTCAAATTCATTTAATGAACACAATACATGATGTCCTGGTGCAATCTCACGCATTTCTAGTTGTTCATTTTCATCATAACCATGAACGTCCGGATTATACGGTTTTCTTCTGCGCGTGCGTTCACTTTCCGGATCCGGCAGAGGAATCGCAGAAAGAAGAGATTGTGTATATGGATGCATTGGGTTTTTATATAGATCTTCACTGTCTGCAACTTCTACCAATTTACCATAATACATAACACCAATACGGTCACTGATGTATTTCACCATTGACAAGTCATGCGCGATGAACAAATATGTTAACCCTTTTTCTTTTTGAAGCTTTTTCAGAAGGTTAACAACCTGTGCCTGAATGGAAACATCAAGCGCTGAGATTGGCTCATCGGCAATAATAAATTCAGGATCCACTGCGAGTGCTCGGGCAATCCCAATCCTTTGACGCTGACCACCAGAGAATTCATGCGGATAACGACTCGCATGCTCACGGTTAAGTCCAACCGTTTCAAGAAGATCGTATACGCGTTTCATACGTTCTTCCTTATTTTTCGCTAATCCGTGTATATCAATGCCTTCAGCAATAATATCGCCCACAGTCATACGAGGATTTAATGAAGCATAAGGATCCTGAAAGATCATTTGCATACCTCGGTTAAATTGCTTTAGATCCTTACCTGATTTTCTGCCATGGACTTCTTTCCCTTTAAAAATGACTTCTCCGCCACTCAAATCATATAAACGGATAATGGATCGCCCTGTTGTAGATTTGCCACATCCAGATTCTCCCACCAGACCGAATGTTTCACCTTTATAGATTTCAAAAGATACATCGTCCACCGCTTTAACCATATTCGGTTTACCAACATTAAAATATTGTTTAAGTCCTTTGACTTCGATAATTTTTTCTTTTGTAGCCATATTAGTTAACCCCTCCTACTTGTACAGGTTTTTCAAAATTGGAGGCCATATGGCGAATACGCTGTTGGACTATCTCCGGTGGATTTACTTTTGGTGCATCAGGATGTAGGAGCCAAGTTTTTGCAAAATGAGTATCTGAAATCTGGAACATAGGCGGTTCCTTTTCATAATCAATTGCTAAAGCATAGGGATTCCTTGGTGCAAATGGACACCCCTTCGGTGGATGAATCAAATCCGGAGGAGTACCAGGAATCGCTGTAAGCTCAACATCCCCACTATTATCTAGGCTAGGCATTGAGGATAATAGCCCCCATGTATACGGATGGCGCGGATCATAGAAAATTTCATCTACCGTTCCAGTCTCAACAATTTGTCCTCCGTACATAACCGCTACACGATCAGCTACGTTCGCAACAACTCCTAAATCATGTGTAATAAAGATAATGGATGTATCAATTTTATTTTGTAAATCCTTCATTAATTCTAGTATTTGGGCCTGAATGGTAACATCCAAGGCTGTTGTTGGTTCGTCTGCAATCAGCACTTTTGGATTACATGAAAGAGCAATCGCTACAACTACACGCTGTCTCATTCCGCCTGAGAATTGGTGAGGATATTGGTTCATACGAATTTCAGGCTGGGCAATCCCTACTAATCTTAAAAGCTCGATAGCTCGCTCACGGGCGGCTGCTTTGCTTAAATTTTGATGCTTGATTAACCCTTCCATAATTTGCTTACCGACTTTCATGGTTGGGTTTAAAGAAGTCATCGGATCCTGGAATATCATTGACATTTCTTTACCGCGAATTCGTTGCATTTCTCTTTCAGTCATTTTAACAAGGTCACGATTTTCTCCAAAAAGTATTTGTCCCTCTTTTATACGTCCTGGAGGATTCGGAATTAATCTCATTAATGCCTTTGTTGTAACGGATTTTCCGGAACCGGATTCTCCAACAATTGCCAATGTTTCTCCTTTGAACAAGTCAAAACTAACTCCACGTACAGCTTTAACCTCACCACCATAGGTATCGAAGGAGACATGCAAATTTTTTACTTCAAGTAATTTCTCCATTATAATTCTCCTTCCCTATTATTTTCGCATTTTTGGATCAAGCGCATCACGGAGACCATCAGCCAATAAGTTAAAGCTTAAGATTAGTATACTGATAGCTAAGGATGGAATGATCAATAAATATGGATATGATTTTATATATCTAAAACCGTCATTTACTAAAGAACCCAAAGAAGCTTCAGGTGCAGCAATTCCCAGACCAATAAAGCTTAGGAATGCCTCGGTGAATATGGCTCCCGGAATTGTAAACATCGATGTAACAATAATGGGTCCTAATACATTTGGTAGTAAATGCTTGAATATTAAGCTTCTATTTGAAGCACCTAGCGTTTTCGAAGCCAAAACATACTCCTGATCTCTTAATTTCAGGAATTGCCCCCTAACCATCCGAGCCATTCCTATCCAACCGGTTATAACCATGGCGAGTGTAATCGAAATTACCCCAGGTTTTTCGAAAATTAGGATCATTAAAATAACAACAATTAGATATGGAATACCGACGAGCACTTCAATAATACGCTGCATGACAGCGTCAATTCTGCCTCCAAAGAAACCGGATATCCCTCCATAGGTTACACCAATGAAAAACTCAATTACGGCTGCCAATATAGCGATATACAAGGAAATCCTTGCGCCGTACCAAACCCTTGTCCATTGGTCACGCCCTAAATCATCTGTACCAAACCAGTGATATCTGTCTTCAATACCATTTTTTTCATAGACATTCACACCATTTTTATCTGTACCATCAAATGGAAGCCAGCTGATATTTTCCAACCCCTGAACACGAGGCGGCAATTTAGAATTTGCTATGTCCTGTTGCTTATATGTGTAACCAGACGTCATTGGTGCAAAGATTGCTAAAAGACCGAAGATCACAACCATGACAAGTCCAAAAATTGCACCTTTATTTTTAAGTAAATGTCTCCATGCATCCTGCCAAAATGTTAGGCTGGGGCGAACGATTTTCTCTGCTTCATGAGATTCTTGCCCTACAACCTTAAATAATTCTGGAGAAAGGTTTTCTGTCTTTAGATTATTTTCCATTATTTTTTCCCCCCAGCAAGGCGGATACGAGGATCAACAATTCCATACATGATGTCCACCAAGAAGATTACAAGAATAAATAGTGCACTATAAAAAATCGTAGTACCCATAATGGTTGGATAATCATTCATATTAATAGAGTTAACAAATTGTTCCCCTAATCCAGGAATAGCAAAGATTCGTTCAATTATTAGTGTTCCAGTCATAATATTGACAGCCATTGGTCCAAGAATCGTAATAATTGGAATCAATGCATTTCTTATACCATGCTTAAATACTACAGCTACACCGGATAAACCCTTTGCTTTTGCAAGAGTAATATAATCCGATCCCATAACTTCTAGCATTTCAGACCTCATAAAACGAGCGATGCTTGCTATAACCCCAGCGGAAAGCGCCAGTGTTGGCAAGATCGTATATTCGAATCCATCCCAGAAAGCAACCGGGAAGATTTGATTTTCTACGGCTAAGAAATACTGTAAAAATCCTGCAAAAACGAAGGATGGGATCGAAACACCCAGGACAGCAATAACAGTGGCACCATAATCTATCCATGTATTATGACGCAGTGCAGCAGCTATTCCTAACATTAGGCCAACAATCGTTCCAAACAGCAAAGCTTGAAAACCCAAATGGGCAGAATTTGGAATACGTGTAGCAATTAATTCTGTAACCGGTCTGTTGTCATATTGGAAAGAAGTACCTAAGTCCCCTTTAACTAAGTTTGTCATATAAGTGACATACTGCTTCGGCACTGGGTCATTCAGTCCATATTTTTCATAAATAATCTCTTTTTGTTCAGCAGTAAGCTTTTCCTGATTTTTCAGCGGAGATCCCGGCAGCATTTTCATCAAGAAAAAGGTAGCAGTTGTAATAACAAATAAAGTAATAATCATATAGAATATCCGTTGTAATGTATATCGCAGCATTATTAGCCCCCCTTTTTCAGTTTATCACAATTATTTTTTTATTCTGAATTTTATTCCATAACTAGGGAAAAGGAGAGCACATGGCCATTTAAGGCATGCACTCTCCCATTCAGGCACACGAGCTATTATTCCTCGATTGATACCCACTTGTAACTGTAATCTCCGCCAAAGGCGTGGTTATATAGATTTTTAACTTTTTCCTTCGATAGGAATGAAAGTCCGCGTTGATAAAGTGGGCTGATGGCCGCATCTTCTTCAATTAGGATTTTTTCTGCTTTTAGAAGAGCTTCCCAACGTGCTGGCAGATCACTTAATAATGTAGATCCAGCTTCTTTAACCAATTTGTCATACTCAGGATTTGAGTATCCCATTTGGTTATGAGCTCCATCAGTTACGAACATATCGATGAAAGTCATAGGATCTTGGTAATCTGGACCCCATCCAGCATAAGAGAAGTCATAATCACCTTTAGATTCTAATTCAAGTTTTTGCTTGAATGGTTGTTGCTTAAGGCTAATTGTAAGTCCTGGAAGAGTAGTTTCAAGCTGTTCTTTGATATACTCACCAGTTTTCTTAGCAGAGTCACCATCATAATTTAGCAATTCAAGTTCAACTTTGGATTCGCCGATTTCTTTCAAACCTTGTTCCCAAAGCTTTGCAGCTTCTTCTTTATTTGTAACGTTCATATCTCCGTTAGCGTCACGGAAATCTTTTCCGTCCGGACCTTTAACAAAATCACTTGGTACCAAGTAGTATGCAGGTACAGATCCGTTATTTAAGATTGTTTTTACAAAAGCATCCTTGTCATAAGCCATATCAATTGCTTTACGGATATTAACATTTGCTAATGCTTTGTTCTTCTGGTTATAACGAATGAAGTATACAGAAGTATCTTTTTCTGTACCGAATTCTTCGCTATCTTTGTAGTTATCAACGTTTTCAGCAGTCAATCCTACACGATCAATTTTACCTGTTTCATATAAGTTTACGGCTGTATTAGTATCTTTTACGATTTTAAAATTGATTGTTTCGAGCTTTACAGTATCTTTATCCCAGTATTGATCATTTTTAGAAAGTGTGAAACTTTCTTCATGTTTCCACTCAGACATCGTGAATGGTCCATTATAAAGTGTTGTATCTGCTTCAAGACCAAATTTTTCGCCTTGTTCTTCAACAAATTTTTGATTTTGTGGCATGAATGTTCCGAAAGAAAGTAGAGATTGGAAATAAGGGATAGCATTTGTTAGTTTAATTTCAAGAGTGTAATCATCAAGCGCTTTAGCACCTAACTCTTCCACTTTCTTTTTACCAGTGTTGATTTCTTCTGCATTTTCAATTACATACATCATGTATGCATATTCAGCAGCAGTATCAGGATTTACAGCTTTTTGCCAAGCATAAATGAAATCGTGAGCTGTTACAGGATCACCATTTGACCATTTAGCATCTTGGCGCAGTTTGATAGTGAAAGTTTTTCCATCTTCACTTACTGTTGGATCTCCCTCAGCAACACCTGCAACAACTTTATCTCCCTCACCTAAACGGTAAAGACCTTCCATCGTATTGTTCATAACGTTGAAAGAAACAGAGTCAGTAGCCATTACAGTGTCCATAGACGGAATTTCAGAAGTTTCCACTAAGTTAAGTACTTGTTCAACGTCTTTCTTGCCTTCACCTTTATCATTGCTACCTGTCTCTTCGTCTCCGCCGGAACAAGCTGCAAGGAAAGTGCTCAAAGCAAGAATCATTACAAGAAATAATGAGATTTTTTTTGCTTTCATACTAGTAAATGACCTCCCTATTTTTTACTCTTCTAATTTTCAGAAGATTTCGTAACCAATCATAAAACGTTTCAGAATTTTTTGCAATCATTTTTTTACATTTTGTTTACGAACATATGTCATTTCGAATACAAGAATTAACAACAAACCTTGATACACCAATGTCTGGGTAAAATATCCTATAAAAACAAAAAAATTATATTTTTCAGATAATTCCAACCAGAAAAGCATATTTAATTAAAATGAAACGTTATGAATATAATAAAATTTTATAAATAAACTTGCAACTTTTAATTTTTAAATTATTGGTATAAAATTTAAATACACTTTATAAAACAACTTATATTCGGAGGAAACCCATGAAGTCTTCACAAAAAAAATTTCTTTTATTAAACGGTATCAGCCTTCTAATTTCAATTATCTATTCAATTAATATAAAAAGTCCCTTTCTGCTTTCATTGATTGATAGCTATTTTATGATAGGCCTCTTTTATGTTTGTGCCGGCGCTCTCCTATATGTAATAGGAGGAGGTTTCTTTTCTTTCTTTTCCTACTCGTTTAAAAAATTCTGGAAAATCAATTCAAAAAAAGAAGAATATATATCTGAACTAGAAGGCGATTCTAAAGATAAAGGCCCGAATATGGAGGTACTTACCTTTTCCTGGACTAGCCCTTTACTTTATGCAGGTATCTTTTCATGTGTCATTACCTTTATTTGCTCAATTATTTTCTTTGGATAGTTGCTTTTCTAATCAGGTTTAAGTAGAATATCATTACTTAATATTTATTATAGGCTATGACAAAGAGTAGTAAGGTAGTACAAGGTTTTCAGAGAGTTTGTGGTTGCTGCGAACAAACAGCCCGTATACCTGAATGGACTTTTAAGCCTCCTGTAGGAAAAATGACAGTATGACAGGACGTTTGCCCGCGTTACTGGGCAAGAATATCTTTTTGGATATTCCTGAGTGGTTTATGTATAGAACGTAAACAATTAGGGTGGTACCGCGAATCCCATTCGTCCCTTTTAATAGTGGAGACGAATGGGATTTTTTATATTGAAAGGAGAATGAAAATGAGTATTATTTTTTCTGGCATTCAGCCAACCGGTCTGGTGACCCTTGGTAATTATATAGGAGCATTACGGCAGTTCGTAGAATTGCAAAATGATTCCCATTGTTACTTTTGCATAGTTGATCACCATGCGATTACGGTTCCGCAGGATCGCCTCGAACTAAGAAAGAACATTCGAAATCTTGCAGCCCTTTATCTGGCTGTTGGGATTGATCCTGAGAAAGCGACAATTTTTATCCAATCTGAGGTTCCCGCTCATACAGAAGCCGGATGGATTATGCAATGTAATACTTCTATTGGTGAACTTGAGCGAATGACTCAATATAAAGATAAATCTAAATCACAGGTATCTGTTTCAGCCGGTCTTCTGACTTATCCTCCATTGATGGCTGCTGATATCCTTTTATATCAAACCAACATTGTTCCAGTAGGCGATGATCAAAAACAGCATGTTGAATTGACACGTGATATTGCTGAACGCTTCAATAAAAAATATGGAGATGTCTTTACAATCCCTGATATCCAACTACCTGCTTCAGGGGCGCGAATCATGGCTTTACAGGAGCCAACCAAAAAAATGAGCAAATCCGATCCAAATAAAAAATCAACTATTTCTTTATTAGATGATCTAAAGCAGGTTGAGAAGAAAATCAAGAGTGCGGTTACGGATTCAGAAGGAATCGTGAAATTCGACAAGGAAAATAAACCAGGTATTTCAAACCTTCTATCCATTCACTCTGCACTAAGCGGTGAAAGCATAGAATCCATTGAAAAACGCTTTGTAGGTAAGGGATATGGAGATTTTAAAGCAGAGGTTGCCAATGTAGTGGTTGAAACACTACTACCTATTCAGGAACGTCATCAGGAATTACTGAATTCCCCTGAATTGGATGAAATCCTCGACAAAGGAGCTCTCGAGGCAAATAAAGCTGCTAATAAAACATTACGAAAAATGAAAAACGCAATTGGTTTAGGTCGTAAAAGAAGATAAAGATTGTTCTAAATTAAAGTGCTGAAGCTAGATTTGTATTGAATCTAGCTTCAGCACTTTTTTATTATATTCGGCTTCAGGGCCTAGGAACTCGAGTCATAAGCAAATACTCTGCGGAGGCCAACAGGATGTTGGTCACAAAGACGTTGCCACACGATGTGGCGCTTTTAGTCTTCGTTCCTTAAGTTAGTTTCAGCTTTTATTCAATCTAGCTTCGGCTCCTAGCTCCTCGAGGTCATAAGTGTAGCCACTACGGAGGCCAACAGCATGTTGGTCACAAAGACGTTGCCACACGATGTGGCGCTTTTAGTTTTCGTTCCTTAAGTTAGTTTCAGGTTTTTATTCAATCTAGCTTCGGCTCCTAGCTCCTCGAGGTCATAAGTGTAGCCACTACGGGAGGAAAGAGCGCCTCCCTACGTGCCTCCTCTTATGCTTGTCGGAGCTGAACAGTCGCCTCAGCTTTTTACTTAATCTAGCTTCGGCTCCTAGGAGCTTGAGTCATAAGCTTTTTATATAAAAAAACCATCCATTACAGCATGGATGGTCGATCTCCTACTTCTATTTCCCAGAGCTTTTCGAAAAATGGTTGGCCTTTTATTAAACGTTCACATAACATGGCGTGTTTTTCTGACCAGCCTATCTTCATTTCCGAGTATAGCTTGTGCCATATTTCATCAAAATCCATTTTTAAAACTGTTGAATATTGT
Source organism: Bacillus sp. E214 (assembly GCF_008087365.1). Taxonomy (NCBI): domain Bacteria; kingdom Bacillati; phylum Bacillota; class Bacilli; order Caryophanales; family Bacillaceae; genus Bacillus; species Bacillus sp. E214. The sequence continues at coordinate 243,465 of NZ_VENN01000003.1, read as the reverse complement.
TCAGGCGCCCATTCTGTATACCAATAACGAATTTCAGCTGTATTGCTTGAACTTTTTAATTGATCAAGTACCATGAACAATAATTGCTTTAATTGACGTTCCTTGCGTGTTAACCCCAGCATAAAATCAGGAGATGGGGAAAGGATATGATACTCTTTCTTCTGATAATCTGTAATCATTGACTGATAGTCATACTGATGCGCATCCACATTACGTACCATATCATAAGCCAATTGCTCCTGCCTTGGAATTAATCTACTCTTTCGGATTGGTATGGTGTATCCTATCGTATCAATAGCAATGATGCCTGTCCCATCTGTAGCAACAAAACAATAATCCATCGGAAGTCTTTCATGATTCTTCCGAATATACGCCTTCTTATAAACATCCTGTAGAAGACTTGAAGGCAATTCCAATAAATCATTTTCAATGTAGTGAAAAAGAACCGGCTCCAACTTCAAAAGCGGAACCTGGTCAAGTAACTCAACCGTATCCTCTTTCCTCCACTCGTGAAAGCTGCAAATGTTATAACTGTTTTCTTCACCTTCAAACCAATTTACCCAAACATCATGGAGATACAACATTCCCGAATATCCCTCACTTCTATCCTATTTGTCAATCATTATAGGCAAGTTTCCTGTAAAATATTCCTTGTATGAGTGGCAAATTGATTTTCTTTGCATAGTGAATTATCCATTGATTATTTTATCAGTAGAAAGACCAATCATATCCCTAGTCTTCATGGAATGAAGATCTGCATAATCCTTTACAAGTTTGTAACCTGCCGCATATCCGGCCATTTTTGGCATTGTACCATGCCCAAATAACAACTTATCATGAAGGGGATCAGATCGCTTCATATCAAAGTTCGGTTTGAATTTTTCTGTAATCAGTTCTTCGATTTCCTTCGTTTGATAATTGGTTATCCAAGGCGCCAAATACGATTCACCGCAATATTCTGATACCGCAAATTCTGCAAGACCCTCCATAATAATAGAGTCTGCCAATCTATGCTTAACCTGCCCCCCCAGGGATTCCAATCTCGTTGTATGATGATATTCATGGACAAATAGAGCTTCCAGTTCTTTATCCTTCACCTTCTCCGATATAAATAAAAACAATTTATCAATGAAAGCAATCCCTGATTTATGTTTATTGGGAGAGCGAAATAAGCTGAACACTTCACTTGCCATCGGAAATAGGAAAATAGGAATATCCGGACCATCCCATGCTTTTTTATATTTTTTATGATAAAGTGCGATTCTATGCCACACCTTCCGTTCCTTCATATTTTGATATGTCTTGTTTGTTTTTAGGTTGGGCTGGTATAGGCCAATTCTATTTAAAACTTCAATTAGAACATGTTCTCGCATATTTACTGTGTCTAAAATATTCTCTTCTATTTTTAACCGATCATTAAAGGACTCCTCCAACCATTTATCCGTTCTGATAACTCCCATCCCATTCACCTATCCTGTTTATATTTGAATAGAGCATTATATGAAAGGATATATTTTATGGGAATCAAAATAGCCTCCCTTTTTGGTAGATGAACCAAAAAGAGAGGCCGCTTGAAGTTTTCTATCCGTTATATTTTTTAAAAACGATTGTGGCATTGTGGCCGCCAAATCCAAGTGAATTACTCATCGCACAGTCAACTTGGCGTTTTCTTGCTTCACCCGGGACATAATCAAGATCACACACGGGATCCGGTGTTTCAAGATTAATAGTCGGTGGAATGATACCATTCTTGATTGCCAAAACCGTATAGACTGCTTCAACGCCACCTGCTGCTCCCAATAAATGACCGGTCATCGATTTTGTTGAACTTACTGCCAGTTTATAAGCGTGATCACCAAAGACTGTTTTAATGGCCATCGTTTCATAGGAATCATTGTATTCTGTGCTTGTTCCATGAGCATTAATATAATCAATCTGTTCCGGATCAAGACCTGCATCATCAATAGCCATTTTCATCGCTCTTGCGCCACCTTCTCCTTCAGGGGCTGGAGCGGTTATATGATGGGCATCCCCTGTTGATCCATATCCGACAATTTCAGCATATATCGGCGCATTTCTCGCAATTGCATGTGATAATTCCTCAAGTACGAGAATGCCTGAACCTTCTCCAATAACAAATCCATCTCGATTTTTATCAAATGGACGGCTTGATGTTTTAGGATCTGGGTTAGAGGATAAAGCAGTATTCGCACAGAAACCAGCTACAGACATTTTCGTGATAGGGGCTTCCGCACCTCCTGTAATCATCACATCCGCATCACCGCGCTGGATAACTTTAAACGCATCTCCGATTGAATTCGTTCCTGTAGCACATGCTGTCACCGTACAGGAATTTACCCCTTTAGCTCCGAGAAGTATGGATACTTGTCCTGCAGCCATGTCCGGAATAAGCATCGGCACAAAAAATGGACTGACCCTACGATAGCCTCTTTTTTGAAATGTTTCATATTGCTGTTCGAATGTCTCCATGCCGCCAATTCCGGAACCAATCCATACACCAACACGATTTGCGTTCTCAGGAGTAATCTCCAATTTAGCATCCTCAACTGCCATTTTTGATGCTGCAATCGCATAATGGGTGAACCGGTCCATTTTTCTAGCTTCTTTCCGATCAATAATATCTGTTATCTCAAAGTTTTTTACTTCCCCCGCTGTCTTAGCAGGGTACTCATCCGCATTAACTCTGGTTAATGGCCCGATTCCTGAAACTCCGGCCACTAAGTTTTCCCAGTTCTCCCGGATAGTATTGCCTAAAGGTGATATGGTCCCCATACCTGTCACAACTACACGTTTACTCTCCATTACAATCTCTCCTTGAGTTAATCTCGGCTTTTCTTATTTGCCCCATCGCATCGCAACTGCTCCCCATGTTAAACCGGCTCCAAAACCAACTAATACGAGCAAATCACCGTCTTTTATTTTTCCTGCTTCCACTTCTTCAGCAAGCGCAATCGGAATAGTAGATGACGATGTGTTGCCATATTTATGAATCGTTTTGGACATCTTTTCAATTGGAAGCTCCAATCTTTGTCTCGCAGCTTCCATAATTCGTATATTTGCTTGATGCGGAATTAAAAAGTCTACATCCTCTTTTGTCAAACCTGCTTTATTTAAAACATTGATGGATGATTCACCCATTTGTCTAACTGCAAACTTATACACTTCCCGGCCATTCATCGTGAGATAATCTTGCTTTTTCTCTAAATGAATGCCACCAGAACCGTCCGCTCCAAGCTCGAAAGATAGAATGCCCTTTCCATCACTGACAGGACCCAATACTGCTGCTCCTGCTCCGTCTCCGAATAGTACAGCCGTATTACGGTCATTCCAATCCGTAATTTTTGAAAGCTTTTCCACACCTACTACCAAGATTGTGCGATAGCTGCCTGTCCTAATAAATTGACTTGCAGTTACAATTCCATAGGTAAATCCTGCACAGGCTGCACTAATATCCATAGCTGCTGCATTAACTGCGCCCAATCTTTCTTGAATCATACAGGAAACTGTAGGAAAGGATTGGTCCGGTGTGACAGTTGCCACTAGAATTAATTCAATTTCCTCAGCAGTCACTCCAGCATTCTCCATCGCCCTGACTGCTGCCTCGTAGGCCATATGTGAAGAATCAACGGTATCATCGGCAATTCTTCTTTCTTCTATTCCAGTGCGTGTTCGGATCCATTCATCTGACGTATCAATCTTTTTTTCCAAATCAAAGTTTGTTACCACGTTTTCAGGAAGATATTTGCCAATTCCGATTATGCCAGCATTCATCCTTACACCCCTCTTGCTATATTCATCTGATTATATTATTTGATATTATGACTTGGTACTAATTCTAAAAGAAATCAATCCTTATTGCAACAAATTTTCCGAAAAAGATGAATGAATGTCCATACAAGCCAGCAATATCAACATACATTAATTAGTAAGAATATGTGAAAAACGAGGTGAATGTCTTGAACAATGATCATAGAAACAGGTCAGACAATCAGGAGGCTTTTATTCGATTTATGTTTGGTGATCGTCATACGAAAAATCAGGCGAAGGAAGATCCTCCCCCTGAAGAACAGCAAGCATCCAATATTGATTTCACTAGACTGATGGAACAATCTGATGTTCTAATGTCCACTATCAGCGAATTGAGTCCTTATTTCAAAAAGATTCCATCCCTTATAAGTAAATTTACAAATTTAATCAAGTGAAGGACTTTCACTCACCTTTTTTTAAACGACCATCTTTATATCCTTTTTCATAAGCCTCATCCATAACCGTAAAGAAAATGTCCATAAATGGCTGTAATTGTTGACGATCTATATCTAAGCCCGCTTCACTTAATTTCTTTTTGATTTCTGAATAGTGTTTCATGCCCATTGCCATATATTCAAGCTTCCTCTTCATGTTAACCACCGCCTTTCCAAATAATTGTAAAAACCCCTTAATCATGGTAGAAAGGGGCGATTATATAAAAAGTATTCTAATAGCTCATGAGGTTCCTAATCCTTATATGCTGCTTAACTAAATTGATCCCCACATGCGGGGATATTTTTGTTACCGCTAAATATTCCCTAATGTTCAGCTTTTGAAGGTCAGGATTTCGCTTTTCACCAGTTTCTGCGATAATCCGATAACCAAGCTCTTTTAATAAAAGGTGCCAATGTTCTTTTATATCAGATTGAACCTGGTAGATTCCATGCTCAAATTTTGATATTTCAAAAATAGCTGTAATGGCATCGCTTATATAGATAGCATCTCTTTTGTTTTCTAAATCATATAGCTCAAAAGGAAATTGAGATTGACTAAGACAATTGTAAAAGACGGTATTTTCCGGCTGCCATGGACCGTATACGGTTGGCAATATGATAGTGGTATCCACTCGATTAGGAATATCCTTGTTAACCAATCCCTCTTTATCCATACCTACATAAATAAACGTATCCTCAATTTTTTTAGGGATTTTTTCTACATATTCAAGCCATTTTTCACACTCATTATCCATATCAGTAATATAAAAAAAATAGCCATCCTTTATTTCATTAATAACCTGATCATGTTTCTTTACTTTGAAATTTGAATTTCTACCTAAAAATAATTCTTTTTCTTCCTTTTCTTTTGGATCGACCAAAACAGGTAGATCCACCCCAATAACCTCTACACCCTCTTCCATTAACCTATTGCATATCTCAAATCCAACAAAGGAATACGGAGACAGAACAATATGTTCAGGCATATAAAAACCCCCTGTCGGTTTATATAAATGTATTAAACCAACCCGAGGGTTATTCAGATTTATAAATCTTTTTCATGGTTTTTAAAAAAGGAATTGATTTGATAAGGAATAATATATCTTTTTTCCGGTGTAATATACTTAATTTCTGATGAAGGATGATTGTTAATGAATGAGCTATATTTAACCGGCAGGTTGCTTTCCAGCCTATCGAGGACGTGCACGATTAAGACCGGCATATCTTTTCCTAATGTCGTATCCGGCTTCTTCTCCATCCATTCTTTAAATGTATGATCATCCAAATGGTAGGCTTGGTACAATTCTTTTTTCATTTTCTTAAAGAAAAATTTATTTATTTCTTCTTTTTCATAGCTCTGTTTTACGGATAATATGGGATTTAGTAATACAACAGATCGTACTTTTTCTTTTAATTTATGACAAATTGTATCTAACACCAACGCGCCAGTTCCTTCCGCTATGATATGAATTCTTTCGTTTACGATTTCCTTGCGGATAAAAAATGCATACATTTCCATAGCTAAATCTGCAGCTTCAGCATTACCCCAATGCGCACCGGATAAATAAGAGCTAAAAACCGTATACCCTCTCTTCAACAGATACTCAAGCATTTGTTTTTTGCCTGGATGATCCAGCCAAAAATTAGCTTTTTCATTTATATAATGCTTATCTCCACCGAGTAACATAATGGCAAAGCCACTCGGTTGTTCCGGGTAAAAAATGGTTGTCCATTCTTTATTCAGTTGAAACGTTTTGTGATTTATCATAGCTTTCCCCTCAAATAACCTTAGTCCATGTTAATGTATGTCACTATAAATCAATTTGTCCGGGCTATTTATCTCTCTGATTGCTTAGAATAACCATTTATTTTTTAACTTGTATTCATAATCAATTGCATTTTGGGCTATGTTATGATAAAACCCAAAGTAATAAAGTACAAACCATATTTACCTAAATAATTTAAATTGTTTCCAGTGTTACGTATGGTATGATAAAATAATAACGGATTGTAGATGAACGGGGTGAGAAAATTGAAATATATTTTGACATTTATATGGACATTTGCATTAACACATATGGTGATTTATGTAACAAGCTCAATGGTTGAAGGCGGTAAATACGATTTCAATACAGCTTCCATTCTTAGTGTGGTCATTACCCTATTAATTTTAGTGGTTTCAGCTGTAATACCAAATGATCCGGTACAGGAATCCGGACATTAATTCATTTTCAAAAAAGGGCCGCTAATTAGCGGCCCTTTTTTGATACATATGTCCAATGACGATCATCATTGGTTGTCTCAGGAAAATACTCTCCTGCTTTCAGCTTAATCTTCTTTGGGTTAACGACATTGCTGCCAGTCTCCCCTATTTCGATATATTCACCATTATTTGGTGCCTTTTGTCCATGTTTAAAATGACGATTCTGTCCCAAAAAAATCCCTCCTTTTGTTCTAGAATCCCCAATTATTGTTCAACTATTAGTTAGGTTTGACCATTAAATCAACCAAAAGTGCTTTTTGAGCATGTAAACGATTTCCCGCCTGTTTAATGACAATGGAATTAGATGAGTCAATAATGGAAGATGTCACCTCTTCACCGCGATGTGCTGGTAAGCAGTGCATAAATAAATAATCGAGTTTGGCGCCAGCAGCCAATTGCTCATTTACCTGAAATTTTTTAAAATCTTCCAGCCTTTTTTCATTTTCTTTTTCTTGGCCCATGCTGGTCCAAACATCACAATAAATAACATCAGCTTCCTTAACAGCAGCCTCTGGATCGTGAAACAGTTCTATTTTCCCTCCATTGATTATTGCTTCAGTCATAGCTTTCTCGACCAAAAGAGGATCTGGTTCATAACCAGGAGGCGTTGCAATCGCAATTTGCATACCCGATTTAACAGCAGCCATCATCAAAGAATTGGCAACATTATTCCCATCACCGATATAAGCGAGCTTGATTCCCTGGAGAGTTCCTTTCTCTTCCTTAATCGTTAACAAGTCAGCCAATGCCTGGCATGGATGCTCAAGGTCAGTCAATCCGTTAATAACCGGCACACTGGAGCTTGTTGCCAATGTTTCCGCTCTATCATGGCCAGTAGTACGTATCATGATTGCATCCACATATTCTGATAACACTTGTGCTGTGTCTGAAATCGGTTCACCTCTGCCAAGCTGCGTGTCATTTCTACTTAAGAAAATGGCATGACCCCCTAGCTGAAGCATGCCTGCTTCGAAAGAAACCCGTGTCCTTGTTGAATTTTTTTCAAAGATCATCCCCAATATTTTCCCCTTTAATGGGGTATCCAAATATCCTTTATTTAGCCTTTCTTTTAAATCCATTGCGAGCTCCAATAATTCATTCAATTGCTGCGCCGTAATGGCTTCCATGGATAAAAAATCTTTTTGACTGATTATTCGTTTAGTTCCATACAGTAGTTTCATATCTGCCTTTCCTCTCACTTGAAATTTATAGACTATACGAACGAGGCATCAGATAACTTAGGCCTTCGTCATTGTTAGATTGGTTTTGCATACTTCCTTTAAAATGGCTAAAGCTAATAAAAGCTCATCTCGTGAAACAGTCAACGGAGGAAGCAAACGAATCACATGCGAGCCGGCTTGTAAGACAAATAATTGATGTTCAATTATTTGTTTAATATAGGGAGCTACTTCTTCCTTTAATTCAATCCCGATCATCAGACCCTCTCCCCTGATCTCTTTTATAACCGGGATATCCTCGGCTGCTATCTTCAGTTCACTAATAAACCACTCAGCTTTATCTCTGATTTCTGCTAAAAATTGAGGATTGCTTATTTGATTCAACACCACTTTGCTTGCCGCCAATGATACTGGATTTCCGCCAAAGGTAGAACCATGAACACCTTTGCCGAATGATTCTTTCAGCTCTTTTTTGGCTACCATCGCACCTATGGGCAGACCATTAGCAAGACCCTTAGCTGTGGTCACAATATCCGGTTTGATTCCCTTATACTTTAAATAAGCATAAGGATAGCCTGTTCTCCCATTTCCCGTTTGAACTTCATCAATAATCAGCAATATATTGTTCTCATTGCATAGTTGGTTAATACTCTTTAAAAAGCCCTCATCAATAAGAATAATCCCGCCTTCACCTTGAATGATCTCTACCATAATAGCCGCTACATCTTCATCTATAGCCTTATGGACTGCATCAATATCATTAAATGGAACATAAACAAAGCCTTCCAGTAATGGGCCAAATCCATCATGGATACTACTTTGTCCAGTAGCAGCCATTGCTCCAAATGTACGACCGTGAAAAGATTGTTGGAATGTAATGATTTTCGTTTTTCCAGTTGCTCTTCTGGCCAGCTTTAGTGCCGCTTCATTTGCTTCTGCACCGCTATTGCAAAAGAAAACACCATCCAATCCGGTAAGCTCGTTCAGCTTTAATGCCACTTCTTCCTGGATGGGAAGCTGAAACAAATTGGACGTATGCCAGAACAGTTCCATTTGTGCCTCGACAGATTTTTTGACTTCATCATTTTTATGCCCGAGATTAACCACACCAATACCGGATGTAAAATCAAGATATTTCTTTCCGCCCTCTGCTTCAATCCATGAGCCATCCGCTTTTATTGGTGTGATATCCCATTTTTTGTAGACCGGTAATAGCGCAGACATCACATCACCCTCTCCTCAGCTCCAAGGAATGTACCCTGCCATTTTTCATCAGCAAAGAATCTGGATACACCGCTTGTAATTAATATTGTTGACGCACCTTGCTTTTTAGCAGATAAAGCAGCCTGCACTTTTGGAATCATCCCACCATATATCGTTCCCTGATCAATCATTTGGGTGATTTCTGATTCTGTTATATGCTCAATGGTTTTTGTACCATTCCTTATTCCATTGACATCCGTTATAAAAATGCACATTTCAGCTCTTAGGGCTGCCGCAACAGCACCAGCAGCGGAATCTGCATTTACATTAAGCTTTCGTCCTTCTTTTGACATGGAAATCGGGGTGAGTACGGGATAGACCCCATTCGATAACAGACTCTCTAAAAGATGGCTGTTTACCTTTTTAATCATTCCTACCTCACCAAGCTCTGCTTTATTAATATACTCCGCCTCTAATATGAATCCGTCCGACCCATTTATTCCGATTGTTTGAAACCCTTTTGATTGTAATTTATGCACAAGCTGCCTATTCGTCTTCCCAGCAAGGACAAGCTCTGCTATCTCAAGGACCTTGACAGATGTTTTTCTTAAACCCTTTTCAAACTGAACAGGGATCTCAAATTTAGCGAGCATATCATTTATATCTGGTCCGCCCCCATGGACGAATACAAAGGAATATCCTTTATCCTCCAGTTCCCTTAAACTATTGAAAAAATGATCGGTTAATTGATCAATAATGCTTCCCCCGCATTTGACAACAATTATCTTCATCCAAACATCTCCCCTTAAGTTCGATAGCTTGCATTAATTTTTACATAATCATACGTAAGGTCGCATCCCCATGCAGTTCCGGTGCCGAGTCCATCTGTCAATTCGATTCTGATTTGGACTTCATTGCCTAGTAAATAATCACGAGCTTTTTCCTCATCAAAAATAATGGGTGCACCAAAATGGAGAACCTCCACCGGTCCGAAAAAAATGCTTACCCGGTCCTGATTAAAAGGGATATTGCTTCTCCCCATCGCTCCGACAATCCTGCCCCAATTGGCATCGGCCCCATAAACAGCTGTTTTCACTAAATTTGATCCTATGACTGTTTTTGCAAGTGCTTGAGCCTCTTGGTCTGTTTCTGCTCCTTTTACAACCACTTCAACCAGCTTGGTGGCACCTTCACCATCACGCGCGATTTGTTTTGCCAACGATTCGGAAACCTCTTTTAATAAATATACAAAGCGATTCCACTCCGGATGCTTTTCAGAGAGCATTTGATTTTCTGCCATTCCATTTGCCATAACAACAACCATATCATTGGTTGAAGTATCTCCATCGACTGTAATTTGATTAAACGAAACATTTGTCACAGTTCTTAATGCTCTTTGCAAGGAACTCTGTTCCACATTTGCATCCGTTGTAATAAACCCAAGCATCGTTGCCATATTAGGATGAATCATGCCAGATCCCTTTGCCGCTCCTCCCATTGAAACGACAACCCCATCGATTATAGTTTGAAAAGCACAGCTCTTGGTCTTTGTATCCGTTGTCAGAATAGCCTCTTCAAAATGTTCAGCTCCCGCCTCCTGATCTGTCAGATGAATATTTTCAATTCCAGTGCATATCTTATCAATCTCTAAAAATTCACCAATCACTCCAGTAGAAGCAACCGCCACGTAGGACGGAGGTATGTGTAATTTATCCGCTACATGTGATCGCATACAATAGGCATCCTTCAATCCACGTTCTCCGGTACAAGCGTTAGCGCACGCACTATTTACTACGACTGCCTGCAGTTTTCCTTCTATTTTCAAACTTTCCTTAGTAACAAGGATTGGAGCTGCCTGGTAAGTGTTTAACGTATATACGGCTGCTGCATTCGCTGGAACAGTCGAATATAAAATAGCTAGATCATTACGCGCGTAGCGTAAGCCTGCATGGATTCCTTCTGCCTGATATCCTTTTGGTATAAGAATACCTCCTTTTACTGCCTTAATGTCCCCATTCATTAGCACCTTCATAGATTATCTCCACTCCCTTTGTTCCTTAAGGATAGACTGGATAAAAACGTAAACCTTCTGTTTCTTCAAGTCCCATCATAATATTTGCGTTGTGAATCGCTTGGCCTGCTGCTCCTTTGACGAGATTATCAATTACAGAAACGACGGTGACTCTTCCTGTCCTCTCATCCATTCTGAAACCTATATCGCAAAAATTGGAGCCATACACTTCCTTTGTCGATGAAAAGCTATTTTCACCCCTATAACGAATAAAGAATTCATTTTGGTAAGCTGTTAGAAAAGCATTATGAATATGTTCAGCTGTTACTTCAGGCTTTACCTTTGCATGCATCGTCACCATTATTCCACGTGTCATAGGAATGAGATGAGTAGTAAACATAATAGGCGCCAGCTCAGAGTCCCATTCTGATAATTGTTGCTCTATTTCAGGTACATGCTGATGTTGATGTACTTTATAGATTGATAGGTTATCATTTACATGGGCATAATGTTTCGAATCATTACTCTTTTTACCTGCTCCTGAAACACCTGATTTAGCATCAATAATAATGTCAGATGATTCAATTAATTCATTTGATAAAAGCGGAACCAATCCTAACAAAGTAGCTGTCGGGTAACAGCCAGGATTTGCGATTAAACGGCTCTCACGGATTGCTGCCCGATTCCATTCAGATAGTCCATACACACTATTTTGTAATAAATCGTTTGATGGCGGTGATCCTTTATACCACTTTTCATATAATTCTCCGCTTTTCAACCTATGATCTCCGGATAAATCTATAATTTTCAAGCCTTTCTTATACAGTTCCGGAACAAGTTCCTTTGATACGCCACTGGGCATTGCCAAAAATACAAGTTCACTTTGTTTAGCAATTAGCCCTGGATCCACTTCACTTAAAACATGGGGAATCAGTCCAAAATGCTGTCTATTTTCATGATCAAGTCGATTACCTGCACTCGAAGATGAATATACAGCCGTTAAATGGAATGTTGGATGACTCGAAAGTAAACGTATTAATTCCATTCCACTATATCCTGTAGCCCCTACAACAGATACATTCATGTTTCCACCCCATCCATTGATTGTATATTCTGTAATATCTATCTATTATAGTATGTATATTTATAAAATCAAATGTATTTTTATTTATTTTCAGAAAAATAGTCATCTGCCTAATGTATATAGTTCAAAATATATAACTTCATCATCATTAAACTATGTCAAAGGTAGTATTATGACCTTGATTACTTTTCCATAAATTTTTCAAACAATTACCCCTTACCTTTCATTTTATAGTCTACAAATGCTGTTATTCACTGCCAGACAGGTTAAATAATGACCTAATTATTTATTCGTCGCTTTAAAAGCTATTCATTTAACAAAAAAATAAAAACTCCATTTTGAAAAAAGATTCAAAATGGAGTTTCCTTTATACATAGTTATATAAAAAGATTGTCTTTTACTACTATATCCTCATTACCGTGTACTCTATATATTGCTGCATCTTTGGGCACTACTCTAGGAAGAAACTAAAAACCACCCCTGCCTGCAAAATAAAGGGTGGTTTATCATAGTACTTTTTAATTTTTATGAAACATTAAGGATTTGGCGTTTTCTCAATATTGACCTTATTGTTCTTTTTAACTTCATCATCATCTTCTATTATATCTTTTGTAGCATTTTTAAACTCTTTTAATGTTTTCCCAAATGCCCTTCCTATTTCAGGAAGCTTTGATGGCCCAAATATCATTAATGCGAGAACTAATATAAGAATAAGCCCAGGTACTCCAATATTTGAAAACATATTATTCTCTCCCATCTCAATCTATCTCTACTAAACATTAGCATGTTCACATAGCTATCCTACCATTCTCTTCATTGAAAAACAAATAATGGAATTTCCTTATTATTAGTTTGCCAGGTATACTTTTCCCTAAGGGTATGGCACTATTTTTAATTTTGTAATAAGTTGCGTCTATGCGGAATAGACTGTCTTTATTTTTGCTATTATTAAAGAAATAAAGATGAGAGAGGGGATTAGCTTGATCAGCGGAACAATCGAGTCAATACGTGTAGGAAAACCTGCATCTCTGCATTATAAGAGTAAAATTGTACAATCTGCTATCTATAAAGATGAAGTCCACCATCCCATACATGTTTCAAAGACCAACTTAGAAGGTGATAAACAAAGTGACCTTAATCATCACGGAGGTCCTGATAAAGCAATATGTGTATATCCCTCAGAACATTACCCTTACTGGTCAGAGAAAATCGGACAATTATTTAAAGCAGGGGATTTTGGAGAAAATTTAACTATATTTGGATTAACGGAGGATAAGGTTAGGATTGGCGACATTCTTAAGGCAGATGGCTGCCTATTTCAAGTTACCCAACCACGGGAACCCTGTTATAAAATTGCCGCTCGGCATAATATAGACCAATTACCTTTTTGGATTAGAGCAAGTGGCTATTCGGGCTATTATTTACGAGTTTTGGAGGAGGGTATCCTTACTAAAGGTTCTGTCATTGAAATTATCGATCGAGCCCCACAGAGCATTACGATTGCATATGCCAATCAAATTATGCATCATGACTCCAGCAATAGAGAGGCCATCCAAAGTATCCTTTCCGTCGATGCTTTATCAGAAAGCTGGAAAGAGAAATTTAGTAGGGTCTTAGCTTCGGCTAAATAATATACATCTTTTATGGAGACTGGCCGTCACATTCATATGCCCAGTCTCTAATTCTTCATTTTATAGATAAACTGCAAATATGAAATCACTTCCCAAAATGATATGCGCTACTACCTACTACTTATTTAATTGAAGTTTTCTTTCTAAACGAATCATGTCCCGGCATAACATACCATTTTCATAGATTGGCTCAGGATAATTCCTACTAAAATAATCATGATCGATACCCATAATTCTAAAACCAACCTTTTGATAGAGTGCAAGTTGATAGATACTGGAATTTCCAGTACCTATTTCTGCGATGCGATACCCTTTGGCAGCTGAAAACGAACAAGCATACTCAATCAGGGCCTTCGCATATCCTCTGCCCCGCCATTTTTCATCTACGGATAGATTCATAATTTCTACTCGTTCCGTTGTTTTGGGAGTTACAATAATAATTCCTGCTATATCATCATCACTAAGAAGTTCAAAGGTATAGCCTGTATCGCTATATTTTTCGATTTGCTGTCTTGAAGGATCTGCCTCCATTAACAACCGCCAGTGTTTTTCGGTAATTTCCGTACATATGCGAATATTCCCTATCACTCTTCTCTATCCCTTCTTCTATCCTTCTCTTCTGTGCATGGTTTTAGGATTCATAAATACCTATATTAACTGTAAACCATCTATCTATAATCTTCCTATATTCTTGATCAATTCACCAAATCTTTTTTCTAATATGTAAAAAGGCGATTCATTGCTATATAGCTGATCGCCTTTTTACAGGAATTAAATGCTTTCCTCCTCATCATGATAAGCAATCAGAATAATATCTTGGCCTAATTGCTCGCTGAGTTTTTCCTGGTACTCATTTAATTGCCTTACCTGTTCTTCATTTAATTGGACTAGGTCATATTCACGCATGTTTGTTATGCCTCCTATCAAGAATAATAGCGGAAGAGATTCTCACTCTTTCACTTTTATCCTTCCCATAAACCCTAATTCATTTCATGATACTTAACATACAAACTGCTGCTTAAACGATTCGACCGCTTGAAGTGGATAATCACTTAAAGCAATAGCAGAAACAACAGCCACTCCATCTGCACCAGGTATTTCCTATACTAAAAAAGGGTCTCGCATCAACAAAGTGATGTTATCGCTCCCTACGTCAGTATTAACTGTACAGGTTCAAAGGGTCAGGTTTTAACCTTCTCAACTCGCAATTTGAGTCCCCCCGCAATCAACTATTTAATTGGAAACAAAAAAGCTCTTCTATACATCTTAAAAGAGCTTTTCGCACATATCGAGTAGACTTATGTACTTCATGCTCCCTGCGCCAGTATTAACTGACAGGTTCAAAGGGTCAGGTTTTAACCTTCTCAACTCGTAACAAGAGTCCCCCTGCAAATAATTTGATTATTTTAACTTTATCAGAAATAAAAACCAATTCCAATAGGACCAACCGATTCTATTAACCCAGTTGATATTTGAATATCTTAAAGATATTTTTTTTCATAAAAAAGAGAGCCTTAAACTCAGCTCTCCAAATATATTCAATCTTTATTATTGTATACCCAAGGCAATTTTCGCATAACGTGACATACGATCCTTTGTCCATGCCGGTGTCCAAACAATGTCTACTTCTACGTTTTTCACTTCAGGCAATTCCTTTAATGCATAACGTACTTGATCGACAATGGTACCTGCCAATGGACAGCCCATCGCGGTTAAGGTCATCGTTACTGTCACATCGCCTTCGTCGGTCATATCGACATTATAGACTAGGCCTAGGTTTACTATATCAATTCCCAATTCAGGGTCCAAAACTTCTTCCAATGCACTCATAAGGCTATCTTTCATATCTTGATCCATGTTAAATCTCCTTCCTCAACGTTCTTGTTTCAATCCTACCAAATTTCACTTAATCTGACCATTCTTAATCCTTATACAAGATTCTCTTCTATCCAGTTAACGGCCTGCAGTAATCCACTTCTAGTAACAGCATGACCGGCCGTCTTATCAGATATGTAAGTAATTCTGCCAGAATCTACTTTTTCCTGGAGGTTTTCAACAAACGCACGGCCACCTGCAATCGGTACAATAGGATCCTTTTCCCCATGCCAGAAGAAAAGAGGGCGATTATTTAGTTTATCGGGCTGCAAGGATAAATCAAGTTCTTCAAGAGTACTGAATACTTTCAATTTCTCTTCCTCCGTAAACCCTAAATCAATCCCCTGTTTTTCAAATTCCTCCACTTGATACTGCGCAAACTCTTTATATTCCGGGTTTCCCATCAGACTGACTCCCACACGAATCCAATCATATTGAGTTAGTGCGCCAAGTGTCGTGATTGCACCCATAGATGTACCGCCAAGACCAATACAATCATAAATCGCTAATCCATGCTCTGTAATATATTTTTTGATCATATGCAATTCTTTTATAGAGGAAATAACAATTTTCCAAAATGAACTCGATAAATCCTTCTTCATGTCCCGTTCCTCTCGTTCACCGTGCAAGTATGCTTCAGGCAAAAATACTCTAAACCCCTTTTCCGCCAGAAGATAAGCATAGTGCAGATTATGCTCTTTTGCACTGGTAAAACCGTGAAGAAAAATAAATCCGGGGAGAGGTACATTATTCATATCCTGCTTACCTACTATAAGCATTGGAATATGTTCAACATATACTTTCTCTACTTGTATCATTATTATTCCCCTTCTCTATATATTTTTTTACAAACCAAACGATACCATTAAACGGCTATACTTGTTATGATATATAAAATAGGAATCTAAATGGAATTAATTCAACTTATAATTTTAGAAGGAGAGCCATATGTCAGATAAACATTTAATTGTACTTGATCTAGATGGAACATTATTGAAAGATGATAAAACCATTTCTCCACGTACTAAAAAAGTATTGCAAACATTACAAAATAATGGTCATGAAGTGATGATTGCTACTGGGAGACCATACCGATCCAGTGAACCTTATTATCGTGAAATGCAATTTAAAACCCCGATTGTGAATTTTAATGGAGCTTTTATTCACCATCCCCTCCATACAGGCTGGGGCATGCATCATTCGCCGCTAGATATAAAAGTGGCAAAAGACATTGTGGAAGCTATGGACGATTATCGTTTACACAATATTATTGCCGAGGTAAAGGATGATGTGTATTTCCATTACCATGATGAAAAATTAATTGATATTTTGCATCACGGCAGCAGCAATATAACTACAGGTGATCTACGCCAATTTCTACAGGCTTCCCCTACTTCGATGCTTATTCATTCCGATGAAAATGATGTCGCCGGAATCAGGAAACACCTTTCGGATGTCCATGCTGAAGTCATTGATCACAGACGCTGGGCAGATCCATGGCATGTCATCGAAATCGTTAGAAATGGAATGAGCAAAGCAGTTGGTGTTGATTTGGTATCAAAAGATTTAGGAATTTCCAGAAAAAATATTATCGCATTTGGCGATGAAGATAATGATCTAGAAATGCTTGATTATGTAGGAACCGGCGTAGCCATGGGAAATGGTATTGAACAGCTGAAAAATGTTGCTAATCACATTACATTATCAAATGAGGAAGATGGAATTGCAGTCTTCCTTGAAGAGAAATTTAATATAAAATCTGCGTGACTAACATAATCTCCGTCTGGTTATGATAGATATGACTCTTCCTTTCGAGTCACACCTTGAATGCAGGAGGTACTTCCATGGGAAAAAGAAATAAATCAAAGCGCTTTGTTCAACAAGGTAAAACGGCTGTGTCTAAACATAGTGAGCGATTCCCATATCGTTTAACGATGGCTGAGGCTGAAGAGAATCAAGATTCTTCTACCTGTGGAGGACTGTAAATGCGCAATGAATTATTTAGTCGGGCTCAAAAAGCTGTGGAATTGGCACAGATAGAAAGCTCTAATCAACAGGAACTAATCACTAAAGCACGCAATGAGCTATCTTCTGCATTTGCGAATTCAACACTGGCTGAGCAGGCGCAACTCCATCAAATGCAAGATGTGCTTGACTCCCTAGAAAACAGCATTCAATAATAAAAAGAGAGGGCACCAAGGTACACTCCTTGCGCCCTCTCTTTATTTCACTTGCTTGCCAATTTTGAATGGGTATCATTTGCCTCTTTATGAATAGATTCATACAAATCAATGAACCTTTCCACTACTGCTCCCCAAGAATTTTGCCTAGCCTTCTCTACTCCTGCCCGCCTGACTTTTTCCATATCTTTGTTGAATAAAACTTCCTTAACCTTTTGTTCAACAGAATCGACATCATCGAAAGACAACAAATAGCCATTCTTGCCATCCTGAATCATTTTTTCAAAGGAGGGGATATTGTTCAGCAATGCTACCCTTCCCGCTGCCATCGCCTCTAATGAAGATAACCCAAAACCTTCATATTCGGAAGCGGATATAAAATAGGACGCCTTGGCCATTTCCTTGAGGAGTTCCTCTTCAGATAATGCCTCACAAATAGCCACATGATTTCCAATTTCATATTCATCGATAAGTTTCTCTAACTCTCCCTTTAAGTTATCATAATCCCTTCCCACAATGGATAGGTGCACATCTGGGAATTCTACCTTCAGCTTCTTAATCAAAAGCAGAAGCTTGTCTATTCGTTTGTTCTTCGAGAATCTTCCAACAAAGATAAACCGATTCGGGTACCCATTTTCCTCTGCAATCGTATGATAATGGTCAAAGTTTATTCCGCATTCAATCAAATCTAGCCTCTCAGGACAGATTGGTCGAAATGATTTATAATCATTTTCACTGACAGCGACAATCCATTTCATATTCTTCAAACTATACTTCGTTACAGTATGGAAGTGAAGCTTTTTATAAAGGTAAAACTTCTTCGTGTGAAAGAACCCGCCATGTGTAGAGAGAATCATCGTTTTTTTATGAAATGGTTTTAATCCAGCTAAGTAATCGAGCAGGAAATCAACCCCATGGATATGAATTAAATCAAATTCAGAGATATAGTTGACAGCAGATAACGCAATCGGATATCTCCGCGAACCGAAATAAGGAATTCTCTTGATTTTAATCCCATTTATAATGGCAGAATCGGAAAATTTTTCACCATTTGAAAAATCTGCATTTAACGTTAATACTTCCGAATAAATCCCTCTTTCTTTTAGGTGGACGGCCAAGTTTTCCACATAATTTTCCATACCTCCAATAACTGGTTTGTATTGTCTGATGACATGGAGAACTCTCATGATGATTCACATCCTCTCATATATTCATTAAATTTCCTGCAATAATATGGACTGTTCTTTTATTTCCATCCATGCCCTATAGGCCAGACTATCGTCTATTTCAACATGTGAGAAGGTCAGTATTTCCCCTTCTTCTACAGGTTTTATAATCCTTACCGAATCTAAGAGTCCAATTGGTATATGGTTAGGCTCATCTTCAATCTTTAACGCTTTCCCTCTCACTTCAAAACTTCCAATGCCTCTATTGATGACAGTTCCAATATTCAGCTTCTTCTTAGCAATCGATCCCATGCTATAGGATGGAAAACAGCTATTATTTAATAATACTTCTTTCTTTTCAAAAACCCTTCTTATTGTTTTGACCACTTCAAGATGGCATAAATGAAAAGGCTGGATAATCGTATAATAAGGACCATCCCCTAGCTTCATATATTGAAGTGCATTACGCTGCCCCTGCATATCCAAATGCTTAGCCGTAATAAATACCCCAGCAGGAGCCTTTGACGACAGAACATAATCGCTGATTGGATATCCTAATTGATCGGCTTCTAATGCGAGTGCATTAGCCCCCTCCTGTAAATCTTCCGCGCTTATTCCCATTATCCCTGATGGCAAAAACTTTGTATTAAGCCCATTTGCCACAAGTGTTTGTTCAAACTCCACTTTCGTTCCATCAGTAAACGAGGTAACCATCTCTAAGCTGATTTTATTTCTATTCGACCAATAAAGCATATCCTTGGGTGAAGGATTAGGATTTAAAAATCCTTTTATATTGCCAAAAACCATTGGTTCAAATCCCATCTGAAGAACATTTTCTCTTAAAGCCGCCAAACAACCAGGCTGGTCTCCTTCTGCTTCTGTAATGTAACCTCGTTTGGCAAAATAGGAGCCTGTTGTAACTTGCAGCTCCGTATTCATTGTCACGACAGGAATTCCTGCTTCCATCACCTTAGCAATCATATCGGTGCCAAACAAAACATCCCCTGTACACTCAACAATTACATCTGAATGCTCAATCACCTCATCGACTGAATGGGTCAGTAAATCAGGATATCGGTAATCTCCTCGAGTATCTACCCTACTTCTTGTTAATACCTTTGTCACTTCTATATCATTAAATAAATGTAGTGCATTTACTAAACCTTTCCCAATAAACCCGCTTCCGATAATGCCCACTCTTTGTTTCATCATCTATCCAATTCTCCCCCCGGTATGGTATTAAGTCTTCTCTTTTCTTTTCTTATGAGAAGGAAATAGCTTGCAATTAAAGCAGCATGAAACCACACGAATCCCATTCTAAATCCATTATTGAAATTGAAATCAACTAAGATAAAAATACTAGCTGCTAAAAAGCCAAGAGGTATGAAATTAGATTTATGATAAACAGACAGAATCATCCAGGCGGCCCTTCCAAGAATCAGCAGGAAAATAATCAGACCAATGATACCCGTATCAAACAATACGGTTAAAAAAATATTGGCATTCCCTTTCCCAGCGTTTAATTCCCCTCCATAAATATACTCCTGCCTAATATCATCTCTCATTGATAATTCCGACATTCCGCCGCTGCCATTGCCGACTAGCGGATGCTTCGGGATATAATCAAGCATCAGCTGGATTGATGCAAACCGGCTGTCTGCTGCTCCCTGGTCGGTTTCAAGACTTGTGCTTGGATTGAAGCGATCATATACCTTCATGAAAATGTCCTGGTTTATGATGAAGAGTACCATCGCCCCCACAATCATAATAATGGCTGAACTCGCAAGCAGTTTAATCGCTCTCATATTTTTTGTGATAATTAAAATAAAGAGTATTGCTACAATTAAGGATAGAATGCTTGCTCTGGCCATACTGATAAATACACCTACAAAACACATAAACATGCCAATCAAAATAAAGAGCTGTGAAAATAAACGGGAATCCTTTCTTAAATACATCACGACAAACCAGACAGCGGAATATCCGGCAAATAAGCCATACCAGTCAGGTTCATGGGCAAATGATGAAGGTCTAGGAATTCCTATCTCTTCATAATGGCTGAGCCCAAATTCAAATCCAAAAAAGAATCCAATCCATTGCAGGATTCCGACAAAAGTTACAATAACACCCGAAATAATGGTGTATTTCAAAATCTTGTCAAAGTAAGAAAGTCCTTTACTATAGATGCATTGCACAGAAATAAAATAGAATAGGTTCAAAAATAGTTGCCCAACGACAGATTCCCAGAAATCCCCCACACTGATTAAATGGCCAATACTAAAAAAATAGCTGAAGACCCATAAATTAATCAGGATAAATAAGGGGGCATGTACAATTTCCCGTCTAGAGAGCAAATATTCAATCGCAAACTTTAAAAATAATGCTAGAAACAATATTTGAAAGATCCGTATATATGATCCCTGAAAGGTAATAAACGATCGGTCAATAAAAATGGACAGGGCAATGAAGGTGAAAATTCTCTCAACTGATAATGGAAAGAAAAAAATGACCGCTATAATCAATATGATGATAGGTAAATAGACAAGCGGTAAGGCAGCAAAGACTCCAACGACCATCGCAAGAATGACCGCCATTGCTATTTGAATAAACTGCCGATTATTGGTGTTCATGAGCAAGCTGTTCACCGATCCCCCTCCTTTTAGGAACTCCACCGTTATGATTTCCAATGACTATTCTAAGTAATGGGCCGTACTATTTCTTAATCTTGGATTAGTACCAATGAAGTCCATATTTTCTTGACTGACTGTTGCTGTAGCTTCTGCTATCTGTAAATAATATTTCTGCGTCGGCAATTTTTGGTCATCTTCATATGTATTTTGATTGAGGTTGCCATTTCCAACATGAGAGAGAACGACTGCAGATCGGTTCTTCAGTTCCTCGGATTTTTTTCCATTATTTTTTAAATAATTCCCTTCAAGGAGAAAATCCTCCTGGCTATACATTTCAATCCCAGCCAGCCCATTTTCACTTATTTGATTTTTTCTTACTTCAAGACCAGAGCTCATTACGTTTAAATTTGCAATGAAGAGTCCCGTCGACTGGTTATGGCTGATTTCGTTATCAGAAATGCTGATTCCGTGCGCCTTATAACCTTGGATGTGGATTCCTTCCTTACGCCCATCAGCAATCCGATTACCCTGAACAGTAATGTCATTGAATTGCCTGATTCCATCTGGAAAATCTCCTGTCTGCTTTCCAATCTTGGATGCTTGAATGAATAAACCTTTCCCTCTGCTGGCGATGATTTCATTATTTTCAATGATTGTATTGTCCATTCCTGTCACGTAAATAGCATTGGCATCACCAGTGTTATATGTTTGCTCAACCCTATTATTCAAAACTTTGACATTTACGGACTTATTCTTCCAGCCTTCTACAAAGATGCCATCTCCACCGTATCCGCCTGTTTTTCCATAGCCTTTAATTGTATTGTTTTCAATTACCCCATCGCTGACTGTGCGAAAGGCAATCCCTGAATTCCGTGAGCCAGTTACTTCATTATTTCGAACAACAATATTTTCATGCTGCTCATGGCCGTCTTCAACAAGATGCCCGACTTCAATCCCAAAATCACCGGCATCATCGACCTTATTTCCCTCAATGGTGATATTATGACTGGACTTTCCTTCCTGATAACTGATGAATATACCATTTTGATGATCGGTGTGGTTGATGATATTATTCATGATTTGGACATTTTCCGTACTCTGCAACCCGATTATTCCATTTGAGCCCCCATCAATGATTCTTGAATCTCTGACCTTTCCGTTTTTCGTATTAAAGAGCATGATAGAGGCACTAGGAGAACGAACAACTTCAACCTCGCTAATATCAAAGCCATCCACAAATTGCAAAACAACTGTATGAGAATATCCGTCATTAATTTGCTTTTCCCGTTTTTCCTTCTCCCCATTAAATGTTAAAGCACTGATTTTAATATTTTGAGCATTCGATTCTGATACGAGAATAGAAGAATCATCCGGTGTACCTTTACTCTTTTCTAGATTTAGCTTAAGAATGGTTTTTCCTATCCCTGCACCTTTTAAGTGGACATTTGACTTTAAAATAATTTTTGTATCGACTTCGTAAACGCCTTTAGGCACGTTAACAATCCCTCCCCCATTGGCACTCACCTGGTCGATCTCCTCTTGAAGGTCGATTGACTTGGCCACCTCATCAACTGATGATTCTGGCAATCCATCTGTCTTATCAGGGGGCTTGATTTGGACAGCTAGAAAAAAAAGAGCACTCATAACAATCAAGATAACTAACCAAAATTTCGTATCCTTCAATAGTGAAGTCAAACGAACTTGTATAAGTATGGGCATCATTTAGTCTACTCCCTTTTAGTGGATTGCCATTTAATAAATTCAGTCAAATCTTTGTATTCTTAAATTATTGATTTCGTCTTAGTGACTTCCTTATTTAGCAATTCTTCCGGTGTAATGGCACCGCATAAATTTTCCTTAAGCCATTCTTCACTTCTTTGGTATAATCGTAACTCTAGCAACTGTTCAATCGTATTGGCATCAAAGCGATATTTTAATACTTTTGCAGGTATTCCTCCCACTATGGAATAAGGTGGAACATCCTTTGTAATGACAGAACCTGCGGCACAAATCGCTCCTTCACCTATCTCGATATCATTCATAATAAAGACATTTGCCCCAATCCAGACGTTATCTCTAATATTCACTTTCTTAAATTCCACATGGTAATCCCGATCTACCCAATTGATATTATTAACCACCTTTGAGGTGGAATAAAAAATGGGAGATGTCGATATGAAGTCAGTCGGATGACTGCCGAGACCGATTTTACTGTCTGGACCTATCGAACAAAAGGAACCTATATTGGCATGCATGATACTACAGTTAGCAGAAAAATAGGTGTAATCACCAATAGTTGTCTTCGAAATACTTGTGTATAAATTTATTGCGCAATTTTTTCCGACCTTTGTTGTTGCCGGATCTATTTCAACATAAGGACCAATAAATACTGACTTATTATTCTTCTTAAATATATAGACTCTCAATCCCCTTTTCAGCGAATGGGGGATCAGACCATATAAAAATTTGATAATGAGCTCCTCCTTTATTTATTACATAAAAGGATATTCACGTTTTCCGCTTGCTGACGCAGCAAAATCGGAGAATGCTTTTTGGATGGCAAACGCAACCTTTTTAAATTGTTTGCCCCTTAAAATATACCAACAGTATTTAACAAAATTTTTGCCGATAAAGAACATTAAAAATAGAAGAAAATTTAACTTGTTGGCATAAATGGACATAAACAGCAAATTATTTCTTGTTCCGTAATAATTGGAGAGAGGTGAACGATAGCCGGTAGTTGCTGAGATTTTGTGAAAAACAAGTGAATCAGGGACATATCGTAATTTATATCCAGCCTTTCTTATTTCAAGACTATAGGCTGCATCCTCATAATAAAGAAAATAATCTTCATTCAAGTACCCAACTTTATCAAGAATGTCCACCGGAAATAAAAACACACAACCAGTTAGAAAATTCTCATCACTAGCTATTTTTCCATTCCTCTCCAATGTTTTATGCAGTACTCGTCCTGTTAACCACTTTATATCTCCGCCCCCATACCATGTTTTATTGCGTTTACTGTGGTAATTGATATGGGAACAACAAGCACCAACTTCTTTATCCTTCTCACATTCAGCTACAAGCGGTTCAAGAAAATAGGGATCAACTTCTGTATCATTGTTTAGTAAGAGAAAGTAGTCAATATCAGCAATATGGCTAAGCGCATAGTGAATCCCTTTGTTATTCCCAGCGGCGAATCCGTGATTCCCACCCAGTTCAAGAAAATGGAACCTGGACTCTTCTATAAATTCTTTTAAACTAGCATTCTCTTTTGAAGCATTATCTACGACAACTACTTCATGATTGGCATATGTTATATTGTTCAGTGATTTCAAACAAGCAATCGTATCTTGCGTACCATTAAAATTCACAATTATCGTACAAACCTTTGGCTTCATACGCACCATATTCCTTCCTCTATTAGCGTTGGATCTCCGCTTCCTGATTAACTAACAACTTATTTTTGACGGTGTAATAAAAAAACTGGAAATTGCCAATCAAATATCTCCTCCACATGCGTCTCGGTTCTAACATAAGACGGAACACCCATTCCATCTTCAAGGTCCTTATAAGCTTAGGAGCACGCGGGATCCGACCTGATGCAAAATCAATATAAGCGCCAACGCCAAGTATGACTCTAGCATCAAGTGCATCTTTATTCCGGTCAATCCATTTTTCTTGGATAGGCACTCCTCTGCCAACAATTAAGATATCTGGCGATACATCGTTAATCTGCTGAATAACTTCTTGATTCTCTTCATCACTAAAATATCCACTCCGTTGTCCAACAATCTTAATATTCGGCATGACTGCCTGTATATTTTGTTTAGCTAGTTCAGCAACGCCAGGACCTGCTCCAAGCAAAAACACACTGTACTCTTTTTCGCTCGCTAATTGCAACAGCATTGGGATAAAATCAGTTCCATTCAAATTTTCCTTAAGCTGGATACCGAACAACTTAGCTCCTAATCTAATCCCAAAGCCGTCATTCAGCAAAAAGTCAGCTCTATTGATGATTTCCCTGTAATCATTGTCCCTTTGCGCGATATTATAACAATGGGCATTTAAGAAATAGATTGCTGCTTTCTTTTTGTTTATGAGACGGGATTCTATCACACATAAGCCTTCCTTTATATTAAAGATATCCATTGCAACATTGCCCAAATGGGACTTTTTCATTTGGATCAGTCTCCTTAACCCCTATTTTCAGTCCATTTATCTGCTCATTATAAACTCAATGAATCTATCTATGATTGCTGAATTTTATTTCATGAGCACTGCTTCTTTTTCAAATAAATTGCTGAAATCCATATTTTGAGCCATTATATTAGCCTGTGCATAAGAAGAATGTGTACCAGCATCTGTCCACCGCCCTCTCAGCACATCAAATTTCAGTAAACCCTCCTTAATATAGTGATTATTGACATCTGTAATTTCCATTTCACCTCGCGCTGATGGGGTAAGCTGGTCAATTATCCTATAAACGGTCGAATCGTACATATAAATGCCCGTCACTGCATAGTTCGATTTTGGTACCATTGGTTTTTCTTCTATCGCGATGATTCTGCCGTCATATATAACCGGAACACCGAAACGTTTTGGATCCTCAACCTCTTTAATTAAAATTTTCGCGCCACTCTCCTGTTGCGCAAAATGCTGCACATAAGGTCGAATTGTATCTGTGAAAATATTGTCTCCAAGAATGACGACCATTTTCTCATTTTCAGTGAAATCGCGAGCAAGTCCAAGAGCCTCTGCTATACCGCCGGCCTTTTCCTGCACCTTATAAGAAAATTCAACTCCAAATTCAAAGCCGCTGCCAAGCAAATCAACTACATCCCCCATATGTTCTCTGCCCGTTACAATTAATATTTCTTCAATTCCGGACTCCTTCAGTTTATAAACTGAATGATAAATCATTGGATATTTTCCGATTGGAAGCAGATTTTTATTGGTGACCTTTGTTAAAGGATAAAGCCGCGATCCGGTACCTCCAGCAAGGATAATTCCTTTCATTTACAACACTCCCTATTAAGTTTTTTATCTCCTAACCTTTAAAACAATCGGTTTATTGAATAAGAAGGGAATAGATACTTCTTTTCTCACTAGCGCGATCCCTATGCATAACAGCATGGTGATTATGCCGCCAGAAAAAAAATGGATAAATTGATGACCAGGCAAAAAGGAGATAATTAAATAGACCACTCCTGCGGTGAAACCTGAGGTTCCAAATGTCATCAAAATTGACCTGTAGGGTAGAAGCTCCCTTTGCCGAATTTCAAATACTTTGCATACATCTCTTTGCTGCAGGTAAATACTAATAAAACATGAGATAACAGAAGCTATAGCTACCCCGATGTACCCAAATAACCCCATCAATGCTAGTCCTAGAACGATATTGCAAATAACCGTGATAAGCGCGTTTTTTAAAACTAGCTTTTGATTACCGGATATAAGTAAAGGCGTGTAAAAAACTGTAAAGCGAAGCGGGAATTTCATTAAATATATTAAAAAGATGATGGATCCGCTTAAATAAGTATCAGAGTATAAAAGATCGATAAACTCTTTATGATAGAAAAATAGAATCCAAAAAATAGGGAACATGACTAATGATAGTAATCGGCTTGATTCTGACCAGAGATTTAAGGCTTCTAGCTTCCGCCTTTGTATGCTGTATAAACGACCTAGTCTTGGTAGCATCGCTGTTATAACAGCTACAGTAATAATAGACATGAAAGGAATCTCTTTTGATGATATTGAATAAATTGCAAACAATTCTATTGAGTAGAATAACCAAATGATGACTTTATCACTTGTCTGTGTAATCACATCGATGGCTGTTACTGCTCCAACTGCCGCTGTATATTTAAGCTGCTGTTTTAATAATGGCAGATCTCCTTTTAAAGACATGCCATGAATCTTATGGAAAAACAGATGCAAAATGATGACTCTAACGATTTCAAACAGGGCAATCAGTTTAATTGTTAAGAGTAGCTCCTTTGTCGCATATAATGTATAGCCAATAATCAGGAAATAGGCAAAATAATAAGATAAATTAATAAAGCTATAAATTTTAGCCCTCTTAATAGAAACAAACAAATTTTCTAAATAACAGCCCATTATGGTTGCAAAGCTCCAAAATCCAATCCAAATCTCATATTTGCGCAATGGGCTATCCTTTAATAAAAACTCAATATTGTATAGAGTATACAGGCCGAAAATCATCAGTACACCAAGAATGAACAAAACCCAGAACGTATTGGTTATCACTAATGATTTTTCACGTTCATTATCCGTTTTGTTAAAGAAATAACTGAACGTTGTATGCATCTCAAACGGAATAAAAGCACCTACCATTACTGCAATCAAAAAGATTTGCTGATAAAGGCCCATTTCTGTTAAGGTCAGTAATCTGGCTATAAGAATAGTTAAAAAAACTTGGACAATTGATTTGGCAAATCGATTAATTGATAACAACATTGATTCTTTAATCATCAGTAACTCCCACCGTACGATTTAGAATAAGTCGATATAAAACATAAATATTATTTATGACTATCACTTCTTTCTTATTGTTCTTTCCTAATAAGCATTATTAGGAAAGAACATTACGATAAACGTTTTGCAAATGATTTTTATATCATAAAAGAAATGGCGCTTACGAATATAATAAAGGTCCAGCTCAACCATTTTTTCAAAGCCGACACTGCTTCTACCAGTAACCTGCCATAATCCTGTACAGCCGGGAATAACGGACAAACGCTGTTTATGATAGTCAGAGTAACTTTCTACCTCTCTCGGCAATGGCGGCCTGGGACCGACCAAACTCATCTCTCCTTTCAAAACATTCCACAGTTGTGGCAATTCATCAATACTCGTCTTGCGAATAAAACGTCCTATTTTTGTAACCCTAGGATCCTCTTTCATTTTAAAAATAGCCCCACTGGACTCATTTTGATTGAGCAGTGTCTCTATCAGTTGCTCTGCGTTCATCACCATAGATCTGAACTTATACATACAGAATGTTTTTCCATCCTTGCCTACACGTATTTGTTTAAAGAACACAGAAGCCTTAGGATCTTCAATTTTTATCAAGACGGCTACAATAAAAAATACAGGAATTAACAGCAGAAGACCCACTACAGCTAGAATAATGTCTAAGTATCTTTTAGATACTAGATATAATTTCTTGTTATCAAGCTCATTCGGTTCTGCGAACGCTTCCTGTGCAGTCCCTGCCTTAGAAGAAATCAATGAATTCACTCCTTTTTCCCCTGATATATGGTGGCTTTTACTTTTGGTTTGAGTTGTTCCAGTCCTTTAATTATTTTTCCATTCCAGCCCCCTTTTGTTCTCAATAACGAATTTTATAGGTATACTAAAGAGTGATTGAATTAATCAGAGAAAGAATTTCATTCACTCTTTTTCCCATGAATATGCTTACTTTTACTTTTGGCTTGAATATTCAGTCCTTCTATTACGTTTCTATATAGCTCTCTTTGTTCTTAATAACGAACTATATAAATGTACTAAAGAGTCACTGAGCTAATCATAGGAAGAATTTCATCCCATTCCATGCTAATTCTATGCACATCTTCCTCCGTCAGCGAACTACCTTTTTGAACTTCAATTAATTCCAAGTCGGAAATAGCTTTCAATGCATGTCTTGTGCCAGCTGGAATTTCAATTACGCTTCCCGGCTTCACATCGTATATATATTCATTCAGTACCAAAGAACCCTCACCTTTGAGAATAGTCCAAACTTCCTTTCTCTTATTATGCTCCTGATAGCTTAAATTGCTGCCGGCATGAATGGTTATTCTTTTTGTGAGCACTTCTGTCCCATTATCATAGACGGTTTGATCAAGGACTTTATACGACCCCCATCGTCTCTCTTCATACATCGGCCTTTGATTAAAATGAAATATGAATTTCTTAAGATCATGACTCAAACCTTTATTGGCAACTAAGATGCCATCGGGGCTCGCGACAACCACCGCATCTGGCATACCAAGAACCGCAACTGGAATGTCCAGCTCATTGATGATATGGGTATTATGAGATTTTGGGCAAATAACACCTAAGCCTTGAACAGTCTCGATCATTTGCTCAGTTAAGGTGCTCCAAATCCCCAGGTCCCTCCATATTCCTTTATAGGGGAGAGCGACAATATTCATCGTTTTCTCGACAACTTCAAAATCAAAACTAATACTAGGCAGGAGTTCATAGACATTTTGTAGCTGTTCGTACTCTATAGGCAAATTCATTTCTTCTAAAATCGAAATCATAAAACCTAACTTAAATGCAAATACACCACAATTCCATAATGCCTCTTCCTTTATCAATCTTTGTGCATACTCTTCTGTCGGCTTTTCTACAAAATGGCTAACAAGAACTAGCCCATCATTTTTCTTTTCTGGAACGATGTAGCCAAAACTAGTAGAAGGATAGCTTGGTTCCACTCCCATTAAAGCAATACTGCAATCTGTTGTGTTTAGCGTATCCTCCAATTTTTTCACAGATTCATAGAAATCATTTTCCACGTAAGAATCAATGGGCAAAACGGAAACTACTTCATCTAGGCTAATTCCTTTGATCGAATATAGGTAGGAGGCAGCAAGAGCAATTGCCGGAAAAGTATCCCGCCGCTCTGGCTCAATAATAAGGGGAACGTTTGAGCCGAGCTGATTTTTCAGGATATCCACTTGTTTCTTACTCGTCGCAATAACTGCCGACTTCATTAGTCCTACTTCATCCATTTGTCGCCATACTCTCTGAGCCATTGATTCGTTTGTCTTATCATGCCCTTCCAATACTTTCAGAAATTGCTTTGAACGTGAATCATTAGATAAAGGCCATAATCTTTGCCCCGATCCTCCAGATAAAAGGATAACCTGCATTTAACCACTCCTTAATAATCAGTTATATTGATAAGCCTTTGGTTTTATTGGATTTCCATTTAATGAAGCTCCCAATAATTCCGCTTTGGAATCTTGTAAAACATTTACTGCCTTTCTTGCATCTTCTTTTAATGTCTGACCGCTTTTCACGACCAGCATGGAAGCTTCACAAAGATTAGCAAGTATTTGCGTTTCAGCGGTATACAAGATAGGTGAAGTATCAAATATTATGGTGTCATATTGCTGGCTTAGAATCGAGATAATGTCCTCTATTCGATTTGCTGTTAAGAGCTCGTACGATGTTTTGGTTACGGGACCGCTCTGGATGATATGGAGATTTGGTATATCTGAAATGCATATAGCTTCATCCACAGTCGCTTTGCCAGCAAGAATAGCTGTTAAGCCATCAGATTGTTTAAGGTCAAATAATTTATGAATCTTCGGTCTTCTTAAATCAGCATCAATGACGATGACTTTTTTATCATGCTGGGCCAGCACGATACCCAGATTTGCGGCGGTGGTCGTTTTGCCGTCCCCGTGGTTTGGAGATGTGACAAGCAGAGTCTGGATGTCTTTACCAATTCGAGAAAACGTTATGCTTGAGCGCAGCAATCTGTACTGCTCACTCACAATCGATTGTTTATAAATTTGTGCATATTTCGCTCTTTCCTTGCTCACCAGCAAGTCTTTATTTCTATTACGACTCAAATGTACGTCCTCCTATTTTCACCCGGCTGTCCTCCATCTGCCTTTCCATGCTTTTGCTGCTAACTTTAATTTCCGGGATATTTCCGATAACCGGTATACCTAATTCATAAAGGATATCTTTTTCATCTCTGATTGTAGGGTCGAGGTACTCCAACAAGAAAGCTACCCCAATAGCACAAAATAAGCCTAATGAAAAACCAATCAGTACATTTCTAATCATATCTGGATTAAATATCCCATAAGGCTCTTCAACATTTGCATTCGCGAGAATATGAATATTATCAATATTCATTAATGTAGTAACCTCTTGCTGGAATACTGTCGCAATACTATCGGCCATTTTCGCTGCCAGAACAGGGTCCTGATCCTTGACGACTATTTCAACAACTTGAGAATTTTGAGTCGTGTTTACTGTGACTTGCTCATTTAATTTATCGATGCTTCTGTCAAGGCTGAGCTCACTAATTACATCTGCTAGAATAGCCTGGCTCTTGATCAACATACTGTATGTATGAATCAATTCAATATTCGCACGGACTTGATTAGGGTCGATTAAATTAGTTTCATTGCTATCAGTTTTGGCGTCCTCTTTTTTTGTTTTCTTATCCTGATTTTGTTGTTCGTTCGTGTTCATAGTGTCGTTGACAAGAATTTGTGTGGATGATTCATACGAAGGAGATAAAAAGAGATAGGAAATAATGCCACTGGCCAGAGCCGCTATTAACGTCATCAAAATAATAAGTACTAACCGTCTCTTTAATACACTTAAAATATCCTTAAAACTTACTGTATCTTCCATCCCAACCTCCATACATTTCTTTTTTTGTTCTCAAAAGAGAACTTATTGTTGATTGTAGTATAGAACCTAGAATTAGAAAAGGGTTTAAATTGTCAAAATTTGTATTTTGGTAAAATTTATTTATTTTAGGGTATTTCAGTTTATATTGATTCTAAATAATGAATGTAAGCCTTTTCGTATTTTTATATACTTATCCACCAGTCGATTTAATAATCAAAGGTAATAATTTATAATGAACAGCCCTTGGCCATGTTTTCTTAACACCATTTCAAAATAATTTAAATTACTTTACCTTCGCTTTTTTATAAGATAAATGTTTTTCGCAAAAAAAAGCATTTATTGTAAGCGCTTTCTATATTGAGGATAGTTAGTTCTCTATGCATCTTCATTCTTATCCTACATTCAAAAATAAACCCTTTCCGTTCGCTCTAAAGCACACGGAAAGGGTTTATTCCTTGTCAATCTTTCCGGAAAGAACCGATAACTCCGGTAGATTGAACGATATTTGTAAATGCATGTGGGTCTACTTCCTGAATAACACTTTGTAAATCATATAGCTCATAACGGCTTATCACAATCATTAGCATATTTTTATCTTCGCCCGTAAAGGCTCCAACAGCAGGAATCATTGTTATTCCGCGTACCAGCTTGGAATGAATCGCCTGCTTCAATTCATCTGCATGTCTTGTTACAATCATAGCTGTAACTTTTATATGTCTTGTATGAATAGCATCAATTACTCTCGTAGAAACATATAATGAAATTAATGTATAAAGTGCCTGTTCTTCTGAATACATAAGCCCCGCAATGGCTACAATAGCTCCATTCAGCATTAAAAAGTAAATGCCGATTGGCTTATCATTGATTCTAGAAAGAATCATTGCCACGATATCCATACCACCAGTGGAAGCACCGAATCGCAGTGTGATTCCCACACCGGCCGCTCCAATTACACCGCCGAAAACAGCATTTAGGATAATATCATCTGAATAGGATTGTACCGGTAATATTTCTAAGAATAATGACATTAATACAACAGCTAAAAAGCTGTACACTGTGAAAGACCTTCCAACCTTAAACCATGCAAGAATAGCAATCGGAATATTAAGAGCAAGTAATAATATACCTGTAGATAAATTAATATTCGTAAACATGTCCAATGCTGCTGATATAATTTGGGCTGTACCCGTGAACCCACTCGCAAACACGTTTGCAGGTATCAAGAAATAATTCATTGCGATTGCATTTAATAAAGCTCCAACCACAACAGCCAGTATTTTTTTTGTTTCATTCCAAACCAAATTTAGCTCCTCCTTAAGTTGACAACTGAAAATAAATTCCCCATGATAGATAGATATGTGAACAATTTTTGTTTTCTATAAAAGATAATAGACTTATAATTAAACTAAGTAAATTTTAAAAAAGTAGGTGTCTATATGAGTGTACAAATTTTGGCTGATAGTGCAAGCGATTTGCCATTAGAATACTTCCAGGATAACAACATCATTCTTTTTCCATTAAAAGTACATCTTGATGACAATGAATATGATGATCAAGTTACAATCAAACCAAAAGTAGTCTACGATGCCATGCGCGAAGGAAAAGCACCCAAAACATCACAGGTGTCTCCACAAAGTTTTTACGAAAAATTCGAAGAGCTGGCAAAAAATAAACAACCCGGACTTTATGTCGCATTTTCTTCCGAATTAAGCGGTACCTATCAAACAGCTGTTATGATGAGAGACGAAGTTAAAGCTGAGTACCCGGATCTTCAATTAGAAATTGTCGACAGTAAATGCGCGTCTTTGGGCTATGGCCTAGTCGTCATGGAAGCCGTACGCAAAGCTGCTAAAGGAGCCAGTCTTGAAGAACTGAAAGAAACAGCACAGTTTTCAGCCTCCCATATGGAACATTTATTTACGGTAGACAATTTGGAATACCTGGCTCGAGGTGGCCGAATTTCCAAAACATCTGCTTTTTTCGGCGGGTTATTGAATATCAAGCCACTGCTAAATGTTGAAGATGGCAAACTGGTTCCACTGGATAAATTCCGCGGCCGCAAAAAACTGATGCAAGCCGTCATCGATGTAATGAAAGAACGAGGAGACCAATTAGATAAACAAATAATTGGAATCAGTCATGGCGATGATATCGAAAAAGCTATGGAATTCAAGCGATTAATTGAAGAAAATTTCCAACCAAAATCCGTATATATTTCATCTGTCGGTGCAACTGTTGGCGCTCATGCCGGTCCAGGTACCATTGCGATATTTTTCTTAAATAAACTATCCTGAAATACATTCTGATGTATACATATTTTCCCCTACTTGCAGCATACTACACATATTCGTAGTAAATAATTTGCAAAGGGGTAAGTAAGCACACATGGGATATCATACTTCAGATAATGATAAAAAAGCCAGAGATAACCAAGCTAAAAATGAAATTAAAAATATTCAGGAAGAGAAAAACCGAAAAGCCGGAAAAAAATCTTTTTCAAAAAAGACTGATCACTTATAAGTAAAATCTCCATTTCAACATATTAACTGTGTATAAAGAGGATTTCAATAAAAAATCCTCTTTTTTACTTGTAATTGAACTTATATAGTGCTTTTTTTATAATAAAATAAAAACGGAGGGATCGTATGGCTAAAGAAAGCTCATTTGACGTGGTGTCAAAAATCGATTTATCAGAGGTAACAAATGCTGTAACGATGGCAATGAAGGAAGTAAAAACACGTTATGATTTTAAAGGTAGCAAAAGTGATATTAAGCTGGAAAATGAGGAACTCGTGCTTGTTTCTGACGATGATTACAAAATGGGGCAGTTAAAGGATGTTTTGATGAGCAAGCTCATAAAACGCGGCGTTCCCATCAAGAACCTTGATTATGGAAAAATGGAAGGCGCTTCAGGCGGCACAGTTCGTCAACGAGCTAAATTAGTTCAAGGAATAGATAAAGACAACGCAAAGAAAATTAATTTAATTGTTAAAAATGTGGGTAACAAAGTTAAATCCCAAATACAGGACGATCAAATCCGTGTGACCGGAAAAAGCAAGGATGATCTTCAGCAAGTTATTGCAGCCATTCGGGAAGCGGATCTTTCTATTGAAGTTCAATTTATCAACTTCCGCTAGTAGTTACATAGGTTTGAAGAGCTACTTATAGAGGCATATTGAATTGCATCTAAAAAGCCATCGGCTACACGATGGCTTTTTTTCTATTTTTCAGGTTTAATATAGGGAACTATTTGTGCAGTGATGCCCACTGAAGCCCAGGAATAAAACTCTTATTCTCTAATGCTTTAAAATTTTCAGTCCATCCAGTGAGCATTACCCTTAATAGCCCAACCTTCTCAAAGGGTTTATTTTTAATTCGGTTAAAAAATCCTGAATTTCTTCACTATCACTACTTGGATCCTATTGTTTTGAGCATTAACAAAACGACATTAAAATCAGCAAATCATCACATTTTTTTACATACACCTTATTTTCCAGTGCTTTTTTTGTAAGTAATAAAACATCCTTAACTTTAATCCTATTTCCATGTTTCTTTTTCCATAAATGAGGAATAACAATAGGGAAACATTAATTGGAAAGGATGTTGTGAAATGAATGAAGATATAAAAATCGGTAAAGATGGATTTCCAGCCCAAGAACAGGATACTCAACCTGGTGTAACAAACGAAATGCATCCTGAACCAAAAGAAGTCGATGAAAATTATAAAGGCAGCGATAAATTAAAAGGAAAAGTAGCGATTATCACAGGCGGAGACAGTGGGATTGGCCGATCTGTTGCCCACTATTATGCTAAAGAAGGCGCCAATGTTGCGATTGTGTATTTG
The DNA here is from genome assembly GCF_008087365.1 of Bacillus sp. E214. Classification (NCBI taxonomy): domain Bacteria; kingdom Bacillati; phylum Bacillota; class Bacilli; order Caryophanales; family Bacillaceae; genus Bacillus; species Bacillus sp. E214. The sequence continues at coordinate 207,728 of NZ_VENN01000003.1, read as the reverse complement.
AATGAACACGAGGATGCGAATAAAGCAAAAGATTTAGTGGAAAACGAAGGCGTACAATGCATGCTATTGGCTGGAGATATAGGTGACAGTGCTTTTTGCCGCGAAGTCGCCGAAAAAGTTAAAAGTGAATTCGGCAAAATTGATATCTTAGTCAATAACGCAGCTGAACAGCATCCTCAGGAGAGCCTGTTGGATATCAGTGATGAACAATTAGAAAAAACATTTAGAACCAATATCTTTTCACAATTCTATTTAACAAAAGCTGTCCTTCCTCACTTATCTAAAGGAAGCTCCATCATTAATACAACTTCTGTAACAGCCTATCAAGGTAATGCACAATTGATTGATTATTCTTCAACGAAAGGTGCCATTGTATCCTTTACACGTGCGCTTTCCAATAGTATTGCCAGCAAAGGAATCCGCGTGAATGCAGTAGCACCGGGACCAATTTGGACACCATTAATTCCTGCTACATTCGAGGCTGATAAAGTGGCTGAATTTGGTAAAAACGTTCCACTTGGACGTGCTGGACAACCATCCGAATTAGCCCCAACTTATGTTTATTTGGCAAGTGATGATTCCAGCTATGTCAGCGGACAGGTCCTTCATGTCAATGGCGGCTCTGTTGTGAATGGGTAATTAACGATTCTAGATCATATACACAAAGACAGGGTAACACTCTCAATTGAGGGTGTTACCCTTTTCGATTTTCTTTCTATATAGTTTATCGCCCCTCACTTGACGCCGACTATATAATCTTATTCAGCGACCTTCATGACGAAAAATGTTTTGTTTCAACAAACAGTGGAAAAGTATACACATAGATGAAAAATATAGGAGGTATTCAGTTATGAGTGAAAGATTTAATAATGCGCCAGGACAAGAGCAAGAAGTACAACCGGGATTGCAGTATAAAATGGATCCCGAACCTATTACCGTTACTTCTTCCTATAAAGGCAGTGGGAAATTAAAAGATAAAGTGGCTATTATTACTGGCGGTGACAGCGGAATTGGCCGATCAGTTGCAGTCTACTTTGCCAAAGAAGGCGCCGATGTAGCTATTCTTTATGTCGATAGAGAACAAGAAGATGCCGAAAAAACAAAAGAGCTTGTAGAAGCGGAAGGCCGAAAATGCCTGTTAATCACAGGCGATGTTGGATATGAAGATGTTTGCATAAATGCTGTAGAAAAGACCGTTGAAACATTCGGTAAACTCGATATTCTTGTCAATAACGCTGCAGAACAGCATGTTCAAAAAGAATTTACTGACATAACGTCAGAACAATTGGAACGCACATTCCGAACCAATATATTCGGATATTTTTATATGGCAAAAGCAGCCATGAAACATCTTCCGAAGGGCGGCAAGATTATCAATTCTGCCAGTGTAACAGCTTACCAGGGTAATCCATTGTTAATTGATTACTCATCTACAAAGGGAGCGATCGTATCCTTTACCCGTGCCCTTTCCAATAGTGTTGCTCCTAAGGGAATCTATGTGAATGCCGTTGCACCGGGCCCTATTTGGACACCGTTAATTCCCGCATCCTTCTCTGCTGAGCAAATTGAAGAAAGCTGGGGTCAAAATACACCGCTTGGCCGTATTGGGCAGCCTGATGAATTGGCTCCTACTTATGTTTACCTGGCAAGTGATGACTCGTCCTATGTTTCTGGACAAACCTTGCATGTAAATGGCGGCAGTGTCGTTAATGGATAATGGATAAAGATAGAAAACGGTGAAGACACCTTTAAGATGTCTTCACCGTTTCTTTATAAAAGTACCTTATTTTTTTGTAACAGATGATCGAATAATGAATTGATGCGGAATAATCATACGCATTGTTGGTCCCTGAGGGTTCTTTATTTTGGAAATCAGCAATTTGACTGCCTGATACCCCAATTTCTCTATATTGATATCCACAGAGGAAAGAGGAGGCTTTGACAATTGAGAAATTAAGACATTATTAAAGCTTACTACTGAGATATCCTCTGGAACACTGATATCCATTTCATCAAGCATGTTCAGTACACCAAGTGCCATAAAATCATCAGCAACTATCAATGCTGAAGGAGGTTTTTCAAGATTCATTAATTGCTTGACTGCTTCTTTACCGCCTTCAAGCATGAAATCTTCATGAATCGCATATTCTTTTAAAATAGGTATTCCAGCTTCCTTCAATGCTTCCTCGTACCCTCTCATCCGTTCAATCGTGACGACCAGATGGGCACTCCCTCCAATAAAGGCGATATCCTTATGCCCGTTCGCAAGTAAATAATCGGCTACATCCTTGCCGGCCTGAAAATTATCGTTATCCACATACGTAATACTGCTGTCATGCATTGGTGGTTTTCCAATAACAACAAATGGGAAATTTATTTTATATAGATAGTTCAATACGGTATCGTCAACTTTAGAGTAAAGCAAAATAACTCCGTCCACTCTGCCGCCATGTACCATTTTTTCAACTTCATTAAATATTCCTTCATCCGATATCCCCGTAGTAATATGTAAGCCATACAAGTCTTCATGCGCAGCCTGGCTTAAACCCTTCATAACCGTAGAGAAAAATGGATTTAAAAAAGATCCATCTCCAGACTTGGGCATAACGATTCCTAAAACCTCACTTGACTTGTTTGCCAAGCTTCTCGCTATAAAATTTGGATGATAGCCGAGTTCTTCCATTGCTTCTCTTACTTTTCTTTTTGTCTTCTCGCTTATTCTTGGATTGTTGGCAATTACTCTGGAAACTGTCGAAGGTGCCACATTTGCCAATTTCGCTACGTCTTTTATCGTTATCGCCATACGATTGTTCCCCATTTCCTATTCAGCGATCTGTTTGAAGAGATAGACTCTTGATTCATATGGTGATAAATAGATATTACCCTGTTCGTCTGTTTCTTCACTATGATTATTATAATTACTAAGGATTAGCTCCCCTGTCAACCCATTGAACACCGGTAAAGTAATAGCTTCACTATCTTTATTGAAATTACAGATTACTAAAGCGGTTTGTTCATCTGTATATCTGGAGTACATGTACACATTAGGATCATCTTCAAGGTAAAGCTTATATTCACCATAAACAAGACAATCATACTGCTTGCGCAAGCGAATCATTTTTTTATAAAAGGAAAGAATCGAATTGGAATCCTGACGCTGATGCTTTACATTAATCTCCTGGTAATTTGGATTCACCTTCATCCAAGGTATTCCTAATGTAAAACCACCGTTTAACGAATCATCCCATTGCATTGGTGTTCTGGAATTATCACGTCCGTTTTTCCATATTACCTTCATAATTTCAAGATGGTCTCTTCCTTTGGCAGTTTCTAACTGATAGTAATTCTTCATGCTAATATCATCGTAATCATTAATAGAAGGAAAGGCTACATTTGTCATGCCAATTTCCTGCCCTTGATAAATAAAAGGGGTACCCTGCATGAAGAAATACATAGTTCCTAGCATCTTAGCGCTTTCTTGCCAATACTCCTGATCGTTTCCCAGTACGGATACAATACGTGGTTTATCATGATTTTCAATGAACAACGCATTCCAGCCTTTACCATGTAATAAAGTTTGCCATTTTGACAGGATTCTTTTTAATGATACAAGGTCGAGATCAACTTCAGTTTCTTTTTCCCATAGGCTCAAATGCTCGAATTGAAATACCATATCAAAAGCACCTTTTTGCTCTTCTACCCAGGGGTCTGCATCTTCGGCTCTTACCCCACTTGCTTCTCCCACCGTCATAATGTCATAGTTTGAGTATGTTTTCATCTTTAATTCTTGAAGGAAATCATGAATCCCATCCTGGTCCGTATACATCTTGAAACCTTTTATCCCGTTATCATCTAATCCTGCTGCATCTGGAAAACCAGCCTTCTTTTTTATATGGCTAATAGCGTCAATACGGAATCCGTCAATCCCTTTATCTAACCACCAATTGACCATATTATAAACGGCCTCTCTCATATCCTTGTTCTCCCAATTCAAATCAGGCTGTTTTGTTGCAAATACATGCAAATAATATTGCCCACTTTCCACATCATATTCCCATGCACTGCCGGAGAAAATACTCTCCCAATTATTCGGTGGGCCACTAGGGCTTCCATCACTCCATATGTACCAATCTCTTTTAGGTGAATCTACTGATGTTTTGGATTCTAAAAACCACGGGTGCTCATCACTTGTATGGTTAACAACCAGATCCATTATTAATTTCATACCCCGTTTATGAACTTTCTCCAGTAATTCGTCAAAATCCTTCATCGTTCCAAACTCGTCCATGATTGCTTGGTAATCACTGATATCATAACCATTATCCGCATTGGGGGATTGATAAATAGGGCAAATCCAGATAACATCTATCCCCAGTTCGGTTAAATAATCAAGTTTATTAATTACCCCTCGTAAATCTCCAATCCCATCTCCATTGGAATCTTTAAAACTCTTTGGATATATTTGATAACAAACTGCTTCCTTCCACCATTTCTTATTCAAGCACTTTCATCCTCACTTATGCTAGTCTATGATTATTATTAAAAAAAAGGAGAGAAATAACATCCCTCCATTTTCGTTCAATTATGATTGTTTTGCCGTTTGCCTTTTCTTCGTGCCAAATAAAGGAACCCAAAGAACAAGATATTAACTAAAACGATTACAGCAATGAATACATAATTTACGCCGCTTTTTTCTGCTGCCAAATAGACTTCTGATGTTTCACGATCCAAAGTAATTGAATAGGTATCATTACTTTTTCTGACCATATCTGCATTAAGCCTGCCACGTAACTCTTCACTTGCTGGAAGATTAGCTGCATCAAGTTGAATGGTTTTTGTTTTCGAGCTATTATTAATCGCAACTATCATTATTTGGTCTTCATACTCTCTTTTGTAGACGGCCATTCCATCCTGCTCGTTCAAAAGTTCAAGAGTTCCTTTCCTTAAAGCAGGATATTCTTTACGCAGTGCAGCTATTTTACCAATATATTCAATTAAATCCTTATCTGTTCTGAAATCCATCATACGGCGATTATCAGGTATCTCATTACCATTCATGGCTATTTCGGATCCGTAATAAACCATTGGGATACCAGGCATGGTATACATATGGGTCATTAGTAATTCCCATCTCGTTCCAGGGAATTGATTATGATCCTGCATTGACTTAGTGAATCTAGGTATATCTTCTGTATCAACCATAACTCCCAACTGATGTGGCTGACTCATCGTTTGCATTCGTTCATTCCAGATAGTGAATAATGAATTCATCTTCTGATCCGGTTTAGCAAATACCTCTCTCAACGCTTCCATTTGTTGTTTATCTAGTACACCATCAATGCCTGATTCCTGAAGGCCAACCAAATCAGATGTATTTTCTATAGTACCATTACCAAGTAGAAAGAAATCATTTTTAACCGATTTCATTTCTTTACTGAAATTACTCCAAAAATCAACAGAAACATACTCCAAATCATTCAAGCGATAGCCGTCAATATTGGTTTCTGTAATCCACCACTTCGCAGCATCCAGCAAGTAAGCAGATACTTCAGGATTTTCCTGTGCTAAATCTGGTAATCCATCTATCCATCCAGCCTGCTTCCCTTCCTGGTTACTTGCAGAGGTCACATCTTTTCTTTCATGAAACCAATCTTCTTTTGCCGAATCCTTAAGCCATGGATGATTAGGTCCGACATGATTCGCATTAAAGTCAACGATCACTTTCATATTACGTTTATGAGCTTCTTGCACTAACTGTTTAAATTCCTTTAATGTTCCATAATTCGCATTGATCTTTCTATAATCCAGAGCCCAATCTCCATGATAGCCTGATTCTGTGTTTTCAACGATTGAATTCAGTGCAATAGTGGTAAAGCCCATTTCCTGCAAATAATCTAACTTTTGCATAATACCGGCAAAATCCCCGCCTTGGTATGTATTAAGATTATCAAGGTCCACACTATGATCGTTTTTCGTATTACCATTATAAAATCTGTCCACCATGATGAAGTAGATGGACTCATCCTGCCAATCTCTTCCCTCTATTTCCTCCGCAGATACTGGAATTGTCGAAAGTAAGATAAACGGCGCCAGCAGAATGGCCATTACTTTTTTTAACATACTAATTTCCCCCTTATTTCTCCCATCAAAATAACCTTATCCCTTTGTACCGCCAGCCGTCAATCCGGAAACAAAGTATTTTTGGAAGAATAGGAAAAGGGTAGCAATTGGAATAGCAATTAAAACCGAACCTGCTGCAAACTTGGTGAATTCTGCTCCAAATTTCTTACCAACCAGTTCATATAAACCAACTGCAATCGTATACTGATCACTTGAGCTAATTAATATTTTCGCTAAAATAAAATCTCCGAAAGGAGCAACAAAAGCGAATAACGCTACAACCGCTATGATTGGTTTTGCCAAAGGCAGGACGATTTGGAAGAAGATACGTAAATGACCAGCTCCATCCATCTTCGCACTTTCATCGAGTTCACGTGGAATGGTATCAAGATACCCCTTCATCAACCACGTATTCATCGGAATTTGTCCACCCACATACAGTAAAATTAAGCCGATATGTGTATCCAGCAATCCTGTCCGAACGGCCAATACATAAATGGCAATCAAGGCTGCAAAGTTCGGGATCATTTGTAAAATCAAAAAGGTCATTAATCCATTTTTTCTCCCAACAAACCGATATCGTGAAAACGCATAGGCTGTAAAAGAAACCGTAATAACCGTTAAAATCATTGTCATAATACTAATTTTAAGAGAGTTAAAGTACCAAATCAGATAATCACTGTTTTTCATATCAAATAGCTCTTTATAATGGTCGAGCGTTGGATTTTTGGGAAACATCGTTGAACCGGACAAACTGTTCCCCGGATTAAAGGATGAGCCTATAATCCAAAGAATTGGATAGATGACAATGGCAAACATGATGGCTATGACTATATAAGATAAGGTTAAGCGGATCATTTTATTCTTTTTTGAACTCTTCATTACATCATATCCTCCTCTTGGAAAGACTTAGTCCGTTTGAATTGCCATAATGCTACAGACATGACAATTAGTGAAAGAATCATCGTAACTGCGGCAGCTTTTCCATATTGAGCCGATGTCATTGTCAATCTATAAATCCACGAAATTAATATATCCGTACCCCACGCATTTTGACCCGGTATGGCAGGGCCTCCGTTATTAAATAAAAAGATTAAATTAAAGTTATTAAAATTAAACGTATACTGTGTGATTAGTATAGGCGCAGTGGCAAACAAAACGAGCGGTAAAGTAATTTTTCTGAATTTCTGCATCAAGCTAGCCCCATCTATCGTGGCCGCTTCATATAAATCCTCCGGTATAGATTGAAGGACTCCTGTTGTCATGGCAAAAATAAACGGAAATCCTAACCAGCCCTGTATGAGAATTAAAGCAAGTCTTGTCCAGTTTGCTTCCGTCATCCAATCCACTGGAGGTAATCCAAGAGCCGGAAGAATCGTCGTATTGATAATACCAAATGATTCATTAAACATACCTGAAAATACAAGGATGGATACAAAGGCAGGAACGGCCCAAGGCAAAATCAGGACGGTTCTAATGATAGCCTTGCCCTTTAAATCTTTCTGATTAACCAATACTGCCAGAAAGACTCCGAGTGCAATTTGTAAAGTCGTTGCTGTAAATGTCCATACAATAGTCCAGCCAAACACTTTAAAGAATGTGGTTCTCCATATTTCTATTTTAAAAATATCAATAAAGTTCTGAAATCCAATCCAATCGACCAGATTTGCAGGCGGGGAATGATACAAATCATAGTTTGTGAATGCCAAAAGGAAAGAGAAGATAATCGGAAATATAACAACGAAAATTAATAACAAAAATCCCGGAGAAACAATTAGATAGGGGAATCCATTATCAATTAAATTTTGATATTGCTCGCGTATAGAATTTAATGCAATCTCTTGGTCTCTCTTTTTACCATTGTTATAAGCATCGTAAATATTAAAAGCGTAAATACCTAAACCAATAATCGTTACAATTAACGTTAGAATGCCGTCTATCAATAAAATAACAGAATGATCAAGCTTCGGAATTTCACCTAAAGTGACCAATCCCCAAAATCCAATATTTAACATATCTGCAAAAGCAATAAAAAAAGAGGCTGTCAAAATAAGAAAGATAATTCCTTTTATGTATTGTTTATTAAAAAACTGTCCAAACCCTGGAATAATCGAAAATAAAGCAGCCTTTTTAGCATAGTTGGTTTTTGTTTGAGCAGGAATTATATCCATCGTGGGTTTTTCCCCTTTCTACGAAAAGAATTGGCTATATTCTGTGAAAGCCCAGAAACAAACTTTCTAAAGGGAAGATGAACAAAGAGAAAGTCTCTTCCCGAGTTTTCACTAAAATGCAATATAACCAATACCTTGTTATAAAAGGATAGGCCATATCCAGAATAATTGGATACCGCCTAACCCTTACCTAGCATTATTTTTTATGGTTGGTATCAATATTTGTTTTGATTGTCTTCGCTGCCTCATCCATTGCAGATTTAGCATCTGCTTTACCAGTTGCGATTGTCTCTAAAGCCGCTGCCATCGGGGACCAAACTTCTCCCATTTCTGGTATATTAGGCATTGGAATCGCATATTGGGATTGCTCTGCTACTGCTTTAGAAAATTCATTGTCAGCAATAATTGGATCTTCAATCAATTTTTTAACCGGAGGAATCTCCTGTGTTTTTTCATAACGAACTTTCGCGCTATCATAATTAGTTAAGTGTTCAACCAATTTAGTAGCCCAATCTGTATTTTTAGAGTAAGCTGACACGTGCCATCCTTTAACACCCATGAAGGTTTTCATGTGTTCTCCATTTGGAAGTGTCGGCAATGCAGTTGCTCCAATATCTATACCTGCATCTTTATATCCTTGGAAAGCCCAAGGTCCATTTTGTACGGAAGCCAGTTTTCCTTCATTAAATAAACCATCCTGTGCTGAACCGCCGCTTTCTCCAATAATCCCTTTAGGGAACAGGCCTTCTTTATACCATTTAGCAATAAATTCAGCGCCTTCAATTGCACCTTCATTATTTAGTCCTAAATCATCACGGTTTAGAGATCCATCTTTTTCTCCAAACACATAACCACCCATACCGCCAATTACACCATATGCATGATAAAAATCATCCCATTTAGCTGTAAATCCATATGTTTTGCCTTTTGTGTTCTCTTTTGCAAATGTATATAATTCATCCATTGTTGCAGGCGGTTTTTCCATAAGTTTCTTGTTATAAATAAAGACTGGTGTTTCAGTAGCTTTTGGCAAGCCATATAATTTACCATCATAGGTTTGTGCCTGAACAGAAGATTCTGTAAAAGTATCGATTACACTTTGGTCTACTTTTAGTTCAGCTAATACACCTTCAATAGCTAATTGACCAATTTGATCATGCGGCAATGTGATAACATCCGGACCTTTTCCAGCTGGTCCATCCAATCTGATTTGTTCACGAATCTTATCTGCCATACCCATTTCTTTATATTCAACTTTAATTCCATGCTCTTTTTCAAATGCTTTTATAGCCGGCTCTAAGCCAGGTCCTTTATCTGTATCTTCCCAAATGACTAGTTTTTCAGGTTTATCCGTATTCGTATCTTCCTTACTGCCTGTTTCTTTCTCTCTGTCTGGTCCACAAGCAGCCAGTACGCCAATTACGAGCATGAGCACCATTAACATGGAGTATGCTTTTTTCATGGGTCAACCCCTCCTCTTATAATATCGCTAAGTAAACAAACGTTTGCACATAAGAATGCACTTGATGTTCAAATATAATAATTTTTGTATTAATTTTCTAATGAAAACGATTGCAGACTCAACACCTTTATTATACTTATTTATCAAAATTTAACAATAATAAAATTGTGAATTATTTATTAAGTTATTTTACATCGTTTTATGGGTAAAAACACATTGTTATTATCTGAAATTTTCGATATTGAAAATTTATCATTAACTGATATAGTTAATGAATAGAAGGCGCAAGCGTTTGCATTAATATTCACTTGTATATTGAGAGGAGAAAGGTTACATGGAAAAAGCATCTGTTATTCACTTTGCAAGAGATCAATTTATGTATAGTTCATCATTAAACTCCATTACGATTATGATCATGAGTAAAAAAGATGATATTGAAAAGATGGAGTTACTATATGGTGATCCCTATGATTTTCAGGGCAGTGAATGGATTTACAAAGCAAAAAATATGGACTATACCGGCAGTGATGAACTGTATGATTATTGGCGTTCTACCATTGATCTTCCCCACCGCCGAGCTCGCTATACTTTCCGTTTAACAGATAAGAATGCTAAAACAGCCTATTATTCTGAAAAAGGTTTTTACGAGGAACTTCCTAAAGTCGGCCTTCTCTTTGCTTTACCATATCTTCATCATACAGAAGTATTCAGCGCACCAGAGTGGGTTAAAGATACTGTTTGGTACCAAATCTTCCCCGAACGGTTTGCAAACGGGGATGCAAAATTAAATCCTAAAGGTACTTTGCCATGGGGAAGTGCCGCACCGACACCAACCAATTTCTTTGGCGGTGACTTGGCAGGGGTCATCGATCATTTAGATTATCTCAAGGATTTAGGCATTACTGGAATTTATTTCACCCCTGTATTTCATGCTTATTCCAACCATAAATATGACACCATTGATTATATGGAGCTTGACCCACAATTTGGAACGAAGGAAACATTAAAACGACTCGTTGAAGAAAGCCACAAGCGCGGTATAAGGGTCATGCTTGATGCGGTATTTAATCATAGCGGCTATCATTTCAAGCCATTCCAGGATGTATTAGAAAAAGGAGAAGATTCCAAGTATAAGGATTGGTTCCATACGCGCAGCCTTCCAATGGTTGAAGAAAATCTCAACTATGATGCCTTTGGTTTTGTAGAAACAATGCCAAAATTAAATACAAAGAATCCAGAAGTAAAAGAATACTTGCTAAATGTGGCTAAGTATTGGATCCGTGAATGCAATATTGATGGCTGGAGACTAGATGTAGCCAATGAAGTAGATTTTGATTTCTGGCGTGATTTCCGTAAAGCAGTTAGATCTGAAAAAGAGGATGCATACATACTCGGCGAAATTTGGCATGATTCCATGCCGTGGCTGCGTGGAGACCAATTTGATGCTGTAATGAACTATCCATTCTTAACTGCAATCTTGGAAATTTTCGCCAAAAACACCATCACACCTACACAGTTTGCTGAAAAAATGACGAAGGTTTATCATATGTATCCACATATTGTGAATATGGCGGCCTTCAATTTAATCGGAAGCCATGACACACCTAGGATTTTAACAGAATGTGAAGGTAATCTTGATAAAATCAAACAAATTTTCACGATATTACTTACCTTTACGGGAACGCCATGCATTTATTATGGCGATGAAATTGGACTAGATGGTGAAGATGATCCGGGCTGCCGTAAATGTATGCCTTGGGAGGACAAAAATCAAGACCTCGAGCTTCGTAAGCATGTGCAATCCTTAATTAACTTACGTAAAGATCATAAGGTCCTCGCCAATGAAGGTGATCTTCTCTTTGTAGCTCATGATCCTGATGTAGTTATGTATAAAAGAGAAAGCTCTGAATCTCTTGCCTATGTGTGCATTAATCTTGGCAAACAATCAAAGTCTATTTCTTTGAAAGAATGGAAGAGTGCTAAGCCACTTTACATGGATTCTAAAAGTCAATGGAATGATAAAGGTCAGCTTACACTTTCTGAAGACGGATATACGATTCTTTCTGTTTCTAAATAAAGTATCTATAAAGCCGCCTGTTTTTGGGCGGCTTTTTTCAACAAAATGCTTTCCATTCTTCAGCAATTATCTCCATAAAACTTACCATAGATACAAATAATCCACTTAAGGACTGTTTTTATCTTAATTTTTTCCTCATGATAATATCCGTTTCTATATATCCTAATTTCTCATATAAATCTCGTGCCCACTTATTGTGACCAAAGACGTGAAGCCCTATATAGTTAAGACCCTGATTTTGGGCGAAGATTTTAATTTCTTACATTGCCTCTTTTCCATAACCAAGTCCTTGATTATCCTTCCAAATATTAATCGTTGAAAGCTGAGCAAGCCAAATCATACCTACTTCTCTCTCTTCCTCACGAATAGAGAATAGGTGATGATTAGCGGTATCTTTTCCATCAGGTAATAACCTTTTAAATTCTGCAGCAGCCTGATCAATTGCTTCTGCCTCCTTCCAATTACCAGCCTTTACGTGTTCATTTGCATAGTTTTTAATTGCATAACTTGATAATTTTGAAACTCATCTGATTTCATTTCTTCCAATCTAACCATTGCCTTCCTCCTATTAAATGAAACTTATCTATAACTTACCTACTTTAACTCACACCTAAATATTTACTATATTACCAATAAAATAACAAGTTATGTATAACAGTCATCCATATCGCTTGTTAAAGAGCACTTTTTTTGAAAAGAAGATTACAAATTTTTTTCTTTTGGGCAATTTCTGTCGTAAATGCTATTTTTATATGTATAATAAATAGAGGATTTTTATAGGAGGATATAAACAAATGAATATAGCTTTAATTATCTTATTTAGTACAGCTGTCGTTTTACTTCTTATTGCATTTATGAAAATGAAGAAGCAAACGAAAGAGGAAAAAAGGCAGTTAGAAAGTTATTATGCAGTCATGCTCGATGAAACGAACAAACTGCAGGAGCAAATCAATAGACTAGAATTAAATGCAGAGGTTACTGCTCAGGAAGCTGGTATCATGACTCATCACTCTGAAGAACGCCAAGCTATGGTGAAAATGCTAGACTTATATAAGCGCGGCTATTCCACTAAAAGTATTGCCTCTATGCACAAACTTACGGAGGAAGAAGTAGTAGAATTGCTTGCTCCATACGAAGGCCCTAGCCAAAGAAGGAGGAAAGTAGCCAATGACGCCTAAAGTTCTAAGTAGCTTTGCTGCTGGGATCATTGTGGCAGCAGGTGTGTGCGGCGCCGTATATTATTCCTCCTCTGAGGAAGAAACGGTTACTCAAGCTGCAGAATCTCCCAAAAATACCATCACTAAAGAAATGACAGAAAATGAAATGAAAGATGAGCTATCTTCTTTGGGATATGTTATAAAAACAGAGGATGAATATTCCGCTGAACTGAAAGAAGCAGAGCAAACTGCAAAAGAAACCTCTGAACAGCAGGATCAAAAAGTTATCTACAAAACAGTAATAAATGTAGCTAGCGGAATGACCAGTATTGATGTTGCTCAAGCGTTGGTTAAAGGAAAAATCATTAATGATGCTTCTAGCTTTACGAAAACAATTGAAAGCAGAAAGCTGGAAAACAAACTGAAGCCTGGCGTATTTGAAGTTGATAGTACAATGTCCATGGATGAAGTCATTAACCATATATTCAAGTAATATAATGGCCGGGAGCCTTGGAGACTAAATTTACTCTGAAGGTTTCCGGCTTTATATATATTGTTTCATTCTGTTTTTCTTCTAGTATAATGGATTAATCCTCCAATAACTTTCTATTTAGTTCAGAGATTTAAAGAGCAGCTATTCAACAAAGCTTCTGCTAATATAATATCTTTCTTAACACTTGAATATTCTCCACCATCCTCTATACACCAACACACGCTCATAAGAGTTTCGACATATAGGCATTGCCTTATAATAGAATCTGGGATAGTAAGCTCTTTTTCTAAAACTTCAATGATATTGTTTATTTTCTTATACGTTTCCCTATCTTTTTTATTATCAAATTCATTTAATATAAAACGCGGAACATCAAACACTGGGTCACCGATGACACCCTTAGGATCAATAATTATATATTCTCCATCCATACCAAGAAGGATATTATCATGATGTAAATCACCATGAAGCAACGCCTTTTCAGAATACATAGCTGAAATCGATAAATAAATATTCCTCGCTTTTTTCATATATAAATATAGCTCTCTACAATCTTTTTGTTTGCTCATGTATTCTGTTATTCGATCGACCCATTGCATATAACTAGGATAAACCACAGATTTAGATGGGGAGATATGAAGTCCTTTGTAAAAGTGACAAAAAACAGATAATCTTTTTTCAAGTGAATTCTCTTCTCTCAAAGATGTACCAGGCTGTATACGGGCTTCAAGAATGACACCATTTTCAATGTCCGCTTCAATCACTCTACAAAATCCCCGCGCATGATATTGACATAATGTATGATATTCTGAAATAATCTCTCCTAAAGAAGGATCACCTAGTTTCAGGACCACATCACCATATTTTTTAGATTGACACTTAAACACTACCTTTGCGGAATAAGACGGAATGAATTGAATAGCTGTTAAACTCCACTTGTCAGCATAATATACAAGATCTAACAAGACCTTCTTATAAAAATCCAACCCAAAGCGATTAATTATTTTTTCACTTTCGGTTTGACTGAAGCAAAAAGAGAAATCGATCAATATACTACCTCCGTCTCATGTTTTTTTATGTAGAATCACTTTTTTCTTAGACCTTATAAAGCTGCTAAACCATATCTCTATATACTTATTCATCTACAAAATTATTTCCTTATTTCATTCTTAACCGGTAAACATAATACAAAGGTGTAAGACCACAGATAAAAATAACACCTCCTACAAGCAGACCTTCCCCCCATCCATAGCCAGGTGTAATTGAAATGAGAGAGGCAGAAATGACTACAATAGCTGTCAATACTGTTAAACTTATCATAAATGATTTTTTAGGATTAATGTTTTCTTTCTCATGTTCGATACTTACACTCATTGATAAATAAGCAGACACAACAGAAGTTAATATAAATAAAAACCAAAAAGGATTTGAACGCATTTGTTCAAGGCCGCCCTGAAAAAAATCGTATCCAAGTATACATAGAATACCAAGTGTTTGTATGGTATAAGCTATTTTAATATTTTGTAAATTTTTGAAGATAAGCCTCTCATCTGTAATCTTTTTCATTCAATATCCTCCTTTTCAATCCAAAAGATTTCATCTAATTTTGTATTTACTGTATAGCAAATTTGCAAGCATAGCTTTAATGATGGGTTGTATTTCCCTTTCTCAATAAGACTAACCGTTTGCCTTGTAATACCAACAGCTTCAGCCAATTGCTGTTGCGTCAAACCTACTCTTACACGAGCAACTTTTACTAAATTTTCCATAATACACCTCGATGTTAAAGTAACATATATATTCCATAATGTAAAATATAAATTACATAACGAGATTCTTCAGTTATACCGTATTTTGCACGAGAAAAGGCTGCCATGATATAGGCAGCCTTAGTTTTACTTATGAATCCTCCAAAGTAATATTGTAATGCTTAAACCATAAATGTACTTGAATCAAATAAGCAAGTAATTGCGGACCGGACATCAATTGCCCAAACCATGGCTTTTTAAATGAAGATCCTCCAGTATCAACAAGGGCTTTCAGCTGATCTTTATCGAAGAATTCGAATAGGGGGGAATCCCCATCCTCTAATAATTCCTCAAGCCAATCCTTCACAAGCTTTGTATAAAGAGGATTATGCGTTTTCGGATATGGGCTTTTCTTTCTGTATAAAACATCTTCCGGTAGGATTCCCTTCAAGGCTTTCCTTAGAATTCCCTTTTCCCGGTTACCTGCCATTTTCATATCCCACGGTATATTCCAGGCATATTCCACTAGACGATGATCTGCAAATGGAACACGTACTTCTAAACTTGCTCCCATACTCATTCGGTCTTTACGATCCAACAGATTGGTCATAAACCAGGTCATATTTAAATAAAATAACTGCCTTCTTTTTGTTTCTAAGTCAGATTCTCCCGAAAGCAAAGGCGTCTCCTGTAGACTTTCTTGATATTTATGCTTTACATACTCTTCAAGAGATAGCTTTTTTCTCCAGTCTTGTCTAAGTAATTGATTTCGTTCATGGATAGAGCGCATCCATGGAAAAGTATCGTTTGATAATTGTTCAGGATTATGAAACCATGGATAGCCTCCAAAAATCTCATCCGCACATTCTCCAGAAAGACCGACGACATAGTCCTCTTTGATTTTTCTGCAAAACCAAAGCAAAGAAGAATCGATATCTGCCATACCCGGTAAATCTTTTACGATTACGGCCTCTCCCAAATTATTAATCAGTTCTTCCTGACTGATGACACAATAGTGATGTTTCGTGCCAAATTCCTGATTCATTAGTTCAATCCAATGACCATCCGCATTGGGCTGGAATTCATTCGCTTGAAAATGAGCAGCATTATCCTCATAATCAATCGAATACGTATTAAGAGCAGGTTTCCCGTCCATCTGATATTGCTTGGCAGCAATTGCTGTAATGGCACTTGAATCAAGTCCGCCTGATAGGAATGTACATAATGGAACATCTGAAACCAATTGTCTTTTTACAGCATCCGTCACTAGAAAACGGACCTTTTCCACGGTTTCATCTAGACTCTCCTGATGTGTTTCACTCTTCACATTCCAATATCGGTTAATTTTAAGTCCATCTCTATTAAAGGTTAAGGTATGTCCTGGGCGGAGTTCATGAATATTTTTAAAAACCCCTGAACCAGGTGATCGTGAAGGACCAAGTCCGAATATTTCTGCAAGTCCTTCTCTTGTCAGAACCGGCTTGACTCCCGGGTGAGCCATAATAGCTTTTATTTCAGAACCAAATAAAAATTGGCCATTTTGTAGGGAATAAAAAAAAGGTTTTACCCCTAATCGATCTCTTGCCACAAATAATTGTTGTTTGGCTTCATCCCAAATCGCAAAGGCGAATATCCCATTAAAAAAATCCACGCATTTTTCTTGCCATTCCATATAGGCAGTTAACAGAACTTCAGTGTCCGAATGGCCAGTGAATGAATATCCTTTTAATAATAGTTCTTTTCGTATATCTTCTGTATTGTAAAGTTCACCATTATAGCATAGTACAAATTGATTCCCATTTTTTTCACGGATCATAGGTTGTTTTCCACAGAGCGGATCCACCACAATGAGCCTTTTATGTCCCAAACCGACATGTTGGCTATCCCAAATATTCGTGTCATCCGGTCCACGTTTTGAGAGTGTATTTGTCATTTTAATGAGAATCTCTTTCTCTTGATCAATAGATCGATTAAATTCAACCCAGCCAGTAATACCGCACAAAATGCATCATCCTTTCAAACAAGCAAATGGCCCATTCCTGCTAACATGATATGCATCTTACACAAAGTTGTTAATTGTCCAACTTTAAGGGGTGGGGTTATAAAAGAAGATGCTTATGTTAAGAAATAGAAAACAGTGCCATAAATTTTATCATTACAAAACGGATATGCAGTAATTTGAGTTCTACATAGACTCTTTTATCTGCACTTGGAGGCGCACAAATGAAAAATCAACTTAGAAATCAACTATTAAGTAAACAGCTGCGAGCATATACAGAAGGAATCTTTGAAAACATCAATGATCAATGGGTCTTCTTCGATGAAGAAACAGATGAGGCATACCCACTTGAGGAATATATGAATAATGAGATATCCATTTATCGTAATAATCGTTGGAGAAAAGGGACATTAGTAGAAGACGGGAAGCTTTTATCGGGCAAAGAGCTTATTTTTATAAAAGATGAAGACCAGGTTCGTATTAAAAAAAATTTACAATACTCTTTGGAACGTTTACTGGAGGAATTAAGGGATGATGCTTTCTTTCAATTCATCACGACGTTAAACAGCATGGATTTCTCTGCTTATGACTGTATCTATGGCTATAACCAATTATCCTTTTCATCTACAGCCCAGTCATCAGGCACGAACTTTTTCATTTTTGATAATGGTGATTATATCTGCTCTGTCCACCACCATTTTAACGAGCACAACAAAGAACAAAACCGCTTTGAATTTACCCTGAATACTGGAAAACGAATGATCATTGAAAAATTAGTAAAGAACAAGGATTAAGGACACTGGCAGCTCATTTCATTTTCACACATCTCCAATCCATTTTAAATCGTGATAACCTAAAGTACTTTCAGCTCGTGAGCACTTTAGGTTATATACTGTTTACTTCAAGTGAAAGGCTGTCTGCTATAGGCAAATTACTTTTTAGAGGGGTTTTATTAGGAGGATACCCTATTTCAGGATTGATGTTTTTTCAGCATTTGCTGCAAATAAGCTTCTGATTGGCCTTTTGGTATACTAAGACTTTCCCACTCTTTACTCTTTATTTGTTTACCTATATAGACGATTTGTCCAATGTGATACGCATAATGAGCTAATTGTCTCTCAATAGCGTCTATTACCAAATGGCTTTCCGCACGTATATATACTTTCTTTAATAAATCTTCACCGCCTAAATTATGTAATGCTTTAAAGAGAGTATTCCATCCGTCTTCTAAAATACCGATCATTTCATCCTTTGTTAAAAGATGAGTTATAAATTCCTGTTCCCGATTCCGATTAGGCTTCTCTCCATCCGAATTCAAGAAATCGGTCCATCTAGATACCATATTGCCGCTTAAATGCTGTACGATAACAGCTACACTATTGGATTCCTCATTTAAAGCCCAATGTATATCTTCTTCTGATAATTGTGAAATTGCTTTATCTCCAAGACTTTTAACACTTTTAAATCGTTCCTTAATAATCCTTAAATACTCATTCTCCATACTCATCAGTATCCTCCCACATCATAAGTCAGGAAATTTTATATCATTAACCGTAAACAGTTCTTGTTTAAAATCTACTTTGAACAATTTAACCAATATCAATAAAAAAAGTTTTCTATGCTGCGGAAAGAGAATAGACACCCTCCTATCCATCCAACTTTTACATATAAGCTATTCAGTATCATTTTAATTACTGCACTTACAGATACCGACTAAAGTAAATTCAATTTGAATTCATGAAAGACCCCGTCCAATAAGGTTTGCAGAAACCGGCGTTTTTCCGATTCCTCTTGCCCAAATTGATAATTGTCCCATATGGTGAATTTCATGGGCAATGGTATGTCTCATGATTTCTCCCCAAGTATCTGTTACAACTTTTCCATCATATGAGGTACCATACAATAACCGATTTTCCATTGTAGCATTCCAGTTATTCACAAAGCTTGCCACTTCCAGATGAAATTCTGCGTCCAATTTCCGGACCTTATCCAAACTTCTATAACCCTCAAAACTCTCCTGAAATTCTATTTTACCTTCCAATAAACGTATCCAGCTCCATTCAACATCAACTATATGGAAAAGTGTATGTAATATACTTCCCATTCCACCCGTTCTTTTTTGCAGAAGTTCCTGTTCACTTACCCCTTCGCACCAACGATACCATTCTTCTCTTACCATCCAGTTATATTTAAAAAAGATTTGCAAAAAAATCCTCCCCCTTTTTCAGTAAATATAATCATTTAATCTTTTCATAGAACCTTTCAACTTCTCCTTTTGATTTCAAAATGATAATCTCTTTGTCTTCCGCTAGCTGTTTGAGTCTGTTTAAAATTTTTGGTTTTTGCTTTTTTGGATATTCCCAGATCCATTTTAAAAACTCGAAAGAAAATCTCTCCTCACAGCCTTCTCCCATATCTGGTCTTGTTTTATTTCGATATTGGAGCATTCTTTTAAATGCTCTGTAAATGCAGATTGTTCTCGGTATATCAAGAAAGATTATCGTATCGGCTACATTTAACCTTATATCCATCGTGCTACTGTAATTACCATCAATAATCCAATATTCTTTTGTTACTAGCTCATTTTGAACCTGTATTTGTTCCTCTTTAGGAATGCCTACCCATTTAGGTTTCCAAAATAATGAATCGAGATGATAGACATTTATATTCAACTTTCCACCTAGTTGTCTTGCTAAAGTTGATTTCCCTGAACCTCCAGAACCAATAAGCATGATTTTTTTCATATGAATCCCCTGTCAAAATAAAAAGTTTTAGACTATATCCTTCTTCTATTACCGAACTTCAATATTATAATTTCAACAAAATTAGTGTTACTCCTTCTAAAATCAACGTATCTAACTAACTCAAACGAAAAATAATAAAATAGTAAAAATGCCGGCCACAATCATGCGGCCGACTTCATTTATTATTTTCTGATGATAAGGTAAAAAACTGCGCTAATAATCCCACCAATCAATCCATCCATCATATCAAACATCGTATCCTTATGATCTCGCCCTTGAGCGGTAAAATGAAATAATTGATCGCCCGCAAACTCGAGCAGCTCCCATGCACCAGCTAGGCAAAGCGCAAAGATAACCATGATACTAGCCAGAAACGCTTTCGGCAATTTTTGTGTAAGCTTCTCACCAATTATTTGCCTAGTGAGTACCAATGCTGCATACCCAAGCCAAATACCTGAGGTAACATGGAGGAAATCATCAAAGTGCTTAATCGCGTACGCTCCGCCAAATGTACCAATACCTACTGAAATGAAAATAAATAAATACGTCATCATCATAAGCGGCCCGTCAAGCGGCTTTTTTGCTTTCCATTGCCACCCCCCTAATACTACTAAGCTTATACAAGTTAAAATACCCATGAATCCTTTCGTACCGTCACCTTCTATGAACATTATTATCGTTGCAGCCCCCATTAACAGTGTAACTATCCAAAAAGTGATTGTTTCGATTTTAATTCTATGCATCACTGTTTCTCCTCTCGCTGTCAAAAAATTATATTTAGTAATAAAATATGCTGAATGTATGGATGCGTTTTATATTCGTAATAAATAAAAAAAGCCGCACATTTGGCGGCAGCATCAAAGATCCATTTGAACAACTAGCTCAATTAACATTTCTCATTGTTTGGTAAGAAAATATATGAACACCGCTATGTTGCATGATATTCACACACTTCATTATCATAGAAAAATGCTTCTATCCTATTAAATTGATATGAAACTACCAAGTATTTATCCTGACTGAATAATAAAAAAGCGGCTTAGCCATTGCCTCTGACTGTTTCTAGCTACCTTCATTCACTAGGTTATAGAACCATAACGGACAATCCACATAATGACCATATAGTTTTAATAGTTTCTTTGAATATCCAAGATACCGGATAAACTAAAATTAATATTCTAAGAATCATAGAGTAGTATTTCTTCGACATTTACTTTCAAATAACTCGAGCAAGTACTCTATTTTTTCGGTGTCGAACCCATTGGCAAAAGAACGGTCTTTTCGGACCCCGGACCCAAAATGGTATTCCTTTGCATTCAGGAATGAATGCAATTCCTGAATATGCTCCTTATCCAGGCCACCGCCGATTAAGATCTCAGGACCCGACCATCCATCTGATAACGTAATCAGCTGCTGCAGTGTTTCCCTGCCTTCATAGGCTCTACTTTCACCGCCGGAAGTTAGAATCCGCTTTACATGCTGGGAGTACTGACAAAGCACTTCGAGTCCCTCTACATAAGACTTTAGTTCATCGAACGCCCTATGGAACGTAATATCAAAATGCGGTACTTCCTTTATCACTTTCTCCAGTAGATCCTGGTCGATTTTCCCATTCCTCAAGCAGCCAAATACAATCCCTTGTACACCCAAATCTGAAAAGGCTTGAAGCTCTTCTTTCATCGACATCCAATCGAACTCATCATATTCAAAAGAATAGCTATGCGGTCGCAGCATCACCTGAACAGGTATCTTCACATTTTCGATTACACGTTTTATTGTTCCATAACTTGGGGTTAGTCCGCCTTCCGACATGGCAGACACTAATTCCAAACGGTTAAATCCAAGCTGCTCTGCTTTAATGGCATCTTTTTCATTTTCCACTATACATTCCAAAATCATATTATCACCTGCTGCTAGTTCACATTATTTAATCCACGGGATGATATCCCTATAGAGAAAATTATTATTTTATAAACTTCATTATAACAAAACGAACCGAGCGTTATTTTATAAAACAATCAAAATATAACCATTGGTCTAAATAGTAAGATTGAATACTATAAGGGTTTTCACCTTACAAATATAGGTTTAACCCCTTCCCTCTGTAAGTATCTGTAAGTATCTGTAAGTTCAAAATCACAGTCACTAATTCCTTGGAATCACGACAGCATTGCACGCTTTTTCATAAAATTCCAGTGGTCCAGCCTGCCCGATGATTGCATATTCATAGCCTATTTCCTGCATCTCTCTTAAACAATGATGAAGGAGAATGAATCCTATTCCTTGGACTCGATTTGATAGAGTAGTACCCATCGGACCGAACAATCCCTTCCTTTTTCTAACTACATCAAAGCAAGCGAATCCAATAATTTGGTTATCGTCTAAAGCGATGAAAATAGGAATATTATCTTTTAAAAACCCATTTTCAATTGAGTCTAGCCACCTAGCTCCAAATTCACTTTCCACAAAGACTTTTAACGATGCGGCATCATTTGGCTCCGCTTTCCGATAATTTATATTACTTGTTAAAATACTTGGGAATTCATAATCCTTCAGAGGAACAGCCATATCTCTCGGGGAAGACATTATTCCAAGTATGCTGGAAACATCTAAGCCATCCAATATGGAATAGGTTGAAAAATCCTTACTTTTAAATATTGCATCAGAAAGATGTCCTTCATTTAAATAAATCTGGTTAAAGCGTTTCATTCGGTTACTTGCATGTATTAACACCTGATTAGTCGATAAAGAAATGTTCATTTTAAAGGGCTCATAACTGATTCCATGTTCGTAAGTATTCGAGTACACTTCTTTAATCCGCTTAACTAATAGCTCCCGAAGTTCTGGATTCTTAATAGATAGCTCAGCACAGACACCTGTCCTTTCAAGCAACATTCCTAATACTAAATGAACTGGATAAATGATATTAGTTGTCCTTTTGGCTTCTATTTCTGCATATTTAAAAATTCTCAAGGTACGTTCCGTAAATCTCAAGAACTTCATCTCCCTTCTGAATTTAAATTAATTCTAGAAGTAAAATGAAAAAACCTTTTATTATAATAAATTAGGAATTAGATTAAATAAAAAAAGCCCAGTCTCTATCGACTGAGCCACTGCTTATCCGAATAATTGAATACCAATAGGTAATCTAAAGCCTAGCAATAACACTAAAACAAACGCAATCCAAAACTGGATGAAGAAAGATTTGTGATTCTTTCCTTTTGATCGCTTCACGTTTGTCATTTCCATTGCAGCGATTACCCAAACACCAATAATCGTCTTGGCGATGTATTCACCACTAATATTGGAAACATTCATTAACATCATGATACCTGTTGCAATAATTAATATGTATAGTACCCTATTAATCATCATCATTATTTTTAAATTTTTACCTGTCATTTTTAAAGATACTAAGAACACAACAATAGATAATACCCACATAAAAATATGTTCATAAGTAGACCCGCTCATAAAATCCCCCCACTTTCAGCAATATTCAACATAATAGTAGCATACTAGGTTGTATTCTACGAACATTATGTATTTACAATTTATTTAGAAATGATAGATTTTAAAGTCCCAATCGATTCTATAGTTATTTCAATCACATCCCCGTCTTTTAAATAACGCGGTGGTTTAAACCCTTTTCCTACTCCTGCCGGTGTACCGGTCGCAATAATGTCGCCAGGCTCCAGCGTAATTCCCTTCGAAATAGTAGCGATGATTTCGTCAATTGGAAACAAAAATAATGACGTTCTGGCATGCTGCCTTGTTTCCCCGTTTACTTTTGTTTTAATTTCCAGATCATACGGATGTGGCACATGATCTTTTGAAACAATCCATGGACCCATTGGACACGTACCATCCAGGCTTTTTCCCAGGAAATATTGCTGATGCTTTGATTGCAAATCTCTTGCTGTAATATCGTTTAAGATGGTATATCCAAAAACATGATCATAAGCTTTTTCACGGGAAATAGAGGTTCCCTTTTTGCCAATTACAATAGCCAATTCCCCTTCATAGTCCAGCTCATTCGTTACTTCTGTATGAAGAGGCACAACTTGTTTATGGGCATTGACTGCGGTTGGAGCCTTCGTAAATACAATCATATCCTCCGGTGGAACCCCGCCATCAAATTCAGTAGCATGTGCAGCGTAATTTTTACCTACACAAAAAATATTTTTGTGCGGACGCGGCAGAGGAGCCAGCCATATTAAAGAGTCGATTGATTTACCTTCTGTTTTCTCTGCAGCTTGTACCCATCCCTGAAGCTTTGGCAGCCATGTTTCAGATTCTTCAATCAAAGCCTGTAAAGAAGTTGGCAATCCTTTCAGTACCTCACTGGATTGCCTAATTACTTCTAAAGAATAAAATAAATCCTGATCAATCAGTCCTGCTACTGCTTGTCCATTATCATTGACGGTTGAAAATTTCATCCTTCCCACATTCCTTTCATATTGGTTTAAAACCATTTATGCAGCTCTTTTCTGCTACAAAATGATAAATTACTTATCTCTATCCTTTTAAGCTATACTCTTATTAAACTGCGTTCCACCTTTATTAAAATGTATCATATACCTTTTCCCGCTTGAATGATGGTTTGTCCCAGTAAGTAACGATTCTCCAGCCATATTCAATTGGTCCCATTCTAAAAGAGCGTAACCAATATTTTGTAAATACCATTTGAAACAAGATAATCAATACAGCTAATAAAGTACCCATAAAAGCTCCCACTTCGCCATATAATCCGAGGCCGTATGAATAAAAGATCAGCGTACACAGAATGGAGTGCATAAGGTAATTTGTAAGCGACATTCGTCCCAGTCTGACAAAAGGAACAGCCATTTTTCTAACCTTTGGAGATTTCTCATAAATAAGGGTAATCCCTGTTATAATGGCCAGTGTCAGGAAGGGGCCGCCAAAAATATCCTGCCAAAATTCAGCCGCATAATTTTGGCTCGACAGATACGGATACATTTTCAAAAGCAGTCCTATAGGCAATGATACAAGGAACATGATCTGTAACTTTTTCTGATGAACCTTCAGATTGGTGAGCCATTCCAGTTTGGCAAATGCCATTCCTGCCAAAATACATGGAAAAACGGATAAAAATAAAAAAAACATATTTGCCGGTCCATTGACAGCAGCCCAGTCATTAAATCTCAATGTAAAAATCTCTGTAAACGTCCCGCTTGAATAGATTTCAATGGCTTTATTTATTTTCGAAAAATCGGTATTTAACAAACCAGATGTTGGGGTCAATAATTCGAGCAGCAGAATAAGCAACCCAAATATTCCATAAGGAATGGTATATAACCATACCGATAAACGAAGCAATGTTTTACCTTTTAATCGATAAACAAGCAGCAAAAGTAACCCACAAACGGCATACGTGATTAAAATATCACCGTGCCAAATTAAAAATGCATGAATCATTCCCAGCAAAAGCAAAAAGATCATCCGCCTTGTAAATAAAGCAGGAAACGATTTCCCCTTTTGTTCTGCCCTAATCATTAAAATGACCGTACCGAACCCAAACAAAAAGGCAAAAAGCGGGTAAAAATTCCCCTGTGCCAAAATATCAATGAGTGCATATGTATAGAGATCTAGCTTGTTATCCCAATAATCTAATTCAAGATACAAAAAAGGCGAATGAAAATCGAGCATGTTGACCAATAAAATTCCTACAATTGAAATCCCACGCAGAAAATCAACCACATGTATCCTTTGTTTATCCGTTATGGATTGCAATAGAACACCCCATCTCTCCTAAAAATTTCTTATAAAACCAGTTTAGCAGTTTCTGCTAAAATCCCCTATCATAATTATCTGTTTTTTCTAAAGCAAAGAGGTTCTCTCACCTTTCAGCCCATTCCTCATATACTGTTAAAGAATTGTTAAGAAGGTAGATACAGGTATACTCAAGGAAGGTGTTAAATGTGCCAGGTATTGTAGGTATTGTCCAAATTCTCAGTGTAGGGAGCAGCGGTGTATTTAATGTGGGGGATATTTACAAAGTCACTCCCTACTCTAATGCTAAAACATTTTCCGGAGCGGGTTCATTTAATACAGGTGATTATGTAGCTGTAAACAATCCTTACAGTGCTACGAATACGTTTGATGCAGATGTTGTCGATCAACCAATTGCATTTACGTTATAGAGGTGAAGAAAATGAACATCTTTGTTAAGCAAACGATTATGATTAATACCATTAAAATTAATGCAATTGCTAATGCATCCGTGCTGCAAATCGGCAGTGCCGGTATCATCAAATCCAAGTCACTCATAACCAATTCCGGTGGCTTTGAGGCACCTGCTCCGGAAGCGCACCATCCCCTTTTTGAGACTGAAGAAGATTCTCCGCAGGTTCAAGTCCAGAATAGGAAAGGATGAGTCATGTGCAGCAGGATTTAACCCAATTCCTACACTATTTACAAAATACGCTGGAATATCAACAGCAGGCTATTTTCAAACTGGAAGAAGACGTAAAGAAATTAAAAGAAGAATTAACAGAGGCAAAACACCAGGCACCGATTCGTGTCGATCGGATAGAGTATAAATTTGACCAACTGAAAGTGGAAAGATTGGAGGGTACCTTAAATATAGGGCTAACCCCTTCAGATTTAGAAAAAATCGATGAGCTGGCCATCAATAATCATACTCCTTCCGGTCCATTTCTCTTTCCATCCAGGGATGAATTTGTCCATCAACTAACGAGTGAGGTTTTACTTGACCTAAATAATCAGAAGGATGAAATCTTTAAAAGAGCCGAACATATCTGCGAACAAAAAACGGATGAAACCATGCGCTCCTTTATCATGGAGGATCTTGCCCGGCAGCTTCCTCAGCGCATTCATCATTATTTGGACCAAACGCCACCTCATAACCGGACTGAGCAAAAAATCCCGGCAATTCGGGAGCAAATATTAGAAGTACTCAAAACAGATATCGAAAACGCCATCATCAGATTTATAGAGGTTTATCCTGATTCAATGAAGGAGCAGTGAGCAATGTGATGAATTTCCATGTCGTAAACGAACAAATTAAGGTTGGCTGTATAAAGTTGATATCTGTATCGAGCGCCTCTGCTATTAAAGTCGGCGATACAGAAACCATGCAGCTATTTGCCGCCTCTGACACGCCATTAAACGCATTAGAATTTGGACCCTTGCAGCCTATTGTTAATCGTTAAAGAGGACCATGCCATGTGGGAAAGAACATCGATAGTCGATCATATTCATGTATCCATTTTATCAAGGGGATCTACATTTGATATAGGAGAACTTCAATATAGTTACTCAGTTGACAATGTCCTTGCCTATCAGCGGGAACAGGAAATTTTTTACGGACAGGAAGGTAATTTCGGAGATTACAAAGTATTTTACACAGTGCCTGACTTTGAACCAATTGAAGAAATGGTCCATATCAATTTTGAGAATGTTAATCCATACCTTTTTGTTGATTGCATCCGAACACAGGCCATCTCTGCTTCCTCTTTATTACAGGTAGGAAACGGCCGGTTTATCCGATCCGAAACTAGAGTCATGAATGTAAGACAGCTTCTTAATCGGCCCAAAAATGAAAGAAGGGAGGAAACTTAATGCCTGCTCTTGTCGGTTCCGTTCAAGTCCTTAATGCAGGAAGCGGAATTATTCAATTCGGCGACTCTCTGGTTATCTCCCCAAAATATGCAACTAAAAGTGTGAATGGATCAGGTTCTGGAATTACCGGTGGAATTATTTTTGATACAAATGGACTTAGCGGAAACTCCGTTATTGGTATAAATGGGGTTGATCAGCCCATCTCTGCGAATAATTAATCAATCACCTTTTTCCGGCCTTATAGCCGGATTTTTTTATACGCGGTAATTTACCTGCCGGCTGCTTTACAATCCACTTTAAATATTTCTTGATTTCAGGATCATCTCTCAGTTTCTCAATCGTATTAAGTCTGACAGCCAAATCCAAATTTGGATAAAGAGCATGTATCTGTTTATGGCATGGAATGCATAGCTTGGAGGTATCATTGGGGCCCCCACCATATTCGCGTGGAATTAAATGGTGAATCGTCCGTTCGACATAATTTCGTAGACAGAGTTCACATACACCGCTCCTTGCTTTACTCATATAATTCCCTCCTTTTCATACCTTTTCCTAAATTAGCACAATGATCGTATTCATTTATATTTCCATTATTAAGTGACATCCATTCCTGTTTTACTCCTATCTATATCGTTTTATTTCACTTGAACAAGTCTAAAGTCTTACTATTTTTATTTTTAACAATATAGTAGTATATTTTCCTTGAAGGGTATGGATATTTACTGGTAAGAACTTAATATCCAATTTACAGATTGGGGGAAATTAATCATGAATTATAAAAATGTGACAGTTGCAGGCAGTGGGGTTTTAGGGAGTCAAATCGCTTTTCAAACAGCCTTTAAAGGCTTTAATGTCACCATTTATGATATTAATGAGAGCGCCATTGAACAAGCAAAGAATCGTATCACCGATTTAGAAGATACCTACATTGCCTATTTTAAAAATGAACAGGAAGCAGCCCGGTCTGCTCAATCACGTATTCAATATGCAACAGACTTAAAAATCGCAACAGCTAATGCCGACTTGGTCATCGAAGCTATTCCAGAGTTAAAAGAAATCAAAATTAACTTTTACACTGAGTTGAGTAAAGTTGCACCTGAACATACGGTGTTTGCAACAAACTCTTCTACGATGCTTCCTAGTGATTTTGCCGAATATACCGGACGTCCGGAGAAATTCCTGGCCCTGCACTTCGCAAACCGCGTTTGGATGAATAATACTGGAGAAGTCATGCCACATCCTCAAACTGATGACCAAGTGGTTGAAGATGTATTGCAATTCGCAGCCGCAATTGGAATGGTTCCGCTCCATATAAAAAAAGAGCAACCTGGCTATAT
Source organism: Bacillus sp. E214 (assembly GCF_008087365.1). Lineage (NCBI taxonomy): Bacteria > Bacillati > Bacillota > Bacilli > Caryophanales > Bacillaceae > Bacillus > Bacillus sp. E214. The sequence goes on along the minus strand of NZ_VENN01000003.1, from coordinate 178,815 downwards.
TCTAAACAGCTTACTCGTTCCATTACTGGATGCAGCCCAAAATCTATGGGGAAATGGAGTAGCGGATCCATATACAATCGATAAAACATGGATGATTGCTACAGGTGCACCTCTTGGACCATTTGCGATTATTGATGTAGTCGGTTTGGAAACAGTTTATAACATCGTCAGTACTAAAGCAGCAAAGCATCCAAATCCAGAGCAAAATCCATTCAAGGACATTGCAGATTTAGTCAAAACAGAATTTATTAACAAAGGCAAATTGGGTATGAAAACAGGGGAAGGATTCTATAAATATCCGAATCCAGCCTATAAGAAAAAAGACTTTCTACAGCCTTAAACCAGATCACTGATACTTCTAAGATAAATCCTATTGGCATAAATGCTAATAGGATTTCTTTAGGTCCACTGAAGAAGGATTTTAAATATATCAAGAATCTTTATATAAGATTAAAAGGGAGGTTATGTATTAAATGAATGATATTGTCGATTTGCTTGATACAAAAAAACCTGGAGTTACAGATTTAGATATAAAATTAGCAGAAGAACACTTAGATGAAATTTCCCCAAACAGTATAAAGATCTCTTTAAACTATCTAACCATGCACAGATTGATGAATGGACGATGAACGCTTTTCCCTATTAAAGATCCTAGAAATTTAAAAAGAACCTGGGATGATATTGTAAGACAAAATAAAGATATGCGAGAGGAAGAAATGGATGAAAATCTCATATCTATTGGCGAGGAAGGTACAGGGGACAAATTATGCTATAAAATTGTGGATACAATCATAGATCATAAAATTTATATTTGGTATCACGAAACCGGCGAATTAGAAGAAGTAGCTTCTAACTTGAAAGAATTTATTATATCGGTCCAATACCAATAAATGATATAGCGGTCCTGTTGGCCATATATTTTCCCAAATTAGACAGTATCGAAAGAGAAAATATAAAAATAGACGACACAACTGCACGGTTTCCCGTCCAAATGTGCCGCCTTCAGCAGTTAAAGCTTCAATACATGTGTACCGTCAAAGAACATCAGATATCTTTCTGAAACTTCTCTTTTCAGGATTTGTTCAATCGCTCTTGTATATAGCTGAATCTGCTTTTCATATCTTTCTTTTAATACAGGCTCAGCTTCTTCAAATCCATTTTTAAATCGATCTGTTATCGCGTCTGTTTTATAGTCAAGCAGTACAATCCCATTCTCATCTTCAAATAGGCAATCCACTATTCCCTGAACAAGAATGTTCTCGTCGCCATCCTGCCAATCCTGATACGCTTCATGTGCAGGAAGTGCCATTGTAAATGGAATTTCCTTGCGTATTTTTTTGGCATGCTGCAAGCGTTGACCCAATTCACTTTCAAAAAAGCTCAAAATCTGGTCAGTTCTTATCTCACTGACTTGTTCCTTCGTAGCGTATTCCTTCATCACCAAATACTCCAGTAACGTCTGAACAGACTCTTCCGTGACTGGCTTTGTAAAGTCCAAATGCTGCATCACTAAATGCATCATCGTTCCCTTTTCTGCAGGTGACATTGTTTTTTGCTGCATAAAAGCCGGTCTCTTTAAATTCATCCGTTTAAAGGTCGCCCGAACCAAATCAGTTGCACTGTATTCATCCTTTGATTCATTTAATCGTTTCAATTCGGACACAGACTGCTTAGAACGCCCAGTTGTCGAGCTTTTAAATCGATAATCCCATTCCATTTGGTCCCTGACCTGTTCTTTAAACTCAGACTCTACCTCAATTGGTTCCATTTGTTCAATTGATTTAAATAATCGTTTACTTTCCAGGTTTTCTTCCTCTTTAACTGATTGCAACGTATTAGATTTCCGGACATGTACCTGCCATTCTGACGGATGACTAGCAATCTCAGCAAGTGAATCACTGGCGATTGCCCCTTCTTTAAAGATACGATGCCGCACTAGAGACGGACCAATCCAATCCATATAGGACGTGGCATTTGCTCTCGTATAATCAGGTAGAAGCCAGCCTTCTTTATTCTCATAGGCAGACCACTTCTTAAAGGATTTTTCAGCATCTGAGAGTGTTCCGATTAAGTACAGCTTCTCTTTTGCACGGGTTAACGCTACATACAGGACGCGCATCTCTTCCGCAATATTTTCAAGGAGCTGCTTCTTTTTAAAGGCAATCTGCGGTAAGGATGGATAGGTTATCCTTAACTCCGGATTCACATATCGAAATGCAAGACCCAGATCCTTATCCACTAAATAGGAACGCTTTAGATCCATCTGATTAAACTTCTTAGACAAACCGCCCAAAATCACGACAGGGAATTCCAGTCCCTTACTCTTATGAATGGTCATAATCCGGACAACATCTTCCTGTTCACCCAGGGCACGTGCCGCACCCAAATCACTGCCCCTTTCTCTCATCCGATCGATAAAACGGAGAAAGCGGAATATTCCTCTGAATGAACTTTCCTCATATTGTCTGGCACGGTTATATAGTGCCAATAAATTGGCCTGCCTTTGTTTGCCGCCAGGCATACCGCCAACAAAATCATAATAGCCCGTATCCCGGTACAGCTGCCAAATTAAACTGGATAGTGCTCCCTCACGCGCCTGGTTTCTCCATTCGTGAAGATAACCAAAGAATCGCTTCACTTTTAAATAGACAGTTCCGTATTTTTCAAATGAACCGTACTGGCAATAGGCCTTTAACGCATCATAGAATTGCCCCTTTGGCAAGGTAATCCGGATATCTGACAAGTTTTCTTCATCCAGCCCCACTATAGGAGAACGCAGCACAGATGCAAGCGGAATATCTTGATATGGATTATCAATAATTTGCAGGAGAGAGATCATAATAGCTACTTCTGTCGCCTCAAAGTATCCTGTTGAGAGATCGGCATAAACCGGGATACCCTGCGCTCTGAATTCATCCATAATTTGAGGAGCCCATGGCATGGAACGCAGCAAGATGACAATATCCCGATAGGTAATGTTTCGGTATGTTTTCGTTTTGGCATCATACACTTTGCGGCGTTCATTAATCATTTGTTTAATTAATTCAGCCATTTGCCTAGCTTCTAACAGTACCGTTTCAAGGTCTTCGTCTGCTTCGTCATCATCCTCAGAACCGTAACCAGCTCCTTCTGCCGATTTATCAATCAAATAAAGTTCCACTGGGTACTCTTCATCCTCAGGATAGGCTGCTCCTCTTTTCAATTCAGCGGGTTCATCATATTCTATTTCACCAACCGTTTTACCCATCAATTGTTTAAATAAAAAGTTCGTACCTGCCAATACTTCACTTCGGCTGCGGAAATTTTTATTCAAATCAATCTTCATTCCGGTATCTGTCGGCTCTGTTAAAAATCTGCTGTATTTCCCCATGAAAAGATTAGGCTCAGCCAGGCGGAATCGATAGATAGATTGCTTAACATCCCCAACCATAAACATATTGCCGGTTGACTCACCGTCCTGTGTAACAAGCTGAAGGATTGTTTCCTGCACCATATTAGTATCCTGATATTCATCGACAAGTACCTCTTTGAATTTATCACGGTACTCCAACGCAACATCTGTTGGCTTTAATGCTCCATCCTCATAAGTCCCCAGAATTTCTAACGCCATATGCTCCAAGTCGGAAAAATCAACAATCCCGCGTTCAAGCTTTTCTGCCAGGAATCGTTTTTGGAACGCTGTGACCAACCCGGCAAGTGTTACTACATACGGCTTCATATCTGATATATCTTTTAAAAAGCTATCTGCTTTCCGGAAGAATAAATCGCTCGAAATTCCATTCAGCAATTTCTTAACATCATCTCTCATTTTCTTGGCTTGCTTTGCCAAGTCCTCATCACAGGTTCCCTTGCGAATCGTTTTTGCTTTTGCAAAGCTAACCGCTGAAAATGCATCTGCCATCGACTGCCAATCTGCTTCAAGCGACTCGGATAACTTGTTAATAAGCTCTTCGTCTAATTTAAATGTTTCGCCCAGGGCTGCTGGACCATCAGGCAGCAAGGTTAATTGATAGCCTTCATGGATCATTTCTTTAGCTGCAGCTAGGCGCATCATGATATCAAATTTCAAGACTGGATAAAATGGCAGATCCTCAATCCTGGTATGTTCCCCTACCTCATACATATCCGCAAGGCTTTCCAGCCATTTCTCAGGATTGGGATTAGATCGTGAAAAATCATCAAGCACTCGGATAATTTCGAGAATCGTACGATCACTGCGGTCATCCGTAAATGCATCGATAAGCCTGAAAAACGGCTCATTATCAGATATTCCATACTGTGTTTCCAATACTTCTTCAAGAATTTCATCTTTAATTAATTCGATTTCCGTTGAGTCCCCAATTCGAAAACCGGGATCAATGTCCAGCAAATAATAATGACTCCGGACTACATCCAAGCAGAAGGAATGAAGGGTTGAGATATTCGCCTTATTCAGCAAACTGAGCTGCTTACGTAAATGTCTGGAGTCCGGATTCTTTTTAATTTCCTTTTCCAACGCTTCCGCAATACGGTGGCGCATTTCAGCAGCTGAAGCATTGGTAAAGGTGGCTATCAATAAACGATCTACATCAAGAGGGTTATCCTCTGAAATAATCTTCCTGATAATCCTCTCAACCAGTACAGCTGTCTTACCACTTCCGGCCGCAGCCGCTACTAGAATATCATTTCCATCCGCAGTGATAGCTTTCCATTGGTCATCTGTCCATAAGGCATCTGCCGGTTTTACGGGAATCTGACCCGGGTTATTCATCATCTTCTTCCTCCTCCCGTATAGCCTCAAAGATTTCTTCTTTTTTAGCTGGTTTAAATACTCTGTACTCGTTGCTCTCAAGAGAAGGGTCAAACTGGCAAACTGTTTTATAATTACAGAAGGTACATGGTAATTTATTTTGCAAACGATAAGGTTTTATATCAGCCACACCGCTAGTAATTGCATTACCTGTATCGGCATACATTCTCTTCACATGCCGGCTTAAAAGAGAGAACTCTCCTTCACTTGCGATCCGTGAAGCTGCCGTAAAATGCCCATCCTTCTTAAATCCAGCAGGTACAATCAGGGATTCCCCATTTTCCAAATCACTGTCCATCATTTTAACAACCTGGTCATCCCCTAAAAGCAATCCCTTCATCTTAAAGCTTTTAAAGACTTCACGTTCAATCTGGTCTAACGTATAAACTCCATTGTTTTTAATTAATGGATTGTGAACATGGAAATAAAGGACACCTGCAGGCTTAGCCTGTTCCCCAACCAACAGTGGTGAGTGTGTGACCACGATATCGAGGTAGGTCAGCATTTGCAAGGCGATTCCATAATAGATTTCCGTGAAGTTTAAATCCTTCGAGCTCGATTTATAATCAATGATTCTCAAATAGGTTCCATCATCTGTCTTTGCCTGATCAATCCGATCAATTCGTCCAGCCAGTTCCATCTTTGTTCCGTTTTTAAGCTCAAAGGTCAGAGGAGGCAATGAACCTCTCCGGCCAAATCCAAGCTCTAGCCCAATCGGTGAAAATTGGCTGTTTTTCGCTTGTCCACTTAAAGTGATTGAGGCTCTCGCCACAATTTGTTCCAGTTTCCTTTTCAAATAATGAAATCTATTGGAAGATAATAAGATTTCATTCTGCAATTTCGGTGCCATTACCTCTACAGCAATTCTGGCTAAGTGGATACATTGCTCCCGTGATAAAGCTCCCCAGCTTGTCCCACGTTCGATAATTTGTTCCGTCATCCATTGCAGAGCACCATGGAACATTTCTCCGATATCAGGAGCTTCTAAACGGTAGATATCCCGTTCCCTAAGCTTTAAGCCGTGTGAGGAAAAATGCGCAAATGGACAGCTATTGAATAGCTCCATTCTCGATACGCTTCCCTGGATTGTATCTCCATACAATTCAACCGCTTTTTGGTCAGGGATTTTCTTCGCTTTATTTTGATACGAAAGCGCTGAAAGAACAAAGACCGCCTGATCCTTCATCGGACCGTCTTTAACATATTCGTTATATACTTCCCACCAAACAGGGGATACCGGATAATTCCTTTTTTTCTGTTGAAGCTGGCTTGCCAGGAATGACAGCGTTGCACTCGTCTGAACCACATACTCCAGTTGCAGCTCATCACTCATTTCAGCCGGATCATGCACAAAGAAAGTTTCTTTCACCGAACCAAATAAATCCTTCACTCGTTTCATATAAGAGGAAGCCAATAATTGCTTTCCTTCGTCATCAGCCAGTGGATAAGAAAAATATACATAGTCGGATGCAAGCAGGAATGCCTTGTATGCAGCAAACTCCTCATCCAACAACTTGGTGCTTGATGTCGGTGCCATCTTTATTCCGGTAGACTTCAGTGTTTCTCTATCCGTATCTGAAAGGATTCCCCCTTCACTTACTTTTGAAGGAATCACCCCTTCATTTAAGCCTGCTATGAAAGCAATCTTTACATTTTGAGGACGTGATAAATCCATATTGGTCACGACTACTTGGTCAAGGGAAGGTGGAATTAAAGAGAAGTTCAGTGTTTCAATCCCGCTTTCTAGGATTGCGCCAAAATTCTTTAGCGTAACCGGCCTGTCCCCAACAATTTCTACAAATTGATCCAGCAAATCCATGACACCATTCCATGCCTGGTCGTGCTCGGTTGCATGGATGAGTCGGCCTTCCTTTTCATCGCTTTGAGCCATTTTTTCAAGCTTTTCCGGTATGTCAAGCTCATCTAAATACATATATAAAGCCTGAGCATAATCCGTTCCGGATGTTGCTTTTTTAAAACGATTTGCAAGTCGACGGATGGGCTCTGCCACTTGTTCCTTCGTTTCATTCAGCAACGCTTCCATTTTCAATTCTTCATCTGTCTGGATACTGGCCACCAGTTCAAGACCGCGATTTCTTTTATACTTCCAGCTCTGCTTCTTACTCCAGCGGTCACCATAATAGCCTCTGGATAATACGTAATTTTCTAGCAGGGCAGCACTCTCACGCTCTTTTGGTATATAGGCATTCTTATCAAACAAAAGGTCTGTTTTTATAGCACGGAACATCGGTTCATAACGCCAATTATTCGTTAAGGCTTCAAGCGTAGAGCGAATAAGCTCGATCAAAGGGTGATTAAGCATAGGTCTCTTTTGATCAATAAAGACAGGAATACCGTAGTCCATAAAGACGGTTTCCACCACTTCAGCATATTCCTGGCTATTTCTCATTAACACAAAGATATCTCTGTATCGATATCCTTCCCTAACACTCTTTAGAATCTTACGCGCGATTCCTTCCACCTCAGCCCTTCTGTTACCAGCCGGGCAAAATTCAAAATTCGGCTCTTGGTCGTAAACTGGTGCCGGTCTGTTGGCAAACCATTTATCCAAATGCTGCATGGATTCATTTTGAATAAATCGATGCGGTTCCTTAAATAAACGATCCTCCTCCACCTTTACTCCGTTTTGGAGCGCAATCTGATACAGATCAAAATAAGTTTCCCCTGTCATCCTAAATAAATGAAGTGAATCAGGCGCCAGTTCTTTAAAGGGTTGATCTAATGTCAACGAAACCGTCACATTCCTGCAGTGTTGCATTAGAGCTGCCATAATGCCGTATTCCTGAGCTGTAAAGCTGTAAAATCCATCTATATAAATTTCAGCATCGCGAAGGTAAGCTGATTCAGGCATCTTTTCTACTAATAAAGTAAAGTAATCCTCTGAATCTACGTACTGACCTTCTAATTCACGCTCAAATCCATTGTATAAAAGGGATAAATCATCAAGCTTTGACCGTAAAATCGGTGATACCTTTCCAGCTGATTGGTTCAACATTTCCTCTGGAGTCAGGCAATATCGCTTACATTCCTTCAGCAAATCACTCAACTGGGTAATAAAGCCCTGCTTATCACTAGAACGTTGAAAGGTCTTTAACTCGTCCTTATTTTCCTCCATGATTTTGCGAATCACCATGTTGACACCGACATTATTTAAATGCCGTCTGCCCATGCCGCCTGTTTCTTGTAGAACCTTCCAAGCAAGCCGGCTAAAGCTAAACACTTGGGCACGTATCATACCGCCTAGATTTGGCGTATTAATTAATTCCAGCTCAGCCTGAAAAGTCATCTGATCTGGAACAATATATATAATCGAAGGACCTTCCGGATCACTCTCCAGCTTGGTCCTAATGTCATTTAAAATAGCCTCTGTCTTACCTGTACCTGTTTTTCCAATATAAAATTGCAAAGACATTAAATGTGCCTCCCCCCTTTATATCTATCTCTCTATTTTATCATAATTAATGGTGTTTTCTCCTCAATTGACTCTATATCCCAGCATTGTAAAAAATGGTTTATTTTAATTGTGATTACAAGATTAGTTTTTGTTATATATCACAGCAGATGAGAGAAAGAGGAGAAGTTAAAATAGGTACTAATATGAAAATTACAATCGGCAAGGGGAAAACTTTCACTGCAAATATAAAACAATGACCATCTGGATTGATGATCATTGTTTTGGTTAGCTTCTTTATTGAATTCTAAGCCACTATTAATTAGCGATATATGGATAAAAGGGTTGTCATTTAATGAAATACTTTAGACCATTTTAAGTTTTAAATGATTTACGACTTTAGAAGTATCTACTGTTACTTACATACGTTGGGATATCTCACTTTATATTTGTTTCTTATTAGGCGCTATCCTTACTTTAAACTTTTCAAAAAAACGAAAACAGATGACTAAAATTACTCACCAAATGTCTTTCTAAATCCATAAAAAGGTCTGTAACCGATTTGGTTATAAAAGGATTGAGATTCACTGCTTGCCAGCATCTCTATTCTCGTAGAGGGATACAATCCATGTACAAACTTTAGCAGATACTGACCAATCCCTAGCCCCCGGTATCTTTTGTCGATTAAAAGTTCGCAAATATAGAGAGTGACATGTTTATCAGTAAAGCCCCTTATATATCCGATAACTTCCTCTTTTGAAAGTACAACAAATGCTATATTAGAATTGTTCCAGGCTTGCTTTGTTTTATCTTTCCCCGCAACCAAGTTTGTCCATTGTTCTTCCGCATTCAGCTTATTTACAGAAACAAAGTCTTGCTCACTATATTTGCGGATTTGTATGGGCTGCCCATGCTCTATGTGAATCATGATATCCCCCAATGCCTTTTTTATCGTTACTCCTAATGATTAGTATCCCTATCTAATGTGACCTTTTCTCTCAGAATAACCTTGAATCTTTCTGGTTCATCTAATCGAATCGCAACTTGTTCATATTCTTTCTTTATGCCCAATATGAGAGTGGCTTGTATGGGGTGTTTTAATTTTAAAATAACATCTGGATAAACTTCTTCTAGATCACGGGAAATGAATTCAATCGTCTTTTCAGTAACTTTTTGCTTAAGTAGTTCTTGTTCATCAATTATGGATTCAATATCTGTCCACTTTATTTCCATACGTTTCATTAATCCAAGAGATATATACATATGGTCCCCCGTAATCTTTAAGGGATTCAAACGGACAGCCTGTATATCTGCCACAAATAGAATGACCGAGTATAAATTTAGAAGGAGTAAGATCATGGACAATAGAAAATATTTTTCATGCAACCACCAATGAATTGCTGCTGTTTCAAAAACAATCGCGTGAATCAACATCACTTGGAAAGCAATATAGCTTGATTTTTGATGCAAGGTATATTGCTTTTCACTCAGCTTCATCTTTTTGTTCCAGCTTGCAAAAGCATAATAAAAAACCAGCATTTCTGAACAAATCATTTGAATAATAACAGGCGTTTTTTTCATTTTTTTCTCAACGGCATTCGAGAATGAAAAAACCACCGGTAGTGGACTATTTTTAACAGCACGGATAATGTACGGCATATATTTGAACAATGAGACGATGAGCAGCACTTCAAAACATACTAATAAACCTTCAATCAGAAAGCCGACCCAAGTGATTGATTCAAATGGCGCCAAATATTCCATTGGAATTAGGAAGCGGACTAAAACGAGACCGCTGGCCGCCAATAAAATCATATTTTTCCATCCCCAGCTTCTCTTCCATGCCATAAATAAAACCGGCAAAACCAATGCCAAATCAATTATGGAGCCTACCACTGCACCATTTGGATTGTATTGTAAAATTTCAACTCCAAACGCTGTACGATATAAACAAACATTAGAGATTAGAACAAGCAGAAACAACATAATCAATAAAAACTCTCGATATAAGGATTTTTTCAAAATCACCGTTTTCACACCTTCCTCCGAAACAATTCCACTTTTTCCTAACTGTCTATATGTATAAAAAAATAGAAATATCATCACTTCGCCTACAACAATCTTATTCGACAAATTTCATTTTTCCCCTGCACAATTCTATTTCAAAGCAAGAAAAAGACGGCAATCATTAGCTTGCCGTCTCTTCAGCCCATATTTGATTTATTTTAGATCATCTACTCTCCACAATCCAACCTATCCAATTCTTCATAAAGATCTTCACGTACCTCTTCTGCTTCTTTCTTTTTTACATATAGTAGTTGAAGTGCTTCTACCGCTGTCTCCTTCTCCATATCACGAATGATTTCTGATAAGCGATGTTCCACTTTATCAATTTTTTTCTCCAGTGATTCGTAAGTCTCATTCGAAATTACATGGTGTACAAGCTTCACATTACTCTGACTCTGAGTCACCAATTGACTTGCTTGCTTTACTTGTAACATATCTGCAAGCATATGCTCTCTCGCCCAAGAGTAATTTCCTAAATAAACCTGTAATATTCGATTTTGTAGCCAATATGTTTTTTGAAATAGCTTATTCAGCAAGTATCGATCATGGCTGACCACAATAATGGTCCCCGAAAATTCACTTAATGCTTCTTCCAGCACTTCTCTCGAATCAATATCCAAATGATTCGTTGGTTCATCCAGTATCAATAAATTAATATCCTGGTACATTAGCTGAGCGAGTCGTAATCTCATACGCTCACCCCCGCTTAATTTTTCTACCTTTTGAAAGACTTGAAAACCATAGAAAAGGAACCGGGCCAGAATATGACGGGCTTCCCCTTCTGTAACATGGACCTCTTGGCGGAAGGCCTCCAAAACGGTCATGTCTTTTCCTTCTTGAAATAGCTGTTGAGACAAGTATCCAATCTTCACATTGCTGCCCAGTTTGACCTCTCCAACGTCAGGTGTAAACTCATTCAGAACCAGTTTAAGAATGGTTGATTTCCCGGTGCCGTTAGCACCAACAATCGCAATTCGTTCACCGTATTGAACAAGCAGGTTCATATTCTCAAACAGTGTTTGCGTACCAAATCGCTTCGTAATTCCATGAAGCTGCAGGACATCTTTACCGCTTCGCTCAGATTGGTCGAAGTCTAGGTCCATTTTACGTCTTTCTAAAATGGGCCGTTTAATTTTCTCCATTCTCTCTAAGGCACGTTCCATATTGCGGGCACGTTTATGCAATCCTTCACTCGGTGGATTCGCCTGATTGGCCCATTCCCGCAATCGTTTTATCGCTTCCTTCATTTTTTTGATTTTCTTCTGCTGTTCCTTATATTGATTAAATTCTTCCAAAAGCCGCTTTTCTTTTGCTTGCACGAATTCAGAGTAGTTTCCTTCGTATACGAATACCTCTCCATCGTCCAAATCTAAAATCCTCTTAACTGTTCGATCCAGGAAAAATCGATCATGCGAGACAATCAGAACTGTCCCATCATAGTCTTCGAGGAATCCTTCAAGCCATTCAACTGCACCAATATCCAGGTGATTGGTTGGTTCATCCAACAATAGGAGATCTGGCTTTTGCAGAAGCAGCACTCCTAAACAAACTTTTGTTTTCTCACCTCCGCTTAAGGAAACAAAACGTTTATCGAGCATCAAATCGAGCATCAGCCCATTGGCTATCTTCATAATCGTGCTATCCATCTCATAGCCACCAAGCCGTTCAAACTGCTCCTGAACTTCTCCATACTGTTCTATACTGCGAGCCAATGAGCTATCATTGGTCTCAGTAGCCATACTATGTTCTAATTTATCCAGTCTCTCCTTCAGCTCAATCATATGGCCAAAAGCAGATTGCAAGCATTCATATACCGTGATGCCGTCAGTAAAGTCAGGGATTTGTGACAGCAAGCCTATTGCTGCACCCTTTTTAATGTGAATAGCCCCCTCATCAATTGTTTCGACGCCTGCTATCATTTTTAGAATTGTTGATTTCCCACAGCCATTCCGACCGACGAATCCAACTCGTTCTCCTTCCTTGATCTCAAACGTAATATTTTCAAATAGCTTTGTTCCGCCATAGTTTTTTTCAATTTGCTGTACACTGCATACAATCATGTGTATGAACCCCTCTCATGCTCATACCCTGTACATGAAAAAAAGCCATAGGAAAGTCGATATAAGACTTCCCCATGGCTTTTGAATTCCTATTTTATCAAGGGTATAGAGACTTATTATCGTTCTTTTTCATATGAAATTTCCTGAAAAGGGCAGACTACCCCCTTGGCGAAATTGCACATGAAAAATGGCACGGATCAATGACAAGTTTTCAAGCCATTGCAAACATACCTTCACAGAACGATTCATCTCTACACCTCCTTTAATGGAATAATTTAGTTATAATTATAAACTTTCAGTCAACTATTAACAACTGCTTTTTTCACTCTTCACAGATATCCTTCCATTCTACGAATGGTCCTTCTGTTCCACCCGATTCAAACGGATTTCTACTTGTTTGCCTACTAGCCATAAAAGGAAAATGACGATACCAACAATAATACTTTTTACTGGTTCGCGAATTAAAGACATAATGTCATGGCCAATATAACTAATAGTAAAGATCATGACCAATTTCCCTGCAAAGACAGCAAGCATATATTGTTTTGGACTAATGTCAGATAATCCGCAAACTATATTTACGATCGCGGAAGGAGTGAATGGGAAACAAAGCAAGATAAACAACGGGCCAAATCCATGATGATTGATCCAGAGCATCGCTTTTTGCACAGCCGAATGTCTATGTAAAAATGAAAGGGCTTTTTTCTTTCCATATTTTCTGGACAAATAAAACACAACCATCGCACCAGCGACAGCACCTGTCCAGGAGAGAAGAAATCCAATCCATAAGCCAAAAGCATTGGCATTAGCCGTCACAAAAACAAACAAAGGCAAAAAAGGAAGGAACGCTTCAACAAACGGGAGCAACAATCCCGGAATGGGACCTAAGTTTCTATAATCACTTATTAATTCGGCTAAATGCTCCAATGTTAGCCATTCTGTTAACCAATTAAGATCCATAGTCTCTCCTCACAAACAAATAACAAATTCAGTCCATACTATATAAATATCCCCATATACATTAGATTGAAACAATCCTTACCCCTATTATATCAGATTGCTGTAAGGAGAGAATTAGTTAGAAAATAAACTTGTCAAAAATGTGAAAAGCGATTATTCTATATAGGAACATACGTTCGTTTTTTTTACAGACATTGAAAGGACGCGATTTACATGACCCGCATCCCTACAGAAGAGCGCAATATAATGGAAAAAGCGATCTATCTACCCATGGTCCTCACCGTACTTGCCCGAGACCTTCAAGTGGTAAAAGCATCGCCCCTTAAATTAAAACAACCATACATATTATTAATTGATGAAACCATGAAACAGGTCCAAGCAGAATTGAAGCAAGCAAGCCACTATATGAGGACACATCAACTCAAAGTGGAAGAAACAAAAAGAGACGAATCATTCACCTCCTTTTTATTTCTGTATAAAGGCTATGAGGAATACCATAATTATTTCAATCCCCGTATTCGAAATAAAGTACAGGAATTACTGGAGTATTATTTTTTGAAGCAGTGGACTGACCAACTGAAAAATTAACAGCAATAAGTTTCATCGACCTTCCTTATAACTATTTGATGAATGCATTAAACCATGCTTTGCTTGGAAATCCGAATTCCTATCATTAACTTGCATGGCGTTATATAAATAATGTGTCTTTCGCTCCGTCTCTGCTAAGGTTTGAAGCAGCTTCGACTTCAGCATTGCAGTTCTGAGCATCTGGTTTTCAATGATACTATATGAAACTGGAACAACGATAGATTGCTTATTATGAAAATTAATTTGGGTTTTAGTCGCGTCAATCTTAACTCTGGATACAATGTGTTCATAAGAAAGCCAAATACATGATTCTTTTGCAGGAGATGTAGTAGGAAAAAAGAATAATCGATTAGCCGGTTCTAACGATATCGGCACTTTATGCGAGATACCGAGGAGCTTTTTCGTCGACTGGCACCTCCCAGGATAATCAGCCCCAAAATAATCACAGCTGGATTTTACTACTTCCGATGGCCTAAAAGGTACTAAAATTTCTTCATCAAATTCAATCACTTTAGAATACGTTTTCGATCCGTATTCTACTGGAACAACAGCAAATGTAAATGGACTTATTTCGTAATCCTCTCTCCTGGTAATCACGTTCTTTTCCATAGCTTCCTCCTTATAAATCCTGCAATTAAACTACAATTTCAATATAACATAATATTTTAAAATAATTGGTTTATTCACCAAAATTTCAATTTTAACCCAGAACCCCCATGATTGTTACGGTTAATTCATTTTATATTCTGGGTATATGATAAATAACTATTTCAAACTACCAAAGTAAATTTTCTGAATAATTTAAATATTTAGTTGATTTTTCTTTTCATCTGACTTATAATAAAAAAAAGCAACGGGGGGATATCCATGAATCACGAAAAAGCAAATACAGATATCGTAAAAGCTGTTGATGTGACTGTTGACCAGGGGACCATGGAAGATCTACTGATGGATATGATGATTTACGAAGCTCAACTAACCCATGCACATAGGAAACTGAAAGAAGAAATCGATCATGCCTTGGACAATAAGGACAAAGAAGCATTTATGAAACTTTCCGCCGAGCTAATTGAATTGGAGAAAAACTTTGGGAATTAATTCAAACAACTTGTAACGAATAAATACGGTGTATAAACAAAATCACAGAGCGAGGATCATTTAATCCCGCCCTGTGATTTTCTTGTTTTCACTCTTTAATCACGGTATTTCCCTAAATAAAATGAAAACGTTGACAGTATTTAATCAAATACTTTGAAAATGTTAGGGTCGAATCCAAACGTTCCTTGTTTGAACTATATAAAGTCTCCTTATCAGTTGTGCGAGCAAGAACAGCTTCATTAATAATCTGATGATACTCTTTTGGCATATGGCTTAAACCATATCTCCCTGCCCCTGTCTTGGAAATGATATCGTCTTCCGCTAACGTATAGTATTGACAAAGCAGCCCAAGAACTGTCCATTCTATTTCCTCCCGTATATCGTGAGCAGGCATGTTCAGCAATTCATCGAATGAGGATTCCAACCACTGAACTCGATCGCCCCAGTATGTATTCATATTCGCGAATACATAGGATTGTAATTGTTTCGAGCGGAATTCCAGTTCAAAATCCGAGGAAGCAGGCCCAAGAACAGTAATTCCTTTTTTAGCAAAAAGTGTCCATGTCACAGGATTGAAATTAAAATAGGGGCCAAAGCTTAAATTTCCGCTATTATAATAAAAATGATTTTGATGATTATTGTTCACTTTCCCTAAGTCTCCCCAAGTAATATAGACACCGTCCATCTCTGGAGTCTTATATTTTTGAGCGATCATTCTATGAATCTTTGAGAGAATACCAGCTTCATCTTCTGTGAAATGCCGACTTGTGACAGAAATAAAATCGATATCACTTTTACCTTTTTCAAAGGCATCCAGTGCAATGGAGCCATGTAAATACAAGCCCTCCAACTCATTTGGCAGATATTCATTGAATAATCCTTCGTATTCATTCAAAATAGTTTCTACGATTTTTGGTATTTTCAACATACCTATCCCTCTATTACTATAGTTAGTATAATTCTATTGTCATAAACACACTGTTCGGGTTCTCTTTGTAATCTGCAAACGGCTTACAATATTGAAATCCAACACTCTCTAAAGCCTTTGGGCTGGTTTAAAGGCAGCCATTGATCCGGTTTCCAGACTTAGTTTCTTATAGTTACGTTCCTTCGCTATATTGATAATGTCCTCTAGCAGCTTTCTAGCTACCCCTTTTCTTAAATGATTCAGTGAAGTTTTCATCGATTTAATCTCTCCATGAGTCATATCAAGTTCTTTCAGGGCCCCACAGCCAACTAACTCCTCATTCTCCCAGACACTCCAAACCGTGATATTTGTTTTTTTCAACTCTTCCAGATTTAAAGCATGTATACTCTCAGGTGGAGAATGCTCGGCCATACTGTAAAGATGGCTACTAATTAAAGCAGCCACTTCAGTTCCTCTTAAATCATCCAATTTAATCTTCATTCAATCATCCCTCACCTTTGACGCCCCAAAAAGAATATACAAATCTTTAATTTATGTCTCCTAAATAGACGGGAACCTTATCACCTTTGTGATAGTTGATTACCTGTTTTCTCATTGCTTGAGGATAGAGTCTGTATGCTAATAAATCACTTAACGGCAGCCATTCTACTCCGATTTGTCCCTCATCAGGATTTAGTCCATTTTGAATCACTGTATTCCTTCCTTTAATCGTACATAAAAACATATATTCAATTTGATGGGTTTCCATATCAAAAGCAGCATGTTCATGATTTTGTCCGATATATTCACGAATCAGGATTAAATCACCAATTTCAACCTCCTGTCCTATTTCTTCTATACATTCTCTTATTAACGCTTGATGAAAGGTTTCTCCATGCTCTTGCCCGCCACCAGGCAATATATAATAGACACCTTCCTGATCTTCTTTTTTTATCGCAAGTAATTGATCATCCTGAATAATAATGGCTTTAGCAGAATTTCGAATCGGCATCATCGTTCATCCCTTTATCTATGTATTTTAAATTACAAAAAGAGCTGAAAATCCAGCTCATATGGTTATTGATTTGGAATTGAGTCAGCGTTCATATATCGTTCACTGATGATACTGCGATGATGTAATTCATGCCCGGCAATGATAACAGCCAGAGCCCGAACCGTTATATCGCAATCATTAGCTGTGCCTCGGCGCAGCCACTCTTCACTGCGGAGACTTTTTAATAATATAATCGTTGACTGACGGACGATAGAAAAGTTTTGTAGGAGCTCTTCTACTGTTTGTTTTGTAAAGGATGCTTGCTGAACATATTCTTCTTCATTAAAACCTGGCAAGTTTCTGCGTTCTCCTCGCGCGATTGCAAGAAGCCTGTATGCCATGATTCTCTCTGTATCAATCATATGCCCAATAACTTCCTTGATACTCCATTTTCCTTCGGCATAACGGAATTCCGCCTGAGTATCAGTTGTTTTTTCCAGATTGGCAATCGTCTGTTTTATTTGTTCGGATAAAATTTGGATCAAATCACCTTCCGGAACTAATTCTACATATGGTTGATAATAAGGAGCATATTCATTTTGTTTTAATTGTTTTCGCATATTCCCTCTCCTTTTATGTATTTCCTCTATTTATTCCACCTTCATTGCTTAAATTCCTTTATTGCACGATAGCAAAAACAGAGCCACTCCGTCTAACGAAGGGCTCTTCATTTTATTCATTATAACTTTTTATTTTTTATACTTCTCTGCCATTTCAATCCGTTCAAGCATGGTTGGATGACTGTTCCGGAATATTTTAATCAGTAAAGGCGGATTCACTTGGCTTAGCCCCTTTTCAGAAAGTTTCTGAAAGGAGGAAATAGCTGCTTCAGGATTATCGGTCATGTTTAATGCATAGGTGTCTGCTCTTGTTTCCTGCACACGGGATACATAATTTGTAACGGGACTTGCTGCGAACAACAGAATGGACGTAATCAGTAAAAAGAGCGGCAATGACCGAATATCACTCATGGATTCTAAGTGATACAATTCCCCTCTGTTCCGTATGGCTCTTTTCATCCATTTATCTGTCAGCCATAAACCAACCAACATGAGAACCAAATACCCGGCAATACCGAGGTATATATGTTTTTCCACATAATGAGCCATTTCATGAGCCATGATAAATAAAATCTCATCATCCTCTAGGCTGTTCAATGTGGTGTCCCAGAGTACAATTCTGGAATTTGAGCCAACCCCTGTTACATAAGCATTTAAAGAATTGGTTTTCTCTGACATATTTACTTCATACACATGCTCAGCCGGAATATTGGCTTTTGCTGCCAAATCAAGGATTTGTTCTTCCAATACTTTATCTTTCAGTGGGTAAAAATCATTGTAAAGCGGATCGATGACAACCGGCTGAATAAACATGACGAATATCGTGAATGGAATGCATAAAAGCCAGCTATACAGCCACCAGCGAGCGGGACTTTTCCGAATGAGCCAATACAAGACAAGAACAACAATTAATGTCATTCCTAGATCCACCCAAAACTCAATAAAATTATCCTTCATCCATGAGGAGAAAACCTGAGAGGATATGCCATAGGCAAGCGATATTTTATATCGAATGTATGAAAGCGGCAGGAAGACAATAAATAAAAGGAGTGAAAGCCAAAAGACATAGGCGCTAATTTGAACGGAATGTCTTTTCCAGGATTGCTTCCCCCATTTCTCTAGCCCTTTGGACAATCCAGATATCAGAACAATCGCATAGAATAGCCACTCAAGCGGTGTACTGATAAAAAAGAAAAAGTTTCGTATTTTAGAATACGTTTCACTCTTTTCTAACAATTCCTTATTCATAAACGTAGAGGGATCTGCATTGGTTCCCCTCATCGATTCAGGAATAGCTGTATTGGCACCATGAAAAAGATAAACATATATCGCCAATGCATAAATTAGAAATAGGCCTAATATGATTAAAATCCATTTTCTCCGCAAATATACCCCTCCTCAAACATTCCATCTATATAGTTTACCGGCATTTGTACAAGTTAGAACCTTAATTCATTCTTTCTCCATACGACACAAAATAGACACTCATTTCTCACAAGTTTCCAACAACTTTACCATAACCACTATCTATATAATGGTAAAATAGGGGAGGAATAACAAACAGAGGGGAACTGTTAAACGATATGAAAAAGTTATATATAGGTTTTACTATCTTATTAATTTTAAGTATCGGTGCTGGTATATACTACTTCACTGGTTATAGGCAGTCACAAATGGAGTTTCCTAATGAAGTTACAATGGAATCCACTACCGGTACGGATTATTCATTCAAGGAAATTCCACAAAAAATACGCCTATTGGAATTTATGTATACAAACTGTCCTGATGTCTGTCCAAATACAACCTATCAAATGGTCGATATACGCGATCGGCTTGTGAAAGACGGTCTGTTTGGCGATAAAGTCGAATTCCTGACAGTCACAATTGATCCAGCTCGGGATACACTCCCGATTATGAAAGAGTACGGTGAGACCTTTAAAACAACTGCTGCAGACGGATGGTATGTATTGCGTGGAGATGCAGAGGATACAAGAAAGCTCGCAGATGCATTCCGTTTCCAATATAAAGACCCCGGTTCAGGATTCCTAATCCACACAAATGCCACTTATCTTATTAATGAAAAAAACCGTGTCATTGAAGTATTTGGAATGGGAGAAAAGGATTTTGACCGAGAAGAAGTTTACAAGAAAATTGTTAAGAATGCTGAAAAGATGTAGCTGATTCCAGAAGATTTGTATATAAAGGTGTAGGCAAAAAAAGACAGCTTTTTTAATTATCAAACCAATCAACCTTCTCCATCCACTCTAAGAGTATAAGAAAAGACTGTCCATTGACAGTCTTGTTCTTATGCGGAAATACTATCCCTCGCACAATTAGAGAAACCTATATTTCCAAGAGAGAAGCTTCAGCTTTGCAGCCTGCATAATCAGCTCCAAGAAAATCTAGTAATTCCTGATTTCGGTCATGAAATTGTTCTAACCCTTTATTATGTGATTTCCACATAATCTCTGTGTTTTTTTCAAAACTCTTAAGTTCAAACGGCGGTCGATAAACGAATGCTTTCCCTTCTTGCTCCAGCTTTTCTATCAAATCCATGGTTTGATTATAATGATGTGCACGGTTCTCCATGGCTTGAACCAGTTGCGGATATTTCTTACGCAATAGCTTCACTGCCCATTTTGTCTGACTGTCGAGCTTCTTCCTGTAGCCCGGCGGCCTGGTCAAGATGATGACATGCTTTTCATAGCCATCTGCTATCGCCTTTTGGATTGGTACCGAATCAGCTAATCCTCCATCATAATAAGGAACATTATTTATTTTAATTTCAGGAAACAGGACTGGAATAGCACATGTGGCCCGCAAAATTGTAGCCCCTTTGTCCATTGTTTTACCATCCATGTATTCTACCTGTCCGGTATAGGCATTTGTCACGCCAAACAAAACTTGACCTTGATAGTTTTGATATGTCTCCCAATCAAAGAAATCCAACTGATTAGGAACCGTATCATAGGCAAACGTCAGCCCAAACAGACTTCGCTCCGTTAGAAAATTGCGCACTCCGACATAGCGCTTATCATTCCGGTAAGTAGATATAAAGCGAATCGTCCTGTTTTTTTGCTCAGAAATATAGGAACAAGCACTAATAGCACCCGCAGAGATTCCCAATATGTAAGGAAACATCATCTCTTTCTCTAAAAAACCGTCTAAGACACCCGCTGTATATACCATGCGGAATGTTCCGCCCTCTAAGATCAAGCTCGTATTTTTTATATTGATAGGAATCATCAAAAAGTCTCCTTTATTCATGCTCATTATAGATGTTTATAGATGTTGTTTAAGCCATAAGCCTCTCTTCATCCACAATCAATTGTAACGTATCAAAACTTCTATAACGCTGGTTAATCTATACTATTTTTCCTAGTAAAAAGGAGCTGTCCCGAAAGCCAGGGAAGTATGGCTAATAAGAGGACAGCTCTTACATTCTATTTAAATGGTAGGATAGTAATAAACTTATTCTTCACTACAATCCGGTCACATAACACCATAATACAAGGACGTTGTTGATATATCTATTGATACCACTAAATAAGTTGAACAACTAATCCTCAACAAGGAAGTTATGCTATGACCCTTTACATTTATTATAAGGCAAATAATATATATTTTTCTAACTGTAATGACTGCCAAAGTGGTGACTGAAAAAAATACTATTTCAATCTTAGTAAATACAAAATTATAAATCAGGAAGTACATCCCCATTTTTATTTTTATTTTAGTATTTCCATATTATTCAAAACAATATATAATGTTATAAATCCATAATAAGGAAAAAGCGATGAAGAGAAGAGTAAGCGCGCTTAAGCATAACAGAGAACTCCAGTAGCTGAGAATGGAGGATGTAATAGCCCGCCGAACCAAGTCTCGGAGCTTCGTATAGGATATTTCATCTGATATTGATTATGCGTCGGTTTCTCCCGTTAAAGAGATAGAGTATAACCAGGCCTTGTCCTGCGTACTCGAAAAGATTTCTGTGGCGACACAGAAATAAACTGGGGTGGCACCGCGAACTTCTAAATTCCAAAAGTCTCGTCCCCAAGGTTGTTAACCTTGGAGGTGAGACTTTTTTATTGGCCTAAAAATCAATGTCTGGGAGTGGATTAAATGAAGTGGAAATACCCCCTTTTACTCTTACTTGGAATTGGAGTATCGAATGTTGGTGCATGGATTTATTTGATTGCATTAAATTTAATTATTTTGGATAAGACAGGATCACCCTTAGCCGTTTCTATCCTATATATCCTATTGCCTATTGCATCCTTATGTACAAATTTCTGGTCTGGGACTTTAATTGATCGGTTCAATAAAAGAAAGCTCATGATTTATCTAGATATCATAAGAGCCATTTTTATTTTTATCTTACCGTTTTTAGATTCACTTCCATTTATTTACTTCATTGTATTTATCATCAATATTGCCAGGTCTATTTTTGAACCAACCTCAATGGTCTACATGACAAAATTAATTCCAAAAACAAATCGACAACGATTTAATGCCATGCGAAATTTTATTAATTCCTGTGGTTTTATACTAGGGCCTTCCATAGCGGGCTTCCTTTTTATCATTGGTTCTCCTAATTTAGCAATCCAAATAAATTCTTTCGCTTTGTTCTTTTCAGTAATTATTATTTTGTTTCTTCCAAATGTAGAATTTGGGAGTGAAGATCGTATATATGAAAAAATTAAACCTTCATTAATGGTGAATGATTGGAGAATCATCCTTCAATTCAATAAAACAAATAAACATATAACATTAATATATATTCTGTTTAGCGGAATTTCTGTATGTATGTCTGCCTTAGATTCATTAGAGGCTGCATTTGCAACCAAAGTTCTCTTTTTATCCGAAAGTACCTATGGATTTCTTGTTAGTATTGCCGGTGCAGGAATCATTGGGGGTTCACTAGTAAATACAATCTTTGCGAATCAATTGAAAATAAATGTACTAATGGGACTTGGAGCGTTCTTCACTCCGATTGGTTATCTAATCTTTGCCTTTTCAAACGATTTTATATGGGCTTCAATAGGATTTTTCGTTTTAACATTTTCTTTATCATTTGCAAATACAGGCTTTTTAACCTTCTACCAAAACAATGTGCCTGTAGATATTATGGGCAGATTCTCCAGTGTCTTAGGGATGCTAGAGGCAGTTTTAATCATCATATGTACAGCCTTAATTGGATTATCTGCCGAACTATTTGATATTCGCCCTGTTTATATCATGGGTTCCTTTATTTTTTTCCTTTTGGGGCTGGTCATTAATTTTGTTATATCTGATCATTCGAAAAGAAGTTATTATATTCAAGTATAAAAAACAATAATAATACAGGTACTTTCTAGAAAAGAGAAAGTACCTGTTTTTTGTATTATTTAATAATCTATCATAATCCTTCAATTCGATCCAACCATTCATTTATTAGAACGTTAAAAATTTCGGGCTGTTCAATTTGTAAATTATGGCCTGCTTTATCCAAAATAGCGAAAGTTGCTCTAGGATACTTTTTAATTAATTCGAGTGCGTCCTGATAGCCAACAGACGAATCTTGTCTGCTCAGCAGGAAAACGCTTGGCTTAATAAAATTTGTTTGGTCAATCTCGAAGGAAAATCCATATTGGTCTATGTACGCCATCAAAAATTTTTCATCACCTAGTTTACTGCCGCTTACAATCTCTCGTTTATACCTCAACCATGTGTATTCATCAAGTATGACATTATTTTTGCTGAAATTCTCTACATCTTCCGTTGTTAATGTGGCTAAAAATTCTTCATCCGTCTTAAATATTTGATGTTTCTCCACTCTTCTGTTTTCTAAATAGGGGAAGATAACCGGACAGATAAAAGCAGCACCTAATAAACTATCATATTGATTTTGAATAACTCCTCTTGCTATATATCCCCCATAGGACTCACCTGCAATGATATATTCTTGGTCAGGCAGGATGGCTTGAATAAAATCTTGAACGGTATTCAGCATATCATCAGCATTTGTAATGTCATCATAGTTTTTCGTCAAACCCATGCCAGGAAGGTCAAAATAAATACGGCGATACCCATTTCTATCAGTAAATATGGGTTCCATACACCCTTTCATTAATCGATGATCGAGGGAATACCCGTGTAACATTAAAATGGGTTTACCTTCACCTATGTCTTCATAATATATTTCTGCCTGGCAGACTTTGCAATATGGCATCCTATTAACCTCATTTCTAAGCAGTAAATCCTACATTCAATATTCTCTATAATTCGTTCCATGGCCTTCTTGCCCAGTTTATAGAATTAGAAAAAAAGAGCTGGTCACATCATATGAAGCGGACTGCTCGGAGTATCACTCTCACCTATACATATCAATCAGTAAGACTAAAGCCCATAATATGATCCGTATAAAGTGCATAGGATTCTAATTCAATGATGTTATCAGGTGCTGAAAATGGAATTATTTTTACATTTCTAAGCAATATCATTCCAGATAAATTGGTAGTATTGCCTTCATTAATAATGCTGTGTATATCATCTTCTGCTTCAAGGATTGATTGTTCCAATAAAGACATCTCACCCATAATAGGTTCTTTTGTATTGATTTTGTCGGCAATGATTAAACAATGAGAAGTCGTTATTTGGATTTTTTTATTTTCTTCTTTATGTAGCTCATCTAAGGTTGCTTGAGTTAATAATAAAGTTATTTTTTTCATATCATGTACCGTATTCAACTCATGACCTGTGACAGTGAAACGCATCATATTTCCCCCTTTATCACGAGCATACTCTTCCAAAAAGTCACTCTAAACAAGTAAATTCTCTATTAGGTTTAAGAAATCCTTCTTCAGCTAACTGTTTCTCCACCACATAAGAGGTTCAACAGAAAAAAGCGTTAATCCTTTTGAATCAACGCAACATTTGGTTCATTATACATATTCAAAGTCAAAGCACCAGTAATGTAAAATATCTCTTTTTATTTACCGTTTTTACCCCGTAAATTCAGTAAGGTAAATAAAACTATTTAGAACTCCATCCACCATCAATGATTAATTCTTCACCAGTAACAAATTTGGATTCATCAGAGGCTAAATATAAATAACCGTTAGCAATATCAATCGCTTCACCTGCGAATGGTGGTAATGGTATTGTACCTTCAAATGCTTTCCCCAATACTTCTCGGGATGTCACACCATGACGCTCGGCAGCACCTGTTAAAATGGCTCCTGGATAAATAGAATTTACTCGGATATTATCTTTAGCAAAGTTGATAGCTGCATGTTTTGATAGGGCACGGACACCACCTTTTGCTGCAGCATACGCAGCTGCACCATTGTCAGCGCTTCCAATAATCGCTGCTAAAGATACACAATTGACGATTGATCCACCGCTATTTTCCTGCATATAAGGAATAACGGATTGCATTCCTAGGAACACGGAGGTTAAATTTAAGTTAATAGTACGATTCCATCCATCTAATGTTTCTTCCAAAAGTGTTTTATGAAACGATACACCGGCATTATTAATTAAAATATCAATTTTACCAAATGCCTCTTTTGTTTGTTCCATTACAGTTTTCCAATCTTCATCAGAAGTGACATCTAAACGAGCACATAGTATATCGCCTTCTATTACAGCAGTTACTTCTTCTAACTTATCAAATGCGATATCTGTTGCTACAACCTTTGCGCCTTCACTTATGAATAATTGAACTGCAGCTAACCCCATACCTGACGCAGCACCCGTGATAATTGCTACTTTATTATCTAAACGTCCCATCAAAATCCCTCCATTCGATTAAATGTGATTTTTTATCACACTTAAAACTTAACAATCCATCCATTTAAGGTCAATCATTTTATCTTTAATTTCAAACAATTCATTGCTAAAATAGTAACAGATTGGACGTGAATGTATGGAAGACCTCTTACAATTAAGCTACTTAGGTAAAACGAACTTCATCGTTGCCATTAAGTCCTTAGCAATACTTGCAAACGAAAAAAAGCTTGTAACTAGCAGCACTTTAACTGAAAAACTAAATGTTGAATCGAGCTTTATTAGGAAGGTATTAGCTAAATTAATGCAGGAAAAAATGGTTGAAGGTTTTGAAGGGCGCTACGGTGGTTATAAGCTGGTTGTTAATCCCGAAAAGACAACTCTTTATGATGTGTATGTTGCCATTGTGAAAGACGCACATCCGACTAAAATGGATAAAGAAATCGATGAAATGGACAAAAATATTTTAGATATTCTACTAGAAGCACAACATAAAATAAAAGATGTCTTGAGCCAATATTCTATTAATGATCTTGCAAATAGTTCTTTAAAAAAGAATCTTTTTTGATTTTACCTTTATATTTTACAATAAAACACCTCTACACTATCAAATTGAGGCCGTTTAGTATTGCCATATCTTTTAATCAAAAAAAGCATGCTTCTTGATACAGAAACATGCTTTTTACTATTATTCTACATCTAAAATTAAGGACTCAATATCTACATCATTTTCGATCATATTATTCTCTTTCATGAATTTCACTGTTTTTTCCATACTCTCGATATCTGATGGTTTGATTTCCATATTGAAGTCATACATTTCATACATTTCTTTTACACCATCTAGAGGTAGTTCGGTTTCCTTTGCTGTAATTTCCATGACTTCCTCATAATTTTCATCGATATATTGCAGTGTCTCTTCTTGTACTTGTAAAAATTTCTTTACTAAGCCAGGATTCTTCGAGTAGAAATCTTCACTAGTTGCAACTACAATTGTTCCATCGACCAGCCCTTCACCATTTGTAACCACCTGGTACCCATCTTGAATCATATTATATGCGGTAGGGCCAGCTAGTAACGCAAAGTCGACTTCCTCTGCTACTAACGCTGCTTGTGCAGAAGGTATATCCATTTGAACAAATTCAATATCCTTTTCTGTTAAGCCTTCAGTTGCTAAATAATTGATAAGCAGTTCATGTAAAATTGTTCCCTTTGGACCAGCAACTTTTTTCCCTGCTAGATCTTCAGGTGATTTAATATCTTTCAGGTTTGTAAATAACATGAAAGCCTCAGGAGAACGGCTATACATGCTCATAATTTTGATATCCGCTCCATTCGATGCAGATAAAATGACAGATGTGGCACCGACTGCATTCAGGAATTGGATATCACCTGAAGCCAAAGCCTGAGTTTGTTCAGGGCCGGTTGTTAAATTGGAATAGCCGAATTCAATCCCTTCTTCCGCAAAAGAATTGGCCAACAATCCTTTTTCCTTTTCTACAATAGAAGGAATATTTAAAGGAGATTGCACATAAGTTGTCTGCACCTTATCAACAGTATACGTGTTCTCCTCGTTATTTTTTGTACTGTTCTTATCAGAATCGGTATCTTTTCCACAAGCAACGATAACTGATATGCTCAGTAAAGCAAGTAAAGATAATAACCATTTTTTCATTTTATGTCCCACTCTCACGCTAGTTTTTCTATGATGTTTTTCTTTATTTCTATTAGAGAAGGCGATAATACATCTCTTGGATATTCATATTGCTCTAAGTTAAATTGAGCATGAATCCTTCCTTCATTAACTACAAAGATATTTTGTCCTATTGCTATGGCTTCTTCGATACTATGGGTAACAAAGATTATACTTTTCTTTTTTAGTTGGTTAATTCTTATTAATTCTTTCTGCATTGCCTCACGTGTGAAATAATCGAGTGCAGCAAATGGTTCATCCATTAAGATAATGGATGGGTCATAGGCTAATGCTCTTGCTAATGCGACTCTTTGTTGCATGCCTCCGGATAATTGGTGTGGATAGGCTTTTTCAAACTTTTTTAATCCTATCAAATTCATTAACTCTTCTATTTCCACATCATTAATCTTTTGTTTTTCTAAACCGAATGTAATGTTCTTAGATACGGGTAACCATGGCATCAAACGGGGTTCTTGAAATACAAAGCTAATTTTTTCATTGCTATTAATGGACACTTCTCCTGCATCGCATTGCTCCAGATTGGCTAATATGCGCAGGAGTGTCGTCTTCCCACATCCGCTTTTTCCGAGAATGACACTGATGCTATTCTGAGGGAATTCGACATTAACATTTTTTAAAACATCATGCTTTTTTCCATCTACCATAAAACTTTTATAAAGTTGATTTATTTTAATCCCAGCTATTGTCTATACCTCCAATACGAGTGAATTTCTTGCTAAAGAACGAGAAAGTTTTATCGCAGATGACTCCCAGGAGGCCGATCACCAGAATTCCCACAATCACTTTATCAGAGCGAGACATCGTCTGCGCATCCAATATGAAGTACCCCAAACCGCTTGCAGCGGCAATCATTTCAGCACCAATAATAGCTCTCCAGCTATATCCCAGGCCAACCTTCATTCCTAAAAGAATATCTGGGACAGCAGACGGAAGAATTATTTTCAGAAAACGTTGCCTTGGATTTAATCCTAAAACTTTTCCGACCTCCAAAAGCTTATAATCACAAGAACCAAAGCCCTTTTTTATATTTAAAAACATTGGAAAAAAGGAAGCTAAAATGATTATGATTGTTTTGGATTCTTCTCCGATACCAACCCATAAAATTAGCAAGGGAATCAGGCTAAGTGGAGGTACATTTCTGAAGAACTCCACAATATGATTGTAATAAGGAGAAAGGGCAGGCTTTAAACCAGCAATGATGCCTAGAAAAAAGGCGAATACAAAGGCAATCGAAAAGCCGACTAGTACTCTATATAAACTTGCAAAGATATGAATAAATAATTCTCCGTTTTGTACCATTGATACAAAGGTATTCCATACTTGCATTGGACTAGGCAGAATATAGGCACTCCAAACTTCGAAATAGCTGCATAAATACCATGCGATTAAAATACAAGCAATCGGTATCAATCTTTTTATAAGATTATTCATTTGTTATCCTAACTCCATCTCCATTATGGCAGCCACCTTGGCAATATAACATTTCTATTAATTGTTTTTCTTGCTTAGGAGTACTCTGGAAAAAGCAATCAATATCATCCTTCGATGCAAGGCTGACTACATTAGGGATATTATCAAAAAAGCCTGGTGGAATCGGACTGTTTTCAGTTGGTTTACTATTAAGCTTGATTTGGTGATCTCTGCAAAATTCAGTCCATGTTTGAAATATCGTATTTTTCAATGCCAAGCTAGTTCCTAGGTCTTTTAAATCTGTACAAGGAGTGATGATATATAGTTCTGCATCATCATCTTTATATCTATTAGCCAGTTCTTCAGCACAATGAATTAAGATTGGTTGGATAGTAGCGTACTCCTGGCCAATTTGATCATAATGAGTTTTTACATAGGAAATTGCTTTAGGACATCTATTATCACAAAGGAGCTGATTACATCCTTCGTATCGCTCTTTGTATTTATTTTTCACAGTCATCAAGTGATTTTCCTCACAAGTAACAACCTGAAAATCTAAGCATTCTAAGGTAGAATATAATTCTTCCTGTTCATACATTTTTAAAACAACAGGATTTAGCCAAATATATTTTTTCACTTCCTTCTCCTTTCTAATTAGAAGTGATAAAGATTAACAAAATTATTTCTGAATAATATTATCATAAATGATAATGGTTATCAATGAAGTTCATATTCATTTATATCATTGCCAAAGAAAGTAAAATCTGTTAAACCTTAAAATATCTACTGTCCTTACAGTTAGCTTTAATTTATCATCACCAAATTTAAAATAGATATATAAATTAAGGACATAACCTATTAGGATAATAGATTATGTCCTTTGTTATTTCTAGAAAGACTTCATTTGTTTAAATACTTTTATCCATAAAAACTTATTATTTCGCTAATAGAGAATCTGTCCCATTAGCCTCCATAATTACTACTCAGTAGCAGTCTTGGTCTTCAACTTTTAACTGCTTCAACCATTTTCTAACTCGTTATATTGTTGTGCTGAACTAGATGGGACAAATACGATTGGATATTTTCCGCGTAATTGTTTCTTCACTTCCTGGAACAGCCGCAATCCTTTTTCATTGTGCCATTCCTCTAGCTTTACTCCATTTTCCTTTAATAGGTCGGTTTCTAACTCAATCCAATTGCCATATTCCGATATCCATTCCAATAGTTCTTCCTGTAATTTATCTGATATAGGGAAATTATCTATCTCCAAATTTACTCCACAATCATTACACCAAATTGGGTCACTCATAAAATCAGCTTCAAATTTATATGAAGTATGGTTGCAATTTCTATTTTGTTTCCAAATCATTAGTTAATCCCCATTTCAACTTTATAAATGAAGCTTGCAAATATACAATACTATGATTATATCTGTTATATACATATTATTACAAAACATCCCCTTTTTGCTGCATAAAAAATAGAGCTGTTCACAGCTCTGGATAGTATTGTAATATCCCGTTTTTTAAATTTGTATGAATTAAATGATCTTCTGTTTCCTACTTAGTTTAAAAAATCCTTTTTATATTGAACAGCTAGAAATATTCCTGAAGCAATGAATGCAAGAGAATATTTAAATAAGAAGAAAATTTGCCACATATATTCTTTCGGGAAAATTACGTCACATAAAATTACTACGCTTAACATAATGAAGGTACTTTTTAAGTGTATTTGATTTGTTCTTTCGTCAGCCTTACCTATTTTTCTATAAAATACGTACAACAGAATTACTCCGACTATAAGCAATAAAATACCGATGCCAATAAGCATATTCCAATTACCAGTTGATGCTTCCGCCCAAGTTTTTAATGGATAAAAAGTTGTATTTGATATTTCCTCACTTTTCATTTTGATCGCACCCTTTCACATAAGTAAAAATATGGTTAATATCTACGTTAAAGAACTCAGCAATTCGAAAAGCTAAAACAAGGGAAGGAGAGTAATTATTCTTCTCCATCACATATATGGTTTGTTTGGATACTCCCACAGCGTCAGCCAGCTCTTTTTGGGACAATCTTTTTAAAACTCGATGCTCATATACTTTATTTTCAACGTAATCCTCCATTTTTTCTTTCAAGGTCAACACCTTCCTTTTTTTACCATAAATATATAATAA
This sequence comes from Bacillus sp. E214, assembly GCF_008087365.1. Taxonomy (NCBI): domain Bacteria; kingdom Bacillati; phylum Bacillota; class Bacilli; order Caryophanales; family Bacillaceae; genus Bacillus; species Bacillus sp. E214. The sequence continues at coordinate 148,250 of NZ_VENN01000003.1, read as the reverse complement.
ACTACACTTTTATAAAAGTAAAGTAAACTTATACAAAGGATAAATATTATTATGCAAATTAAAAAGGGTTAGAATCCTATCATCGATTCTCACCCTTTTTATATTTATAAAAAAACAGCCTAGAGATGTTCTTTCAACAATCAGGTTTATTACCCTTTAAACGAATAAGATGGACTTCCCTTTACATCCATTTTGATCCTGAAAAGTCCTCCTGATAATGGGTAATTCTTAAGTTGTTCTTCACTAAGTCCCGATTTTGCTGTAGTTATATATAATTCATTTAAATCTTTCCCTCCGAAAGTACAAGATGTAACATTTAGTGCTGGGACCTCTATGGAGCCTATCTGTTCACCTGTTTTAGGGTTCCACCTAGATACTTTTGAACCACCCCAATGGGCAATCCACAACATTCCTTCTTCATCTATAGTCATACCATCAGGCATTCCTTCTTCTTCTTTGAAACTGATAATTTCCACGGGATTTTCAATATCACCCGTAACAAGATTAAAATTAAAACAACTAACCTTTTTAGATAGAGTATCTATGTGATACATAAATTTATTATCAGGTGACCATGCCATGCCATTGGATAAGCCAATCTTACTCAGCTTCTTCTCTACTTTTCTATTTGTATCTAAGCAATAAAGGGAACCTTGTTCTTTAATATAAGATTTGTCCATTGTACCTGCCCAAAAGCGTCCATAAGCATCACATTTTCCATCATTAAACCGATTATTAATCAAGTGACTCTCCGGTTCATTTATCAGGGTTACTTTTTCCGTGGAGTAATTCAAAAAATAAAAACCATTTTCTAATGCCACTACTGCTTCGTCTATATTTCGAGGTACTATTGCCCCAATATATTGTTCTAACTGAATTCCGTGGTTTTCATTTGTATTTGGATTAAAGATGTATATCTTTTTTTCTAAAATATCAATCCAATATAACAATTGTCTTTGCCTATCCCAGCATGGACCTTCTCCCAGTGTCGCTTTTACATCTAGAACCAATTCTAAAACTCCTACCAAGCCAAACACCTCGTTTAGTATTATTTTCTCTATGTCCTTTATTCTATAACGATAAGAAGTAATCCTTCTTTCGCTAAACTGGCTCATTTTACTAACTAGAAATTGGCCCGGCAATAAAAATAGGCACGGATTTCATTCATTTAAAGATGAAATCTGTGCCTATTTTGGGTATCTCCTTCAGAGCTTGAAATTGAATGAATGAAATACTTCTCCAATAATTCCTTTCAGCTGGCGGACACCTATATCTGTGTTTGTCATGATGATTAATCCTGTTTCTTTATAATTCTTTAAAAGGTAAAAGTTGCTTGGACTTTCTGTAAGTAAATCAAAAGAAATGATAACCCCGCAAGGTTGTAAAGATTCTCCTTAATGTTCAGATCAGTAAGCACTCATACACCCCAGAGTTTTTTACAACTGTTTAGATAAAGTATCAAACTCAGTTGCTCTTTTCCTCTTTTCAATAATAATGGTTGCCCCAAGTAACGTAAGAGCAAAAATTACTAAAACGACCGGAAATAGATTCATTGTATAATTCTGAAACAGGATTCCTACTAACGGAGGTAAAATGGTTACCCCAACAGAGCCAAAAGCTACTTGAAGCCCAATAATTGCACTTGCACTCCTTTTCCCAAACCTTCTTGGAGTTTCATGTATCATGGTTGGAAAAATTGCCGCACATCCAAGACCAATTAATATGAATCCACCGTACAAAACGCTGCCTGTTCCAAAAGCAACCGTAATAATTCCTATGAGTAGTGCAATTTCGCTAAACAGTAACAATTTCTGATTAGATAGCCAAAACGTAATAAAACCAGAAATAAACCTTCCCATGGTTAAACTTGCAAAGAATACTGATATTATGAAACTAGCAGTAGCTACTGATAATGACTTCATTTCTATTAAATAACTACTTCCCCACAAAAATATTGTACCTTCTAAACCAACATAAAATACAAAAGATAATAGCGCAAAAACAACTCCCTTTTCTTTCAAAACCGAGCCATTGGACACGGGACTCTCTTCAGACTTTTCGGATCCCTTTTGTTGATTTGTCTTCCAGAGAGGAATAGATAGGAAGAGAATAATAGCTAATACAATTTGAATACCGCCAATAATAAAATAACCGTTTCTCCAGGAAAATTGATTATTTAAAACGACACCCATAATAACTGGGCCGAGAGTTGCTCCTACTCCCCAAAAAGCATGTAACCAATTCATATGATGTGCTTTGAAGTTAGCAGCCACGTAGTCATTTACAGAGGTGTCAATAGCGCCAGCTCCAAAACCTAAAGGTAATGCACAGACAATTAATAATAAGAAATTTTGTGTAAACGCAAACCCTATCAATCCAATCACAGTAAGCAATACACTACCTAGAACTAGTCTTCCCGTTCCGATTTTTTTATTAATTCGCATAGTCGACAAGCTAGAAATAACAGTACAAATTGCAATAGTCATTGAGATTAAGCCTGCCGCACTATGTGCTACATTAAATTCTCCCACCATCTCAGGCCAAGCTATCCCTAAAAGGGGATCGGGTAACCCTAAACTAATATAAGTGGCATAGATGATAAATATAAAAATTATCTTCCGCAAAAAGCAGTCCTCCATTATTCGCTTATGTATAAAGTTTTAGCACAGTGAGCGCCTGATTTAGTCTGGTATCAATATAGCGTGTCTCACCATTGTTCTCTATCTTTAATCAGAACCTGATAGTAGTTAACTACATATCGTTAAACTAATATATCTTCATTTATTAACCTATGCACTAAATTCATGTTGAATCAACAATACACATTGTTCATCTTTTTAATAATCACAGGAATTTCAGATAAATCATCCACAATAAAATCTGCATCGGCTTCAGACCAAAAAAGAAAATTAGCAATAGTACACAAAAACATCTTTTCCATTTAATAGTAGTTCTTTTTCTATTCGCATACCAATCTTTTGAGCAACTTTTTGAGAGGCAGTGTTGTCTTTTTGAATAAGGGCAATCATTTTTTCAAGCTTCAGCTTATTCTTCCCATATTCCATTACCCCTCTGGCTGCTTCAGTTGCAAATCCCCTACCCCAATATTCCTGTGAAATCCAGTAACCAATTTCAATCTCTTTTTTTCCATCTATCAATTGGGGTACCAATCCTGCATGACCTATTCTGTTGTTGCTTTCTTTTTCTAAAATGAGCTTCAATCCATAATTAGGATTAATGGCATATGTATCAATAATCCAATTCAAAAATTTTTGAATTCCTTCTTGATCTCTTATTTGTCCGTTTCCTATATATCGCACAATATTAGGATTCGTTAAAAGTGATTCAAGAAAATCTAAATCATGATTATTATATGGTCTCAGCAATAAACGGTCTGATAGTGTTTCCATCATAAACTCCTCTTCAATTGTAACTTATGGGAACATTGCGGTTCCTTTTCGTTCATTTCAAAAAAATTATCAATCTCTCTTAGATTCATACCAAGCAAGTTTAACAAATACTTTCATTTCTAAATTCACATTGAAATCGTTCCACACCCGGATATTTTTCTCCTAAACTTGTTATCATGAAGCCATATTTACGATAAAAATCCACCCCATCCTTATCCGTTTCAGCAGAGATAAGACAGAATTGATTGGACAGGAAATTTATCATTTTGCTGCCAATCCCTTTTTCTCTTTGTTCCGGAAATACAGCAATATGTGAAATGACACATTCTTTTGGACTAATCATTTCAAATCCTATGCACCCAACATATTTCCCATTGCATTCTAAACCAAATAATTTTCGATTTGGAGATTTTAAATATTTATTGTATTTCCTCGTCAATCCTAAATTCTGATGTCGCATAGGAAAGAAGATTCCGTATTAATGGATGGATTTTTTCGGTATTAATTTCTTTCATATCATTATCCTTCAAATGTGTGATGATTAAATAATTCTTCAATTACACGCAATATCCTTCTTGTATTAACCTGGACCATTAGATATATAAATCACATAAAAATCCTTCCTGCAAACAAACAAAAAGACACTAACTCAACACACTCCTAAGTGTTGAATTAGTGTCTCTAGCCATCTATTTGAACCTATATTAACCTCAAGCAACAAAATTGAATCATTCAGCCTTAAACTTCATATTATTACTATTTGTTTACATACTGTAGAAAGTATGAAGTAACATAATTTCCCAAATAATATATAATTAAATTATGGAGGTGAATATAATCAGAAAATATATTATTTTTATAGGTACCTTTTTAATCATTGGAATTATTAACTTTGCATTAACCTCATCGCTTGATGCTTCTTTCTTTGATTACAGTGTGTTTGTTGGCTTCTTTTCTACAATAATTATTTATTTTTTTACTTCAACTGGCGGCTACACAAGTCGCAGTCTTGATGTTCAAATTCAAGGCAGTACTGGCCTACGACCAGAAGGAACTCAAAGTAAGTTTAATCCTTCCTATGTTTTCTTTGGCTCTCTTGCATACTTTTTAACCTCACTTATTGTAACGATTTTCATTTATTTATAATTCTATTGTATATTTGTATCTCTTTACCTAATACAATCTATTCTTAGCGTTTATGAGATTCATATACACCGTTGTCTTGAGGAGAATATAAATATGAGTTTTCTTGACACTATGGATCCTTTTTTATTGCAGCTAGTTATTGTCCCAACCATTGTGATTGGATTAGGCGTATTAGTCTCAGCCATAACCAATAAAATTTTTATTGGCCCGCTAGTGACTTTAATAGCCAACCTGATCTTTGAAGTTTGGCATTCTAAATACTATTATCAATATCCTGATATTTCATTTTCAGAATGGAACATCATATTTCCTAGTATTTCCTTGTTCCTATCAGCAATTATTGTAGCTTATATTAGAACCAAAAATTAAAGATCCTATCAAATCCATTATTAATAAGAGAAATCTTTTGTCCAAATAAAAAGCATTAATCCATATGGACAAATGCTCTCTAAGAAAATCAAATTTTCCCACTATTACCTTCAGTCAATTGTTAATTAAATTTCTCTTTATTAAAGCTGCGATTTGTTTATCATTTTGATCCGGATTGTTTTCCAAATGTTTAATAATTAACTCTTGTCTCTCCACAGGATGATTTTGACTCAGCTTTGCCTGTGCTTCTATTTTGGTAATAATAATCTTAAAGGCGACAAGCTCTCTTATCATACCTTCGATTATACTGGAATCTAAGTCTAGATAATGGTATGAGCTATCTGCCTTTTCATACTTATTAACCAGGCTATTTAAGGTGTGATGGATGACATTCTTTTCACTCACAATCTCCATTCTGCCATATACATGAATAGAAACATAATCCCAAGTAGGTACTGATTTAATAGTTTCATAATAAATAGGAGAAATATAACAATGAGGGCCATGGAAAACAGCAAGGACCTGCTGTTTTCCTGCTTCTTCCCACTGTTTGTTTGCACGCGCCATATGGCCATATAAGGCAAATTGATCTTTATCTAATATTAGGGGTAAATGCGTAGCATATGGTTCGCCGTTATGCTGTGAAAAAAGAGTAGCGAAGCTGTATTTTTCAATAAAATCATAAATGGTTTCTTTGTCATCGATAGTAAAGCACTCAGGTATGAACATCGTGATATTCCTCCTTAAGTTCGTCTATGAAAAGAACAAAGAAGAGTTAAAAAGATATGATTCAAGATATGTAAAAATATTAAAATTCAAAAGCTGAATCTTTTGCCGTCAATATCATATCCGTACTTATAGTGTTGAAATACGAATCAATCAATTGCTTCAATTCATTCATGGCTAGATTAGCACGTTCAGCTTGTTCTTTGTTAATGGATTCAATGAATAGGACAGCATCCGTTGTGTCATCAGTTAGCATCGTTCTTTGAGCTTCTCTCCAGTTTAAGCATCTGCAAATAGCTCCGTCCTGATCATAATAGATGATTTCCTCCGGTAAAGCAGGGGAATCTTGATCAGCACCAAGTGGCAAGAATGGTTCTCCTCCTTTTGCTTTCCCAAGACGTAAGTCCCCAGTGATACAATTTAAATCTTCTCCGCCACAGGGAACAGCATATTTTAGAGAAACACTATTATAGATGTCCACCAAAGGATTAATTGGTGTAAACTCTCTACCTTGATTGGCTCTCTTTAGCAATGCTTCAATCGATGAACGAGTACCCTTTTTCGTTTTAAATTTACCAAATGCTTTACGCCATTCATCAACAACTTGATTTTGGCTAAATGTATCTTCTGTCAGAAACTGAGTAGCCTCCTTAGCCGCTCTGTTAAGTAGTTCAGAGAAATCATCATGGTTTTCTTCCGAACCTCGATTATTAATATTTCTAACAATTAACATATTAATTTGAGCATCCGGGAAAACATCCCAAAATTCAGTATCGACAATAAATTTCACCATCACACAACACTCCACTTCATCGTTTTTAATCATGAAAGGATCTATAAATAGTTATATCAATGATTTACTCATGATAAAGTCGACTTGTTCTTCATCACCCATATAGAAGGAGTGAGCTCCTATTTGAACAAATCCTCTTTTTTTATAAAAATTAAGAGCAATCTCATTCTTTTCCCAAACGCCCAGCCACATAAGCTTCTTCTTTTGTCCAATGGCTATTTCCTCTGCCTTATCCATCAGATAGTTGCCCAATCCGCTTCTTTTAAATTTTGACTTTATATAAATCCGCTCAATTTCTAGTGCCTCATCAGCTATTCTTTCAGTTTGAGCATCATTGAAATTGACCTTTAAATAGCCTGCGAGTTCTTCACAGAAATAGATGAAATAAAATTCAGAGGAAGCATTGGATAATTCCGTCTCTAACTGTTCGCGATTAAATGCCCTTTCTAAATAGGCCTTTAAATTTTCAGGCGAATTCTGATCCTTAAATGTATCAGTGAATGTCTGAATACTAATTTCTTGGAGGATCTGTATATCTTCATGATTGCACTTTTGTATATTTACATTCATTTTATGGATGTCTCCTTTATGTAATCAATACGTTCTCTTATTTCCTTTTTTCACAAATTCCCAATCTACTTCAATATTTTTTCTAACTCTTTGAAGGAGATCAAAAATAATATCTATCTCTGTTTCAGATAATCCAGCTAATGCTACTTTATTAGAATAATCATTCTCTCGTTTTATAAATGGGTAAACCTTTGCCCCTTTTTCCGTTGGAAAGAGCTTTTTTATTTTTTTGTTTTGATGATCAGCTTTCTTTTCAATAAAACCATTCAGTTCAAGTTTTTTTATAGCTCGTGCAGCCGTGGTTCGATCCACTTTTATCATCTCAGCTAACTTCTCTTGAATGATACCAGGATTCTCACAAATGCGGACCAGGTACAAATATTGCCCTTTAGTAAGGTCATATTCCTTAAATTCTATATTACTAATCGAATCTAAAGCCCTGGCAATCATGCCTATTTCCCGTAGAATTTCCTTCATAAATACATCTCCATTACTTTAAGCACTTAAATTATGCTATTATAATTATTATAGTACATTTTGTTGTATATGCAACAAAATGTATGATGAAAAAGACCGCAATGGATGTGCACCCTAAAAGTTAGAGTCAAAAGGCAACTTTTGGGGTCACCTTCAATTTAGCAGCCTTTTCATTACATCTTATTTATGTTAGATAGTCTGTTACCACATCACAGAATTCATCTGCAGCTTCATAATGAGGTGTATGACCGCTATTTTTCATCGTATATATTTCACCTTGTTTAACCTCGGTTATATACGTTTGAACTTGAATCGGGCAGGTCACTACATCATGCTCTCCTAAAATTAAGAGACAGGGGATATTGATTTTTTTCAACAGAGGCAAAACTGACTCAAATATCTTTCCTTCATCTCTTAAGCGGTCGAAATGGATTGCTGATTTATTATAGAAGTTATCCGACTGATCATCTGAATATACGCCTGTATCAGTTGGATTAGTAAAATTATGAGTATAGATTTCCATCCTATTTTCTTCTAGAAGTTCACCAATCTCCATATACCCCTCTACCAGTTCTCGTGCTGAAAGAGTGGCGTCATTATAAAGTTTTATACACTTCAATTCATGCTCGACCATCTTATATTTTTCAAATAAACTAGCCGTTTTTTTAAGAAGTGCTTTAGCTGTTAGTCTAAAATCAAATGTTGGTCCTTCAAAAATTACTTTTTCTACGGAGTTAGGATACCGTGATGCATAAAGTACTGCCAGGTAACCTCCAAAAGAATGCCCTATTATAGACCATTTCTTTATTCTAAGTAATTGCCGAAGCCCCTCACAATCGTCAACCAAGTCATCAAGACAAAATGTTTCTCCAATACTTATGCCTTCAGACCTGCATACCCCTCTTTGATCAGATGCTATTAGTTTGAATTTATCTCCTAAACGAGTCTTTTGGTGATAGGTGAAATCGAAGCAGCCTTCTCCGGGGCCTCCGTGTAAATATAAAATCGCTTTATCACATTTTTTATGGCTGATTTCCACATATATCTTTTTCCCTTTAATATCAATTAATTGTCCATTCTCCATTTAGTTATCCTCCTTATATTCAATGATTAGATTATCTACTTCCTATATAAGGAGGAGCTCTTGTAGAGAAGCATAGAATACAGTGTTAATGAAACGGCTTATTACAGTACCTCACAATTTACCTCCAATCAAGTTTTTAAAAATCCTTTTAGGTTTAAAGAGAAAACTAAGTTATTCTATTGAGAAGCAACTATCCTAATTCGGATTATGGTTTTTAAGAACCTCACTTAATTGTAAAGGAGAGATAGTTCCTTGATGAAAATATAATTGCCATCTGCCACCAATCAATTTCCATATTGAACTTCGATAGGTATTACGATTACGAGTGCTATCAACAATGAAATAAGTAGATAAAACAACATCTTGCGCTAACGGATAAATATTATAGTTATAGAGTGACATCTCAGTTAAAACCACTCCATCTTCCAGACAGGCTTTTTTATCAAACATAAACCCTGAACTGCCAATCTCAAAGAAATCGTCTGCCAGTATGTTATCCAGCTTGTCCCGACTTTTACGAACTTCAAATCCAATATGGCTTTCTTCTAATTCCTTTAATTGTTCCTTTAATTTCACATCCATTTAATCAGTCCCTTTACTAACGCATTATTATTTTAATCCGCTTATTTTATAGCCCTTTATCTACTAATTGTGTTTTTACTATCTAATATTTATTTTCAAATTAGGTGTAGCATTCTCATTTCTGGTGAGGTATCTTAACATTTTGCGCTTGAAATTGAATATTTTTCTGTATTTCTTCAAATGTTAGACAATGGAGGTGAGAGTAAATGAAGAATAATCAAGATCAATCTAAATTCCGGGTACGAAATCAGGAAACGACATCAAAAAACGGTGATACTCCCTTAAAACATATACCCACTGTAAATAGCCGTCACGGTTCAAATATCAAGACGAATGATGAGTGATCTAATGATATCAGCCAAATGAAAGGAGCAATTGGATGACTAACTCTAGCAAGGATTCTATTCAAATAAAAATGGAGCAAATTTTATCTCATACCTGCGGCTCCTTTGAAAATTGTACAGAAACCAATATCCAGACTTTTTTAACCCAATGCTATGAAGAAAATATCGATCCCCAATATTGCTTAAGCTGGATCGCAGAGCATAATGCAAAAATCCCTAATTGGGCTAATGTATCTAAAATCTCACAGGAATGGATTAATGGACATACCTCTACTGGCTCTACGTTTTTTAATAATGAGGGAGATGTACTTCGGTAAAAGCAAAGCTGTCCATAGGGCAGCTTTTTATTACTTACCTTCACTTCTATTTGATGGTAAAAGTTTTTTCAAAATCGCTAAATTTTCTACAAGAAATGCAGCGTTTTTTTCCATTCCACGCTTCTTACACCACCCAATGCTATTGAAGGCATCTGTAAATCGATAAAAGGGCAATACAATATCTAAATCAATTAAAGGTCGGATACTTTTATAGCCCTCTTTATATGCCTGGTAGAGGGTATGATCGCAGCTTAAAATATCACGATAAATTTTAGTGAAATCGATTTCTGTTGAACCAAATCGTACGGATTCAAAATCGATGATTCCTGAGACTTGATTGTCGTCCACTATAATATTGGCGGGGCGAAAATCCATATGTACTAAGCTTGGTCCGTCTGGGGCAGGGAGTTGCCGTTTCATGATTTCAAACTTTTCTATAGCCTGTTCATATAAATGTTCATCCAATACATCTCTTACATCCACAGCAAAACTATAGAATTTTGATTCAAGAAAGTCGGACCAATTCGGGAATTCATTTTGTATGGCAATCAACTCGTTCGTTATCGGCAGCTGAATAGAATGCATTGAAGCATGTATAACTCCAACATGATATACTGCTTTGGGTGAAGCCACAGGTGTTAAAGGTTGTCCTTTTAATTCGGAAAGCAAAAAAGCACTAGGGCACTCCTCATCTCCAAACCAACAATCTAGCATATCAGGAATCGCAATTCTTCCTTTTAAAATCTCATAAGCTTCCAATTCCCGCTGAAACTTTAACTTTGTATAAGGAATTTTAATAAAAACCGTCGCTCCCCTAAGCAACTCACATTTATAGACGTTTGAACTAAAGGAATCTTCAACTTCATTCATTGATATTACCTGCAATCCAAAATGTTCAATGATACGTTTTATAATAAAAATCTCCTCCTCATCGAACTTACTCTATCTGAAAGCTCAAAGACAACGCTCTTTACGATACTCGTTTCTCAATATAAAACAACAAAATTTAACATATGTATTCCATCTTTAAAAACTCGAAAGTGCTGCCATTTGTATCTTGCATAAAAATCTCAACATCTTTAAATCCAACTTTTCTATATACATTAATTGCTCTTTGATTAAATGTAGCAACTGATAAGGTGATTTTTTGAGGGTTCGCTTCAAATTTAATAAACTCCATACCTTCCTTTAAAAATTCTAATCCCATCCCTTTTCCAGTTAAATCAGGCCTCATCCCTAAACCGATATCAACCGTGTTATCGTCAATTCTGTGAATACTCAAGAAAGCTATTAATTCTTCATCTTTTGATACAGCGAACATAGAGTTACCTCGTTTATCAACATCTAAAAATTCCTCTAAATCATCTTTATCCGCTTCCAAATCATAAAAAGAATATTCACTATCATAATGCCAGGTGAAAGCAATTGTTTCTGCTTGTTCTTGTGCCATACTATATATTTCAAATGACATTCTATCTTTCACTCCTCATTATTTTTATTCACCTTAGCTGTAAAAAAGAAAGCAAGATAACTTGCCCTCTTGAAAGAATTTACACCTGTTTTTCCTTTTGAAAAGTAACTATTACAACACCAGCAATAATTAAAATGGCACCTACAAAGAAATTAATGCCCAACTTTTCATTTAGTATGAGCCACCCTAAGAAAGAACCAACCAGTGGCTGAAAAAAGAAAAATAATGAGCCGATTCCTGCATCCATCATTTCTAATCCTTTGTTCCAAAGGAAAAACGCTCCCGCAGTTGAAACTACCCCCAGATAGATAACCCCCATGATAACTAAAGCACTATCATAGTCAGCAGCATTTGATTGAAGTTCCCATATCATTACAGGTGTTGTAAACACAAGCGCAAACATGACCGCATAGGTAGTGATTGTTAATGACGTAAAACGCGCAGAGGCAATTTTTACATAGACGGATAATAAAGCCCAGGTAATGGCAGCTCCCACTAATATCATGCTACCTAAAAAATAATCTCCAGCCTTTGTATCCCATCCAATAACAATGGTGACTCCGATTGATGCGAGTATGACCGAGATAACTTTTCTGCCCGTTAGCTTTTCCTTCAGAATAAGCGTTGCAAAAACAACCATAAAAGCTGGTGTAGCTGATGTTATTAAAGATCCCGTATGGGCATCGGATAATTTAGTACCAATGAATTGAAAAGCAATTGATACAAAGTAACCTATAAACCCAATCCACCCCAGCAGCAGCCAATCTTTCATCTGTATCGTTTCACGAGTTTTACTTTTGACTTGAATGGTCTTTAAAATAGCGTACAAAACAACAAATGCAACTACATACCTTAGCCATACTAGCGTCAATGGCGGAATAAAATCCAAAACATATTTGCTCACTACGTACATACCGCCCCACAAACTGGCGGCCAAGGATAAACAAACAGCTCCGAGTAAACTTTGTTTCATTTTGAAAATACCTCCGTCTACAAAAATAGGATTATTAAAAATCATCTTCAGCTAAGACGAGGTATGACTTTTTTGACTGTTCATTCCTCAACTTATGAATGAACAGCTGGTTGGTCATTTTCTAATAGATTTAATTACAATCTCATTACCGATTACACCACAAATTGCCATTTTGTATTCATCTAAAGTATAAACTATCTCTTCTACTATACGTTTTTAATCTCCAGCCATTCATTTTCTAAAATACTCATTTCCCATAAACTCCAGTATTCATCGCCATTTTTACTTGCATCTCTATGTAAACCCTCTTTTACAAATCCTGCCTTTTCGTAACAATCAATGGCAGAGTCATTAAAGTCAAATACTCCAAGACTAACCCTATGTAAGTGAAGTTCTTCAAATGCGATTTTAAGTATTTCTTTAATCATTTGCTGACCGATCCCTTTACCTCTTGTGTTTTTATCACCGATTAGGACTTTTCCAACTCTTGCAGATTCGTTTTTTCTATCAATTCTCCCCAAAGAGATATGTCCAATAACGTTGCCTGTTTCTTGATCAACCACTTTATAAATCAGAGCTTCTGAGTTAGCATGATTGGCATTCTCCATGTACTTTTCTAATTGAGTATCATTCAAGGGATAGTTAAACCCAGGGCCACCCCATTGAAGTAAAAATGCAGGCGAATCAATCCAATTGATAAGCTGTTTAAAATCAGAGCGTTCAAAATACTTTAGTTCTATCATGATTACCACCTCCCCTTAATACTGGTCTAGATATATAGAACATCTCTAATTTAAAGACTTCTTAAATACATAACTTACTTTGTCATAGTTCATCCGCTCTTCATAAAAACGATGGGTATCTTTACGCTGCAATCCTGATGATAAGGATATCGTTTCATAATTGTTTTCCTTAGCCCATTGATGAACATATGTAAGTAATTGTTTTCCATATCCTTTGGAACGTTTATTTATATCCGTAACCAAATCACATACCCAAACAAATCGTCCATAATAAAGAGTGATCATCGTTTTAAAACCAATTACCGCAACTATTTCACCCGCATCAACCAAAGCAAACATTTTGTATCTATCGCTTTCTTGTGCATCCAAGACGAGTTCAAGATAGGAGTTTTCATCGAGATGAGTACGCAGCTGCTTCATCACAGGGAATGCTTCAACTATTTCATTTACTGATTTAATTTCTTTAATCGTGAACGGATCCATAATCCACCTCTTATTTCTGAATATTTAGTCATTTTATCTTACAATTTGCCTGTTCTACTCTATTCTTTAGTAATTCCGACTTCCTTTATTTTTCCCCCAGTAAAAAGCCATGGAATAACTCCCCTCCAAAAGGTTCTAATATATTTTCAACTAAATGGATTACTTGATCCTTTTCTCCTGTCTTATAAAAACAATCAAATGCTTCTACAAATTGGTTTGCAAATAATTCATCATATTAGAGAACGAACTACCCATTTTGATGTGCCAATCCATTGACGGTTTGCTCTTAAGATAAATTCACTTACCAATTCAGCAAGTGTATTGGCTATAAAGAGTTCCTCTGCCCGATTCGTACAGCCTTTAAAATCATCGAGTGCATCCGTAATAAAATAACGCTTCGTATTGATTATTTCGGCTGTCCATTCTTCTGGACCTTTAGCCAGTATTTCTTTAGCCTCTTTTTTAATCGAATCGATTATTCCGCAATCTTTTAAGATTATCCCTTCAGAAATCATTCTTGACAGTGAAGGTCTTGCCCTTTCACAGTCACTTTCAACAAACAGTTTATAAGAGGTTAAATTATATACGAACATTTCAATAGGCCATCCAAATTCAACTAATGACTCTCGATAGGATGAACTGATATTTTTATCGAAAATAACGATATCCAAGTCAGATGTTTCAGTTGCTTCACCCCGAACAACGCTCCCTGCCAATAGAGCACCCTGACAGTTTGGAAAATAAATTTTAATAAACCGTTGCCCGGCTTCAATTGGACTTATTTTATTAAATCCACCCATTGACTCACCTCTGATTCGACAAATTTCTCAATTATTTGATTCTACATTGAGATATGAAATACCTTCCAAAAACCAAAGCTTTATCGAAAACAAAAAAGAACTGGTTGACAGCTCTTGATTTTATTTAATAGTTTCCCATTCTTCTCGCAATAAGCCCATTCTAATTGAATCGTAATATTCGTTATCATAGAAACGGCATTTTCTTAACCTTGCTTCCATTTGCATACCTAATTTTTCTCCAACTTTGATCATTCGCTGATTACCAGACCAGGTTGTGTACCCTACACGAACTAAAGGCATCGTTTTAAATAAATGGTCAATCCATAATTTTAAAGCTCTCGTACCATATCCCCCATTCCAATATTGAGGATTATATATACCAATGCCCATTTCTAGCCACTTTGACGGCTCATGCTCCCAGTAATAACTGACTGTACCAATTATTTTTCCATCTACTTCTATTCCCCAGTAGTAATCTTGATTGATAATCTTATCCCTTTTCTTCAAGTAATCATCATAGGATATAGACTTATGTTCAAAATAGGGGGCATCCCACTTTTTCCATTCAGGAGATTCTTCTTTATAAACTAATTCCCATAAAGAATATAAATCTTCTTCTCTGATTGGCCGAATAATTAACTCATGATTCTTATACATATGTATAATTGAGCCCCTTTCTCTTTTTAAAACTTAATAAGATTAAGCTATTTGAATGGTATTCCTGTTTATTTATTTTCATCTATATCTCCAATATGAATCTACTATTTCTTTTCAACCTCGTATAAATCCTCCCTCTGAATGTATAATCTGACCGGTTATCCACTCTCCTTCTTGAGAAGCAAGGAAGCCAATCATACGGGCTACATCTTCAGGTACACCTATACGTCCCATTGGAAACTTAGGTAAAAGATGTTCCCGAATCTCATCTGTCATCCATGTTGAATCAGTAGGACCAGGGTTTACAGCATTGACTGTAATTCCTAATGATGCCAGTTCAGCGGACAATGACCGAGTGAACGCTGAAATAGCTCCTTTTGTGGCTGCATAAGCTAATTCGTCAGGCATCGCACCCAAGTCCTGACCTGATGTCATATTAATAATTCTGCCTGATTTATATCCAGCATTCTTAAAACATCGAGCAAATTCTGTACATAACAGAAAAGTAGTCCTCATATTAACGGCATAATGGTCATCCAAAGTTTTAGCGTCCAGATTTAGATACCCATCTCTTGTTGAATGGGCTGCATTATTAATCAATATGGAAGGTACACCTAATTCCTCTGAAATACGCTTAATTGTTTCGGAGGCTGCATTTGCATCTGACAGGTCAATTTCCATGCTTTTGCAACGGACTCCGTTAGTTTGTATTTCATTAAAAAAGATTTCAGGCCATTCTTGTTCTGCTTTCCAGTATGTAAAAAATATATCAGCTCCATGTGAAGCTAGTTTTCTGCAAATGGCCGTCCCAATATCCCTTGAACCACTCGCACCTGTTACTAAAGCTATTTTCCCATGCAAAAAAGTCATGTATTTTCCCTTCCCTAAAGCAATTTGATATTTATACTAGGTATTGTGATTAATCATAATTAAAAACCCATAATTTAACAATAAAAAACCAACCATATATATACTGGAATAAATCTAAATCTGACAAACTAATAATTGAAAATAAAGAAAAAAAGGGGAGAGAGAGTCCCCCTTTTAGGTACGCGAATAAAATTATAAAAAGATAGACAAGACTGTTAAAATACTAATCGATCCCACCACTACAAGCATGACATTGGCTCCAAGCAAAGAAAGAATGATAGCTGACATCCCACCGATTAATCCTATCCAAATGTTTTCCTGTATAAAAAGCACACCAGGAAAAATCAATGCACCCAGCGTTGCATAGGGGATGTTTTGTAAAAAACCTTCCCAAAATGGAGAGAGCTTCATTTCTTTAAACAAAACAAAAGGCAGCATTCTTGGTATGTATGTAACGAGGGCCATCCCTAATATAAGTATAAAACTAGATGCCGTCATTCACTTGTCCTCCTTTTGCCAATCAACGTATACATCCATTCAACCAGAAAGGCTGATAAAAGCGTTGCCACAATAATTGACCAGCCGGTGGATAAAAGACCCGTTACAGATAATATTGTGTTAAAGATTGCTCCCATACCAGCAAGGAGGAGGATTTTACGGCTTTTCGCCAATGCTGGCATTAACAGAGCAATAAACATCGCATAGAGGGCAATACTCATACTTTCCTGTAAGGCATGGGGCAAACTGGCTCCGAACAAATAACCAACTCCCGTACAGAGAACCCAGCTTACATAAGCAATTCCTCCAAGGCCGAACATATAGCCCGCTGTTATTTTCCCCTTTTTAAAGGATGCGACCGAAAACGTTTCATCTGTAATACCAAATGAATAAATAATCTTTTTCCATAAAGGATCATTCACAGATTTTAACTGAATGGATGTCGCCATTAATAAATGCCGTATATTTAAAATAAATGTAGCGACAATAATACCAATTACACCTGTACCGAGTGACAGCAAATTTAATGCTGTGTACTGAGAAGCACCTGCATATACCAATATACTCATAGCTAAGGCTTCCCCAAATGTTAGTCCCGATGATTTGGCAAGCAGACCAAATGTTAGCGCGATTGGAAAATATCCTATCGCAATACTGATTCCTGCCTGAATCCCCTCCTTAAAATCCGATACACTGCGCTCGGCAACCTGCACCTCCATGACATACTCCTTTCTTAGTCTCTTACGTCAAGATAAAATAAGCTATTCCTAATAATTCAAGGGTTTTTACTCTTATCTACCAAGCTTCTGTAAGAGATTTACGTATTTTACTTATTCTTTTAATGGTTATACCAAAAGTCTGTCTTATCGAACTTATCTTTTGTATTGGAATTTTTTGAATATTGTAGAATTACATTCATCCCTCATATAATGGATTTATGATGAAGATGAAAGTAGGGATACTTATGCAAGGTAATGAAAAAACATTAGGATATGTACGAGTAGTTATTGATGAAGTTGGCAAAGTAGCACATATTTGTCCAAACACTCTGCATCATCCTGATCCAGACGAACAAGAACGTTTACAAAAAATAATTTCAGTTAATCACTTAGATGAAGTTTTCTCTAAAATGGGCCATTCCTATAAAGATTGCCAGGTTTTAGTCGTATTCCACGAAAACAATAACCATGTATGTGTAGAGCATTCTATGACGATTCAACCAAATTTCAAAAGCTTCTGGAGAGAGAGAATCACCAAAAAAATCGAAAAGCATCATGAAAGCATGCGCGATGAAATCCATATCCAGAGCCGAATTGATTTGTGGGAAGATACATACAAAGAAACATTTGTTCCAACAAGAAAGGTTGGCTAAAATAGATGGAAACAGCAAGCATAATGCTTGCTGTTTCTGTTTGTTTACTCCTATACATCTATTATCCCAACAAGCTCCTATCAGAAATTTGCGTATTCCGTTTTAGTTTTTGGAATTCATTCAATAACTGATCAATGGTTAACGTTTGTTTAGAGTTTTGATCTGCTTCATAAATAATTTCACCGCTATCCATCATGATTAATCGATTGCCCAAATCAAGGGCCTGCTGCATATTGTGGGTTACCATTAAGGTTGTCAATTTATGTTCTTTTACGATTTTTTTCGTAAGTTCGGTTATAAGCTGAGCCCGTGATGGATCGAGTGCTGCAGTATGCTCATCAAGGAGGAGTATATCCGGCTCTGTAAAAGTAGCCATTAATAAGGATAGCGCCTGTCTTTCCCCTCCTGATAACAAGCCGACCTTCGCAGATAATCGGTTCTCCAAACCTAAATGAAGCTCCTCTAGTTTTTCTTTAAAAAACAGTCTGCGCTTATTTGTAACTCCGAAACTGAGCCCTGCTCTTTTTGTTCTTGCATAGGCAATGGCCAGGTTTTCTTCGATTGTCATCGTCGGAGCAGTACCTGCCAGAGGATCCTGAAAGACCCTTCCTATTTTTCGGGCACGGCGGTGTTCCCCCGCATACGTCAAATCGGTTCCGTTAAGGATGATTTTTCCTGAATCGGGCAGGATTTTCCCTGAAATTAAATTCATAAGTGTGGATTTACCCGCTCCATTACTTCCAATTACCGTCACAAAATCCCCTTGCTTCAATTCAAGATTAATCTGATTTAATGCCATTTTTTCATCAGGAGAGCCTTCATTAAACACTTTTAATATCTGACTTAGTTGCAGCAAGCTGCTCTCCCCCATTCTCATTTATACTAGGTTTAACTGCTTCAGCATTCAAGACTTTCATTCGATTGCGTCTTTTCCGGGATTTTTTCGTACTGTCTATCCATTTTGGAATAAGCAAAGCAATAATAACAATTACAGCCGTAATTAGTTTCATATCTCCCGCTTCAAGAAACTCCACTTTAAGGGAAAAGGCTACAACCAATCGATATAAAATCGCACCGCCAATAACTGCTAGGGTAGCTCTCGCTATGGATTTGGACCCGAAGACTGCTTCCCCGATAATAACGGATGCAAGCCCAATGACAATCATTCCAATCCCCATTCCGACATCAGCAGATCCAATATACTGTGCAACAAAAGCTCCTGATAAAGCGACCAGCGCATTGGCAATTCCAAGTCCCAGCATTTTCGTCATATCTGTATGAACCGAAAAGCTGCGCACCATTTGCTCATTATCTCCAGTTCCTCGAATGGCAAGGCCTATCTCTGTTTTCAAAAATGCATCCAGCAACATCTTGCCTACGATAACAAATAACATCATCGGTAATACGATAGACCATGTATGCGGAATATAGCCTTCTAATCCAATGTTTGTGAAAAGTGATGCAATCCAGTTATCAATTCCAAGACTCGCCCACCATGTACCAAGCTGAGTAAAAATTGTATCCTCTGATAATAAGGATACATTTGGCTTACCTAGAATTCTTAGATTAATAGAATATAAGGCAATCATCATTAAAATTCCCGATAACAGTGGATTAATCTTCCCTTTTGTGTGCAGTAACCCCGTAATTATTCCTACAAAGAACCCTACAAATATCGCCGAAAACGTAGCAAGGATAGGACTTGTTCCGCCTGTAATTAAAATGGAAGCGACGGCCGCCCCTGTTACAAAGCTTCCGTCCACTGTCATATCAGGAAAGTTAAGAATTCGAAATGATAAGTAAACACCTAAGGCCATAATGCTATAAATAATGCCGGCTTCCACCGAACCAAAAACAGATGCAAACACGTATTAACCTTCCTTTCTGTTTGGATTAATTACGGCTGAAGAACCTTATTCCAGAAATTCAGCTTCCTCTTTAATTTTAGTAAGATCTATCTTCATTTTTTCAGCGGCTGATTTATTAATAACTAATTTCAAATCATTCGGTGCTTCAACAGGCAAGTCCTTCACCTCTTTTTCACCCTTCAGTAATTGCACAGCTTGTTCCCCCGCCTGATAGCCGATATCATAATAATTGAAGCCATATGCTGCAAAGCCACCTCTTTTGACTGAATCCAATTCTCCAACAAATAAAGGAATACTTTCTTTTTCTGCAACCTGGATCACAGACTCGAGTGCGGATACAACTGTATTATCTGTAATGATATAAATAGCATCTACTCTACCCACCAAAGAATCTGCAGCTTGCTTTACTTCAGAAGTGTTTGCAACAGAAACCTTTTCAACAGACACTCCATTTTTCTTTGCTTCATCTTCAACAGTTTTGACCTGAACCTCCGAATTTTGCTCACCGGCATTATAAATCGTTCCTATTTTCGTATAGCCCATTTCTTTTATCAACTTCACTGTATTAGGGATCGCTTCAGGGTGAGTATCTGTTGTTCCCGTCACATTTTTATCCGGTGCTTCCATGCTGGATACCAATTTTGCCCCTACTGGATCTGTAACAGATGTAAATACAATCGGTATATCCTTTGTAACATTGGCTGCAGTTTGAGCACTTGGAGTAGCATTAGCAAAGATTAAATCGACTTTTTCACTCACTAAATTAGTAGCAATCGTTTGATTATTATTTAACTCCCCCTGAGCATTCTGTTCATCATATTTAATGGACAACCCAGAATCCTCAAGAGCCTTTTTAAAGCCCTTTGTGGCCTCATCAAGCGATGGATGTTCAACAAATTGAGAAATCCCTACTGTATACTGTTTTCCTTCTCCATTTTTCTCACCTTCGCCGGACGATTTTTCATCCGAACCACAGCCTGCAAGTGCAATGGTTGATATTACAGCTATACTTGCCAATAAACTTTTCCATTTCATGATATGCTCCCCCACCCTTTATCGCTTTTATGCTTTTATTCGTTAAATTATAGCCTGAAAATTTTAGAATTGCAATAAATAATATAGAATATTCAGACAATAAAACAGTGGCATATCTGTAAAAATTGAAACTTAAACTATAATATGCTGTTTTTTAGCTGGGTGAGTAGGTTGATTAGTTTTAGCAGGATAAGACCCATAAAAATGATAGATAAATACGGATTAAGCAAAAAAAATTCCCGCATCACTGCGGGTCCAAAGTTCGTTTTTCTATTTTGTTTGCTGCAGCACAGTATTTCTTAAAGCTCTGCGTAAAATCTTACCTGTCGTATTTTTAGGAAGCTCCTCCATAAATTCAATCGATGTAGGTACTTTATATTTTGCTAAATGCTCATGGCAATAGTTGATTAATTGCTCTTCCGTTAAATCTAGGCTTTTGGATACTACAAAACATCGGATGACTTCTCCAAGATTCGGATCCGGAGCCCCTATTACAGCTACCTCCGATACTTCGGGGTGTGCAAATAAAACTTCTTCAACTTCCCTAGGATAAACATTAAAGCCACCGACAATAACCATGTCTTTTTTCCGATCAACAATATAAAAATATTCTTCATCATCTGCACGAGCTAAGTCACCAGTATATAACCAACCATCCTTAATGGTAGCTGCAGTTTCTTCTGGCATTTTATAATAGCCCTTCATGACATTTGGACCTTTAACAATCAATTCCCCAACTTCACCCGCTGGAACCTCTTCACCCAATTCATTTACGACTTTATTCTCAACATGAATGATGGATTTTCCAATAGAGCCAGGTTTTCTAGGGCGATCAATTGGGTTAAAACAGGTAACTGGAGATGCTTCTGAAAGACCATATCCCTCTGACACAATAACATTAAATTTCTTCTCGAAATTTGTTAATAACGCAACCGGCATAGCTGAACCTCCGGAAATACAGAACCTGAGAGTTTTAAAGCTATCTTGATTAGCCTCGGGATATTGCAATAGATAATTGAACATAGTAGGCACACCTGCGAAAAGGGTTACTTCATATTTCTCGGCCACTCTGAACACTTCTTGTGGACTGAATTTAGGCAGGATGATTAATGTACCTCCATTTATTAGTGGCGCATTTAAAGAAACCGTTAAACAAAATACATGGAACATTGGCAGCACCGTAATAACACGGTCATCTTCATTGATCTGTAAGTAATCTGCTACATCCCGGGCATTACTATAGAGATTTTTATGCGTAAGCATAGCACCCTTTGGTTTACCGGTCGTCCCTGAGGTGTACAAAATAAGGGCGGTTTCATCTTCCTCCACTTTCGGGGCAGAAAATTGTCCGGTAGCAATTTTGAGTATATCTGTAAACGGTTTCATTTTGTCGCTGATAGATAGGTTCTGAGGCAATTCATCTGGTCCTGTACCGGACGGACAAACAATCACATGATTAATATCTGGCAGTATCTTTCTCATCTTATCAAACATAGGAATCAGCAAATCCAATGTGATTACTGCTTTTACATCACCATTTTTCAATATGTAGGCTATTTCATCTGGTGTATACGTTGGATTAATCGGGATAGCCGTTGCACCCAATCTCATTAATCCATATAAACCAATTATGAAATGCGGTGAATTACCCAATAATAGAGCAACATTATCTCCTTTGTTTACCCCTAAACTCTGAAGACCATCAGCAAACCGTGTAACAGCTGCATTCAATTCAGCATAACTCGTTTCCTGATCCATAAAAATATAAGCTGGTTTTGTTTTAAACTTTTCTGCCGTTTCTAGAAGTTGGGTTGATAAATTCATATTATTCCCTCCCCTGTTAGAAAGGTGTAAGTTTTGTTAAAATATTCTAAATACACCCAATTTTTATTATAGAAAAAGAACTAGGTATAAGCAACTATTTAATCGAAATCATAGATTAAGCAATCCCTACATTCACAATATTCATAAACAGGATAATTTACCTATAACCTTTATGTTTTCACAAAAATATCGTATTTTTATTGATATAGTTATTTGTATAAATAAAAAGCTTCAAACGGATTTAACCCATTAGAAGCTTTTTGATAGAAAGTATTTTCACTTTTTATTTAATATAAAAGATTAACAAAATCCTCTTTTGTGATATTTCCAAAATAATGACTGATATTCACATCTTTCAATGCATTTTCTAGTTCAGATTTTGAAAATCTAACACCAACTAATCGTTTTTGGATTTCTTCTACATCACCCACTCCAAAGAAGTCACCAAATATTTTGCATTCCTCAATTTTACCTTTAGCTACCTCTAAGCGAACATCTATTTGTCCAACTGGGAAACGATAAGAATGCTGAATATTAAACTTAGGTGATTTTCCATAATTCCAATCCCATTGTTGATAACGTTCTTCAGAGATTTCCATAATTTTTTTCCAGTCTTCATCAGTCCATTGATATTCTTGTACATTCTCCATTCCACCAAAAATATGTTCAAGTAGCTTTTGGCGGAATTCTTCCATAGTCAATGGTTCAGACAGGAACTCGGAAATATTGGCAACTCTTGAGCGAATGGATTTTATTCCTTTTGATTTAATTTTATCTTCTTTCACCTTTAAGGCCGAAACCACATTTTCAATTTCACTGGAAAGCATTAATGTTCCATGGCTGAACATTCTTCCCTTAGTGGCAAATTGAGCATTTCCTGAAATTTTGCGTTCTCCAACTACTAAATCATTACGACCACTTAATTCAGCATTTACGCCTAGTTCCTTCAATGCTTCCACCACAGGTTCAGTGAACTTCTTATAATTATGGAAGCTTTCACCATCATCTTTAGTGATAAAGCTATAGTTCAAATTACCGAGATCATGGTAAACCGCACCGCCGCCGGAAAGTCTGCGGACAACAATAATATCGTTCTCTTCTACATAATCACTGTTGATTTCCTCAATTGTATTTTGGTTCTTTCCAATAATAATGGATGGCTGATTAATATAAAATAATAAATATGATTCATCAATATCCAAATGTTTTAATGCATACTCCTCAATTGCCAAATTAATACGTGGATCTGTTATTCCTCTATTATCTAAAAATAGCATTACTCAATCCCCCTAAAATTAAATATAAATTTGTAAACCAGTCTTGGCTAAATCAATCTCACCCTTATAGACTTTTGCGGCTTGCTTTACCAGATCATTCTGATTCCCGAAGTGCGGCAAATGGGTCAAGATTAAGGTTTGAACTGCTGCATCCCTGGCTATTTCTCCGGCTTGAATGCTGGTTAAATGGCCGGCCCTTTCAGCCATATCCATGCCCTCATAAAAATTGCACTCGCATAGTAAAACATTCGCATCCCTGAAAAAAGACACGAGTTCAGGAAAATAGGCTGTATCTGCCGTATAAGCCAATCTTTTGCCCCCTGCTTCAATAACATAAGCATAGCATGGAACGGAATGCTTCGTCTTAAGTGCCTTAACATGGAAAGGACCAATTTGAACAGATTTCCCTTCCACAATAGGTTCCCATACAGTCTGGCTTTTATATGTCAGAGTAACAGCTGTAGCTTTATCTTCCGTATGAGCATATATAGGCAATGGCTCTTTTTCAATTCCTACCATTTGATCGATTAATAATGCATGCTGCAGGACCCCTATATCTGCAATATGATCTGTATGAAAATGTGATAAAAGAACGGCGTCCAAATCGCCTGGTCTTATGTATTCCTGTAACTGAGATAATACTCCGCTTCCACAATCAAGCAGCAATTTAAATCCTTCATGCTCAATCAGATAACCCGAACTGGCTTCTTTCTTCCCAGGATAGCCGCCCCAAAACCCGATAACTGTTAAACGCATTTTATCCCCCCATTAAAAATCAATCTAACTTTATATTGTTTGTTGGCAAATGGCTGTAACGAAATCTATAAGCTATAAAATTCCTATCGTTCTTTCTCATAATCTGTCCTTTTCCATTAATTGCATGCAATTATAACCAATTTCATGGTTATGACTTCGCAAAATCTAATATAGCTTCACACTCAATATATAACAATTAGCCTATTTTTTCATCTTTTTCAAAATTGTCTTAAAACAGTGTTGACTTTCCATATCTGTTATAATACAATGACATTATCAAGCAGTTATATAACAGAATCGAAAATGGATTATCTGTTATAAATCAATTAAAAAAACGGAGGTTTTAAACATGGTACGAAACGTTATGGAATTCTTCAGAAATTTGCCCCCTAAGAAATGTTCAGAATGCGGTGAAAACATTGAAGAACAGCACGAATGCTACGGAATCGTCTGTGATAAATGCCTGCGTCATGTATCTGAATAGTCTTTAAATAATGTTAGCAGCAATCCCCTTTAATCCTGGGGTGCTCATATCGACTGTATTCATACAGTCCCTGATTTTTTAAATTCCCTCTATTTTGCGATTTGCAAAAAACCAGCCAATTATATATGGCTGGTTATTTTTTAGGTTATTTTTAAAGAAAACATAAATAAATCATTCATTTATAAATTCACTTGATAAGAGTTCCTATAGTAAGAAATCCTTTATTGATGTTAACTTTTCAACATATAGCTAAACAATGGTCTGCTTCTGCTTTAAACCCTTTATCAATTCGAATTTCGGTTCTATAGAAGAAAGAATTGTTAATCTCCCCTTTGAAAAAAGACAATAATCCATCTTATAATTCCAATCAACACTATAAGAATTCCATTTGCTATTGTAATAAGTCCTAAAAACGCTCCAAGAATAATAAAGATAGCTCCGAAAAATTAGCATCCTATCTACTATGGATTAGCTCTAATAATGAAAATATAGAGATAGTTACCGATAGCGATAAATATATAAAATTATCAAAGCAAGATTCAACAGACCTATATAAAATTTTAACAGGGGAAACATTAATGAAATAATTCTATATCTTTTATTCCTATCATGGATGTAGCGTTTGTTGATAACAAGTATAGCCCTTCCTTTACATCTCAGATTAATAGTAACAATAACAGCAATCTCTATGAAAACAGTCTTTATAAAGAAACGCTCAAACGGTGGTTCACATCATTTGAGCGTTTCTTCGTTATTAGACTGTCTTCATTGTATTTAGATAAGAAATAACTAGGTTCTAAAATGCAATCCCTTCTAAATAATAGATAGCCTATGTTTTTACACAGCTATCTGTTCTCCCCCGTTGCCGCTAGGGATTGAATCATCGTCATATCTCCAATTTTATTATTCAAGGTGATTGCCTCCTTCTGAATGTGGGTATAAAGCTGTAATAGGACTCATATATAGTACTTCAGAAGCTAAGGAGTGATTGAATATGATAACCTGGATGCTGGCCTTTATATTTTTTATCATACTATTAATAATCGGTGAAACGGCAGGTAATATCTATTTAACAAAATTAATACAATCTTCACATGATCTTGAGGATGCAGCATTGAAAGAGAATTAAATATTTTTCAGCTGATTCTTTTTTATAAAACAAAATGCTGTTCGTAGAGGTTATTACTAATAGCTTAATAAAAAGAGACTATTTTGGTGCCATATCCGAAAAGTTAGAGTAAAACTAACTCCTAGGGTGCGACACCTTATTTGCAATCGCCAGCGTTATCTTTATTTTAATTAACCACTATAGAATTATCTAATGTATTCACTGATATTAATAAAATCCCCTTTGAACTAAACTGTCCTTCGTATTATAAAAAGGGCGTTAATCCGTCTTGGGTTAATACCCCACATAGTTGAAGGGGGAAAATTATTTATGGTACTCCATTAACCAACAGTCCTGAAATTTTCCTTCGTGCAATTCATTCTTAGTCAGTATTTTAACCTTTTTAAATCCACATTTTTCATAGCATCTGATAGCCCTTGTATTTCTTAATTGAGGGTCCATCACTACTCTTTCAGCTCCTTTTTCTTCAGTTAAAAAATAAACCATAGATGATACAAGTAATGTTCCAATCCCTTTATTCCAATAATCTATTTCCCCAATAAATTGGTCAGTACCAAAAACATTTTCTTGAAAAAATCCATAGTCATTTTTTGTGTCATCATCCAATTGGTAAAATTGAATATATCCAATTTCGGTATCATCGATTTCCACAATACATCTCACTTCACTATCTTCAGGTGGATAAAAAGCTTTTTCAACTTTTTCTAAATTAAATGGGTTGTCTCTACCCTCATAAAATTCGAGAACCGTTGGGTGTGATAGCCATTTTACCAATAGATATTTATCCTTTTTTTCTAATCTTCGAACCTTTAGATTACCATTTTGAAACAGCATAAATATTCCTCACTTATTATTTATAATAGATAGGTAATTCGTTTCCTTATAGGCAAATTCCTGCAATTAGCTAGCTATCCAGCTAATCCTTCCCCCGATAGTTAAATAAGAAGTAAGTTTAATTGGCAAACAATATCTACGAACAGAGCCCAATAAAAAGATATAAAAAATCCGATTAATTCTTCTCCATAATAAGAGGAATTAATCGGATTTGTTTATTTTGTAAAGTTATAGATTTTTTTCTTTAATAAATGTAAGGACCTGATTCATGGCAGCAATCCCCTGATCAATACAGTCAGGCATTCCAATACCATGATAGGATGCTCCGGCCAGATAAATTCCCGGAAGCTCCTTGTCCATTCTTTCTTTAATCATTTTTAAACGATCTAAATGACCGACTTCGTACTGAGGCATCCCTTCATTCCAACGAGTGACGATGGTGAAATCCGGTTTTTCAGTAATTTGCATGATTCTGTTTAAATCATCCAATACAATTTGTTCAATTTCACCGTCTGATAAGTCTACGACTACCTCATCACCGGCTCTTCCTACATAACAGCGCAGTAAAACCTTGCCATGAGGCGTAGTATGCGGCCATTTTTTATGAGTCCATGTACAAGCCGTAATCGTATAATCACTGTTTCTTGATACAAGGAATCCTGTTCCATCAATATCCTCTTTAATCGCGCTTGCATCAAATGCCATTGATACCGTTGCAACCGATGTGGAAGGTATTACCTTAAACGGCTCAAACATCCCATAATCCGGCAGCATTTGCGGAACAGCCTGATGGGGAGTAGCCAATATAGCTGAAATGACAGGTAACCGATCCCCATTATTTAATGTCAGCATATATCCTTCACCTGTTTTAATAATCCCATCAACTCTCGTCCCTTTAAGGATTTGATTTGCTGGAAGCTTTGCTTCAATGGCATCCGTCAATGATTGCAGCCCTTTATTAAAGGTTCGGAACATACCAATTTTGCTATCTCCTGCTGATTTATTGTCTTGTGATACTGGTTTTTTAGGACGGTTCTTTTTTGTACCCAATACAATGCTTCTGTATTTCTTCTCCAATTTTAGCATATCAGGAAACGTGGACATTGTGCTTAACTTGTCGAGATCGCCTGCATAAATTCCTGAAAGAAGAGGCTCAACCAGATTCTCCACTATCTCATCCCCAAGACGGCGCCTTAAAAATTTCCCTAATGGCTGATCGCCTGGCTCTTTAGAACGCGGCAGGATAAAATCCATAGCTGCTCTCATTTTACCTGATAGAGAAAACAGCCCCGTTGTAATAAACGGCCCTATCTCCGTAGGAATCCCCATAACCGATCCACCCGGAATTGGATGAAGGTTATCCTTTACGAGAATATAAGATTTCCCTGTTGAATTTGGAACAATCGTGCTTTCAAGACCCACTTCTTTCGCCAATTCTGTCATGCTCTTCTTTCGAGCCAAGAATGAATCTGGGCCTCTTTCAATGACAAAACCGTCACGTTCTACCGTTTGCATTTTACCGCCAAGCCTAGTTGTAGACTCTATAAGAATTACATTATATGGAAGATTGTCTTCCTTTACTTTTTTATCAAGGTAATAGGCTGCCGTCAGACCCGCGATTCCACCACCAATGATTGCAATATTTTGTTTCGTTGAATCCAATTTTATCGCCTTCTTTTCATTGTTGGTTATCAGTTAAGCTCCATTTTTTTCATAACTGCATCAACCATGGCATTGATGAAATCAGGATGCGTATTCGGCATGGCAGGGCGATAGTATGTTGCGCCTATCTCATCCGTAACCACCTTACATTCATAATCATTGTCATAAAGAACTTCCAAATGCTCAGCCACAAAGCCAACCGGTGTATAGACAAACGCTTTATATCCATGTTGTTCATAAAGATCTCTTGTCAAATCCTGAACATCCGGTCCAAGCCATGGATCAGGTGTATTTCCGGCACTTTGCCAACCAACCGCATAGTTTTCAACGCCTGCTCCTTCAGCAACCAGTTTTGCTGTTTCTTCTAATTGCTGTTCATATGGATCGCCTAGCTGTTTAATTTTTTCAGGTAAGCTATGTGCAGATACGATTAATACCGCTGCTGATCTTTCCTCCGGAGTCATTTGATTAAATGCTTCTTTTACATGGTCAACCCAATATTTAATGAAGTTTGGTTCTTTGTACCAGCTTTCAACTGAAGTAATTTTCATGCCATATTTATCAGCAACATCTTTTGCACGTCCATTGTATGATTTAATGCTGAAAGTGGAATAATGAGGTGCAAGCACAATGCTAACTGCCTCCGTGATTCCGTCAGCATGCATTTTTTCAACAGTATCTTCAATAAATGGCTCAATATGTTTCAAACCTATATAAGCTACAAATTCATATTGATCCTGTACTTTATTTAGCGCTGCTTCCAAATGAGCTGCCTGATCTTCCGTTGTCTTTCCAAGCGGTGAAATCCCGCCAATCGCACGATATCTTGAAGTCAAGTCTTCAAGCATTTCTTCAGACGGCTTTCTTCCGTGACGAATATGTGTATAATAACGCTCAATATCTTCTTCCTTATAAGGTGTACCGTATGCCATTACTAATAAACCGATTTTTTTCTTTGTATGTGCCATTATTCAGCCTCTCCTTTTGATGTGATGATAGTTGCAGAATACTCATGTATAAATGCAGTCAGGCGTTTTAGAACTTCAGGATTCACCTCTGGGAAGACCCCATGTCCAAGGTTAAATACATGACCCGGTTCCTGTAATCCCTGTTCAATAATCTCTTTTGCTTTCTTCTCAATGGCATCCCAGGATGAGGTAAGCAATGCCGGATCAAGATTTCCCATTACTGTTTTGTTTATTCCGATATTTCTTGCTTCAGTAATGGACAGCCTCCAGTCAAGACCGACAACATCAAGTGGAAGGCTATTCCATTCCTTAGCCAAATGGCTTGCTCCCACACCGAACATAATCAAAGGAACTCGCACTTCCCTAAGTTCTGTGAATATCCGATTCATAATTGGTTTAATATAGTATTGGTAGTCTTGAACATTTAAGGCACCGACCCATGAATCAAATATTTGGATTGCTTTTGCGCCTGCTTTTACTTGAGCTTTCACATAGATAATAATGGTATCTGCCAGCTTATCCATTAATGCAAACCATGCCTTTGGTTCGGTATACATAAATGCTTTTGTTTTTGTATAATTCTTAGAAGGACCGCCTTCAATCATGTAACTTGCGATTGTGAAAGGAGCTCCTGAAAATCCGATTAACGGGACGGATAATTGTTCTTCAGTCAACAGTTTAATCGTATCGAGAATATAAGGAACATCTTCTTCTGGATTTAATTCACCAAGCTTTTCGACATCGGCTAATGATTGAATTGAATTGTCGATAACCGGACCAATTCCTGATTTAATGTCAACCTGTACACCAATTCCAGGCAGCGGAGACATAATATCTTTATATAGAATAGCTGCATCTACATCGTATTGTTCAACCGGTAGTCGAGTTACATAGGCTGCTAATTCAGGTTGATGAGTAATTTCAAATAAGGAATATTTTTCTTTAATTTTTCGGTATTCAGGCTGAGATCTTCCCGCCTGTCTCATATACCATACTGGAGTGTGATTTACCTTCTCTTTATTAATTGCTTTTAGGAAGGTATCATTGAATTTTTGTCTCAAAGCCGCTCCGCCCCTCTTTTTTACTATATATTTTATATTTTTTTCCTGAATTACATCGTTTAGGCATCAATAACAACTATATCCTTTCAGCCTTTCCTTGTATATAATCGTGAAAAAATTGTCAAAAAATAGACTTAATTTAAACCATTATAGTTAAATGCTCCTCACCTAACAGCAATGTAGGTTATGACTTAACTAATAATGGGTAAATAAAATGTTACAAATTAGAATAATTACTATTAACTAACGACTCCATTATACTAAAATATCTAATCAGGGGGCAAATAATGAACTTCTATATAACGACAGGAACCTTCAGCTTTTTAAAAAGGATACAAGATAAACGAGCAAATTTACCTCTTATTTTATTGAACAATCCTAAAACTGCCGCTCTGATTCATGAAACGGATCAGAAAACAATCTTTTCTTCAGCAAGAAAGTTCGAAGTTTTGGATGGATTCGGTCCACTTAAACAAGAAGGATTTTATGCTCTACATAATATACCTGTTTCTATTGAAGATCGGCCTGCATTTGAATTTGACCTTAAAAATAAATTAGTGTCTATCAAAAATGAAACTGGGATCCATGCGATGCGTATACTTAGCCCTATCAAATCTGATACCTATGTTGTTTTGACAAACTGGAAGAACGAACAGGCCTATGCAAAAGGGGATACAAGTGCACTAGTCCCAAATAAGTCCAGCCTTTTTAACACACAGGTATTGTTTACAGGCAGTCCTTACACTGTCACCTTTCATGCTTACAAAGAAGAAAACAAGTAGGGGAAGGCAATTATCATATTTGAAAACCGTCTACAATGATAACCATACTGACATATCATCTATTTGGCTCCTTAATCATTGTTTATCCTTTTTTTAAAATGTCAATCTACTAAACTTATAGAAGTTTTACTAAATTTAGTTTAATAATGGTTAATCATGTAAATAAGGATACTAGGAAACCATGTCATTTAATTAGGGGGATTATATGGAAAAGGAGCTATTTCAAAGATTAGAAGATGATTTCAAAGAAATGGTGGCCATTCGCCGTTATTTGCATAAGCACCCTGAGCTTTCCTTTCATGAAAAGAAAACAGTACAATTCATAAAAAATTTTTATAAAGAATTAAATGTCCCTATCCGAAGCAATGTTGGAGGTGGCGGGATTGTGGCGACCATACATGGTAAATCCCCTGGCAGAACAGTTGCCCTGCGTGCAGATTTTGATGCCCTCCCCATCCAGGATGGAAAAAATGTCTCTTACCGCTCAACAGTCCCTGGAGTCATGCATGCCTGTGGCCATGACGGACACACAGCTTTATTGCTAATATTGGCCAAAGCGATTAAAGAAATGCAGCATCTGTTGGAAGGAACATATGTCTTTATACATCAGCATGCAGAAGAACTTGCTCCCGGTGGGGCAAAATTTATGATTGAAGATGGCTGCCTTGATGGTGTAGATGCCATTTTTGGAACACATCTTTGGTCTCCATTCCCTACTGGATCTATTTATATAAGCCCTGGCCCAATAACCGCCACTGCCGATCGGTTTAAAGTGACCATATACGGTCAGGGTGGTCATGGGGCAGAGCCTCATACTTCAAAAGACTCATTGGTCATTGCGTCAGAAATCGTATCTCTCCTGCAAACTATAACGAGCAGAAGAATTGATCCAATGGAAGCAGCCGTTTTAACAATCGGGAAATTTAAAGCTGGGGAAGCATTTAATATCATACCTGATAAAGCCTTTTTAGAAGGTACTGTCCGAACCTTTGAATCAGAAGTTCAAGAACAAATTATTGAGGAAATTGAACGAATTGTT
The DNA here is from genome assembly GCF_008087365.1 of Bacillus sp. E214. Taxonomy (NCBI): domain Bacteria; kingdom Bacillati; phylum Bacillota; class Bacilli; order Caryophanales; family Bacillaceae; genus Bacillus; species Bacillus sp. E214. The sequence goes on along the minus strand of NZ_VENN01000003.1, from coordinate 115,846 downwards.
CAAGGTGTCTGCCTGGCAAATAACTGCCAATATGAACTGAGATACTTCAGAGGATATCCTCCAACCATTAATCATCCATCAGAGACTGACTATATTGAATATAAGGCAACCGAAATCGTCGGATGCGAAAACATAAAAAAACTTACACCCCTGTTGGTAGGAGAGGATTTCTCGTACTATCTTCAACAGGTCAGAGGATCTATGTTTTTTACAGGCGCTGCTCCCGAGAACACAGATCACCCTTATCCACACCACCATCCTTTATTCGATTTTAATGAGAAAGCCATGTTAATTGCCGCAAAGACCTTGGGCAGTGCAGCCATCGGTTTTCAGGAATGGCGCTATTTCTAATCCCCTTACTTCCACCAGCAAATTTTATCTTCGACATTTTAATATGAAAAACAGAAAAAACTGGCATATCTTTAATCGATGCCAGTTTTTAAGCCTAATAATTTTATTTTCAGCCCATTTCCTCTTCAGTAAACCATCTCATTTGATAAGCGTGTTTTGCCGTTTCACCCAATTGTTCAAGCAGCTGATGATTGGCCCAGGCTCCTACAATTGCGCCGATTCCCGGCACCAACTGCATCATTTTTATAAAGTCAATCGAATCCCGGTACTCCTGCTGAAAGCTTTGCCAATCAATTTCCTGGTACAATCCTTTTTTGTTTTCCCAGTCTTCAATCACTGGGAGAAGCTCTTTCCTTTTTTCTAAAGAAGAAAAAGCAAGCTGGAATACTAACAGGATAAATACTCTTTCCTCCCATTTTCTTGGGTCAAAACCATAAAGCTGAGAGATACTAAATAGATACTTTATTTTTATAGATAGAAGCAGTGGAAAGTCCGATAGACCAAGCAATATTCCTCCTGCCCCTGTTCCCGCTCCTTCAATGACTGCTGTTCTTCTATATATATTCAGCATAGATTGAGCCAGCTCTTCCTTTTCCTCGAGCGTATTCCCAACATGGTCTACTTTCTTAAAATAGGTTGAACCGTATAATACGCCGTCCACCATTGTTTTAATAGAAGAGCTAATTATATCATGTACTTTTTGAGGTATCTTTTGATTAATTGCCGTTTGGGCCTGTTTGGAGATACGCATTGCCATACTTGGCTTAGCGCTGATTTTCTTCTTCCATAACATCAAATCCTGCTTGGCTCTTTCCTCGTACCGTTCAGATGACATACAAAACCTCCAATGCCACTCACATTTTTTTCATTGCATACGGTCTGAAAATGAAAATGAACGCAAAACCACTCACTAATGTTACAATTGCCAATTTAACTCCTGCACCAATCAGAACCGTCATAAAGAAAATTAAATTTTGAATAACTAGAACGGTAATGAGCAGTCTAAGAACAGCCTTCCTTCTATAATCTGTATGCAATGGATAAAGATCCATCACCATTTTTTGATCATGATGATGCCAGATTGGCAGGAGCTGTAAACCTGTTATATATAAAAAGAGAATCGCAATAAATAATGTTCCCCATCCCAGATCTGTAAACAGGAATAAAACAGCCGCAATGAAAGTTAACCTCACAAATAAACCTAGATAGTCATTCGCTCTTACAAATGTTCTGGCATATAAATAGCTGAATGGATTGTTAGACTTACCCGAAAGAAGAGTCATAACACCACCAAGCCATCTTCTCTCTGAGATTTTTTCACGTAATTTTGGAACATCCGTAAACAAATTTGCTACTCGATAAAAAGCAGCCATTCTTCCATTCTCTAGCTCAATCAGCTTTTCCCAATGTAAACTTTCCTCTCTTGTGCTTTTCCAATAATAGAAGCAAAGCCCTCCTAAAAGAAGGAGGACAATTCCCATAAAAAGAAAAGACTCATTCTTAACAAGAAAATACACAAAAGCCGCATTTAGGACGAAACGGACTAATCCATCAACGAAAGATGCACTTTTTTCCCTATAGTACAAAACGAACCAGCGCGAACAAAGATTAATCCCCTTTACAATCAACAAAGATAGGAGCATCCACAAGAAGGATACCGTTTGTTCTTGCATTGTTTGCATATACATTGGCATTAATACAGCCAGAACCATGATAAGAATATAGCCCTGCATGACTAAGCTAAATATGATCGATTTTTTTATATAGGATGATAATTTTGACTCGATTGGCAGTAAGAACACTATGTCCGGATCGCGGAAAAACGTTGAAACCGGGCTAATTGTTGTAACTAATCCTAAGAGAATCGCCATAATCCATACGGTTGGAAAATCAGGACTTAATGTTTTAAGCCATTCACTGTAATAGAACCCCGCTCCTCCCAGCAGAATAATCATTACAAAGACCAGATGTCCATTAAATATGAACCGCAAGTATTTAGTTGTCTCCTTCAGATAATTATTAAAACGGTCCTTCCACAATGTTTCCCTATTCATGGCGATCTTCCTTTGTCAATTGCAGATAAATATCATCCAGGGAAGCTCCAGGCATGTTAAATTGATTGCGTAAATCTTCAATATTTCCTTTAGCCCGTACCTCACCTTCATGAAGAATGATAAAGGAGTCACAATATTTTTCAGCCGTAGCCAAGATGTGGGTAGACATTAAGATTCCTGCCCCCTGATTTTTCATATCCTTCATCATATCCAATAAGGATTGGATGGCAATCGGATCAAGCCCAACAAATGGTTCGTCAACAATATATAAAGAAGGCTCAGCAAGAAATGCACACATGATCATTACTTTTTGCTTCATCCCTTTGGAAAAGTGAGCTGGAAACCATTTCAGCCTTTTTTCCATTCGATATTCCTTTAATAGCTTTTCGACTCTTTCTTGATAAACAGACTCTTCTATACCATAGGCCATAGCAGTCAATTTTAAATGCTCTTCCAAAGTCAGTTCTTCATATAAGATAGGGGTTTCAGGCACAAATGAAAATTGTTTGCGATAGTTGTCTTTATCATCCTTAAACTGGCTTCCATTTATCTTGATTTCGCCATTTTTCGGTGTCATTAAACCAATAATATGTTTGATGATCGTTGATTTCCCTGCCCCATTTAATCCAATCAATGCGACAAGTTCATTGGGTTTCACTTCAAAACTCACGTCTTTTAATACAGGTGTTTTTGTGTAACCGCCTGTTATATGATTAATTTCAAGCAATGACATAGAGACAGTCTCCTTTTCTTTTTCTCCCTATCATTGTAACAAACGGTTCCTAAAACGGAAAACGCTAAAAGTAAATGTGGAACTTTTTTGGACATTTAATATGTATATTAGGAAAAAACATGGGCAATCTATAATCAGAGGGGAACAACATTCACTTTACTTCATTGATAAATGGGGTGTTGGTTCGCGATAACGTAAGGCTTTAACCTAGGGTTTGATCAGTGTACTTCTTTCGAAAATGGGGTGTTCGCTAAAGGCCTAGAACCTGAAATTGGGATCAATAATTCCAAGTGTTAAGGGGATGGTTGCATTGGACATAACATGGGAAAACGACAAAATTGCTTCATCTAAACGATTGGAGTAATTGTCAGAGAAGATTCTGTAAGAATATCCAGGAATTAAGCTTCCCCTCGAGGACTTAGGGGCGTAACATTATATGTTGCGTCCCTTTCCTTTTTTCCCGTTTTTGTCTGTGCTACACTAATACATAATGAATCAATAAATAGAAAGGATGTTAACCATGGAAGATTGTATATTTTGTAAAATTATTAAAGGTGATATCCCCTCTGCAAAAGTATACGAAGATGAGCATGTGATGGCATTTTTAGATATAAGCCAGGTCACTAAGGGACATACTCTCGTCATCCCAAAAGTACATAAAGAAAATGTTTATGAATTAACTCCTGAAATAGCAAGCCATGTGTTCCAGGTAGTTCCAAAAATAACTCGTGCCTTGAAGCAGGAATATCAACCGATCGGAATGAATGTTCTAAATAATAATGGTGAACATGCTGGACAATCCGTATTCCACTTCCACATCCACTTGATTCCACGCTATGGACAAAACGATGGGTTTGGCGCTGTTTGGAAAACACATACAAGTGAATATACGGGCGAAGACCTCGCTAATATTGCTGCATCAATCAATCAGCATATACAATAATAAGAAAAATGGCTTCCTTTCAATAGGGGAGCCATTTTTTAATTTTACAGCTAAGAAGGCTGTCTGTCTTATTAGTATACATTCAAACAACCAATGTTCATTTTAAGATACAGGTGTTTTTTGAAAATAACTGTTAACTCAATTGTTAGAATTACAATAAAACGGTATAGTAAGTCGAAATAATGATTTGAGAAATATTTTAAAAATATACTATACTACTTTTATATTATTTATTTATTATTAGATGTAGATGTTACATAATCGTTCAGATAAAAAAGGTGTATTTCTTACAAGCCTATATAAATGCAATTGGAAGGATGATTTACAGTGATTAATATACTGGTAACGCTAAATTCCACTTATTTAAAACCACTTAAAGTAATGCTTCAGTCCTTGTTCCTAAATAACTCACATAAAACCTTTAAAATTTTTATTATGCATACGGATATTAAAACAGAAGAGATTCATTCCTTAGAACAATTTGTCCATAGAAATGGAAGTGAGCTTATAAGTGTTCAGGTGGATGATGGACATTTTCAAGATGCACCGGTTTTAATGCATTATACAAAAGAAATGTACTATCGATTATTGGCCTTCAAGTTCCTACCGAAAAATTTGGACCGAATCCTGTACCTGGATCCGGATATTCTTGTTCTAAACTCTGTTGATGACCTTTATGAGATGGACCTAGGCAATAATTTATTTGCTGCTGCCTGTCATAATAAAATATCAGTAAAAGGAATTAATCAAATCCGTTTATCCCCTTATGAAATAGATGCTTATTACAATTCAGGTGTATTGTTAATGAATTTAAAAGAACAGCGAAAAGTAATAAACGAGGATGAGATTTTTAAATTTGTAGAAGAAAATAAGAAAAAATTAATTTTGCCTGATCAGGATATATTAAACGCACTTTACTCCAAATATATTAAAAATTTAGAAGAAACGATTTATAACTATGACGCCAGATACTACAATTATTATAAATTAATGTCCAATCATAAGATGGATATGGATTATGTAATCCATCACACCGTGTTTCTCCACTTTTGCGGAAAGAAAAAGCCATGGAAACAAAACTACAACGGTAGATTCCATGCTTTATATAAACACTATGATAAAATGGCATTTCGTGGAGCATACGCTATTGGTCAAGAAATCATGCAGCCTTCTCTAAGGAGTAAGCCAATATAAGGCTGTTATTTAAAAGGCTGTTTCGTAAGAATTGTTGCTATTGTTTAATATTTTTTCTGAGTGTGAAAACAGCCACCTCCATACAGGAAGTGGCTGTACTTGTTATTGAACTAAAATGCCCAGATAGTTTAAGGACAAGAAATCAAATGCTCCTCATTGCTTGTCTAAATTCAAACATTACTATCAATTTCCTACGCGAGGTATAAAAACAGCCACCCCTATATAGAACGACTGTATTCCTTATTCAGTTAAAGCCCCTTCAATGGCCTTCGCATGTTGTTATTGCTCAACAGAAAATGAACTTGTGAATTCATTAATTTCTTTGTTCATTTCCTTAGAACGTGTCCAATGAAGATAGTGATGACCCTGTAAGACTACAACTTTACTAGCAGGATGATTAGTTAATTGTGTCTGATAAAAAGACACGTTATTCTTGCCATCCTCTAATCCCTTTTCTTCTTTCGTTGTAAAGAATAAGACTGGAATAGTAGATGGTAACTTAATATCAACGGTTTTATCAATATTTTCTTTTATTTCATTGGCTTCAGCAACAACGTTTTTGTTGTAACCCTTCCATGCGGAAAGTGCCTTGGTCATTTTTAAATTTTTTTCGGAATAGGTGCCGTCATCTGCAATAGGTAAAAAAACTTGAGAATTAATATACAATGCTAATCTAGCGATTCCGGTTGGTGCCAGATATTTTAAAAACTTAGGCATTTTAGGTGCATCCTCACTAAAATATTCTAAAGCATGTGGTAATGTCGGGTCGATTCCTATGATACCTTTAACTTCCTCTGGGTATGTATTAGCAAAATACATACTGTAAATTCCTGAAACTGAATGAGGCATCAGAATATACGGGCCTTGTATGTTTGATTTTTTTAAGGCTACTCTTATTTCCTCTACAATGTTTTCAACTGTCCGTTCTTTTTTGGTTATATCACTCCATCCGTATCCAAACGGCTCTACCACTACTACTTTATTATTTTTTGAGATTTCATTTATTAAAGGGTCAAAATCCAATGCTGGTGCTGCTGTTCCGAGCCCGCTTAATAAAACGATTGTGTCAGCGCCCTCACCCTTTGTATAAATGTGTATATTTTCACCATCCACTTCAACTACTTCCCCTATGGGTTGGTATTTTGTTTGTTCATATACTGTCATAATATTACTAAAGGTAATCCAAATAACAAACGCTGCTAGAATGGAGAATAAAATATTTCTTAAAACTATCCAAATTCGATATCTTTTTTTAGTTTTCTTCATTACTTTTTATGACCCACTTTCTTTTTATCTATCATAAGTTAGCAACAAGATAATAGAAATGAGCCTCAGAAGTATTTTAAGATAAGTCTTAAGCCTTATAAAACTCTACATCTAATTTCATAAAACCCTCAAGATAGAATCTCCCATATTAGAGTTTTAATTTATTCCATTAACCTGTGTTGATCCTAACAAGTTATCTCCACGCCCCCTGCAATTAACCTAATAGTCTGATTATTTATTTATTTTTATCTCCTTTTGTTGTAGAATATGGTGGAATTCACTCACTTTAGTACTGAAAAGTATTATAGGGAATTAAGTAAAGAATCGCGATATCGGAAGGGGAATAATCATGACACGTGCTTACAATTTTAATGCCGGTCCTGCTGCATTACCGGAAGAAGTATTATTGAAGGCTAAACAGGAGTGGATGAACTTTGAAGGCAGCCATATGTCTGTTATGGAATTGAGCCATCGCAGCAAAGAATATGACAAAGTGCATTCAAAAGCTACCCATTTATTGAAAGAGCTATTAGATATTCCTGATAATTATGAAGTACTATTTTTACAAGGCGGAGCTAGTCTTCAATTTTCTATGGTACCTATGAATCTTCTTTCACCCGATAAATGCGCAAGCTATATTTTGACTGGATCCTGGTCTGAAAAAGCTTTAAAAGAGGCTCGTAAAATTGGACACACAGAAATTGCCGCTTCCACTAAGGATATAAATTATAAGCGTATTCCTGAACATAACAATATTTCTTTGAAACCTGATGCTGCCTATCTGCATATCACCAGTAATAATACCATTTACGGCACTCAGTGGCAGGAATTCCCCAAAACAAATACAGTTCCTCTGATTGCAGATATGTCCAGCGACATTTTAAGCAGGCGAATTAACATAACTGATTTTGGACTGATTTATGCAGGTGCTCAAAAAAACCTAGGTCCATCTGGCGTCACAGTCGTGATTATCCGGGATGACTTAATTAAAGAACATCAGCAATTACCAACCATGCTCTCTTATGATACTTATGCGGCTTCAAAGTCTTTATATAACACACCGCCGACTTTGGCCATCTATTTATTGGCCTTAGTCCTTGAGTGGACAAAAGATAAAGGCGGTGTTGACGAAATAGAAAAAATAAATTCACAAAAAGCCCAGATCATTTATCAGACAATAGACGAGAGTAACGGATTTTACAGTGGCCATGCCGAGAAAGATAGCCGCTCAACCATGAACATCACCTTTACTCTTCCTACTAAAGAATTATCCGACCTATTCATTCAAGAGTCCAAGAATGCTGGCTTCGTCGGTTTGGCGGGCCACCGTTCCATTGGAGGATGCAGGGCATCTATCTATAATGCAGTTCCGATTGAGCACTGCCAAAAGCTGGCCGACTTCATGAATAATTTTAAAAATAAGCATTAACATGTGTTAAATATTGCTAATGGGTGATATACTCTATATAACCTTTTCGCGGTTGGCAACGAGTGCACAATCGGAGAAGAAAATGAGATAAGCTTAGAATAGGAGAGATGAGAAGTGAATACGAAGAATTTGGTGACTTTATCACTGCTAGTTGGAATTGGTACTGTATTGCACACTGTCATGCCGGGAATTGTGTTTGGGATGAAGCCAGACCTTATGCTGATTATGATGTTCCTAGGGATATTTTTATTCCCTGATTTGAAAAGCACGGTACTGTTAGGCAGCGTAACCGGGGTCATATCCGGATTGACCACTACTTTCCCTGGAGGATTAATTCCAAATCTGATTGATAAATTTTTCACTGCTTTACTTATATATGCTATTTTTAGTATCGTTCAAAAGTTAGGCAAAACCTTTGCCTTTTCACTTGTACTGACTTTTATAGGTACACTGGTATCCGGCATGCTATTTCTTGGATCGGCCTATCTGATCGTTGGATTACCTGGACCATTTCTAGCTTTGGCAGCTGGCGTAGTCTTACCTGCAACAGTTGTTAATACTGTCGTAATGGCCCTTATACACCCCATTGCCAGCGGCATTTTAAAACGCTCGAATATAGCAGTTAACTAATAGAACAAGAGGATGCAAACCATAAAAGGTTAACATCCTCTTTTTACGTTCCTCTACTATCTACAACTTCCATATTAAGATTAATACCAAAAGAAGAACTGAAGCCCATATTCCACTCATATGAATCCTCTTCTTTAGTACACGTCTAGCTGGATATACGCCTCCTTTTCCCAGAGAAATGATTGAGTAAAACAATATACTTATAAACCCACTGAAGAGAATTAATATGAGTAAAAATAATGACACTTCCTCCTCCTCCTTTTCATCTACATATCTAATTGTATGCACATTCAATATTTATATGAAATAACATAATACTGGATGAAAAATAAGGTATAACCTAAAAACAAATGAATTTTTTTCCAAAAATAGTTTCCGAAAATAGCTTTTTACGTTTAAAATAATATAAAAAAAGGAATTGTTAAATATAAGGAATAATTTTAAAGGGTATTTTAACTTTATGTAGAAATCTGTTATGGAAAGATAAAATTGAGGTGAATAGCAATGAAAGGAAAATCATTATTAATTGGTTTTATTTCCGGGTTTACAGTAGCTGGAGTCTCAGTATTGTTAAGCACTCCTTCATCCGGACAAGAGCTCAGATTGAAGCTTAAACAATCGAAAGATGAGACTATGGACCTTCTTCAGGATGTAAAAAGAAGTATCGTCCAGTTAAAGAACGAATCCGTATCTGCAACCGCGGTCAGCAAGACACAGATTCAAGTGTTCGTAAAAGGTGTAAAAGAAGCATTGGAAGAATGGAAACAAGACAGCCAGGCACACACAAGTGCTATTCAAGTCCAAATTAATGATGTTGAAACAGCCATCCAGGAGCTTGAAACAGCTATATCTCCGCTCACTACAAAATAACTCAGCGCCAAGAAAATCTCGGTAAAAAAACTAAAAATTTGGCAAATTACCATTTTTGTTATTTAATATTTTATAAGGATAATAAATCAGTAAGATAAATTGAGAAAAGTAGGTGAGCGTATTATGACTGAAAATTTAAATTCCATCAAAGAAGCCATGCTATTTACCCAGCGGGTTGCTCAGCTTAGCAAAGCTCTCTGGAAAGCAATTGAAAAAGACTGGCAGCAGTGGATTAAACCCTATAATTTAAATATCAATGAACATCATATTCTATGGATTGCTTATCATCTTAAGGGAGCATCCATATCTGATGTGGCCAAGTTCGGTGTTATGCATGTATCTACAGCCTTTAACTTTTCAAAAAAGCTGGAAGAACGTGGTCTTCTCAGATTTTCAAAAAAGGAAAATGACAAACGTAACACCTATATTGAGCTTACAGATGAAGGGAACGAACTATTGCTTGAAATCGTAAGCGTATTCGATTCATCCAAGAACTCCGTCTATTTAGGTGCTCAACCCTTAAAAGACTTATACGGAAAATTCCCTGATATGATGGAAATGATGGCGATTGTTAAAAATATCTATGGTGACGACTTTATGAATATATTCGAAAAATCATTTGCAAATCTTGAGAATGAATTCACAGACGAAAATGGAATTCTCGAAAAAATTGAAAATCAAAAAGAGCCCATTCAATAATAATAGATAAAAGCGGACACTAATCTATCATACCTCCGCTTTTATCTTGAATGGGCTTGTGTATTTAATCACAATGTTTTATATATCCCTCGTTTTCTTCCCCCTCTTAATTTCCTGAGTAATTAATGTTCTAACGATTCATATTCTTTACAGAATTGATACTTTTTTGATAATGTTAGAGAGATACTAGCGTCAAGGAGGATAACAGGATGATACCTCTCATTTGGTTTTCATTATTTGCACTTTTTATTTTGTATTATATCAATAAATTATCAGACAGCTTCTGTACTAAAAAGGAATTGCCAGAAGCTAAACAGGCCAAATTTTTTCGAACAATCAATATCCTTATTACCATCCTGTTAATCTCTACTTATATTGAAATATTCTACACCATATAAAAGACGAGTGTTACTCACACTCGTCTTTCGTTCAACCTATAGATCATAGGTGACCTTTATGAGGATTTTGCAAATCTTGAATTAGTTAATCCAAGATGCTCCAATGATAACCAACAAGATAAATAAAACTACTAATAAAGCGAAACCTCCGCCGTATCCACCAGACATGTTGTATCCTCCCTTCAGTTACATACTTACTTAGTTAGTACACATATGACGCACCAACAATCACGAGTAGAATAAACAGAACTACGATGAAAGCAAATCCTCCACCAAATCCTTGACTCATGATCACACCTCCTTTTGAGCTGCTACCGTATCATATTCAATTTCCACAAAAAGGAATGGGCCTTTTGCTTAAATAAATGATTTTTAATGAAGACCCTAAACAGACTTAAAAACACATGAGATTCCATGAAAACGCTGATTAGAATTTAAGTAAGATTGTTCCAATTATTATAATTATCAAATAACATTTGTGCTTATCCTTTTTTTAACAGAATTTTTGTGTTATAGTTAGGCTTGTTATGAAATACTTTTACTTGGCAACACGCTAAAAGGAGTGTAATGGATGAAGAAATGGTTAATTACGTTGGCATCAGCAGCTTTACTTGTCAGTCTTGCAGCCTGCAATAATGAATCTGATGAAGCAGTGGTAGAAACGAAAGCAGGAAATGTTACTAAAGAGGAGCTTTATCAACAACTAAAAGATCAATACGGGGATCAAGCAGTAAAAGAACTCGTATATAAAAAAGTTCTCTCTGATAAATATAAAGTAACAGATAAAGAAGTGAATAAACAGGTTGAAGAAGCCAAAGAAAATCTTGGCGAAAATTTTGAAGCAGCTTTGGCACAGTCTGGCTTTAAAGATGAAGAAGCTTTTAAAGAATCTGTGAAATTCAATCTTTTACAGGAAAAAGCCGCTCTTGATACAATCAAAGTAACAGATAAAGAACTTAAGGATTACTATAATAACAAATATAAAATCGACTTAAAAGCTCGCCATATTCTTGTAGCAGATGAGGAAACAGCGAAAGAAGTAAAGGCTAAGCTTGATAAAGGTGAAAAATTCGAGGATTTGGCAAAAGAATATTCAACAGATACAGCCAATAAAGATAAAGGTGGAGACCTTGGTTGGTTTGGGGTTGGACAAATGGTAACTGCATTTGAAGATGCTGCATACGGCCTTGAAGTCAACAAAATTTCTGATCCTGTACAAACTGAGCATGGATTCCATATCATTCAAGTAACAGAGAAGAAAGAAAATGACAATCCTTCTTTTGAAGAATCCAAAGATGAAGTAACTAGAAACGTTAAAATGACCAAGCTAGATTCCGCAAAAGCTCAAGAAGCTATTCAAAAAGTGATTGATGATGCTGATGTTGAAGTAAAAGATAAAGATTTAAAAGATGCATTCTAATAGGTGAAACAGAAAACTCGACCGGTTTGGTCGAGTTTTTATTGTGCCATTGCTCTTTTTCTTTTTTCTTCTTCCATTCTTTCTATATAAACATTCCCCTCCTGTTCAATCCACGATTCATCAACTTTTTGCTCTTCCCTGATTGATTTTATGGTCATAAAGGCACTAAAGAAGATACCAGCTATGATTACTCCAATAAAAATTGACAAGCTTGTCCTCCCCCTCCTTAAGGATTAAGCATCCTTTTTAAAACTATATGCTTTTAAAAAAAAAATATGCTTTCCACTTAAAGGAAAGCATATTTTTAAAATCGATAATCTATTTGATATTCGGTTTATAAAGGCTGCGATTATCGAGAGGGAAGATTCGCTCTGTAAATTCTCCCGGTTTTACCCGATCAAGCGCACGATCCATCATATTCATTTTCGCATCCAAATTATCAATATAATGCAGAACCTCTGCCTCTTTAACCAATGGCGGTTTCGGACTTCCCCATTCCGCTTTTCCATGATGGCTTAAAACGATATGCTGAAGAATAAGAACTTCTTCCCCCTGAATATTTAATTCATCAGCAGCTTTACCGATTTCATTCACCATAATGGAAATATGGCCAAGCAAGTTGCCCTCCACTGTGTAAGTAGTCGCAATTGGTCCTGATAGTTCCTTCACTTTTCCGAGATCATGAAGGATGACTCCCGCATATAATAAATCTTTATTTAATGATGGGTATAGCTCAGCAATTGATTTTGCTAAGTTTAACATCGATACAACATGATATGCCAGACCAGAGAAAAATTCATGGTGATTTTTCGTGGCAGCAGGATATTCCAAAAACTCATTAAAATATTTTTTAACCAAATGTCTAGTAATCCGCTGTATATTAGGATTCGTCATCTCGAATATATATTTTGTAATCGTTTCAGACATTTCATTTTTTCCAAGAGGAGCAGTCGGCAATAAATCAGCAATATTAACCGTCTCATTATCGTACTTTAGGCGAATTGATCGAATCCGAAGCTGAAGCTTACCTTTATAATTTTGTATATCTCCTGTTACCCGTACGATTGCTTCCGGCATATACAGCTGTTCATCCTCAGGTTTTACATCCCAAAGCTTTGCTTCTATTTCTCCGCTTTTATCCTGGAAAATTAAAGATAAAAAAGGTTTTCCATTACTTGCTGTTCCTTTTATAGCATTCTTTATGAATAGATGAAGATCTATCGTATCTCCAACTTCATGATGGGCAATTCCCTTCATGTATATCCCTCCCCGGTCCATTCCAATATTTATTATATCATGCGAAGGCAAATTAATATTAAAAATCATCTTGTTAATTGGATGATATTCTGCCCATTAAACATCGCAGCAATATGATCATGGCAGGTAAAAAAGAGAACCTGATTCCCCTCTTTACTAATATGCTTTAATAGAGAAATCATTCTTTCCGTTCGCTTATCATCAAAATTGACAAACGTATCATCCATGATCAGCGGCCATTCTTTTCTTCCATCAATCGTACCCGCTAAAGCAAGCCTTATAGATACATAAGTAAGTTCTGCCGTCCCTCTGCTCAAATTTTTCGAATGAACCTCTAATCCCCTATGGTCCAATAAAGAGAGTCCCTCACCATTTTCTGAGAATAGGATTTTTTCATATCTTCCATTCGTAAGGTTACGTAGATACCCATTAGCTTGTTCAATAATTGCAGGCAGTTTTTCTTCTTTATACGTCGTTATAGACTCAGCCAGAGTCCCCTTCATGAGGCTGAGCGTTGTCCACTTCTTAGCCAACACTTGAAATTCCTGTTTTAAAAGCTGATGGTTATGAAGCAACGCCTCTACTGTTCCATCCTCCTCAAGCCTATTTATCTCGTACTTTACCTCTGCAAGTCTTTTTCGTAACCGATTTAATGTTGATTCATAGGAAGACTGCTCAGCCTCTTGTTCCTCAATTCTATCCTTTAAAACCAAGTCTGTAACAGAATGGTACTGATCGAGATTTGCATAACGTCCCAGCTGCCCAATCAATTGTCTCTTTGCTATGCTGAGCTGACTTCTTTCTTCGGCATCTCTACCGCGCTGATAGAACCCTTCCACTTCATGACAATCTGCTTCCTGAAGCAATTGCTGCTTTTCTTGATTTAGCTGTCTGCACAAGTCCTTTAAAGGTATAATTTCTTCCTCGAGCTCCTGTATTTTTTCGAGCATATTATTTTTTTGCCTATTGACCAATTCATTCTCTTTGTACTTCTGAACAATAGAGTAGTTTATTTGCTCGATACTTTGAGTGCCCGTAACACCAAATTCCTCTGAAAGCTTCCCTATATAGCGGATATACTCATCCTTTTTCTCCTCTGTATAAGCAAGCAATGAAATGAGTTTGCTCTTCTCCAACATAAGGTTTTTAATTTGTTCAATTCGCTCAAAAGCATCTGAAAGCATCGTACATGACACCTCATTAGGCAATGACCATTCATTTCCGAGCGTAATCAATTTATGTTTACAAAGCGCCAACTCTTTTTCCCATTCTTCAAAGGAATCAATTAAACTGTCAAATATTGCTTCCTGTTGCTCTTTGCGCAGTGATTCCAGCTTGTATTTTTCTCGATTTGCCGTATCCTCTTCAAGCATACTTTTTTGCATTCTGTAACTTTGTTCATCAATTGAAATCGAAGATGATTTTTTTACAATTTCCTCATAGTAGTTAATTTCTTTCGCTAATTCCTCAGATTGCAATTGATTGCCATTCATCGAATTTATATATATAACGAGTACGATACCAACAACCGCCACAATCAATGCAACGCCAAGCTGTCCGCCTAAGATTAATAAAAGAACCGCCAAAATGGAAGCCAGTAAGACCGAGCCCAGAATAACTTTCTGTTTTTTCTTACCCTTTTTCTCTGATTCCAACGCTTGATTCCTTCGTTGCTTTAATCGCTGGATGACTTCCTTGGCTGACTTCTCTTCCTGTGCTGCCTTGTCAGCATGTTCATACTGCTCTACTATTCTTTTAAGCCTTTCTCTTTCATTTTCAGGCAACAATTTTCTCTCATAAATTTCAGTGATTTGCTCGATTTGTTCCAATTTGACTCGTTCTTTTTCAAGCTGAGCATCAAGCTCCATCTTCTTCTTGGCAAGTGTATGCTTCTCTAATTCTATCTGTTTAATTTCTTCTTTCCGAAAGATACTTGTATCAAAACTTTCAACCATAACAGGATCAAATTGTGTATGTAATTCTCCCTGAAGCTTAATGATTTTATCCTCTATATGCTTTAATTCGATCGATTGAGTCCTAATTTCTTCGAGTAGGATGATCAATTTATCACTATAAAGCTCGGCTTGACGTACCCTCTCCCCACTTGCCAGCCACTGTTCATTGACTTGGAGGGAATCCTTTTCATTTTGGAGTACTTTCAATTTATTTAACTGAGTTTGCAGAAATGTTTCCTTTGCCGACCTTTCAGCCTCTATCTTTCCCATGCGCCCCATCCCATTTACCGGAAAAGGAGATTCTTCTAATTCTGACAGGCGCACTTCAATGGAAGCAAGCTCCTGAATGGATGGCAACAGTCTCTTCCAGTCCTTTAAATGAATTAAGTTCGTTTTTATTCGCTCTATTTGTTCTTGAGTGAGCGAAATTTCTTTACTTAGTTCCCTTTCTTCGCTCAAAAAGGTATTATAGCTTTTCTCTTTCTCCCTTGCTTTTTGAATTGCCTGGGAGCTTTGCTTTAATTCAGCCAGCTTTTGATTCAGAATAGGCTTCTTTCCACCTGGCTTAAATAGACTGTCCATTTGCTTTTGCAAGCCTGCTTCCATCTCCCAAAGCCTTTCACTGCCACTCATGCCAGCAAAAAAGAGATATTTGCCCAATTGATCTTCTTCCAGACGATAGATATCCTGCAAGCCGTCTAGATTAAAGGAGTATATAGATTCATAGAAGTTTCGGTCGACTCCCTTCAACCATTCTTTTATTTTCTCCTCCCCCCCTATTCTCCCAAACCTGTTATAAACTCCACATTCTGTACCCTGGTGCCCTTTAACTCTTTCAATCGTTATTTCACCTATTTCAGGGAGCTCAATGACCAGTTTTCCACCATACCGGCCGCTCCCCGACGGTTCGTAGGAGGCTGTTGTTTGGTTCTTAGCAGGGAATCCAAATAACATGGCATGGATAAAGGAAAAAATCGTTGATTTACCAGCCTCATTTTCTCCGTAGAATACATTTATATCTGATGTTAATTCTTGTTTGTAGTCTACAAATTTACCAAATCCATATATATGTATTTTCTTTATAATCAAAGCATTTTCTCCTCATTTTTAACGATTCAGGCGCTTTACTAATTCAAGCGTTGCCTCGTCCAAGATTTGCTGCCACTCGTTTTCCTCCCATGGCTCTATATATTTCCTTGCCGCAGAATGAGTAAAGAGAGCTTCCCCGTATTTCAGATACTGTTCAGAATTCATATTGACAGTTGTCCTCAAAAGTTCATCTATAAATGTATCAGACAGCTCTCCGCCTCCGCTTGCATAGCGGGGTGGAATCAGTGTACAGGAATGAATCCATACAGAAATCTCATCCATCTCCTCATCCTGTAGACCTTCAAGTAAATGATCCATATCCACAAACAGCCATTCAGGATTCATTTTGCAATCAGATGCATCGATCATGATATTCAGCAGAATAGACTTATCCGGCTCATACGCACCCTCTTTTATTTTATCCAGTTCAGCAATAAGTTCGTTTACAGATGAAATATGATCTGCCTGAATGGTTTCCGTTTTCCATTCAACTGTCGATACAGGTACAAATTCTAAAGAAGTATCTGACCCTGACATGGAGACTAGATAGAAGCCTTTTTCACCTGTCTCTTTTTTATTTCTCCCCTGCAAGCAGCCTGGATAAATGGCTGGTGGTTCCTGCAGAATTTCCATTCGTTTATGGATATGCCCGAGAGCCCAGTAATCAAATTGCTTACTAAGCAGCTCACTTCTGGTAAAAGGAGCATAGTTTCCATGAGCACTCTCTCCATCTAAATTACCGTGTAATATACCAATATGATAATCAGCATCGTCTGCCTTTTTATACTCCTGAATAACCCGATCATGTATATGGCGCTTATCATAACTGAATCCATAAAGATTTACGGTAGTTGCATCATTTTCTTTAATAAATTGTTTAACTTCTACTTCGCGTCCATACAGATGAACATTCGCTGGTAAGCTTATATCAAAGTAATTCCCATTCATGTAATCATGATTTCCATGAATTAAATAGACAGGAATCGAATAGTTTTCCAATCTTTCCATTTCAGCCTTAAATTTCAATTGTGCCTTCAAGTTTCGTTCTTCATTATCATAAATATCTCCAGCAAAAATAACAAAATCGATTCTTTCCTGAATTGCCGTATCCACAAGCCTTGTTAATGCTGAATATCCGCTGTTTTTTATTTTGTCATAAATGGCACTATGCATATGCTGAAATCCTGAAAAAACGCTGCCCAAATGCAGATCAGCTGCATGTATAAATTTTACGCCTCGCACTGTACCACACTCCTTCCATGCCATTTTACTACAAACGATTGTTCTTTTAATCAAAAAAAACGTAAATTTAATTATCTCATATACAAATACAATTAGATAAATATGACCTCCCCGTAATGAGCAAGGGGATTGCAAAGGATTCCTTTATTTAGGCAAACTAAATTTACTGCTAAGAACCATAAAAAACTCACTTCCCATTTGGAAGTGAGTCCTTGTTTACTTATTGCTGTTTGTTAAATCAAGTGCTTTTTTAATATCTTTAAAAGAACTTGAATTTCCATACATTAAAACTCCGCCTTTATAGACTTTAGCTCCAAAATAGGCTAATAGTCCAATCGTCACAAGCAGAATACCAATGCTTATCGCAATTTCGATATTGGATATTTCAAGCATTCCTATACGCATAAACATTAGCATAGGCGTGAAGAACGGAATATAGGATGACACCTTTATAAAGGTTGCTTCCGGATTGCCAAGCCCGGTCATGGCAAGCATGAAAGCCAGGATAACCAGCATGGTCATTGGCATGATCATTTGTTGCAAGTCTTCAATCTTACTTACTAAGGAACCAAGAAACGCTGCCATTGTTGCATATAATAAATAGCCTAAGAAGGTAAATATAACCGCATAAACAATCGTCTTCGCTTTCATATTGTCAAAGCCAAAAGCCTCGAAAATTTCTCCCATCCCACTGCTGCTTTTAAATGATAAATATCCAACCAGCACAAATATGGCAAGCTGTGTCAATGTCAGCAGAGCAATTCCAGTGATTTTCGCGAACATTTGCTGAATTGGTGACACACTTGAAATTAAGATCTCCATCACACGTGATGATTTTTCAATGGCCACTTCGTTGGCAATCATACCGGCATACACAATAACAGAGAAATAAATGACAAAGATCATCACATAGACTAGGCCGCGGGCCTGATTAAGCTCTTCCTCTGATTTAGCCTGATTATTTAATGGGACGACTTCAAAGGAAACGGGCTTATAGATAGCTGCCAGCTGCTCATCTGTTATGTTAACCTGCTTTGTTAGAATACTTGTTTGTATTTGCTGCAAAGCATTTTGAATTTCTGTACTTTCATTTGAATTGGCGATGGATTGGGCCTTATAGACACCTATTGGAATACCGTCTTGCTCTTCAAGCAATAAATATCCTTCCAATTCTCCCTCTTCTTCAGCTTTCTTTACTTCAGTTTCAGATTTATATGCTTTCAGGCTTAATTCGCTCCCACTACTATCAAGCTGCTTTTCCAGTGCGGCATAGAAATTGCCTGAATTTTCCACAACTCCAATTGTTGTATCACCTTCATCAAACAAACCGATAATTCGATCCAAGTTCGTAAAAGCGAGAACCATTAATAAAATAACTGCAGTCGAAATGACAAATGACTTACTTTTAACCTTTGATATATACGTCTGAAATGTCATAATCCAAAACTTATTCATATTGAGCACCAACCTTTTCAATAAAGATATCCTTCAAGGATGGTTCTTCCAATTCAAATTTACGTATGAAACCACGCTTAACTGTATCCTGTAAGATTAATTCGGCATTCTTCTCATCCGCAATTTGCAAATGAATTCCTTCCGTTACTTCTACTGCTTTTGTCACACCAGGATAATCAGTCAGGAATTTAAGATCAAAATCAGCATGTATAGATACATTCTTTTTGCCATAGGAACGCTTGATATCCTTTAGTGAACCATTAACGACTGCCTCTCCTTGCTTAAGTATGCAGAGCTGTTCACATAATTCCTCTACGTGTTCCATACGGTGGCTGGAAAAGACGATAGTTGTTCCGTTTTTTCTTAAATCATGAACCGCTTTTTTTAATAATTCAACATTTACAGGGTCCAAACCGCTAAATGGTTCATCCAAAATTAACAATTCTGGCTTATGTATAACAGAGGCAATAAATTGTATTTTTTGTTGATTTCCTTTAGAAAGGTCACCAACTCTTTTATCGAAATATTCCGGGACATTAAAGCGATCCAACCAGACTTTTGCTTCTTGCATTGCATCCGATTTGTTCATCCCTCGCAAACGAGCCAGATAAATTAATTGTTCACCCGTTTTAATCTTTGGATACAACCCTCGCTCTTCAGGAAGATAACCTATCGTCGAGCTTGTGGAATAGTCAATTTTCCTTCCCTTCCAACTAATGCTCCCTTCTGTAGGGTCCAATAAACCAAGAATCATTCTGAAAGTAGTAGTCTTACCAGCCCCGTTTGCCCCGAGCATACCAAACATCGTTCCCTCTCCCACATCAAGTGAAAGATGATTTACTGCTGTAAATTCTCCAAATTGTTTTACTACGTTATTTACCAGTAAAGTCAAAAGCATTTCCCCCTTTTATCAATTTTTATGTCTATATATATTCTAATCTATCCGCCCAGAGAATTGAAAGGTAATTCTAAACTTTACAAATTTTGTCTTCTTATGCGAAAATAATATCAACTGCTGATCAGCTGAATTTAGGAGGAATAAAGATGAAAATCTATAAATTAACCGTGTTTGAAGCAGATGGTGAAAAGATTTTAGAAGAATCGATTCAGGCAGAGAATGATGAAAGCGCAAAAGAACTTGGACAAAAGCTTTTAGCTGAAAAAGAATACGAAGAAAAGACACATCGGTTCACCTCACCGCTTGGCAAGCTACTATTATTCCATAGATAAGAAAGGGTTTGTATGATCCGTTTATAACGGAATCATACAAACCTTTTTATTTCCCTTTAAAATTAGGCTTCCTTTTCTCAACAAACGCCTTGATACCTTCTTCATGATCCTCTGTTTGTCTCATTACATATTGCGAGTATTTCTCCAATTCAAGCATCTTCAATAGCTTAGGACGATTTGTTTCAGCAAGAATTTTCTTCGTCCGGATCATAGACAAAATTGGTTTTGCCTGCCATTCTTTTACCTTTTTCTGAACCTCATCCTCAAGGCTATTCGTTGTTACCAGATCAACCAATCCAATTTCTGATGCCTGCTCAGCGCTCATCACTTTACCTTCCCAGATTACTTCCTGAGCTTTCAATTCTCCCAGTCTTCGTTCTAGAAAGAAGTGCCCTCCGCCATCAGGAATCAAGCCGATCCCAATGAAATTCATGGCTAATTTACTCTCCTGCTCTGCAATAATGCAGTCAGTGGCCAAGGCAAGGCTGAATCCAAGTCCCGCTGCTGCCCCGTGAACTGCTGCAATTGTTAATTTTGGCATCGTATACATGGCCATGGCTAGTTCGTTAATACAATCCATTATTCCATAAAAATCTTTTTCACTGCCTAAATTAAACATCGATTTTATATCGCCGCCTGAGCAAAATCCGTTGCCATTTCCTTTAAGAATAATAATTGTAATTTCCTCATCAAGACTCAATGCTTTTAATTCCTTGTTTAATTCAACAAGCATCTCTTTATTAAGAGCATTTAATACTTCAGGACGGTTTAATGACACGGTAGCTACAGTGCCTTCCTTTTCCACAAGCACGCTCTTGATAATAGAGGCAGGTTTCACTGGCAAAATCCCCTTTCAAATTTGATATATATTTATTATAAAGGTTTATGTAAGCGTTTTAACACAAAAAAGGTGTAATTTATTAGAATTATTTGTATATTAGAAGAAAAAATAACCGAGTTCTTCATCCAAACAAGAACTCGGTTTGTTAATTTCAGCGCAAAAATAATTCTTTTAAGTAATCAATTTTTTTAGTTGTATAATGCTCATAACTATCATTATAGGATTTTGGATCTTTTGGGTTGGCAAAGTGCGTGATTTTTCCAGTATCAGGATCAATGAATTTACTTGCTGCCCCACATCCAAGTCCTATGATCGTTTGCTGCTCCTCCATAATCAGGATATTATACAAGCTCTCCATTCCAGGTAATGAATATCCGACATTCTCCAGGTTACCCAGTATATTCTTTTGTCTGTATAAATAGTATGGATGGTATCCATGGGCTGCAGTCCACTTTTCAGCTTCATTCATCATTTGTTCTACTTCCGTACGATCCGCAACCTTATAGCGCATTTTATTTCTCGTCATCTCAGAAGCCCGTTTAAAGGATAACGTATGAACAGTCAATGATTCCGGCATCAATTTTTCTGTTTCGTGTAAACTATTCTTTAATTCAGGGACACCTTCACCCGGAAGCCCTATAATTAAATCCATATTCACATTATTCATACCGGCCTCTTTAGCCAGTTTATATTTTTCAATTGTTTCCTCTACCGTGTGATGTCGCCCAATCGCCTTCAATGTTTCCTGTGTATAGGACTGTGGATTAATACTGATTCGATCAATATTCCATTTTTTTAAGACCTTCAATTTTTCCGGTGTAATCGTATCCGGCCGACCTGCTTCCACCGTAATTTCCCGTACATTTTTAATATCAGGGAATGATTCATATAGTTCCTCGTAAAGAATGTCCATTTCTTCAGCTGATATACTCGTAGGTGTACCGCCGCCAAAGTAAATAGTAGTAATTTTTATATGATTGTCCTTCAGCCATTTACCGATTTCTCGCATTTCATAATGCAGTCCACCCAGAAATGATGTTACATTTCCCTGACGTCCATTAATTGCATAAGCGGGGAATGTACAATAGGCGCATTTAGTAGGGCAGAAAGGAATTCCTATATAAATGCTCACTTCCCTTTTCAAATCATATAAATCTGGAATGACTTCTAATTGACGGTCAGCAATTTCCTCCAGTAAATTTAATTTCTCGTCTGTAATGGAGTAGGAGGCGCTCAGCTCTCTCTTGGCAACAGATGCATCTATATTCTTTTTCACATATTGATGCCACAATTTTGTGGGACGAACACCTGTCAACAATCCCCACTTCTGAATCATTCCTGTATGTTGTTCCAAAACCTTTAAAAAAACATAAGAATAGGAATGCTTTTTTTGCTTAAAAAGAGCCTTTTCATCCGTCTGATTCAAGACATCTCTTTCAAATGTGGATTCATGTACTTTATTAGATGTAGAATCCTCTAGTATCGCTTTTGTATATAATGTATGATTAATCATTTCTTGTTTTAATGTAATTGATAAATCCGATGGTGATTCATCGCTATTAAGCAGTGTTGCCTCTTCAAAAAATAAGTCCGCAATTAAAGATAAGGGCCGATACAGCCTTTCATCCTCAATGCCATTTATTAAAATACGCATGCCTATCCCCTTTTCAAAAATTCAATCCATATCAGTTTACTGAACATCAAGACAGCGGTCAATCACAAATAAACCATCTCTTCCTTATCATGACTATTTGGGAATGAAGCTATTCAGCCAATAAAAAAGCTTAGGAGACTGCCTAGGAGCGACAAGCATAAGAAGAGTACTGAGAGGAAGGGTCCTATTGAGCAAAGACTAAGAAGCACCACATCGCGTAGAAAGATCATTGTGAACTAAATCCTGCAGGCCTCCGCTGAGTATTTACTGATGACTTGAGTTCCTAGAAGCCGAAGCTGGATTCCATCAAAAGAGTAAAGGAATGGCCCCATTTAGGCGTTTGGCTCGATTATTGTTTGAATCGGCTGGATTATTACGGAGTTTGGCTGGATTTTCAGCTGAATCGGCCGGATTATTACGAAGTTAAGCTGAATCTATGCTCAATTCGGCTGGATTCATCCTCGTTGGGCTGAATATCCTACATCTCTTGCCAAGAATTAAGTACACAAAATTAATTTAATTGCCAAGAAAACTGTTTCAGCCCTACATAGCACCTTTATCATCATAACGAAACCCTAAACCGACAATATTTATTACCGAAGCCCAATAAAAAAGGATAACCCCAGAGGAGCCATCCTTTTGGTAGGTGGTAAAAAACACCTTCAACACCTATTTAGTCAGTTTTGATATTCATCTTTTTTAAGAAGCCAATTGGATGCTGTCTTCTGAATACCTCTTTAATGAGATAGGCCACACCCAGTTCATCATTACTGCGGGTAATCCATTTGGCTGAGCGCTTTACCGCTGCATCAGCATTTGCCACAGCTACACCAAGTCCCACATTTCTTACCAGCTCCGATTCATCTTGATCACTGCCAATTAAGACCACTTCATTTGCTGCTATACCCCTGTTTTTTAATAAGTAGTTAAAAGCCTTCTCTTTTGTGACTTGTTCTGGTAAAATCACAAGTTTATTCGGATGACTCTCCTGGATCATTACGTTTTCAAACATCGCTTCAAGACCAGACTTTGCATCTATTCTGTCCTGTTTCTTATCTATATATATATCAATTTGCAATGGAGACATCGGATGGGTGCGTAAATACTCATCTAGAGAATCTACAAATTGCTGGGCATATATATTGGTCTCTCCCGGCGTCCATTTGATTCTTGCAAAGAGCGGTGTTGGAAGATCCATTCTATTTCCGATTGTCATATCCTCATGAATTAAACGGATGTGCCCGCTTAATTTTTCTAAAAAACGAATGATATCGAGGGTAGTGTTCTCAGGTATTCGCTTAACAAAAATCGGATTATGAAGATTCTCCAAAATAAAGCCACCCTGATGCGCAATAATATGCGGATTACATCTAAGAGCTTTTCCGGTTCTTTGTGTATAGTCATAATTTTCAGAGGTCATCAGAGCTACTTCTACTCCCTTTTTAGCAACGTATTCAATTGATTCTCTTGTATGAGTGTGGAGTTTTCCTTTTGAAGATAATAGTGCACCATCCATATTAATCATTAACAGTTTATATACCATGATGTCCAATCCACCTTTCATGATGCCCATATACATTCTGTATGAGGATTTTGGCAGAAATAGAACAGTTATAAAGAAAAAAGAACCGATTTAGCGCCCTGAACTTCCCTTCACCAATTAAATAAATCTAACTGGCAGAGAAGCTTCGACACTAATCGGTTCCATATATGCTTAGGATTGTGTTCCGTACAAGTCTTCCAATGGTTTTGTGATAATACGATTGAGATCTGTAAGGATGACGCTCATTTTTTGTTCAGCATCCATTAATTTAGAAATCGCTTCATGTTGTTGCACAAGCGCAACAGTTTTTTGAGCCTGCATTACTTCTTCTTCAGTAATTTCCTGACCCATCATTTGTTTTTGCTGAAGATTTAGCTGAATATCTCTGAAATTGTTAAACATCGTTCTTGCTTGCTCATCAGCCATTATCGCATTGTATTGATTCTTTAGTTCTTGGTATTCTGCACTTTCACGTATTCCTTTTTCTACTGTATACGCTAAATCATATAAATTAACTGACATCATATACCTCCTGTTTTCTATTACACTGAAGTCTCTCTTACTATACCATTATCGAAAGCATTATACATCCATTGTATGTTTACTGGAATGGTTTTAATTCATCAAAATCATAAAGATTCCCTGGAAAACTCCAATCAAGCCTCCTAATAGGGCTCCTAAATACGTAATCATTTTCAATTCACTTTTTGTGATAGACAGTACCATTTCTTCCAGACGAGCCACCGGAAAAGAAGCAACCTGATCACGGACAATTTCCTTTAGTTTCAATTTTTCCATTATGCTTGGTACTTTTTCAATTAAAATCGCTGCAACCTCTTCAATAACATTTGGCAGCAATCTTCCCTTGATGGTCTCATTCCATTCACCAGTTATCTGATTAAGTGTCAGATTCGATAAATCCACTTTTTTATAGCCGGTTATAATTCCTTTATAGAGTAAACTTCTCATTTCATCCAATGAATAGAATTCCTCCACGTCTGAAATCTGCTTATGTTTTATTTTATGCCACTCACTATGCAGGAGTTGTGTCAGCGTATCCCTAGTCCCAGGATTTGAGAGAAATTTAATAATCTCCGGCTGAAGTTTCTCGCCAAGATTTACATTTCCTAATAGCATCTGCATAATTCCACCGAGTTTTCCCCGTTCCCTCATGAAATCATCTGCCATTTTTTGAAGTCTTTCCTTACCTTGATTGCTGGCAAAAAAAGCGATTCCCTTATCCAAGATATAATGAGATACATCCGGTATTTTGTTCTCTATTTTCTCCTCAACACTTGCTGGTATAAAGGTTGCTATAGGTTTATTTTTATGCTGCAAATACCAATCCTCTAACCAATTTGTTGAATGCGATTCAATTTTTCTTACGATTAAATCCGGAATGTCAGCCAACCCAGCTTTTTCAAGCGCCTTTTCTATAGAGATCTCAGAAAAAATTGTTTTATCTAATATATTTTCTCCAATTCTCTTAGCTTCCACTTTGACAGTACCAGTAAGCAGTTTATTTTTAATACTCTCTGGAGTGATTAAGTGTTCTACAACCATCTTCCCCATCTGCTCAGCCAATTCGTCTCGTCTTTTCGGTATTAACCCAGGCGTAAATGGCAAGCGTTTACCAAAGATATAAATAGCCTCGTAGGGGTGGAATAGCATTTTTATGGCCAAGGCGTTTGTAATACCGCCTATTAAGGCCCCTACTACAACCACTGTGATAATCGTTATAAATGTACCCATAAGTAGCTCCTTTTTAAAACTTCCTGTTTGTAAGAAATAGTTTAGTCTTTTCTACTATTAAATTGCAACCATCGGTGTCCATTTTTCAAAGATTTTGATGCTAGCTTTCCTTATACGAGGTTGTAATTGGATATAAATGCTTATTTAAAGTGTATAATTATGATTATTGCTATTAAATTTAGATTTGAGGTGCAATCTATTGATTAATCATTTTGAATGGAAATCATTATATGAAACAGAAAAAATACCTGGTTGGAAGTTTTCCTTCTACTTTGAAAAAAAACGGTATAAAGGAGTTTACCATAAAGATGGTTCTATTACCTGGATTGAAACACAACCATCTGACTATGCTAAAGCAGAATTAGAATCTAGAGTACACGAATTGATGCTTTATCATGTATATGATAATCAATAGACTATGATACAAAATATTTGGAGGATTACTCATGAACACTGACTTACTTATACTCTTTCCCAACGCAATCCGTGTTTCATATCCGTTGGAGGATCAATCCTATTATTGGTACATAGAAAATGCGAATCAATATATCGGTATTCCAAAAAGGTCTGTATCATCTGATCAATTGGCTCTATTAAATATTTTTTTAGAACCCTTTTTGCTTCATACTGAAGAACTTAATAGATCTGCCCAGCAAATGCATTGGCACAAATTATTATACCAACAGGATTCTGCACCATTGCCGAAAATTGAAGATGGGTCATACCGCTTTATTCATTATAATCTTCCAAACAATGATATTAATATTACAGACTTCTCCGATGCTATAAATGGCTTTTTTCATGACCCGGTCATTTGCTGGAAGGACCCATCTAGCGGAGTCATTATAGAAAACACCAAATCCACTTTGCTCACAAATCAAGATTTTAATGCTGTCATTCATACCCTTGAAAGCGATTTATACGCACATTTCCGTTTATTTATAGGAAATAATTATCCGCTTTCGAATGAAATCATAACGTATTTTTCTTCAGAAGATACTTGCTTTAAAACCATACGTCTGTATAACTCAAAAGATAAAGTCATTACTTTTTCTTCAGCTTTTTTGGATCTTTTATTACTAGGTAAAAATCAAACTTTATGTATAACTCTAGCTAAAAATCTACTCGGCACTTTAGAAAATGAAAAAGATCTACTCCAAACTATTATGATTTACATTAAAGCTAATGCCAATGCTACTGTTGCTGCAAAACAGCTTTTTCTTCACCGTAACAGTCTAAAATATCGTCTTGATAAATTTTATGAAATTACCAATCTCGATGTTCGAAAATTCGAAGACAGCTTATGTGCCTATTTAGCCATCCGGTTACTGGAGAATACAAATTAACTATAAGTGCAACCAGCCCATTTCATAATCATTTTATTTGTGCAAATTGAACATATATTTTTAACTATTAGACTAGTAAAATTATTTGTGAAAAGGGTTTCATTATTACATAGTTATCAAGGAGGACATTTAAAGATGGCTCAGTTAAAATTAGAAAATATTTATAAAGTTTATGATAATAAGGTAACTGCAGTAACCGATTTTAATTTACACATAAAAGATAAAGAGTTTATCGTTTTCGTAGGTCCATCTGGATGTGGTAAATCCACAACCTTACGTATGATCGCCGGATTAGAAGAAATCTCTAAAGGTGACTTCTATATTGATGATAAACGCGTGAATGATGTACCTCCAAAAGACCGTGATATTGCAATGGTTTTCCAAAACTATGCATTATATCCTCATATGAGTGTATATGATAATATGGCTTTTGGACTAAAGCTTCGTAAATTTGATAAAGCTGAAATCGATCGCCGCGTTAAAGATGCAGCACGTATTCTTGGTCTCGAGGAATATTTAAATCGTAAACCAAAAGCTCTTTCCGGCGGTCAACGTCAGCGTGTTGCATTGGGCCGTGCTATCGTTCGTGACGCAAAAGTTTTCCTTATGGATGAGCCTTTGTCTAACCTGGATGCTAAATTGCGCGTACAAATGCGTGCTGAAATCGCTAAGCTTCATCAAAGATTAAATACAACTACAATTTATGTAACACATGACCAAACAGAAGCAATGACAATGGCTACTCGTCTGGTAGTTATGAAAGACGGCTTCATCCAACAAGTCGGTGCACCGAAAGACGTTTATGAAAATCCAGAAAACATCTTTGTAGGTGGATTTATCGGATCTCCTGCCATGAACTTTATTAATGGGAAATTAGAAGATGGATATTTTGTAACCGGCAGCACTCGCATCGCCGTACCTGAAGGTAAATTAAGCTATTTGCGTAAACAAGACTATATAGGTAAAGACGTTGTCCTTGGCATTCGTCCTGAGGATATCCATGATGAACCTATATTCATGGATGCATCCCCAGAAACTACAGTCAGCTGCATAATTGAAGTGGCAGAATTAATGGGTGCTGAAACGATGCTCTATACTCAAATTGAAGGTCAATCCATCGTAGCACGTATCGATTCCCGTTCTGATATCAGTCCAATGGATACCATTAAATTAGGATTAGATATCAACAAAGCACACTTCTTTGATAAAGACACTGAGTTAAGAATTCGCCCATAATTAATTATAAAAACTCAAAGCCAAATCTCTCGGGATTTTGGCTTTTTTGTTTCCTGATATGGCTTTAATTCAGTTTTCAGGAATTATAATTATTCTCAAATATACATTTCGTGAATAGATACTACCTCGTCGTTTCCACATTGACTGCAGGATAAAAGATGTTTGCATATATTTTGTCTTACCGATTGAGGATCTCCGTCCGTTTGTTTTTGTATATTGGTTTCCAGGTATGCACTATAGTCGTCATAGTAATCCATTACCTTCCCAAAGTCCTCCATATTTATATCACAATTTTTACATAAGTATTCTATAGAAGTTAGACCATTACATAAAGGACATTCCATATTATCCTCTCCAAACCTTTTCTTTTCCTTAGCGTTTCACCCATGAGATTTTTTATGTTCATGGAATCCAGATAATATTTTCCTGCTTGTACACCCTTACGAATCTTATCAACTCCAGCTTTTACCTTTTTATATCTATGTATAAATTAAAGTGTGACCTTCCATACTAGCTAGTAGAAAGACGCACTCACATCAATGGGTCAAGCCGTTTAGGGCTTAGGAGATTTCATACGATAATCTCCTGTATGTCGGTTCAAATCCGACTGACCCAGCCAAATAAATCATTTTTTTAAAGGAGATTAACATCATGGCTCAAAACAGCTCAAACAATAACTCTAATCAATTGGTTGCTCCAGGTGCAGCAGAAGCAATCAATCAAATGAAATACGAAATATCTACTGAGTTTGGAGTACAACTTGGTGCTGAAACAACAGCTCGCGCAAACGGATCTGTTGGAGGGGAAATCACAAAAAGACTTGTTCGTATGGGTGAACAACAAATCAGCGGCAGATCTCAATCTTAATTAAAAATTTCATATAAAATGGCTAAAACCCCCTTCCGAACAATTCGGAAGGGGGTTACGAATGTTTTTAGGATTTTTGTTTGACCATATCTTTTGGATTTACCCATTGATCAAATTCTTCCTCAGTTAAATAACCCAATTTCAAGGCTGTTTCTTTTAACGTACTGTTATCTTTAAAGGCAAGCTTAGCAATTTCAGCTGCTTTCTCATAGCCTATATGCGGGTTTAGTGCCGTTACGAGCATAAGGGAGGACTCTACATTTTTTTGAATGCTTTCAATATTAGCCTCAAGTCCAACCAGGCAATTAACCCTGAAGGATTTAAGCGAATCTGACAATAATCTGGCAGATTGCAGGAAATTATAAGCAATCACGGGTTTAAATACATTTAATTCGAAATTCCCCTGGCTTGCAGCAAATCCAATGGATGTATCATTTCCCAATATTTGAACAGCTACCATTGTTAAAGCTTCACTTTGCGTCGGATTTACTTTACCAGGCATAATCGAACTCCCAGGTTCATTTGCAGGAATGGTAATCTCCCCAATACCACTGCGAGGGCCGCTTGCCAACCAGCGTATATCATTGGCCACCTTCATCGCATCCATAGCCAAAGCTTTTAATGCACCATGCGCATAAACAATCTCATCATGGCTGGTCAATGCATGAAATTTGTTTGGTGAAGAAATGAAGTTATAACCGGTTTGTTCAGATATATATCCCGCTGTTTTATCCCCAAATTCGAGATGGGCATTAATGCCTGTACCAACAGCAGTACCTCCTATCGCAAGGCTAAGCAGCTTCTCGGCACTTTCCCTAATCATCTGTTCTGAACGTTCAAAACTGAATCTCCATCCGCTTATTTCCTGGCCAAGTGTTAATGGTGTAGCATCCTGCAGGTGAGTACGTCCAATTTTAACAATTCCCATAAACTCCTGCTCTTTTTCTTGAAGTACTTTCCTAAAAGCAATAATTTCAGGCAAAACATTTTTATGTATAGTTTCATAAGCTGCAATATGTAAAGCCGTTGGGTATGTATCATTGGAGCTTTGAGACATGTTTACATCATCATTAGGGTGCAGCGTTGCTTCAAACCCATTATTCTCCAGCCATTCATTCCCTTTACGTGCTACTACTTCATTCACATTCATATTGCTTTGGGTTCCACTTCCAGTTTGCCAAACTTTTAGAGGAAATTGACTATTTAAATTTCCTGCGATAATCTCATCACATACGTATGATATCGCATTCTTTTTTTCTTCCGATAAATTACCTAAATCAAAATTGGAATAAGCAGCGGCTTTTTTTAGGTGGGCAAAGGCATATACAATCTCAATTGGCATTAATTCTTGTCCAATTTTAAAATTGTTGCGGCTACGCTCTGTTTGAGCCCCCCAATAGCTATCAGCTGGAACACGCACTTCTCCCATCGTATCTTTTTCAATCCGATATTCCACCTTCATCATCCCCTATAAAGTATTATCTTACTATTAAGAACATACTCTCTATTATAGCAGATGGTCAAATGATAGCGCTTAAATCTAGCCCCCTTGACTGTTAGCTTTTAGGAGATATTAGGTTTACGCATCCCAAAGCATGTGCCCGATAAAAAAGCCTAAAGTCATGATACTAGCTATAGCAAGCGTTACAGTATAATCAATCATTTTCCCTACCTCCTCATATCCTTATAATGATAAAAATAGCACATTTAACTCTGGGCTGACCGGTTAAAAAATGAAAATATTTTACAATTCTATGACTATCACTCATGTTGATTCCAATCCATCATTAATTTCCCACGTTATCTATATTTTGTTTAATTAATTTAACACAGGGTAAATAGTATATAAATTAGCTCAATAACAGAGGAAAAGGTGAGACAAAATGCAAAAATATGAAATCGGTTCTTCTGAACTTTCCATTCAAAAACAAATAACACTTCCACAATTAATGTGTATAGCACAATATGCGAAAAACTTTAATGGAACAATCAAATTGGTAAGGAATACACAAGAAATTAACGTAAAGGATATTTCTTCTTTAACAGCTTTTTTCCTAACATTAGGTACGGATGCACATGTTAAAGTCCTTGTTAAAGGCGAAAATGCTCAAGGGGCAATTGAGCAAATCGAAACAATATGTCTGACAGAAAATACTGAGTTAACACCCTCTATGTCTTAATTACAGCATAGTAGAAAAGCCCATTTGAGACCGTAAAATTTACGATTTCAAATGGGCTTTTTTCATTCCTATTGAATATGGAAGGCAACTTATTTTTTAATTAATTTTTCCAGCGATTGATCCATTCATCAAAGTTTTTCTGAATCTTTTCCTTTTGCTCAATCCAATAGTTTTTAAAACGGTTCTTTTCTACTTCCTTTTCCATATCATCTATTGTTGGAACATCAAATGTTTGATTTTCGACATTTTGTAAGGCTTTTGTCATGATTTCCTGAAAAACAATATTTGCACCGCTTATTTTATCTTTGTAAAGATACTGATTGGCTGTTGTTTTATCATAGCCCATCCACACGGCACCAACGAGGTTGGGAGAATAACCGACAAACCATTGGTCCTTTACCGCGTCCTGTCTAGACACATTATCTACCTGAGTTGAACCTGTTTTTCCAGCGATATCTCTATTTTCAACCTTTGCATTTGTTCCAGTTCCACCTTCATAATCAACCACACCCTTTAGCATGGCAGTCATATTTTTTGCTACTTCCTTGGTCGTTACTTTAATTTTTTTCCCTTTAAAGACAGCAACTTCTTTGCCGCTCGCATCTACAATCTTCCGGATAAGGTGTGCTTCCTGACGTACACCTCCATTTGCAAATACAGAATAGGCTGAAGCCACCTGCAGTGGAGATACTCCCTCGTTTAGCCCACCTAAAGCAAGACCCAGTGTTCGGTCATTCTTTCCAAGTTTAATGCCAAATTTCTCTGCATAATCCATTCCAGCTTGTATGCCTATTTCATTCAAAAGCCAGACTGCAGGGATATTTTTCGATTTATACACAGCCTCGAACATCGGAACTTCTCCTTCATACTGATCATTATAATTCTTCGGTGAATAACCTCCTGCAAATTCCATCTCCGTATCTTTAATCAAATCTGTAGGTTTATATCCTTTTTCAAGGGCAGGTGTATAAACTGCGAGCGGCTTCATCACTGAACCTGGCTGGGCTTTTAATTGTGTCGCTCTGTTATATCCAAGAAAAACATGCTCTCCCCTTCCCCCAATAAGGGCTCTGACACCGCCAGTCTTTGGATCAAGCAAAACGGCACTGCTTTGTACTAATTCATCTGCATTTGAACCTTTTGCAAACAAATCATCTTGTTTATATACTTCTTCCATATCTTCCTGCATACCTTGATCTAGTTCTGTGTATATTTTATATCCACCTGTTAACAACTCGTCCTGCTTTATTCCATATGTTTTGTCAGCTTCCATAATCACCTGGTCAACATAGTAGGGAAACATTCCTTTTAAGGGATCGCTTAACTCTGTGAAACTTATTTCTTCTTCAGCTGCTGATTCCCTCTCTTCACTCGTAATAAACCCACTATTTTCCATCTGAACCAACACTACTTCTTGCCTTTTTTTTGCCGCCTCAAAGTTTTTATAAGGATCCAGAACAGAGGGAGCATGTATTAAACCAGCTAACAAAGCTGCCTCAGATAGATTGACCTTTTCGATTTCTTTTCCAAAATATACTTTGCTGGCATTTTGAATTCCCCAAGCGCCATGCCCAAAATAAATTTGATTTAAATACATCTCCATGATTTCATCTTTTGAGTATTCACGTTCAATCTGGCTGGCTATCGAAACCTCCTTCAGCTTTCTCTTCAAGGTTTGTTCAGGCGTTAAAAGTGTTATTTTTGCTAGTTGCTGCGTGATAGTACTTCCACCCTGAACAACAGTTCCTGCAGTGAAATTCTCATATGCTGCTCGAATAATCCCTATATAATCAATCCCACTATGTTCATAAAAACGTCGGTCTTCTATTGATATAACAGCATCAATCACATGCTCTGGAATCTGATTAATTGAAACCCCTTCTGTCTTATTTGCTGAAATTTTACTAGCCTCTTCTCCATCCATATCATAAATGATGGTTGGCTGCATAAGCTCAGTTTTCAGATGAGACAAATCAACTTCCTGATTTAAGAGCAGATAAAGGAATGAACTTATGATAAGGGCTATGAACGATAGACCAAGCAGAAGAATGTGTACTAAACGAGAATGGTCAAATATTTTTAAAAACTTATAACCCATCCAATTCTCATCCTCTCTAAAAATCAACTAAATTTCTATCCATTGTTACATATTATACACAAAAAATAAAAAACAACTGATAGACAGTTGTTTTAGGTTTACCTATATCTTTCACTTGTTAATCTCATTATTCGAGTTTCCAATTTCTTTATGCAATGTTTCCATATACATATAAACAATTTGCTTTAATTTTACATCTGCTCCCAAAACATCCAAGTGAGTTAAGCATTTTTTAATAATTGGGTGAATATCCTGGGGTTGTTTTTCATCTAACATCCTCATCACCTCTTTTTTCTATAATACAAGAATACAAGATATTTGCTGGTATGACCATTGGTCTTTTGGCATATTTATCTATTTTTCGAACTTCTAAATAGGTAATCTTGATTTGACCCTATTTCACAACAAATTAAGACTAATTTTCCAAATTATCCCAAAAATAACATACCTACTCTTTTAAGGCATAAGGTCACTATATAGGATATTGGATTGACAGGTTCCCTTGCCTGATGTTTCCAAAAGCCAAATAAAGGATAAATAATAACGAGTGCAAATAAAATGAAGGGACTGAGTTATATGTTTAACCATATATTGGTGGCGTTCGACGGCTCAGATTCGGCTAAATTGGGTTTATCAATGGGATTAAATTTTTGTAAGAGTAAAGAGAACTCCTTATTATCAGTAGTTTATGTTTATGAAGAAAATAATGAAGGATTAATTCCTGAGAATACATTTGTAGCCTCAACCAATAGCACATTTTACGCAGACTCCAGCCAGGGGCAGGCAATCGTTCCAGAAACTAATTCTTTAATAAACAATAACTCTGCGAATAACAATCGACTTGAGGAAATTGAACGCTATGTAAACAGCTTGGAAGGTAATAATCTTATCCATTCACATTTTGTAGTACTTGAAGGGACAATTGATGATATGATTCTTCAATATGCTGAAAAAGAGGGAGTCGATTTAATTATTGTCGGCAATAGCAGCACTACCGGTCTTCGTAAATTGTTTCTCGGCAATATCTCTGAAAAAATCATTAAAAATGCCTCATGTCCTGTGTTAGTGGCAAAATAATTAATTGTTCCTTAACTATATAAGGCCTCCTGCCTCATAGAGAGCAAAAGGAGGCCATTTATTTTGCTAGAAAATCCAAATCTAAAAAAAGAGACATTCCAGGCAACTTCATACACACGTACGTTCAACAGGAATCTCTCAATATCAGAGTATTATTGCAACACTTTATTAACCAATTCTTTATATTTATTATGTGCATCATTCTCGTTTAATGAACTATAGATTCGATACTGATCCCCATCTAAAATACGATAGTGCTCACTAATCATATTTTGCTGCAGAACATACCCGCCATCATTAAGAATATCTTTCCACCATACCTTACCGCCAAGCATTTTTTCTTTCCTGTAATCAATTCTTTCTCTTGAAACCGTTTCAATGACCTCGAGAGGGTCCCCGCCAAATAAAGTCTGCACTGTTAATGTTTCACGAAATAATGAAACGACAGCCACGACAGTAGTCCAGCTTGCTTCATTACGCTCTTTTTCAATTTGTACCAATGTTTTTTTAGAAATACCGATTATTTCGGCCATCTTGTCTTGTGTATAATCAACTTCCACACGGATTAATCGCATACGTTCAGATATTAGACGAATAATTTCATCCTTACTCATAATCATCCCACTTCCCATCAATATAAAATATAATATTTATACTCCAAATTTAATGTTCACTACTATCATTATAATAGAAATAAATGGAAGATAGGTATTATTATGTATAAATTTACTAATTTTTTTATATTCTCTTCTTCTTTTTACAAAAAACTGCTTTCTATTAATTAAAAAGGACGATAGAACTATAACTCTTTCAGGAGCGAAGCCAAGATGGGTCGGGTTCAAGTACATGGAATGAGAAAAACTCAAAAAGACTTTCGACTATGTCGAGAGCCCTAAATTCAAATTATTAATCTTTTTAGGAATGATGTACAGATTTCCGCAAGATAACCCGTGGTGCTGCTGCAAATAATAGCATCATTACCATTCCGCTTACAATAACACTTGGCAGCATATAGGATAAATTATAAAACAATGAGAAAACTGCGACTGATTGGCCATCTGCTGCGCCAGTTCCAAAGAAAACCATTCCAGCAATAAAGTGTGCAAAAAAACGCATCGTACTTCCCAGTAGTATTCCTAAAACAATAATACCTGATGTTTTAATATCCTTTTTGCCAATTCGTTCTCTATCTGCATATTTAAATACAATCCCAGCTAAGCCAACAACCGTATAAGCGACAATATAATCGAGAAAACCTTGTACAGGATGCATGATATAAGCAGTTCCTGATAGAATTTGTAGCAAACCCAACAGTAATCCTGTGGTTACGCCACCTTTAACACCCCATCGATAAGCCATTAAAAAAACAGGTACCATAGCGATTGACACGCTGCCACCCTGCGGCCATAAACTAAAAGATACAACAGTGGCCAACAAATCAAAAATAAATGCCAAAGCAGAAAAAACAGCAATCTCCACCATAAATAATAATCGTTTGTTTCTCATCTTACTTCCCCTTTCTAATCAAGAGCTCCTGAATCGTAACCTCCATCTTGATCGGGCATCCAAAAATGCAAAAAAGCAATGCTCGCACAAAAATGGCTCGCATTGCTTACATTACATTCATTCAGCCACATTCCTACGCTAGTGCTAACTAACAGGTTCGAAGGGTCAGAACTCGATCGTTCACTCTCAGCCATAGGCTCCCCTTGTGGAATACTATTCATTTCTTACATCGTACTAATTTTTCCATACATTAGCAAGTATTATTAATCCAAATCTAACTAAGCAGTCATTTCTTCTATTTTTATTGTATCTGCTTTATCTTCTTTTTCTTCACGTTTCTTTTCAGATTCGGCAATAATTACAGCACAAGATGCATCTCCAGTAATATTAACTGCTGTTCTCGTCATATCAAGTAAGCGATCAATACCGAGGATCAAACCTACACCCTCAACTGGAAGGCCAACCTGGCCAAGAACCATAGTCAACATGATTAATCCTACACCCGGCACACCTGCTGTTCCAATACTTGCAAGAACAGCTGTCAGGATGACAGTAATTAATTGCGTCATTGTAAGGTCCACACTATATGCCTGGGCAATAAATACAGTAGCAACCCCTTGCATAATAGCAGTTCCATCCATATTAATGGTAGCGCCAAGCGGCTGCACAAAGCTGCTGATACTTTTTGGTACATTCAGCTCTTTTTGTGTAAGCTCCATAGCTACCGGCAAAGTTGCACTGCTCGACGAAGTACTAAACCCGACTGTCATAGCTGGGAAAAACTTTTTGAAAAACTCTATTGGATTACGTTTCGCGAATATTGCAATCGCTCCCCCGTATATGACAATTGTATGAGCCAATAATGCCAAAAGAACTACGATCATATAAAGACCCATATTTTTAATAGCCGGAAGACCTTGGCTTCCGACAGCAGTTGCTATTAAGGCAAATGTTGCATAAGGTGCTGCCTTCATAATTAGGTTAACTAAATACATCAGTACTTCATTACCTTGCTCCAAAAGGTTGATAATACCTTTTGTTTTTTCTCCAAGAGCCGTAATTGCGATCCCAAAGAAAATAGACATTACAATTACCTGAAGCATATTTCCATCCGCCATTGCCTGAATTGGATTCTTTGGAATGATATTAATGAGAGTTTCAGTTATAGAAGGGGCTGTAGTGGCTGTATATTCAGCTGAGGCAATATCAAAATTACCTCCGTTCCCTGGTTTAATGACTAAGGCCAGGAATATACCAATTGTGATAGCAAATGCAGTCGTTGAAAGAAAATAAAGAATGGTTTTACCACCAATTCTGCCGAGTTTTTTAGGATCCCCTAAACCCGCCGTACCTAGAGTAATTGAGATAAGTACAATAGGAACAACCAGCATGGTAATAGCGTTAATGAACAGACTGCCGATTGGTGAAAATACTAAAGCATTTAAGATTTCAAATGATTGAGGTGAAAAAATGTTAAGCATCAATCCAACAATCGCACCAAAAAACAATCCTAATATAATTTTAACTGTAAGGTTCATAGATGCCCTCCTTCAATTATCTATTAGAAAAAATCTACTATACTCCACATAAAAGGAGAATTTAACGAAAAAACACCCCACAAATTAGAATGGTTTTTCTTATTTCTATATAATAATAGTAGATTATTCCTAAGATGACAATGGAAAGAATTACAGGGAGGTGTGTACAATCTTACTCTTAGCTTGAGTGAGGGCCTGTTTTTCCTCGTTTTGTCCCTTGATCACATAAATATAAATTTTTATATTTCCGTCTTTTCTGCATATCCTCATACAACAGCAAAAAAAGACGCATACATGCGTCTTCTGTGAAATGATCGTATTTTTAACTAATATGTATGTATGAGATTGATTAATGACTTTTTAGTTCTACTTCCTTCTTGGACTCAGATGCTTCCTCAGCCATTAATTCATGACCCAAATCAGAGAACCCTGAAATAAATACATTTGAAAATATTTCATTACGTGATTTTGTCTTTTCAATGATAACTCCCTGCACCTTAAATTTAGATACGATATCCATACACACTATCTCCACCTCTAATTTATACTAATCCATACAAATATACCCTTATATTAATCCCTCAAACCAAAATACAAGCATTTTATTTGACATTTATATCTGTTTTATTTACTAACTGATTTTATGTAAATAACACTATAATTATGTTACTTATGTAAATAATTCCACAACTTAAATTTTACTAAATTGCTGAAAAAAAGATAGTCCCAAATTTCATATTTATTGAAAATATAGTCAAATTATTAAATTAGGAATAAAAACAAATGCTATTCATTTATAAATTTAATATAATGGATAGTAATAACTCTTTTTCAAATACTTCTCTTTTATAATCCAAGGGGTGATTCACATGGGAAGTTGATGACCAAAAACATTCATATAGTCGATCTTTTATATTTAAACCATTTAGCTGATAGCAGCTTATTACTACAGGAGGTGACTCCTTGACCGTCATAAACGGTTAAAGGAAATTTATTGGACATATGGAATTTGGTTTTTATAGCCATTTTGATTGCATTAACCGCATTTTTTGTTGCATCGGAGTTCGCAATTGTTAAAATTCGTTCTTCACGGATAGATCAATTACTTGAAGAAGGAAATAAAAAGGCAATAAGTACAAAAAAAATCATCACAAATCTGGATGAATACTTGTCTGCCTGTCAGCTTGGCATAACGATGACAGCACTGGCACTTGGCTGGATCGGAGAAGAAACCTTTGCCACTATCATATCTCCAGTAATATCATTCTTGACATTACCGGATGCTGTTGCCAAAACACTGACCATCATTCTCTCTTTTATGTTAATTACATTTATTCACGTAGTCATTGGTGAATTGGCACCAAAGACTGTTGCCATTCAAAAAGCGGAATCAATTGCTCTTCTTACTTCAAAGCCACTTATGACTTTCTATAAAATCATGTATCCTTTTATATGGGCTCTTAACGGGTCAGCAAGGCTGATTGCCAAATCAGTCGGAGTTGAACCCGCATCAAAATATGAGATTGCACATACAGAAGAAGAACTGCAAATTATTTTGTCTGAGAGTTTGAAGAGCGGCGAAATTAATCAATCTGAGTTTAAATATGTGAACAATATATTTGAATTTGATAACCGAATTGCAAAAGAAATTATGGTACCACGAACAGAAATGATTTCCTTATCAAAAGATGACCTCGTAAAGGAATTTATTGATGTATTTCATGCTGAGAAATTCACTCGTTATCCTATTATTGATGGAGATAAGGATCACATCATTGGATTAGTAAATGTAAAAGAAATACTGACAGATATCGTCCAGCATAAACAGGTGACAACTGTCACCCTTGATCCCTACATTAGGCCGATAATCCGTGTCTTAGATACCATGCCGATTCATGACTTATTAGTCAAGATGCAAACTGAACGCATTCACATGGCTGTTCTGATGGATGAGTATGGCGGAACTTCAGGTTTAGTCACTATTGAAGATATAGTTGAAGAAATTGTTGGAGAAATCCGCGACGAATTCGATGCTGACGAGATACCTGAGATTCGTAAAAATCCAGACGGCTCCTATATCGTTGATTCAAAAGTACTTATCAGTGAAATTAATGACTTGCTTGGAACTAATTTGGATGACTCAGATATTGATACAATCGGCGGATGGGTTCTAACCGAAAATTATGATGCCAAGTTGGGGGATACGATTGACCTCGAAGGATATGAAGTAACCATCATCGATATGGAAGACCATCATATCCATTATGTTGAAATTAAGCAAAAGGTTAAAGAATATCAGATAATCGGTATACCACAAAAAAACGTCGCTGAAGAAGATAATGTCCTCTTCTCTTAATATTTAAATTATTTATAGAACACCAACCAACAAACCGCTTCTCCAAATTGGAATTTAATTTCCTTAGAGAAGCGGTTTTTATAATGTATGCCTCTTTTCCTGATTAGCTACAAGATCCTTTCGAGCTAGCTTATTTACTTCAGGAAAACAAAATTAAGCAGAACCTTAACAGGTCCTGCTCAATCATTACTCGGTTATAACAGTCGTTTTCGTCTTATACAATCTATAGAGCCTTACAATATTTTTGGTGATCGTTTTTACAACAGCATAGGTCGGCACGGCTAATATCATCCCCATTATACCAGCTAAACTTCCTGCAACCAATAATATCAAGATAATGGTCAATGGATGAATATTAAGTGATTTCCCAATAATCAACGGAGAAATCAGATTACCATCAATTTGTTGAACTATTACAATCACTAAGATGACCAAAATAGCTGTTAGCGGCGATTGGAATAGACCGACTACCACTGCCGGTGCAGCCCCAATAAACGGGCCTACATAAGGAATAATGTTTGTAATTGCAATTACTAATCCCAGCGTCAGTGCATATGGTAAATCCAGTATTAAGAAACCGATAAAACAACACGTACCGACAAAAATACAGACAATAATTTGTCCCTGTATATAGCTTGCCAATGTCTCAGAGGTTTCCTGAATAATAACCATTCCTTCTTTCCTAAAAGAAGATGGTAAAAATCTCATGATTGCATTGGGAAGTTTATTCCCATCCTTCAACATATAAAACAGGATGAACGGAACTGTTATGATAATTAATGTCAGATT
Organism: Bacillus sp. E214; assembly: GCF_008087365.1. Lineage (NCBI taxonomy): Bacteria > Bacillati > Bacillota > Bacilli > Caryophanales > Bacillaceae > Bacillus > Bacillus sp. E214. The sequence continues at coordinate 74,848 of NZ_VENN01000003.1, read as the reverse complement.
TGTGATAAAGGAGAAGACGACCGAGACTCCAGTCGTTATATTCTTTGTCACAGTGGTTGTGAATTCAAGCAATCTGTCCTTCAGTTCGTCTATTTTAACTATATCCTGTTGAATTACATAATTAACCAAAGGGGAATCAGATGCATCCTCAATGATTCTTCCAATATCATCAATGATTTTAGGCGTATTCTCGACTATATCTGTTATTTGATTCGAAACGATTGGCCCAACTGTTGCTCCACCAAATATAAATAAACCAATCAGGGCTATGTATACGATCAAGATTCCAATGATTTTTGGTACTTTCCGCTTTATCATAAATTTTAAAAGTGGATTTAATAAATAAAACAGAAATCCTGAAATCAAAATTGGGAAAAAAAGCGTAGATATGAAGATCCCAATCGGATTAAATAAGAAGGAAATTTTTGTACTTACGAATATAATCAATAACAGTAACAAGATTTCCAATGTCCAAAAATGTAATTTTGATTTCAATTGTATCCTCCTCTCCTCATATTCGGTTATTCCCCATTATATCGTATTTATTCGTTAGAAAAAACATTCCCATTAATATAATGTTTTAATACATTAGATGTCATACTTTTTATAAAAATCTGTTTTCCTACTGATTGTTGTATAATATTGGTAAGGCGGTGTTTAAATTGAAGAACTACACAGTGATGTTTCTGTTGCTATTTGTTGCAAGTATCGCAGGTGGTATGGCGCTAAAAAACATTTTCGGATATTCAATGTTAGTTGGAGTTGGGTTAGCATTCATATTTTTGCTTTGTTCAGCTTTTTCACTAAGCATAAACAACCATAAGAACCAAAACACAGAAATGGGAGATGAAATTAGAAGATTGTCTTAATATTCAATTCCCGAACTTTGAAAAGGGTATAACAATTCACCAGCTATTACGGAGTATGGATAGAGAAACATAATGATGAGATTTTCAAATATCATATTATGAGTTATGACCCGGGAGTTAGTTTCCATTCGGCATTTTATCCTAAGATGTCAATCACAGCCGTAATATGTTCTAACAAATCTAAAGGTGCATATGATATTACGCAGGAAATTGAGAAAGAAATTTTAACCCTTTGGGATCATAGAAAGAGTAACTCAGGTTGAAGTGAGGTTAATCCATAACAATGTTTAATGTAGAATTAATGGACTTATAGAAAAATACTATGTAAAGGAGTGACACTATAGTGGAAACAGTAAAGCCAGAGGTGGAAACATCGAATTTTGTAGATATCTTTACGAATGTTTTACCTTTTTTTCTATTGGCGGTAATGATTTTAATTATTATCGCTATTATATATATTGTTAAGATTTTTAAGCGTTATCTAACTAACAGTAAAATGGTTGAGCAAAAACTAAAGCTGATAGAAACAGATATACAGGAGACTAAACAACGTCTTGACCGAATTGAAAAAAATCTTAAATAAAATTTAATATATTTTTTAGTATGCTAGCTAGGGGCTTCAAACAAAGTAATGACAGCACAAAAGCTGTCTTTTTTTATTGAGATATCAGCAATATACTATTAGAAAAGAACTAATACAAATAAACCGGAACTTTTATGTTCCGGCTCTATCTCCAGCTTTGTTTAGAACGCCCAATTCCCTTTTCGGAAAATAGGTTCTTTTGTTCCATCCGCCAATTCTCCATCAATGTCCATTTCAGCAGAACCAATCATAAAATCAACATGATTAATACTTATATTGACACCATCATTCGCTAATTGATCTTCATTCATCTCTTTGCCTCCTTCAAGACAAAAAGCATAGCCTGAGCCAATAGCCAAGTGATTGGATGCATTTTCATCAAAGAGAGTATTATAGAATAAAATATTTGTATCAGAGATTGGTGACTGATGAGGTACTAGGGCAACTTCACCAAGATAGCGAGATCCTTCATCAGAGTCAAGAAGATTCTTAAGAACATTCTCACCTGTTTCTGCCTTTACATCTACAACTTTTCCTTTTTCAAATGTTAACGTGAAATTGTTAATGACATTTCCGCCATAGCTTAAAGGCTTCGTGCTTGTAACAGTTCCATTCACGCCTTCTTTATAAGGAACCGTAAAGACTTCCTCTGTTGGCATATTAGCCATAAACGATATACCTTTTGAATTCACACTACCGGCTCCGCACCATATATGTTTATCAGACAGCTCAATGGATAAATCTGTTCCTGGCGCTTTATAATGAAGAACTTTATATTTTTTTGAATTTAAATAGTCTGCTTTTGTACGCAGGGTTTCATCGTGTTCCTTCCAAGCAGCAACTGGATCCTCACTATCTACTCGGACTGCTTTAAAAATCGCATCCCAAAGTAATTCCACACTGTTTTCGGAATCAGGGAAAATCTTGTCAGCCCAGGCCTTCCCTGCAGCAGCTGTTACACACCAGCTCACTTTATCAGATTGTGTAGCTTGTCTAAATTTATTTAATGCAGTGCCTGCCGCTTTTTGAAAGCTAGCAATTCGATTCGGATCGATTCCTTTTAATAGGTCAGGACTCTGAGAAACAATTGATAGGAAAGCACCACCTTTTTCTACCAACTCCTCTCGTTGAGCCACTATCCATTGCGGAAATTCATTAAAGGCTTCATCTGGAGCCAATTCATATTTGATTCTGCTAACCTCTTCATCAGCCCAATCCACGTATACATGCTTTGCACCGGCTTCATAAGCTTTTTTAACAACTTGGCGTGTAAACGATGCTGATTCAATTGAGGATGAGATTACCAAAATTTGCCCTTCTTGAATATTGACTCCCACTTTAACAACCAATTCTGCATATTTGTTTAATTTTTGTTCAAAATTCATTCTTTCAGCTCCTTTAAAACATCATTCCCATTCGTTACTATTTTACCACTCCTTGTTGGAATACACAGTTGAACGAATTGGTTTTTTTGAAAATTATAAAAAAAGAGAATACCTTTATCAATACTGGTTATTATCACTTGATTCAGTAACTGGACTTCCCGCTGTTCTTTGTTTAATCATACTCAGGAAATTTTCCACTGTCTTTGCCAGATATCTTTCTTTGGACCAAATAACACCCACCGTAGATGTTAAATCTTTTTCTTGAAGCTGATAACTGTATAATTGGTGTGTATCATATGTCTTTACAACTGATTCCGGTACAACAGTGACCCCAAATCCCTGCTTTACCAATTGAAGTAATAGCTTGATGTCTGAGCATTCGCTTTTCACTAACGGTTTTATGTGCAGCCTTGAGAATTCACTGACAATCATTTTGTAGATTCCTAATCCTTCATTGCTTGGTAGAATTAATGGTTTTTTACTAATGCTTTTTAAAGAAACGATTGTTTCAGAGCTCTCTATTTTTTCATTTGTTAAATAAACAAATGGCTCTGTTTTAATGGGCAGTATATTCACCTCATGAGACTCAATTGGAAAGATGACATATCCAATGTCAAGCAGCCCCTCCTTAATCATTTTCGTCAATTCCACTGAATTCCCTTGATAAACGGTGTAATAAACATTAGGATATTTTTGATGAAAGTCATTTAGATAACCTGCTAATTGATAATCAGAAAATGTATTTACTCCAATGCGGAGATTACCACTTAATCCTTCCACCACTTCTTTCGTTTCAGTTATCATTTCTTCAAATACTCTAATGATATCCACTGCTTTTTGATAGAGAGAGGCTCCTGCCTGAGTTAATTCAAGAGTGTTTCCTTTCCTATTAAAAAGGACAACTTCTAATTCATCTTCCATTCTCTTTAATTGTTGACTGAGCGGCGGCTGAGCCATATGCAATCGTTTTGCCGCTCTAGTAATTTGTTTTTCTTCTGCAATGGCTACAAAATAGCGTAACTGTTTTATATCCATATCCTGTCCTCATTTCCGTTATATCAAAAAGATATACTTATCATACAAAATAAATATTTTTCATATATTACACACAATGATAGCATGGGAAGGTAGCTTTTTAAAAAGGAGAACGACACATCATGGAAAAATTATTTAAATTGGATGCGCACGGTACTACCATAAAACGTGAAATCCTCGCTGGCTTTATTTCTTTTATCACCATTGTTTATATCGTAATTGTCAATTCCAAAATCCTATCAGAAGCCGGAATACCATATGACGCAGCTATGATCGGAACTATACTTACCTGTGTATTCGGTTGCATGATTATGGGACTTTGGAGTAATACTCCCATCATCGTCGTCCCGGGCATGGGAATTAACGCAATGTTCACATATACAATTGTTATCAATGGTAACTATAGCTGGCAGGAAGCACTTGGAATTGTTTTTCTTTCAGGTGTGCTTTTCATGCTTATTGCGTTCACACCGTTAGCTAAAAAAATTACTGAAGCAATCCCGCATTCCTTAAAAGCAGGAATTACAGTTGGGATTGGAATTTTATTAATGTTTATAGGGTTTGAGCAAAGCGGAATTATCGTTTCCTCACCTGAAACTATTGTTGCTCTTGGTGACTTAACAAATGCGGAAACCTTGTTAACCATTCTTGGTCTTATAATTACCTTTATTCTATTTACTCGTAATATTCCTGGAAATCTCCTAATCAGTGTCGCTATCATCACCATCCTGGCCATCTTTCTTGGAGTGGTAAACCTTGATGGGTTTGAATGGACTCAACCATCATTTAACTCGTATGGAGAAGTTTTTGGAGCCATGTCATTTACCAATATCTTCTCAATCGGTTTTCTGTTAACTTCTTTTTCAATGGCCATGGTTGTAACCTTTGAAAATATTGGTTTAATTCATGCGCATACCGCATCAATTAAGCAACCAGAAAAAAATAATAAAGCACTTAAAGCGAATGCTATATCTGTCCTGACATGCGGTATATTTGGATCTAGCCCAACTGTTGCCACTGTCGAAACAGCTGCTGGAATTACAGCAGGCGGACGTACCGGTTTAACTGCAGTGACTACAGGTTTGTTTTTTTTAGCTTCATTGTTTTTATTACCTATAATTAAAATCATTCCAAATGCAGCTATATCCCCTATTTTGATTTTAATTGGGGCATTAATGATTCAAAATATCGCAGAAATCGATTTAAATGACTTAACTGAAAGCTTCCCTGCTTTATTGGTAATTGTTTTAATACCATTGACATTCAGCATTGCCAACGGAATGGCTATTGGTTTCATAGCTTATCCATTAATTAAGCTATTTATAGGGAAAAAGCGCGATGTTTCAGTACCACTTTATATTATCGCTCTTTTATTTACGCTCAATTTTGTCTTTCAATATACTTCGATATAACAAAAAAACCGGACAGGTGTGAGATGGCTGTCCGGTTTTTTAATGTTAATTAAATTTTGAACGTTGGATAACTAAAATATGCGGTGGGACAGAACGAAAAAAGGCCAATTTACAATTAACATGTAAATTGGCCTTCGTTTATTCCGGAAAGTATGGATTTAAATGAATGAGCACTTCTTCAATATGATCAAATTTCTCCTTTAGAGAGTTCTTAATCTCTCTTGATAGGTCATGACCTTCTTTAATTGTTTTATCTTGATCAATTGAGATACGAATATCCATTATTATGTAGTGACCGTGTTCTCTTGCCCTTATTCGGTCAATACGTCTGACTTCATCAAAACTAAGGATAACAGCCTCAAATTGCTCCATCATTTCCGGCTGTACATTGCGTTCGATTAGAATATGGAAGGCTTCTGTCAGCATTTCCCTTGCAATTTTGAAAATCAAATAGGCTACAAATATACTTGCCACTTTATCCCCATATAAGAGAAAGGTGATTCCTAATTTATCCCCAAGATAAGATAAAAGTATACCTATTGCTGCAGCCAATGATGCCACTATATCCGCCTGATGATCATATGCTACCGCTTCAATCGCTTTACTGTTTACCCGTTTACCGACATTCATGGAATAACGGAATAAGCATTCTTTCGCTACATAAGAAAATAAAGCAATCCAGAAGGCAATCATACTTGGGGTTTCAATAGGATGGAAAAATCCCGCTACACCTTCATACACAATATAAAGGGATACTAATAATAACAAGATTCCAATTACCCCGGAAACAATTACTTCAGCTTTGCCATGTCCGTATGGATGCTCAAGATCCGCAGGTTTATTTGAAACTTTAAGTACCAATAATACGATAACCGCTGCAAAAACATCTGCTGCTGAGTGTATCCCATCCGCGAATAAGGCATCACTGCTTGCGATTATTCCGATTACGATTTTTCCAACCGTAAGAATTATATTGCTCCAAATACTAATCCAGGCTACCCTTTTTGCCATTGACTCTCTAAGTTCCAAAATAATTCACCCCATACTTTTACACCTTTATGAAATAGTCCATACATTAGTGCAGAAAAATGTTATATCACTTTTTTATCGAACTGTACAGAACATGTTACCAAACAAATCAATTATGAACACAAAACAATATTTTATCTTTTTCACGAAAGAGACTCAACATATTTAGCTTACCCCAAAAAAAGAGATAGCTTTTGCTATCTTCAAAAGTATCTCTTTTTCCAAAATATTATAGTTGTAATGGATGATAACAATAGGGCAACACAAATAACACCTATAAACGCATACGGGTTATTTTGAAATGGTAAATTAACGTTCATCCCATATATACTTGCTACAATGGTCGGGAATGATAAAATAATTGTAATGGAAGTTAAAAATTTCATTACGATATTCAGGTTATTAGAAATAACTGAAGCAAATGTGTTCATCATACTCGTTAAAATGGAATGATACGTCTCAGCCATCTCAATCGCCTGGGTGTTTTCAATAATAACATCTTCTAAAAGATCCTTATCCTCTTCATACATTTTCAAATGATTCAACCGCAAAAGTTTTTGCAATACGATTTTATTGGATTTTAGCGATGTCGTAAAATACACCAAACTCTTTTCTAATGAAAGGAATGCATAGAGCTCTTCATTTTTCATAGATTGGTGTAATTCTTTTTCGATGTCATCTGTTTTACGATTGATTTGTTTTAAATATCTTAAGTAATAGCTAGAGATATTAAACAGTATTTGAAGAGCAAATCTTGTCTTTTTATACGTAAAAAATCCCTTCATTTTCTTACTCACAAAATCAGTAATAATGGGATTTTCAATGAGTGAGATTGTAATAAAGCATTCGTCCGTTACAATCAGACCAATTGGGAGAGTTTCATAAAGCGGGAATCCCCCATCATCATACGTAATGTATGGAAAGTCTACAATGATTAATATATGATTATCTTCTCTTTCAAGCCGAGACCTTTCTTCATCATCCAATGGGTCTTTAATGAAATCTTCCGGTATATCCAAACGATCCGAAATTAACTTGATTTCAGCTTCACTTGGCGCAACCATATTGACCCAGCACCCTTTTTTCAGTTCATCAATTTTCTGTAATTTACTATCTGTATCTGAGATATAATATTCTAACATTGATTTAACCTCCTCTCATTATGAGGAAGCAACAACTCTTTTTAATGGAATGACAATTATCTTTCCCCACCTTTTATAAAAAGCACTGTTGGTTTCCTCAGGCAAGCTCGTGTCTGGGTCACTCGAATCGTAGTTACTCAATAATTTCAACTCCTTTGAAGATAGTTTTGCCTCTTACATCTTATACCTAACATTCAAAGCTGTGCAATGGGAAATTAACTATTCATAAAAAGATTACCTTAGTCTGACTGTCATACTCCCTTTTTTTATAATAGCCTTTGCTCTTTCGTTCTCTAAAAAGACAATTAACCCCCTTACTTATCCCAACTGATTGGAAAAAGCATTTCTTACACCCTAAATAATAAAAAATAAAATCTACATAAAAACAAAGCATCCCCTTTTAATCTTAAGGGATGCTCTGATTGCGTATATCAATTACTTATTATTTCTATATTCTTTTTCTGTTCCGTCATTAAATGAAATATCTATATCAATCGCCTGATAATTATCATCTAATTCAAATGCTGAAATAACTTTGGATATAACATCATCCTGTGATGTATTAGAATCAATATCTAATTTTTTAAATATAGGATTTAAGCGGTCAACTGCATCATTACCATTTACTCGCTCATTATTTCGATCATCTTCAATCGAAGCTTCTACTCCATCGTTATCATTTTCGTAGCTAACCTCATAATCCTTATTATTTTCGTATTTCACTTCAAGATCAAAATCTCTAAAAGAATAAGCTGAATCATTTGTATTAGTACCCGTATTATTGTCTGTTGCTTGATTGTTTGCGTTGTTATTGTCTGTCGCTGTATCATTCGCATTGTTATTTTCTGTTGTTTGATTGTCATTTGCTTGATTATCTTTTTGTGCATCATCATTATTATTGCACCCTGCTGCAAATACTGTTAAAACGCACATACACATGATTAATGATAATTTCTTCATAATGTCTCCTCCTAAGTTTGTTATGTAACTGTTGTTTTAGTATTTCCCCACTTAGCTTCTAAATACACTATCTTTTCATATTTATAGTGATAATTATTTCATTATACTTACCGGGTAAAACCTATGATAAACTGCTTTTAAAGTTTAAAATGTTATATAGCGGGAGGATATATCTTGTATACATGGGTATAGAGAATTGTGGCACATAGAGCTAAAAGAGGAGGTTTATTGAATGATGTATACATATCGTAAAATAATCTTAGTGATTTGGATTATTTTCACATTGGTAATGGGATTCTTCGCTCTAAAAATGCCTGGTATTCTGCAAGGCAGCGGCTTTGAGATGGAAGAGTCCTCCTATGATAAAACAAATGAGCTATTAGAGGATCGGTTCGGCCAATCAGCCTCACCTTATATCATTTTATTTGAAAATAAGGATAATTTAGAGGAAAAGGATTTTAAACAAAAGATAAACTCAGTATTGAATGATGTGAAAAAAATCGACGGGTTTAGCTCAGTAGAATCCCCCTTAGAAAATGATTCACAATATAAAAAGGAGATTGCCTATGCCTCTATCTCTTTTGACGAAGACACACAAGAACCTGCAGATTATATTAAAGCTTTAAACCAAGAGATTGCTGGCCAGGATATATCCGCTTCTCTGACTGGTAGCCATGTCATTGAAGAAGATATGAGCAAAGCATCTCAAACTGATTTAAAAAATGCCGAAATGATTGGGATTCCAATCGCCATGATTGTATTGTTATTAGCTTTTGGAGGATTGGTTGCTGCTTCCATTCCCCTGATGACCGGGATTGTAGCCGTTGTATCCTCGATGGGGATTATTTATTTTATTGGTCAGAGTATTAATCTTTCCGTGTTTGTTTTAAATGTTGTTCCCATGATTGGGTTAGCAGTCAGCATTGATTTTGCCCTTCTCTACATCCATCGATTCAGAGAAGAACTGCAGCATCATGAAGTCAGTAAAGCCGTGAGCATTACAAACAAAACTGCCGGGAAAGCAATTGCTTTTTCTGGAACCTGTGTTGTTCTTGGTCTTGCAGGGATGTTTTTCATTAATATTGATATATTCCGAAGTATAGCTGTCGGCGGTATAGTCGCTGTTTTCATTTCTGTCATTTCTGCCCTTACCTTCCTGCCGGCCTTATTAGGCATTATCGGTAAAAACATTAACAAAGCTATGATTCTAAAAACTAAAGAAAACTCGGACAGTAAATGGAGAAGTTTCGCAAACTTCGTAATGAAACGCCCTATAATTATGGCCTTAGCCGCTTTACTCATTTTAATGATTGCAGCCACCCCTATTCGCAATATTGATTTAGAAATACCTAATGCTGATTCTTTGCCGGCTGACAGTCAAACAAGAATTGCATATGAAAAATTTGAAGACTCTTTCCTTCCAAGCAATCAGTCAAACGTACCGATTGTTTTAGAAACAAAAAATCAAGAGGACATATTATCAAAGGAATCCCTTGAGAACATAGAAGCATTTATAAATGAGCTTAAGGAAGATGAGCTTGTCGATCAAGTTGATTCAATATTTACGTATACAAACACAAACTCCGCTGAAGAGTTATATCAAACCTTACAATCTGATGCGGCTAGAGAAAAAATGGCTCCTGTCCTCGAAAAGCTAGTGAATGAAGATACAACCCACATAACGGTTAAACTCGATGCAGCATACAAAACCGCGAAAGCAAAAGATTGGGTTCGAGAGGCTGAGAATCAAGACATACATCCAGAGCTGACTCACACTATTGGCGGTCAGGCAAAATTCACACAAGAAATTTTTGATGAAATCCTGGAGCAGGTCCCAAAAGGTTTATTACTGATTATCGGGGCTACTTATTTGATTTTATTAGTTGCATTCCGGTCTGTACTCATTCCGGTGAAAGCTATTCTGATGAATATCCTTTCCCTTGGAGCTGCCTTTGGTATCATTGTATGGATTTTCCAGCATGGGAATTTAGGAGTTGATCCTAACCCAATTGCACTAATGATACCTATCTTAACCTTTGCAATTGTTTTTGGATTAAGTATGGATTATGAAGTTTTCTTAATCTCCCGTATCCAAGAGATTTATCTCGAAACTGGAGATAACGATAAAGCTACCCTTGAAGGCTTAACTACAACAAGCAAAATTATCACCTCGGCAGCCGCCATAATGATTGCTGTTACAGGTGCCTTTGCTTTTACAGATATTGTACCGGTAAAGCAAATCGGGGTTGGTGTGGCCTTAGCTATTTTTATAGATGCCACCCTTGTCCGTATGGTCCTTGTTCCTTCTCTAATGAAATTGCTGGGCAAATGGAATTGGTGGTTCCCTGGACAAAAAAGGGCGAAAAAAAGCAATAATTGATTGTATACCAAACTCGCATCCTCAATTGTTTTGGATTACACTTTAACTGAAGAGATTTATCAATTTGGAGGTGTTTGGCAATGAACAACCATGAAATTGATTACAAGATATACGGAGACGATATGCAATTTGTAGAAGTGGAATTAGATCCGAAAGAAACAGTCGTGGCCGAGGCCGGAAGCTTAATGATGATGGATGAGCAGATTCAAATGGAAACCATTTTCGGTGACGGTTCTTCTTCCCAATCTGGAATGATGGGCAAATTATTCAGTGCCGGAAAAAGAGTCCTGACTGGAGAAAGTTTATTTATGACCACCTTTACAAATGAAGGAACTCAAAAAAAGCATGTATCTTTTGCTTCTCCATATCCGGGAAAGATCGTTCCTTTGGATTTAAGTGAATTGGATGGAAAGGTAATCTGCCAGAAGGACTCCTTTTTAGCAGCTGCGAAGGGTGTATCAGTAGGTATAGAATTCCAGAAAAAAATTGGGGCTGGCTTTTTTGGCGGTGAGGGATTTATCATGCAAAAACTCGAGGGTGATGGGATGGCTTTCGTGCATGCCGGAGGGACATTACATCAAAAAGTATTAGCTCCAGGAGAAAAAATACGAGTAGATACCGGCTGTATCGTTGCAATGACCAGAAATGTCGATTACGATATTGAATTTGCCAAAGGTATTAAAACCGCGTTATTTGGCGGAGAGGGTCTGTTTTTTGCTACATTGCAGGGTCCTGGAACAGTCTGGGTTCAATCACTCCCCTTCAGCCGCCTTGCAAGCAGAGTGTTTTCCGCTATGCCGTCTAGAGGCGGGTCAAGCGATGAAGGCAGTGTAGCAAAAGGTCTTTTCGATATGTTTGGTGGAAAATAGAAGAATAGCAAATTAGTAGCCCAATAGAAAAGTCTATTGGGCTTTTTTTGTTTTATCCCCTATTCATTTGAATTATATGGTAATTTAAAGTAAAGGGAATATTTTCATAGTCTCTAATCCATAAATTGCTTCCAAAAAATACGCACTTCAATCCCTTTACAATCACGTTTTTAAGTCCTTATTTTCGGGACAACTCCTCTCCCACATAGGAGGTGTTATAACTTCCGTAATTTTACCTGTCATTATTCTTGAGCAAACCCGTTCTATAGCAATGGGTAGAGTAATCTCCATTAATTCCTTACTCTTTATCAGTATCCTTTCTTTTTTCAGTATCCTTGTTAATAGATTGAATCGTGTCTAACTTATCCTGCTTGTCGGTTTGGCTGTGAAACGATTCATATGGCTCTAAGTATAGCTATTTTAAAATCGTGTTTCTTACATTCCAGCACAATGAAGTTCGCATTTTTAATTAAATTAGGAAAGATGAAAACAGGAATAACATGTTATAATTATATTAATATAATAAATTTTCTGAAAGGTGATGCTATATGAGTATCTTGAATAAGTTTCACCATACCAACCCAACTGAAGAACTTTTATATAAAGCACTTAATGCTGATGAAAACACAGAAACGGATACAATTATTAAGCTTTTAGAAACCGCCCTGCAATCCATCTCGGGTAAAATGCCAAAGAGGGTCAGTAAAATGGTGTTTCCTGCTACAATCCTTTTGGCTGATCAATATATAAAAGTGAATAACCTGCAAAAAGCTAGAGATACATATGAAGCAGCCTTATCACTGGCTAAAACAGACATGGATAAAATGCGTGTTCATGAATCAATCGGGAAGATGAATTACTTACTTAATGATTTTGAAAAATCAGCAAGCCATTATCTTAAGTCCCTGCACTATGCCGCTAAGTACACACCTAAAGATGCGATAAAAAATGTCCACTCCCATTTATTGCATCAACTAGGTCACGTATTACTCGATAACCATCGTTCTGTTACGGAGGAACAAAAAAAGCAAGCTGATGAGTTTCAAAAATATTTACTGAATCAACCTAACTCCTATAACTTAACAAAATTAAATTTTTATCGGGATATTGGAATGGATTGGTGGAAAGAGTTTCATCTATTTAACCAGTAACTAAGTAAGACCGCGAATGACCATTTCCGGTCTTACTTCTTTTTATATCCATATAGTAATCAGTCATTTACTTCGCATCTATCACTAATAACCCTTATCCATTTTTATGGAATATTTTAGCTGACTGTTAAATTGAGTATAATAAGAGAACCTAGAAAAAAAGCGAAGAAAGCTGGTTGTACTCGATGATTTTATTTGAAAAGGAATTTTGGAAATTTAATATGGTTGGCATTGTAAATACAATCAACTATTATATTTTGTATTTACTTTTTAAAGAAGTGTTTCAGATGAACTATATGACTGCCCATTTACTTGGTTTTTTTATCAGTATGATTGGCTCCTTTTATCTGAATTCCTATTTTACCTATCGAACGAAACCAACTTTAAAAAAATTCCTTCAATTCCCATTAACCTATGTCGTTAATATCTTAGTGTCCACGCTTGCCATTTATATTTTAGTCCAGTTGCTTTCCATACATGATAATATAGCACCTATAATCGCTACTATTATTGCGATTCCTTTTACCTTTTTACTCTCAAAAATGATTCTTGCAAAGGATTAATTTAATTCGGGATTAAGATTTGAAAGTATTGATCAACCTTGAAATAAAAAAATCCTATAAAAGCATATCATCACTGCTTTTATAGGATTTTATTTTTAGAAAGCATTAATGGTGGTGTGTATGGATAAATTTTGTATTTCTTGTATTTGCGCCTACCAGTAACAAGGAGTGGGTACTCATTTTCCCGCTTGGTAACTTCCTGACTCCATTCAAAAACATACCGTCGGTGATTGCCGTTGCAGAAAATAAACAATCATCTGTACGAATAATTTCATCCAGCTCGAAAATTTTAGTTGGATTTTCAATACCCATTTGTACACATCGGTTATATTCTTCCTGATTCATAGGAACTAGCTGCCCCTGAAAATCTCCTCCCAGACATTTTAGTGCAGTTGCAGTGATGACACCCTCTGGAGCTCCGCCTGTACCGACAAGCATATCAATATCCATTCCATCGATTCCAGTTGCTATAGCGCCCGTTATATCAACATCAGAGAATAACTTCAACTTCGCTCCCAGTTCGAGAACCTGTGCCATTAAAGTACTATGCCTGTCGCGGTCCTGAATCATAATGGTCAATTCTCTTACATCTTTTCCAAGGGCCTTCGCAACTGATTGCATATTCTCTTTTAAGGAGGCATTTATATTAATACATCCTTTTGCATTTGGCCCAACTGCGATCTTTTTCATATACATATCAGGAGCATGAAGCATGCTTCCACTTTTCGCAGCAGCCAACACAGCCATTGAATGATTTTTCCCTTTAGACATTAACGTAGTACCTTCCACCGGATCAACAGCTATATCAATTGCCGGACCGTTCCCATTTCCCAGCATTTCATTGATATAAAGCATTGGCGCTTCATCCATTTCTCCTTCACCAATTACGACTCTTCCACACATATCGATTGTATTTAAATGATGCCTCATAGCCCTTGTCCCTGCACCATCTGCTTCAATCTTATTTCCCTTTCCTATCCAGGGATATGAAGCAATAGCTGCCTGTTGAGTAACATGTAGCAGATCTTCTGCAATTTGCTGTACGGTGTGTTTCTTACTCGCATACTTGGTGAATTCCATAATCAACTTCCTTCGTTTAATAGTAAATTTCCCTATCCATTTTAGGGTTCATTTATACAAATAAACAAGTTTATAATTTTGGTAATAAACTATGCAGCCAGATAAGCATTTTAATTAGGAAAAAACAACTTTATTTACATGTAAAGATAAGGCTGTTTTCATAAACATTATTGCTAACGACTAATAAAAAAAGTAGACAGCTTTTTAACTGTCTACTAAGAAACCTGCACAATCAACTAATCCTAAAACACCTTCTAATTCCTAGAGTGGATGATGACCGTTTATGTAAACAACTTTAGCAAGATTTCTCACTCTCACAAACAAATTGCTCCAACTTCTGAATTGCTTCCACTACCCTCTCAGCTGTAACCAATCCAATTGACATTACATGAATCGACTCACCCGTAACTGTTGCTTTTTCAGCAACCTCAGCAATCAGCGCTTCCGTTATATCTTCCACACCTAAATCTGTTAAGGATAATGGAAGGCCCAACTCCTCATAAAACAGTCGAAGCTCTTCAATTTCTGTCCATTTGTCTTCCAGCACTAGCTGAACTAAAATGCCATATGCCACCTTATCACCATGCAAGGCGTGATGAGTTTCTTCAAGTACCGTTAAACCATTGTGAATCGAATGAGCGCCAGCAATTCGACCGTAATAATCACCATAGCCCCCAACCATGCCACCAAACATAATAATCGTTTCCACTACTTTGACGAAATCATCATTTACTTCCCCAGCCTTTGCAGCTTCAACAGCTCCACGGGCGAATTTTAGCAATAAATCCTTACATTCTCTTGCAGCAAAATGAGCAATTTGCAGTGGAACAGTCTTATTATCAATTACAGCCATCTGTACATCCGCTTCGTACCATTTCGCAAGAGTATCTCCAATACCGGCAATTAACATTTCTATTGGAGCATCAACTAAAATTTGCGGCTCCACTAGCACCAGACTGGTACAAACCGGATATATATCATAACGAATGAAAGCTCCGGAATCATCATATATAACGCTTAAAGGCGTCCATGGCGAACAATTAGATGCCAATGTCGGAATGAGAATGGACTGCCTTTCAGTCGCATCGCAAACCGCCTTAACAAGATCGAGTATCTTTCCGCCTCCGACACCTATTACCGCATCCAATGAATGATGCTTGACCAGCTTAGTAACCGCCTCGATTTCGGCAAATGAGCACTCGCCTCCGTACGTATATTCTTCCAATTCTACCTCTGCCATTTGCGGCCAATACGGCTTTACTGCCTCCCAGGACTTTTTGCCACGAACCACAAGAACTCTGCGGAGATTGCGTTCCAGCAGCTTAGCTTCCAATAAATCTAAAGCGTTATCTTTCAAAATATATTCACTTGGAGCACCATGAACTGAAAAAACAGTCATTTTCATCACTCATTTCTATTTGCTGTTAAAAACATTAATAAAGTGGGAAGTGTTATCTTTATATATTCTGTATGTCTAACCTTACACCCGCCATGCTCCTTCTATGGTTTTGTATTGTTTACGAATTAGTTGTTTAATCTAAGGGATATACAGCCTTAGTATTTATACATAAAACAAAGAGAGAACTGAGGACATTTTTTCTTATTATTTCATCCATTCAGGCTTGCCGAAGCCGACAAATTCTTCATCGATTATTTTTTCGAATTCATCAGATTCTACCACTGATAAAATATCCTTAGCTAGCTGTGAATCATCATTATTAGCCTTTACAGCCACTAAATTTCGATACGGATCAAGCATATTCTCAAGCGCTAATGCACTTAATAAGTCCATATCTGCAGCTAATGCGAAGTTTCCTGGTACTGCTGATAAATCTGCACTGTCAATAGATCGAGGTAGCTGTCCTGACTCTAGCGGCTGGAATTTTAAGTTTTTCTTGTTTTCGATTATGTCCTTTTCAGAAACTTTAAGGGGTTCTGCATTTTCATCTACTACAATTAATCCTTCATCTTGAAGTGTATTGAATGCGCGAGCTGCATTTACCGGATCATTCGGAATTGTAATCGTCGCTCCGTCCTTCACTTCATCCAAAGATTTATACGTGTTTGAATAAATACCCATCGGCGCAGTCGGTACTTTAATTAACCCTGTCAAATCCATGCTGTTCTCTTTTTCAAAGTTTTCCAAGTAAATAGTATGCTGAAAAAGGTTCGCATCAATATCTCCACCATCTAACGCTTTATTCGGTTGAATATAATCACTGAACTCCACCACTTCTACTTTGTATCCCAATTCTTCCAAGCCTGGCTTGATTGCTTTCGTTGCCATATCACTATAAGGACCAGAAGTAGCTCCAATTTTAATATCCTTTGACTCTGAGCTTGCATCCTCAATGCTTTCATTGCCGCTGCAAGCTGCCAATGTACCTACCACTAAGAATAAAATAAATGCTGTTAACCCCTTTTTCATGAAATAATTCCCCTTTTCTATTATCTTTTATCTATAACTTTTGCGATGAAATCACCGGCAAGTTGGATAACCTGAACCAATACGATTAAAATAATAACAGTTGCAATCATAATGGTATTATCATAGCGATAATACCCATAGCGAATCGCTAAATCACCAATACCGCCACCACCGACCGTTCCTGCCATAGCAGAAAACCCAATCAAGCTAATTAATGTAAGTGTAATACCCGAAATGATACCTGATCTCGCTTCGAGCAATAGTACTTCCTTAATAATCATCCACGGTGTCGCACCAGCTGCTATCGCGGCTTCAATAACACCTTTATCAATTTCTCGTAAAGACGTTTCAACGATTCTCGCAAAAAACGGAATAGCTGCGACTGACAGCGATACGCTAGCAGCTGTTGGTCCAATCGTTGTCTTTACAACAAATTCGGTCAATGGCATAAGAGCAACCAATAAAATAATAAATGGTATTGATCGGACCAAATTGACGACAAATCCTAATATCCTCTGAACCGTTTTGTTTTCCCAAAATAAACCCTTTTCTGTCACATATAATAGAATTCCAACTGGTAAACCAATCACGATTGCGACAGCTAAAGAAATGGAAATCATGTAAATCGTCTGCAAAAATGCTGTGTTAATTTCAGGAATAAGCTCTATAAAGTGGTTGAAATCAAAGCCCATGTTGGAACACCTCCACTTCTGCCTCTCGACTTTCTATATAAGATATCGCTTTATTAATCTCTTCCTTCTGTCCGCGAAGCTCCATGATAAAAATACCTAAAGGCAATTCCTGAATATATTCAATTGAGCCATGAAGAAAATTGCCTTTTACATTAAATTGCTGAAGCGTATCCGATATGACTCCCTCACCGGCAACCGTTCCCCTAAACGTCACCTTGACAATCGGACCCTTGCAACTTTGGTAAATAGCGTCAGGTATATCGAACGAAACAACACTGTTAATGAATTCCTTCGTAAGATCGGCATGGGGTTTAGCAAAAATATCATACACCGAGCCTTCCTCAATGACCTTGCCATCCTGCATAATCGCCATTCGATTACAAATTTCCTTTACTACATTCATCTCATGTGTAATCAACACAATCGTAATATTGAGCTCCTTATTGATTTTTTTCAACAAATTCAATATTGATTTCGTTGTCGTCGGATCTAGTGCTGAGGTCGCCTCATCACAAAGGAGTACTGTCGGGTTATTCGCCAACGCCCTTGCAATCGCTACACGCTGCTTCTGTCCCCCACTTAGCTGCGAAGGATACACTTCACGCTTTTCAGCTAATCCGACCATTTTCAACAGTTCTTCTACTCGGTCTTGTATTTGAGTCTGCGGCACTTTTGCTGCCTTTAAAGAAAAAGCTATATTTTCAAAAACTGTTTTCTGGCTAATAAGATAAAAGTGCTGAAAAATCATCCCGATTTTTAAGCGTGCATGACGCAATTGCTTGCTTCTCAACTTAGCCAGATCAATTCCATCAACTGTGATATTTCCCGATGTTGGACGCTCCAACAAATTAATACAGCGTAGCAGCGAGCTTTTACCTGCTCCTGAGTACCCGACAATCCCGAATATCTCGCCTTTTTTAATTGTTAAGGAAACGTTGTCAACTCCATTTACTATACCGCTTTTAGTTTTGTAAATCTTATTAATATTCTGAATTTTTATCATATGCCAACCTCTATCTCTACACATTTTTTGAAACAAAAATGCCCCTCTCATCTGAAAGGGGCATCGAAATACATCTATCTCGACTTATCTTTCAGAATGTAATACATTCTGCAGGAATTGGCACCTTCCCTATTAAGGGGGTTGCCGGACGTCATAGGGCCTAGTCCCTCGGTCGCTCTCGATAAGCTATAGCTTTATTTGATTTGTTTATGATATTACAGACTTCAGAATAGTCTGTCAACAAAAACCTTTTTGACGTAAACTGTTGAACCGCTTTCATCATTGCAATTTCAATAAAATATTCCAATCCACATACATCGGATTAAAAAACTCCCCATTCTTCTTCGTAGGGCTGAACTGACGATAATGTAAAACTCTACATTTTCGCAAGCCGACTGAATAACACTTTCATCGCTCACTATTTTCATCTGCCAAACAAGCTCATTTAATGTATAGTCTCCACATTTCACATTTTCCGAAAAACAATCATTTCTGAAAAAGCTACCACACCCACTTCATCAAACGTTCCCCTATAATCTATGACTCAGCAAATCTAATAACCATTTACTACCGCTATATTCAAATTCTTTCAGCTCACTATAGACATTTCTAAATAAAGGTTATAGAATTTTATCTATTATTTAAATATTCAAAACTATATTCTCTTCGTAAAGGTGAATTATATGACATATTCAGAACGCTTAAAAAAACTGCCAGTCCAATTTTTTGCAACACTTGTCCTAAAAGTTAACAGCGCTATAGCTGAAGGCAGAGACATTATTAATCTCGGACAAGGAAATCCTGATCAACCTACTCCTGCGCATATCGTCAAAGCCCTGCAAGTGGCGGCTGAAGATGCACAAACTCATAAATATTCTCCATTTCGGGGTTTGGAAGAGTTGAAAGAAACGGCAGCACAATTTTATCACAAGCAATATGGCGTCGAGGTTGACCCTAAAACTGAAGTTGCCATCCTTTTTGGAACGAAGGCCGGACTAGTTGAGCTACCAATGTGCTTGCTCAACGATGGAGAGCTAATGCTCTTGCCAGACCCAGGCTATCCCGACTATTTATCTGGAGCTGTATTAGCAAACGTAAACTATGAAACTTTTCCACTAACAAAAGATAATCAATTTTTGCCGGATTATGAAAGCATCCCTTTAGAACAAAGAACCCATGCAAAGCTAATGTATTTAAACTACCCAAATAATCCTACCGGAGCTACCGCAGATCATGCTTTTTTTGAAAAAACAGTATCATTTGCAAAAGAAAATAACATTACCGTACTTCATGATTTTGCCTATGGAGCTATTGGCTTTGATGGACAAAAACCTATCAGTTTTCTTGAAACGGAGGGTGCAAAAGAAGTCGGCATTGAAATGTACACACTCTCGAAAACTTACAATATGGCAGGCTGGCGTGTTGGCTTTGCTATCGGAAACCCAGCTATCATCGAAGCACTCAATCTCATTCAAGATCATCTTTACGTCAGCCTCTTCCCTGCTGTACAAAAAGCGGCAATCGCAGCCTTGACAGGGGAGCAATCCTGCGTAGAAGAGCTTATCGAACGCTATGAACGACGACGAAATTCCCTCATTGGCGCTTGCAATAAAATCGGCTGGAAAGTCGAAGCCCCAACTGGTTCATTCTTTGCTTGGCTTCCTGTCCCTGCCGGTTTCAAGAGCGAGAGCTTTGCTGATTATTTGCTTGAAAAAGCAGATGTAGCCGTTGCAGCAGGAAAAGGCTTTGGTGAATACGGAGAAGGCTACATTCGTGTCGGCTTATTAGTAGACGAAGACCGGCTAATAGAAGCTATTGAACGTATTGGAAAGCTAGGAATATTCACTTAAACAACTGCGGTATTGAACTGCTCCCTGTCTAGTAAACAATGAATATAATAAAAGCAGAACCCTGAATTCTAAGGGGTTCTGCCGCTCAATCTCTATTGATAACGTTGTTACAGATGCTATTAACGCCTCTTTTAAAATTCGTTTTTTTAATAATACTATTCTATTTTACTGTGCCCCAAAATGAATCGCCCCATGTGATCAATACAGCGTTCTTTTTTTTGAGCACAGAAAAACTCCCCATTAGGTAAGCCAGATTTTTCAAACTGTCTTACCTAATGGGGAGCATAAAAAAAGACCGTCAACATGACAGCCTTGATTTTCTGCTATTGACCTGTTAATACAATAGCTACGGTTTACTTATAACTGGATATAGAGAGATTATATTCTCTAATTCTTTAATCAAATCATCTAAATATGATTGATTTGATACAAATTCAAAGGATAATACAGCACCACTTCCTGTCGGATAACAAGTCTCTCCAGACCATTCTATATGCCCCAACTTATCCATTTCACATTCAAAATAAATAAAGCTATCTAAATTTTTCAATATAGCTTTACCCGATAAATCCTTATTCATTAACTTCAAATCATTTAAAAAATCCCTAATGTCATCAGTTCTTAAACTAGCAATAAAATCAACATAATATCCAGGGATTTCAACTTTGTTTCCATCCCAATAATCAAAGCTATTCGGATATTCACGAGCTATGATATCTATTTCTACTTTAGCTTTTTCTCCCAATAGATGGAATTTCATTTTACCACCTCATATTTTATAACTTATTAGCTTTGGTCATCTTGTACTAATCTGTTCCTTTAACCGAATAGCAAAAAAGAGCTGATCAACCAGCCCTTGATATGAAAGTAATACCCTCGTTAGGGAATAAGACTATTTTTCTATAATTATATAATCTTTCGTTTTAGAATATGGAATACCATGTTTGTTAGCAAAATCAACTAATTCTTTGAAAACGTCGTTGGGATTGAAATTTACAATTCGGATGGTAAGTCCTTTTTTAACTTGCATAAAAGCACCTTTGGTATACCAATTGACTCGTTTAAATTTAATCTGTTTTATTTGATGGGGAAATATACTTGTTTTATATAAAGGCCATTTAAAAAACAATATTTGATACGTCAAATAGTCATTATTTATCACAAATTTATATCTGATACATAATAAAACAAGAATAACTAAAGAAAATATCATTTGGAAGTATAATAACCAATCGAAAAAGTCATTTATTGAAATTGTCAATATCATTAATAGCATTATATACCATAATGCTACTCTTTGAGTCTTTGCGAAATAAACCAACTATCTCTCCTCCCTACATGTTCACTTTAACATAAATATCCATACTCCATTGAAATATACTGCCCCTAGCTGCATAGCAAAAAAAGAGCTGATCAGTATTACACCCCAAAAGTCAGATTTCTAACTTATTGGGGTCACTACATCACAGCTCTGATATTGGAGCGGGTACTCCCGATAGTTTCAGTTTAATCTTTCACAAAGAGAGTTAGCATTAGCTAAGTGCTTCTTTTTCCTCAAAGTTTTACTTCAGCTGAGGATTAGCTCTCCCTTTTTCTTAAAAGTTGCAAAGTCCCTTTTTTCTGTTCTTTAAAGTCCTCTAATTGTCTAGGAACATTAGTTACTCCATGATATATTGCATAAAACTCTTCCCACGGTTTTCCATCCAAGCGATAATATTTTTCTAATATATCTATATAAGTAAACAAAGCCTGTTCCACCACAATTTCAGATAGCTCATACTCGCTTGGCAATTCCATATCCAATCTTTCGCATAACAATTTTTGTATTCTCTTTGCATACTTTATCTGTCCCATGGAAACATCTAGCTTCTCATATTCCTCTTTAATGCTCACTTTCATTTGGTTCCCTTCCGATAAAAAGTCGTTACAAATTATACTCTAATTATTAATTAAAAACAGATAATTTACAATACCTACTATTATATTAAGATAATAATCAATTTAGTTTCTAATCGATTTGCAAGTCATCCCACTAATTACTAAATGTTACAAAAATCAGCTATTTTCCACAAAATCATCAATTTTATTCCATGTATGGATTAATGTAGACTTGTTGATGTGCAAAAACACAAAAAATAAAGACAGCTATCATTATCCGATAACTGTCCTCCCTCTTAGTATTCAGTTAAAAATTGATCAATTAATTTAACATATTTTTCTTTTGGGTAACTCATATAGAGCCCTGAAGCCAATCTGACTGCGTCGCCAAAAAAGAATCGTTCATACAGGGATTGCCGCGATCCGAAAGCACTCATGGATATATCCCATGCCAACCGAAAAATCTTCACTTTTTCTTCTGCTCCAACGATGGCTCCCTGCAAATACAAATCAAGATCCGCACCGATTTCTGATGAAAAATCAGCTTCTGTTGGAATGGCCATAAGCCCACTCGCTCCGATTAATTGAAGTATTTCTGTACATCTTGGATACAAACGAGCAAACAATAAAATGGATGCCTGTAACGGATTTACATCCGGTACCATCGTTCCCCACTTATCCGCCTTGGCATTTACTTCAGATGCAAGCAGCAACGCCTTTAATGATTCCAAACCAACATATATTTCACTGATTTTATCATGTATATGCTGATACTCACCCACCTGAATGGAATCAATTAGCTTTTGAGCAAGCCCCAAAATCATCTTCAGCTTGACGATTCTCCTGCTTGTAACCTGATGCGCAGCCAGTAAATGGAAGCTGCTTTCCTGATAAATTTTCTGAGCTATAAGAGGATTCTCATAAAAGAGCACTCTATCCCAGGGAACCAATACCTGATCAAACACGACAATGGAATCCACCTCATCAAAACGGGAACCAAGCGGATGATCAAATGCCGAATCACGGTAGCTAAATGGTTCTCTGCATATAAATTTCAGTCCCGGCGTGTTGCTTGGAATGGAAAATCCATACGCAAAATCTTTATTATGGCTAGCACCATTAGAAGGAAATACCAGTAATTCATCCGTAATTCCTCCCTGTGTGGCTAAAAGCCTAGCTCCATTAATAACAATCCCATCATCCTTTATTTCTGTCGTCTGCGCAGATATTGTCTGGGTAAAATTTTCAACATAATAGGATGAGCGATTTACCTGTGGATTGATAAAAGTATGGGTGAAAGATAAATCTTGCTCGCGGGCATTCTCAAATATCGTCAGCATGTTTTTAGTGAAACGTTCATCCTGCTCAGAAAAAATAGCCGCGGCAGAAGCAAAGGACATCATCACAGTATTCATGTAATCGGGTGATCTGCCCAAAAACCCCCCGCTCGATTTAGCCCATACTTGTGTCATTAGTCTTCTTTTTTCTAAATCCTCTTTTGTTTTTGGTTCCAAAAAAGAGGTCCCAACCAGATTGCCAGTAACAGGTGAACGAAATGTCATGATATTTCGGTTGGATTCCTTTAATTGCAAATCATATAATGCCGCCTGACTCTTTATGACTCCTTTAAAAGCTTGATGTTCAGAAATTTTACCATTCACTTTTTGTCCATCTATCCATATCGATGAATGAAGATTATCTATTTTTTCGATGTATTCCGATCCAGATCTTGTCGGCATAAAACTCCACCCTTATATATTCAGATACAGTAGACTATGTACATACCATCATAATGTATGTACGAATGTCTAATAATTATCCAAAGGGCTTGGACTTTTTAGGAATGTTTATCCTCTGCCTGCCTGGAAACCCGGATATTGTGTCATTCCACCATCCACAAATAAGCTTAATCCTGTCACATAGCTTGATTCCTTAGAAGCGAGCCAAACTGCACATGCTGCAACCTCTTCAGGCTTACCGATATACCCCATCGGAATAAGATCAAGGACCTGTTTCTTCGCTTCAGGATCATTGAATTTTTCTTCATTGATAGGTGTATTGATTGCGCCCGGACATATATTATTTACGCGAATTCCTTTCGGAGCATACTCCAAGGCAAGCGTTTCACTCATTAGTTTAACCCCACCTTTACTTGCCGCATAGTGGACAAAATGGGGCCATGGAATTTGCTCATGTACAGATGACATATTAATGACGGAACCTTTTATCTTATGTTCAACCATATACTTAATGGCTTCTCTGCTTCCTAAAAAACATCCTGTTAAATTCGTGGAAATAACCTTATTCCAATCTTCAAGGCTTAATTCGTGTGAAGGCATTTCATTTTCAACTCCAGCATTATTAACCATGACATCAAGTGTACCAAATGTCTCAACTGCCTCATTTATTAACCTTTTAACGTCCTCTTCTTTCGAAATATCCGCCTGAACAGTGATGGCGTCCCCACCACAGGCTTTAATGATTCGAACAATCTCATCTAGATCTTTTTCAGTTGAACGATAATTAATAACTACTTTTGCTTTCTCTTCCCCAAAACGAAGGGCCATGGCCTTTCCAAGCCCTTTACTTGCTCCAGTTATAACAACAACTTTACCTTCTAAATCTTTATACATAGTACGTTTCTCCTCTCCACTATTTATTTTTTGGTATATCCCAATATAACGCCTCCGGCAATAACAAGGAGACAGCCTGCGATGACCATTATCAACCTTTTCTTATCCTTTTTCTCACCTAATAAGAAAATCCCCCCAAGCGTGGAAATCACAATACCAGTTTGAGAAAGAGAGTAACTTGTGGCTACTCCGATTTTTGGAACTGACAGAAGAAGTGCAATATTACCCGTTGCCCAAACAAGCCCCGAAAGCATATTTCTCACTGTATATTTATCAAACGCATGCTTCCAAAAGCCTATTACAAGACCAACAATTAGCATTCCGGTAGCCTGCGGAAGAATAGCTGACCAGCCATCAATTTCATACCATCTGATAATAACAACATAGCCTATATACCCTAATGATGATAATGTCAGAGTGATTAAGCCTTTTTTTAACTGACTTCCTTCTTCATCGCTATCATTTCCGACTGAATTAAGAATCACGCCTGCAATCAAACAGCAAAGAGCCAGTATCCCCATAATAATTTGAGCCTTCGTGCTCCATTCATTAAAAACAATCAAACCAAATAAAGAAGTTCCGATTAATTGCATGCCCGTTGAAATGGGTACTGTTTTCGATACACCTATATACTTGACGCTAATAAACTGCCCTGTTTGCCCAATTGCCCACAGTCCTCCTGAAATCAACCCTACAATCCAAACTGTAGGATTAAATACAGGTTCAGAAAAAAACAACATAATTACAGCAAAGAGAAATGCACCCAATGTGATTCCCAATGTTTGGCTATAAGCATTTCCACCAAGTTTTACGCTAATTAATACCAAGCTGCCCCAGCATACAGCAGCTAATAATGCTAGTAATATTCCCGACATACATATCCCACTTTCTACCCTTATAGAATCTTTTTACTTTTATATGGCTGTAAAATACCCTTATTTACCTATCCGGAAACGTTAGGCTGAATTTCCTATTTATATTTAATTCATAATTTTCCACTTGCTTATTATGTAAGCGCTAACATATAGTAATAATTGACAGAATTATCAAAATACTCCTTCACAAGAACTCGAACCCCGTCGCTTTGTCATGGACTACTTTTTATTTTAAGGAGGAATTGGTTTGAAATCGAAAGTAACAAATCTTATTTTGGTCACAGGATTAATCATTAGCTTTTTTGCTTTTTTGCCACAGACAAAGGCGAGTGCCGCTGAAAACCAAGGCAATGATTATCCTATCGTGTTTGTCCATGGTTTAGGTGGATGGGGAGAAGGCGAATTTTTAGGTTACAATTATTGGGGCGGACTAAAGGATGTTCCGGAGTACTTAGAAAGCATGGGCCATCAAACATTTGTAGCAAGTGTCAGTCCAGTAGCCAGCAACTATGATCGTTCAGTAGAACTCTATTATTATATTAAAGGCGGCACGGTAGATTACGGAGCGTCCCATGCCAAACAGCATGGACATTCACGTTATGGGCGCACCTATGAAGGGGTCTACCCTGAGTGGGATGCTGATCATCCGGTTCACCTTGTAGGCCACAGCATGGGAGGATTAACAACACGCAGTTTAGTTGATCTTCTAGAAGACGGCAGTGCAGAAGAACGTGACTATCATCAGGTCCACCCGAATGAAAGTATGTCCTCTCTTTTTGAAGGCAATAAATCGTGGGTGCACAGTGTGAGCAGCATTGCTACCCCACATAACGGTACAACATATGCAGATGATGAAAATAGAATAATATCTTTTGTTAAAGATCTAATCATTAATGTCGCCAGTGTTACAGGGATCAGCCAAGAAAACTTAGTATATGATTTTAAATTGGACCATTGGGGAATTCGCAGAGAACCCGGGGAGTCTTTTAAATCGTATCTCTCCAAAGTCATTAACAGTAAGATTTGGGAGAGTACTGATATAAGTGCATATGATTTAAGTACACCAGGGGCTGCTGTACTTAATCAAAAGGTAGAGACAAAATCAGATGTTTATTATTTCTCCTACACCGGTCAAACCTCCAAAAAGAGTATTTTGACAGGTCAGCATATACCATCTGCTTACACACATCTGTTTCTCCATCAACCTACCAGTTTCTTAGGGAAATTTAGTAGAACTAATCCACAAGATGGACCCATTATAGATAAAAGCTGGTGGCCAAACGATGGATTAGTCAGTACGGTTTCGTCTTTTTCGCCATTTGGACAACCAGCAAAAGCCTATAATGGGGTAGCAGAAAAAGGGAAATGGAACTACTACCCTATCATGAGCAATTGGGATCATATTGATTTTATCGGTATTCTCAGCCTTAGCAGCAAAACGCCAGCCTTTAACGTTTATCCGCTTTATAAAGATATAGCTGAAAATGTACACTCATTGGATGAATAACTGCACTTTGCTTGAAAAAAGGAAGTAAAAAAATGCTTATGCCAAGTTCACTTATTTGTGAATTTGGCTTTTTTATGCTCCATCGAAAGTTGTAGATTCTATCCGTAAAATTACGGATGTAATCTTCCATTTTTAAAAATAGAATAAGAAATAGAAACAATATTTCATGTTTTCTTAATTTATATTGAAATATTATCAGAATGTTATAAAATTACATAATGGGAAAAGGGGAGGGTCAACCATGGGTTTTAAACAGTTTCACCGTACAATTAAAATACGTATTATAGAGTCTTTTTTAAGTTCCGCCATTGGAGGTATGATATTTCCATTCATGGCGATTTATTTATCTTCACATTTCGGGGTAAAAATGGCGGGACTTTTATTGCTGATTAATGTGTTTGTCGGCATAGCGATTAATTTCTTTGGAGGATATTTTTCAGATAGCTTCGGCAGAAAAAAATTAATCGTATTTGCTGAATCGCTTCGATTTTTAGCATTCGTTACCATGATGATTTGCAATTCACCATGGTTTACAGAACCGCTGATTACATTCTTTATGATGACTGTTAACAGTATATGCTGGGGCTTAGCAGGGCCTGCAAATCAGGCAATGCTGATTGATGTCAGCCGTCCTGAGGAACGAAAATCGATGTATACCATTATGTATTGGGCAAATAATCTATCCATCGCTTTTGGCGGTGCCATTGGCGGATTTATGTTTAGAGAATACTTCTTTGAATTACTCCTCGCTCTTTCAATTACTTCATTGATTGCATGGACCTTAATTACATTTTTTATTGAAGAAAGCTACATACCAAATAAAACAGAGAAAAAAACACCACCCCAACATGTCAAACAATTATTTTCAAATTATCATTCTGTTTTTAAAGATAAACTCTTTGTCTTATACGTATTAGCAGGAATCTTTGTTCTATCAATGGAATTCCAATTAACAAGCTATATGAGTATTAGACTGTCAGAGGATCTATCCATTCAGAATCTATTAGGAATCGAATTTGGCGGGATTGAGATGGTCGGGTTCTTACGTACAGAAAATACGATTTTGGTTGTAATTTTAGCCCTGTTTGCGACAAAGCTTGTTTCTAATTTGAACGACCGAAATGTATTAATCACCAGCTGCATTGTCTTTGTAGCCGGCTATGCTGTGATTTCTTACTCTAATAATATCTGGTTCTTATTCGGAGCAATGTTCATCGCAACTGTTGCTGAAGTATTGCGTGTGCCCGTCCAGCAAAATTATATGGCTAATTTGCCCCCTGAACATGCGAGGAGCTCTTATTTAGCTGTAAACGGATTAACCTATAATGTGGCCAATTTAATTTGTTCTCTAACGATTACATTAAGTGCGTATCTATCCAATTTAGCTACATCCATTTTTATTACTGGTATCGGTGTAGCTGGTATTGTTATTTTTATCAAGATCGTTCCTGCTCTCGACAGAAGGATACATCCTGAAACTGAGGCAGAGATTAAGACTCCAATGAGCATAACCGATTAATCGATGAAGTAATCTGGTTTTAAGGTAAATGGAGAATTAACCCCATTCCTCATCTGTTTTATATTGAGTTTAGGGAATCCTCTTTAGCAGAGTAAATATGTAGTTGTACACGAAAATAAAGCTCAAAGCAAAATGCTTTGAGCTTTTTTCGGCGTAAGATAGTGAAATAGGTATTTATTCAAATAAGTCTTCCAAAAGATCTTGTACACGTTTTTTCCTTCTTTCAGTCTGCGTTAAATCAAGCTTATAGTTACCATCCTTTTCAATAAGGATATCTCCTTCCCTTACATCAACAGGCAATTTGCTCAACTCAACATCCACCATACTTTTATCAGTTTTCTCACAGACTGCCAAATTACCTTCTATTCGATTAACAATTAATATCATCGTTTGTTCCTCCTTATTGCTTTGTAAAAGATATTTGCATGTTATATGTCCTCATTTGTCTTTAAAAAAGGATTCTCTCTTTTCCCTCGGCGAGTAGTAATTGGCTGGATTTGTTGCGACTTTTCCGTATCCACCCAAATATCCCCTCAATTAGTTCAACGAAAAATAGACAATATCAGTTAGAGCCATTGCATAAAACAATTAATTATGATTAAATAACAAATCCTTTTACACTAATAATGATTAACGAAAAAAAGGTAATAAGAAAGAGGGATAGTATATCATCTTCCCTCTTTTTAACATTTATTACGCATTAATTTAGTATAATCATTTTTCCTTTTATTTCTTATCTTGGAGAACAAGTAGGATGCAGACATGAGTAAAATGATTATTGCCACTATCACGTATTCATTGATTCCACTAGAATATAAACCTGCTGGAATAAGGGCCAAGATAAAAAAATAAATAAAGTTTCCAACGGCCGTACCTAATATAAACTTTTGCAATGTAATTGAACTTAATCCTGCAATTATATTAATGATGCTGGTTGGTATAAAAGGAGTAACTCTAGCAACCAATATATAAGAAACACCTTTATCTTCAATTTTTTGTAATTGTTCAGGAGAAATTTTCGACGAAAAACGATCAGTGAATAGATACCTAATGAAGATAAAAATGATCATTGCCGCCAGAACACTTGTAAGCCAGCTCCAAATAAAGCCTTTAAAAAATCCAAATACAGTAATGTTGATAGTAATCACGAGAATCAGGGGAATAATTGTAAATGAGTTCTGGATAATCATGATAAACAGCATGAAAACGTAGACATATAGAATGGAGTCCAATACAGCTGTTTTTATATATTCGTGATTACCATTTATAATGGCCTTATAAAGGGTACTTTCCTGTATTTGAACAAAAAAGAAAATAGCAAATAGGAGTAAAAGAGTAATAAAGATTTTTCTGCCATTTAAATGATTATAAATGTTTTTCTTCATCTCTCACCATCTTCTCTTTTGCCTTTTTCTTTCCAGTTTGCACTGGAAAGACAGCATATTACCCTATACCCTAAAATTTAAACTTATAGACTATTTATTCATACATTCAATCCATATTCTTCAAAAAATATTATAATAACATTTCCCGGGTAATAAAAAAAGAAGGCTCAAATTTGTGCCTCCAATATAGCTTATGATTGATGAGTCCATACTGACTTTGTATAGGCTATTTTCAACCCTGCTCTTTCCATATTATTTTGACTGATACCGCCGAAGCTCGCCTGACCAACTATTACCTTACAATTATTTCGTTTTGCCTCTATAATCCGTCGTTGTATTAAAGCTCCCTGAACTCCTTTATTTCTATACTGCGGTATGGTTCCTGCTGCAGCTAAGTATGCCCCCCTCTCTCCCATAAATAGTACACCTATGCCCGCAGGTTTATCATTATAATTAGCTAAATAAAATTTCCATCCAGGCATACCATACAGTATTTCATTATTGCGGGCGATATTTTCTTTTAAAAATAACGGCATATCGAAAGCGTCTATATACAGCTCTGCAAATAAATCAAATTCGTTTGATTTAAACTCGCGTATTGAAACTGATGAATTTTCATCTCCATCTATTAATAACTTTTGTGGATCAGCATACAGATTGGTTAAAAAATCGGTGTGTAAATAGCCAAGGTTTGCAAGGGCCGAATAGAGAATGGATGTTGCATGTGCAGGGGTAATTTCAAATCTCGCTGGAACCCCTTTATCGTTGTATAATTGGATCAATTCATTCAATAAAGGAATATCTTTATCCATTATTCCTTTTATTTTGTTAAATGCTGGACCTGGGATATTTTGAGCCACAAAAGCTATCGCATTACCGAACTTCCGTATTTCTATACCCATAGGATTATCCGGAATTTTTTCTATTCTTGATAATCTCGAATAGAATGCGTCAGTTTCAACTTCTTCAATCCACTTTGCTAATTCGTTAGTTACTACTTGCATCATTACCCTCCCCCTTTACATTTATTGTAAAATATATCAAAAATAAAACAAGGGACTTCCGTTTTGGATGTCCCTTGTCCTTAATGCTTTAATATATAGGCGACCTTTTTAATTGCTTCCTGCATTTTTTTACTATTTTTTAGATACATCTGTTTTGCTTCATTGTCATCTGATGATAGTGCTAATAATTCTAAATCTGCCTGGCATTTTTTCATCGTGGCATATAATAGGGGTCTTTCCTGAGGAGATGGAACACGAATCTTATCGTCGAACAAATCGACTGTTAGTTCACCATATGTATTTACTTGTCCGATGAATACATTATCCAATGTCACATTCATTTTAGCTAATTCATTGTTCAGCCATGACTGATTTTTGCCAATCCGTATAAGTGGTTCAGATAAGATTACTCCATCCATTATAACCGTTTGTGGCTCTCTTTCTTTTGGAACCTTCATATTCAAGTCTTTTGCTGTTAATGGTCTATTTTCTTTTTTCAATAGGACATTCAATACTCCGTTTGCCTCTAATACAGCATAATCTACTTCTGAAATATCAAAAACACCATTCTTACGACACATCTCTAGTAATTCATCAGTAGTAACTTTCTCTTTCTTTAAATTACCTTCCAAAACCTTACCATCCTGCATTAAAACAGTACCATTGCCATCAACAAAGTCACGCAACTTCTTGCTTTTTAGAGTGATCCGGCCTGATACATAAGGAACAGCTGCTGTTGCAACAATCGCAATGATTCCCAGATGGATTTTTTGATCCAGGCCTGTCACAACTTCAGCTCCAATATTTCCTATTGTTATTCCTGTGACATATTCAAACATGGATAACTGGGCTATTTGCTTTTTCCCGAGTATTTTGGTGATGAAGAATAAAATTAGTAAAAAAAGAACGGATCTTACTATGACATCTAACCATTCTGGCATTTCCAATACACATCCTCCGAATGATAAAGAGTTTAGCTTGTTAATATTTCGACTCTTTTTTTAATATCTGTAACAATCTCTCCAACAAGCAACATTGCCTGATGCAAATCCGCAGCAGTCTCTTTTTGTTCTGTATTTAACGCTAAAATTGATAGACTAGCTTCAATTCCTTCAAGATTTGCCAGGCATATCCTTACTGTTGCTTTAACAGTCATCATTCCTACCTCCACTACATAAGGTAATTACCCATTTTATTTTAGTATGTGCTCTAATATTTCTTCTATACTGTCCTTGATGCAGAAGGGCCGGCTTTATTAGCCGTTCGAATATATGAGTATTCATTTGTGGCCTATTAAATCTTCCTCTTCCATTAAATCGGTTAGTATTACGGCGTTTTTTGCTATTGCTTCCTGGAAAAATGTTCGGTATTATACACACGATCTTTACTTAACGCTAAAGCTTCAAGGTTTCCCTGTTTATGTTTATGTATGCTTTTCAAAAATAAAAAAGAGTATATTTCATTTGAATATACTCTTCACTTATTATTCATAAATATTATTTTTTGCTATTTCCTTTAGCCTATTGAGATCCTTAACAAATAATTTACCATTCGATCTACTGATTATATCCTCATTGCAAAGGGTTTTTATTATACGGTTTAAATGTCGGTAGCTTGTTCCAACCATATCCGCAATATCCTTTAAACTTGAACCTACAGCTTCTTCATGATAAACCGGACGCTCACCATCTGTAGTTGTTGATAATAAAAAACTAGCTAATCTCACTTCAACAGGATATAAAAGATTTAATGTTGCTGCATCAGTTTTAGCACGAAATCTACGTGTAACCACGTCTAGTAAAAATGACAGAAACCTTGCGTCATTACCTACAGTATGTCTAATGGTATGAAACGGTATTTTTAACACCAGACAATCAGTACTAGCTTCAATCGTATGAAGTACAAGCGTACCTTGTATATATTCAATATCGCCAATAATTCCTAATGATTTTTGGAACCGCAATATTAAGCGTTTATCATCAGGGGTTATGGTATATATTTTAACTTTTCCTTCAACGAGAAAATACATATCATTGATTTCATCGCCTTTAGAACAAATCAACTGTCCTTTTTTTATTTGCACAACATCAATATCATTTAAATCAATGCCAGAAAAAATCTCGCACATATCATATTTTTTTAGATACTTTAAAATGAACTTCTCTCTTTCAGCTTTTTGCATCAGATGTTTCACCTTCAATTATTTAACCTTCGTTTGTCAGTAATCTTCCCTATTCCATCACGAATTACGAGTAGAAGTATAGCTTTTATATTTGAGATGGTAAATATATAATCATTTCCAACCAAAATAAGAGTGACCTTTTCTACCAAAGTCACTCTACTTTAAATCTATCAAATTATTATGCAATCAGTATATGTTCTTTAATCGTTTCGATCACGCCTGACTGATTATTTGTTTTTGTTTCAAATCTGGCTATGTCCTTTATTTGATCATGGGCATTTCCCATCGCAAAGCTATAATAAGCACTTTGCATCATTTCAAGGTCATTTAAATAATCACCGAATACCATTGTTTCATTATGGTGTATATTTAAAAGCTCTTGTACTCGCTTTATGGCGATGCCTTTATTGGCACCCGCATTCATAATATCCATCCAAAAATAGCCACCGATCGTCACTTGATAATCCTTTTTAAATGAAGTAAAGAAGGTTGCACTGTTTTGCTCAGCCCCCTTGAAATCAAGAAGGCTTACCTTTAAAATCTCATCTTCTACAAGCATTAAATCTTCAACCAAATCACATCGGGCATAATATTTATTTACTTCTGCAAGTGCCTCTGGTTCCGACCTTTCAATATAGGCTGCTTTTTTCCCACAAAGGACGATATGTACTCCCTCAATGGTTCTTGCTATTTTTATAAATTTTCTTGCCTCTTCAAGGTTTAGTGTATGAGAATATAACTCTTCCCCTTTATATACAACATATGTTCCATTCTCAGCAATAAATAGCATTTGTTCTTTTATATCATGAAATCTCTCTACAAGATTATAATATTGACGCCCACTGGCTGCTCCAAAAATAATCCCTTTCTTTTTTAATTTATAAAAAACTTCATAAAAATCCTCAGGGAATTGGTTATGATCATCTAAAAATGTGCCGTCCATATCTGTTGCTATTAATTTAATCATGTAATGCCCTCTCTCCTCGATGCTATTTATAAATTTATTATAAATGACTTCTACCTCTTTTACATGATTCAAAGCATTTTCCATCATCGGTCTCACTTTTTAGAAATTTTTTATATTTATTTTAAAGTCATTATTGGGACATATGTCCTTGTAAGTCAGTTTGTTATATAAGTATAATTCTTCAAGGCTAATGGTTATTTTTATTGCCATTGAGCAAAATGATTGTAAATAAATAAAAAGATTGAGAGGTTTTTTTAATGAGCATTATTCTCGGTATTCTCGGAATCGCATTGCTAATAGGAATTTCCTATTTATTTTCCAATGATAAAAAGAATATCAATTTTAAAGCTGTTGCCATCATGATTGGCTTCCAGTTAGTTCTAACTTTCTTATTACTAGGTACAACTGTCGGTTTAAAGGTAGTTGATGCAGTGGCTGGAGCGTTCAATAAATTATTAAGTTACTCCCAGGAAGGTATCGAATTCGTAATTGGTGGATGGATTCCTGAAGGAGGTTCTCCATTCTTTGTAAATGTCTTAATGCCTGTTATTTTTACATCTGCATTATTATCTGTACTTACACATTACAAAATTCTTCCTTATATTATCAAATATATTGGCGGACTTATTTCAAAAATCACTGGTTTACCTCAAGTAGAAAGCTTCAATGCTGTTAACTCTATATTTTTCGGTCAATCAGAAGCAATTCTTGCAATTAAAAGTCAAATTGGTAAGCTAAATTCAAACAGACTATTTATTGTTTCAACATCAGCAATGGCAAGC
This sequence comes from Bacillus sp. E214, assembly GCF_008087365.1. Classification (NCBI taxonomy): domain Bacteria; kingdom Bacillati; phylum Bacillota; class Bacilli; order Caryophanales; family Bacillaceae; genus Bacillus; species Bacillus sp. E214. Next base: position 39,685 of record NZ_VENN01000003.1, on the reverse strand, counting down.
GTATCTGCAGCGTTGATTGCATCCTATATGACAATGCTGCCTGCGAAATTTGTATTAATCGCTATTTTCCTTAATATGTTCAGTGCATTAATCATTACTTCCATCATGACACCAGTTAAAGCAACGAAGGAAGATACTGAAATCGATATTAACGATATGGTTCAAACAAAAAATGTATTTGAAGCCATTGGTGCCGGAGCATTAGACGGTGGAAAAGTAGTCGTAATTGTTGCTGTAATGCTAGTTGCATATTTAGCAATCCTAGGACTTTTAAATGGTATTGTTGGCGGAATTGTTGGAGTTGATTTAACTACAATTGTAGGATATCTCTTATCTCCAATCGCTTTCATTATGGGTATTCCAGCAAGCGAAATGATCACAGCTGGATCTGTAATGGGTACAAAATTGTTAGCAAACGAATTTGCTGCGATTTTACAATTCCAACCTTTAATGGCTGACATGTCTGAGAAAGCAGTTGCTGTTATTTCCACATTCTTAATTTCATTTGCTAACTTCTCTTCTATTGGTATCATTAGCGGATCTATCCAAGCGATCAATGGTGCAAAAGCAAAAGAAGTAAGCGCATTTGGTTTCAAACTATTCATCGTAGCTACAATGGCATCTATCTTGTCTGCTACAATTGTAGGATTATTTATTTAATAATTACCTCGGATAGGATTCTTGGAGATAACCCAAGAATCCTATCTTTTTTTATAAAAATTAGCGATCCCTATTCCTACGATTTCTCCTAACTTGTACTTGTATATTTTCCCTTTAAAAATAGTAATGAAAAATCAAAGAAAGGTTACCCTAAGCTTAATCCACGAAAAGGAGTGAGTAATATGGGTAAAGACCGACAAGAAAAGAAGCTGAGAAACAGCAAGCGCGTTGAATCTGATCGTGATCAAGCACTACATAATAATGGTTCTACGCGTTTGGACACAGCTGATGAAGCACGAAAAGACCAATAATCTTGTAGCTTATATAAACTTCTTCACAGGAGGCGTCCAAATGTTTTTTACTCTCATGAAAACCTTACACCTCGGGATTATTGGCGGCGCTCTTTATTTGTTAGTAGAGCTAATATGGAGGGGACATACTCATTGGACAATGGGGGTGCTTGGTGGTATTTGCTTCACTCTGTTTGGGTTCCTGACTCTAATTAAGATCCCGCTGTATCTGAAAGCTTTGGCAGGTACTCTTTTAGTGACCTTCCTAGAGCTATGCGCCGGTCTTATTTTAAATATATGGCTAAAGCTATCTATATGGGATTATAGTGCCCTTCCTTTTAATCTTTATGGACAAATTTGTGTACCCTATGCTCTATTATGGTTGCCTTTATCAATAGCTGGAATTATCCTATATCCGCGTTTACACTCTTGGTTATTCCAGAAAAATCACTCAAACCTTCGCATAAATTAATAAAGGAGACCAATGAGCTTCATTGGTCCCTCACCTATTCAATCATCAATCTAAATTGTTCTTCCGTTATAATAGGCACTTTAAGAGATTTTGCCTTTCTATATTTGACTGTCCCTACCCCTTTTGACCCCATTAATAAGTAATCTGTTTGGTTCGTAACCGCTCCCGCCAGTACTCCACCAGCTTGTTCAATTAATTTCCTGAAATCATATCTTCTTATTGAAAGTGTACCAGTTATAACCACAGTCTTACCTTTTATTCCATGCTGCTCTCGATTGAATACCGGTTTATTCCTGCAATCGCTATTTGTACAATATAGTTGCTCACCATCATTCTTTACTTTATCCCCACAATTAGGGCAAAATTCAGGTAGGACAAAGCAAGTTTCTGTACCTGTCCGTTTTTCTATTTCCACCCCTATAATAGTTTGTACATCCGACATCAAAACCTGGTCGCCAATTCGAATATCCATTAACTTGATTAAAGAGAATCCATGCATCCGAAGGGAATAATAACGTTCTCCTGCTAGATCAATCGCTTTTATTCTGACAATAGACTCAATCCTTCCAGATGGAATTACCTCAGGACAAATATCATCAACTGTTAAAATTGCTTCATCAGATGAAAAAGGTAATATGAACCCTTCGTTGCAGTCATGTGAATCAGCAGAAAGTATTTGCAGACCTGATACGGAATAGCCTATCTCTTGACGGTGATACTCCATAAAAGTCTCGTAAAATAAATGAATTCCTTCAATACTATTTTCAATTTGCTCATAATAGACCACGTGAAATCCTTGATTCTTTAGAAACTCTACCTGTTCAATCTCATTATAACCACTGTCATTATCCAAGCCGAATATATCAACAATATTTGAAACAATGACCCTTAGCTTTCTTTGCTCATAATCCATCTGCTGCTGGAGTATTTTTTTCGTTAAATCTTTATGATGTAAATACAGGCCATTTCGATTCAACTTTTCAAAATCCGAGAAGGTGTGAATGACATGTGCCCTCACCTTTAATAATCCCTTAAACAAAATCTTGTCAGGGACATCTACACTGATTCGAACCACTTGAGTTACATCCACTTCAAAATGGTTTTGATCAACCATGATTACCTTATTAAGAAGTCCATTTTGATATGTCATTTCTACTGTTAAACCATTGATGAGTAATTTGATAAGCAAAGGATTGCCAGCTTGCTTTAAGTATTCTTTAAGTCGTAGTTGGTATTTATCTGTATGAGTCATTGTCAGTTCCTTTATAAAATCCTATTTGACTTGTAAATTGTATATCTATATTTTAACAGGTTGTTTGAACATTTTATTTATGGAAAATTTAACATCTACTATCTGTGATAACGTTCAATTTTTTCCTTCAAACAGGTCTTCCACTTATTCAGTCGCGCACTGGTACATAATCCTTACTGCATTATAGATAATTGAGGTAATTATAGATAAAGAAACCTTATACCAAAAAGTCATCTTTCGATGTATGATAGTTGTTATGACAACTTAGAAGAAGGATGTGGACTATGAAAAAGTGGATTGCGATTATCACCATACTCATACTAGCCATTCTGACTGCAGCCAGCTTCTACTTTTATAAAGTAGCCGTTTATCGTTCTGATAAGGATTTTCTAGATGATAATCCAGATTTAGATGTCTCAACCGACAACTCTCTACTGGAACAGGCACTTTCATGGATGAGCAAATCAAACTTTGAGACTGTATCAATCACTTCTATGGATGGTCTGAAATTAAAAGGCTATTATTTGGAAGCTAATGAACCAACCAATCAAACCGTTATTATTGCGCATGGATACGCAGGCAAGGCTAAGAATATGGCTGCATACGCAAAATATTATCATGAAACTTTAAATTATAATGTGCTTATGCCGGATGCGCGTGGACATGGTGCTAGCGAAGGGGATTATATTGGTTTTGGTTGGCCAGAGCGCAAGGATTATCTTCAATGGATTGATTATATAATCGATCGTAAAGGAGAAGATTCAAACATCGCCCTGCATGGTGTTTCGATGGGGGCATCTACTGTCTTAATGACAAGCGGCGAAGAGCTGACAAATCAAGTAAAAGCAATTATTGCCGATTGCGGATATACGTCTGCCAAAGATGTTCTATCCTATCAATTGAAAAGAATGTATCATCTTCCAAGCTTCCCAATTATCCAAACTACTAGTTTGTTAACAAAAATCCGGGCAGGGTACTCTTTTGGAGAAGCTTCAGCTATCGAGCAGGTCAAGAAGACAAATTTACCCATCCTCTATATCCATGGTGAAGCTGATACCTTTGTTCCAGTTGAAATGGTACATGAGCTTTATGAGGCTACTCCATCAGAAAAAGACCTCTATTCAGTACCGAAAGCAGAGCATGGCAATGCCTATGATATAAATCCAGCATTGTATGAAGAAAAAGTTAGTTCATTTTTAACAAACTATATGCCAAACAAATAATAAAAGCCCTTGTCCTCCATTTCATCTGGAGAATAAGGGCTTTTCAAGTTTACTTCCGTTCTTTTCTTTTTCGAATATACCAAACAATACACAGGATAAATAGCACAATGAGTATGACATAGATTACATTTGAGAAAGTGTCCATATAGTTTACAATCTCATGCCAATTTTCTCCCACACTTGCTCCCAGGTTGACCAGGATGGTATTCCAGACAACTGTCCCTATTGTTGTAAACAAAATGAATAATGGAAAATTCATATTGGACATCCCTGCAGGAATAGAAATTAGGCTCCGAATTAAGGGAATTAGACGGCAGAATAAGACTGTCCAAATACCATACTTATCAAACCAGGCATCAGCCTTATAAATGTCTTCTTTTGTAAGACGAAGGATCTTCCCATACCGATCAATTATTTTTTCCAAACGACTGACATCAAGCAATCGGCCAATGAAATATAAAATGATTGCACCGGAAACCGAACCTATTGTAGATACCAATATGACACCAACTACCGTTAACTGAGTTTCATGTGTCATATATCCTCCAAACGTTAAAATCACTTCAGACGGAATAGGAGGAAATACATTTTCTAAAGCAATTAGGAGAAACACTCCCCAATAACCAAATTGATTCATCAAGTCCATTATCCAAGACTCCAATTGGACCATCCTTTCTATGTATCAGTTATGTGTTATGACCAATCAGAAATACCTTTAAAGCACTATCATAATATTCCTTCTTTGGACAATCATAGTAATCTTCATTATACAATATCAACATAAAGCTAGGAGAAAGTAAAATAAATGCCCTTAGCCTCTCTTATAATATAGGCTAGGAAGAAAAACATATAGATGTATATTTCCAAATTACTGCTGGTGTCTATCATTATTATCATTATAGGGTCTCAACTCAGCAGATATATTTATGCAACCTATGAGTAAATCACGATACGTATTTGACTCCCTTTCTTTCCTGACTTGTCGGTATCATCTATGGAATATCGAAGAGAAGTGATTCTGCTGTTAAGGGGGCATAATAATTATGTTTTCAATCCTATTATTTATTGGTGCCCTTCTTTTTCTATATCTGTTTATGTATAGATTATTGTATGTAGTATATAACGAAATAGCTTTAAATTGGTTTCAAAAATCTATTGAAGTAATGTTTTCGATATTATATTATATTGAAATAATAATTACCAAGTTATACGAGGAGGATTAAATTATGCTTAAAAATCCAATCCTATGGACAAGCATCACAGCCATACTTACTGTTCTAGTTTATATCGATACTTTTTTTCTTGGCGTATTTTTATTCACTATTCCTATGGCAGTGGTAGTTGCTATTATTTCAACAATTATATCTGTACTACAAAAAAAATATAAATACATATTTTATAACTTAGTTTTAGCTATAATTGCATGTTTGTGTTATCTCATATTTCCGTGGTAGTAATAACTTTTCAAAGGATGCCTATTTGGGTGTCCTTTTTTAGTTGGCTAGTTTCCAGAAAAATGTCTTATTAATACGTTCACTCATTAATTAACATTCCTATATTCCGTAACCATTTCTTCAAACATTTGATACTTAAACTTTTTTAAATCTAAATATCTTTTATTATCAATCCTTTTTACCGCTTCCTCTTGATTTACCTTTTTAAATACACTTTTCATATTTATTAAATTCTTCGGTGGATCCAGCCAATTTGAATCTACAATCCTGATAAAACTGGTTAAGTCTGGGGTTATTGGACACACAATCTAGTCTTAAATACATATATCGACCGGAAAATTTCTCTTCAATCCACCGAATTATTTTACACCCCAGTCCCTGCCCTCTATATTCATTATTTACAGCAAGGCGATGTAAATATAAGGAACTATCCTCTTGATTCCCCCATAAATCGAGATCCCATTCACTTTGAATAGATGATAAAGTAAAGGTCCCTATTAGATTATTTTCATACTTTGCTACATAGGTCTCATTGTTGAGAATAGCACGCTCTATATCGAGATCCTCTCCTCCGGACAATAAATAAGACCATTGATCAATTTCCTCAGATTTGAGCCATGACGCAGCCCCTTTTAATAGTTCGATAATCTCCATGGTTTCTGAATCCTTGGCTAATCGAATTTGTAGTTTCATCTATCGCTTACTCCTTTGCGAATTTAATAAATCTGGTTACAGGTTAATAGACAAGGTATAGCTTTTATTCAGGGACAAACTCTCTGTGAATCACGTTTGAAAAAGTTTATATCTTAATCTTACGATTGAACTGAAACGTCGATTACTATCTATGTCTCTTTATAATACCTCAAAAATGCTTGTCCGATTATTGGGCGGACCTCCTTCACTACACGATTATATGCTGAAGGAGATAGAAAAATGAGTTTTAAGAAAATCAATACAGTGATATTGCCCGTAAGTACTTTAAAAATAAAACCAGCCGCGCAAAAAAACACAGCTGGTTTGCCTCTAATACAATCAATCTATGACTGGACTTCCGTTGTCCTTTCACGCCATACAAAGGAAATCAGCAAGCTAATTCCCAATAATATAGCCGCAAAAATATATGGGTAGATGAGATCAATATCAAATAAAATCCCACCAATTGCCGGTCCGATAATATTCCCAACACTCGTGAATGCTGAGTTCATACCACTGACAAATCCCTGATCTTTTCCGGCTATACGAGATAGATAAGTCGTTATTGCCGGTCTGATTAAGTCAAAAGCAAGGAATACCATAAACGTTACCGCCAACACGCTCCAATAAGCGGATGCTCTTGTTAAAAGGAACGCAAAAACAGCTCCTACCAGTAAACATAGCTTAACCAGCCATATTTCCCCGATTACTCTTGTAATTCTCTCGAATAAAAATACTTGTGCGATGACTCCTAATATGGCACTAACCGTAATGAGCATCGCTATATCTTTAGCAGTGAAGCCATATTTTTGATCAACGAATAAGCTATACATAGATTCAAAGGTAGATAGACCAAGTGAAGATGATAAGATAATTAGGAACGGAATAAGGTAAATAATCGTAAATAGCTTATGATATCCTTTCTTGCCAGGTACTTCTTTTGAAGAATTCGTTTCTACTGTGCGCTCAGGTTCCTTCAACATTAAAATGGAGAAGATTCCCGCGAAAATCCCTAGTCCAGCGGCGAAATAAAAAGGCACTCGCGTACCTATATCCGCTAAGAAACCACCAATTCCCGGTCCAATGATAAAGCCTGTATTAATTGCTGCTGATAAATACCCCAATGCTCTTGGACGTTCCTTCATTGTGGTAATATCTGCGATAAATGCTGTTACTGCAGGCATAATAAATGCCGCACTAACTCCACCTAAAATTCTGGACAGGAACAGTACCCATACCTGTTCTCCCAAACCGAATATCAACTCTGATATGCCAAATAAAAACATACCGATTATAATCATACGCTTACGTCCGTATAAATCCACCCATTTCCCTGCAAATGGTGAGAAAATGAGCTGTGCGACCGCAAACGCTGAAACGAGGTAGCCCATAATCGTGCCATCGAGGTTAAGTTCTCGCATAAGTGTAGGCATAACTGGTATTACAAGGCCAATCCCTAAAAATGCAATAAACATATTACTTAATAAAAGGATAAGTACTTTATTCTGATTCTTGCTGCCTGACATCGTTTTACTCCTTTTCTTGTATACTAGTTTATAATTCCTACTAATAAAAATAAACCCTATAGTTACTATAGGGTCAAGTAGATTTTATTCGTACTTTCAATTCAACGATAAAATCATCTTCATTGACTGCCGTATCGGTAAAAGGCATATACAACTCATAGACGATTTTATCAGTTGGTATTTTTCTGTTTATAATATAAGAATAAAGCGTCTCATAAGAGGATTCATATACTCCTTCTGCTGAATGGAAGGCAATACATACGTATTTACCAGCAGGTAATTCACCAATCTCCATATATTTATTTGAGACCGTGATTTCCTCGTCCGTGAGAACTGGTGTAAAGATAGACGTATATTGCCAATCAAGCATAGAATCATATTTTTTTAATGGATACGTCGCACAATAGACACTGTCAAATACCGTTCCATGGTCTTCTAATACTTTCATTAAATGGCCATATTCTTTTACTGGAATGATAGTGGCGGATGAAGGTGCCTGATTATAAGTAAGAATACGCTGTTTATCATATTTTTTTATATACACTTTTTCTAATTGTTCAGGAGAGGGTTGATTTAGTATTTGCTTCTTCTTATAACGCAGAATGGCCTTAACATCCTCCAGCCGACGCAGCTGCTGCTCAATTTTACTTTCCTGCGCATCTAAAAATTCAGCCATCTCCCCCGCTGATAACTGTAATACAGATTTTATCTCACTCAACGGGACTCCGACATGCTTCAGTGATTTAATGATATCCAAATAAAACAGCTGCGTATTGCTATAATATCGGTATTGGTTATCAGGATCGGTATAGGAAGGTTTAAATAAGCCAATCTTATCGTAAAACCGTAGTGTTTGAACGGATGTATTTGTAAGCTTTGACACTTCACCAATCAAAAAATATTGTTTCTCCATTTCTGACTCCTTATTGTCTCTTTCATGCAATTAGATATACTTCATTATAGACTATCAAAGACCGTTTATAAGCCAAAATAAAACTGATTCTAAACGAATCAATGCAATCTGCTCGAATCACCTTTAATTTGTAATCCGTTCAAACTCCAGTCCCAAAAGCTTCTCTTTTATATCAAGTCCACCCCCATAACCGACCAATTTTCCAGTAGCACCGATTACACGGTGGCAGGGAACGATAATAAAAATCGGATTCTTATTATTCGCCATTCCTACTGCTCGAGAGGCACTAGGATTCCCTATCCTCTCTGCCACCTGTTTATAGCTTCTTGTCTCTCCATAAGGAATCTGCAATAATTCCTTCCATACACTCTGTTGAAATGGAGTACCATGAGGATTCAGTTTTACAGAAAATTGTTGCCGTTCCCCTTTAAAATATTCCTCCAGTTGCATAACAGTTTCTTTAATTAACTGTGTTTCCTTAATCTCAGCTTTTATTGGCTTTTCACCTAAAAACACATCTGTAATCCCGATCCCATCTTCTGCGATTCCTACTTTACCTATTAGCGTCGTATAATAATAGGCATATTTATTCCCCACCTAAAATATCCTCCTTTACATTAATCATTCTGTTCATTATTATCTAAAATACCTAATAAATGAGTCATACTCATTATCTAAAGTAAAACCATTATTTTTATACAGTCTTCGCGCTTGTTCATTGTCAGGTGCTGTTTGAAGGGATAATGATTTTGCCCCCGTTTCCGTGCATAAGTTAATAGCTGCATCCATTAACAGCTGTCCAATTCCCTCTCGTCTTGCTTCTTGTATAACATACAAATCATTAAGTATCCAAGTTCGTTTCATGGCAATAGAGGAGAACGACGGGTAAAGCTGTATAAATCCCACATACCTTTTATGATTCACAGCCACAAAAATAATTGAATCCCTCTTTTCTAAGCGCTCACTAATAAAAGTCATTGCACCATCAAAATCACTTGGTTGATGATAAAATTCTCGATACGAATTAAATAATTGGCTAACCCCTTCACGATTCTTTAGAGTGGCCTGATAAATTTCCAACTATTTTATCCTCCTCTTGATTAATTAGTGATTGGAAAATCCATTGCACAGCATCCTTTAAATCTTCAGCAATATACTCTATTGTCATTCTCTTAATTTTTTTCTGATGTTTCAATAATGTCGCATGTCCTGATCCCGTTTTTACAAGTATTTTTAAACAATTTGCCTGTTTAGCTGCTGCCATATCACTCCATCTATCCCCAATCACAATGCAATTTTCTAAGTTTAATAGATGTTTAGAAGCAGCCTTCAATAACATTCCTATCCCTGGCTTTCTGCACTTACATCCATCTTCCGGAGAATGAGGACATATTAAAACATTATCGAAACCAAAGCCTTTTAACTCATCGATAAAATCTTGCTCGGTTGCCATTCCTCTAGAAATCCCTGGCTGATTTGTAAATGCGAAAATTTTTATATTATTTTCTTTAATCTGCTCGATACAAGAATGCGTAAAGGGAAAACACTCAAATTTACCCGGATAATGAATCGTATCATCTCCACCTATTGTTCCGTCTCGATCAATAAAAACTGCTTCAATTTTATTTATCTTATTCATAATATATAATCCCCTTCTTCTTACAATTTCTATATATCAATTACAAAATCCTTTTATATAAAAAACAGGAAGCAAATTGCTTCCTGCATCGTCTCTATTCTTTCACTCTCAACAATCTTAAACTATTTAATGTCACGATTAACGTCGCACCCATATCAGCAAAGATAGCAATCCATAATGTTAACCAGCCTGGAATGACTAATAATAGGGCAATCGCTTTAATTGCCAATGAGAAGGTGATGTTTTGTTTGATGATGGTCAGCGCCTTACGACTTAACTTAATTGTATATGGCAATTTACTTAAATCATCAGACATTAAAGCTATATCAGCTGTTTCCAAGGCTGTGTCTGTTCCAGCACCGCCCATGGCAACACCAAGATTAGCTGCAGCCAGCGCAGGAGCATCATTAATTCCATCTCCAATCATAGCTACACGCAAATTACTTTTACGGAGATTTTTAATATAGTTTAATTTATCCTCTGGTAGTAAGTCAGCCTTTATATCTGAAACACCAACTTCATGACCAATTGCTGCTGCTGTTCCTTCATTATCTCCTGTGAGCATAATCGTTTTTTGTATTCCAATTTGATGAAGCTTCTTAATAACCTCTTTAGAGGATTCCCTCACTTCATCAGCCACTGCAATGATAACTAATATTTCTTTTTCCGTACCAAGAATCATCATCGTTTTACCTTGGGTTTGAAGTGACTGAATCTGATTCCTTTGCTCTGTTTTAATCTGATCCATTAACAAATCTTCAAATAAGTGCAAGCTTCCTACATAATACGTTTCTTTATTAACGCTAGCCTTTATTCCCTTACCTGTAATGGATTGAAATTCATCCACGATTATATCTTTATAACTCAGACCCATTTCTTCAGCTTTTTTTGTTACCGCTGAGGCCAATGGATGCTGTGAACCATTTTCTATTGCAGCAGCAATCATGAATAACTCATTTTTATTTTCAGCAAAGGCGATATAATCTGTTACAGTAGGGATACCTTTTGTAAGGGTACCTGTTTTATCGAAGGCTATTGCATTTAAATGTCCAGCTTCTTCAAGATGAATACCACCTTTAATCAAAACACCATTTTTAGCAGCATTCCCTATGGCTGTTACAATAGCAACCGGTGTAGATACAACCAAAGCACATGGACAGCCTACCACTAAAGCAGCCAACCCTTGATAAATCCAAGCACTCCACTCCGCACCGAAAAATAATGGAGGTACAATGGCAATTAAGAACGCAATCACGATGATTGCAGGGGTGTAATACTTAGCAAATTTATCTACAAAAGCTTGTGAAGGAGCTTTTTCCGCTTGAGCCTCTTCTACTAAATGAATGATTTTAGATAATGTTGTATCTTCTACTCGTTTTGTAACCTCTACTTCGAGCAATCCCTCTTCATTTAATGTACCCGCATACACATCATCATCGATGGCTTTAAAAACCGGAACACTTTCACCCGTAATGGCTGCCTGATTTAAAGTTGACGTTCCTTTTATCACTTTACCGTCCATTGCTATTTTTTGTCCCGGCTTTACAATCATGACGTCACCGATCACAATATTTTCGACATCCACCATAATTTCATGATGCCCACGCCTAATCAAGGCTTCTTTCGGAGCAATATCCATTAAAGATTCAATCGATTGTCGCGCTTTATCCATTGAATAACGCTCCAATGCTTCACTAATGGCAAAAAGGACAACTACAGTAGCTCCTTCACTCCACTCCCCAATCAACGCTGCACCAATAATGGCAATGGTCATCAAGGTATTCATGTCAAAGGTTAATTTCCCTAAATTTTTCAGGCCGTTTATAAAAAGGGTATAACCACCTATTAAAATCGCTGCTCCATATCCAATTGTAGGAATTATCTGATCTTCACCATATATCTGGCCTAAAAACCAGCTAATCACTATTAATATAGCTGAGATATAAACTTTGTAGGTTTCTTTCTGTTTCCAAAACGGAGTCTTTTCGATTTTTTTCTCTTTTTCATCTCGTATTTTTAAATGCTCAAAAGCACCCGCTTTTTCTATATCTTCAATTGTAGCTGAGCCTTGCACATAAATCTTGGATGCTCCGAAATTCACCTTAGCTTCTTTGACTCCATCTAGATTTTTTACATTGTTCTCAAATATATTGGCACAATTAGCACAACTCAACCCTTCAATACGGTATGTTTTTTGATCTGTTTTTACATGTTCATTCATTTCATTTCACCTCTTTCTTGTGCGTTAAGGCAATCATGATGATTTGTTTAATATGTTCATCATCCAATGAATATAGAGCTAATTTGCCCTCTTTTCGATATTTAACAATGTCTTGTTTATAAAGAGTCCTTAGATGGTGAGAAGCAGTCGCAACTGATGAACCAATAATATTCGCTATATCACAAACACATAGCTCTTCATCCTGGCATAAAGCATACGTTATTTTCGCTCTATTCTCATCAGCTAGCGCTTTGAATAATTGAGCAACGCTGGACAAATTTTCTCTTTGTATATCTGTCCTTATGCGATCAACCTTAGTTTGATCAAACCCGTATACATCACATGTATCCTTTTTACTCATTATTTCACCCTCTTCATTCAAACCTTCGTTTGATTATATTATATATCCCTTCTACTTATCATTCAAATATATGTTTGAATATTGAAAAAGGTTTGGGTTATTTTATTATTTGAGCAAAAGTCTATTTCCTTTACTTTCTCGCAGGTATAATCTTATACGGTTATTTTCTAACCTTCCTACTTTCCCAATAATTTTGATTTGATGGTAAAATGAAATACAGAAATTCCCTGTAATCCAACAAAGAATAGAGATGGGGTTGATGGATTGTTGGCAAGGTGTACACACTGTAATTTCAAGTGGAAAGTTAAAGACATTTGGTCACTCGGCTTTACTAAGGAAGGAAAGGATTGTCCAAGCTGCAAAAACAAGCAATATGTATCTTTTAAAGATAGAGGTTTTATATTGGGGTTGGGTTATTTAAGCGGAACAATTGCTATACTAATTATTATTTTTTTCCCTTTTTTTATTAAATTAAGCAATCAGGATGAAACCATATTTTAATTGACGACACCGAGGAAGTTCTCCTGCTTTAAAGTCCCGGAAGTTTTCGTGCTAAGCGATATCTACAAAAAAAAAGACTGTCGACATTGTCGGCAGCCTCTAAATTGAACTAAGTAAATCTTTATTGTACAAAAAATTAATATTACAATTCAATCGGTTCATTTTGAACTTCACGGTTCCACCGCATCCTCATATTCGGATAAGCAATTCCGCATAAAATAATAATTACGCCTATCCATTGTGCTCCAGTTACTACTTCATTAAGCACAAGAGCAGACATTAATACAGCCATAGGCAATTCTGAAGCACTTAAGATAGTCCCGAGCCCACTTCCTATCTTAGGCATACCTATATTAAAGAATATAGGAGGAATTAAGGAAGCACATAAACCTGCAACTATACTATATATAAATAAGCCATCCATCAATGTACCATTTAGAAGGAATACTGGCGGGAATACGATTAAAATGAGTAACGCTGCCCCCGTTGTCATAAATGCACTCTTATAAATAGGATGAATTTCGATATTGCTGCGTCCACTTACTACAATGAAAGAGGCAAATGATGTCGCAGATAGGAGTCCCCAAACTATACCCACTAATGAAACTTCGCCATTACTTGCCAAGATACCTGATGCAAGAATGGATCCTAATAAAATGATCACAGTGGCAATAATATTTTTCTTACCAGGAGCCTTTTTATCGAAAATATATTGTAATACAAAACTAATCCATGTAAATTGCAAAAGCAAAATGATGGCAAACGATGCATCTACATAGGTCAGCGATTTATTATAAAAGATTCCCGTCAGTCCCATTGGGAAGCCGCTGATTAATAAAATTATTATTTGCTTACCTGACAACTTAACCTTAGGTACAAATAATGCTACAATCCACAGCATAACAGCACCCAACAAATACTGACTACCTGTAATTTCACCCTGAGTGAACCCTTCCCCATAGGCAAGTTTCACAAAAGTAGAAACCACCCCATACGAACAACCGCCTAAAAAAACAAGTAAAGCATATCTCCAAATCCCCATAAAAACCTCCTAAAATAAAAAGCTGAAACGGCTCGCTCAGAAACGAGGAGCATAAGAAAGAGACTCGAAGGGGAGGTTCATCCCCCGTAGAGGCTATGCTTATGTCCTGAGTTTCTAGCCGTTGAAGCTAGATTGCATATAAAGCTAAAACTCAAGGAACGAAGACTAAGAACGCCACGTCCTGTGGCAACGTCTTCATGACCTACATCCTGTAGGCCCGCGAGGAGTATAAGACAAAGGCACAGAGGGAGTTTCATCCCCGTAGTGGCTTTGCTTATGTCCCGAGCTCCTAGGCCCTGAAGCTGGATTAAATATAAAGCTGAAGCGACTGCCCAGGTCCGACAAGCATAAGAGGAGGTGCGTAAGGAGAGCGTTTTTTTCTCTCCTGCAGCAGCTACACTTATGTCTCGAGGACCTAGGAGCTGAAGCTGGCCAAAATAAAAAACACCCACCCCTTATAAAGGGATGGGTGGCGAAAACAAAACATTCAAAAATCCACCTGCCACACACTTGCTCTGCAGCTTTTAAAAAATTAGCATTCCATTTAGATTATAATGACTATTTCTTTGAATGTAAAATATAAACTCTAATCTTCTTTTGAGAATTCTCCTTTTAATAATTTTTCTTTTAACCAACTAATTAAACGCTAATATAAAAACATTCCTAAAAACAAGAAAGACATTGCACAAAATCGCAATGTCTTTTTTGTAATTATTTTACGAGTAATTTAACAACCTTGCTGCTTTTATCTTTATTCTTCGCTGATACTGTTAATTCTTTACCAGCCTTTTGATTCTTGATATTAATTATAAATTCTCCATTTTCATTAGCTTTTCCAGAACCAATTGTCTCTTTTCCTACTTTAACAGAAATGGTAGCTCCAGGTGCAGTCATTCCTTTTATTTTGGTAGACTTACTGGATACATCTTCGATTGTCAGCGGTAGGTATGGACTGTTTTCTTCTAGAATATCAAAAATAAATTTTGCTTGGTCTGTGTTATCTATTAAACCACTAAATCTATCTTTTTTAGGTCCATATGCAAAGACTGCCACATCGTCCCCAGTGTGTCCGCTTGTTGTCCAACCTGAATTTGAACGTGCATTATAAATGTTCTCAATCGCATTATCAATTTTTGTAACGTCTTTTACACCGTCAATCGGTTCAGCGGCTATCACTACCGTATCTAGCTCTTCACTCGTTAGTTCTAAGCCACTATGCTTATTTAGTGTTTCTTCAACAGATTTACCGGCTGCTATTTCTGCTGCCATGAAGTCTGGGGTTCTTTTTGCGCTTTGGACCGGTTCAGGAAACCAATTATATTCTCCGTTTGCTCCCATAGTATATCCACCAGTTGAATGGTCTGAAGTAAGGACAACCAAAGTTTCCTTATCTTTTTTAGCAAATTCTATTACAGCTTTAAATGCTTGTTCAAAATCCTCCATTTCGCTCATTGTACCTACAATATCGTTATCATGCGCAGCCCAGTCAATTTGCGACCCTTCTACCAATAAGAAAAATCCATCTTTATTTTTATTTAATTTATTTATTGCAACATTTGTCATTTCTTTTAATGATGGGATTTCTTTAGTACGATCGATCATTTTTGGAAGGCCACCATCCGCAAACAACCCTAGAATCTGTTTATTTTTATCCGAACTCATTTCGTTTTTATTTGTAACGTAACTATATCCTTTATTTTGGAATTCTTCTGTTAGATCACGATCAGTGCGTACAAAATTCTTTAGTCCGCCACCTAACATAACATCCACTTTATGTTTTCCATTAATCATTTCATCAAAATAATCATCGGCAATCTGATTCATATTATGCCTGGAAATATCATGGGCTCCAAAAGATGCTGGTGTTGCATGTGTTAATTCGGATGTAGCTACAAGTCCGGTTGATTTCCCAAGCGCTTTAGCTTCTTCCAGGACCGTTTTAACTTCATTTTGATGAACATCTACAGCGATTGCTGCATTGTATGTTTTAACACCTGAAGACATAGCTGTTGCTGCTGAAGCAGAGTCAGTAATGTTTTGTTCCTCATCATCAGCATACGTAGTTTGCATGCCTACCAAATATGAATCAAATGTTGTGTTTTCGATTATTTTTGTGTTTGGATTATCTTTCATATATCTGTGAGCAGCTAAAAATGGGACTCCCATTCCATCCCCCACCATAAAAATGATATTTTTAACTTCTGTTTTTTTCTTTCCTGCCGCTTCGGCATGTTCTTTTTTTTCAAGAGATAGAAAACCGGTACTTAAACCAATAAGCAAACATAGCGCTATAAATACAGATAAAACCTTTTTGTTAACCGCTTTCAATTCATCCACTCCCTAAAATAGTTTAACTATTATAAAGTATACATGTTAATTATTGGAATAAAGTTACAGAATATATAAGATTATGTTAAAATTTGTTATCTATATATTTTTATTTACATTTTTTGCTACTAAATTCATAAGTATCTTTATGAATATTACATTTACATGACATAACGTGTTAAAAGACCTACTATTTTCTCACTTTTCAACATTAATCACAGCAAAAAGGCGTTCAACAAATATTTTGTTGAACGCCTTTTTAAAAAGATTATTTAGATTTTCTTAACAAATTCTGATTTTAATTTCATTGGTCCGAAGCCATCGATTTTACAATCAATGTCATGATCAGCATCCACGAGACGAATATTCTTCACCTTAGTACCTTGTTTCAAAACCGAGGAGCTTCCTTTTACTTTTAAATCTTTGATAACAGTAACAGTGTCACCATCATTTAAAATATTCCCGTTAGCATCTTTATACACTTTCACATCTTCACTTTCAGATTCTAACGTCCACTCATGCCCGCATTCCGGACAAACTAAAAGCGGACCATCTTCATATGTGTATTCAGAATTACATTTAGGGCAATTTGGCAATGTTGTCATATTATTAACCTCCGAGCAATTAATACTATCTATACACTAATAGTATTCGCATTTTACATATTTTCATGTTTATCCATAAAGTAGATTATAACCATGACAACCAGCCTTTTAAAAGTAGTGTTTTATTGGTAAATAGTCACAATATATTTAGGTTGAGTTGAAATAAGGTTTCTATTTAACATTTTTGCTTCATGACTCTCCCTTTCAACTGTACGCACAAAATATCTACTCGGTAGAATCAAATAAAACCCGTATTGGCTTTGGGAGAAATCTTCTTTTATAAATGAATGACGTCAAATTGAGGATGAAGGTTGGAACTTTTTTAGGGAAATATTTTTTTGAGTACATCTGAAAATACGCTCTCTTCAAATCTTTCCACTGGTTATCTTTTTCCTGTTGCATGAAACGAGCAACATCAATCACTTTTACTCCTCCATCAGAAGTAATGATAATATTTTTAAGATGTATATCAGCGGGATTTAATCCAACTTCCTCCGCCATTTTTAAAGCTTTGCTTATCTCTTTAACTTTCTCTTCAGGTACAAAAATACCTTTTTGTAGACATTGAAACAATGTATAGCCCTCAATAAAATCAATGATAATATAATTATTACCATCATCATATAACGACGGATAATAATCTATATGCTGCAATTTACGGTAAATGGTCGCTTCCTCAAGGGCTATTCTCTTTTTATGAGGAAAATATATTTTTAAAGCCAAATCCTTATCTTTAATTTTAAATACAAAAGCACTCCTGCCTGTACCTATTAGTATTAGATTCTGGCTATATTTAATTAATCTTGGTTTAGATCCATTCATTTCAATCTCTACACTATCTGCTAAAGCTTTATAGGATATAGTAAACACCTCATTTTAAAATAAAAACCCCATATCATATAAGTCCAAAACTATCTAGGCTTATTTGAAATGGGGACTTCCTTTATTAATATTAAGAATTAGTATCATTATACTATATACCTTTGAAGTAATTAAAATTTCTGCTTTATATTATTTATTGGGTAAAAAAAACTATTCATTTAGAGATGTCCAAATTAACAATATCCATTTTTTCTTCAGCACTGGTAAACAGTTGATAAGATAGGTGAAAAGATTTGAAAATCTGTATATTAGAATATTCCAGATTACTTTTTGATAATGTCATTTTGTTTTAACAACAAGAAGTTTTAAAGCCTTACAGCATATCCAATTATTCGTATATTTCTATTAAAGAGATATACGAACTCCTAAAATACCTAAAGGGGATTAGTATATCCTATCCTACACTACGTTCCATTTGTACATTTTACTTGTTGAGCATATGGCTGAATAAAGGCCCTATTCCATATGGAATAGAGCCTTTCAGAATGCCTATTTCGTTATTAAATCAAAGAAAGACTCTCAAGGGAGAGTCTTTCTTAATAGCTTTGGCTATTATGCTTTTTGAACATTAGTAGCTTGGGGTCCACGTTGACCTTGTTCTACTTCAAATGTTACACTTTGACCTTCGTCTAAAGATTTGAAACCTTCGCCTTGGATTGCTGAGAAATGTACAAATACATCTTCTCCGCCTTCGCGTTCGATAAATCCAAAACCTTTTTCTGCATTAAACCATTTAACTTTACCTTGTTCCATGTTTGTTGCCTCCCAGTGTGTATATCACACAATGTATTAATATCCTTGCTCAAATTACCTTAGACGAAAAACAAAATCTTTTCTCAATCTGCTTAGAACAAAAATAATTCTTCTTAAGAATAACATGCTTTATAAAAATTAGCAAATTTTAGAATCTAAATGATAGAAACTACTTAAAATTATTTCAAGACAAATATAAAAAATCCTGCTTTAATACTCCTCATACTAGAGAATGGGTAATTATCTTTATTTATTCACAGTTTCATCTGCTCCTGTTCTAGATTATATCCATAAATCAAGGCTGATATATTCCCCATTTTCTTTATTATCCTTTCTGTATTTTCAGAAAATAACAAATTGATTGGAAGTTAACAAGAAGACCATAAGTATCTAACAGGTATGTTAGATATACAGAATCAAAAAAATATTATGCTAGTATAAAATCAAGAAAACTATGAGGTGACTATTATGAAGGAAACTATCGTAAATACAAGCTTAAAAAGCATGATTAATATAGAAATCTTAAAGGCTGCAAAGGCGGTTGACTCGGCTACAGATTCCTCTGAATACTATTATAAAATCAAGGAATATAAAAGAGCGAGAAAATTAAAAGAACTAATATCCGAATTAAATAAAGGTAATGATTATGTCTTACAAAGATTAAATGAACTATCCAACAGAAAATCAGCTTCTATATAAAAGTCAGCAGACAGGCTGACTTTTATCTTTTTTTATAAATTGGTATCCTATAAAGACCAGTAAAAAGGACCTTTCCACTGTAGATCTAAATCTCGTAAAATTAACAACCAAAGATTTAGTTCTTTACTTGAGTAAAATTCTTTAGATATTCGCTTTCATTTACAGATATCACTTTTTTTAAATCCGTCGTTCTTAATACAAACTCCTTAACACCAATAAATTCAGATTCTGCAATCAAATAAAACTCTGTTTCTTTTTTAAATCCCTTAAACGGTCTGTTTAATCTAAATAACTTCATTAAATAACTCCTGGCAATCAATTAAAATTCGATAAATAATTCCTGTCCATCTTCTGTTTCATAAAATTATTGCAACAATTTATTATACTTTACTAAGAGCTGCAGTACACTTCGAATTCAAGCTTCTTAAGTCAAATACAAAGTACCATATTTAAAAAATGTTGGTTACAAAGGTATTGGTGAACAATGGACTAATTTCCCCCTTGATTCTAATACATTCTTCCACTATTTTGCATTTAGGACACCCTGAATATTTTTCCATATTTATAGTCTACTAGAACGGGTAAATTAATTATAACAATATAATAATATCTGGAGGTGTGCAAAATGTTGGTTTTTCTTGTACTAGCCTTAATTATTGCCTTTATAGCCTTTTTGATATTATCCATTATTGGCTTTATCAAGAAGAATGGGAAAGGTAAAAAGAATTTAATTCTAGCGGGTGGCTGCTTTCTAGCTTCCTTTGTTTTTCTTATCATTGAATCCATTGTAAACCCTATTCCTATGGAAATCAGCCTGAATGTAACAAGTGAAATACCTGAAGAAGTGAAAACTACTCAGGATACTATCACTATTAAAGGTACTGTAGAACATGCTGATCAATTAAAGGTTAATGGTAAAACTGTAACTATCAAAGAAGACAGCTTTTCTACTGATGTGGTACTTGAGGAAGGAGAAAACCCAATTGTCATTTATGCCAATAACGAAGAGTATAGTAAAGAGTTAAAGTATGAAGTAGTGAGAGCGTATCCACCTATCGATTTGAATATTTCATATGATAGTCATATAGAAGTGCCTTCTTATACTTTAAAAGGCACCGTACAACCTGGGGCAACCGTCATATTAAATAAAGATGGCACAAAAAATGGAGAAGTTACCGCTGATGCAAATGGCACATTTTCCTTCAAACTTGATACAAAAGCTGAAGGTACCTACAACTATGTTGTAGATGCTAATAAAGAGGGATATACAGAAGAACATTTGAACATTTCCATAAACAGAACAATCCCTAATATTCCTCTTACTGTTACAAATGATAGCCAGATACAAGCACCTTCCTATACGATTAAAGGTAAAACAGAACCTGGTGCAACAGTAACGATTATGAAGGATGAAAAAAAGCTGGATCAAGCTACTGCCGGAAAAGATGGGACTTTCTCCTTTAATGTAAATACAAAAGAAAAAGGTGAATATAAATACACCATAAAAGCTACTAAAGAAAATTTCAAGGAACAAACAAAAGAAGTGGCTTTTACAAGAACCTTATCAGCAAAAGAAGAAGCACAAGCTAAGAGAGCAAATGCTAAAACCATTAGTTTTGACAAGCTGAATAAAAACCCTGACCGCTACAAAGGTGAATATGTAAAATATAGAGGTGAAATTGTTCAAATAATGGAAAGTGATGGAATGACTGCAATTCGTCTTTCTATTACTCCAACCTCTTACGGCTGGTCTGTATCTGATATTATTTATGTAGCTTACCTCGGTTATACAGATTTTGTTGATGAAGACGTTGTCACTATTTATGGTGAAGTAAACGGTTCCTTTACTTATACATCTCAAGCAGGATGGGATATTACACTCCCACTAGTAATTGCAGATTCCATTGAATAAATAAGAGAGAGCCAGGTGGCTCTCTCTTGTCATTGCATTCATTACATATCTAATTCTGTAAAAGCATATGGCACTAATTCTTTTAAAGTCAATTCTTTACATTCTTTCTTTGCATTCGTTAAATAAACTGGCATGTCAGGAGAACAAAATTCAACTAAAACCTGTCTGCAAATACTGCAAGGCGGTAAATAATCCTCTGTGGCCCCTGAAATAGCTATCGCCTGAAAATCACCTTTTTGATAACCTTTTGTAATTGCCGTAAAAATGGCTGTTCTTTCTGCACAGTTTGTTGCACCAAAAGATACGTTTTCAACATTTACACCATTGATAATACTTCCATCTTTAAGTAAAAGGGCAGCCCCAACAGGAAATTGAGAATACGGCATATAAGCATTTGATTTTACAGCACGGGCACTTTCCAATAATGTTTCTTTATTTACCATCTAGATCATCTCCAATTACAATAAATTGAAAAGACACTCATTTATACGATTGTACCAAATTAATAACGATATTTTCTTCTTGTCACTAAAATGATTATAATTGCTGGCAATGTAAAAATAGCCATTCCGGCAAAAGAGAGTCCTGGAGAAATATCATATAAAAATCCTCCTGCCAGTGTCAATATCGCTGTGCTAAAACTCATAGCAAAAGCCGAGTATACACCTTGTGCATTGGAATTTTGCTCTTTTGGCAGCGAGTTTGTTATATAAAGGATAAATGCATAATGTGCCAAAGCAAAGGATAGTGCATGCAAACTCTGCGATAACATGAAAATCCAAACATTCGGGAATACAGCTACCAATAACCAGCGCAGAGTTGATCCAGCAGCAGCTACCAATAATAAAGAAGATGGCTGCCATTTTCTAAACAGATGATCAGCCTTCGCAAAACAGATGATCTCAAAAATAACAGCAATATTAATGATCATACCGATATAGTATGTGTTTACACCTAAATCCTGTAAATAAATATAGCCATAATTATAATAAGATGCGTGAGCACCCTGAAGTAAAAATACGATTAGCAAAACAATTGAGAAGCTTTTAATCTTCCATAAGCTGCTCATTTTCATTGTATTTTTACTTTCATTTTTGATCGGTTTTTCAGTTAGTATATCCGGGCTAGGTAAAATATACTTGATAAGCATTAAAACAAGCATGAACATCATTGCCCATAAAATCCCACTATCCCCAAAATACCCAGTAACCATACTAATTACTAGCACAGAGACAATGAATCCAAGAGAGCCATATGAGCGAGCTTTTCCATATGCCCCATCCCCCTGTCTCATTAAAATACTAGCAGTACCTTCCACTGCGGGAAGTAAAGTTGGATAAAAGGCACTAAAAATAAGAGTGACAACAAATAGGGAAGTAAATGATGTCGATGGTATATATAGGATTGTCACTGCTAATGAGCAGATAATTAAAAGGAAAGCGACTTTATGAGCACTCCAGTATCTGGAGGCGATTGGATAAACAAAGAGCGCTGATAGCCCTCGTACCACCAATCCAAATCCCATAATTAAGCTTGCTTCTGATACTGTCAATCCTTTTCCTTGTACAAGATAACCTGTCCAATAAGGTAAAAATATACCCCATGTCATAAAAAATAAAAAAAAGTTCTGTGAAAACCAACGCGGATTGTTCATTCTTTCTCCCTCCATACTTATTGCATCATAGCATGTTTCACGCTTACAATAATGTGAGATATCTCATATTTTTTTAATAATTTGGAGGAAAAAAGTGCAGATTTTATCTGAACCATTGCGCAGCCAATATATTGATTTAAACAGTATCCAACCCTTTTCCAGTGTCTCGATAAAACCATTTATTCAAGTCCATGAATTTGAGCGTGGTGAATTCATTTACAAAGAAGGTTCTATACCAGAGTATCTATACCTTATTGTTGAAGGGAAAGCGAAACTATATATCACGCTTGAAAACGGAAAAGTATCTCTCCTTAATTTTATTGAAGCACCGTCACTTATTGGCGAACTCGAATTATTGGGAGTAGAGCAATATTCTATAGGGGTCCAAACATCAACAAAAACGGTCTGTTTAGCTATTCCCATGCATATATGTAAAAATCAATTATTAGAAGATCCGGTTTTCCTGAGGCATTTGTCCATATTTTTAAGCAAAAAAACACATTATCTTTCATTTAAATCTGTCCAAACTCAAATTTATCCGCTCGAAAATCGGTTAGCTTCATTTATTTTAATGTCAGCTGAAAATGATTTTTACAAAGAAAAACACACAGAAGTCAGTGAATATTTAGGAGTTTCCTACCGTCACTTATTACATGTTGTCTCACAATTCTGTAAGGGAAATCTTATAAAAAAATATGATCGTGGCTATATCATTTTGGATAGGGAGCGGCTTCAGGAATTAGCTAAAATTGATTAATGATACATATGTTGTCCAATTCACTGCCTAAGTAAAAAAAGCTAATCTAAATGATTAGCTTTTTTCATTACATTATCTTTAATAATTAACAGGCTTATTCCCCAGTTTTAGCAAACCAATCAATCCGATCCCTTATCTCATCGCGTACCCTTTGGAAGAATGCCCATTTTTCTTCCTCACTTCCTTCCGCTTTTGCCGGATCATCAAATCCCCAATGAACTCGTTTTACTCTGGGCGGTGTTACTGGGCAATGTTCATCTGCATGCCCACATAAAGTTACGACCAAATCTGCATGATTTAAAATATCCGGATCAATCACATCTGAAGTGTGATTAGTTATGTCTATATTTACTTCCTGCATCGCTTTCACTGCATTCGGATTTAATCCATGGGCTTCAAGTCCAGCACTTTTGACATTCCAGTCAGGCAGGATTTCCTTTGCCCACCCTTCCGCCATCTGACTGCGACACGAATTACCTGTACATAAAAAATAAAGTGTTTTTTTCTTTGGCATTAAATTATTCCCCCTGATTGAACTTTTGTTCAGACGTTTCTACTTTGTTCCTATGGAAGTATTTCTTTTCCCAGCGCAGTGCTACACTTACAAGTGCAATCAAAACAGGAACTTCCACCAATGGACCGATAACAGCTGCAAAAGCTACGCCGCTATTAATCCCAAACATAGCAACCGCAACTGCAATTGCCAATTCAAAGTTATTACTCGCTGCTGTAAAGGATAACGATGCCGTTACAGGATAGGATGCTCCTGCTTTTCTTGAAGCAAAAAATGATACAGCAAACATGATTAAAAAGTAAATGAGCAATGGTATAGCAATTCGAATGGCATCCAATGGGAGTTCAACAATTTTATCTCCTTTTAAGGAGAACATCATCACAATCGTAAATAATAAAGCAATAAGTGTAAGAGGAGAGATTTTAGGTAAAAAAGATTCTTGATACCACTTTTCCCCTTTTAATTTTAATCCAATGAATCGTGTTGCCATTCCTGCTATAAAAGGAATACCTAAATAAATGAGAACGCTTTTTGTAACTTCCCACATCGAAATGACAACAGTAAAATTCTCCAACCCAAATACGCCTGGCAAGATATTTAAGAAAAAGTAGGCAAATGCCGAATAAAATAGAATCTGAAATACAGAGTTAAAAGCGACAAGTCCAGCTACATATTCTCGGTCCCCGCGAGCCAGATCATTCCAAACAATAACCATAGCTATACAACGCGCAAGACCAATCATAATCAGGCCGGCCATATACTCAGGATAATCATGTAAAAAGATAATTGCTAAGAAGAACATTAGAACCGGACCGAGCAACCAGTTTTGGAATAAGGATAGCAATAATACCTTCCAATCCTTAAATACACGCCACATCTCTTCATACTTCACTTTTGCCAATGGCGGATACATCATTACAATCAATCCAATAGCAATTGGAATGGATGTCGTCCCTACGGACATAGTATCTAACATTGTTTTAAAATCAGGTACTAACAGCGCAATTAAAATACCCACTGCCATGGCTGCAAAGATCCATACCGTTAAATATCGATCTAAAAAAGACAGCCTTTTCGTCACACTTTTTTCTGCCATCTGGTTCTCCCCCACTCTTTGTTGATTTAACAATCTGATGAACAGCATTTCACACTAATTGGCTCCAGCTGGTCAATGATTGCCTGAATATACGGCTGTTGAGTTTCATTTAGGCGAAAATGTTTCCATGTGCCTTTTTTTCTTTCCAGAATAATTCCTGCATCTTTCAACTTTTTCACTTGTTGGCTGACTGCAGGCTGGGAAATTTGAAGAACATCCACAAAATCACAAACACATACCTCTCCCTTTTTCAGACAAGCCAATAATTTTAACCGATTCGGGTCACTGACTGCTTTTAATTGCTGAGCCATTTGCTCAATTGTATTCATATATACCTCCTTTATATAACCAAACGCTTATATAAGACATTACTTATATTATATGACTTAATAATTAAAATCAAGAAAATAAAAAACAGTAAGATAAAGTATCACCAGCTTACTGCTTCAACTTTCCAAAACCATAAGTAAAATCTCTTCTCGACTAGCAGTATTCTTATTAAAAATATCCACCTATACCAATAACCAGGTAAAACACAATGATTCCTGCTATCTTTGCCTTTGACTCTCTACTTTTAATAAGCAAAGCTGCACAAAGAATAGTAAACAGTATATAGGCGATTAATCTTAACTGCCCCGTATAGGGACCCATATTATGTAATAGAAAAACAATGATTGATATAAAGGCAAGTAGCCAATAAAACCATTTTTGTAATAAACTCAAATTACCGTCCCCTTATATGTTATTAGAAATACTCCTCAATCACGATATTATGAGTTCCGTCTTTTTCTTATCTTTACTATAGATCTTTTAGTATCATTTAACCCTTTCTTCAAGAGGTAGTTTAATATTTTGATTCTCTGTTTACCCTATTAGACTTTTTTCTCATAACCACTGCCCTAGTTGTCCTTATAATATATAAAACCAGAAACAAAGATTTCCATCTACAAACTTTATAACTACTAACCCATCCGTTTGCTTTTTTGACGAAGAATTCTACCATCAAAACTCATTTATTCGATTTTCCACTTTAATAAATAGCATATAACTAAAATATCTACTAATAAAACAAAAATAGTACGAGTAAAAGAATGATAAAAAAAATATAATTTACACATTGAAACCAAATCATAAAAGAGAATTCCGCAGATCTAACAAAGGAAGTCTCATTTGCTTTACTTAGGATTTTATAGAATTATCTGGTTATCTTAAATATGTAAGCGGTTTAGACTATCAGATAAAAGTATTAGAAATAATACGTTTATTTTTATAAAAATATTGTGTTAGGAGTGTTCAACATGAATAATCAACATACTACTGATACAGAAAAGAATGGACAGTTTCCATGGATGGACAAGTCATTGTCACCACGTGAGCGTGCTGAAAAGCTTGTAGCTGCAATGACATTGGAGCAAAAAATTGCCCAACTTCACGGCGCCATGAATACGATTAATATTTATGATATGCCATCTATGGATGAAATGAATGCCATGAGCCCTGAGGAACAAGATCGACTTATGGCCCAAATCCAGGTACAGCGCCATGTAAAAGGTATTGAAGAGTTAGGAATTCCACGTTTTCGTATTACCAACGGCCCTGTAGGCGTAGGTATGGGTGACGGACACCCAAGTCCACCAGCTACAGCATTGCCAATGTCCATCGGTGTTGCGGCTGGCTTCGATCCTGAGCTCGCACGTGAGTACGGTAATATCATTGGTTCTGAAACTGCAACACTTGGCCAGCATGTACTTGAGGGACCAGGTGTTTGCTTACACAGAACGCCAATTGCCGGACGTAACTTTGAATATTTTTCAGAAGATCCATATCTATCCGGAGTGATGGGCGTCGAGATTACCAAAGCTATCCAAGAACACGATGTTATCGCCATGGGTAAGCATTATGTGGTTAACGACCAGGAGTACGAACGTTTCCGTACGAGTGTTGAGTTGGATGAGCACGTATTGCGCGAGCTTTACCTGCTACCGTTCGAAATGTTGGTAAAAGACGGTGATATCGCTGCAATCATGAGCGCATACAACCGTGTTCGTGGTGTATACGCAACCGAAAACCGCTATATCCTTAACGATATTCTGCGTGACGAGTGGGGCTTCCAAGGTTACGTACAATCAGACTTCTGGTCATGTCGCTCTGCTGCCGCATCATTGAACGCTGGTATGGACCATGAAATGCCTGACGCTAAATGGTTAAACGAGACGAACGTCAAGAATGCACTCCAGGATACTAGCCTCGAGATTGAAACTGTTGACCGTGCATTGGTTCGCCGCTATACGCAAATGTTCCGTTTCGGTCAATTCGAGCGTCCTTACAATCCTGGTGAGATTGATGCAAAAGGCCATGGCGCCATTTCTCGTAAAATCGGCTCGCAGGCTGCTGTCCTTCTGAAAAATGAAGGTGAAATGCTTCCACTTGATCCGAAAGCTTATGACTCCATCGTAATCATTGGTCAATCTGAGTACGTGGATGACGCCTGCAACGGTGGTGGCGGTTCATCCAAGGTTACTCCGCTCTACACGGTACCACCGGTAGAAGGCATGCAAAATGTCCTTAAAGGTCTTGGTTCACACACGTCAGTCAGCAAGGTTACTGTCGCTAAAGATCTTTCAAATCTTGACGAAGCCAAAGAAGCTGCTGCTAAAGCTGATATGGTTATTCTAATGGCCGGCTTAGTTGCCTCTGAAGGTTTTGATTTACCTAGTCCAAACATGCTAAATGATCAGAATCGTATGATCGAAGAACTATTGGATATCAACCCGCAAACGGTTGTAGTCATGAAAGACAGCAGCCCTGTCATGATGCCATGGATCCAAAAGGCTAAAGCTGTTCTTGAGGCATGGAACCAAGGTACTGAAGATGGTCACGTCGTTGCCGATTTACTCTTTGGCGTTGTAAATCCATCCGGTAAAGTTCCTACCACATACGCAGCTTCTGAGGATGATCTTTTGTACGCAGGAAGACCTGAGCGCTATCCTGGTACAGATGAAGGCAATGGCTTCCCAGTTATCCGATATTCTGAGGGCCTTAACATGGGTTATCGTTGGTTCCAATCCCAAGGAATTAAGCCATTATTCCCGTTTGGATACGGTCTATCCTACACATCCTTTGAGCTTTCCGGATTCTCAGTAACACCATCACAAACAGATGGCAAATCCCCTATTACGGTAAAGGTGACCGTAACCAACACAGGAAAAGTTGCTGGAGCTGAGGTTGTTCAAGTATATCTAGGTATTCCTGTCCAAGGACAGCCACCTAAACGTCTTGTTGGTTTCCAAAAAGTTTACCTAGATCCTAATGAGTCACGTGAAGTTAGCATCACGATTGACCCAACTGCTACGAACCATCCAATGGGTGTATGGGACTACTACGAACACGATTTCGTGGTGAAACCTGGCGAGTACACTGTATATCTTGGTACATCCAGCGAAGATACTCCATACAAAGAAACAGTAGTCGTTGAATAAATAATATTAATTAATAGTTAGAAGGATTGAATCAACAATAGGATTCAATCCTTTTTTCTTGCTCTTAAAATAAGTTTTCCAAATGGAAGTACTCTATTAAAGGCTTTTTTCTTCCCTCGTTATGCCATTTATGATATTCTTTCAAAACTTGTTTGGGGTCATTATTAGCAACCTCTTCAACCAAATACTTTACTGCAAGAAAGCTTCGCCAGTAATCGAACATAATACTTGTTAAACTCCCTTGATAACTGTCACTTCCGAACTCCTCTAACGAATGGTTACCATATTTGTGCTTAAACAGACCCATCAATTCTATCTCAATATTTGTAATCTGCTTATTTTCTGTATCAGTTAGTAAGTATTTTAAGTACTCACACATTCCTTCCTCAAACCAAATACTGTTCTCTCATCATCAAATTCATCCAAAAACAAATCGGAGTGATGGATTAATTCGTGTCCAAGTATAGTTAATATATGGTTTTCAGACATATTAGTATAGAAGTCTTCTATTTTAGAATGTTTCTTTCCCTCTAATTGTGTAAGAAATAACCTCCTCCAGCTTACCAAATCAGGAGAAAGATAAATGAGATCTTTATTTGTAAAGGCTGGGATCGGTATATTGGAAAAAACAGTTGTGGCTAGTTCATCTGTTGTCCATACAACTCCTTTTGGCAATTCTTTGAGCTCATAATGATTTACTAATTCAAGCTGATAGCCTTTTATGTTTTTTGGAAAACCTCTCAATCAAATATTTGTATTCCTGAAAATCCTCTTCTTTCTCAAATGCAAATATATGCTTCAACACCAAAGACTCCCTCTACTATAAAATTCAAGTTAAACTTTGATATTATTTTAAATGAATTTTCTGTAAATAAATAGAAATAAGAAATCCTCTTATTAAATTATTTTGTTGAGGGAAAATCAGGCGCTATGATTATAATGTGTAAGAAGGAGTTGCCTTTTCCGTATTCAGAGCATAATAATTCGGTTGGAAGTCCCTTTATTCACTGGATGAGGAAACATTAGAAGATGTCCACGTGACTAATAAATAGAGCCAAAAGTGGGATAGAAGATTTGATAAAAAACCCCTTGCAAGTAAGCAGGTTTAAATTAGGGATTATTCAATCACTGTGCTATACTTAGCCTACCATTTGCTATACAGTTTCATTCTTTTGTTGTCTAAGCTCTATTCATTTCTTGAATAGGGCTTTTTTATTGCGCAAATTGATTTAAAAACAAAAAAAGACCCTGCATATGCAGGGTCTTTCATTAGCTCTTATTAAGCTTTTTGAACGTTTGTAGCTTGTGGGCCACGTTGTCCTTGTTCTACTTCAAACGTTACACTTTGACCTTCGTCTAAAGATTTGAAACCTTCGCTTTGGATAGCTGAGAAATGTACGAATACGTCTTCTCCGCCTTCACGTTCGATAAATCCAAAACCTTTTTCTGCATTAAACCATTTCACTTTACCTTGTTCCATAATTGTTGCCTCCTAGTGTGGATGTCCACACAATGTGTTACTATCCCTGCTCAAATACCTTAGACGAAAATCAAAATCGCTTCTCAATCTGAAACCGAACAAAAATAATTCTTCTTAAGAATAACAGGTAATTCCAATAATAGCAAACTATACGACCTCACCTTTTATAATTGGATATTTATCTATGATGCAATATATACTCTGAAACATTCAAGATGAACAACCACATGATATAACCCGTTTCGCAGAAAAATATAATTTGCCTGCGACGGAGAGAGGTTATCCTAAAAATAAGTGGTGATACCTCCTCGACCAATGGTGAGGGGGTATTCTCTAATGGTTAAGACACCAATAACGAGGGAAAAAGCCACATTTCCTTCGGCTAAGATAATGGTTTACTCTCATTCTAAGGGAATTTAAACAGATTCATCCCCTAGTCTGACTTAATCTTGAGATTCAAAGTAATCCTGTATAAAATATATTCTCACCAATGATCATTCCCATGTAGAGTATATATAGACATCTTGTTCATTAATAGGAAAGGTAGATATTGAAAGAATTAGAAAATTCCAACCGATTGTTTGTCGTGCCGATTATTGCTATTTTAATATTAGGGATTATTTTTATGACAGCCGTATTGCCAATGGTGAAAATGGAGACTTATTCTTTAGCCATGAAGTCATTAATAGTTTATAGTGTTGTTCTTCTTAGGGTGCTATTCGTGGCACTTATATTAGTTTGGATATCAATAATTTAGTAGAAAAAACAGATACGAAATATTCATCATAATAAATCCAGCCATTTTGCGCTTTTGCCAAAATGGTTTCTTCATGAAATAAAAAGGAAGGTAGAAAAATGGGATTTTCATTGTTTGGACCATATCATATTGCATGGCTCATTATAATAACGTTGACCGTTATCAAGGTTAGTAAGCATTTCAATAAATTAGATGCCAAAAGTCAGAGTATTGTACAACAAAGAATCGCATGGTTTATTTTATTATTTGAGATAATTAAGAATATCTATTTGATTAACAGAAATGAATTTACAGTTGACTATCTACCGTTTGAATTATGTAGTTTTGCGATTTTTGCGATTTTATATCATGCCTATACAAATAGCTTAATAATTGGTGAAAAGCTCTATAACTTATTCTTACCTGGTGCAATTGCAGCTTTATTATTTTGTAACTGGACACATCGCCCGATTTATGAATTTATGAGTTTATTTAGCTTTATTTTTCATTTTGCACTTGTTATGTATTGTGTCATGGTGTTATACGCTGGGATTGTAAAACCAAATAAAAAAAGAATAGTAGGTTCAGTCCTATTTTTAGCTGTGACAGGATCAATTATCTATCCATTAAATAAAATATGGGATACAAACTTTATGTTTTTAAATGTCCCCTCACCTGGTTCCCCACTTGTTCCGCTTGAAAAGGTACTTGGGAATCCCGGGTACATATTTGGTTTAGCTTGTATGATTGTTATTTTATGGGTTTTGATGTATTTACCATGGAATAAGCTTCAACGATTAAAAGAGACTAATGATTTCTCAACTCATTAAAATCGTTACTTCTTTTACTAGGTAATTTTTTTATTACTCGTTAAATTCATATAAAATTTGGAGAGTTGGAAATATGCCCGTGATTAGGGATTTTTGTTGACCAAATTGAATAAAAAACAAAAAAAGATCCTGCATATGCAGGATCTTTCATTAGCTTTATTAAGCTTTTTGAACGTTTGTAGCTTGTGGGCCACGTTGTCCTTGTTCTACTTCAAACGTTACGCTTTGACCTTCGTCTAAAGATTTGAAACCTTCACTTTGGATAGCTGAGAAATGTACGAATACGTCTTCTCCGCCTTCACGTTCGATAAATCCAAAACCTTTTTCTGCATTAAACCATTTCACTTTACCTTGTTCCATAATTGTTGCCTCCTAGTGTGGATGTCCACACAATGTGTTACTATCCCTGCTCAAATACCTTAGACGAAAATCAAAATCGCTTCTCAATCTGAAACCGAACAAAAATAATTCTTCTTAAGAATAACAGGTATATTTAAAAATAGCAAATAATACGACGCTCAACATTAATAATAAGATGTTTATCCGTGTGCAATATACTGCTTGGAAATGTTCTAAAGCTAAAAAGCCAGTGGTCTCTCGCTCTGACTCCTGATTGGTTAGCTGCTCATCACTAGAGGATAGTTGGACCTATATGGGATGTCGACTAAATATATAAATAGTGGCGATCGGCCATCGGAAGAAGTGATGAAGGAAATTCTATTAAATATGTTTAAAGAAGGATTTTCAGTAGATTAGTGACTGCATCGTAAAAAAATAATACAAACAATCCCTTTACAATTAAGTAGGTTTAAATTAGGGATTATTCAAGCACTGTGCTATACTTAGCCTACCATTTGCTATACTAGTTTCATTCGTTTGTTGTCTAAGCTCTATTCATTTCTTGAATAGGGCTTTTTTATGGACCAAATTTTTTATAAACAAAAAAAGATCCTGCATATGCAGGATCTTTCATTAGCTCTTATTAAGCTTTTTGAACGTTTGTAGCTTGTGGGCCACGTTGTCCTTGTTCTACTTCAAACGTTACGCTTTGACCTTCGTCTAAAGATTTGAATCCTTCGCTTTGGATAGCTGAGAAATGTACGAATACGTCTTCTCCGCCTTCACGTTCGATAAATCCAAAACCTTTTTCTGCATTAAACCATTTCACTTTACCTTGTTCCATAATTGTTGCCTCCTAGTGTGGATATCCACACAATGTGTTACTATCCTTGCTCAAATACCTTAGACGAAAATCAAAATCGCTTCTCAATCTGAAACCGAACAAAAATAATTCTTCTTAAGAATAACAGGTAATTCCAATAATAGCAAACCATACGATCTCACCTTTCATAATAGGATGGTTATCCTTGTGCAATATACTGCTTCGTAATGTCTAAAGAATTATGGAATCATTTATGGAGTTAGTAATTGAGAAGGATTTCAAGGATATTACTATAAAAGACATTACGCAACGAGCAACTGTTAATCGCGCAAATTGGAAACAGTCATCAGTGAAGATGTGTTGCAGGGAATATTAAAAGATGTAACTTCACATGAAGCATTTACACCCAAAATTGAAACTATCATAAAAGAAGAACTCGCAAGGGTATTTAAAGATTTATTAAAGAAAAAGTACCCCTCTTCGTCAAATGAAAAAGCAGACTTGCATAGCATTATGATTAGTTGGAGCCTATATGGAATGTCAACTAAATATGTAAAAAGTGGAGACCGTCCATCTGAAGAAGTGATGAAGGAAACTTTTGTTACCTTATTAAATGTTTAATGAAGGATTTTTAAGGAAGCTAGCAGTTATTGTATTCATAAAAAAGATTAGAAAAATACTCCCTTTGCAAGTAAGCAAGTTTAAATTAGGGATTATTCAAGCACTGTGCTATACTTAGCCTACCATTTGCTATACAGTTTCATTCTTTTGTTGTCTAAGCTCTATTCATTTCTTGAATAGGGCTTTTTTATTGCCCAAATTGAATAAAAAACAAAAAAAGACCCTGCATATGCAGGATCTTTCATTAGCTCTTATTAAGCTTTTTGAACGTTTGTAGCTTGTGGGCCACGTTGTCCTTGTTCTACTTCAAACGTTACGCTTTGACCTTCGTCTAAAGATTTGAATCCTTCGCTTTGGATAGCTGAGAAATGTACGAATACGTCTTCTCCGCCTTCACGTTCGATAAATCCAAAACCTTTTTCTGCATTAAACCATTTCACTTTACCTTGTTCCATAATATGTTGCCTCCTAGTGTGGTTGTCCACACAATGTGTTACTATCCTTGCTCAAATACCTTAGACGAAAATCAAAATCGCTTCTCAATCTGAAACCGAACAAAAATAATTCTTCTTAAGAATAACAGGTAATTCCAATAATAGCAAACCATACGACCTCACCTTTCATAATAGGATGTTTATTCGTGCGTAATAGTAGCAGAACCATCACCACAACCTATCGTCATATAGTAGCATCCTCTAATACCTCGTTCACATTCCCTATCCTCATCCTCTAAAAAAGACATCAAATATAAAGCACAGCTCAAATACCATCCGTTTTCCTAACAAAAATAGCTAATGATTGAGTAAACCTATTAATAAAAAATAAGCTTGGGATATCCCAAGCTTATAGATCTTTAACGAAGAACTATTCTCTCGTTCATCTAGTTTGTCTCAGAGTTAAAAGTGTTACTCCCCTACCATTCCATCATTATCGTTATCGCGCATATAAGGATATAACCAATGGTCACTCGTTATGGGCATACTGAAACCTGCATCTTTTGCTTCTTTAATTGTCACTTGTCCATTACCATTCACATCAACACTAGAAATATCACCTTTCGTGTTTGAACTAGTTGAACTACTAGAATTACTTGAACTAGTTGAATCAGAAGGCTTACTTTCTGTTAAACCGAGCGATGCGTTTACTTCATCAGGGTTTACATTGTCAAATTTATCCACAATCTCGTTACCCCTTATAGTATAGGAATACTGGTAATGGGAAGGGACCTGTGTTTTCGTATTCGGATAGGTGATAATTGCTTCGAAATTAGTAGCTCCACCCGCACGACGAATCGCATCTTCCATATAAGCTTGGTCACCATGTCGGTTGAGTGTACTATCCTGCGGGGTAATATTATAAGCATTCGATACCCCGCCGAGAGAATCAGCGATGATATGTCCTTCATCTAAATTATCACTCTCAACACCAGGAACTTTCGCCTCATCAGAGTAGTATCTTCCAGATGATGTTACAGGTTCGCTACGATCATCTTGCAGAATAATTTCGTCAGCAATGACCCGCACTAATTGGCCGTATTCATTCGTAAATGCCCAATATTCACGATCCCCAAAGCCAATGTCAACGACAACGTTAGCTTCACGATATCCAGACAAATCGCCACCATCAACTTCAATCCGTTTGTATCCTGAGAACCGTTCATCCTTTGATTGGTTTTTTGTTTCCTCTATTACCGGTTCATCAACTACTTGTTCCTCTACTGCTGGTTCATCACTAACCGTAGGGGTAGTTTCTTCTTTTTCTTCTTTTTGACTATTTTCTTCTGTATTAACTGTGGTTACTTCTTGTGATTCTTTTTCTACATCTGTAATAGATGTATCATCAGCATTCGAACAACTCACCAAAAAGATAATCGTTAAAAGTGAGATTATATAGTTTATTTTCTTTTTCATTCTAGGACTCCCCTATAATTAACGTTAATAACATGTAAGTAAATATTTTATCACATAATACTATTCTATTTTTACTTTCGTTTTCATTTGCCTTTCATTTCCACGATTTTTGATTTAGGATTCGCTGCATATAAATTAAATAAAGAAAAATAAATCACAACAAAAAAACGCACGCAGATTTCATATGCGAAATATTGTGCGTTTTGGCTGGATATTTACTAATATGTGGCTCACGAGTAATCCCAGCAAGAGAAGTCCAATTAACAAAATGTTCTTCATCTATCTCTTCCTATTGAATGGCATTTTTAAGAATGCAGCTCCATTTTCCAGATTTATCTATTAAAATAATTATAAAGCCTGCTTGAAATAAAGCAATATAAAAACAACTACCTCAAAATTTTAAATAATATTCTTTATAAATAACAAATTTACGGTAAGGTTATTTCGAAATACCAGTTGAATTAAAGTTATGTGGATTATAAGAGGAGGATGAGCAGTATGAACAGTTGGCGAACGGCTAAAGGATTTGGATTGGTTCTGTTCCTTCTGCTAGGGAGCCTGTCCTTTCCCACTACGGGAGAGGCTTTGAGCTGCGCGAAACCTGAACGTGCGGAAAAAGCTTTCAAGAACGCCGATTTCGTATTTAAAGGGATGGTAAAGGAGCAAAAAGGAGACAGTTACATTATTCAAGTGGACATGGTCTATAAAGGGGACCTGAAACCAAGGGCTAAAGTGAAAGACATGATTGGAGATTGGTTACAAGAAACCCTCAAAGAAGGCGGAAACTACCTCATCTACGGACATAAAAAAGGATTACACATTGAGGTTGATCCGTGCGGACGAACAGATGAATGGCCGAAGCTGACAACGGACGTGGAAAAGTTTCCAAACGGGGAACTGGCAGATTATGATGCAGATGACTTTTTAGAATATACCCGAAGCCGCGATCAAAGAATTGCTGGTACCATTGCAGGATTACTTCTCTTGTCAAACGTGTGGATTTGGCGAAGGAAACGAAGATAAACCAGCAATAGCTGGTTTTACTTGCTCAACCCTCCTGTAATGTTCCATTGAAATCTTTAGACAAAACAACTCCAGTCTCCCTTCTTCTAAGAATCTTCCTTGCTTAATTGATACAGCCACAATCTCACCAAGAAGAAGGAGATATTAAATGTAAAGAAATATCCTCTAAGCGGATTAACTTCCTTGATGACCAAACAGAGCAGTAGATTTTAATATGATGTGAAACCTGTAAGGTTTAGCATTAACCATGTAGGGGGAAATGTTGATGAACAAATGGTTGAAATGGGTTATCGGAATCTTATTGATTTTTACCGTTTCAGGGTGTTTTGCAGAGGATTATGATGTGGGGCTTCCAAGCGCTCGTTTAGAAGTAGGCGAGATGGATGGCCTCCTAGCATACCCGTTAACCGAAGCCAATATCAGCTGGAGCTCGTCGAGTGGCGAAGTAAAGAACGTTGTGTTAGATATTGAAGAATTCGGTCCTAATCAGAATAAAATATTTGCACATCCCAACCAGGAAGCCAGGATTGACATTATTGAAAATGAGGAAAATAGCGGAAGCAGTGGGGCCAGCTGGCCAGACTCCATTGCCGTCACATTGTGGAAAAATGGGGAAGATACCGATCTCGATGTGAATGAAGACGGGGAATTCACCTTCCCTAATACCGAAGGAACCTTCGTAATGGAAGTGATTACGAGAAACTCATCAAATAAGGCTCAGTATGTCGGATATGTCGAAATAAAAAAATAGATACCGAAACCAATTAAGTTAAAAGGTCAAAAAATCGTTTTATTACCATTAGATAACTCATTCAATTTCGAAATATTATACTTAACAATAAAAAGGAAGCCAATCGCTGATTGGCTTCTACTTTAACACACATATGAACACTAGAAATTACTCTCATGAAACGGAATCGTTTTTTTCGTGATCTACCTGGCGAATTGGAACCAGGTCACGCAGAACCCACCGAGTCTGCTTTGACCATGAACTGGTTTTTCCCTGTTTGATCAATGGCGTACCATATCCAGGTTCACCTCACCCCGCTCCTCATAGTCGGGTTTACCGGCCAAACCTGCAATACAGGATCATTCGTAGCAAACATTATCCATAAAATTAACAGAAATGAAGTTTTCACCTTTTATTTTTCACACTTTATCTATAATTAGTTTCATAATCTTATGCAAATCATCTTCTGCTATGGATGGATAATGCCTGTAACACCTAACAAAAAGAGTAGCAAAACTACTACTCTAGTCAAAAAAATTATTCTATTACTCTAGATTATCTATTGCATATTGAGCTTCTTCTGGAGTGAATTTTTCTCCATATTCAGAAACTAATTGGTCATATATAGCGCTTTTTGACATATCCATATCATCAGCATAAGAGTTTGCTTTCTTTAATGCATTTGCATTCCAATCAAATTCAAGATTATTAATAGCATATTGAGCTGCATCAGCAGGGAACTGTTCTCCATATTCAGAAACTAATTGGTCATATATAGCGTTCTTTGACATATGCATGCTCTCAGCATACTGTTCTGCTTTTTTCAATGCAGAACTAAATTCTCTTGAAACACTTACTTTTTCAGTTTTTGCTTCTTCTTTCGGTTCTTCTTTTGCTACTTCTTTAGTAGTTGTTTCTTCTTTTTCTTGTTCTTTGTTTTTAGTGTCATTAACTACACTTGTTTCTTTTACATCAGAAGAATCAACGGCCTTACTCTCCTCATTTTCTTCAGAAGTACCCACTGCTATAATCAATATGATCGCAATTAACCAAACCCACCATTTTTTATAAAATGGCTTTTTCTTCTTTTCTACTGCCCCCACTATATACACTCCTTTATACTTTCTATACAAACCACTTTAGCATATTTTTACTTTATTTACCGATGTTTGTGCTATTTTTCACAATTTATCCATTTGTTTTATCACAAGTATGGTGGCGTACTGGAATACAAGCTTTCTTATGTCACAAATGGAGAGCAGCACTCCTATATTAAAAGAAAAATAATATGAAAAAGTTTATGGCTGTGAATGAATATTTTTAAATAAAGCAAAATTAGGAAAGAGAAATACTGGTTATCCCTAACTGCAAAAAAAGCCAATCTTGGATTGGCTTCTTCTCATCACTCACACATACTTCCGACTCACACTCTTCCCATCATAACTAAACAAAATTCCCTTACCTTCCAACACCGTTTCCATATGAACCGTTCGTCCCCATAAATAATGCATATGCGGCAAAACTTTCTCTAGATATTTTACATCCAGCTCAATATCCTCAAACCAATGCTTCAGGTAAAGTTCCCCATTTTTTAAATAGTCCCCGTCATTCACCGTAATATACGGGAACCCTCCATTGACCCGCATGCCGACAAGCTGATCTCGTACCGCTTTCCATTGCTTATCGACAATCTTATAGTCGCGCCCTTTTTTCTGAAATAGATACATATCCTCGCGCATGACTAAATCCTTTGTGAGGTAATTACGGAGAAAGGAGATATCCGATTCAATCTCCCGCACTTCAAACATTTTCTCACGGCCTGAATTTGGTTTAACCCCTCGCCTTTTCATCTCTTCGTCTGGGTTGTTATACCTCTCTTCAATATCCTCAAACATCTTGATGCCCAAGTAATAAGGGTTAATGCCTGTTCTTGACGGCTGCACCACACCTGCATTGAGCTTCGCAAATTCGATCGATTCCCCGCTTGTTAAATCAAGTTCACGGAGAATGCGTTGGTGCCAGTAGCTCGCCCAGCCTTCGTTCTCCTAAGGATCTTCATTAATGGCGCTATTTATAAACATTATTTCTAATAAAAGAAGGTGCTTTTAAACTGTCTCTGTTATTCCATTAACGCCCCTGTTCGTATTATAAGGTTGACCAAGTTATTGGTTGACCTTTTTCTTTTAGGTCTAGAATACTAGAGGTAGCTGGGGTAGAACGACCGCCCCCGTGGGATTCCATCCCGACAACTAAACCGTTCGCCCCCT